>DATAKL010000063.1:0-85703 GCA_036261625.1 Ignavibacteriales bacterium | reverse complement strand
TATTTAAACGGGATAAACAAGTCGCCCCTCATCGGGGCTCTGAAATTGTGGGGGGATCCGTATCCCAGGGGTTCAGTCGCCCCCATCCGGGGGCTTCCTCACCCCGGGCTAAAGACAATGCGCCCCTCATCGGGGCTCCGGGGGGATTTTGGGGATCGGCTACCCGGGAGTTCCCGCACCCGCCCGAGGCGGGTTTGGTCACTCCGGGCTATAAACAATGCGCCCCTCATCGGGGCTTTGTATGTGCATTGTTCTACTTGCTCAGATCTCATTGGCCTTTTGAAATCTTAATTTGACGCGCAAACCGTAGGGGATGCAGGCACCCTGGGTAAGGATCCCAACTAACACTAAAAACCACGTCAGTGGTTTTATATCTGTTAAATGTATCGCCATAATTGCCAAATATGGAACCGCTATGGGCGGTTCTGAAATTGTTTTTGGATCTGTTTTCTACAAATATATAACCGCTAACGCGGTATCGGTGTACGCCCGCAAATGCCTGCTCGTACTTCTATTTATTTATCCCGCTATTTAATTTTAACTGCTCAAGATCTTAAAACAAAAATAATTATTTTCCCGAAAACGCTTTCCGTTTCTGTATAAATATGTATATTTACTGCAAAAAATGGGGAGATTGTTATGAAAATGACTAATCTGCTGTTTATTCTTCTGTTCATTGTTTTATTTATAAACAGGGAAAGCTTTAGCCAGGAAGTTAAACCTCAGGAAACTAACGGCAGCCTTTCAGCACTCATTGGAACAGCTTCATTAGCATGGCCCACACTCGGCGGAGGCGGCCTTTCCGGAATAAACTACTCCTTTTCTGGCGGAATCCAGCTTTCAGAGAACGTGAGTTTTACCATTCAGGCTGACTTCACCTCTTTCGGTGTTACGGACAGGGCGGAAGGCGATATCCAGGTATCATACCAGCCCAACCCTATTTTCTCTTTTGCCGGCGAAATAGTTCCTAAGCTGTGGGGCGGTCTTAATGTAATTCTGGGACTGGGTGTATCTTCTCAGAAAGGCGGTGCTATCCCGTACCACTACTATAATTCAAAAGAAAACAGATCATATACCGTGGAGACGGAGGAGATGACTGGTGCTGAGGGTTCCAAAGCTCACGGGATAATAGGTTTCGGCGGCGACATAAAGCTGTCCAAAGCACTGTTTATGCCCCTTCAGGCGAGATTTTTTATAGCGAATTATGGCGGCTGGATTTTGGAAACGGGACTGAAGTATAAATTTTAGTTATTCACTTATAACTTGCTATTCTTTACTTAACAAATTAACTTTGTATTAACATTTCCTTTTTAAGCTGTTCCTCTCTCATTATGAAATGCAGTTATTTCTACATATAGATAAATTGTTTTCTGAGCTTAACACAGTCTGTTTTGTGCATTCTTTTTCCGGAAACAACATTCTGAATATAATGAGGAGGCGCAGTTATGCCGCGTTTTACTAACTTTCTTCTTTTGTTAATTGCCTTTATTTTATCCGCATCCGTATGCCGGGCGCAGTGGCAGCAGCTTAAAAATCCGTCAGGCCTGCCCTCAACCTGGGGAGTTGCTTATTCCATGGACGCCCTCGACGGCGATAATGCTGTCATATCTGTTAACGGCACCCCGGGAGGTATCTATCTGACCTCCGACGGCGGAAAAACCTGGAAACCAATAAACAATTCTTCCGTCGGCGGCTTTATCGACCTGTCCATGCCTGCAAAGGATAACATCTGGGCTGCAACCGGCAACGGCGAAATCTATTACACTTCCGACGGCGGCGCAAACTGGAAACTGCAGTATTTTGACAATACCAAAAGCGGCTGCATGATGAACTTTGTTAAAATGTTCGACCTCAAAAACGGCGTGGCTATGGGCGATAACACTACATCGGACCTGCCCGCAGTTTTCCTCAATACTTCCGATGGCGGTAATACCTGGACGTCTGTCAATACTCTTGCCTTCGGAGGCTCTTCTGGCGATATGTGGCGCAGACTCGATTTCCCAAGCCTTAAGACCGGCTACTTCCTCGAAACCGGAATCAGTCCCCAGTATATCTATAAGACTATGGACGGAGGTAAAAGCTGGGCTAAACTTGGCACCGGGGGCGGCCTCATGACTATGAAATTTTATGACGACAATCTGGGCATTTATTTGAAAATAGTGTCTAAAGATAACCTCGCCATTTATCGCACTAAAGACGGCGGACAGAATTTCGAATCCGTGGCGCTGCCTTCTTCAGGCTGGGGCAACGACATAGAATTTATTCCGGGCGACCCGGCAAAGGTTTGGTTTACAGATGGGGGGAAACTCTATTTCAGCACCGATACCTGCTCCACTTATCACGAATATAAGCTCGGCCTTGACGGTTTAACAATGCGCGATATCGCTTTCCCGGATAACCAGCACGGCTGGATCCTTGGCGATAACGGCGTTATTTTTAAGACAGGTCAGGAGCCTTTGTACACAACTGATGTAAAAGAAAACCCGGTGCAGGCCACGGATTTCAGGCTTCTGCAGAATTACCCGAATCCCTTTAACCCGGCAACCCGGATATCATTTTCAATTCCTGAAGGCAGATTTGTCAGCCTGAAGGTTTATGATATGCTTGGAAATGAAGTTGCAGCCCTTATGAGTGAATTTAAGGCAGCAGGGGAGCATACCGCTCAATTTAATGCCTCAAACCTCCCGAGCGGAATGTATATTTATCAGTTAAGGGCAGGGGAACATTCTTCAATAAGAAAGATGATGTTCCTCAAATGAGCCGCAGGCTAAGCCTGGTACAACAGCTGCAAGTTTCGAAATCACCCGCATTAACAAAAGCCCTGGAATGAATCCCGGGCTTCTTTATTTTAATTACTTATGAAAATTTAAATTGGATATTAAGATGCTTAATTCGTAATTTATCCGAACTCAAAAAATAATTATCCCATGGAAATCAGAGACGATATACTAGATTCAATTACTGAAGCTGTCTTTATGGTGGATAAGGAATTCCGCATCCAATTCTTTAACCGCTCTGCCGAACTGATTACAGGCTTTAATAGGCAGGAAGTCCTGGGGAAATTCTGCAGGAATGTCCTTGAGTCCGATTTCTGCCAGAATGAATGCCCCGTAATAAATGCCCTTCAGTCCAGCCGCGCTGTCAGCTGTTTCGATTCCAATATATGCTGCAAAAACGGGCAGAGAAAGAAGATCCGCCTGAATGCCTCTCTGGTCTATGAAGATAAACCGGATCCCGTGGGAAGTGTAATTACTTTCAGGGAAGTTGAGTGCTCTTCAGCCAATGCAAGCCGCGCGGGCCGGTGTCAGGACTTCTACGGCATTACCGGCTTCAGTAAGAAGATGACAGATATCTTTGATCTCATACTTGAAATAGCACATTCTGATGCAAGTGTCCTTATATACGGCGAAACCGGAACCGGCAAGGAACTCATCGCTAACGCCATTCAGGCTACAAGCCTTAGAAAGGATAAGCCTTTCGTAAAGGTAAACTGTTCGGTGCTTCCTTCGAACCTCCTTGCAAGCGAGCTCTTCGGGCATGTTAAAGGGGCCTTTACGGACGCCGTCAAAGACCGCACCGGGCGCTTCGAACTGGCACACCAGGGAACACTATTCCTCGACGAAGTTGCTGAAATGCCTCCCCAAATGCAGCTCCAGCTCCTGCGCGTTATTCAGGAAGGCACTTTCGAACGTGTGGGCGAATCCATGACCAGGCATGCCGACGTGAGGATTATTTCAGCTACAAACCTCAACCTTAATAAAGCAATTGAGGATGGACAGTTCAGAGAGGACCTTTTCTACCGCCTGAACGTTGTGCCCATTAAGGTGCCCCCCCTGAGGGAAAGAAAAGAAGATATTATGTTCCTTATAAAGCACTTCCTCAGGAAGTTCACACTCGCATATAAAAAAGAAATTACTGAAATAAGTGATGAGGCGCTCGACAACTGCCTTAAGTACGACTGGCCCGGAAATGTCCGCGAACTCGAAAACGCTATTGAGTTTGCCTTCATCAGAACACAGGCAGGTGAGCCCATCAGTTCCTCCAAGCTTCCTCCTGCCGTCAGGGAAAAAACCGTCAGCTGCCGCCAGCCTTCCGACAAAACAAAACTTAACCGGATGTCGCAGGTGGAACTTATTGCTCTCCTTGAAAAACACCACTGGAATAAAACCAAAGTTGCCAGTGCCCTCGGCGTAAACAGAACCACCGTCTGGAGATACCTGAAAGAACTTTGTATAATGAGTTTATTATTGTGCTGCAATGCAGCATAGTGTTGCAATCCTCCAAACCCTTAAGAAATAATAACTTACAGCCAAAGCGTTGCATTCCCATGCAGCAGTCCTTTTGCTCCGCCGCTTTATAGGCTTCATTTTTACGTATTTCATAACTGGCAGAGTATTTGAAGGACACAGATGTCTTAATTAATCCGTTTGTTTTGCGGGCAGCAAGGTTTTTTGATAAATATGAATTCAACAGAGGTGGCAAAGAAGTTGAACTCTGTCTCAAATGAAATGCTCGGCAATCAGTACTTCATGGTACGGAAATATCTTGCAGCCTCTAAGGAATTTGAAAAGGCTCTTCAGGCATGCTGCGAAAATTTCACAATCATGAAAAAACTGGTAATATGCTATACGCAGATAAACCGCCCGCTGGACGCCCTGGAAATATTCTATAAAATTATAAGCCTTGATATTGGAATAATTTTAAACACCGATCCCATTGCAGCTGACTGTCCGTGCCCGGGACTAATAGGAGAGGTGGAGGCGGGCGCCGTAAAGTATGAGGATAAGTATACTATAAACTGCATGCTCGGCATCCTTTGGCTTTACTGCGATATGTCGGTCTCTTTACGCTTTCTCAGGAAGGCCTGTGAGATAGAACAAAATAATACACTGTTAAATAACATTATTAATGTATATGAGAATTATCTCATGAATAATCCGCAATAGAAACATAAAACCGGTTGATATAATATTAATATTAAAATTCAGGAGACAAAATGGCGAATAATCTTTCCAGAAAAGAATTTTTACTCAATGCTTCAAAAGCAGCAATAGGAGTTGCTGGCGTTGCCTCGGTTGCAAGTCTTGTAACCTCTGCAACAGTTCAGGCAAATACTAAAGTAACACCCTGGCCCTGGCCTTATAAAACCATTAATCCCGATGATGCACGCATACAGGCGCATAACCTTTACTGGAACGACAAGGACTGCTGTGCCGGTGTGTTCGGAGCACTTCAGGGCCTGCTGGCTGTTTCAGTAGGCGATCCGTGGACGAACATGCCTATGGAAGTAATGCTCTTCGGCGGCGGCGGCGGAGCCGGCTGGGGAACTCTTTGCGGATCTCTTAACGGTGCAGCAGCCTTTATAAGCCTTGTTGTAAATAAGACCGATGCAAAGTCTCTGGTCTCCGAACTCTGGGGATGGTACACACAGGCGCAGCTGCCTACAACAACGGCAAACGACTTTGCAACCTCAGGAAAATACCTCATGCACAAGTTCGATGCAGCCCTTCCGCAGAATATTTCAGGAAGCCCGCTCTGCCACGCTTCTGTTACCGAATGGTGCTTCGTCGCAAAGAAAAAAGTAAGCGACACCGATAGAAAAGAACGCTGCGCAAGGGTTGCAGGCGACTGCGCCGCAAAGGCGGCTGAACTCCTTAACCAGTACTTCGACAAGAAATTTACTCCTTCTTATACCGACCCGGCCACAGTTGCAGGATGCCTGGCATGCCACGGAGCGGCAGTGAATAACAATGTAATGACAAAAATGAACTGCGACCCCTGCCACCCCGGCGATCCGCATGCAAATTCTTCGTCTGTCCAGACACTTTCAAAAACGGCAGTTTCATATGAACTCAGCCAGAATTACCCAAATCCTTTTAACCCCACTACACGCATCAGGTTCTCACTGCCTGAAACGGCAAAGGTTAATCTTCAGATTTTTGATATAAGAGGATTACTGGTAAAGACTCTCGTAGAGCAGCAGGTATATAACGCTGGTGCTTTTGAAGTGGACTGGAATGGCTGCGATGAAGCAGGTGAAAAGGTATCAAGCGGAATTTATTTTGCTAAGATGCGCTCAGGAAATTACATGAAAACGATTAAAATGAATCTTCTCAAGTAATTCCTGCCATTAATGGTCAGAAATAGGCCGATGCAAAGGAACTATTTTTCCCGGCACCGGCCTTTTCTATTATCATCCGCTTTATTTAACTTTCTTCAGTTGTAATTTAATTCTCCCAAAACCCGGGACAAGCCAGATAATTTCATTTCCCTGCAAATATATTCCCTGAATATTACTATTTTTATTTACTCGAAAAGATTTATTGTAGTTAAAGGATAAATTTTGATGAAAAAATCATTTATTGCTTCTGCTGCCATTGCAGCCATATTTCTTGCAGGATGCTCATCCACCGGGAAAATCGCAACTCCCGGCAGCATCTCTGAAAACCGTGTCCTTCTTTCTAACGGGTGGTATCTTTCACCTGCAGGCAGGCAGGTGGATATTGGCGACCTTCCGCTTAATATGGCAATTAGTCCCGATGAAAACTATGCCGTAACTACAAATAACGGACAGAGCAAGCCTACATTCAGCGTTGTCGACCTCAAGAAAGCTGAAACCGTTCAGACACTTCGGGCTCCGAACCTATATGTGGGACTGAAGTTTTTTGATAACGGACGTAAACTAGCTGCCTCGGGCGGCACTAGCGGAAAAATATTTATTTACAGCTTTCTTAACGGTATGCTTAAAGAAACCGATTCAATCGTAATAGCAAAAAAATGGCCCAAAGAAAAAACCTGGCTCTCGGGTCTGGATATAGATGAAGCTCAGGGGCGCATCTATGCTGCCGACCGCTTCGGCGAGGCTGTTTATGTAATAGATATGAAAAGTAAAAATGTTATATCTCTTATAAAGCTTCCCGCAAAACCATATACCTGCCTTGCAGCAAAGAAAAGTAAATATGTCTATATATCTCTCTGGGGCGGAGGGGAAATAGCACTGCTCGATAAAAACACGCTTAAAATTGAAAAAACAATTCCTTCGGACTCTCATCCCAACGATATGATTGAATCACCCGACGGCAGATACTTGTTTACTTCGAATGCAAATGTTAATACTGTTTCAATAATTGACGTTGAGAAGGGGCGTGAAATCGAAAAAATAAACTCCGCCCTTACTCCCGACTCGCCTCCGGGATCAACACCGAACGGCGTGGCACTCAGCCCCGACGGGAAAAGACTCTATATTGCAAACGCCGATAATAACTCGCTTGCCGTAATTGATGTTTCAGCACCGGGCAAATCCCGCTCCCTCGGCTTTATCCCTACCGGCTGGTATCCCACGGCCGTAAAGGTTCTTTCAGATAATACAATAATTGCTGCAAACGGAAAAGGCGGCCGCTCAATGGCTAACCCTAAAGGCCCCAACCCTTATTTCAGGGAGGAAGGGGAGCAGTATATCGGTACCCTTCTTAAGGGAACTCTTTCAATTATAAACGATCCTGAACCTGAAGAAATGAAGGAATATACATCGGCCGTATACCGGAATTCTCCATATACCAACCGCCCCGATTACATTAAAGAGGCTGATAAGAACGGTCCCATTCCGCTGAAAGACGGAATAAAATCGGAAAAGATCAAACACGTATTTTACATAGTAAAAGAAAACAGAACATACGACCAGGTCTTCGGCGATATGAAGGAGGGGAACGGAGACGAGAGCCTCTGCCTCTTCCCCGAAAAGGTAACACCGAACCTTCATGCCCTTGCCCGGCAGTTCGTTCTTTTAGATAACCTCTATGCCGATGCCGAGGTGAGCGCCGACGGGCATAACTGGACCATGGGAGCCTATGCAACAGACTATGTTGAAAAATCGTGGCCCAATTACTATGGCGGCCGCGGAGGGCAGTATGAGTTTGAAGGAGGCTACCCTATTGCTTACCCTCAGAACGGATATTTCTGGGATAACTGCATGAGGAACAATGTTACTTACAGAAGCTACGGCGAGTTTGTCCATAACGGTAAGACCGACGAGGATTCATCCATGGCGGCAATAAAATCGCTCGAAGGACACGTGGCTCCTTTTTACCGGGGCTGGGATCTTCAGTACTCAGACCTCGAACGCGTAAAGCACTGGATGACGGAATTCGACTCATATGAAAAAAACGGCGGCCTTCCGGAGTTCCAGGTCCTGAGGCTTCCGAACGACCATACCTCGGGAACATCCGCAGGCAAGCTTACACCCGTTGCATATGCCGCGCAGAACGACCTGGCAGTCGGAATGATTGTGCAAAGAATTTCACACAGCAAATACTGGAATGAAAGCGCAATATTTATAATTGAGGATGATGCGCAGAACGGCCCCGACCACGTCGACGCCCACAGAACAGAGGCGCTTGTTATCAGCCCATACACAAAACACAAATTTGTCGATCACAGCATGTATTCCACCAGCTCAATGATTAAGACTATGGAGCTTATACTGGGTCTTCCTCCAATGTCGCAGTACGACGCCTCGGCAAGACCCATGTACAACTCTTTTAACTCTGAGGCGGATCTTACGCCTTTCAATGCATTGAAAGCAAACGTGGATCTTAATGAAGTGAATAAGAAGGGTGCTTTCGGACAGATAGAAAGCGGCAAAATGAATTTCAGTAAAGAGGATGCTGCAAACGAAAATGATTTGAATGAAATCATCTGGAAGTCTGTTAAAGGTGAGGCATCCGTTATGCCCGCCCCTGTAAGAAGCGCATTTGTAAACTACAGGACAGAAAAAACTGATGAGGATGACGATTAGCACAGCTTTTTGAACCACAAAAGAAAAGCCTCAGAATGCAATGTGTTCTGAGGCTTATTTATTTTAGGAGTATTTGTTACAAACTTTAACTTACCTGGGAGCCATTCCGGCTGAGTCTGTTAATTTCAAGCACAATAGCATCTATTTCCTCGTCCGAAAAACCCTTCCTCCGGGCAATTGTTTCAAGTGAACCCATATCTGAATCGATGCAGCTGAGGCCGCAGATTCCCTTTTTAATGAGAAAGGGAAGCGATGAGGGCACCATCCTTAAAATTTCAACTATTAAATTGCTTTTTTCCACCTGCACCATATATTTCTTCTTAAAACCGTGTTTTAGTTTTGGATAATTTTTTCAAGAGTCTGCCTCCCCTTTGCGCCCAGTAAAACTTCTTTAATTATGCCGTCCTGAACGCTGATGGTAGTAGGGGTGGCCTTAATGCCGAAAACCCTGGCTGTTTTCATATCCCTTGAAATATCCACATCATAAATATTCTTATATTTCTTCTGCATCTCTTTTATGATCGGTGTCTGTGCCCTGCAGGCCCCGCATGAAGGACTGTAAAAATAAACGAGCCCACGTGAGCCCTTCTTCTCCAGATTCTTCAGGCTTCCTTCGAGGCCGTTTATCTGCACTCCTTTTGATCTTTTTGCCATTCTTACCATTAGAAGCTGCATGGAAATGAATGCAAAAATGAGAAAACCAACCCCGATTAGAACAAAATTCATTTATTTACCTTTTATTTTAATTTCCTGCTTTTATTAAAATCTGATGCAGAACAGCCCGAAAGGATTCAGACCGAAATCTTTCTTTTTTCTTGCATAAAGAAATATTTTTCATAATTTCCGTATGTCGCTGCAGAAGTTTTTTTAACCATGTGCTTTACTCACTGCAGCAGTTACCATAATTAAACGGAAATTAAAATGAGAGATTTTTCTGTCTTAAAGAATACCCTTAACGAAACCGATCCTCTTTCCATGGCCGATGAACTGTCTTTCTGGTCGGCCCCTTTCGGTCTTAAACTGCTGGATGTAATCAGAATTAAACCCGGAATGAATGTTCTGGATATCGGCTTCGGATTCGGGTTCCCCCTGATTGAAGCTGCCGTAAGGCTCGGGAAATCCTCGAAAATATACGGCATCGACCCCTGGGAAGATGCCTTCCGGATAACCCAAAATAAAATACAGACTCTCGGACTCGAAAACATTGAGCTGATTCTGGGCGTTGCTGAAAACGTTCCGCTTCCGGAGGCATACGTGGATTTAATAATGTCAAATAACGGAATCAACAACGTTCAGGACTTAAGTAAAGTTCTCAGCGAGTGCAGCAGAATTGCAAAGCCCGGCGCGCAGTTCGCTGCAACGGTAAACCTGCCTGAAACCATGATTGAATTCTACAGCATTTTCATGGATGTTCTCAGTGACTTTCATCTGGGCGGCCTTATTCCCGAGGTGAAAGAGCATATACATAAAAAACGCCTTCCCGTAGAAGAAATTGAAGAACTGCTTGTAAATAACGGCTTTGAATTATCTGAGGCAAAAACAGAATCCTTTACATACAGATTTACCGACGGAACGGCAATGTTTGAGTATCCCTTCATCCGGAATAATTTTATGAACCACTGGCTTTCCCTCGTGCCCGACGACAGGGTGCAGGATGTGTTTTGTGAAATTGAAAACAGAATGAACCTCATAAGCAGTAATAAAGGGGAGTGGTCTCTTACGGTTCCTTTTGTGACACTGAGTGCAGTTAAAAAATAAAATTTCTCCCGGGCGATAAGCCGTTTTAATTACAAAGATCGACCTCAAAAAGCAAAAACCTGAGAACCGGTATTTCACGTTCCCCAGGTTTTTGCTTTAATCTTTATTTGGTTTCATTCTGATTCTGGTACTGCGAAGATTGCTTCAATGATGAGAATACCTGATCCTTTACATCACTCCACCACTGGCCCTTGCTCTGTTCATAACGCGAAGTCTGAACGTCATTGTCGAATATTTTCTTGATTTTTTTGTCGGCACTCTTGTCGGCATCTTTGTAATCCGACATTAAGTCAGAACTTGCACCGGCGTAATACTTATCAACATTATTCCCCAGTATGCCTTTCATGTTGACATTAGCTGAGCTGCCAGTGCTGCTTCCCGTGGTTTCCTGATCCAGATTTGCATTCGGATGCTTCTCCAGGTACTTGGCTCTTGCATCAGCTAAATCATCGCGGTAATCCTTCAGGACTTTTACTACATCGGGAGCCTTGTCAGTCGATATGCCGGTCATTGTCACCAGTTCGTTGGCAAGCTTTGCAGCCTGGGCATTAAATGACAGATCCTGCGACCTGGGCGACTGGGTTGACTGCGTGGATGTCGAGGGAGCCGTTGACGGATATCCTGACGGATTTGTCGACTGAGGTGTAGACGGATATGTCGACGGGGTCGACGACGGATATG
This sequence comes from Ignavibacteriales bacterium, assembly GCA_036261625.1. Lineage (GTDB taxonomy): Bacteria > Bacteroidota > Ignavibacteria > Ignavibacteriales > SURF-24 > JAAXKN01. The sequence goes on along the minus strand of DATAKL010000063.1, from coordinate 74,470 downwards.
CCGATGAAGGCACCTTCGAAGTATCCTGCCCATATGCAGCAATGCTTATGAATAAGAACATAACAACGAACCACAGAATTTTAGGAATGCGATTTATATTTATCATTTTATTTCTCCTTTATTGTTTTAGGATGACTTATTTGTAAAGTTTCTCCTTTCCCATAGCTCTTTTCAGGTTAGACAATTTAATTATTATCTGCAAGTCAATTTGTCCTGCGGGTTTAAAATTAAAAAACCTCAATTTTCATTAGAAAATGAGGTTTTCGTTTGTTCATACAAAAGCTTTAAGCTGCTACTGTGCAGGCAGCTCTTTCTTTGCCATTTGAGGCTTGCTGAAGAGAACATTCTGCAGTGCATTTGTAATTCCGTAAATATCAGATTTGCCTGAATTCGAGAGGAGGATAATTACGGCGTGTTTGTCCAGATAGCGCGTCATAATGGAAAGAAACCCGTACATGTTCCCCACGTGGGACACAACGCGCGAGGTTGTCCCGTCCGAAAGAGTCAGCTTTTTACTTTCCCAGCCGTAGCCGTAACCCCCGAGGTTCGGAGTGAACATCAGCTCGCGCATTCTAGCGGGAAGAAGTTTATCTGTATATAAAGCCCTGTCCCACAGATAAAGATCCTTCACGGTCGAAATAATGTCTCCGGTTGCAAGTGCTGTAGACATATTGCGGTATGTGGCATTCTGATAGCCTGCCTCTGTTTTTTCATATCCCGATGCCCTGTTTTTCTCAATCTTTCTCTGATCGTCAACAGCAGTATTCTTCATTCCGAGCCTGTCGAAAATTCTTTTCCTTACAAGCTCATCATAGCTTTCACCAGTTACCTTCTCAAGAATTACTCCCAGTAGATAATAGTTAAAGCTTGAATACTGGTACTTTGTTCCGGGATCAAAAAGAAGGGGACGGTCCCAGAAAAGTTTTATAAAATCGGTATGGCTGTATGGAATAAAGCTGTAGTACTGGAAAAAGTGCGGCACAAAGTCGTAATGCCCTATGCCCGAGGTGTGGGAAAGCAGGTTATGTATTGTAATTCTGCTCCCGTTTTTACTGGGATAATCAGGAATATAGCTCGTAACTTTTGCGTTTAACTTAATTCTTCCTTCCTCCACTTCCTGCATTACCAGAAGAGAGGTAAAGGATTTGGTAAGAGAGGCTATTCTGAATTTTGTTTCCGGGGTGTTCGGAACGCCGAGTTCAATATTGGCATACCCGAAGCCTTTTTCGTACAATATGCCCGAGTCGTCGCCGATAAGTACAGAGCCCTGGAATTTCCCTGTATTGTAGTACTCGGTTAATAATTTGTCAATTTCCTGAGATTTACTGTTTTGAGCAGATATAAAAGATGCCTGCAGGAGTAACAGCGTGAAAATAAATAGCGGAAGCTGTAAGCGTAAATTTTTCAAAAGAACCGATCCCGTATTGTATTTATGATTCTGTATTAAAGCCAATTTATGCAGCCAAAATTATCAAAACATTTGCATTTATTCCACTGACTAACCCGGACCTCCGCGGAGGGTTATGGCTATCCATAAGAAAAGATCCTGATTGATTAGCTATGGACTCCAGGTAGAAGAAGGGAAGATAATTAATAATCACTCTTTCTTGACCTCTCAGATTAATTGTTGTATGTTTACTCCCGATGTTAAGCTATTTATTTATAATGACCTAGGGGAGTAATTTGAAAAAAAATTTTACAATACGCATACTGTTATTTTTTATTATCTTTTCTTCATCATTGTTTGCCCAGGCGGGCACTTACTACGACCTGATATCAACATCCAGCCCTACTTTTATACAGGACCTGCAGGCACGTATCAGAAGCCCTTACCAGAAGTGGACTTATGATGATTATAAAACAACTATGATTCCTTTTGTATCCAGGGATACTTCCGACGGCAAGAAAGTTGTAACCTGCGTCTACTCGGGCGAAAATTATGTCTATTCGCCTCCTTTTGCCTGGATCCCCTACAGCCGTGAACATACCTGGTGCTTCAGCTGGATGCCTGCTTACCAGAATAACAAAGATGAATCAGGAGATGAATATTCCGATCAGCATCACCTCTTTCCGGCAGATCAGGATAAAGCCAACGGCAAAAGAAGCAACCACCCTCTGGGAGTTCCTCCAAGTGTGACCTACACATTCCTCGAATGCAAAATGGGTCCGGATGCTCAGAACAGGCAAATCTTTGAACCGAGAAATGCCCATAAGGGCGATGCCGCAAGAGCTCTGCTCTATATGTCACTTAAATATAACGGTGTAAGAGGCGACTGGACTTTCGACCACCTGAACAGTGTGACTCTTCCTTCTTTTGGTGAAGCCCCAGAGAACTTGGATACCCTCCTTGCTTGGAACCGCCAGGACCCGCCCGACAAGTGGGAAGTGGACAGGGATAATTATGTTCAGAGCATTCAGAAAAACAGAAACCCTTTTGTAGATCACCCGGAATATGTTAACTATATAAATTTCCATAATCTTTCTCCATTAAATCCTGCTTTTGCCACGGAACCTGAGAACTATCCTTCAAATATTACGGCAAATGTAAAGGACAGTTCTATTACACTGAAATGGACTAAACCTTTAGACGGTGTGCAGGCTCCTTCGGGCTACCTCGTGCAGGTTTATGCTAAGGATAATTATTTCATTCCGATGGACGGCGTGGTTTATACCGATGACAGTAATGTTCTGGACGGAAGGGGAGTCTTTAACACTTCAGCCTCTTCAGGCGATTCGCTACAGATATGCGGTCTTAGATCGGGAACAACTTATTATTTTACTGTATATTCCTATAACGGCACCGGAAACCAGATAAATTATAAAACCTGTGCTGTTGTTCCCCATCTTACTGCCAAAACAACGGGATCAGCACCGACTACGGTTTATTTTACCGCCACAAAAATTACTGTCAATGAAGGCGATACATATAAACTCAGCGTTTCTATTTCAAACCCGAGTTCTGTCAACCCAACTTCTGTTGACGTGGCACTTTCTTACGGAAGCAGCATATATCTAAATGGATTTAAGACTCAGACGGTCACTTTCCCTGCCGGCAGCAGTGATCCTCAGCTTGTTACCTTAACCATAACAGATAATACTGTCTATACGGGTGCACAGGATATTACCTTCAGGCTTCAAAATCCCTCAGGCGGCTATTTTACTTCAGTCGCACTCCCATCAACTTTTAAGCTTTCCATACTGGACAACGACGGCACTTCACAGGGAGGCGGAGCTGAAGATTTTGCAAATTTCACCGAAAAAACCAGCCAGTATAATACGAGCAGCTTCAAGGGAAAAGACGGCTCCACGTGGCAGTATGTAGTGTGTTCCGGAGACCCTACCAAGCAGATAACTGCGCCATCGCCTCTACTTAGGAAAGACGCGCTGGCAAATGTTACTTCGGGGCTCATTCAGGGCGGATGCGGAACTCTCAACTTTAAGTATATGCAGGCCTGGAGTTCAAATGTAAACCTAGGTGTTTATGTTAACGATAAGCTTGTATCTGCTGTTACTTCAAGCTCTCAGCAGGGAGTGATATTGGATTCAGGCCCGATAACAGTAAATGTTCCCGGAACATTTACTTTAAGGTTCCAGCAGCTAAATGCCTCTTCAGGCCAGGTAACAATTGATGACGTTCAGTGGGCGCCTTATACTGCAACGGATGCTGTTGAGGATATAAAGCCTACAGTTCCAAAGACAATGTACCTTGCGCAGAGTTATCCCAACCCCTGCAACCCTGAGGCGGTAATTTCGTACGGATTAAATGAAAACACCCATGTTGCAATTAAGGTTTATAATGCAATAGGCGTTGAAGTGGCTAGCCTTGTAAACGGCTATCAGTCTGCAGGCACGCACTCGGTGAAATTTAACGGCTCAAGTCTTCCAAGCGGGATATATTTCTACCGTCTTGAAGCAGGCCGCTACACATCTACCAGAAAGCTCATTCTTTTGAAGTGATTTTTTCTCCAAGGCTGCCTTTCAAACGGCAGCCTTTTTCATAACTGACTAGCTCACGACTGACTAGCCACGACCTTCAGGTCGTGGGAAACGGAATAAAAAAACCGTGGCTTTAGCCACAGATCCTCCGTCCGGGAATCTGGGGCTAAAGCCCGAACGGGAGGGGGATCGCGTAATCCACGAGCTAAAGCTCGTGGCTATTCAGGGGAAGGATCATTCATCACGAGCTGAAGCTCGCGGCTATTCAAAGCCTTAATCCACAGCCTCAAGCTTCATATCGTCCACCCATGCCTTTAGGCGCGGGCCGGCTTTCTCGGATGAAATAATTTCAATGCGCATGTCTTTTATATCGCTCGACATCTTGAAAGTGTACGACATTTCTGTCCAGTCCTGCCCGGAAGGTATTTCCAGATCCGTTCCAACATCGTTAATGTAAAGAGACACAACTGCCTTGCCCACCTCTGACTTTATCCAGAAGGAAAATTTATACGTCTTGCCGGCAACGAGGCTTGAAGTTACCAGTTTCTGATACAGATTTGCCATGTGCGAATAGTTCGCAATGGAATCTGTCCAGTTAAGTTCCACGCTGTATTTCCCTTCCTTAACTTCACTTGTGGAAAGGTTTATATAGCTGTAAGTGGGAACACCCTGATTATTATAAGTCCACCCGTCGGGCATTCTTCCGTTTTTTGTCTGTTCAAAGTTCCCATTTGACAATGGAGGCAGGGGAGGAATATTCACGCCCTGAACGTTCCCGGTGTAAAGGGCACCGGTGGAGGTGCGGGCGTATACTCTGTAATACTTTGTTACGCCGCTTTCATAGGTGTCGGAGAAAACTGTATCTGTAGGAGATGCGCTGTGAAAGATCAGCTCTCCGCTTACTTCATCAACATCCGGCGAGCTCTTCCTGTAAAGAGAATATTCCTTAAAGGCAGGATCTGCCGACCTGTTCCACTTCAAAGTTAAAGATCCGGCTTTCGACACGGAATCCAGCACTGCAATATTTGAGGGTCTCGGAAGAACGATTATCCCTAAATCCACATTGTTGAAATTGACGCTGAAAGTAATGGTTTTTGTAATGCTCGCCCCGCTGTTAAGAACGCTGACAACTGAAAGCGTATGTTCCCCGTTCGGGACACCGTAGAACTCAAAGGTTCCGTTCCTGGAAGAGGTACTCTGCTTTGGATCATTATCCAGCTTAATGGAGGCAAAGGAAATTGTTTCACCCGGGACCGATATTCTGCCGTTGACAACGGCGTTTACCTCGGGCGGAGTGACACTCTTATCCTCCTTGCTGCAGGAGGCCAGAATGAGACTTAAGAAAAAAAGAAGAAAATATATTTTTTTCATAAACAAAGATCCGCTGGAAAGTTATTCTATGCATTTTACAGGTCCCGCAGGAGAGTGGAAAGCTGATTCCAATCAGGACATTCAAACTTACGAAATTAATTGTAATTTTATGCATCATTTCAGGCCCCGGATGACACATTTAACATCAGCCTGAATGAATTCTATGGAGGTAAAATGACGGATTTAAATGAAGTGGAATAAAATGAAGTGCTTATACTTTTCCATTACTGCATTCATTCAGCCCGATTCTGTCTTCAAACTGAATAGTTATATGTTCAATTTCAAAATTTGAGTGCAGCGCTTCGCCTATATCATTAAGCAGCTTGTTATGATTGTCCTTGCTCTCACTTACCAGATGCGCGGTTAAAGCTGTCTCAGTGGTGCTCATGGCCCAAATGTGCAGATCATGTACGCCGGTTACTCCCGGCAGTGACAAAAGGTAGCTTTTAACTTGTCCTACATCAATGTTTCTTGGTACGGCATCCATTGACAGGTGGAGTGAATCTTTTAGTAAACTCCAGGTGCTGAGGGTAATTGCCAAAACAATAACCAGGCTGATTACAGGATCCAGCCAGAGCCATCCCGTTATTATGATCAGCAGACCTGCAGCTACAACTCCTGCCGATACACCGGCATCGGCTGCCATATGCAGAAATGCTCCCTTGATATTGATGTCTCTTTCTTTCCCTTTCACAAACAGGTAGGCAGTCAGCGCATTTACAATTATTCCTATTCCTGCTACAATCATCATTACTGAACCCTGAACAGGTTCGGGTGAGGAAAACTTCCTTATAGATTCAACCGTTATTGCTCCTATGGCAATCAGCAGAATAATTGCGTTAAACAGGGCTGAGAGTATGGTTGACTTTCTGAGGCCGTAGGTTCTGGTAGAAGTGGGAGTCGTACTGGCAAGGTATGAAGCCCCCCAGGCTAGTATAAGTCCCAGCACATCGCTTAAATTATGACCGGCATCTGCAATCAGGGCCATTGAGTTTACAAGGAGTCCGTAAAACACTTCAATGCCGACATAAACTATATTTAATGCTATTCCGAAGCCGAAAGCTTTATTATAACTGCTCATTTGATGTGAATGATTATTACCATTCTGCATAATGTAACCTTTCCGTTTACTTCACCTCATTTCTACTTTCTGCGCTTTTCCCAAATTCCTGACTATTCTCCGGTTGATTTTTAAATTTAAAAAGATTCATTTTATGTTCAAACTATAAATTTTTCAAAATACCCGGATCTTTTTATTGAAGGAGCGGATTATTGCTTTTACTTCTTTCAATTTCTTACCCTTCTTAATTTGAATATTAAACCGCAAAAAGGGAATTTATCTCCCTCTTTGCGGTTTCTGTTAACTGCAAAAGAGAACTACATTTCTGATTCTGCTTTCCTTTTTTCAAACCAGCTGTACATTGATGGAATAAGAAGCAGCGTCAAGAGAGTGGAAGATACCAGGCCGCCTACTACCACGGTGGCCAACGGCTTCTGTATTTCGCTGCCTGCACCCGAGGCATAGAGCATCGGTATAAGGCTGAATATGGCAATTGAAGCCGTCATCAGTACCGGCCTTAACCTGTCCAGGCTTCCTTTCATTATTGCCTCTCTTAAGCCCAGGCCTTCTTCATCTCTCAGCTGTGAAATATGCGATACCAGAACCACGCCGTTCAGTACGGCAACGCCGAAAAGAACTATAAACCCTACTGATGCAGGAACCGACAGGTACTGCCCGGATATCCAGAGGGAAAGCACTCCTCCGATGAGGGCAAACGGCAGGTTCGAAATGACCAGCAGCGTAAGCCTTACCGACCTGAAGGTTACAAAAAGCAGCAGCATAATTAGAGCAATTGCAATTGGACCTATTATCATGAGCTTATTCATTGCCCTCTGCTGGTTTTCAAACTGTCCGCCCCACGTTAAATAGTATCCGGCAGGCAGCTTAACTTTTGATTTGATCTTCTCCCTGGCCTCAGCTACAAAGCCCCCGATATCGCGGCCCTGTATATTCATTTCAATGCCGATTCTGCGCTGCCCGTCTTCGCGGCTTACCTGCACGGGACCTTCCACCAGAGCAATATTGGCAAGATCCCTCAGCGGAATTCTGGCGCCATCCTGTGCCGGTATCAGAATATTGCCTATGGTTTCAACAGAATTTCGGTCTTCCTCAGGAAGGCGGACTGTAATGTCGAAGTTTCTGTTCTCTTCATAGAACTTTGAAGCCGGCTTTCCGGCCACGGCCACTTCCACAATATTCTGAATGTCGCTGATATTAAGTCCATAACGGGCAATTTTACTCCTGTCAATCTCAATCGAGAGATAAGGCTGACCGGAGACCTTTTCGGCAATAAGGTCGGTTACTCCGTCAACTTTGGAGAGCACTTTTACTATCTGATCGGCCTTCTGCTTAAGTATGTCCATGTTTTCACCAAACAGCTTTAAGATGAGCTGAGCCTTGGTGCCTGCAACCAGTTCATCTATCCTGCACTGAATGGGCTGGCTGAATGAGTATGCAATGCCCGGAATTGAAGCCAGTGAGTCTCTCATCTGTGCTGTCAGTTCCTCACGGCTTAAGTTATTCTTCCACGTGTCCTTGGCATACATAACCCCTACATAACCTGCCTTGTCGACACCGCGCGTATCCATGGCAACACCGGTCTGGCCTATTCTTGAAACCACTGTTTTAAGCTCGGGGAAATGTTTGAGTTTTTCACCTACCATCTTATTTACCTCCGTGGCCCTTTCCAGCGACACGCCGGGCAGAAGGGAAACATCCATATCGAATGAGCCTTCGTCCATAATCGGAATGAACTCTGTCCCCAAATGGGGAACAATGAGAATTGATATTACAAGGAAAACACCTGCCGCGGAAAGTATCATTTTCCTTTTTTTCATGCTGTATTCCAGAAGAGGCAGATAAATTTTCCTGATGTACTTCATTATCACGCTCTCTTTTTCAGGCTGCGGCTTCAGTATTATGGAGCATAAGACCGGGATTACAAAGATCGACAAAAACAGCGACGATAAAAGGGCAATGGCAACTGTCTTTGCCAGCGGGCCGAACATCTTGCCTTCAATGCCTTCAAGTGAAAGGATCGGTATGAATGTAATTGCAATTATAAGCTCACCGAAAATGCTCGGCTTTCTGACCTCCAGAACGGCCTTTAATACAGTCATTATTCCCGGCTTAGCGTGGCCTGTTTCACTTAAATGCCTTTGAACATTCTCCACCTGAATGATTGTGGCGTCAATTATCATTCCTATAGAGATTGCAAGTCCGCCCAGAGACATCAGGTTCGCACCCAGCCCCAATACCTTCATTACAATGAAGGTTGTAAGAAGCGACAGCGGAAGCGCTATGAGCACCACGGCTGCACCGCGGAAACTCCTTAAAAGCAGATAAAGAACAATCAGCACAAGTATTGAACCTTCAATGAGCGCCTTTGTTACGGTGTGCACACTCGCATTAACTATGTCCGCACGGTCGTAGTAGGGAACTATCTTAATGCCGTCGGGCAGAACGTTGCTTTCATTTATTTCCTTTATTTTATCTTCAACCCGCTTTACAACTTCCTTGCCGTTTTCTCCGCGAAGCATCATTACAATTCCGCCTACTGCCTCATCTTTCCCGTTGATCAGCGATGCACCCTGACGGACGGCTTCGCCCACACTTACATCTGCCACGTCTTTTAAGTAAACCGGCGTGCCCTGGTACGACTTAAGAACTATATTGTCAATGTCGGAGGTGGTTTTTATAAGGCCCACGCTTCTGATGATGTACTGGTCGGAATGCTTTTCGAGAATGTTTCCTCCCACATTCTGGTTGTTATTCTCAATTGCAGAATATACATCATTAACCGTAACGTCATACTTAAGCAGCTTGTCGGGGTCCACTGTCACCTGGTACTGCTTGAAATATCCGCCGAATGAGTTGATCTCATTTACTCCCGGAACGCTCTTAAGCATCGGGTCAATAACCCATTCCTCAAGTGTTCTTAAATTGGTCAGGTATTCCTTTTTCTGAATTGGATCGGCCGGCATATTGCCTTCAAGCGTATACTGGTAGATCTCTCCCATTGCCGTGGCTATCGGCCCCATGGATACCTCAACACCTTTGGGAACGTTTTCTTTTGCCTCTGCAAGGCGTTCAAAGACCAGCTGCCGGGCAAAATATATATCCACATCATCATCAAAAATGATGGTTACAATAGATAACCCGAACTTTGTTACGGACCTCATCTGCTGAACCCTTGGAAGCCCGCGCATAGACATTTCAATGGGGTAGGTGACCGAGCGTTCTATTTCAACTGCCGAAAGACCGTTGGCATAGCTTACCACATCCACCTGTATATTCGTAACATCCGGAAACGCGTCAATGGGCAGCTTTACAAAGGAATAAACTCCGAAACCGACAATCAGAAGCGCCAGGAATATTATCATTCCCTTCTGCTTTAAGGTTAGAGAAATAATTTTTTCAAGCATGCTTTCTTATTCCTCCTCCCCGAACTCAGACTTCATCATCTCCGACTTAAGATAAAATGAACCCTTTGTCACCACTATTTCACCTTCTTTCAGCCCCTCCCTTATTTCTACCAGGTCGCCTGCCTGGGAGCCGGTCTTAACTGCTCTCCTCTGGAATGTTGAGGCATCCTTCTGAATGAATACATATTCCTGGTTGTCGAACCTGACTACTGCTTCAGAAGGTATAAGTATTGACTTTGAATTCTGCGAAACAGGAACTGTCAGCTCTCCGAACATCTGTGCCTTTAATAAGTTGTTTTTGTTGCTGAACTCAGCTCTTAATGTAACGGTTCTCGATTTCTCATCAATTACCTGACCCACATAACTTACTTTTCCATTGAATTCCTTATCCGGTTGTGAAGAGGAAGCAAAAACAACAGCCGGGCTGCTGTTTACCTTGTTTACATCCTTTTCAGATAACTGCCCGTCAATCCAGACAGAACTTGTATTAACGATCCTGAAGGCGTTTGTGGTACCGTCTATAAGCTGACCTATTACAACATTACGTTCAATTACTACACCGCTTATGGGAGCCTTAACGGGCAGCGTGCCTGATGTATGCTCTTCCGAGTGGCTGCCTTTGCTATCGGTCACCTCATTGTCGTTTAAGCCTATTGAATGTATCTTCTTATCTGCAGCATCAAATTCTGCACGGGCTTTCTCGTATTCACTCTGAGCCTCGAGCAGCGCCTTCTGTGAACCTACTTTCTGCTCAGAGAGGACCTTTTGCCTATCGTAATTTGCCTTCTGAAAATTCAGGCTGGATTTCGCCGTAATGTATGCGGCTTTGATTTCGCCTATTTCCAGGCCCTCAACATCCATAAGCTCCTGCCCGGCTTTTACAAAATCGCCCACCTTTACAAATACTCTCTTAACCCGTCCCTGCACAAGTGAACCCACCTGAGCTTCCTGATCCTGATTTGTAATTACTTTGGCCGGGACTTTCAGATAACCCGTAAAGGGTTTGAAAGTTACCTTTTCAGTTTCAAGGCCGATTTCCTTTATCTGCTTTTCATTTAATTTAACTTCTTCTGTGCGTGCCTCATCCTTAGGCTTTTCTTCTGTGGAACTGCTCCCCTTATTGCACCCGGAGAAGATAAGTACTGCTGAAAATATGAGGCATATGCTTATTTTTTTAATTTCCGTCATGATTTTAATATTCCTTTATTTTGAAGTGTGACTTATTTTAATCTTTTACCGACTGCTTCTTCCAGGGAAATAACTGCCTGGTTGTATGAAAGAAGCGAGTTTATATAATTGCTCCTGGAGCTAATAACCGTCTGCTTTGCCTGAAGAAATTCAACGTATGTAATTTCTCCTGCTTCATAGCTTCTTGATGCCGCACGGTAGACTTCCTCGGCCTCAGGCAGAATATCGCTCTGATAAAGCCTTACCTGCTTATCGGCTATCTGATAGGCGTTAAATGCATTATTAACCTTAAGATAGAACTCGTTTTTGGCGCTTCTAAGCTCACTTTCTGCAATGGACTTGTTTGCTTCGGCCTCCTGAATCTTTCCTTTCTGGTCGAACATGAACCACAAGGGAACTGTAACTCCAAGAGAAGCCCCGTAAAACCCGCTTATGCCGTCTCGGGACTGATTAAAGTAAGAAAGACTAAATGAAGGCAGAAGGCTTGTCCATGCAAGCGTTCTTTCGACCGAGGATGCATTGAGCCTCAGCTCGGAGATTTTGAGCTGAGAGTTGCTCCGGGAAGCAGCTTCAAAGAGTTTATCCAGAGAATAATCAGCGCCGTCAAAACTCAGGCTGTCTGAAAGAAAGTAGCTTTCAGGCTGGCTGTCCTGGCCAAAGCCCATTGCATAATTAAGTTCTGCAAGAAGCGACTTAAGCTCATTTTGCCGGATGTTAAGGTTATTCAGAGCCTCTGAATACTGAACCTTTGCCGTCAGGCGTTCCAGGTGAGTGGCTTCGCCTGTATTGAACCTGATCTCGGCTTTTTTCCGGAAGTCCTCAGCTATTGCAAGATTCTCTTTTGCCAGCTTCAGCTCCTCCTGTTTTGAAAGAGCCTCATAGTAGGCCTCTTTTACTTTTGAAACTACAGAGAGTTCTGTCTGATTTAATTCAGTTTCGGCTATCATGCGCTCATCAGTAAATTTAGCCCGTCTTAAGAAATAATTAGTCGGGAATTCAACCGGCTGAGTAATGCTGAATGTCCTTTCGCTGAAACTGGTCAAAGGCTGTCCTGAAGGAATGTATTCATAATCTAATGAAATCTCGGGCGAGGGAAGTGATATCCCGCTCCAGAGCCTTCCGCTGGCAGAGTTGATCTTCTCTTTTGAGGCCTTGATTTCGGGATTAATATTAAGAGCAGTACTGATTGCCTCTTCCATTGAAAGGGATTTTGAGGCAGCAGGCTGCTGCTGCTGCGCATACCCTGCCGAAAACATAAGCATGGATATGAGCATGAAATGCCGTATAAACATTACGATTTCCTTGAAATTTGTTTGTAGATGATGTTTGGACAGTTTTATCCCGGTTCCCCGGATAAAACGAAATGAAAAAGGGTGACTGTGAAGTCTAAATCAGAAGTGCCCGATTAATGATGAAAAGAGGAGTTTCAGTTCTACCGAATTTAAAAAACGGTATTTCCGAAAACCGCCTTAGCTGTAAACCTGAAATCTGAAAACTCTCAGGCATAATGCAGACCATTATGGGAAAAGGCTGCGAAACTTTTTGAATAAATAAACCGGTAGAATTATGGCTTGGGGAATTGGTATTCTTTATTAGAAGGCAGAAGTCATGCGTGTTGTGAGACGTGTCCCCTGCAGGAGTTAAAAACCCCAGCTCTGAATGGGCAAAATTAAAAATAAGGCCCATTAACACAATAACAGCAATTATGTGTTTTCTGCTTTCTTTCATCAAAACTTTATTTGTTTAGCGCCAAAATATACAAAAATGAATTTAAAGACAATTCAAAATGGGGGAAATCACTCCCTGAAAACATCTGTACTATATTCAGTATGCCAGGTTAATCTTTTTTCAATTCATAATTCAAAATTCATAATTCAAAACTTAAAACTTAACATTTAACACTTAAAACTTATCTTGATATATTCCCCGCATGGTTTATCTTACCATTAAACATCCACTTCAGGGCAACACCAATGAAAATAAAAATTCTTATTTCTTTATTTCTTTTGATTCCCTTGTTAAACAGCTACTCCCAGATTGTTACTGATGAACAGGGCGACTTAAAGGCGCTACGTGACGTGCCCAAAAAAGTTGCTTTCTCGGAAACCTTAATGAAACAGCTGAAAGTGCCGCATGGCTTTAAGGTTAACGTGTTTGCAAAGGGGCTTACGCATCCGCGCATGATGGCACTTGCGCCCGACGGTACGGTTTACGTAACAGATCCGAAAAAGGATCAGGTTATTGCGCTTATTGATAAAAATCAGGACGGTACGGCAGAGGAAAATAAGGTTGTTTTCGACAATCTTAAAAATGTGCACGGCATTACAATCCATAACGGAAAAATGTATCTCTGCGCCCCCAGGATACTGTGGGTTTCGGATATGAATCAGGACGGCACCATCTCAAAGCCGCGTGAACTCCTCACAGATCTTCCTGAAGGGGGGCGTCATGAAAACCGCACACTGGCCTTCGGCCCCGACGGACTCCTTTATATCTCAATCGGAAGCTCATGCAACGCCTGCCAGGAGAAAAACCCTGAGCATGCAACAATTACACGCTTTAATTCCGATGGATCGGGAAGAAAGATTTATGCAAGCGGACTCAGAAACACGATCGGCTTCGGCTGGCACCCGGAGACGCACGACATGTGGGGAATGGATAACGGCTCCGACTGGCGCGGCAACAACGCTCCTCCCGAGGAACTGAATAAACTTCAGGAAGGGGGAAACTACGGCTGGCCGTACTGCTACGGCAAAGCCCAGGCGGATCCCGATATGCAGAATCCCGATAACACGACAAAGCAGGACTACTGCAGTAAAACAATCGGAATGGTAATGGGATACACGCCTCACACGGCGCCCATTGCTATGGTATTTTATACAGGAGGCATGTTCCCGCAGGATTACAAAAACGATGCTTTCTCAGCCATGCACGGCTCATGGAATAAAAAGCCTCCGGCAGGATACGAAGTAATAAGGATACATTTTGAAAACGGGAATCCGGTCAAATTCGAATCGTTTTTAAGAGGCTTCTTGATAAATAACGGCAAGCAGCAGTTTGGCCGTCCTGCCGGCCTCTGTGTAGCCAAGGACGGCAGCCTCCTCGTCTCCGACGACAATAACGGCATAATCTACCGCGTATCATACGCGAAGAAAAAGTAATATATTTAGCCTGTTGAATAGCCACGGCCTTCAGGCCGTGGGACAATGATCAAACAAACTCTTGGCTTTAGCCACAGATTTTCCAGAGAGAATCTGGGGCTAAAGCCCAAACGAGAAAGCGCTCCAGTCCACGGCCTGAAGGCCGTGGCAATTCAATTGGGGAACCGCCTCCGGGCGGAATTGCCTTGAACATCTCCCCCTTTCGTGCGATATTAAAGGCTGAAATTTTTAAAGGTTTTTTAATTGTTTGGCACAATCGTAAATGCCCTGGCTATCGCCGTAGGCAGCATACTGGGTGTATCCTTTAAAGGCGGTATCCCCGAAAAATATAATAAAACTGTAATGCAGGCTATGGCTCTTGCGGTAATCTTAATCGGGCTTAAAAGCGCATTTCAGACCAACAACATTCTCCTTTTAATTTTCAGTCTCGCCATAGGCAGCATACTAGGCGAACTGCTTAGAATAGAGGATATGCTTGAAAAGCTGGGCAAATGGCTCGAACGTAAATTCCAGAAAGAGGGTGCAAAAGGAGGCATATCCGAAGGCTTTGTAACTGCAAGTCTTATTTACTGCGTGGGTTCAATGGCAATCATCGGGTCGCTGGAAAGCGGCTTAACGGGCAACCACCAGACGCTTCTTGCAAAATCCGTTATTGACGGCGTCTCGTCTGTCGTATTTGCATCTTCACTCGGCATTGGAGTCTTATTTTCATCAGTTTCGGTATTCTTATATCAGGGCTTTATTACAATTTCATCTTCATTTATGAAAGACCTGCTCATTCCGTCGGTTACAGGCGAAATGTCAGCTGTTGGCGGACTCCTCATTGCAGCTATCGGAATCAACATGCTGGAGCTCAAAAGAATAAAGGTAGGCAACATGCTCCCATCCATCATTATCCCATTAGTTTATTACACAATCCGCATAGCATTTAAATTTTAATCTCTTTTTTGACTAGCCACGACTGAATAGCCACGATCTTCAGGTCGTGGAAAATGATCAAAATAACCAGTGGCTTTAGCCACAGATCCTCCGTCCGAAAATCTGGGGCTAAAGCCCAAACGAGAGAGAGAATCCCTAATCCACGAGCTAAAGCTCGTGGCTATTCAGAGGAGATATCATTTACCCGACCCTCCGCGGAAGGTCGGGGCTAGTCAATGGCTTGCTTTCCATCCCGACAACTCCTAAACTATTATAATAGCTTTGAAAGGAAGAAAAATGAAAACATTACTGCTTTTATTAATAATGGGAGTTATGTTTATGAATACAGAGGCAAAGATCGTCACTCGGTCAGTTGATTATGAATCCGACGGCGTTAAACTCCAGGGATATCTCGCATATGATGACGCACAGAAGGGCAAACGCCCGGCTGTCCTGATTGTGCATGAATGGTGGGGACTTAATGATTATCCCAAAAAACGCGCTGAGATGATTGCAAAACTGGGCTACGTGGCCTTTGCAGCCGATATGTACGGAAAAGGCGTTATTGCAAAGACGCCTGAAGAGGCGGGAAAACTTGCCTCGCAGTTCCGACAGGACCGAATGCTTACAAGAAAAAGAATTACCGCGGCTTTGGATGTCCTGAAGAAATACGATTTTGTGGACGACAGCAAAATTGCAGCCATAGGCTACTGCTTCGGCGGCATGGTGGCTCTGGAGCTTGCAAGAAGCGGAGCGGATATAAAGGGAGTTGTGGGCTTCCATACGTCGCTTGATACGCCAAGACCAGATGACGCAAAAAATATAAAAGCAAAGATTCTGATCTGTACCGGAGCAAACGACAAGTCCGTTCCCCCCGAAATGCGGCAGGCATTCCAGAAGGAAATGGATAGCGGCGGAGTCGACTGGCAGATGAATATCTATAGCGGAGCCGTTCACAGCTTTACAAATCCCGCCTCAGGCAATGACCCGTCCCGGGGCGTAGCTTACAACGCCAATGCCGACAGGCGCAGCTGGGATGCGATGAAACTATTCTTCCGGGAGATATTTAAATAAATAACCAAATAACAAAATAACCAAATAACCATCTGGGCGCACTTACCTCAGGCGGGGACATGGCGCCGTGCGCCCGTACAAAACTTTTACATCCGTCAATTCCAGGACGTTTTTATCCTCTTCAACCCGCTTAATTCAGCTTTTTGCTGATTTTTCTGTGTTTTTTGGGGCAAATGAATAAAAATTAAAAATATTTAAAAATTTTTCCGTAAACTTGCCCCGTCACCATATATATATAGTAGAATAACAATTTTTTAAAGGATTATGTCAAAGCTCGTTGAAACAGACCAAATTCAGCCCGGTATGATACTGGAAAGCCCCGTTGTGAATAAATTCGGGCAGATGCTCCTGTCAAAGGGTGCTGTAATTGAAAGCCGGCATATCGGAATGCTGAAAACCTGGGGAATCCCTTCTGTAATGGTCTATAACGACCAGGAGGAAAATGAAAAAAAGGCATACGATCCTGAACTGATGAGAAAAGCTGAGGAAGAGCTGATAAAAAGAATGAGCTGGCAGCCCCGGAACCCCATTGAGGAAAATTTACTTAAGGCGGCAGTCGAGCTCCTCCTGAAATAACCCAATTTAAGCCAAACAGGATTCAGTATGGATATAGTTGAAAAAATAACTGAAAGCATAAAGGACCTGCCTACACTGCCTACGATCTTCTATGCAATTTCAGAGGCAATGAATAACCCCAGATCCACTACGGATGATATCGCAAAAATTGTTTCCACCGATCAGGCCTCGGCATTTAAGGTCCTTAAGGTTGCCAACAGCCCCTTCTTCGGCTTCCGCGGCAGAATCGATACAATTCCACAGGCCATTCTGCACCTCGGCTTTAATGAGCTGAAAAATATCATCCTGGCACTTTCTGTAATTAAATTCTTCTCCAAAAGCAAATACTCGGAATATTTGAAGCCGAGGGACTTCTGGGCACACTCAATTGCAGCAGGTATTTGTACCAGAATGCTCGGGGCTTCAGTCAAGGCGCCTAACCTGGAACAATACTTCCTTGCCGGCATACTGCACGATATAGGAAAACTTCTTCTGCTGGATCTCTTGGGCGAGCAGTACCTCGAGGTATTCAGGATCATTGAGAAAAAAAACTGCCTCATTAAAGAAGCTGAAAGAGCCTCCATCGGCATCGACCACGCTGAAGCGGGAAGACTTCTGGCAGAAAGATGGAAGCTTCCGCCGGTTATAAAAAATACAATATACTATCATCATTTCGGACTTAATGACGGCAAAGCCGATACTCTTACGGCCTGTGTCCATATGGCCGACATTGCAGTGAGAATGTTCGACCTCGGGAACCCCGGCGATCACCTGGTCCCGCAGCCGAACCTGAAGGCCCTTAATACACTCGCACTCCCGGCCGATGTCTTTACTGATATCGCTCCGGCCCTCATGATAGACTTTAGTCAGACAATCAGCCATATCCTGGATTAATAAAATGCATAGCGACATTTCTCCCGTACTGACATTAAATGAAACATTGATCAGGAAATTCTGGAAAGAAGTTTTCTTTTATCATGACGTGAAAGCCTCGGGCGTCTCTTTCGATGCGGCACTTGAAGCAGGTCTGAATGTTTTCTTAAATCTCGATATTTGCAGATCCGTTTCACTTTCCCTTCTCGACGAAGAGACCTTTGAATTCAAACATAAGATTTCACTGCCCGCTATTCCGGAAGAAAAAGCCGAAAGCCTCTTTCAGGAACTCGTTGATAACGGCCTCATAGCAAAATCGATAACCCGAAGCGATATTACAATTTCAGCACCCACAAGGGAGAAAAACAACAGCGACGTTCTCATTATTCCGCTTATCAGTTTTACAGGCGTTATCGGCTTTATAATCGTTGAACTCGGTGTCCCTGCTTTCGAAATTGAACTCCAGGTGCTGAACCTTTTCAAAATGTACGCCGGCCACCTCGCCTCCGAAATAAAACTGCACCTCGTTCAGAGTGAACTCAGTACAATAAGAACTTCATTTGAGAATGAATTTACGCGCAAGGTAAACGGACTCGTGCAGAGCAAAATGGAAATTATGAAAATACTCGACTCGCTTCAGACCGGCATTTTCATTATTAATAAGAACAATAACCAGATCCTGGATGCAAACCAGGTAGCCCGCAAAATGCTCGGAATCCCGAAGCAGCTCTTAATCGGCACCGACAGAAACCGCTACTGCGCATGCTGCCATAAAAAGGAAAAAACTTCGGACGGCATTTGCATGGATATGAATTCCGGGGAATGCTCAATTATTAATGCAGACGGCACTTCATTCTATTATTATATAATCCGGAAAGTCCTGCCTATAAGGCTGGGTGATGATGAGGAATATCTGCTTGAGAGCTTCATGGATATTACAGAACGAAGGCTTGCCGAACTGGAGCTTCAGAAATTAAAAGAAAGCCTCGAGGAAAAAGTAGCTGAAAGAACAGAAAGCCTGAACTTTATAAATGAACTTTTAAGAAAAGAAATAGATGAAAATAAAAAGCTCTTCATGGCAGTGGAGCAGAGCCCTGTAGCAATTCTCATTTCAGATGCCGGCTGGTGCACCGAGTACATCAACCCTTCTTATTCAGAGCTTACAGGCTACAGTCCGAAGGATGTAATGGGAAATTTGCCCCCGCTGCTGCAGAACGACATATCGGACCCCGCGGTGCAGAGGGAACTTGTTGAGACGGTCGTAAACGGCAGGGAATGGAAAAGGGAACTTATGTGCCGTAAAAAAGACGGCACTCAGTTCTGGTCCGTCGTTACAGTAAGTGCACTGAGGGACGATGAGGGAAAGTTATCGCATTTCATTTTTATGCGCGAGGACATAACCGAAGGAAAGCTCATGCAGGACAACCTCAGGCAGGCAAAGGAAAAAGCAGAATCTTCGGCAAAAATAAAATCCGAATTCCTCTCCCTCATGTCGCACGAAATCAGAACGCCCGTAAACACAATGATAAACTTTGCATCATTATTAAAGATGCTGTTAAGCGAACACATGACTCCCGAAACTGAAAGCGGATTCCATATGCTTACGAACGGGGGCCTGAGGCTTATCAGGACAGTCGAGATGATAATCAGCATGGCAGAGATGCAGACCGACGGCTATGAAGCCCGGTTTGAAACCATGGATCTCGACCGTGACATAATAAGCGGAAACCTTTCGCAATTTGAGGCCTCAGCCAATGCAAGAAAGATAGAATTCACATATGCCAATAAGGCTGAATCATCTGTTGTAAAAGTTGACGGGTATTCTGCTCTTCAGATTGTGCAGAACATACTGGATAACGCTGTTAAATTTACCAGGAGAGGATCTATCAAAGTAATGCTTTACAATGACGGAAATAAAAACTTAGTCTTTCAGGTCAGTGATACAGGTGTGGGTATTTCAGAAGAATTCATTCCGAAGTTATTCACGCCGTTTTCGCAGGAAGAAGGGGGCTACACGAGGCGTTTTGAAGGCAACGGTCTGGGTCTTGCATTAGTAAAAAGGTACTGCGACCTGAACGGCGCAGAAATAGATGTAAAGAGCCAAAAAGACAAAGGCACCACATTTACCGTAACATTCAATAATGCTGCGCAATAGAATGATGATCTGGGGCTAAAGCCCAAAAGAGAGGGGAATCGCGTAATCCACGAGCTAAAGCTCGTGGCTATTCAGTAGGACTGCAACTCAGCTTTTTCCTTTCCCCAATTCCTTCAGCTTTGCATAATCTGAAATAAAAATCTTCTTTCCCTGCACGCGTATTATACCCTCTGTCTCCAGCTTGCGGAAGGTGCGCGATAAGGTCTCGGTTATTGTGCCCAGATAGGCTGCAATGGTTGCTTTCGTTACAGTCAGCTTTATAAAAGGCTCGGGCAGATTCGTCTTTCCTCCTGCCTCCACTTCACCAACCAGATAGCTGCAGAGCCTGTTTATAACTTCCTTCTCCGAAAGATCCTTTACCTTGTTCGTCATCTCTTTAAGGCGCCTGGCAAAACCTGCAAGCATTTTGAGACTTATAGATATATTCTTCTCCAGAAGCCCGATGAACTCGTTCTTCGGAATAAAGAGCAGCACGCTGTCCTCAAGCGCCTGTGCGCTTACCGGGTAATTGCCCCCTTCAAAAAGAGGCACGTCGGCAAAGGCGTTGAAAGGCTTTATTATGTGAAGAATGGCTTCTTTGCCCGAAGATGAGGAACGGTAAACCTTTACCGATCCCTGAAGGACCACAAAAAATCCCCTGTAGCCTTCGCCTTCCATAAAGATAATTGTGTTCTTCTTAAAACGGCATTCCTTGCTGATTGCGGCAACCTGTTCTATCTGGCAGTTTTCCAGCTCCGAAAATAAGGGAAGCGCACTCAGCTTGTCCCTGAAAATATCCTCTTTAATTGTTTCCATAAAATTGTAAATTTTTTGCCATAAGTTCTTTATAGTATAATCGGAATATTAAATCCGAATATAAGGAAAAACTTAGCTTTATACAAAATGAAAAGAGGGAACTCTTATTCCTTTTTCCCCGAAGACTGGAGTTCAAGGAGTGATTTCAGGTGTTCTTCGATGCGCTTGCGTTCGGTAATATCAGTAAACACGCTTAAAAGGCATTCTTTTCCTTTCAGCTTAAGCCTTCTTACGGACAGAAGCCCCGTTATCAGTTCGCCGGATTTTTTTCTGAAGGTGATTTCCATGTTCTGAATGAATCCATGTTCCTTCAGTATTTTCCGGAAACCTTCGCGTTCCTGTTCACTCTGGAAGAAAGCCATATCAAGAAGAGTGTGTGCCAGCACTTCATTGCGGCTGTAGCCCGTAATGGTTTCGAAGGCCCTGTTCACATCTATAAAGAGGCCTTCCTTGAATGTAGTAATTGCAATAAGGGATGGAATTTCCTGGAAAACAGCTGAAAGCATCTGTTCCGATTCCCTGAGGAGGTCGTTAGCGCGTTTACGTTCAATTGCGTATTTAAGGGATCTTACCAGGAGGTTTGTATCGAAATCGCCCTTAACGAGGTAATCCTGTGCACCGGTCTGCAGTGCCCGGGCGGCAGTATCCTCGTCATCCAGACTGGTCATAACCACAACGGGAATTTCAGGTGCAAACTCCTTTACTTTTCTCAGTGTATCGAGTCCAATTGAGTCCGGAAGAGAAAGGTCCAGCAGAATAACGTCATAGTGATCCTTCGAGAGGAGGTCCAGACCTGTAGAAAGCCTGAATGCGTGGTCCAGATTTATTTCCGCACCGCGGGCATCCTCAATCATTTCAAGAATCAGCTGCGCAAAAGTGCGGCTATCCTCAATCATCAAGACTTTGAAATAATTCTCTTTCATTTCGACCCCAGATATTCCTGATATTTAAGACTAATATATAAATAATAAGTAAAAAATCATCACTTTTTTTAGAAAACTTGCCAGGCTATCCTGGCTTTTCATAGGGGAAGAGGAGTCAAGATATATGGGAATAATAGGTTTGTCCCCCTTAATTTCAGGAATCACAAACTCCTGCAACGGCGCCATCGGCTGCAGAACGGACTTCCGTGAAAGGGAAGAAAGTTAGGCTAAGGATAAGTTAAATAAAAGAAAACCAAAATAAAAAAGGCTGCCCGAAAAGCAGCCTTTTTTATTGCTTTAGAAACATATTATATAAATAACGGCGCCAGAACCAGCGTCAGCGTGCTTAAAAGCTTAATTAAAACGTGAAGCGAGGGACCTGCGGTATCCTTGAACGGATCGCCTACCGTGTCGCCTACAACTGACGCCTTGTGAGGCTCTGTGTGCCTTCCGCCGTAGGCTCCTGTTTCAATAAACTTCTTTGCATTGTCCCATGCGCCGCCGCCGTTATTTAAGAAGAGCGCAAATAAAATACCTGTAATTGTTGCAACCATCAGGTACCCGCCAACTACCTCGGCTCCGCTTGCGCCGTTGGGATTGTTAGCGCCTCCGCCCAGGTAATAAACAAACTTGAATATGAGTCCAACACCAACTGTCATTCCTACAACCAGTAAACCCGGCACAACCATCTTCTGAAGCGCTGCCTTGGTTGCAATGTCAACGCACTGTCCGTAATCGGGCTTTGATGTTCCAAGCATAATGCCGGGATTGTTCTTAAACTGATCGCGCACGTTGCGTATAATGGAATATGCTGCCTTGCCTACAGCTTTAATTGCAAGCGAGGAGAAAATGTAAACCAGCATGGCGCCTAAGATTGCACCGACAAAAACTTCAGGCTTGTTAAGATTAATAACAGGCTGAAAGCCGGGAACATAGTTCCTTACTTCATCAATATAGGCTCCGAAAAGAAGGAATGCTGCCAGAGCAGCTGAACCCACGGCATAACCTTTTGTAAGAGCCTTGGTTGTATTACCAACTGAATCCAGTCTGTCGGTTTTTCTTCTTATCGATTCTTCCTGCTGACTCATTTCAACAATTCCGCCTGCGTTGTCTGTAATGGGACCGAAGGTATCCATGGCCAGAATGTATGCTGCCGTTCCAAGCATACCCATTGTTGCAACAGCCGTACCGAAAAGTCCTGCGTCCTTAAGTCCTGAATTCTGTCCAAGGAAGTAAGTGCTTACAATGCCTGTTCCGATAA
This sequence comes from Ignavibacteriales bacterium, assembly GCA_036261625.1. Lineage (GTDB taxonomy): Bacteria > Bacteroidota > Ignavibacteria > Ignavibacteriales > SURF-24 > JAAXKN01. Next base: position 51,775 of record DATAKL010000063.1, on the reverse strand, counting down.
CAAGGATCGGGAAGCCTGTAGATTCCATGCCGACTGCAAGTCCTGCAATAATGTTTGTGGCAGACCCTGTCTGTGAAGCCTCGGCAATATATTTAACCGGGCGGTAGCGGTACTCAGTGTAATACTGTGTGAGATAAACGAAAGCCAGTGAAATTAAAACGCCTATTGCACCGCAGAAGAAGAAGTTAAGATAGTAAGTTCCAAGAAGCCATCTTGAAGCTATAAAAAATCCAACCATGGCCAGACCCGCAGTAACATAGAATCCGCGGTTTAAGGCATTCATAGGGTCTTCTTCTTCGTTTGTCTTTACAATAAGAACACCGACAATTGAAGCAATGATACCGAATGCGCGTGCAACGAGAGGGAAGAGGAGAACTGAAAGAAGCGTGAGCCCCTGTGCTTCAAACACTGCAGCGTTTGCGCGGTAGAGTCCCGCAGCCAGAATCATTGCGCCGATGTTTTCAGCGGCTGTGGATTCAAACAAGTCGGCGCCTCTTCCTGCGCAGTCGCCAACGTTATCGCCCACCAGGTCGGCCACAACGGCGGGGTTACGGGGGTCATCTTCAGGAATTCCGGCTTCAACCTTACCCACCAGGTCGGCTCCTACGTCGGCAGCTTTGGTATAAATGCCTCCTCCAAGCTGTGCAAAAAGCGCAACAAAGCTGGCCCCGAATCCGTAGCCTACAATAAGAAGCGGAATCTTTGCCGGGTCATCTGTAACGCCAAGCCGGCTTACAATAGTAAAGAGTCCTGCAACGCCCAAGAGGCTCATTGCAACAACAAAGAAGCCCGAAACAGCGCCTCCTCTTAAAGCCGTCCTGAGCGCCCCGTTCATTCCCTTAATGGCTGCGGCGGCTGTTCTGATGTTTGTGCGGATTGCAACCCACATTCCCATATATCCTGCTGCAACCGAGCATGCGGCGCCGAGTACGAAAGATATTGTGGTCCAGAGTGCTAGCTGCGAAGGACTGGCCGGATCGTGCGGGTTAGGGGTTCTGACAAAAGCGTAGATTATATATATGAAGGCTGCAAGTGCAATGGCGAGATATACAATGGTCCTGTTCTGACGGCGCAGAAAGGCCTCGGCTCCCACCTTGATGGCGTTGCTGATCTCCTGCATCCTTGCGGATCCTGTATCCTGTTTTAGAACGTAGCGTGTTAAATAAGCGGCAAATAAAAGTCCCAGTATGCTGATTGCCAAAATGAGATTGGCTTCCATCTTTTCTCTCCTGTTTTATTATATGTTAGATAACTATATCAGGCAAAAGAACTGCTTATCAGCGTTATGATAAACAGGCGGAATATGCACTTTCGGGATAGAGAAAAAAAAAGATTGCAGGATTAATGGATCCCCGCAATCAATTATATATGCATTTCACACACCCATACAGTCCTGCATTTTGTAAAAGCTTACAACCGGAAAAAGAATAAACAATAGTCGGATTGAACAGAAAGTAATCTTCACTCGTAGAAAATAAGATTTTTTCTCCACAAATAACACCCCTCATCCAAAAATATTTAAGATATTTCCCCATGGGGGAATATTTTTGTCATTATGCTGAGGTTACTTTGAGTTGACTTTCAAAAAGAATTGATGTATACTTTGAACATATACAAGACGATTTTATTTATGATAGATCTTTCTAATATTGACGGGTTCGAGTGGGACGAAGGGAACAAAGAAAAAAACTGGATAAAACATCAGGTCTCCACGTCTGAAACCGAACAGATATTCTATAACAGACCCTTAATAATTATTGACGATAGTGGCCATTCAACGGGTTTGGAAATAAGATATAAAGCCTTTGGCAGGACTATTCTGGGCAGAAAACTGGCAGTAATTTTTACCGTCAGGGGAACTAAAATAAGACCTATATCTTCAAGGACAATGCATAAAAAAGAAAGGAAGGCTTATGAGCAACAAGAAGAAAACGAAGAACAAAGCTGAAAATCCTGAGACCCGTGTGTCTTACAATCCGCAGGTAATCAGAAAGCCTCTTCCGAAATTTAAGTCGGAAGAAGAAGAAGTGGAATTCTTTGAAAAGAACGATCTGGGCGACTATTACGATTTTTCAAAGGCTCAGAAAGTGACTCTTCCAAACCTGAAACCTTCTACAGAATCAATATCGCTAAGGCTTCCGGTATCTTTGCTCGACCAGCTGAAGGTTCTGGCCAACCGCTCGGACGTGCCGTACCAGTCCTTAATCAAGCTGTTCCTGCAGGAGAAAGTTTTAGAAGAGTTCAAAAAATCAGCTTAATAAAAGGCTACTGCTCACAGCATATTGCGTTCCTCAAAAATCCCCCCACACCCCCAGGCCCCGTCAGGGGAGGCCGCTAATATTTTTTGCATTGGCGTTGCAAATTAGAACGGAATATGCGATTTTCGTAAAATACTACCAGATTTTCTTTAAATGTAATTTAAGCAGGTGAAAAATGAAGCAATTGTTTGCAAAAAAGCCTTTGGCACTGCTGCTTGAGGAAATGAAGGGCGAAAACCGCCTCCGCAGAATATTGGGCCCCGTTGCACTTACTTCACTTGGCGTTGGTGCAATTATCGGTACCGGTATTTTTGTGCTTACAGGCGTTGCCGCCCACGATAAAGCAGGCCCGGCAATTATTCTCTCTTTCGTCGTATCCGGTCTTGCATGCGTCTTCGCGGCCCTCTGCTACGCCGAATTCGCATCCATGGTCCCCGTGGCGGGCTCAGCCTATACATACGCCTATGCAACCTTAGGCGAAATGTTTGCATGGATTATCGGCTGGGACCTTATTCTGGAATATGCAGTCGCCTCGGCTACTGTGGCCCACGGCTGGAGCCATTATTTTCAGGACTTTATAGGAATCTTCGGACTTAAAATTCCATTCTGGGCCACGCGAGCGCCATTCGACTTTAATCCCGATACGGGTCTTCTTGCCTCAACCGGCACTGCAATAGACCTTCCCGCCATTATTATTGCAGCAATTGTTACTATCATACTCGTAAAGGGAATCAGGGAAAGCGCTTCTTTTAACGCCACAATGGTTATAATAAAACTTATTATTGTATTCTTTGTTATTATTGTCGGCGCATTCTACATTAATACCTCTAACTGGACGAACAATTTTGCTCCATTCGGATGGTCGGGCATTAGCTTCTTCGGAAAAACCGTCTTCGGGCAGACTGGCCTTGGCGGCGCCCCGGTAGGTATGATTGCAGCCGCGGCAACGATATTTTTTGCCTATATAGGCTTCGACTCAATTTCAACCCACGCCGAGGAGGCCAAGAACCCCAGGCGCGACGTTCCTATCGGAATCATAGCATCGCTTCTTATCTGTACAGTGCTTTATATTGCTGTTTCAGCCATAATTACAGGCATGGTGCCTTACGATAAAATTGATATCGACGCCCCGGTCTCAAACGCTTTCAAGCAGGTTGGACTTCCCTGGGCACAGCTCATTATCTCTTTCGGCGCTCTTGCAGGCATTACATCGGTTCTCCTGGTAATGATGCTGAGCCAGCCAAGAATATTCCTTGCCATGGCGCGCGACGGACTGCTTCCTAAGAACGTATTCGGCTCTGTGCACGAAAAATTCCGCACACCCTACAAATCCACCATTCTTACCGGAATTTTTGTTGCCGTTCTGGGCGGCTTGCTGCCTTTAAGAATACTTGCCGAACTGGTAAATATAGGAACCCTTTTTGCATTCGTAATCGTATGCGCCGCGGTTTTAATTATGCGCAAAACACACCCCGAGGCCGAAAGACCCTTTAAGGCTCCATGGGTTCCTTTTGTCCCTATTGCCGGCATTGTTACATGCCTTATGCTCATGTTCTCACTGCCTGAGGAAAACTGGCTGAGACTTTTCATATGGCTTGCAATTGGATTTATAATCTACTTCAGCTACGGCCGCAAGCATAGCGTAATGCACCAATATATGGCGGTTCACGAACCGGAAAAAGTTCAGAAATAATTTACAAAAGGGCAGGCCATTATAACCTGCCCTTTTCTGTACTTATCCATTCCTGCTTTGCCTTTCATTTCCCATCTTCTTAAATTACAGATCATCTTTTCACCGGAGGATCTGAATGTTTAAGAAGCTTTTTTTACCCGTAACTTTCTTATTCTTATCCGTACTGCCCGCTCAAGCCCAGGAGGCAGCACAAAAGTCACTCTCTGTAACGGTCTATAACCAGAACCTGGGGGTGATCCGCGACGTCAGACGCCTCCACGTAAATTCCGGACAGTCTGAAATTTCCATACGCGACGTTGCTCAGCTGATCGACCCTACAAGCGTCCATATAAACCTTCAGGGGGAAGTCCTGGAACAGAACTACCAGTACGACCTGGTAAGCATGGAAAAAATTCTGCAGAAGTACTTAGATCAGAACATTCAGCTCATTGGCGAAAAAGATGAACTCCTCGAAGGCCGCCTCCTTTCTGCTCAGGGATCGCAGATAGTCCTCCTGAAAAAAGACGGCGGACTTATTATGCTTCCCAATACCGAAAAGTACCGCATATCCGTGGGTTCACTGCCCGAAGGACTTATTACCAGGCCTACACTTGTATGGACCGTTAAGGCCCCCTCGGCAAAGGATCAGGACGTGGAGGTTTCTTACCAGACGGCCGGCATGAACTGGCACGCTGAGTATGTTGCAGTCCTGAATGAAAACGATACAAAGATTTCGCTTAACTCCTGGGTCAGCATAGAAAACCAGTCGGGTACAGCTTATAAAAACGCTTCACTGAAACTTGTTGCAGGCAACCTTAATCTTATCTCCCAAAGGCAGCCCGGACCCGTCTTCAGGAAGGAAGTTACCGACCTGGCTGCAACCTCAGTGCAGCAGTTCCAGGAAAGGGAATTCTTTGAATATCATATCTACGACCTGGAGCGTCCCGCAACGCTCAGTAACAACGAATCGAAACAGATCTCTCTTTTCCAGGCCGATAATATAAACGTAACTAAAAAATATCTCTACAGAAGCGGTTTTCCTTATTACTCATATGGCCAGCAAAATCAAAAACCCAAAGTAGCCGTTGCTGTCGAATTTGAAAACACTCAGAAAAATAACCTGGGGCTTCCTATGCCGGCAGGAAAGGTTAGAGTTTATAAGTCCGACGGCAAAACAGTGGAGTTTGTGGGCGAGGATATGATAGACCATACGCCCAAGGATGAAAAAATTAAACTTAAGATCGGCGACGCATTTGACATCGTGGCCGAGGAGACACAAACCGATAACGTGCGCATATCCGACAAGGTCTATGAACAGGCCTACGAAATAAAGTTAAGAAACAGAAAAAAAGAGGACGTTACGGTTGACGTGGAAAGACTTTTGGGACTTAACTGGGAAATATTGTCTTCTTCTATAGAATACCAGAAAAAAGACGCCCAGACCGTCACATTCAAAGTTCCCGTAAAGAAAAACGAAGAAACGGTGCTGAAATTCAGGGTCCGATACGCATACTAACCCGGGATTTTAATGAGGAAGTTATTCGTAATATTTTTCATGTTCATTCTGTGCCTTTCCATATCAGCACAGACATTAAAGATCAGCAGGATTATTGATTCAAATCTTTTCGGGCTCTCCGACGGGAGGATGATTAAACTTGCGGGACTGGATGTGCCTGCCAAGAATCATCCCGACCGCTACTTAAGAAGTGTTGCCGATAAGGCTCTGGTTTATGCAAGATCTGTTTTTCTTAACAGGTATTTTATCATCCATACCGTAGTTCCGCCTGACAGCACCCGGGACTATGAGCTGGTAATTGTGCAGAAAGATTATCCGCTTGGACTTATAGATTACAACAAAGAGTATCTTTCGCAGGGTTTCGGGCGCTTTACCGGCCTGGCCCCGAAGGCATACTACAACGATTACAGAAATGCCGAACAGGAGGCCCTGGTAAATGAAAGGGGGATCTGGAAGGTTATTACTCCGGGAAGTACGGAGACGTTCGACAGGGATTTCAGTGCCGAAGAATTAAGCCGTTACATTCAGAAAGATTCACTTGTCTCACTGCGCACTGAGCCGGTGGAATACCGCCGCAATACAGCGCCCGGTATAATAGCTGGCGAGATGTGCCTGGGGCCCATAATGGGGTTGCTGACCTCAATTCCAACCGGATTTGCTTTCGCAGGCGTGAGCGACCTGAACCGGAAGAACGACAGGATGGATAATGCTTTTTTCGGACTTTTAGGCTTGGGAATAGGTTATATTGCCGGCAACGGAATAGGAGTTTATATTCTGGCGCACGCCGATAACCCCAATGTTACTTTTATGGGCACACTTACAGGCGCCGCACTTGGAGCAGTTGGCGGAATAGGACTTGCAGCTTTGATGAATAACGGGAAGTCATCCATTCCATACGTGGTGGGCTTCGCCGGTCCTCTTATCGGATCCATGATCTATACTAATGCTTTGGTGCCGCGCCCCAAACCGAAAACATACAAAATTTCCAATGATGGTGCCGGATTATCCTATTCCCATAAGGATCTTTACAACAGCACGGTCCTTTATAACATGAACCTTTTTACAATAGCATTCTGAACCAGGTGCAATAAAAATTAAAGTCTGCAACAATCCGGAAATTATTATGAAAAACCGGCTTCTTCTTTTCTTCTTCATATTGATGCTTTGTGTTCCTGTTTCGGCACAGAGGGTCAGGATCCAAAAAGTTCTTGATTCCAATCTTTTTGAAACCTCCGACGGGAAGGTTATTAAGCTTGCGGGCATCGATGCCCCGAACAGAGATCATCCCGATCAGCGTATTAAAGCTGTTGCTGATAAGGCGTACGTTTATGCCAGGTCGACTTTCCTGAACAGATATTTTACACTGAATGCCTTAACTCCCCAGGATACCGCAAAGGGTTATGAACTGGTCTTCCTGCGGAAGGATTACCCGCTGGGACTTCTGGATTATAACAAGGAATATCTTTCACTTGGTTACGGGCGCTTTACAGGCCGGGTTCCCGGGGCGCTATTCGATGAATACAAGGAGGCTGAGGCAGAAGCTGTGAAAAAGGAAAGGGGTATCTGGCAGTTTTACCAGAGCGACAGTACCCTGGTATTCGACAGGCAGTTTACTTTCGAAGAGGCCCTTCAGTTCAGAAAGAAAGACTCACTTCTTTTTGTCCAGGGCACTTTTCAAAGAAAAGGCAGCGCGGCTGGAACTATTGCAAGTGAACTTGTCCTGGCTCCCATGTCAGGTTTTGCCGTGGCATATTTTTCATTATTTGCCGGGGCAGGCGTGGGTGCCCTTGGAGGAGCCGAAGGGCTGGGTCTTGCCCCTTATGCAGTAGTAGGTGTAGGGGTGGGATACGCTACTGGAGCCGCGGCTTTAGTATACTTTATAGGGCATAACGATAACCCGAACGTCACATTCTGGGGTACCATGGGCTACTCATTCCTGGGAGCGGGAGCCGGATTGGGAACTGCCTTATTAATCGGGCGCGGCAGCAGACAATTTGGCGCTGTACCTGTTACTATCTTCTTTGCGGGACCTGTATTAGGGGCGATAGCCTATGCCAACATTATCGCCCCCGGCCCGACATTCAAAGACTACTACAATAAAAATGACAAATACAGCTTTAATGGAAATTTTTCGCATAAGGATCTTTACAACAGCACAGTTTTATATAATGTGAATCTTTTAAATATAGCATTCTAATAGTATCTTACTTCCTTAAAACATTATCCGGGGTTGCGGTAAACATATGAGAAAATTATTATTTCCGGTCCTTATTGCATTACTGCTTTGTGCTTCCGTTTCAGCTCAGAGCAAAAGAATCATTAATTTGAATGCTGTTAATCTTGCAGATACGTATACACCTGTAAGGAAGTTAAGTTTTGAGAATATGGATGCCTGTGTTCAGAATGACTCCCTTTCTTCAGAGAACAAGCCTTTGAAACCGTATTCACCTTCAGCCGGCACTTTAATAGGTGAGGCATTGCTGGGTCCGGCTTTAGGTGCAGTAATCGGAGGCGGCACCGCTGGCGTACTGTATGCCTTATTTACCGCTCCTACTGAAAGTAACCGGGGGCAGGATAATATTGCCATTGTAATAGCAGGAGGCGCAGCAGGATTCATTGCAGGAACGGGATTGGGAGTTTACTTAATAGCACATGCAGACAACCCTAACGTAACATATGGCGGCACACTCTTAGGTTCTTTGATTGGGACCGGGGTGGCTGTTGGAACGGGAGTTCTGTTAAAGGAGAGTAAATCAGATGCCAAAGCCGCTGTCATTTTGATTCCGACAATAGGCTCAATGGTTTACGCCAACTATATAGCCCCGCACCCCGGGCCGGAGAACTGTTCTTCCAATATCGATAATTGCAGGAATCTTTCATTATCCTATTCTCATAAGGATCTCTACAACAGCACGCTCCGGTACAAAATGAATCTCTTTACAATAGCGTTTTAATGCCCACTTTTCTGGTTTGACATTTGCCATGTATAATAAGCTGTAAATCTGTTAAATTCAAAATGCCGCGGTCAGCGGCATAGTATCGATAGCCCAGGGTGAGGAAGCTCCAGAGGAGCGACTGAACCCCGGGACCACGGAATCCCCCAAATTCCCAAAGCGCCGCGGTCAGCCGCGCCAGGTTTCGGAAACGGGGTGAATCCGTAATTGAAATCCCAATCTGCCATTTATAACATTCATTTCATCCAAATTTATCCATTGTATAGCGGAAATATGGCGCAGCTGGCCGCAGCGCCTTTTGTTTTTTTATCATTTCCCCCACCGGGCTGCGCCCGGGGGCTGTCAATATGATGCCGCTGACCGCGGCATCTTTGGCTTCCGCCTCAAAAGTCCATTAAATTCTATTTCCGACTAAAAAATCCGAAAATAACCGCGGAATTGACTTAAGTCAAGGAATGCCCGCCCGCCAGTGGATAATTTAGTGTTGTAAAAAATAAAAACATAATCTTAAAACACTAAACCGGAGATAATATAAATGAAAAAGTATTGGCTGGGCTTTACCTTCGTCATACTGGCGTCTTTTTCCGTGCTCGGATGGGTCGGAACTAAGATCTACCAGCAGGCGCCTCCAATTGCCGACAGGGTCGTATCTGTCAGCGGTCAGGAGGTGTTTACCTCAGGGACAATCGAAAAAGGACAGAACGTCTGGCAGGCAATGGGCGGAATGGAAGTTGGCTCTATCTGGGGACACGGAAGCTATACGGCACCCGACTGGACAGCCGACTGGCTGCACAGAGAGGCAATGTTTATTCTTAACGACTGGTCGAAAAACGACTTTGGTACCACATATGAAAAGCTCGACGTTGAAAAACAAGCACTCCTTCAGGCCCGCCTTACAAAAATGATGAAGAAAAATACCTACGACCCTTCAACAAACCAGATCAGAATCGAAGAGGTCAGGGCCAGGGCAATTGAAGATAACGTTAAATACTATAGCCGGCTTTTTTCAGAAGGCAACAGCAGCTACGCCATTCAGAAAGGCGCCGTTACCGATCCCGTAAAACTCCGCGAGCTTTCGGCCTTCTTCTTCTGGAGCTCATGGGCTGCTTCAACTAACCGCCCAAACGACAATATAACTTATACAAGCAACTGGCCGCATGAAAAACTTGTGGATAATCAGCCTACCGGCGACTCAGTTGTATGGACAGGCGTAAGCATTATCATGCTCCTGGCCGGCATCGGCGGAATGGCATGGTTTTATGCCTCCAGAGATAAGAAACATCCGGGACAGATATATCCTTCGCGTGATCCTCTTCTGGGCTCTAAGGCTACACCTTCTCAGAAGGCTGTTGTTAAATATTTCTGGACGGTTGCAGGGCTTTTTCTTCTGCAGATCCTTATGGGTGTTATTACAGCGCACTATGGCGTTGAAGGAAACGGATTCTACGGTTTTGATATAGCTAAAATTCTTCCTTACAGCGTGGTCAGAACATGGCACACTCAGCTGGGCATTTTCTGGATTGCAACTGCATGGCTGGCTGCCGGCCTTTATATCGGTCCTGCCGTAAGCGGCGTTGAACCTAAGGGGCAGCGCCTCGGCGTAAACGTTCTTTTCGGCGCACTCGTTGTTGTTGTACTTGGCTCCATGGCAGGCGAGTGGATGAGCATTATGGGCCTCATGCCCGATAAGTTCTGGTTCTTCTTCGGCCACAGCGGCTATGAATATATAGATCTTGGAAGATTCTTCCAGGCAGCGCTTTTCATCGGCCTTGTTCTCTGGCTATTCCTGATGGTCCGTGCACTTAAGCCCGCACTTAAGAAAAAAGACGAGCAGAAGCCTATTCTTGTACTGTTCTTAATCTCATCAGTTGCAATCGCACTTTTCTATGCTTCAGCTCTGATGTACGGAAAGCATACAAACCTTGCCGTAGCAGAATTCTGGAGATGGTGGGTGGTTCACCTCTGGGTTGAAGGCTTCTTCGAAGTGTTTGCAACAGTGGTAATTGCATTCCTTTTTGCAAGGCTTGGACTTCTGGATATCAAAACTGCAGGACAGGCAGCGCTTCTGTCAGCAACCATTTTCTTGTCAGGCGGTATCATTGGAACACTGCATCACCTCTACTTCTCAGGCACACCTACGTTTGTGCTTGCATTAGGATCGGTCTTCAGCGCGCTCGAAGTTGTGCCGTTACTTTTCGTAGGCTACGAGGCCTGGGAAAACTATAAGCTGTCAAAGGCAAAGGAATGGGTTGTAAACTACAAGTGGCCTATCTACTTCTTTATTGCCGTGGCATTCTGGAATATGCTGGGTGCGGGACTCTTCGGATTTATGATCAATCCTCCTGTAGCTCTTTACTACATGCAGGGCCTGAACACAACTCCCGTCCACGGTCACGCTGCACTCTTCGGTGTATACGGCATGCTGGGCCTGGGACTCATGCTCTTTACCTTGAGAGCTCTTAAGCCGGGAGTGGCGTGGGACAGCAAACTCTTAAGCTTCGGATTCTGGGCAATTAACATCGGACTTTTCTCGATGGTAGTATTCAGCCTTCTTCCGGTTGGACTCATGCAGACATGGGCCAGTGTTGAGAAGGGATACTGGTATGCCAGAAGTCCTGAATTCCTGCAGACAGGCGTTATGCAGACATTAAGGTGGATGAGAGTATTTGGCGACACCATTTTTGCCGCAGGCGTAATATCTCTTGTAATGTTTGTTGGAAAGCTTACCGTAACGCGTTCATACGAAGTTTCCGGCAAAGAAGCAGTTTCAGAAGCAAAATAAATCTTTCATAAAACGTCAGAAAATCTCCCGATTTATTGAATACTAAGCTGACTGGAGGCGGAAGCAATTCCGCCTCCGATTCTTATCATATTTATTCCAGCCCATACTAATCCAATTAATTTCATTTTTTCCTATGAATAGCCACGAGCTTTAGCTCGTGGAATAATGATCAAAAGACTTCCGGCTTTAGCCACAGATTTTCCCTGGATAATCGGGGGCTAAAGCCCCAGGGTGAGTGGGAGATTCCGAGGTCCACGGCCTGAAGGCCGTGGCTATTCATAAAAAACTCTAAGCCACGAGCTAAAGCTCGTGGCTAGTCAAAAGGAAAATACAATAATGATTTAATTTCCTAATGAGCCTTGGCTTAAGCCGGGCTGGAAGATTACAAATCAGGCAGTTCTTCTATTCCATATCTGCACTGTGCTTCTGTATGTCAGGGAGGCAATAACTATTATGCCCCCTATTATTGCCCAGAACCCCGGGGTTTCACCTAAGAATATCAAAACCCATATCGGGTTCAATATTGGCTCAATTACAGGAATCAGTATCCCTTCAATTGCGCTTACATGCCTTATGGCGTATGCGTAAAGAACATATGAAATGCCTAACTGTACTATGCCTAAAAGCAATAATCCAATCCAGCTTTTTTCATCTATACTCTGATTGAAATAAAAAGGAATGCATATTAAGGCCGTAATCAGGTTTCCCCATATAACGGAATCCAACGGCGACTCGTTTTTCTGCTTTCTCATCAGCAGTACCAGCCACGCAAATGCAACACCGCTTAATATTGCAACTATGTTGCCCAGCATATCGCCCGTTGAAAGCTTGTCCAGAAAAAACAGTATCATGCCGCAGAAAACCATAATGATCGAAATCCAGTCCGTCTTCGTAATCTTTTCCTTTAAGAACCAGTGTCCCAGAAGGGCTACATAAATAGGCGCCGTATACTGAAGCAGTATAGCATTAGCGGCAGTCGTTAATTTGTTTGCCGAAACAAACAGTATTACAACTGCGGCATATGCAAAGCCGCCAATTATCCTTATGGGCGATATTCTTAACTTAGGGCGGAAGGCAATCATAATGAAAGCAAAGGCAATAAGACTCCTTAAACCCGCAATGGCAAGAGCACTTAACGAAACCCACTTTATGAGTACACCTCCAAGAGACCATAATACAGCAGTTGCAATGAGATAAAGAACCGACTTCCTGTGCTCAACCATTAATAATTACTCCGCTTTTATAATGACCTCAGCAAATTTTCATAATATATCTGAAATTAGCAAATGTTCATTGTTCTTTCTGGATGCCGCCGGGGAATTTATGATTACTATCGGATGGATAATTTTTTCTTTCGTTTAATTATGGCAATGGTGTGGGGCGCACGGCGCCGTGCCTACGCCTTAGGCGGGTGGGTGCGCCCAGACGGGGATGAACATATATTCTGTAAGGAAAACTTTCTCTATAACGTGCTAATTATTTCATCCGTGCCCTGAACCCTGGCAAACATTCCGTTTAACGCCGCAAGAAACGACAAGTGCACATGCTCTGCCGGTATCTTTTTGTCATTAATCGTTAACGCCTTTGTTGCACATGCATCGTGCGCAATTGTGCATGAAAATCCCAGGTCAAATGCCGCTCTCGTCGTGGAATCCACACACATGTGCGTCATCATGCCGCAGATATATAACTGCCTTAACTGCCGCTCCGAAAGAAATTCCAAAAGCCCGGTATTCCTGAAACTGTTCGGGTAATTTTTCTGAAAAACAATTTCACCCGTATGGGGAAAAACCGCCTCGTGTATTGCGGCCCCGAGCGTCTCCGGCAGCAAATATGTGGCGCCGGGTCTTAATGACAGGTGCTGAATGTAGATAACGTGTGAACCCCTTTTCCGGAAACTCTCAATTAACTTCCGCGCATTCTGTGCCGCATCCATACTACCTTCAAGCTCGCAGTTGCCGCCCGGGAAGTAGTCGTTTTGTATGTCGATTACTAATAATGCTCTGTCCATTTTTTACTTCTCTGTCTTTAATCTTTGCTATATAAGATCCCAAAAAACGGCCTAATAATCAATTTTCTTTTACGGGGATTTTTCTTATTTTATTTTTATGTGCGGAAGATTTGAAAATAATATTCAGGTTGAGGATCTCTTTGAGGCCCTCCAGACTAAAGGCGCCCCGGTTAAGGTGGAGCTGCCGAGGGAGAATATTGCCCCTACACAGAAGATTATGACCGTGGTTGAAAAAGGCAATGAGCTCAGTCTCATTCCCATGAACTGGGGAATTAAATTTTCCGAGGGATCACACCTCATCTTTAATTCCAGAATAGAAACCATTAAGGAAAAACCGTACTGGCAGAGACTTTTTTCGGAAAATAAATGCCTCGTGCCCATGACGGCATTCTATGAATGGAAAAAGGAAGGAACAAGGAAAGTCCCCTACAGGATTTTCCTCCCGAATGAAAGGTTCTTCTTTGTCCCTGCACTCTACGTGGAGAAAGACATGCAGCTCTATGCATCGCTCATAACTACAGCTCCAAACAAATTTATTGAAAAGCTGCATAACAGGATGCCCGTCATTCTTAAGATGAATGAGGCCCTGGAATACCTCCGGTGCGACAGTGAAACAAACCTGAACAAATGCGTCCCCTTAAGCTCCGCCGAAAAGATGGATATGGAGCAGGTTACGCTTTGAAATCCTTTAGAGCGAAATAAATTTTCTCACGTTCTCCAGCTGCTGAAGATGACGCTCGCCGTGATAAATAACAAAGTAAATCCATTCAGCCCTCGTCAGCTCTCCGAACTTCGGATGTATGAAATCAAGACAGCTTTCCGATAAGTCGTGCGTTTTTATTGTGTTTAATAGCATCATTCTGTTATTTACCAGCTTTTGAGTAATCTCATCGCGGTTCTTTGGAACTTCAGTGGGGTAGATCTCTTTTCCTGCTGTAAATTTTCTTTCGAAATCCTGGAATGTGGTTCCAAGCAGCGGGATCTTCTGCATCGGGTTACGGTCCGAAGGCCTCACCGAGCCGGTAAGAGTCCTGCTGATATAGCTTTCGGTTATGTAAAGATGCTCTGCAATATCGCCTGCCGACCACGTGCCGATGGAGGCACTTTTATTAAATTCATTCATAGGAAAATCCCCGAAAGCCTCTGCAAGCCTTGCGGTAGCGCATTCCAGATCATATGTAAGCGTGTTTTTGTCAATCATCAAAATATCCTCTTTTATACTGGATATACTATATTTTAATGCCGAATTTATCAAGCAGAAAAATCATCAGGAAATAAAAAAGAACCATGATAATAACTGATAACGCAAGAGCAGGATAGAATCCCATTTTCTTTAAGAGTGCGGGAAGCAGAATAAACATGGATAAAGAAGGTATCACGAGCCAGAATATTCCCCATGAAAGGTCCGCCACCTTTGCCTTATCTTTTGTATCGACATATAGCCATATGAAAGCCAGTATGGAAACAAGCGGCACAGAGGCAAACACACTCCCAAGAAAAGTGCTCCTTTTGGATACCTCTGAAACAAGCACAATTAAAGCCGAAGAGATAATTACTTTTAGGGCATAGTAGAGCATAAATCACCTCAATTGTCAGATATAAAATATTAAAATTCTAATAAAAACTGAAATTCCCGCCTCCGAATTACATTGAACATGGGCCGTTTTTCTTTACAATTTATTTATATAGAGAACCTGAGAATATAAGATTTATGAAAAGAATTTATATTTTTGTCTTTCTGATCGTTTTGTCTGTTCAGGGATTTCCGCAGGAGATGAAACTCCAGAATAATTCACCTGAAGTTCCGGTTCAGGCATATCAGTCCGAAGAAATACACATCTCTCCTTTCGATAACCTCGGCTGCAATTTCTTAAACGCTTTTTCGGGATACAAGGGGCTCCTTCAGCTTGCGGGTATTGCATCCACTTATGCCATAATCCATACAAATGTGGATTACCATGTGACTACTTACTTTATGGATCATACGCAATATGCAAATTACGCGCTCCCGGGGGTAGTGCTCGGCTCCACGCTCCCGATTACTACAGGAGGGGTGCTGTATTTTCTGGGCAAACACAATAACGACAAGAGGATGGTGGCGGCATCTTTTGCAGTCCTGCAGGCGGGACTTTTAACCGTAGCATATATATCTGTCCTCAAAGGCATTACAGGCCGGGCGCATCCGGATCCCAATTCCAAAGCCGACAGGAAAGAAATAAGCCGTCAGTTTAACTTCGGATTTGTAAGAGGGGGCATTTACAGGGGCTGGCCCTCGGGACACGTGGGCGGGGCGATGGCTGTCGCATCGGCGCTTTCAAATTTTTATCCTGAAAAGACATGGCTTAAATATTTAACCTACGGATGGGTGGCATACACCGTTGCAAGCGTAAGCATATTTCATAAAGGGACGATGCACTGGTTTTCAGATGCCATTGCGGCAACCTTAATGACTTATACAATAGGCGCAAGCGTAGGCAAATACTACAGGAATGTAATGGAGAAAAGTCCTGATGGCGACGTGAAATTCCGTTTCCTCCCCTTCGCCGGCAGCGATTATTCGGGGATCTCTCTTACATATTCATTTTAGAGCCCGCCTCGACGGGCCCCTTTTCAATCCAAATGTTGGAAATTATATCCCAAACCCCAGAAGCTTCTCTTCAAACTTCTCAATCTCTTCCCGCATCTTCTGCTTTACCTTTTCGGTCTCTTCTGTTATGTCGGGAATCATGCCTTTATAATACTTTATTCCTTCGAGGAGGTTCAACCTGAATGTCTTAAGAAACGCCTCCGTCTGCTGCGGGTACGGCTTCAGGCTTTCTGTGGCCTTCTTGAAGAAATAATCCACATAAAGAGATAATTCCTTAACAAACATGTTCGGTCTCTGTGGATGTGTTATAAGATTAATTCTTCCGTAGATGTGATCCACCATTTCCTTTAAGCCCGTGATCTTCGAAAAATATGCAAGATTCGGTCCCGGGCATACCGCAACGGCCTGACTTATCTTAGGGGTTTCAATTCCGTTTACAATCAAGGCTGAGGCTGAAAGACCTTCGCACAGACACGTCTTTGCGGCTGCCTTGTCAAACTCCTTCTTGTATTCCTCTTCACTAAGCCCCATTTCCTTCAGGCTTTTTATTTTCTTGTTCATGTAGGTAACTGAAGCTGTGCATAAGGGCTTGTCTGAAAACTCTTTGTTTGACTGCAGGAATTTCTTGGGGCATGCGCTTCCGGGCTTCCCGTTCTTAAGCCTTTCATTCCTTTCCAGCTCCTTTTCATTGTCCCTCAGACTGTTAAACGGAACTCCCAATGGTGATATGCCGCTTAGATAAAGATCATCTTCACCGGCCCTGGCAAGCTTATTAAGCGTATTCTCATCAACATTCATTACTTCAGGTACAAGAAGAAAAGGACTTCCCCAGCCGACCGACTTAACCCTAAAATGCCTTAATAGGAAATTCTGCTCTTCTGATTTCCCCACGCCTCCCTGAACTGTAACGTCTATTTTAAGCGACGAGGGATCAATCGTTATATTCTTCTTTTTGAGTGCTTCAAGATATATTTCACGCACTGAAGTAAAAAGTTCTTCTCTTTTATCTTTGAACTCGCCGAGTATTGGACCCATAAGCTGCCCGTCGGAGGCAAATGCGTGTCCTCCGCAGTTAAGTCCCGATTCAATCCTGTATTCCGATATCCACAAACCTTTTTTTGCCAGGAATTTTCCCTGAATTAATGCCGAGCGGAAATCGCTTACCTTTACTGCAATTTTTTTCTTCATGCTGCCGTTTGGAGCGGGGTAGAAATCCTCAAAATTTTCCAGGTAGCTGTATAGCCTGGGGTTCATTCCGGCCGAGAATATGATGAAACTTTCCAGCTCGCTTTGGGCAAAGCCCCTTAATGCCGCGTGCGCATCGTTGAATTCCTGGGCCAGAGCCTGCCCGTTCTCGCCGTAGTTCCCGTTATCCACTTTGCTCATAATGTTTACGTCAATTGAGCCGGGATGAATATTTTCTCTCAGCCACGCCTGAAGTTTTTTTATAACGCCTTCATCTTTTGAAGAAAGCATTTCGTTATACTTCATTTTTAGAGTGGAGAAGTCGGGCAGCATTTCAAAATATCTGCTTATTTCACTTCCTTTGGAGAATGCAGAATTCCTCAAAGCCTCAAACTGTTCCTTTACAATCCTGTTTATCATGTTGAGGTATGCCGTAATCCTTACGGCTCTGCAGTCGTAATCCTTTGATGAAATCGGCTCGTAGGGGGTGTTCATTTTTTCGGAATAATGCCTGCGGAGCTTCTCCATCAGGGTGTCATCCACAAGGGAAATGACCGATGAAATGCCGTATTTTGAAACTTTTAGAGGTGAATCCACTGAAAAACCCACACCAAGAACGGGTATGTGAAACTTATGCTCGGAACTTGTCATATTATGTATAACACTTTTCGAATGAATGTGAAGAATAACTCAGAGCCAGGAATGTCTTAACTTAAAGGATTAGCAGAAGTAAACCGCATGAATATATAAGTAGAGATCAAAAACCTGCCAAAGAAATTAATTATCAGGCTAAAGATAATAAAAAAAAGCACATAGTGGGGATTATTTATCTGAATTAATATTTTCCCCTGTCCATTTACCCTCAAGTTTCCGTTTGCTATTTTTCCCCGGGGTGCTTAGTTTTAGTAAAACAAATTTCTGCAGGAGTACTATGAAATTCTCTTCTTTCAGAAAACAGCGCTCTTTTTTCATGTCCTTTTTGTTTACCTTTCTTTTTATTTTCAGTTTTAGTTCCATGGCACAGGATTGCGGTGAATGCTCGCGCCCCAGGGTTGCTCTTTTCGATTTTGCCGTAAATGTTCCCAGGCCCGCAGAACCTGATTCAATAATGCAGTATCTCAAACTCTTTTTTGTGGGTCCCTTCGCACGCGGCTATTTAATGGATGAATACCCATACGGAGGATGCATCTCTTTTCTGGATGGTGCAATGATAAATGCCTCTGAATACCAGGGCGATACTCTCCGGGTCGGTCCCGAATACACGAACCTTCCTCCGGAGGGTGTTGTGGAATCAGCCGACTATATTATCACAGGCGAGGTTAACGGCTCAAACGGCAACTGTACGGCAGTCATATCTTTGCAGACCGCATGGAGCAGGGAAGTTGTAGCCACGGGCAGCGTTTCCTTTGTTTTATCCACTGAGCCCTCTCTCATTCAGAATGCCGGCATTAGCCTGGCTAAAAAGATTTCCCCTCTTCTTTCAACTATTAGAGATTTTGAACTGAAGAAAAGGAATACAGACACAAAAGTGGCTATAAGGGATACCTGGACACCTGCTTCGGGTCCTGAAATTGAGCTGAAACCTTCAAAAAAGGATGTCGATGTAAATGAAACCATTGACGTTGAAATTAAAATGACCGACTGCGACGGCGTGCCCCTGAAGAACAGGGAAATTCTCTTTGAAGGAACTGACTATGAGGGAAACCCCCTTGAAGCCTCTACGGGCGGAAAGTTTGAGACCGGTTCGGTTGTTACTGATGAAAACGGAACGGCTAAAGTAAAATTTACCGCGGGAAATGAAAAAACAACGGGCGTTCTTCACGCTTATTATGTTCATGAAAAACCCTCCGGCCGGCCTGCCATGTTTATGGGCACAGAGCTCATCAATATAAAACAGCCCCCGGCAAAATTCTGGAAATTTAACGCCTCGTTCTCTCATTCCAAAACCTCTCAGAGCGATACTTCCTGGAGCGGTACCTACTTCTCAAAAAACGGCAGTGAACAGGCTTCTTCATTTGCCGGCGGCAGCATTTCCGCCATACTCGAAAATATTTCAGATTCATCTGCTTTCTTTAATTTTGACTATGCAGTTCAGCCTCCTTTTTCTATAAGCGGCAGCGGTAACTATTCGGAATTTTCCACATCAAAATCTTTCGAATATACCTTGGGACAGCTGGATGTAGCCACTGTCAGAAACGATGTCGTTTCCGGAAACGCACTTGTATCAAAGGATATTATGCTGAGTCTTAACTTTAGCGATTCCGCAGATTACTTTTCTATGGATATCTCATACCCGGGCAAGGCAAGCTACCGGGGCAAACGTTACGGAACTCCCCCCGACGGAGGAAATACCGGCTGGTGGTCTATAGGCGGCGACTATGAGGGGGGAGGTTATGCCGATTTTTATTTCTCTTCCGAAGATGGATCTTATGTGAGCCGTTCAAAAGAAGGTTATTCCATAAAATACTCAAAAACCGAGAATTCAACCGAAAATACCCCGGGAGGACAGGCCCGCATAACTGTCCGCGAAAGCCTTAACGCTTCTTTGGTCCCTTACGATATGACTACAGACATTGAACATATCAAAACCCAGGCAATCCCTTCGGAGTATTCACTTGAGCAGAATTACCCGAATCCTTTTAACCCATCCACAAAAATACGCTACAGCCTGCCTGAAAGGGCATTTGTAACGCTTAAGGTATTTGACGTGCTGGGAAGTGAAATAACTTCTCTTGTTAACCAGGAAAAAGCGGCAGGCAGTTATGAGGTGGAATTTAACGCCTCAGGCCTCCCGAGCGGTGTTTATATATATAAGATACAGGCAGGGAAGTTTTCTTCTTCTAGAAAGCTTCTTGTTATGAAGTAATTTCTCAAAACAGAATGGGCAGACCTTAGTGTCTGCCCATTCCTACTTTTCACTCTTATAGTTTCTCTTTTATGAAGTTGATTCCCTGCTGAAGGGAATTTCCCTCGGGAACCTTCCCCTCGTTAGTAAGCTTGCTCACTATTTCAGGCAGCACCTCCTGAAGTCTGGCCGCTACAGTATCGGGTGAATGCCCGGTTTTAGTGGCAAGGTTCTGCATGCGTTCTTCTCCCATGCCCTCTTTAATCTGCTCTTTTGTTACCGGCTGTTTTTGTCCCTTGCCCATCCACGATTGAACTACATTCCCAAGTCCCTTCTGCTGGAAGGACTGAACGATTCCCTGAAGGCCTCCCTGTTCATTATGAGTGAACATCTGAAGAAGAGCGCTGGTAATTTCCCTGTTTTCTCCGCTTAAGACACCCAGCACGCCCTCTTCTGCATTTTTAAGCTTATCAAGCATTCCCATCTTCGTACCCTCCATTTGTTTATAAATTACTCCCATCTAAGAGTTACTATTTAATACTCCTAATTTTTAAAAGATTCAAGGGCATAGATTATAGCCTCACCCTGAATAGCCTCACCCTGAATAGCCTCACCCTGAATAGCCACGACCTGAATAGCCACGACCTTCAGGTCGTGGGGAACATAATAAAAAACCCGTGGCTTTAGCCGCAGATCCTCCATCCGGAAAATCTGCGGCTAAAGCCCAAAAGAGGGGGATTCCTCAATCCACGAGCTAAAGCTCGTGGCTATTCAGGAAAATGAGATTTGTTTTACACCGCGAAACCTCGAACGTCGAACGTTGCACCTCTCCTCTTGTTTTTGGTTTAAAGATTTCTATTTTGCGTTATTAAATTCGTTCCTTTAGTGTTTATACCAACAATTTTCAGGAGCTGGCGTTACATGAGGGGATCTCTTGAACTTAAAAGCCGCAGGATAGGCTTTGCACTTGGACTTGTACTGTTCGCCGTTATAATGATTCTGCCTGTGCCCGGCGTGTTCATTCAACTGGCGGCAGATTCACTAAAAATGCCTTCTTCTTCTCCGCAGGTCATGGAAGCTGCCTTCGGCACCAAAACTGTCCTGGCCGTGCTAATTCTCATGATCTGCTGGTGGGTTACAGAAACAGTCCCCATCCCCGTTACGGCGCTTCTTCCCGGAATTTTATTCCCGGTATTTCATGTTACTGGCATCATTGGCGGCAGGCTATATAATTTTGACGCCAGGAATACACTTCTTAATTATGCAAACCCTGTCATATTCCTTTTCCTGGGGGGCTTCCTTATTGCAGCTGCCCTCCATAAGTGGGGTTTGGACCGCCGCCTTACGCTCTATATTCTTACGCGCGGCAACCTTGCCAATAAACCCAAAATGGTAATCCTCGGCATTATGTTGGTCTCGGCATTCCTTTCAATGTGGATATCCAATACCGCAACAGCTGCCATGTTCCTGCCCCTGGGCCTTGGCATCTTGGGACTTATAGGACTAGAGGCCGGAAAATCCAATATGGGTAAAGCCCTCATGCTCGGCATAGCATATTCGGCATCAATCGGCGGCATAGGAACTATTATCGGCACTCCTCCGAACGGAATTGCAGTTTCAATCCTTTCTGCTTCGGGCTACGGCAAGATAGAATTCCTCGACTGGATGAAGTTCGGCGTTCCCACCGTAGTGATCATGATTCCCGTGGCATGGTTTATTTTAATAAAGGTGTTTCCTCCCGAAGTTAAACAGATTACAGGCGGCAAGGAACTACTGCTGAAACTAAAATCGGAACTGGGACCCATTACAAAGGAAGAGAAAATAGTTACAGGAGTGTTTTTACTTGCGGTTCTGCTCTGGACGTCGAGCCCTTTCTGGCCTTCCATATTTCCCTCTTGGCTTTCAGCGCGCCTGGGATGGTTCGATGAATATACTATTGCACTTTTTGCTGCACTCCTGCTTTTTATAATCCCTTCAGACATTAAGAACCATACTTTCATTCTCGACTGGAAGGATTCTGAAAATGTGGAATGGGGAGTGCTTCTCTTATTCGGAGGCGGAATTGCTCTTTCGGATGCAATGTTCAGAACGGGACTTGCGGGTTTTATCGCTTCAGCATTTATGTCGCTTGCCGGAACGCCTTCTACACTCATTCTGCTGCTGTTTATAGTGTTTATGATTGACTTTTTGACAGAGATAACCTCCAACACAGCTGTAACATCGATGATGGTGCCAATAGTGATCGCAATAGCAAAAAGTCTGGGCGACGACGTTGTGGCCCTCTCTGTGGGAGCCGCCCTTGCAGCCTCGCTTGCATTCATGCTTCCTGTTGCAACGCCTCCGAACGCAATTGTGTACGGATCGGGCTACCTGAAAATTAAGGATATGGTTAAGGCAGGCTTTATGCTGGACATTGCAGGCTGGATTGCAGTCCTCATTGTCCTCTACGCCTTCGCCTATCAGATATTCGGCATAATAAGGCTGTAGAATTTCCCATGAATAGCCACGACCTTCAGGTCGTGGACCCATTAAAAAAACTCCCGGCTTTAGCCACAGATTTTTCGTGGTTGATCTGGGGCTAAAGCCCAAAGGAGAAGGGGATTGGGTGATCCACGAGCTAAAGTTCGTGGCTATTCATTAAAGTGAGATTAATAATGCAACACAAAACGTCGAACGTCGAACCAATTTTACAATCGGCGTTATTAGCTGATGAACGGCAGAAATAATCCTCACCCCCATGCGTCAAAATGGCAGACAAAAACACACATGGGATAAATTATGAAAAAAATACAGTATGCTGCCGTCGCTCTTCTCTCGTTCTCAATGATAGCCATAGAGCTTTCATGGACTCGCATTTTTTCGGCCGAGTTCTTCTACACGTTCGCTTTCCTTATTCTCTCCCTTGCAATAATGGGCCTGGGACTGGGGGGACTTGTGCTAAGGCTATTCCCGAAATTAAATGAGAAAGATAACCTGGGACTCCTGTTTTCACTATCAGCTCTAATGGCGCTTGCAGGGCCCCCGCTGGTATTCCAGTTGAACCTCGACTTTACGCGCCTTTTTTCAAGTCCTCTGATGATATTGAAACTGCTCGCAACAGTTCTTCTTTTAAGCTCGTCGTTCTTAATTGGCGGCATCGCCCTCTCAAAACTATTCAGGAACAATTATTCCGATATGCCCAGGCTTTATATGACCGACCTTTTAGGTGCGGCTTTGGGCGTGGTTCTTTCAATTACTCTCATGAACTGGTACGGCACCCCTGTTACAACGTTTCTTATTACGGTGCCGCTTATTGCCGCATCGTTAATTTATTGCCGCAAATGGATGAAGCTTCTCCCGGCTTTTCTTGCTGCGGCAATGATAATTCTCTGCGTAAATTCGGAAAAGATGCTTGAAGCCAAAGGAACGGATAAATTTAAGGGCGAAATAATCTATAAGCACTGGGATGCAATGTCTAAAATTAAAGCCTTCCGCTACAGCCAAGATCTCATAGGAATGAATATAGATAACGCCGCCCACACATTCACAACTAAATTCGACGGCAACTGGAACCGCCCCGACTCTATGAAATTCCAGTTCGCGCTCGACATAAGCTACCTCATAAACAGGTTTGATCACTGCCGCTTTGTATCCTTAGGATCGGGCGGGGGAGTGGACGTTCTTCAGGCGCTTCAGGCCGGGGCCTCCGAAATCCACGCAGTTGAAGTAAACCCCGAGATCAATTACCTCATGAAAGACGGCGGACTTTCAAAGTTCTCAGGAAATATCTACAAAGATCCCCGCGTGAAAGTTGTTACCGAGGATGCCAGAACTTACATAAGACGCTTCCATAATAAGTTCGATCTTATTTATTCCTTCAGCTCCAATACATTTGCGGCACTTACTTCGGGAGCATTTGCCCTGGCTGAAAATTATCTTTTTACAACCGATGCATTTAAGGATTACTGGAATGCCATGTCGGAAGACGGCTTTATGATGATGGATCACCAGTTCTATATTCCGCGCCTGACCGGTGAACTATTACAGGCTTTAAGGGAAATGAAGGTTGAACACCCTGAGCGTCACTTTGCAGTCTACGACGTGCCTAAGATGAAACGCATGATGATGCTGATATCAAAAAAACCACTTACTCAGGAAGTCATCGATCTTGCTTTCGGGCGCACAAAGCCTGAAGATGAAAACTTCAGGGTTGTGATGCACCCGGCTGCCGACTCAATGAAGGGCAACCTGATAGATGTAATTGTAAATAAAGGGTGGAACATGGCTTCAATGAAAGCCGGCATCGACATATCGCCCTGCTCGGACAGCCGTCCTTTTACAGCCCAATTGGGCCTCTGGCGGAATTTCTCTTTCTCAAAGCTGGATAAAATTACGCCTTACGACTTTAAGGGTTTCCCTCTTTCAAAGCTGATAATTGTTATAATAATTGCAATTGTGCTTTTGATAGTTATTCCCCTTAACTTCGTCCCTTACCTTATGAAGGGTCCAGGACTTGGACTGTATCCATGGCTTTATTTCTTCTCGATCGGCATGGCATTCATGATGCTGGAAGTAATTCTGATGCAGCAGTACACGATGTATATCGGTCCGTCTTCCTACAGCGTTGTAACAATATTATTAACTCTGCTGCTGATGTCGGGAATAGGAAGCCGTTTTGCCGATGTAATTAAAGCGAAAACTGCATTTACCGGAATAATCGTGTGGATTATACTGGACATAATTTTATTCAGCAGGATGTTTTATCTGATGGGTGACTTCCCGATGCCGGCAAGAATAATTATTTCGGCCTTAATGATTGCGCCATTGGGGTTTTTCATGGGAATTCCGTTTCCGAAAGGGAGCCTCAGGGTAAAAGAGCTCATCGACTGGGGTTTTGCCGTAAACGGCGCCGCATCTGTCCTTGGCTCGGCGCTCATAATTCTTGTAGCCATATCATTCGGCTTTACCGTTTCACTTTTACTTGCTGGACTACTGTACCTTGGAGCCTACTGGCTGATAACAAAAGAGACAGCGTGGGAGGGGGGGAATTAAAAATTAAAAATTAAAAAGTGAGGGCAGGGACCATTCCCTGCCCGTCTGCTGTAAAAAAAATAGCAAGCTAACTTCCCGCCACTCCGTATAAACGTTGACAATAATCTCTAAAAGATTAAATTATCTATAAAATATGGGGGCGGCTATGAAAAGGCGTGATATACTTTTTATTGCAATTACTTTTTTCCTTCTGCATGGTGCCCGGCCGGCACCAGATCCGCAAAACAAAATTCCCCGCATCATCCCCTATGCTGGCATAACTGTCCTGGTCGACAATATGGCCGGAGGAGGACCTGTTCTGGGCGAATGGGGGCTTTCATACCTTATTAAAACAGACAAACACCAGATCCTCTTTGATGCTGGCGGAGGGAAAACCCTGAAAGGAAATGCCGATGCCCTGGGAGTTGATTTAAGCAAGTCCGATGCTATTGTAATAAGTCACGGGCATCCGGATCATACGGGAGGCCTGGATAAGGCGCTGAATATGACAGGAAAGGTAAACCTGTTCATCCATCCTGAGGCTTTTTCAACTTCCTACTGGAAAGATGGTTCTTCGGCAGTCCCATATAAAATGTCTTTATCTATAGAAGAGATTACGCCCCGTGTGAAAGAGATAATTAAAACCACAAGTCCTGTTGAAATTTCGGATGGTATATTTGTAACGGGCGGGATTCCCAGGAGAAATGATTTTGAAGACACCGGCCTCAAGGGAATTGCCTTTAAGGACGCAGAAATGAGAGTTCCCGACCAGGTTCCGGATGATCAGGCAATATTTTTCCGAGTGCCTGAAGGTCTGGTAGTTGTTCTGGGATGTGCTCACGCAGGAGTAGTTAACACGATGGATTACATTAGTCATGTTATGGGAGAAGAGAAGATTTATGCCGTAATCGGCGGAAGTCATTTAATAGGTGCATCTCCGGAAAGGCTTGAGAAAACAATTGAAGCGCTTAAAAAGTATGATGTTCAAAAAGTGATGCTCTCGCACTGCACAGGCATAAAAGCCTTCAGCGCGCTCAATGCCGCGCTTCCCAACCGCTGCACCTGGGCCGCCAGCGGAAACAAGATAATCTTCGGCACTCCGCAGTAAAATGGTTATTGAGAATTACTTAACTATTAATTACAATGTGTTTAAGGCCGCGGTCAGCGGCCACATGTCGATAGCCTAGGGTGACGGAATCCCCAGCGGGGATGACGGAACCCCGGGACCACGGAATCCCCCCAAATCCCCCATGCGCCGCGGTCAGCCTGTCCGTCTCTGACGTGGCCGCGCCATGTTTGGGAATAGGGTGAATTCATTATGGAAATCCCAACACACCAAAAATGATGATCCCA
Organism: Ignavibacteriales bacterium; assembly: GCA_036261625.1. Lineage (GTDB taxonomy): Bacteria > Bacteroidota > Ignavibacteria > Ignavibacteriales > SURF-24 > JAAXKN01. The sequence continues at coordinate 25,602 of DATAKL010000063.1, read as the reverse complement.
TTTCATCCGAATATATTCATTGTTGAATCGGAATATGGCGCAGCTGCCCGCAGCGCTATGATGTTTTTTGGGATCCGTAACCCCGGGTTCCGGCACCCGCCAGAGGCGGGTTTGTCACCCGGGGCTATCAATACCATGCCGCTGACCGCGGCATTTGAATACAACAAATTTATAAATAAATAGATTGTGGTAATTTATGCGTAGCGGCAGAAAACCCATACTCCTCGGAATATTTCCTTTACCTTGCCTTCACTTTTTAATTTTTCATTTTTAATTTTTAATTGACTTCCCGTTGAACTCCATCTCCGTAACCTCCACATCCAGCCAGTGGTAGTCACCTTCTTTCAGCTTCCAGGTTACACTGCTCTTGGCCGGAATACGCATGCCCGAAAACTCCTTGTAGCCGTCCCTGTCAACCGCAATAACCCACTTCTCAAGCGTGGAACCTTCCTTGCGGTAGTAATACCTCATCGCTTCAAAACCTGTTAAGTCGCCTTCTGCGTTAAATCTGTATATGCCTGAGGCCTCAATGCCTCCGTAATTCATCACGGCTCTGGCACTACGTGAATCAACTTCTTCCCATTTAATGTACTTACTTAATGCAAAGGTCGGGAACCAGACGCCTTCGGCTAAAAACCTCAGCATTGTGCCCTGATCTACTTCTTTGCCTTTTACATCCACAACAGGTATAAGCGACATTACTTTTATAATCATCTGCCCCTGACCGTTATAATACTTGTCGCGCCCCCTCATGTACATGAAAGGATTTGCCTTTACTTCCGCTTCCCATAAAAATCCCGGCCTGTCAACCGTAAAGTACTGCCCCGCCGTAAAGGGCCACCAGCTGCCTTCGGGACTCGTACGCATCTGTCCCGTCTGCCTTAAGTGAACAGTCTTAATCATATCTTTTCCAATCACACCTGAATGCCTCATCCACTTCTGCACCACTGGCGGAAGTGCTCTAATGTCACTTTCTTTAATTATTTCAGATTTAATGGGACCATTGGATAAAAAGGAGGGGAGTTCACCTGCAACCATTCTGTTAAAGCTCCAGTCGCCGTAACCCAGGAGGCACATTATAAGAATGATTACGTTTGCAATTGTTCCGAACTTTGCATCGTGCCAGTAGATGATAATGAGTATCTGTGAAATTACAAGCGCAATTGACGCCGGAATCCACCACCAGCCCTGCTTCATGAGGTATGAAAAGGCAGATACGGCAAACATAATGCATGTTAAAAGCCAGAGTGCCCCTGCTCCTTTGGCAAGCCCCGCCGGAAGGGGGAAGATTGTTTTTCCTGTAAGCTCTTTTACTTCAGCAATCTTCCACTCTTTTAAGAAGCCTAAAAGATGAATCGAGCCATGTATGAATATTATAAAAGAAAAAATAAATCTCAGCATTATATCCCCTCAAAACAAATATTTTTTCAGGGATAAAACTCTGCATTTTTCTTCCTATAATCAAGCCGGTGCTACTTAATTAGGAGCATCTTTTTTGCCTCTCGGAAACGGAGGCTGCCGTCGGTGGCCTTTACCTCCATTGAATAGTAATATACGCCTGAGGAAATGGCGCTTCCGTCAAAACTTACCTCGTGATACCCTGCCTCATTAAAGCCGCTTACCATATCTTTTACCAGGCGTCCTAACACGTCGTATACCCTTATTGTTACAAATGCATTCTCCGGCAGAGAGTACTTTATCTGTGTCGCGGGGTTAAAAGGATTAGGATAATTCTGGAACAGCGAGAACTCCTGCGGCATAAGCCTGCGGTTTTCCTCCTCAATAAAAGCGCTGCTCCCGATTAAGAGCTCAAACTCTGTCAGCTTTGCATTCGGAGGAAGAGTTAAATCCGTTTCCTTCTTTAAGTCGTGAAGCTTGCTTAATCTTTTATCAAGCAGATAGACCTCGGAGCCGTTAAACCTGTCCGCACCATCCCACTTGAGCTTTAAGTTTCTTTCAGTGCTGTTTTTAATCCTGATTGTAAACTTCTGTCCCTGACCCACGGCGGTTCTGTACTCTGTAAAGAGCTCTTTCCAGGCGGTGGTAAGATTGTTGTCTATAATGCGCAATCCCGCAGCCTCAAAATCTCCCGGAGGCGCCATGGCATCCAGCGGGTCGTAATCATCAAGTGAGTTTTTATTGATCCCCGCCGTTATGCTTGAAATTACACCCCTCTCGTCCAGAAGGCTTAATATTACTGAATTTTCCAAAGACAGTTTCTTTGAAAGCTGCACCGTCTCTTTGCCTGCTTTTAGGGCGGCAGCCCTGTAAGGCAGCTTCAGTGTCTTAAGATCTTTGCTGTTATAGAAATAATATCCCTCATAAGGATTCATGACGGCCGAGGCAATAAAATTACTCCCGTTCCATGAGGATATATTTTCCGATATGGAGTTCATGCTCTGAACGGCTGACCACTGGACTGCGATATCAAAAGGACTGCTTATGATGTTCCAGCCCCCGTGATCCAGGTTTATGGAGTACGTGCCGTCGCTGGAGAGCGCCACGGTCTTAACATCACCCGAAAGATTTATAGCGTTTCTGCTTATAACCCAGAACCCCTTCCCGGGAGCAAAGTTAAAGCTCTGCGAACCATCGTACTCAACATAGTAATCCGTACTGTTTCCGTTATCGTAGTACATTGTCCAGTCCTTCTTTACTTCACCCTGTGCGTACTCTGAAAGCTTAAGCTGTGAGGATTCTCCGGGCAGTCCTATCATCCTGTATGCCGACTGCTTGAGGGAGCTGAAAGCTATTATCTTACCCGACATTGAAATGGACTGTGAGTAGGTGCTGATCTTAAAAACATTGTCTATAATATCTGTAACAGGGGAGTTCCTGTCGGTAATTCTGATCAGGCATGAAGCTGAACTAATATTGTTGGGGACCGTCCATGTGTAGGTTCCCATTGATGCGTCGATGCTTGATGCCACGCCAAGCCAGCTATTCCCGTTATCTGTCGAATACTCGATGTTAATGCTGGATACATTGCTGCTTGTCCATGTTATGGTATACTGTACGGATCCAGTCAGTTCCTCGCCGCCGGAGGGACTTGTCAGTTTTAGCTGGGGGCTAAGGAGTGTGAATGTATTATCATCTCCATAGGCATTTCCTGCTGTGTTGATGGCTCTAAGTCTGTAGTGATATATTGCGCCCTGGTTCAGCCCTGAAATCCGCGCACTGACGTCGGTATCTGTCGTGCCGCTTATGGGGTTCTGTGAAACAGCTGCAACTGCTCCGTAAGAGGCAGTCGGACCGTATTCAAAAAATGCCTGTGTTGCTGAATTGCCTGCATTGACCGTCCCTCTTAAAGTTACAGAAGTAAGGGAAACATCCACGGCCTGTTTGGTCTGGGCTGAAGGCATGGAATAAACTATAAAGGCATTTGAGGTTGCATTCAGCTGTGTATTTGAAACATCTGTAATTCTTACTTTGTACTTTGAAGATGCCTGCCCGGGAACGGTCCATGTGTAGCTCCTCTGTGAAGTCGGCACTGCCGCTGCTATTGCAGTCCACGTTTGTCCGTTATCTGAGGAATAGGATATATTAATGCCGGCGACGTTTTTACTTCTCCATGAGATACTCTTCTGGGAGCCCGCCTGCCAGTATTCGCTTCCCGAAGGGGATGTAAGTGTAAGTGTAATGCCGTCAGTAGTAAATGTTTTGTCATCTCCATAAACTTTGCCCGCCTGGTTTTCGGCCATAATCCTGAAATGATAGGTGTTGCCCTGAGAAAGCCCGCTTATGGAGGCTGTAACGTCTACAGGTTTAACGCCGTTAATTACGGGCGGCACTCCCGGCACACTGAGGCCGTATGAGGTTGAAGTCCCGTATTCAAAAGTAACCGTTGCCGTTGAATTGCCGGGGTTTATAGAGGCATAAAGAACAGCCGAATTAAGCGAAATATTATTGGGGTCACTCGTAATAGCAGAAGGAGCCGAATAAACGGAAAAAGCTTTTGACGTATAGCTGAAAAGTGAATCTGTGCTGCTGCTTATTCTGACTCTGTACGTGGATGAAAGCGTGTTTGGGACGGTCCACTGGTACTTCCCGGAATTTGCAGCGACGCTTGAAGCCAGGGTAGTCCAGCCCGAGGAGTCACTGGTGGAATATTCAATTTTCAGGCTATCCAGGTTTTTAAACGACCAGGTGATATCCTGAGCCGATCCGGCCTTCCACATTTCGCCTCCTGCCGGAGAGGTGAGAGAGATTTTAATGCTGTCTGTAGTAAAGGTCACGTCGCCTCCGAAAACGGTTCCTGCAGCGTTTCGGGCCGAGGTTCTGTAATGATATGTTGTTGCAGGCAGAAGTCCTGTCAGTTCGGCTGAAACGTTAACCTGTTTTGTGCCCGATACGGGATCCTGCTGTGATGGAACGGTTTGGCCGTAGAGCGTGGAAGTGCCGTACTCAAATGTAACCGCGGCAGATGAGTTTCCGGCAGAAGCAATTCCTCTTATAACGGCCGAATTAAAACTAATGTTGGATGGAGCCGTAGTCAGGGCCGAAGGGAAGGAGTATACCGAAAAGGCTCCGGAAGTTGACCTTATGGATACGTTCTGTGCATCTATAATTCTTATTCTGTAGAGTGATGAAAGCGAATCGGGCGCTTTCCAGCTGTAGCTGCCGGTCTGAGCCGGCGCATTCTCCGTTATCGTAATCCAGCTGTTGCCTCCGTCGAGGGAATATAAAATAATAAGAGTATTGACATTTCTGCTTTGCCAGGTAATATTTTGGTCAGAGCCCGCGAGCCATTCATCGCCTGCCTTGGGTGAAGAAAGCGCAAGATTAATGCTGTCGAGCCTGAATGTCATGTCGTCGCCATAGACAATTCCCGCCTCATTCTGTGCCTTGAGTCTGAAGTGATAGGTCGTTGCCGGCTGGAGGCCTGCTGCAGGAATGCTTACTTCCTGCCGGGTTGTTCCGCTTAAAGGGCTTTGCTGTGCGGTTAAAGTACTGCCGTAGCTTGCTGTTGTCCCGTATTCGAAAGTAACTGTGGTAAGAGAATTATTCGGGTTTACAGAACCGTTCAGTATTACGGAATTTGCCGTAATATCACTGGCCGGGTTTGTTAAGGCTTCGGGCTGCGAGTAGACAGAAAAGCTCCCGGAAACTGAACTGATAGCTGAATGTAAAGCATCACTGATCCTGATCGTGTACTCAGTCGGCAGCCCGTCAGGAACACGCCAGGAGTATGTGCCTCCGGAGGCGGAAACGGGATTGCCGTTGTTGATACTAGACCAGGTCTGTCCGCTGTCTGCGGAGTATTCCAGAATAAGGTCAGTAACATTTCTGCTCGTCCAGACTATTGAGTGCGTCGATCCAGAACGCCACCTTTCACCTCCGGAAGGGGAGGTAAGTGTAACTGAAGCGGCATCGGTCGTAAACGTCCGGTCGTTCCCGTATACGGTTCCTGCAGAATTGACTGCCATAACCCTGTAGTGGTAGGTAACCCCTTGTTGAAGCCCGCTGATTGATGCACTGACGCTTGTCTGCGACATTCCGGAAACTGAATTCGGTGAGGCGTCTATGAGGCCGCTTCCGTATGAATTGGTAGTCCCGTATTCAAAACTTACCGAGGTCTGAGAGTTGCCGGCGCTTACTGTGCCATTCAATACGGCCGAATACGCTCCCACATTTGAAGCAGCATCGGTCACTGCTACGGGAAGTGAATATACCGCAAAAGAATTTGATTCTGATGACAGCTGCGAATTTGAGGCGTCACTAATCCTGACCCTGTAAGAAGAAGATACATAATCGGGCACCTTCCATGAATAGCTTCCAGGATCGGCTGAAACACCTGATTCTATCAGGGACCAGTTTACGCCGTCGTCGGTAGAGTAGCTTATCCTGATGGATTTCACATTTTTGCTTGTCCATGTAATATCGTAATTCCGACCCGACTGCCACACTTCGCCTCCCGAAGGGGAGATAAGCGTAAGATCCGCCTTGTCCGTGGAAAAAATCATATCAGATCCGTAGGTAACTCCGGCGCCGTTTTCAGCCTTAACCCTGTAGTGGTATGTTGTTCCCGGCAATAGACCCGAAAGCGCGGCATTTACATTCGTACTGGTTTCTCCGTTTAGAGGGCTTTGCACGGCGGCAACAGCTGAATCGTATGTAGAAGTAAGTCCATACTCAAAGCTAACTGTTGTACTTCCATTGCCCGCATTTACAATGCCGTTTAATGTTGCCGAATTGAGAGTTATGTCCGTTGCTGCTTCTGTTGAGGCCGTAGGGGCAATGTAAACTGAGAAGATGCCGGAAAGAGCATTCACAGAATCGTTTACCGCATCTGCAATTCTGATCTTGTACTGCGAGGATACATCCGTGGGAACCGTCCAGATGTAGCTCCCGTAAGAAGCCGGCGTGCTGGAGGTAACTAAATTCCATGTTGCCCCGTTGTCGGATGAGTAACTGATGCTTACGTTATCAACATTCTGGCTGTCCCAGTTAATGTCCAGAAATTTACCGGCAGGCCACGAATCTCCCGCTTTGGGGGAGGTGACTGTAAGTGTGCCTGCAGCTTTTAAGTAACCTTTATATTCAGTGCCTGAAGACGTGATTCCGGCCCTCAGGCAGAGCGGTAAAAACAAAATTAAAAAAAACAGCTTTTTCATTTGCCCTCTTCAAGGAAGTTCCTTATTGCATAAAATCTTCATTATGTACAAAACTGTCCCGGGAAAAAAGTAATATTATCTGCGCGTAACATAAAACGTATTTTCAGCCGTATTTCCCCTGGCGTCTGCGGCCCTGATAACAATGGCGTTGTCTCCGGCCTTCAGGGGAATGTCCAGGCTGAACGTCCCGTCGTCGAGCACTTTTGCTCTCTGCCGGTTTATAGTAACCGTCCTAAGACCGTTTAATGTCAGGGCGGTGCCCTTGACTGAGATTATATTCTGCGAGGTTAGAATTTTTGTTTCTTTGCCCTGCTTTGGATAGCTGATGGAAATGACCGGCGGAGCAAGCACAGAAAGCCATGACATGCTGAATGTCTTTATGGCAGAATTTCCCTTTGCATTCCGGGCGCTGATGGAAATAATATTTTCTCCTGCCCTCAGACTGACATTGGAATAGAAAAGCCTCCCGTCGTTTGTATCCGACTTTTTATTATTTATCAGAACTTCCGAAATCCCGTTTTCATCACTGGCTTCAACTACAATCCTCTGCGAAGGATCTTTAACCGTAATTACCTGTCCTCCTGCCAGCACGGGCTGAATGAGCGTAAGCTGCGGGCCGGCGGAGCTTTTGACTACAATGCGCATGGGAGCGGAAGTTCCTTTAACCTGCCCGGCAAGCGGGGCAGACAGAAGAGTTGTAAACGTCAGAGCAAGGGGAAAAATGTATAGCTTCATTTCATAATCTCTTGATCTTTCTTGTAATTTTTATGGCCTTCCCGGCGGCGTGGGCAGGCTCTGGTTTGTCTGTCCTCCCCCGGAGTCCCCTCCCTGCGAATTCCAGGTTACAATTGCCGCAGCAGCGCCGCCGGCAACCAGGGCAGCTCCCACATAGTAATACCAGGCAGTCCCTGCCTCAACGGGCCTTGCCGTAACCTCAAAGTAAAAATCGTCTCCACCGGAAAACATGCTTTTTTCCCTGCTGCTCAGGCGCCAGGTGATCTTTCTTCTGCCCGAGGCGAATTTGCCTTCATCAATATCGCCTTCCAGATTCTCCGGAATATATGTGAAGGATGGCTGTGAGGTTCTCTTAAGCAGGAGGTTTATCTTATACTCTTTTGAAGGATCAGCCTTAAGCTCATAGTAAACAGTAACCTTCCCTTCGGATGCTTCTGAGGCTACGGTGACCTTTTCCTGTGCGCTTAATGGCAGTGCCGTGCAGATAAAAATAACTATTGAGATCAGCGTTTTATTCATATTGCATTCTATCGTCTTATTATAAAACATCTTTTCCTTAACCTTCCAAATCGTGTCTCTCTTTGGTCACCTGAAGCTTCAGATGACTGCATGAGCAAACAATACCTGAACTGAACATTCACGCTTTTTCTTTTCCGCCTGTTACTTCCTTGCGGTTTTACTTCCCTGTGGTGAGTTTAACTAAATGGATCTTTTTCCTACGGGCAGAGAAATATGGACATCTCTCTCTATAAAAAAGTATAACATTTTAGGTGATAAAAAACAACATTCTGTCGTTTTGTGTGATTTGGATCAACAAAAAGGGGCTGGATCACAAAAAAAGGATGATTGACAGGCTTTTCCAGGCGTGCTGTACTCTCCTTAAGGTATACTAAGGGGAAGGAAGATTGCAAAATAGGGGTTTTATTTTATATTTAATTTATTAGGGGAGTATGGTGTATTAAGTACTTAATGTGAGGATGAGATGAGAAGATTCAGATTGCGGGCTTTATTTTTGTTCACTGTTTTATTTTCTGCCGCTGTTTTCCCTCAGTCGAAAGAAGTAACAATTGAGGAAATTTCCAAAAATCCGGATGCCTTCAGCAGTACAGCCGTTGAAACAGAAGGAATTGTTACGCAGTATGTACCCTCCACCTCTAAAACCACCAGTTACTATATAGTTAACGGGGAGTACGGGGGGCATCTTAAGGTAAATACCTCTTCTGCGGCACCGGAACTTTTTAAGAGATACAGGATAGCCGGTACGGTTTATATAGATCCCCTGAACAAAGAGCCTTTTCTAAGTGAAAAAACAAGAAGTTCACTCGACCCAATAGGCACTTCAGCCCAAAGCGAGGGGACAGATCCTCTTGTGATTCTTCTTGTAGTGCTGTTTTTGCTTCTGGCCGCCATATTTGTCTACACACAGCTCCGCCGCCGCAGGGAAAGAAACTATGATGATGTAATCTACGCGCTTCCTGTAAACGGATCCTTAAACGGGATGCCCGATCTGCCGGAAACCCCTCTGCCGGATAAGCCTGTTGAAGTCCCCCTCTCAAGACCGCGCATGGAACCCTTAAATGAAAAGTATACGCCCGAAAAACATACCCCTGAAAGCCATGCACCCGAAAGACATGCAGATGAAAGCTTTCCTTCCGAAAGAATTAAACCCGAAAGAATCAGGCTGGTAAAAACTCCGCCCGAAAGAACTGCGCCTGAAAAAACTGCACCTGAAAAAACTGCACCTGAAAGAAAAACTGCTTCAGAATTATATGAGGCGGATTTCAGAACTATCAAAATTGTGCCCCCTGCGCCTCAGACAATTACTTTCATACCGGGACAGCTGGAAATAATTTCTGGTGAGGATAAAGGCAAGTCGTTCAGAATTGCAGGATTCCCAACTGCAGAAGGCAGCGTGGTCTCAATCGGCAGGGAAGTAGTTACAGGCGAAAAAGCATATGCTCACATACAGCTTAATGAAAAATTCAGAACCGTCTCGCGCCGCCAGGCAGAACTGATATATAAGGATCATAAGCTTTTAATAAGAAACCTGAGCGAGACAAACCTTACTCAGGTAGACGGCCTGGAGCTTCAGCCGGGCGAATGTGCGGAACTGAAGCCCAATGCGAAAATAAGAACAGGAGAACTCGAATTTCAGTATAAAATTAATTAACTAATATTTTTCCCTTCTGAAGAAGTAAAAATGCCTGAACTTGAATTCTATTCGGTTTCCTATACCGGCAGGAGAAGCAATAATGAGGATTCCTGCACCACACTGTCTTTTAACGGCGATGCTCATTTCCTCGCTGTTGCCGACGGTATGGGCGGGGCTGCAGGCGGCGAGGTTGCCAGCGCAATTGTAATTGAAACGGCAAGGAAATACCTGAACGACAACTTTACCACCAAGGTCTACCCGGAGGACCTGAAGGAAATGCTAAGGAGAATTTTCGACCTGGCACAGGAGGCCGTGGCTAAGGAACAGAAAGAGAAGCCGCACCTTCAGGGGATGGGCTCAACTCTTATCTGCGCACTCATTACAGGAGATAAATACGCCATTGGAAACATTGGCGACAGCAGACTCTACCTCCTTAAAAATGGCAGGCTTAATCTTATGACCGAGGACCATACGTATTTAAGAGAGCTTCAGAAGGAACTCGGCCCTAAGGCCGATCCGGAAAAACTTCAGCGCTTCAGCCACCTGCTCGTGCGCGCAATTACCGGCGGCAAGGATAAACCCGACATATTCCCCGAAAAGGAAATGTTCTATACGCTCCACGAAGGAGAAGCACTCATGCTCTGCTCCGACGGACTTATGACCGACAAAACCAGCAGCCGGTTTGATGAGATGGAAGATTATATTGTGGGTACCCGCTCATTAAAAACTGCCGCAGAACAGCTTGTTTCCTATGCATTCGATACCGGTTCGTCTGATAACATCACGGTCGTTCTTGCAGCCCGCGGGCACCTTGAGCGCTCGGATAGAAAAATAATACAAAGAAAATTCCCACCTGATAAAGGAGCGGTCTCCGACAGCAGCAGCAAAAACCCGCTGAGGATTTTCCTTAACCTGTTTCTGTCTGGTATCTTTTAATTTATAATTCATAATTCATAATTCATAATTCATAATTGTTCCCATGCTTCCTCAAGAAGAAACAAAACTCTGCCCGTTCTGCAGAGAAATCATAAAAGCTTCGGCTATCAAATGCCGCTTCTGCGGCGAATGGCTCGAAGAGACCTCCTCCTCGGCTGACCCGACGGCAGCGGTAAAGAGGGCTCTAGCACAAAAATTTAAGATAGTCTACCAGCTGGGCCATGGCGGAATGTCTGTTCTCTACAGAGCCGAAGAGCTGCAGTCCGGGCGCGAGGTTGCTCTTAAGATCCTTCCTCTCCACCTTTCAGATGAAAAGGAATACGTGGGACGCTTCCACAGAGAAGCTCAGGCCCTCTCCGGACTTAAGCACCCGAACATAATTAGAATTTATGAAGAAGGCGCCCATAACGGCGTGCACTATATGTCGATGGAGTTCCTGGATGGACGCGACCTGCATAAGCTCCTTGCGGCCCGGGGACCCATTTCAGTTGAGGAGACCGTAAGCATTATTGCACCCATTGCACACGCGCTCGACTACGCTCACAAGAACAGCCTTGTGCACAGGGATGTTAAAAGCAGCAATATTTATATTACAAAAGAAGGCCGCCCGGTCCTTACGGATTTCGGCATAGCACACCTGAATACTAATGAAAACCAGCTTACCGTTACCGGAACCGTAATCGGTACGCCTGAATTTATGAGCCCCGAACAGGCTGAGGGAAGACCTATTGACGGAAGAACGGATATTTACAGCCTGGGCGTTGTGATGTATAATGCCCTTACGGGCAGATTCCCTTACCATGGCGACAGCCCGCTGACAACCATTTATAAACTCATCAATGAAGCGCATACACCGGTAAGGCAAATCAAGCAGCTCCCGGAATGGATGGAATATGCAATTGAAGCCTGCCTGGAGAAAGATCCCGACAGAAGAATTCAAACGGGAAATGAACTTGCTTCCATCCTGAGAAAAAGAAAAATCCCTGAAGGCGAGATCATAAAAGAACTCCGGCTGGAAACCATTAGACTTAATAAAGAGGACATTGCGCCTGAACCTGAAGAAGAAGTCCTGAAGAAAGGCAAAGAATCATTTGTCCTGGAACTTAATGATGAAGAAGAGCCCCCGAAGAAAAAATATGTTCTGCCTGTTGTGATAGTAATGGCTTTCCTCGTCCTTGCAGCAGCCATTGGCTACACAGTTTATAACAGATATAATGAAAATCCTTTAATTCCGCAGCAGAAAGAAACGACAACTCAGGTTACCGCCAATACGGAAACAAAACCTGATATGTCAGTTACACCTCCGGCGGAAAATACAGCTCCAAAGGAAAATACAGCTGCGGCAGAAAATACAGGCTCTGAAACAGCAAGAAGCAGAACTATAGTAAAGAGGACTACTCCCGCAAATGTTACTCCTCCGGCGGTTCAGAGGACGGTTCCAAATATTGAGGGAATGACGATTCAGGAAGCCTCCAGAGTTCTTCGCCGGCTGGGGCTCAGGAGCGGGGCGGTAACAAAGATTACATCCACGGCATCAAATTATAACCTTGTGCTGCGCCAGATTCCAAAGCCCGGCCGCCGCATAAACCAGGGTGCAGCGGTGAATTTAATTGTGGGAGAATGAGTAAGAAATAAAAATAACCTGTTGTGGTCTTAAAGCCGCGGACAGCGGCTTGGTATTGATAGCCCAGGGTGACAAACCCCGCAGGGGTGCAGGAACCCCGGGAAACGGGAATTCCCCAAACACGCCATTGCGCCGCGGTCAGCCGCGCCATATTTGGGAAATGGGTGAAATCATTTGGGAAATCTCGAGCACCATAATATTGATCAATTTTTCATTAAAACAAACCAATTACAGGAATATGTCGCGGCTGCCGCGGCTCCGAAATTTTTTTGATCCGGTTCCCGGGGTTCAGTCGCCCCCGTCCGGGGGCTTCCTCACCCTGGGCTATCAATACCAAGCCGCTGTCCGCGGCATTGGGAAATTGTTCATTTATTTTGAAATTCATATAAAATCATATGCATTATATCCATAAAATATTAATCATTCTTTTCATCCTCTCGGAATCTGTTATGCCCCAGCAGTTGCGGGCCTTCTATGAGGATCTTAAGACGGACCCATTCCAGGGGCAGGAAGCACCCATTCCAATCGGCATTCTTAATTTCCAGGGCGGCAGCGCCCTCGAAACGAGATTCTACGACGTGCTTAAAGCTCAGCCCGGAATTCATACCAAATTCCTTATATTCCCTTACGATGCCCTTCAGCAGCAACAGGCCACCCTGGGCTTAAGAAACCTTGATGCCGCCGACAGGCGTACGCTTGGACTGCTAAACAGCAATCTCGATATCAGATTTGTCGTTACCGCCGATGCATCCTCCGACGGCAGCTTTATTCTCAGAATTATTCGCGCCTCCGATGCCCGTAGGGTCTATGAAGAAAAATACCTCCTAAGCGTCAACTCCAACCCCATTCAGGACGCCGTTAAACTTTTCAGCGATAAAAAAGCTGCTGTCTATAGGGAGTCTGTGCTGGGACCTGAAATGGTGGTTATAGAAGAAGGCTGGTTCGATATGGGCTCGGATGATGGACAAAGTGATGAAAAACCTGTCCACCGCGTGAAGGTCGACAGCTTTGCAATTGCTAAATATGAAGTTACTTTTGACGAATACGACCGCTTCTGCGACCAGACAGGCCGCATGAAACCCGATGATAACGGATGGGGAAGAGGAAAAAGACCTGTAATAAACGTCAGCTGGACGGATGCCAGTGAATACTGCCGGTGGCTCGGAAGTCTGACCGGTGAGAAATTCAGACTTCCAACCGAAGCCGAATGGGAGTTTGCAGCCAGAGGGGGCAATAAAAATCAGGGCTGCCGCTATAGCGGAAGCGATAAATTAGATGAAATTGCCTGGAACAGCGGAAACTCCGGAGGAATGACTCACGAGACAGGTGCAAAAAAGCCTAACGAACTGGGCTTGTATGATATGACAGGCAACGTCTGGGAGTGGTGCCGGGACTGGTATGGAGAAACCTACTACGCCTCAAGTTCCGAAAACAATCCTGAAGGTCCCCGGTCGGGCATCTATCATCCGCTCCGCGGCGGCAGCTGGTACAGCCTCGACGACCGCAATACGGTGCGCGTGCGACAAGCCTCGGACTATAAGGACAACACCTCGGGCTTCAGGGTGGCTAAGACTCTTTCTTCGGGTGAATGACAGTAAGAATTAAATGAGTTACTGACCTGTGAAATATCCTCGACGAATCTGATGGACTCAATCCATTTAACCATTTTGAAGCCCGGCTGGTTTTCAACCCTCAGGCGCAAGGGCGCCCCGTGCAGCCGTTGCGGGCGCAGGTTCAGTCAAATGAGGTATTGCAGGAATTCCCGAAATGCCCCACTGCATATAAGCTGCAGCAAAGAGAATAATCACCGGAGAAAGAAGAGCACGCCCGCCTGAGGCAGGCTCCATCACCCTGGGCTATCAACACCATGCCGCTGCCGCGGCATTTTAAAATAAAAAAACCCCCGTTACCGGGGGCTTTTGCTGGCATATATTTTCTGATAATTTTATTTCAGATACATCATCTTCAGCGTGCGTGTAAAAGGTTCGCTGCCGTCTGAAGGTACGGCTTTTAGTATATAAAAATATATTCCGCTTGAAAGCGAGCCTGCACTGAGAGACCTTGGGTCGAATCTGAAACTGTATTCTCCGGCCGGCTGAGCCCCATTAAATAAAGCAGCAACTTCTGTCCCGAGCACGTCAAACACCTTAAGCGTTACCTGACACATACGCGGCAGACTGTACTTAATTGTCGTTGACGGATTGAAGGGATTCGGGTAATTCTGACTGAGTGCAAAACCTTTCGGGATCACATTTGACGAATTTACAACTCCGTTTACATCCGAAACAAAATTAAACCTTACTGCATCACTTCTTAAGACTGCATTTGACGTAGTGTTGCCCCCGGCATCAATGATCTCAGCTTTGACGGTACCCGCCTCCATGAAGCGCGATGCAACTTTAACCCAGCTTCCGCTTCCTTTATTCTGATCGACATAGAAGGAATCCTTCTTTGCTCCGTAAGTGAGCACATAAAGCGCATGATTTGAGGCGTTTACTGTAGCAGGAACAGTAAAAAGAAAATCATAAGTGCCCGCTTTCTCAAGTACCGCAGTAAATGCTGCCCTGGCGCCCGGCTTCTGATTGAGGTATGCAAACCTGCTCGAGCTCATGTATCCTTTTGCAACGCTGTAAGACCAGGAGCCCGATTCCTTGTAGCCTTGAAGGTCATCGTTATCTACTGCCTCAAAGTAGTTAACAGAATTTCCTCTGATAACCATTTTTATGACAGGATTAACCGGATCGTCGCTTGATATTTTAAGCGTATCGGAAAAAGAACCCAGCTCCTGCGGCAGCACCTTTAGAGTAAAACTGTAAGTCTGCATCGAGCCTACTGTTGCAGGGAAGTTAGAATTTACAGAACCGTATTTCCCCGACATCGCGGCGCCTGTTATCTGAAGTGATCCGATGCCCCTGTTTTCAATTACAACTGTATGCGTTGTTTCCTTCCCGACAACAATATCTCCCAGATCCGCAAAATCTGCCGGAAGAATTATCTGCCTGTCCTTTACAAGGGCTGATGTCTTAAGGGCATCAAAAGCAATTACTTTACCCGACTGAGACTTTCCTCCGGCGGATATTTTTATCTCAAGCGGTGTAATGCCGCTTGCAGTAATGGTGGAAAGATATATCCAGCTCCGGAGCTTAAGTCCCCCTTTAAGTGTAATTGTATCCACAGGCGCGCCTTCTTTAAGAATTGTTACCTGAAGGCTGTCTACGGAATTATCAACCTTTGCAAACTGCACGAACAGGTTGTATTTGCCTGAAGAGGGGAGTGTATCGGAAACTGTAATTGACGCTCCCGCGCTGGCATCGACCGTTGCATTAAGGCTTGAGATGTCAAAGCAGGAATGGTCTGTTACATTGCTCCAGCTTCCGCTGTTAACCTTAATTGATTGTGAGGCCATGTTGTCTACAAAAAAGTCATCGGGCAGAAAGTTAATAAGTTTTTTGGAAAGATTGCCCGCGAGGTCCGTTACTGCCGCGCCTGCCTTGGCCAGAATGCTTTTATCTGTAAAATCCGTTCTCCAGCTCATCTGAGCCGTCTTCGTGCAGTTAAGAATTGTATATCTATCATATACATCCTTAACGGCAAAGAA
Organism: Ignavibacteriales bacterium; assembly: GCA_036261625.1. GTDB lineage: Bacteria > Bacteroidota > Ignavibacteria > Ignavibacteriales > SURF-24 > JAAXKN01. Next base: position 9,943 of record DATAKL010000063.1, on the reverse strand, counting down.
AGGCTGAGCCTGGAAGATATCCTCATCGGTTGTAATGTCGAAAGCAATTTTGCCGTTTTCCTCAACGGGACTTACAGTAAGCTTTGGCGGTGTGACGTCTGTTGTCTTAAGATATCTCTGCATGGCTTCAACTGCGGTGCAGTAGCGGAATTTGACGTTGGGAAATTTCTTTGCCGATATGTGCACGAGCGAGTCGATTCTTTTGAGGTTCGTCAGAAAGTCCTCCTCCGGCAGGTGTCCCCAGAAGCATGCCATCTGATCAAGTCCCCGGTTAGCGCGTACGAACATGGAGTCCAGCTCCTTCTGCGCAGAAGATGCTCCTATGTGCCTGCTTCTTAAATCCCATCCCTTGAGATTTCCCGGCAGCTGGTAGTTGTCTGCCGAAGGATGGAATGGTGCCCACGTTGAAGGGGCCTGCGACCAGTCAATTACATTATCCAGAGGTTCTTCCGGGTCTACCAGTTTTTTTGAAGGATAGTCATTATGCATGGAAAAAGGGAGTAGCTTATCGAGGTAGTTTTGCCAGTCGTTATCCATAAAGTGCCATCCGCTTCTGAAGGATACGGGGAACAGATTCTCATCGATCAGGTTCTGGGCCAGTGTAAAATCAAAATCCTCCCGGCTTTCGTTGAAAGTCTTTGCCTGGTTGTAGTAATAGATTCCGTCGCCGTTATAATCGCTCCAGAAGAAGGTGTGGTAATGAAGCGAAACCTCATCTCCGAACTGCCTGATCTTATCGCCATGATACTTCATCATTAGGTAAGGCATCATGGAGTTCTTGTTCGGGGTGTTGGCATTAACCGAGAGCCTGAACATATTGCCCGACATCATCCACCATGTAAGCTTAAGATGCCCGCCGTAGGAATCGGTAAATGAATCCCGGAAGGCGTCATCCATAACAAGATACCCGTTGCGGGTCGGGACTGTATAAAGGTCACCCTTTATATATGGGGTGTAATTTGACACATCCAGCCCGTCCCACGTCCCTGTGTCGCTTCCCAAAACGAGGTAAACGGTACCCTGCTGTGCCATAAGTGAAGAACAAAGAAGAAAAAAAGAAAAAAACAGTAGCTTTAATTTCATCATAATCACCCGTTATTAATCTTATAAATAGTTACTTTCTGCTTGATAAATCAGGACCGTAAATATTATTGCGATTCTTGAAATCGTGCTAAACTTAATCGGTTTCGGTTAAATAAACAAGTCTGTAAGGAAAATTTTTGATAACTTTGCATACCGGAAAAGAAAACATGAGATGAATAAATTATGAAAGAGCTGAAAAAACTTCTTTTGGAATTCAGGGAAGAGCGCGACTGGCTGAAATTCCACTCGCCGAAGAACCTGGCCATGGCATTAAACGTGGAAGCCTCTGAACTGCTTGAAATATTCCAGTGGATGACTGAAGAAGAGAGCCTGAACCTCGATCCTTTAAGAAAAAAAAGGGCAGAGGAGGAAATAGGCGATATTATGATCTATCTGACCTTCATCTGCGACCGTCTTAAGCTCGATCCCATTGAATCGGCAAAAAGAAAAATGGCAATGAATAAAGAGAAATACCCCGTGGAACTCTCCAAAGGCAACGCAATAAAATATAACGAAAGACCCTGAAACCTATTAATTCCCGTAGGGGCATGGGCGCCCGCCCGCCTATGGCATGGGCGCCCGCACGGTATGATTCAGTATCCCACAACCCCCACCATAAGCCCAACCATAATTCCATACAGCAGGTGTGCCGCAAAATGAGCCACAGCCACCTCAATTCCCGGTTTTCTGTATTTCTCAACCGGATGATGCTCGGCAACAACCACTACAAGCAGCATGCTTACTGCAAAACCGTGCACAAAGCCGATGGAGCTTCCGATGGTTGTGGTATAAAGAAGAGTCCTGGCGTTGAACATGGCTATTACGATAGTGTAGACTATCCCGAAGAAGATACCCCAGGCGAAATGTATTACAATGCCGGTTCTGAATGCATTATTGTACGATTTTGTAATCATACTTCCGATGGCCCTTACCATGTCGGCATGTGCCAGTCCGGAGCGGGTTACAGCTTCAAGAAAAAGCGTCATTACGGCAGTGGCGATGACGCCAGAAACTACCCCCGCCCAGATTATTCCGCCAATTGCACCAATATCCATTTCCGGTATTCCTTTCTTAAATGAACATGGCCTATTATATAAGAAAGAAAATTACCAGCCGAAATACAACATCATCCTAAAGCGCCTGCTTTGCGGCGGAATGTTATCTTTCTTCGGGTGTTTGCTCCTGGACGTTGAACGTCGAACGTTGCACGTTGAACCTTCCCACCCGGTTCCCCACAAACTGCCCCAGGAAAAATGAACCTATAAGAACCGGAAACGTCGTCAGGTGCCACCCGATGCCGGCGTAAATCCTGATTGCATAAACCAGCGGTACAGGCGCATGAATGGCCAGAAACCACTGAAGGGAAAACTTCCTCACCTTTGAACGCCAGAACCCGAATGGCAGGTTTAATAAAAAAACAACTAATCCTACAATAAACAGCACCATCTATATAACTCCGTTTCTGTCTCTTTTAACGTTAAAATAATGAATCTAAATTATGGCTGACAAAAATAAGACTTAAAAGATAACGATTATACTCCTAAAACAATACCACATCCGGGCAGGGCAGATAGAAAAGAAATACCCCCCGGCATAAAAATCCTAATTAAACAAAAATTTCTTAAACCTTAAAGACAATCAATGAGAAATGAAAGAAATAGACGGAGGCTGCACCCCTATCCACACTAAATAAAAAAATGCGATTTTCGATTATACAGCTTAGGAGCGGTTTATTTGTAATCTTAGGGGAATCTGATAAATTGCTTCTTCTTCATTTAACAAGGGGAAACTATGAAAATAATATTGCTGGCCGGCCTGCTTCTTTTTAGTACTGCTTTCGCACAGGAACAAACCGATAACTCTTCGGCAAAAAGCGGCAATTCCATTAAAGTAAATGGTTATATTAAAAACTGGTTTGAAGCCAATACTTCAACAGGCGATAAGGATTTTCTTGTCAGAATGGCAAGACTTGGCGTAAAGGGAAACATTAATATGTACGCCGGATACAAAGTTATGGTCGATTTTACTAGACTTGGAAAACTCCAGACATCAACTACTACTATCGAGGGTAAAAATGTGGTTTCTTCCGCATCGGCCAGCTTCTCGGACTACCTCCTGGATGCCGAGGCATTTATAAACCCCGTTAAATCCCTTTCACTTTCACTCGGACAGTTTAAGGTCCCCTTCAGCAGCGATAACCTGAAGTCGGGTGCAGATATCGACTTTATTAACCGCCCTCTTACAACAAATACGGCTCCCGCACTCAGGGACATAGGCTTCATGGTTTCATACGTGCCGGCCGTTGAAATCCCCATGGAAATAAAGGGCGGCGTATTTAACGGCGCCGGGCAGAATAAGCCGGAGAATGATAAGAACCTTAATTACTCCCTTCGCGGCGTAGTGCACCCGGTTAAGAATCTGGGCCTTTCAGCCAACTACTACACGGGAAAATCCGCGGGCGCAAACACAAATATGTTCAACCTGGGCGCTGATTTCAGTTTTGAGAAAGTGTATGTCTCCGGGGAATACGGACAGAAAATAAACAAACTTTCCGCTAAAGACGTTACTTCAAATGCCCTGTTTGTTTATTCTCTTTACGACTTTGATTTCCAGAAATCCATGATCTCACACCTCATTCCTGCCCTGCGCTACGAACACTACAAGCCGGATAATTCAACTTCAAAAGATGAAGTGAACAAAATTACTGCGGGACTGTCATTCGAATTTGCCAAATTGACCTACGCACAGTTCAGGGTTAACTATGAAATCCTTAAATATGAAAATGGCAGCGCGAATCTTCAAAAACTGATTCTTGAGCTGCAGATCAGATACTAACTGAAATTTATAAACTATTATCAATCTGATAAGGAAGTCTTTTTATGAAATGGTTTTATAACCTGAAAACAAGAACTAAATTCCTGGTTTCAGTTTTTACCGTTATTGCAGGATTGCTGTTTATAATTCTCTATGGAATAAATACTCTTAACACCTGCGCGGCCTCATTCGTCAGCCTGATTGAAAAGGATCAGGCTCTTGTACTGTCTTTAAGCGAAATTTACAGCCAGGGCCTCCAGTCGGAACAGGCTACCAGGAATATACTGCTGAACCCGGAAGATCAGAAAGCAAAAGATAATTATAAAAAGGCAGACAAGGATTTCAGGCATCAGCTCAGCCTTGCCAAAGAATATTCCGCCGGTAATGAGGATGCCCTTAAAATGTTAAATTATATAGGGGATAAATGGACTGAAGCCGACGTACTGAAAAGAAAAGTGCAGGAAACTGCAGTTTCGGGCAATACGGCCGAAGCTGCCAGAATCCTTACAAAAGATGAAACACCGTTCTGGAGAGATTTGAAGGACAATGTGCTTAATCTCAGTAAAACAATAAGAAAGGATATTGAACAAAAGAAAGAGAAGACCGTTCGTTCTGCCGATGATGCATACCGGAATGTGGCTGTTTTTGCCATGATTGTTATAGGGGTAAGTTTATTTATACTGCTTGTTGTCGCCAATACTTTTGTTAAGCCGATAAAACTCCTGGAATCTAGCGCAAACAAAGTGGCTGCCGGAGAAACTGCAGGCGTTAAGGTGGATATCAGCTCAAAAGATGAACTGGGCAGCCTGGCAAGGTCGTTTAATACTATGGTTGATAATATCCGGAATTCCCTCCTGCAGGCAAAGCAGAAGGGGGAAATGGCTGAAGAGGCTGCCAGGGAAGCCGATAAGGCTAAAACAATTGCTAATGAACAGAAAGAGTATTTGGACACAAATATTAAGAAGATACTTGCTGAAATGGAAAAGTTTGCTAACGGGGATTTGAATGTGCGCCTCGCTTCGGAAAAAGATGATGAAATCGGAAAACTTTGCAACGGATTCAACAGGGTAGTCCTTAATATGAAAGAAATGATCTCAGATGTAAGACAAGCCGTTGAAGCCGTAGCCAGCTCTTCAGCCGAAATCTCAAGCTCCAGCGAGCAGATGGCCGCAGGAGCCCAGGAACAGAGCCGGCAGGCAGAAGAAGTGGCAGGGGCCATTGAAGAGATGACTAAAACTGTATATGAAACAGCAAAAAATGCCAATGATGCTGCCGATGTCTCCAAAAACTCAAGCCTTGCTGCGGAAAAAGGAGCCATGAAGATAGTGGAAACCAAGAAGGGAATTGAAAAGATTGTCTTCTCTTCAGAGGAAACAGCGAGGATCGTTGGCTCACTTTCAAAAAGAAGTGAACAGATTGGCGAGATTACTCAGGTTATTGACGACATTGCCGACCAGACTAATCTCTTAGCCTTGAATGCCGCCATCGAGGCCGCGCGCGCAGGCGAGCAGGGCCGGGGCTTTGCTGTTGTAGCCGACGAGGTCCGTAAACTCGCCGAGCGGACAACAAAGGCTACAAAGGAGATTGCCGATACGATTAAGGCCATACAGACAGAGGCCAGGGATGCGGATTCTTCAATGAACGATGCAAAAACAGCCGTGGCCGCAGGAATGAAGCTGACAGAAGAAGTCTCAGGAGTGTTAAATGAAATCCTCTCGGGAGCCAGGAAAACTACAGACGTTGTCCTTCAGGTGGCAGCCGCAAGCGAGGAGCAGTCGAACGCAGCCGAACAGATATCGAAGAATATTGAAGGCATTTCAAGCGTTACTCAGCAGTCTGCCTCGGGAACTGAGCAGATTGCCCGTGCTGCCGAGGACTTAAACCGCCTGACCGTTAACCTACAGGATCTTATATCAAGGTTTAAGTTAACTGAGGGCCGGCCCTCAGAGAGATTCCTCTTAAGCAAATAATCAGAATATGGTGCTTTTACCCCGGAGCCCCCTGCAGAACAGGCCTCTCCGGGGTTTCTTTTATCTGCCCGGGCAGGCCGGCCTAAATTAATGCAGCTTATTTCCGATTATATATATAGAACGTTTTTTTGAATGACACTGGATGACCTACAAGAATAAAACCAAAAAAGAGCTCATTGAAGAACTTGAAGCTCTTCAGCGTGAACTGAGACTGCTTAAAGGCTCTTCAAATACGGCACCATCACAAATTGACCTGCACCGGGTGGAATTAAATGATTATAAATCCGGCAGTTTTGCCGAGTTTGCAGGGGGAATACTCGACTGCGTGCCTGCCAATATCGCCCTTATAGATAATTCCGGGAAAATTATTGCCGTTAACAGCTCCTGGAAACAATTTGCCGGCGAAAACGGATCTGTTTCTAGAGACCAATATCTTGGTGCAAATTACCTGGAGGTATGCCAAAAAACAGAAGGTGAGGTCCGGTCCCAGGCAATAAATGCAGCCAGGGGAATTAAAAATGTGCTGGAAGGAAAGTCGCCCCGCTTCGCTTTAGAATACCCCTGCCACTCCGAAACTGAAAAACGCTGGTTCAGGCTTTTTGTTACTCCTTTTACATATAAAGGGGAAAAATGCGCCGTTGTAATGCATATAAATATTACCGGGAACGTAAAAACCGAAAAATCACTTTCAGAATCAGGCCTGAATCAGCTGCATGACACCTCCAGTGCCAGAGCTTTTATTAACAACGCCTCCGATGCTATTGTTGTACTTGGCCCGGATGGAAAGATTATTGATGTGAACGATGAGACCTGCAGCAGGCTCCTCTACACCCGGGAAGAAATGCTCAAACTGACTTTGTGGGATGTAATCGCCCCGGCCAACTTCTCACTGGCAGCTAAAAGGCTCCATGAAATCACCTCAAACGGATCTGCATTCTTTGAAACAGTTTACCTCAGGAAAGACGGGGTCCCGGTACCTTTGGAATGTGCCGCACAGCTGGTGGACCACTTAGGCCAAAAGGCAATTGTTGGTATTGGAAAGGATATTGCATTAAGAAAACATGATAATGAACTTCTCTTAAAGCTGAATAAGGAAACTATTGCCCAGAGTAATGCCCTGCTTGATGCCATACCCGATATGATACTTCTTATCAACAGCCGGGGGGTCTTTCTCGATGCCCACATTCCCGAGAGCAATTCTTCGGAATTTCCATTAAAAGATTTTATCGGGAAAAAGGTAAGAGATGTTCTGCCCGGGCTGGTTACTGAAAAAACAAAACATTCATTCCGCGAAGTCCTCAGAACCGGGGAAATGTTCGTTATGGATTTCCCCCTTGTGCTGGAGGGGATACCTTTCTTCTATGAAACAAGAATGGTCAAATGCGGCGAAGATAAGCTCCTTCTGCTCGTAAGAAATGTAACCGAAAAGAAAAAACAGGAAAATGAAATACATAAACTCTCCCTTGCCGTAGAACAAAGCCCCATAATAGTCCTTATTACCGATAAAAAAGGCAGGATAGAATATGTAAACCCGAGGTTTACCGAAGTAACAGGATATTCTATTGAAGAAACCATCGGCTCCAACCCCGGTATTCTCAAAAGCGGCCTTACTCCCCCGGATCAGTATAAGGAGCTCTGGAGCAAGCTTAGCCGGGGCGAACACTGGAATGGGGAATTCCGCAACAGGAAGAAAAACGGCGAACTGTTCTGGGAACTTGCAAGCATATTTCCCATTAAAAATTCGCTGGGCGAAGTAACACAGTTCGTTGCAGTTAAGGAAGATATTACTGAAAGAAAAGAAACAGAACTCCGCCTTGCTGAGTACCGCGACCACCTTGAGCAGCTTGTTGAACAAAGAACTGAATCGCTCAGTAAAGTAAACCAGCTCTTAAATGTCCAGATAGAAAAATATAAGGCGGCCGAAGAAAAAGTACAGAACCAGTTGCAGTTCCTCAGAACACTCATAGGAACTATTCCCAACCCCCTCCTTATAAAGGATAAAACCGGAAGGGTGACCGACTGCAATAAGGCTTATGAAAGACTTTTCGGCCAGAGTCTCGATGAAATAAAAAATAAAAGGGTTGAAGATTTTGTGCCCCCTGTTCTTGTGAATAAAATACTCGAAATAGAAAAAGAACTCCTTTCAAAGCCCGGACATATATCGGCTGAACTGACCCGGCAGGGAGATAACGGCGAGCCCTTTACAGTCCTTGTAGACGAGGCTACATACCTCGAAGCAGACGGCTCAATAGGCGGAACCGTTGTACTGCTGATTGATATCTCAGAGCAGAAAAAGCTCCAGGAAAGTATTCAGACGGCACTCGAGAAGGAGCAGGAGCTGAATGAACTCAAAAGCAGCTTTATTTCCATGGCTTCACATGAATTCCGTACACCGCTGACTTCAATCCTTGCCTCGGCCGACCTGCTTGAGATGTTCGGGCGCAATTGGAATGAAGAAAAATACCTGGAACATACAGGCAAAATCCAGAAGGCTGTGGACTACATGAAGGAACTTCTGGACGACGTGCTCGTAATAAGCCGGAACGAGGAGGGGAAAACCCAGTTTACTCCTTCAAAAACAAATTTCCTGGAACTCTGCTCCGAACTGCTCGACAGCGCCAGGATATCTTCATCGGAAAACCATAAGCTGATCTTTAACTATAAGACTGAACAGAAGCTTTTTGTAATCGACCCTAAACTTCTAAGACATATTATTTCAAACCTGCTTTCAAATGCAGTAAAGTATTCACCAAACGGGGGAAACGTTAGTCTGAACGTCAGAACTGAAAATAATTATCTCCATATTGTTGTAGCTGACGAAGGTATAGGCATACCTGAAGTGGATAAGGCACGACTCTTTGAGCCTTTCTACCGCGCCGGCAATACTGCGGCAATTCACGGTACGGGACTTGGAATGTCAATCGTAAAAAGATCTGTTGAACTGCATAACGGCAGGCTCAGTATAGAAAGCGAGGAAAACCGCGGAACTGAGGTCCACGTGGTGCTGCCTTTTGAATAGTAATAATATTTAATAACAATGATTTTTCTTTGCCGGAAAGGGCTTTCGAAACTATATTTAAATCCCACAATCTGAAATTTGCTTATTGAACGGAAGAATACACTTTATGAAAAAAATACTTGTAATTGAAGACGAGCATTCTGTAAGAACAAGCATCAGGGACCTGCTGGAAGAGAAAAATTATAAGGTCTTTTCGGCTTCTGACGGAAGGGAAGGCGTTTCGCTTGCAAAGGAAATTCTGCCCGACCTTATTATCTGCGACATTATGATGCCCCTTATGAACGGCTATGAGGTCATCCGCGAACTCTCCAAAAGCAATAATACGGCTGCTATCCCCTTTATTTTCCTGACTGCAAAGGCTGAAATGCCCGACCTGAGAACCGGCATGGAACTGGGTGCCGACGACTACCTGGTAAAGCCTTTCAGGGCACTTCACCTCCTGAATGCAATTGAAGCCAGGCTGAATAAATCAGAAAAGATCAGGGAAATTTTCTCTCTTCAGATGCCGGAAGAGGAGAAAACAGAGGCCCCAAGAGTCTTAAGAGAGGATGAAAGGCTCTTTGTTTCCGCGGGCCCAAAGGCGCAGTTTATTAAAGTGGGCGATATCGTATGCATTCAGGCCGAAAGTGAATATTCAAACATTCTTATGGCCGACGGCAGCAAGGTCTTAATCCGCAGGCTCTTAAAAGAATGGGAGGAAGTTCTTCCTGAGGCCTCATTCCTGAGGATTCACCGTTCCACAATAGTCAATCTTAATTTCATCGAGAAAGTTGAAAAATGGTATCAGAGGTCATTCTTAATTAGGCTCAGAGGCATCCCCGAGCCCTTCACCATCAGCCAGCGCTACGCCGCAAGATTAAAAGGGCAGATATTGAATTAATTAGAATTTCCGCATTATTGACCAATGAATAGCCACGACTGAATAGCCACGACCTTCAGAGACTGTGTGAAAACTCAAAATCGTGGACATCTTGAAGATCTCACTTAATTGTAAGTGGGATCTTAATTTAATTCAAGAATGAGGCTCCTGATTCTTTAAGGTTACGTTTTTATCTCC
>DATAKL010000060.1:0-8606 GCA_036261625.1 Ignavibacteriales bacterium | reverse complement strand
GCTCAATCTTTTCTTGCTCGCTGCAGTATAATATGCAGTAAAGAATTCATTGCACAGAACGTGTGTATAGAGGTTAATTCCTTTTTCCCTTGTCCCGGTGTTGTCAACCTGCTGATAGTCTGTATTCTTTATGCCTGAGGTAAGTATGTCGTCTCTTTCTTCTTTAAGGGTATCCACCTCCCTGTGAAGAATATTGGACAGGCTGCCCTTTGAAATGCTTATTCCTATTTCTTCGAGGAATTTTACTATCCTGGACTCTGTTACATCACAGATTGCATTGAGTGAGACTATGAGGCTTTTAAGACTGCCCCCGAAGTAGCCCGTGTATTCTTCAGGAGGAGGGGAGGATGAATATGTCCTGTTCTCTTTTGCAGAGTAATATACCTCAAGTATAAATACTTTGTTGTGTTTCCTGATCTCAATGTCCTGGCTTACGAGCCTTCGGTATCCCTTAAAGACAGCATCCTGAGGGAGAATCTTTTTATCAATGGGGCAGTGGATTTCTTCATCTATTTGAATCTGCTCTTTCTTTGAATGCTTTGTCCACGTGGGGGTGTCGGCGGCGTTCTCTTTTCTCTCTTTCTCTGAAGATATGTCCTTAGGCTTTGAGTTTGGTTTTATCTCTGGCTTTCCCTTCTCCCCCTTCAGGCGGTTTATTTCATCCCTCAGCTCCTGTATCATCTCCTTCTGGACCAAGACTATTTCAAGAAGAGATTCAACGGCTGCAAAAAGACGCTTTTCTGTTTCTGTCCTTGGGGTAATCCGGTTTACTTCTTCTATAAGAGAACTTATGCTTTTCATTCCTGTAAAGTATCCCCCATATACTTCCAAACTAAGGTTAGATCCGGCTTCCCTTATCTTGCTTTTTATGTAAGGTAAGTATCCTTCATTGCCTTAGCTATCTACCAGATCACATTTTCCCTATGTTTTTGAACGGATACTAACATTCTGCAAGTTCAGCTTGTTTTGGCATTATTTTTAAGGGCAGTGGCCAAATTGTGACCGGAAAGTTTTAAGGGGCACTTCAAGGGGCCGGTTTATCCGGCCTTGGGAAGTGTAAAATGGAATGATGTTCCTTTCTCCGGCTGGCTTTCGACCCATATAGTCCCATTTTGCTTTTCTATCATTGTTTTACACAACAGAAGGCCAAGTCCTGTACCATCTTCATTTGCAGTTCCTTTTGTACTTACGTTTTGGCCAATCTTAAACAGGCTTTCAATTTTTTCTTTTTCCATCCCCACGCCTGTGTCTGAGACTTCAATTTCGATAAAATCCCGCTCTTCCTTGAGGCATATTGAAATTTTTCCCCCTTCATTTGTGAATTTTATTGAATTTGAAATCAGATTTCTAACAATTGTTGCCAGCATATTTCTGTCCGCATTAACGCATATGGCTCTGTCGAATGAATACTCAAGAGAAATATTTTTGTAATGAGCTGAGTGTTTAAACAAAGATGCAGCAGCCGTTAACTCCTTATCCAATTGGAATTCTTCCGGTGAATAACTCATCATTCCGGTTTGAAGTCTTGACCATTCAAGCAGATTACTGAGAAGTTTATATGTGCTCAGGCTAAGTTCATGTATCCCTTTTGAGAGCTCAAGCCTTTCTTCATCGGGCAGGCTGTCGTAATCTGTACAAAGCAGTTGGGAATATCCTATTAAACCCTGGAAAGGAGACTTCAGATCATGAGCAACAATTGAGAAGAACCTGTCCTTGGATGCATTAAGATTTAAGAGTTCATCATTTTTCTTCTGAACATCGGCCTTGCTTTTAAGGAGTTCGCTGTTGCTTTTTTCAATGGCCAAAAGGAGCATGCTGAATCCTGAAATAAGTACCATGCAGAAAGTTGCTATAGGCATAATATGATACAATGTATTGCCGGAAATAAAGAAGAGGTTAAAACTGCTTATTAGCTGAACGGCGTGTATCATATATAAAATAGTTAACAGCAGGTAACAGATTCCGAGAAAAGATTTAAGAAGAGATTTCAAATCAACAGTAAAAATAAACCATGCAGGTATGCAATAAAAAACCGCATGAATAAGAAAAACGACGGATGGTACGTCCAAAGGCTTAAGAACTGCAGAAAGAATGGAGACAGTTATTATTATTAAAGTAGTTGAGATGTGTGTTTTCCGGCTTACAGGCCTTCCCAGAATGAATAAAATTGCCCATGCCTCATAAGCACATCCCAGCAATAACAAAGTATGCGAGAATAAAACATGAACCATAAAAGAAGTGGAATTTTCAAAATAAAGGAATAAGGACCCGGTTCCCTGCAGGAATTTTGCAAGGACCCAAAAAGGGATTCTGGAGGAATGTTTTTCCTTTAACTGAAAGATAATAAGAAGAAATCCAAATAAAAAAGATCCTATTGACAGCAGAAGAATAATAGTTGGGACGTCCATTAAAGTATCTTTAACCTTTATTTATTGACAGACAACTGCAATTAATTGGCCTGAAATTATTCTTTCAGGAAATGCGGCTTATACGGCTCCCGTTTGTGCCGTACCTGAAGATGTAGTTTAGGCATAATCTCATCGTTCTTTTCACGATAGAAAGTGCTGATGCGAAAATTCTGCACGCCTGATTATGTGGGGTGGGGGCTGTGAATTGCACGGCCCTTCTACCCGGGGACATGGAAAAGAACGGGCCGGCGTGAAATTCAATGTCTGCCTATTATCCCTTTTATTCTTGGTATAAGGTTGGCAACTGCTAAAGAGTCCTTTACAACAAAGTCAGTAACCCCCAGCTGCAGGCATCTCATTACCGTCTGAGGATCGCTTTTAGTTGTAAAGAAAATTATCGGAACATCTTTTGTTTCAGGATTAGCCTTTAATTCCTCCAGTACAATCATCCCGTCTTTAACAGGCATCTCCTTATCGAGTATTACTACATCAGGTTTTGAATTCAAAACTGCATCGGCAACTCCGTCTCCGTTTTCAAAGTGGAGGACTTCCCATCCCTCGGCATGGAGTTTCGAAATAATGAGATTATAAATTGCCCTACTGTCCTCAGCATAAACGATCTTAATAACTTTTGATTCTGACATTTGAAATCCGGTAAAAATTACACGATAAATTTAATGATTCTTTAAGAATTTTGCCAATTATGACAAAAGGGACAATAGCCATTGCCGGTTAATTGTCCAAAATCATCCTCCTTCTTGAGGCTGCAGGTATTGTGAAAATAAATTCCGATCCATTCTCTAAAGAACTATTAATGAAAATTTTACCGCCATTTTTCTCAACCATCTCTTTGCACAACAGCAAACCGAAACCGGTACCGGTTTCTCCATTAGTTCCTTTTGTTGTAAATACAGAATCAATCTTAAATGCCTTTGCAAGTTTTTCTTCTGTCATGCCGACTCCGGTGTCGGAGACTGAAACACGCACAAAATCATCTTCTGCTTTTGCGCTTATAGTGATTTTCCCTCCCGCGGGAGTAAATTTTACGGCATTTGAAGTTAAGTTGCCAAGAACGGTTGAGAGCATCTTTTTATCGGCATAAACTGCGGTGTCTGATTCCACTTCATTTATAATGCTGAGAGATTTATCTGATGCTGTAGAAGAAAAAAGATCCTTTATGTTTTCAACTTCCCTGAAAAGTAAGAATTCAGCGGGTTCGAAGTAGACCTTGCCCGATTGCAGTCTGGACCATTCCAGCAGGTTATTCAGAAGGTCGTACAATTTATTTGCTGTCATATAAATTGCAGAACCGAATTCCGAAATGTCTTCCTTGCTCAAAGTATCTATTTGAGTGGCTAAAGCCTTTGACAGACCGATAAACCCGCTAAACGGGCCTCTCAGATCATGGGCAACAATTGATAATAATCTGTCCTTTGCCGCATTTGATTCAATTATAAGTTCTTCATTTTGCTTATTTACTGTAATATCATAGCATGAGCCGATATATCCCAGGAAACTATTATCCAGATCAAAAAACGGCCTTCCAAAATCTCTTATCCACCGGTACTCGCCTGCCGCATTTTTAAGCCTGTATTCCATCGAAAAAGCTTCCCTTTTATCGAATGCATTTAGATACGTATCCAGGCACGCAGAAAAATCATCGGGATGAACACCTTCTGCCCAGCCGTTGCCTTTTTCCTGTTCAAGGGTCCTTCCTGTAAATTCCAGCCATGTGCGGTTAAAATAGTTGCACAATTTGTCCGTCCCCGCGCGCCAGATCAAGGCCGGAAAATCATCAAATATCTTCAGGTACAGCTCTTTTGCCTTTTTAAATTCATTTTCCAGTTCCTTTTTATAGGAAATATCTTTTGTAATTGATAATATGTGGGGCTCATTATCTTTTCTGCGTTTTGTTATATCCGATATTATAACCGCAAACTGAAGCGGCCGGGGAGAATAGGCGGTAATTGAATAGTACTTCCCGAGTTCTTTAGAATAATCCTCAAAGCTAACCGGCAGTCCGTTAAGTGCTACCTGCCCGTATTTTTCAATCCAATAATTTTCAGTGCCGGGCATAACTTCGAGAACGGTTTTCCCAATAATCGATTCCCGCCTGAGGCCTGTAAGCCTCTCAAAGCTCTCATTTACATCAAGGAAACGATAATCTTTCGGAATGCCGCAATCGTCAAGAATAATTTCGTGCAGCGCCAGTCCCTGCTCCATTTTGGAAACCAGCAGCCGGAGCTGCTCTTCGCTGTCCCTCAGTGCAGCCTGTATTTTATACTCCTCAGTTACATCTGAAAATACAAGTACCACTCCGGTAATCTCCCCCGTTTTATTGGAAATTGGCGCGGCGCTATCTGCAATCTGATATTCTTTGCCGTCCCGGGCAACCAGAACTGTATGATTCGCCAGGCCGACAATCTGTCCTGTTTCAAGTACACGCTCTACCGGATTTTCAACTTCCTTACGGGATTCAGCATTAATTATATGGAAAACTTCAGAAAGCGGTTTTCCTTCTGCTTCATTGAATGCCCAGCCGCATAAGCCTTCGGCGGCGGGATTCATGCGTACAATATTTCCTTTCGAATCTGTAGCAATAACACCGTCGCCAATTGAATGCAATGTAGTAGACAAATTCTCTTCACTCCGGCGCAGGGCCTCGTCCATCAGTTTACGCTCTGTTATATCCTGTATAGTGCCTATCATAATCAAGGGATTGCCCGACTTGTCAAAATCAATTTTCCCCATTCCGTGCACCCAGAACATTCTTCCATCCGAGGGTCTGAGTATGCGGTATTGCTTATCGAACTGGGTTTGCCCTTCAAATACTTTATGCAAATAATCATTCATCATATCCCTGTCCTCGGGATGTACAAGGTTTAACCAGCCTGCAACACTCCTGGTATATTGCTCATCAATTCCGAAAATCTCGCTAAGCACACTGGAGCTTGACCAGATGTCGGCCTGGAAATCTGCCCTATAGCTTCCAATCTTAGCGACTTTTTGGGAAGCATTCAGCCAAAATTCACGTTCTTTGAGAGCTTCTTCGCGGGCTTTTATTTCCTGATTTGCCTTATAGAGTTTGAAAGCCATCTTTATAGATGCGAGCAATACCGTATCAGTTGAGCCTTTAACCACATAGCCGTATGAGGTTATTTGTTCTGTTTTATCTACAATTTCTTTTTCGGTGTGGGAGGAGAGGAATAAAAGGGGGATGTCTTGCGTTTTTAATATTTCACGGGCAGCCTGTGTACCGTCCATACACCCATGTCCAAGATCAATATCCATCAATATAAGGTCAATTTTCTCTGAACCGGTTTGAACTGTTTTAATGGCTTCTTCTCCTGAAGTAACATGAATTACTCTGAAGCCTTCATTTATGAGCCAGCGTTTTTCTGTAAGGGCTATTATGGCTTCATCTTCAACAAGAAGCAGAGTTTTGGATATCATTTCCATACATCTCCGTGAAAAATTAAAATGCAAAGGAAATATATATAAAAACAAAATATTTTAACATAAAAAGAGCTGAAAAATTAAAACTGGGCCGTTACTCCAAGAATAGGCAGTATGCCGAAATCTGTTCTTATATTCTTTGTGAGACTGCCAGATGAATCGACCTTATAGGAATATGAAAGAACATTCTGCCTGTTGTATATATTCCAGAGATCAAGGTAAGCTGAAAGTGTCCAGCCGTTAAAGCTGAATTTCCTGTCGACTCTTATATCCAGTTTATGATAATCCGGATACCGTGCAGAGTTAAACTCCCCGTTAACTACATAATAAGTTCCCTTTTTCATTATGGTTCCTGCAACAGGAGTATAAGGGCTCCCAGCTGCGTACTGGAACTTAGCCCCGATCTGCCATGATTCGGAAAGCTCCATACCGAATATCAGGTTAACAATATGAGGGCGGTCATACTCGAAATAGTAAAGAGGCTGTCCATTGAAATCCCTTCGTCTGGAAACTGAGTAGGCATAAGAGGCGCTTGCAACAAAGCCTCCTGTAAATTTTTTCTGCAGAGAAAATTCAATTCCCTTAGCAAGTCCGGAACCGTTGTTATTTAAGATATCACTAGTATCGTTTTCAACCACAACATTAGAAAGGTTCTTATAGTACAATTCCACTGATGCACGTGTATCACCCGTGAACAGATGTTCAATGCCGGCAATATAGTGTTCAGCCCTGCTGCTTTTAAGCTGCCGGTTCAGCGGATCAAGAGCTATCTGGTAAAGAGCAGGTGTCTGGTAAAATATACCGTATGATGCATTCAGAAAAGTCTTTTCAGTAAGGGAATAAGACAGTGAAACTCTGGGGCTGAAATTTGCTTCGCCTGTAAATGAAAATCTGTCGTACCTCAAACCTGTAGAAAAGGTCAGGAAGGAGACCGGGCGGTAAGTATCCTGCAGAAACAGACTGAGCTTTGTGCTGGACTTGGGAAGATACGATACTGAGGATGCGGGAATGATCTGCCCCGACCTGGTTGTATCTTCAGGCCTGGTAATAACATGTTTAGAATCCAGTACTTTCAATTCGCCGCCTGTCTTAAAATCGAGGCCCGGGAAAATCTGCCAAGTTATTTCGTTTTTAAGAGAATAGTTATTTTCGTAAATATCCTCATTCCTGAGTGCTCGGTCAGTTTCCGTGCCCTGTTTTGTATTCCAGCCGTTTCCAGCCAGAGAAAGTGTTGTAAGAGCATATGCATTTCTGCTGAACAGGCTTCTCCAGTTAAGGCCGAATGCAGTTCCATAATCATTGCGTGTAAGGTAATCGTATTTAGAAAGAGCCGAACCCGACATTCCCTTAACCGAACCTTCGCGCGAGATCTGGTCGAGGTAATAAAAACCCAGAATGCTCAGTCTGTTCTTATCGTCCAGGTCATATGTAACCTTACCGACCGCATCATAATAACGCGGTGCCGCCGGGCGGCCAAAGAGTTTTGTCAGAAGGTCGAAGAAGCCGCGCCTGAGGGAAAACACTGCCGTTCCGTTTCCAGGCACCGGTCCATCAAAGGTTGTTCCGAATCCTGCAACATTTGCGTTAAGGTCCAGATTGTTAGTTTCCATATTGCCTTCAATGAGAGACATTTCAAATACGGAGCTCATTTTGTCGCCGTATTTAGCGGGGTAACCTCCTGTCATAAAGTCAACGCTTTTCAGAAGAGAGGGATTTATGATGCTTATGATACCCATCGATTCGCCTGTTCGGGCAAAGTGAATAGGATTATATATTTCAATATTATCAAGAAGTGTCAGGTTTTCCTCAGGGCTGCCTCCGCGGACAATCAGCTGTGCACTCTTTCCGCCGGCGGATGCAACACCCGGCAGCGACTGCATTACTCTGAATATATCCTCTCCGGAGCCGGGAGAGCGCCTGATTTCCTGAGGTGAAAGTGAACGGAAGCTTGTTGCATTATCTGCCGGCTTCTGAAAATAATTCCCCTTTACAGAGACCTCTCCGGTTTGAACAAGTACGGGCTGGAGGTCGAAATAAAGCGTAGTGTTCCGGTTCTGCGAAACTGAAACATCTGTTTTTACCATTTGTTCATAACCGATAAACGAGGCCTTCACCTGAAAGACACCAGGGCTAACATTTTTTATTGTAAAATATCCTCTGCTGTCTGAAGCTGTGCCAAATGATGTTCCATCAATAATGATGTTTGCATAAGCCAACGGCTGCTTGGTAACTACATCCCTAACCTCGCCTGAAATGCTGCCGCCGGGCTTGTCCTGTGCCTTAATGAATTGAGAAAAGATGATAAAAACAGCAATCAGAAGATGATTGCCTGCGGTGTGTTTCCGATAAGACTTCATTGGGCCTCTGTTTTTCAATATAAATTCAGATTAACATGCCGGTTAGATGAATCATCACTGCGCAGGATTCAGTTTTTTATAAATCATCTGAATGTAACCGGCACTTCCGTCTTCCGGAGTTGGGGAATATATTTTGTTAGCTTAGCGAAAATCGATTGATATATTTTTGGGCATAATATTTTCTGAAAAATATTTTATCCCGTCCCGCAGGAGAATATTCCCTGCAAAAGAAATCTTGAAAAATAGTTACTACTCAGTAAAAAAGTTAATTAATACCAAAAATATCGGTTGAAATTGTAAGTTCCTTGTTTTATGGTATAAACATAGGGACAATATATAAGATAACCGATGAGAATGACAGAAAAAGAAATCCTATCCGTTTACG
>DATAKL010000048.1:0-105219 GCA_036261625.1 Ignavibacteriales bacterium | reverse complement strand
GTTACTACTCAGCAAAAAGTTAATTAATACCAAAAAAATCGGTTGAAATTGTAAGTTCCTTGTTTTATGGTATAAACAGAGGAACAATTTCTAAGATAACCAATGAGAATGACAGAAAAAGAAATCCTGACTGTTTATGAACAGGGACCCGAAGCAGTAGTAAAACTGGTTCAGGGACTTTTCGATGTCATTGAAAAACTGAACGAGATTATTGAAAACCAGAACAAAAAGATCGACCAACTGGAGAAAAAGGTTCTGGAATTGGAATCAAGAATCAACAAGGACTCTAAGAACAGCAGCAAGCCTCCCAGTACTGACATGTTCAGACGGAATCAGAACAACTCCAGGGAGAAGTCCGGCAAAAAGCCTGGCGGACAGCCTGGGCATGAGCCTCACAGGCTTGAACTTTGCAGTAATCCGAACAAAATAGTCATTCATAAGGCCACAAGGTGCTCCTGCTGCCGGATGTCACTAAAGGACATCCCCATTCAAAGAGTTGAAAGAAGACAGATTCTTGACATTCCGGTGATAAAGATAAAAGTAATAGAACACCAGGCGGAAGTAAAAGTCTGCCCCGTATGCAACCAGACGACAAAGGGCAAGTTCCCTGAAAAACTCCAAAGAGTAGTTCAGTACGGCACGGGAGTATATACTTTCATCTCTGCATGCCAGAACTTTCTGATGATACCCTATGAAAGAACAGCTGAGTTTTTCAGTTACTTGTTTGACCACAAGATAAGTGAAGGAACCCTTAAGAACATAAACGAGCGTCTTTACAACACTCTGGAAGAAACTGATCAAAAGCTTAAAGACGCAATAACACGCTCTGAAGTTGTCCATCAGGATGAAACCGGTATTTACATCTCAGGAGAAAGACACTGGCTTCATGCTTCCTCAACAGAGCGCTTAACATTCTATCAGAACGATAAAAACCGTGGACAGAAGGCTTTCGATGAAATCGGAATAATCCCTCAGTTCCATGGCATTTTAATCCACGATTACTGGAAGCCATACTTAGGCTACACTGATTGTTCTCACTATCTCTGCAATGCCCATCACTTAAGGGAGCTGAAGTTCATCCATGAAGAATTCCCGCATCAGAAATGGGCCTTTCATATGCAGAAACTTCTTAAAAAAGCCAAAGAACGGGTTGACAGGGCCAAACAAAATGGGAAAATGGGCCTGAGCCGGTATCTCGTAAATAAATATGAAAGTCTTTATGACAGGATCATTATAAAAGCCATAAGGGCCAATCCGCCCAATAAAGAAAGAACAACTGCAAGGGGCCGTATAAAACAGACCGTCTCAAGACTTCTTGCCGAGCGTTTCAGAGAATGCAAAAAGATGATCCTGGGCTTCATTCACGATTTTAAGATCCCCTTTGACAACAACCTTGTTGAACGTGACCTGAGGATGATGAAACTAAAACAGAAAGTCTCAGGATGCTTCCGATCAAAAGAAGGAGCCGACTTCTTCTGCCGCATCAGAGGCTACATCTCTTCAGCCAGAAAGCAGGGCTTTAATGTCTTTGATGCACTCTTATCTGCTTTCCAGGGTAAACCCCTTCTAAATTTCTAATTTTCTACTGAGTAGTAACTAATTTTTAATTGATTTTACCTGAAGACCGGTGAGTCCTCTATTGTCATTTTCCCTGTTTCCAGCACCTCAAGTATTTTATAGGTTCCGAGTTTTCTTGCCTTCAGGAAGCCGGACCATGCTGCCTCAGCAAGGCGTCCGCTGTTGAGAAAGTCAAAGAGCCACTCATCCGTATAGTCAGGGTCTTCCTGTCTGATTCCGGCATTTATTTCCGTCAGCCACTGCCGGTTGAAGATTTCCTGGGATCCCAGGGCTGGGGTCATTATAACAGGCAGGCCAAGTCCGCTGTAGAAAGAAAGCTCACTCGGTTTGGTCCACAGTATGTCTGTGGTGTGAATAACGTCATTAAATTTTCTGAAGTAATTATGCATTACAGGATCGTAAATAATCTCAATGTTTTCGCGGGCCTCAGGAGGGATCTCATTCAGTATCTGGTCGAAATATTCCTTTACTTCGCTTCTTATGCCTGCAACAAGGTTAAGTTTAAGTTTACCAGCGGCAAGATTTTTCCTGAGACTCATGGCAATTTTACCCCCGATTTCCTTTTGCGCTCCGGCTCCTCCTACTCCATAGGTGATTGTGAGATTGCGCTCGTGCTTAAACTCACAGTTTTTCTTTCCCAGAAAGTATTCAACATTTCTTCCATGCATATGGTGAAATCTTCCTCCTGGATCCAGATAGTATAACCTTTGTCCCAGGTCGGACTTTAATATCGGAAGATCTTTACCTCCCAGGAGGTCATCTGAAATTGGGAAACCTGTCAGAAAAATCCTTTCATCAGGAACGCCGTAGGCCCTTAATCTCTGTGCAGCCTTGGCACAAGGGGCAAAGTATTCAATGCGGCTCTCGTAGGGGTTTTTTGAGACCCAGACTCTATTAAGGTCCGCATCGCAAATAATGCAGTAAATCTTGTCGTATCCTTTCATTTCAGCAGCAACGGCAGGGGCATAAAATGAAGTAAGCAGCGGAAGGTGCTCCTGACTTATTTTCTCGAACATTCCCGAACAAAGTCCTTTCTTAATTGCTGACTCAAGCATGGAAACCTGCAGTGTGCTGCGGGAAAGGTCCCGAATCGGATAGAAGGAGGGGATATGAAGAAAGGAGTCGAGTATCCCAAAAATAGGTTTCCCGATTACAGGAAGGCTCCTGGCGCGTGAGAACAGTTCGTATGTGCCAAGCATTCTCTTCCAGAGTTTCTTCTCCGAGGGAGCTGAAAGGTCCGTTGTTCCCACGGTAATAACCCCGTTTTCAGCTATTCCCATGAAAGGGTAGACCGCTCTCTGGTGTCCGTAACCCATATCGGCCGAAACAACCCACGATTTTACTTTTGTATCGAGCATCATCCTGATTATTTATTATGTCTAAGATAAGCAAAAAAATAAAAATATTTTCATTCGCGTTAAATGAATTCCTCACAGCCGAAATTTAACCTTGAAATTTCGTTTAAACATCAAAATCTTTAGATTAAGAAATGAATAGGAGGAATGGATGAGAAAGGATATGAAACTCGACAGCGCACAGCTGGCATCCAAAATTGAAGCGGATAAATTCCTGCTCTACCTGGGTGTGGAATCTGAACTTGACAGCTTTATGCATAAGCTGATTGAACTGGGCGACCTGAAAAAAGGGGAGGATTATATAATCTATGAAGATCCTGTTGAAGGCAGAACCATAAAAGAATATTTTATCGGTTATAATGCCGTGGAATTTCTTCTCAGGCTGATTAAAGGCGAGGCTGGAATTACAGATGTGGAATTTTACAGGGAAATACACGCAAATGCCAGGACTGTTGACAAGATCAGTGATTATTTTAACAGACTAAAGAGAAAATATCCAGAATTGAAGGACGGCTATATACCTTCTTCTGAGCAGGAAGAAAGAATTCATAACCTTAAAAGCCAGGCAGTTAAGGAGTTAAGGCACATTATCGATATGGAGCAGGGCTAGAAAAAAAATGCAGTATAAAGATAATTAACAGCCCCGCTTTATCAGCGGAGCTGTTAATTATTTATATGTCTTTCTAGAATGTTACTCTGTTCTTTAGATTATCAATTGTGTCTCTGGATAAACCGGGGACATTGTTCAGATCATTCCAGCTTCTGTATGGACGATGGCTTACTATTTCCTGAGCTTTATCTCTTCCTATCATAGGAAGATTAGCCAGTTCATCCACACTGCAGTTATTGATATTAATCATGTTCTGAGAGCCTTTTCCTGGTGTTGCCATAGTATTATCCTCTTTTTTGTTAGACAAATAAGTTAACATTTAGAAAAATAATTGCTGCTGCTGTCATTCACGCGTGCAGCGGGCAATTTTCCGGATGTTCAAGGTATCCGTAAACCATTCTTACAGAACCCTCTTCGGGTCAGCAATGCATTGCTAACAAAAGAAATACGCCATTATTTTATAAATATCAAGAGATAAAATTATTGTAAAAGTTGCCTCTGGGACGCATGGGAAAAGAAAAAATTAAATATTAAAAACTTAAAAATATATAATGCAATTTCAGGCCGAAAACGAAGGGCCTGGCCTGTATTTCTTTTTATATAAATACCATACAGGTTTGCAGTCTCAGACAAGACACTTGGTGGTGTAAAAATTTTTCCGGGACAATTAAGCAGTATTTCTGCAGTTCCAGCTTTTTTCGTCAGATAAACGGATAAAAATTTCTCAATTATAAGGCTTTTCAGGAATTGTAGACTGCACAACTAATGAAAAAAATCTTCTTTTATCAGTACTTGTGCTGATTCTTTTTATCAGTTTTTCAGTTATATTTAACGGTTCAATTTGAAAAGGGGTCAAAAAATCTTATTGCCTTTTGGTTGTACCCTGGTAACTTGTACCGCTCAAAAAAAGTCGGCAGTTAATTCCTGTTATATATATAAATTAGTTCATGATCAGGGTTGAGGGGAAGCAAATGGACAAAAAGCAGTTGAAAAAAGCTCTGAGGGAAGTTCTTACCGAAGCCGTTGTATTTTCCGAAGAATATCAGGATAAATACTATCTTTCAAGAGAAATTCTCGAAAAGCTCCCGTTGCTGAGTGAGAGGTCAGTTTATGCTGCAATTGATTTTGCAAACGGGGCGGTTGAGCCTCCAAGAAAAACCGGCCGCTTCATTGATGCCTTCATTTCATATATCCAGGAATAGCTATGATTCTGGCTGCCCCTGCTGTTAATAATGTGCTGCTGGATGATTTAAAAGAATACTTCAATGTCTTTAAGGATTTTCATAATCCGGTTTATTCATCAATCCTGGTATCGCTTATAATAGTAGTTGTCCTCTATATTACAATGCGCAGCATTGTCTTTCCGCAGAGGGTAAAGCATACCATGGAGAAGAAGAATCTCAGCCTGCAGAATACCAGGCTCATGGCTCTTTTTGCCGATCTGGATCCTGATCCGGTAATAAGAATTAATTCTTCAGGAAAAATTATCTTTCTCAATCCCGCATCCTGTGCTAATGGATTTGAGGAATTCATGGGAAGACTTGTGACGGAAATTTTCCCTTCACTTGCAATAGTGTGGAACGATTTCATTGCACATAACGGTGTGCTTTCACTTTATGATTCTTTCCGGGATAAGCATTATGCAATTCATATAAACGGCATTAATTACCTGCATATAGCACAGATCTATATGCATAACGTTACTGAGCTGAAACTGAACCAGGCAGCGCTTGAAAAATCAGAACGGGAACTGAGGAATTTTTCCCGGTACCTGCAGTCTAAAATTGAAGAGGAAAGGCAGAGAATATCCAGGGAGCTTCACGACGGGATAGGGCAAAACCTGATTATACTGAAAATGAACCTGCAGAAGAGCCTTTATGAACTTTCAGGGCAAGAGGATTCACCTGTCTATCTGAGTAATTCACGAATAATAGAACAGGTCATCGCCGATCTTAAAAGCATCGCTTATGTGCTCAAGCCGCGTGTGCTGGAGGAGATCGGGCTCGTGCCGGCTCTGATTTCGCTAGTAAGCACGATCCAGAAACAAAGTACAATTCGCGGTGCAATTGACTTCATTAACCTTAAGGATAGACTGGAGCGCGACCTGGAGACATCGATATACAGGATTACACAGGAAGCTCTCAGTAATATTGTCAAACATTCACATGCTGAAGAATTTAACATACAACTGATAAACAAGGATGACTCTGTCCGCCTGATTATTTCCGATGACGGAAAGGGATTTAACGCGGACCAGGGATTTAACGGAATGGGAATCAAAAACATGAAAGAAAGAACTGAAAGTCATAACGGCTGCTTCAGAATCTCCACTTCAGAAGAGGATGGAACTATTCTGGTAGCCGATTTTTCAAAGGAGGCATTATAATGCCCTCTGATATTAGAGTTCTTGTGGCTGAAGACCACAGCATTGTTCGCGACGGAATAATCAGCCTCATTGAAAATATACCCGGGCTTTACGTGGTGGGAGAGGCCTCGAACGGACAGGATCTTGTTGAGAAGTATGCTGCCCTTGTGCCTGATGTGGTCATTTCAGATATTTCAATGCCGGGGATGACGGGAATTGAGGCCATAATTGAAATCAAAAAAAAATTTCCCGACGCAAAAGTATTGTTTCTTTCGATCCATGAAGGAGAAGAATTTATTTTTCACATTCTTAAAGCAGGCGGAATGGGACTCCTGAGTAAAAACATTATTAAAGGAGAACTTATCTATGCAGTTAAGCTGGTTGCTCAGGGAGGCAAATACTTTGGAAGGGGCTATACGGAAGAAAAGTTAAAGGAAATTCTTGAAAGGAATACCCCTGCCGATCCGGTAGTCGTCTTCCAGGATACGGATTTAAGCCGCAGGGAAATAGAGGTCTTAAGACTTGTCTGCGACGGCTACAGCAGTTCTGAAATAGCACAGACTCTTGAGATAGGCAAAAAAACTGTGGACACGCACCGCTCCAGTATTATGAAAAAACTTGGTGTTGAAAACACCTCTCAGCTGATCAAGTATGCAATTAAAAACAGAATTGTAGTATGAATATTATAATTGTCCCTGGATATAGTGCTTTTAAGATAGGGCTGGCTTTGAGCTATGATTCCTAAGCTCATGAATAAGTAAACTTTAGATTAACTGCTGTGAATTCTAAATTAAAAGAAGATTATGAGTCTTATTACTGTCATTGTATATTTATCACATATTATTTGGTCTCTCCCTCCTTTCAGGCAGTACAAAGGTAAATTCTTTAATTACTTTTTTATTTTTGCAATAGGAGATCCTATTGCGGCCTTTCTGATCAGATTAGGCTGTAAAAATACTCATCCATTAAATGCAACCATTGCAGCAGCAGCACTTATTTCAGTGATGGCATTAAATAAAAGTTTAAGCAAAACTTCCGCAATCTCTTTTGTACTTGTTATCTTGGCTGCAGGAATAATAATGCCTTATGAGGAAGTTAGATTGATGACTGCCTCTATTTTTATGGTATTGATCTACTATTTTATTCGTTACATGATTTTCTTTACCGGTAAGTATGGGCGGGTGAGTTTATTTCATATACTTTTCCTTATTTACAACATTTCCTTAGCATTAAAGCTAATCAATGTTGCACTGGATCTCCAGAAAGGACGTGTATTCTTTTATTTTACAACTGCCTTTGAAATTATACTCGGAATTCTCTTCTGCATTTTCAGGGAGGATGACAAGCGGTTTTCTTTTAAGTTAAGTAGAAATTTGAGCTATGATTCCTAAGCCTTTTAATGTAAACCGTAGATTTAACTGCTATTTAAATATTAAATTGTAAAGAGGATTATGGGTATTGTTGCTATAATAGTATATCTGTCACATATTGTGTGGTCTTTTCCCCCTTTCAGGCAGTATAAGGGGAAATTCTTTGATTATTTTATTATCATCGCAATAGGAGACCCTGTTGGGAACTTTTTCAACAGGTTAGGCTGTAGAAATAATCATCCTGTTTATGCTCTAATGGCTGCGGCAGCACTTCTTTCAGTGATGTCATTAAATAAAAATATCAAACGTATCCCGGCTTATTTTTTCCTTCTGTTTATCCTGGCCGCGGGAATATTAATGCCGTATGAGAATGTCGATCTAATGACTGCCGCTATTCTAATAGTACTTATCTATTTTTTTATCCGCTACATGATCATTTATGTCGGGAAGCATGGGTATGTGAGCGTATTCCATTTACTTTTCCTTGTGTACAACTTTTCTTTAGTATTCAAGCTAATCAATCTTATTCTGGAGCTTCAAAAGGGGATTTTATATTATCAGTTTACATCTCTTTTTGACGTTTTACTTGGAATTCTCTTCTGCTTTTTCAGTGAGGAGGACAAACTGTTTTCTGTTAAACTGGCCGGTCCGGAAGCAGGCAAATCAGTATCATAAACTAAATTGATATTATAAAGTAAAAGGCAGAAGTTCAGTGACTTCTGCCTTTTCAATCTGTAAAATTATAAAGCTAAATATTTATTCCAGAATCAGGCTCATAGTTTCAAAGTTGAGCGTCATTCTGTCAAACTGACCGATTATGTCCTGCCCGAGATTTCCGTAAAAATAGAGGTTGTTTTCATTCAGCGGTTCAGTAAGAACCGTTACCTGGTCCAGCCCTGCATTCCTTCCGGAGATGTTTATATTAAAATTTTTAAGCCTGTAGACTGTTAGCTTTTTAGAGCCGCCGGCTCCTGCTAACTCCTTGGTCTGTATCTCGGAATTTTCTTTTACACTTTGTTCGTAATTCTGAAAGAAAGACTGGTAAAGGATTGAACTTCTGGCTCCGGTATCCAGGTTAAAAGAAAGTTTCCGTCCATTAAATTCGCCGAGAATAATAGGGGATAATCCTGCCAGGCACATATTCTGGACAAAATGCCTGCCCGCTTTTTCAGGAATTATCAGGCTGCCGCTTTTGGTAAGTGTCACTTCTCCCAGGCTTTCGATTACAGGAAATCCGATTATACCGTTACACTGGTAGCCGAGAGAGGGGACAGAAAGGTCGTTGTCATTAAAGATGAGAAATACTGAATTTTTAATTACGGCATTCCCGATTTTAACTATTGGGGCAATGCCAAGTGAGGCGTAAACAGTGCTGCCCGTAAAAGAGCTAACCGCAATGGAGTCGTCAACAATCCTAAAATGAAGCATCCGAGCGTATGACTTTGTAATGCTGGAGATTCCGGCACCGGTGTCAAAGATGAACTTGAGTTTCCTGCCGTTTATCTCAACGGGGATGTTAGTAAGCCCGACCTTGTCTTTTTCAGTTTTGAGCCTCGTGTCGCCTTTCAAGGAAACCGACTGCGGGGGTACTCCGCGGAATGCATTCCACAGCCTGAGGGAATTTTTTATATCTTCAATCTTTCCCTCATCCAGAAAGGAGGTAAATCTGTCCAGGATAACCTGATAGCTTTCGGCAGCTTTTTTGTACTGGTAGGATTTTACATAATTATCGGCAAGTATATCGTAACTTTCAGTCATATACTCAGCGCTTAGGTTACCGCCCGTTTTTTTAAGATATTTTCTGATATAACTTATGGACCTGTCCAGCTGGTTAAACTTGTTGCTTACGGCGCCCTTCAGGAAAAGGATTATTGGTATATCCTCAGAGGTTTCTTTTTCGAGAGCATCCCTCAGTTCAAAATATCTTTTGCTTTCAAAAAGCTTCTTAAGATCGGAATACGATTCGGCCTTAAGAAGGACTGGAGCGGAAAAAAGGAATAAAAAAAGCCACGTTAGAATAAACTTAATTCTCATTATTTCTCCACCAGAGTGTTGCTTTGCTGTATAAATTTAAGTATTTAATTCATCTTTAGACAGAGCATGGAAGTATAAAAATCCGTCCCGTCGGAGTCATTCGTTTTAGGAGAGAATTAAAAGAGTAATTTTGCAGCATCTGTCTTCCTTAAGATGCAAGAACCCTGAAGGACTATTATTTCATCCTTCAGGGTTCAGCATGGTTTTCGTGAGTACAAAATTTATTCTTCCGCAGATTTCTTCCGCAGAGAAGAGTTCATCTTTAGAGAGGAGACTATCGCCAGATTTTATCTCCTGCTGCCCTCCGGAGCTGGTAGCGGCTCATGATATTTTTATATATTATCTGCAGCTCCGAAAGGCGGGCCTCGGTCAATCCGGTCTGTGCATCAAGGAGGTCGAGGTTGCTGATTACACCGTCTTTGTACTGCAGCTCGGCTCTTTCGAGAGCCTTTTGGGCATGGTCGACCTGAACTTTTACGGTTTCCAGCTGCTCCCGGGCAGCATTGATATCGGAAACAGCGCGGTTGACCTCTGCTCTTATTCCAAGTTCAACGTTGCTCGTATTAGCAAGCGAGGACTGGAAATTTGCCTCAGATTCCTCCATCTGGTATCGTGAGCGCTCGCCGTTGTAAATGGGATATTTGAAGAGGACTGCAGCCGTCCAGTTGCCTCTTAGAACATCCAGATTTGGGATATAGCCGTTCTTGAAGCCGTATGCGGCGCCCAGGCTCAGGGTAGGCTTGTCAGAAAGTCGGGCTACAGCCTTCTGCTTATCTGCGCTGGTCTGAAGGTCATGAGCAAGTTTTATTTCGCCTCTCTGATTCATAGCAACGCTGGTAAGTGAATCAGCTTTCACATTTTCCGGTATAAAATTAAAATTTCCCGTAACGTTTACAGGAGCAGTCTCCGGAAGTCCCATAAGACTTTTGAGCGTAATTTCCTGTTTGCTGATTTCATTGAGTATATCTGTCCTCTGGTTCAGGGCTGAAGAAACTCTAACCTGTGTCGTCGAAACGTCAAAATCAGTGGCCGTACCGGCAGAGACTTTTGCCTCTGTTACCAGCAGGTGGCTGTTAAGTGAGGCAATCTGCTGGTCTTTTACAGCAAGGCTCTGCTTCAGGAACAGTAAAGAATAAAATGCCTGCACGGTCTGATAGGCAAGATTGGTCTTAATTAAATCAAGGTTATCCTTGGCTGAATTTTTGTATGTTGCCGTCAGCTCGCGCATGGCATCACGCTCTCCGAAATCATAGAGCAGGTACTTTCCGCTAAGGTGTGCATCATAATTGTTCTCAGGGTAAAGTTTTGCAGAAAGCCCTCCGAATTCAAATGTCGGTACAGGACCTATCCTCGTATATGAGGCATCAGCCTCAACTTCAGGCTGGTAGGAAGTTTCCTGCAGTTTAATTCTTGCCTCAGCTGTTCCGATAAGGCTCTGTGCCTGTTTAATAGAAGGGTGGTTCTGCAAGGTAAGCTCAATAGCCTTAGTTAAATCCACAGAATCTGCAGGAGCACCATTCTGAGCGTAGGTTATATATGTAGAAACAAAAAATAAAAGTAATGCCAAAATTATTATTTTCATCAATATCCTCTAAAATTCTCCGGTTTAAGTAATAATCCCTATCGTTTAAAGAAAAGACTTTAGTTTTCTTTATTCCATTGCCACCACATGTTCGCCCTTATCACCTTTTTTCTTTTTATATTTTAAGAAGAAAAGCGGTACGAGGCATAAAAGAGAAATCCCTGCTGCTAAAAGGAAGTCGTCATTTATAGCCTGCACAAAAGCCTGGTTTGCAACATGCTGTGCTATAAGCGCCTGCGATCTTACTGCAACTTCGCTTCCCGCTCCTCCTACGGACTGCTGGACAAAATGCCCAACGCCATACTGCACCTGCTGGAAAGAAGGGGAGTAGCGGTTTACAGCTTCGCCGAGAGCAGATGTATGGAAGAGCATCCTGCGCGTGAGCATAGTTCCGAAAATAGCTACACCGAAGCTTCCTCCAATCTGTCTTATAACATTAAACAACCCTGATGCCTGTGCCATCTTCTGCTTCGGGATGTCAGCCAGTGCGATGGTGCTTAATGGAGTAAACAACATTCCCATTGCCAGTCCTCGGATATATAGAGGCAGCATGATCTGTGCATGTTCCGAATAAAGGGAAAGAAAGTTGTTCAGGTAAAGGCTGAAAGCCAGAAGAAGGAGTCCTATAAAAGCTGGTATCTTTGGATTTATCTTATCAGCAAGAAGTCCCGAAACAGGGGAAACCACCGCCTGCAGTACCCCGACGGGGAAGAAGACCAGTCCTGCCTGTAAGGCCGTATAGTTGAGTGAATTTTCCAGAAAAAGGGGCAGCAGGAACGTGCTGCCGAAAAGTCCCATTCCGAAGATGAACAAAATGGCGTTTGTAACAGAAAAGTTAAAATTTTTCAGAAGATTTAACTCAATGAGCGGATGCTTTATTGACAGGTCGGTAGCCATGAATACGGTAAAACCCAGAATTGACAGGGCAAAGGAAAGGAGAATAAAAGGTGAAGACCATCCGCCCGTATTCCAGGAGGCATTTCCGTTTGAAAGAGCAAGCAAAAGGAACGTCAGGAAGACCGTCATGGAAATAAAACCCAGAAAGTCGAAAGAGCGGGAGTGTTCAGTTTTATATTCTCTCTGAATGATATAAGTTGCCGCCATGCCAAGAATGCCTACAGGGATGTTCACGTCAAAAATTGAATGCCAGCTGTAATTATCTATCAGATAGCCGCCGATCATGGGTCCCAGGCTGACAGAAGCCGCAGCCGCAATGCCCCAGAAGCCAAGTGCAATACCTCTTTTCTCGGGGGGAAACTCGCGCGTAACGATAGCCATACCTACCGGCATCAGGAACCCGGCTCCCGCGCCCTGTACAAGGCGGAAAGCAATCAGTGCATTTTCATTCCAGGAAAGGCTGCACAAAAATGACCCGAAGGTAAAGAGGAAAAGTGCAAGGAAGTAAGTTCTCTTATACCCGAAGTGGTCGGCAACCCAGCCAGAGGTGGGGAGCATTACGGCAAAGACCAGGAGATAGGCTGTCAGGATCCACTCAATTTTGTCCACGCTTGTCCCGAATGCCGTCATAATCTTTGTAAGGCCCACGTTTACAATTGTGGAATCGAGAACGGCCATAAAGGTGCCGACCATGATGTTTGCCAGAACCCACCATTTGTAGGAAGAATGCTCCTGATCAAGCTTCAGGAAGCCGTTCTTCCTGTGCCTAAGCTGATTCTGAGCCATCTTACTTAACACCGCCTTCCTTAATCCTCACCTCAACGCTCATTCCGGGAAGAAGAGACAGTTTGCCTTGAGGGGCCTTGGAATCCTTTATCCTTCCGTCAACAGAAATCTTAACAGGAATTCTCTGTGTAACTTTTGTAAAGTTACCGGAGGCATTGTTAGGGGGAATAAGAGAGAACTGGCTTGCCGTATTAGCCCCTATCTGAAGCACCTTTCCGTAAAACTGCTGATCGGGATAGGCGTCCACATCAATTTCCACTGAGTCGCCCGGCTTAACGCTAGAAATTTTTGTTTCCTCGAGCTGGGCTGTCACCCAGATGTTTTTTGTGTCATAAATGGAAAAAATAGGCTGCCCCGGCTGAACCACGTCTCCGGCAAGTACCCATCTTTTAGAGACTACTCCGTCCATTGGAGAAACAATAACCGTGTTCTTCAGGTTTGTCTGAATTACTCCGAGCTGTGCCTTTGCGGTACCAACCTTTGAGATTGAAATATTATATTCTGCCTGTGCTGCCTCTAGGGCCCGGGCGGCGTGATCGTACTGCTCTTTGGGGATAATTTTATCCTGGAACTGGGTTTTTGCCCTCTGGAAATCGTCCTTGGCTTTTTCAAGATTGACCTTTGAGAGTGTGATGCTTTCCTGAGCGTTGTTGATTGCAGCTGAGGCTGATCTTTCCTGCGCCTTAAGGTCCGACGTGTCGAGAATAACCAGGTTTTCGTTTGTCTTTACCGTATCTCCCTCGTCAACCGTAAGGGAATCTATGCGTCCCAGCATTTTGGAACTTAAAGTAGCTCTGTTGCCGTCTATGTAAGCATCATCAGTGGAAATATATCCCTGCTGACCCATATACCAGTAAATGCCGGCTGCAATGAGTGCGAGGAAAACGAAAACAGGGATGAGTATCCTTTTCTTTTTGTAGACCGGCGTGGATTTGACAGCTTCATCCCCGTCGTTTTGAACACTTTGCCTGTGTCTTTTAACTTTTGCCTGCTGCATATTATCTTCCAATGTTAAATTCTCCTTCATTCTTAAAATTTATGGCCTGATTCCCGATATAAAAATGTCAATTGTCAGTATCATCTCATTTTGAAGTTCACGGTAGGTCTTGCTGTCCATAACCGTTGCCCCTGCTATAGTCCGTATCATCCTGAGTCTGAGGCCGTGCAGCACATGGAGCAGAATTTCAGCCGCACGCTCATCCAGGTTACTTCTGAATTCTCCGGAGGCTTTCCCCTCATTTATAATTTTAGTCATTATACTAAGCTCCTGGCTTCCAAATTCATCAAAAAGATTCCTGAAAATTGATTTTTTCTCAAGAAATGAGTGAACAGTCAGTGTCCCCAGGTTTACCAGTTCCTGAAAGAATTTAAGCCTCTCCTCTACATAGGTGTGTAGCTTTCCGACTGCTGTTGTCTGTTTATCAAGTATTTTTTCAACCCTTCTTACAAATTCATCCTTTTCTTCAGCCATTGCAGCCTTAAAGAGACTTTCCTTGGTAGGGAAGTAATAATAAAGAGAAGCTTTCCCCATCTCTACACCCTCTGCAATATCTTCCATGGTGGTCTTGGAAAAGCCGTAGCGTGCAAAGGTCTGCCTTGCGGCTTTAAGTATCTGCTGCTCTTTTTCTTTTTCTTTTGTTATTGCTTCATTCATTATCTTATCGACTAATTTACTTGAATAGTCGAAAAATACAAAAACTTTCTTAACTAATCAAGATACAGAATCGGTTGATACGGGGAAGATTTGACTTGAAAACCGTGCCCTTTTGTGTCTTAAGGGTGCCCTGTGAGCGGGAAACTGATGTCTTTTGAACTGCCTCAGATGATTGCTGTTTTCAGGCAGCAAGGAGAGCCTAAAAAGAAATCCCGGAAGAATAATTTATCCTCCGGGACTTTCCTTGCGGAGTCTATCTTCTGCTTTTTGCTAAAGATCCGTTTGTTCTTACTACCAGGTGTTCTTTTCTCCCGGTCTGAAGGTCGCTTTGACCGATTCTGAACCTTGAGATCATTTCCTGGAGATTTACTGTTAGACGGTTCAGGTCCTCGGCTGCCCGGGCAATCTGCTCGGTTCCGGCTGCACTTTGCTGTGTAACAGAAGAAATGCTTTCTATGTTTTTCGATATCTGCTCTGCCGTGGTTGACTGTTCCTCAGAAGCGGCGGCCAGCTGCATGACGATGTCTGTTGTATTCTTGGCTCCTGAGAGTATGTCCTGCAGGACCTGGGCTACCTCGGCTGTAAGCCTTAAGCCTTCTTCAACAGACTCTCGTGCCTCCAGCATTGAACTGTCGGCCTCCTTGGCTTCTTTTTGTATGGCCTTAATCGTGTCTGCAATTTCCTTTGTTGCCTTGGTTGTACGCTCGGCAAGCTTACGGACCTCATCAGCCACAACTGCAAAGCCGCGGCCCTGTTCACCGGCACGCGCAGCCTCAATTGCAGCGTTCAGGGCAAGCAGGTTCGTCTGGTCTGCAATGTCATCAATCACCTGAGTAATCTCGCCGATCTGGTCGGTTTTTCCCGCCAGGTTTGTGATAATTCTGCCTGTTTCTTTTGTAGAAAGGACGATCTTTTCCATCCCTTTTTGTGTCTCAGTTACCTTTTGGGCTCCGTTTTCAGCCGACCTGGTGGATTCCTTAGCCATTTCCGCGGCATCATTGGCGCTTTTGGCAGTTTCATAAATTGTCTTTGTCATTTCTTCAACTGCTGCGGCCACTTCTGTAGTCTGGCGGCTTTGTTCATTGCTTCCGGCAGCCATTTCTTCACTTGAACTGGATATTTCTGTTGCGGCACTGGCCGTAGCCTGTACGGCTTCATGCACCCCGGAGATAAGCGTTTCAAGCGATTCGGCAAATTCATTGGCATTTTTCTGGAGTATTGCATAATTGCCTCTGTAATCGCCGATCATTCTGGCTGTAAGATCGCCATGACCCACTTTATCAATAATTGCTTCATACTCGCGGACATTCCTGACAATAGTTTCAATTGTAGAATTGAATCCTTCCACGATCTGTTTATATCCTCCCTTGTAAGCCTCAGCATTCCCGCGCTTTTCAAGATTTCCGTTTACTGCTGCTGTTGTCAGGTCATTTACTTCAGCAATAAGGTTTCTTACTGTAGAAGTTACTTTATTTAGTACCGGGGCTATTTCATCTCTGTCGTCATACATGGGTGCCGTAAAACTCACCTCACCGTTTGCAATGCCGTTAAGTGCTCCAACGATGCTTGAATCCACCTGCGAGACAAACTGATCGAGCGTACGACCCATTATTCCAAGTTCATCTTCCGTATCCAGATTTGCTCTTGCCTTTACGTGTCCTTTCTGCATCTCCTGAGCCATAAGAAGTATCTTGCTGACAGGAGTTTTTATGAGTTTTGTTATGAGCATTGCCATGGCAGCTGAAACGCCAATGCCCGCTATGAGCAGTATGATCATTATGATTACTGTACTGTCAGTCTTTTCTGAATTCTGGAGCGAAATTGCATTGCCTCCATCCACATCATATTTTATCCATTTCTCAATCGCCTCCTGGTAGTCTTTTGCTGCCTTAGACATCTGCCCGAGCAGAATTGCTTCTGCCTCCTGGTCGCGGTTTTCCTGGGCCAGCTTCTCAACCTCTACAAGATAAACCCTGTAAATATCCCGCTTCTGGAGAATGTCGTTATAAATGGCGGTTTCTTCGGCGCTTGCAGTTGTTGACCTGCAGAATTCGAGCTCCTCATCAATAAGTTTCATCTGGTCATTTATTGTTTGATTGTAGTTCGATATCTCAGCAGGATCATTAGTCATAACCACTTTTAATGTGTTAAGTCTTACGAACTGATATCTTTGCAGCAGGTCGCCCAGCTTAACAATGGGCACAACGTGCCCCTTCCACATCTGGCTGTAGGAACTTTCCACATGCCTGAGCTTAAATACTCCAAATAAGCCCATAAAAACGGATATTACAATGACGATGGAAAAACTCAGTGTCAGTTTTGAACCGATTTTAAGATTGTTGAACCATTTCATAAAACTCCTGACTTTTAGTTAAAGTTGTACGAACCCTTTAGCAGTTAAAGGCACTGCAATTTTCTAATTTTGATAACTCGAATTTGGCATAAAACCTTCATGTGGGAGAGTTATCTGCCGGAATCATTAATTGCCCTTAAAAGTTTTGTTTCTGAACTCATCTGCAATATGAGTGCCTCAGGTGACAAAATGTTGTTTTTCCCGAACAGAAGACCGGTTTTGTTTATTATCGGTAATATTTTTTAAAGTTTAGGAAAAAAAAGTAAAAATTAAATTTAAATTTAATAATTTAAGTTTCAGGACATTCATATCTTAATATCTATTGTGTATTGCGAATGTCCTTTATTAATTGAATGGTTGTTGGGAATTTTAATGACAGGATAATTTAAGGTAAAACAGGGAAGGTTGAACCGGGAAAAATGGAGCGGAATACAGAAAAGGGAACTCCGAAAGATAATAAATCAGGAGAAAAAAGTTTACGAATAAAAAATAAAATTGCCTTACTGGAAAAGCAGCTGCAGGAGGAAATAAGTCGAAGAAAGAAAGCCGAAGCGAAGTTATCTGAAAGTGAAACTAAATTCAATGCGCTTCTTCAATCTGTGGACGACATAGTATTTACACTTGATAAAGAGCAGCGCCATACAGGCATGTACGGAAAAGTCTTTGAGAAAAATCCCGGGGTAAGGGAAAAATTTCTCGGGAAAACGGTTTCCGATATTATGGATAAAAAGGAAGCAGCACTGCACTGTGAAGTGAATAAAAGGGCCCTCGGGGGAGAGTCTCTTGTTTATGAATGGGAGGCAGACATGCTGGGCCGGCATATACATTATTCAACGATGCTCTCGCCGATACGTGATGCCGAAGGCAGTGTAACAGGCATTATCGGCATCGGCCGGGATATTTCCAGCCAAAAGGAAATTGAACAATCACTTCTTAATTACAATAAAAAGCTTGCCGAACTAAATGCAGAAAAAGACAAATTTTTTTCAATTCTCTCACACGACTTGCGCAGCCCGTTCTACGGACTTCTGGGTGTATCCAAAGAGCTTTACAGCAGGATTGACAGCTATAGCAGGGAAGAAATAAAACATTTTGCCTTTGAAATACGAAATACTCTTGAGAGGGTTTACCGTTGGCTCGACAGTCTGCTGCAGTGGTCGAGACTGCAGTCTGGAAGGATTTCCTGCAGGCCAGCTGAAGTCAGCCTAAGGGACGTTGTCGGTTATACGCTTGAGCTCTCTTCGGCCGGTCTCCTGCAGAAGAGAATCCAGATCACAAATGAAGTAGATAAAAATATAAAAGTTTATGCAGACAGGAATATGCTTGAACTCATTCTTCAGAACCTTTTGTCAAACGCCATTAAATTTACATATCCCGATGGGAAAATTGTAATCAGGGCCGAAGAATCTGAAACTGAAGTGACAGTTTCCGTAACCGATAATGGAATCGGCATGTCGGGTGAATATATGGAGAAACTTTTCAGGGTGGATAGTCCTTTTAGTACAAACGGTACACTGAATGAACAGGGGACTGGACTTGGGCTTATACTATGCGGGGACATGGTTTTAATGAATAAGGGAAAAATATGGGCTGAATCGAGACAGGGAGCAGGCACAACTTTTTATTTTACTCTCCCTTTGCCTTGAAAATAAAGATTTCTGCATTTGTTGCAATTTATCAAAGGTATATTTAATTTTGTTTGTCAAAAACACATTTCAAAAATGTTTCTAATTTGGGGATATATTATGCAGCTCAGACGAGTTTCTATTATGGCAGTTTTCTCTTTCTTGGCTTGCTCCTTAATATTTGCACATGAAGGTACACTTAAGGATAAGGAAACGCAAAAGGCAGTATCGGATTCATTGCTTAATAAAGCTCCGTACACAGTACAGACAAAGGTTTCAAAAACTAAAAAGATTACACGCAGAAAGTCAACAAAATCCGGAACTTCATACTACAGATCCAGAAAATACCCGCATCAGTCACCCAACTGGCAGATGGAAAGGCTTAAGAACCGTGAAAAGTTTACGGAGGACTGGATAAACCACCTCCAGCAGGAGCTTTCTCAGTACGAGCAGGAAAGAACTGAAATCCGTAAGGGCATGAAGAATGTTATTTCAAAGGATATCCAGGAAAAAATTGAGGCTAAGGAAAAACTGCAAAGAGAACAGCAGGAACAGCTCAGGGCAAGAGACAAAGAAATTGAAGCTCTTCAGCAGAAACTGAATGCTATCGATACGACAAAGTAAAAATTTAGAACAGATCTTTTTGGGAAACCCCGGTATCCTCAGCCGGGGTTTTTTTATTAAATTATGAAAACCATCTGCTTCTTAAAATCGGCTTCGATATCTGTGAGGCCCTTGAGGTATATTTGAGAACATACTATTCCAATGATAACCTCCTTAACGACAATTTTTCGGAAGATTCCTGGTCATTGATGATCGGGCTTAGTTTTACGAAGTATTCAGACTTCAGTTCCCCGGAGTGAAGCACTTTATCAGGAACACGACACGGTATAAAGCTTCAATTTCCGAATGCCTGACGGTGATGGGGTCTTTGGTAAAGTCAGGTGTGTAGAACTGCATCCAATCATCGGGGAGCTTGCGGTAGTACCTGATAAACTCTCTTGAAGACTTCAGCCTGCAGGCTGCAATAGAACCGTTTGGAAGACCTGCTTTAATATCAATAAGAAGTTTATCTCCATTGCTCAGAATGCCATCCATTTCACTTTCAGACACCATTATGGCAACGCAGTTTGTCTTCTGTGCATAGGGAAGACGGATCGTTCCGATAATATTCTGCGAATGTAATATATCACTGGCCGGGAGAATTTCACTTACGATGGGGAATTCATTCCCTTCAATCCTGAAGAGCTCAAGATTTTTATGTGAGAGATTTTGAGTATATCTTACCTTGTCGGCATCTGAATCGTCAATTTTAATATCCAGAGCTTCTTCAAGTTTTTTTATTGTCGTCTGACGTGGTCTTGCAGTCGAGCCCTTTTTGAGATTATAGATTACGGTTCTGCTCAGCGAGGTCTTCTTTTCGAGTTCAGCCGCACTGATTCTGAATTCCTTTTCAAGCTCAAGGATGAAATTCTGCCAGTTCATTTGTTGTGTCAGGTTGTTGTTGACAGATAATATAAAATGCCGGAAACTCAAAAGCAAACTGGTATTTCAGGTCATTATGAGACTTCCTGAACTAAAATTAATTCCGGAAGCACACTTTTTAATTTTATTTACCCCTTCGTTTTCCTATTTTGGGGCGATGAAAAATGGAAATAATATCAGCATTAAAAAATATATACTGAAAATGGCGCTTCCTGCAATCGCGGGGCTCTCCACACAGATGGTCGTCTCTTTGGTTGACACTTCAATGGTTGGCAGACTTAACGAAGCCGAGTATGCGCTGGCTGCAATGGGACTTGGGGTCCTGGCCACGTGGGCTTTGATCAGCTTCTTTTCGAGTCTTGCTACAGGAACACACGTCATGGTTGCCCGCAGGTTCGGATCCGGTGATATGGAAGGGTGCGGAAAGGTGCTTAACAGCTCTCTTATACTTACTTTTATTGTTGGAATTATTGTAGGTTTTATAGGGGTATCCTCGGCCCACAGGATTGCTCACTTTTTTGCTGCCGATTCCCAGGTAGGCAACTACGCAGGTGAATTCCTTTTCTACAGGTTTATGGGAATTCCTTTTTTTCTTGTGACAGTTTCATACAGAGGTTTTTTCTTTGGAATAGGGAAGACCAAAGTTTTTATGTTCTCCGGAATCCTGGTAAATCTTCTGAATATAATATTTAACTATTTCCTTATTTTCGGCCATCTTGGCCTCCCAAAGATGGGCGTTGCGGGTTCGGGGCTGGGATCAACCCTTGCAACCATGTGTGAGGTCATGTTCTACATCGGAGTGAGTTTTTATCCAAAATACAGCAGGAAATTCAAGTATTTCCAAAATTTCAGATTTAACAATGATATTGTAAAATCCATTTATAGAATATCGCTTCCGGTTTCACTTCAGAACGTTTTTATTCTTGTTGCATTCTTAAGCTTTGTAGCCATAACGGGGCTCATCGGCACAGTGCAGCAGGCGGCAACGCAGCTTGTTATCTCTTCAATTTTTATTTCACTGCTTCCTTGCTTTGGCTTTGGAATTGCGGCACAGACCCTTGTAGGGAACAATCTTGGTTCCAAGAAGATCACGCTTGCGCGGGTCTATGCAATAGAGACTTCCAAGCTTGCTACTTATTACACTTTACTCATCGGCGCTGTATTCTTAATTACCCCGAGGCTAATACTTCACCTCTTAACAACAGAAAGCAGGGTGGTTGAAACCGCCGTGCCGGCTCTTCGTATTGCAGGTTTTGCACAGATTTTCTATGCAGCCGGCATAGTTCTGGCAAACACACTTCAGGCCGCAGGGAAAACATTTTTTGTCATGATGTCTGAAGTGCTTACAAGCTGGATTCTTTTTCTTCCCTTGTCCTACTTTTTCGGAGTATTCCTGAAGTTCGGGCTTCTGGGTGCCTGGGGGGCACTTCCTTTGTACGTACTGTCCTACACAATAGTTGTGTATGTTAAGTTCAGCAGGGGTAACTGGTCCAAAGCTGCAGTTTAGCCTTCAAAAACTCCAAATCTGCAGAAAAGACTCCTGAAGGTCTCTTGTCTTTCTTGGGTTTCTTCCTGCCTTGAAAAATAAGCCCTTATTCCGTAATTATTTATTATGTACCGGTTATTAAGTCATATTTAGGAAGGGTAGGGAAATATGAAGATAAATTTCAAGGGAGCCTGGGATTTCATTCAGCAGATCGTTAATGAATACAGTGATAATAAAGCTCCAAAGCTTGGTGCGGCGCTGGCCTATTATACGGTATTTTCACTGGCCCCGCTGCTGGTTATTGCCATTGCGGTTGCCGGACTCGTATTCGGGCCTGATGCGGCTGCAGGCAGAATTTATCAGGAGATGCAGGGACTCGTAGGCCGTCAGGGGGCCGAACTGCTGCAGACAGCTATTCAGAAAAGCTACAGCACACATGCAGGCATACTGGCTACAATACTGGGCGTAGTTACTTTAGCCATAGGCGCCACTGCAGTGTTTATTGAACTCCAGGATTCACTTGACATAATCTGGAAAGTAAAACCTGTGCCGCAAAACGCCATCTGGGGTTTTGTAAAAACCAGGATCATTTCTTTTGCGCTTGTTGTAGCAATGGGATTTCTGCTTTTGGTTTCACTTATAATCAGTGCAGGAATTACGGCTCTCAATTCATATATGGACAGCCTCGGTTTCGTTCCTGTCTTTGTGCTTCAGATCATAAATATTGTGGTCACGCTTGCGATCATCTTTGCGCTTTTTGCGCTTATTTATAAGGTACTCCCGGACGTGGAGCTGACATGGAAGGAGGTTAGATTCGGAGCTCTCATTACGGCAGTACTTTTCCAGGTTGGCAAATACCTTATAGGTTTATACCTTGGAAGCAGTACAATCAGTTCAACATACGGCGCCGCCGGAAGCTTTGCAGTGCTTCTTGTATGGATTTACTACTCCTCGCAGATCCTTTTCATCGGAGCTATTATAACCTATGTTTATGCCAAAAAGTCTGGCTGGGGTGTTATACCTTCAGCGCATGCAGTGAAACTGCACACAGAAACAGTTGAGGAAAAACCGCAGAACAGATCAGAGGATATCAAAAAAAAGGCAAGCTAATATGTGAGAAAGGCAAAAGTAAAAGCGGGACTTAAAAAAAAGTTCACCTTTACTTTTGCCTGATTAGCTTCACCCCAAATACATTCTTATAGCTGCGCTGTTAGATCTGATTTTAAGTTTTCTGATCGCCTTATCTTTAATCTGTCTTATTCTTTCTCTTGTAAGGCCCAGCATGTCTCCGATCTCTTCAAGTGTAAGAGGTGTATCGCGGTCAATCCCGTAATAGCATTTAACAATAAGTGCCTCTCTTTCAGAAAGACCTTTTAATGCAAGGCGAAGATCCTTTTTAAGAGATTCCTTCATAATTGAAAAATCGGGTAACGCATCGCCTTCAAGAGGTATGGTATCCATAAGACTGCTGTTGTTCATGTCGTCCTGGAAGACCGGCATATCGAGTGACACGTAGCGTCCGGAATTCTCCATGATGCTGTCTATATCCTC
Source organism: Ignavibacteriales bacterium (assembly GCA_036261625.1). Taxonomy (GTDB): domain Bacteria; phylum Bacteroidota; class Ignavibacteria; order Ignavibacteriales; family SURF-24; genus JAAXKN01. Next base: position 82,488 of record DATAKL010000048.1, on the reverse strand, counting down.
AATATGCATGTTGAGTTCGTTTGCCAGTTCCGACATGCTCGGTTTGCGCTCCATCTTCTGCTCCATTGAGTTGGCTGTCTTTAAGACCTTATTCAGGTCACCAATCCTGTTTGCAGGTAGTCTTACTATTCTGGCCTGTTCTGAAATTGCCTGCTGTATTGATTGTCTGATCCACCATACAGCATATGAAATGAATTTGAATCCGCGGGTCTCATCGAACCTTTCTACGGCTTTGATCAAACCCAGGTTTCCCTCACTGATCAGATCAGGTAAAGATAACCCCTGGTTTTGATACTGCTTGGCTACGCTGACTACAAACCTTAAGTGCGATTTTATAAGTGCGTCAATTGCATTCTTATCACCATTCTTAATCCTCAAGACAAGCTGAAGTTCTTCCTCAGAGGAGATAAGCTTTGCTTTACCAATTTCCTTTAGATAGGTATCGAGAGAGTGATCTCTGTGCAGGGCATACTGTCTTCTTATTTTCATCTACTCCCCTCGCTGTTAGTTATTCAATTTGTATTTAAAAGAACAAGTTATAATGAACTATATTCCGAGAGCCTGTATATTATTTTAATTTAGGAAATTTTACTTAAGATGCCATAAAATTCTGCACGTCAGGGGGGAAAAAAGACAGTTCTTCTTTTTTTGTTCTCTCAGATCACAAAGCCTGGGAAATGACCCTGCAAAAAGTAAATGCCGCAAATGAAATTTAATGCCAGGCTGTTATGGTAAGGGGGAATTTGACGCGTTATTCAGGCTTAAAAATGGGATTGAATGATGCTCCATCAAATACTATTATTAATAACGGCAGGTCAACCGGGCCTTCCAAATGCAGTTTTTCGGGTACCGGAGAAAGCGGAATACAGCTTTTCCGGCTCAAAAGGACTGTTTAACAGGAGAAAGGATAACGTGCAATGTGGCTTATAATCATTATTTCCTTAGTAGTTCTGATTGCTATCGGTTTAACGGTTTTCTATTTTATCGGCAAGAAAACCTTCGAAGATGAATACCCCATAATTTGATAAATATAACTTTACAGACCTTCACCCTGTGTGAAAGAAAGGCAGAAAGTATCTGATTGCTTTCTGCCTTTGCTTTAATTAAACACTTTCTTAGATTTGCCTTCGCGTTGGGACTTATTAATCAGCTGTTTTAAGCCTGTTTTACTTTTTAGTTTATAATTTTTAATTGTATCGATTTTAGGTTTTACTTAACCATTAACTTTGAGTAAATTTGAAGTAATAATCTATAATTTGATGTAAAGGAGTCAGTTTAAGTGCCAGATAGCAAAGACATGTTGGAGCAGAAAAACACAGGTGATTCAGATCCTTCAGGCAGAGAGGCTGCAGGCCAGGAAAATTTTCAGCCTCAGACCAATACAAGCAGCGAAGGGAAAAAGATTCTCGTCTTCCAGGATCCCCTTTATTCCCGTGAGAAGAAAAGCGTAGTTAATTATGCAGTTTTCAGGGGCAAGTGGGAATTTGAAAATATGGAAGAACCCGATGACATAGATCCTGAGAAATGTGCCGTTAAGTTCACCCCTACTACCGAGGGGGCCCAGTTTATCATTACCTTCAAGTCATATAAAGACAGGCTTGAATTCATGGATTCAATATACAGTGAAAAAGAGTTAAAGCAGACCGGGAGCGGCGTTCAGCTTGAGAATCTCGCCAATTCAAAAGTCCTCAAGACTACCGGAGGTCTTATAGGGCTTTCAATTGCGGGCTACGGCCTCTATAAACTCTTTGGCAAGAAAAATAATGATTAAACGGAAGACAAACTTAAAAGGGGAAAGCATTCGGGTACATACAGGCTTTCCCTTTTAACTTGTCCTTATTCCCGCGGCCGCAGAAGCCGGAAATTCCTTAGTTTTTAACTATTCTCGAAACCGGGTAAAGATTCAGCTCTTTATCAAAGTAGGGGGAGCGTTCATAAAAGAAATAAAGCCTTTTATGGGGATCTTTTCTGAAGGATTCATCCTCCCGAAGCCTTTTCTGGAATTCTTCCCTGAGCTTACTGTCGTTTTTCAGCATCTCTTCAGCAATTGGTTCCATGGAATAATCCTCAAAATACTCTTTCTGCTCGAATATGGCGTTTAGAAAACCCCATTTGATAAAAGAATCGGGCGCATTGGGTTCAAGCAGATTTACAATGAGCCTGATTGTTCTCTGGGCGGTTGAAACGATAAGGCTGCCCATAGGAACGCTCAGCTTTTCGGAGAAAGAAGATAACTCAAAAGAGGGCTGGAATCTTCCCTCGTAGGGCCATTTCTGGAACTTCACATTACGAAAACTGTATCTTTGCACCTGAAGAGTAGTATCATGATCCAGCTCTTTTACTTCAATTCCGTGCAGTTTCATCCTTTCTGTAAGCAGGGCCCACTGCCTGGGAATGATATATGCCGCGGCTACAGGAACTGAATCTGTGGCCAGGACATCATAGTAGTACGGAATCTCAAAGTCTTTCTTTTCTTTTGAGTATCTAATGATCTTTTTACCGGCAAGGAGGCTGGAATCCTCCTCAGAGCGGAATCCTTTGAAAACAAATCCCTTATTATTCTCCGAGACCTTAAACTCCACAGGCAGAAAGCCCCCAACTAGTTCACGTATGGAATTCTGATCAGCCTTTTTGTTAAGCACCTTAAGAGCAAGCGACTTATTGTTAGTGTATTCCAGCACGGCCTCTACTGAGGCTTTTGTGGAGAAAACGCGGTCTTTATAAGGTTTAAGCATGTGGGTCTCAATCAAGAGCGAGGGCCTGTTCTCAAGTGAGGCATAGCCGGTTGAAAGGCGGGGGAGTGAGGCCCATTCTTCAATGCCGTTCAGCATCTTATCGTCCTTAAAGCTTACGTAAGGGGCAATGAGAAACCCTTTTTCTTTTACTCTTTGTTCAAAATAGGGGATAAATGTGTCTTTAATCCATCGGGCAGTATCATGGTAAATATCGCCAAACTTTTCCATTTCATAGGTGACAGAATACTGATAATCGGCGCCGTCTGTGGTATGGGAATCTATAAAAAAGTCGGGCAGCCAGGATGAGAATAGCCTTAAGAATGCCTGCATTTCCGGGGCGTCGGCCTTCATGAAATCGCGGTTAAGATTTATATTTTGTGCTGTAGTCCTCCAGCCCATCTCCCTGGGACCGTTCTGGTTAATCCTGTTATATGGGCTGCGGCGTTCATGGCCGTCGACGTTCAGTGTGGGGATGACCATAAAGATGTTGTTATCCAGAAGGTACTCTTTTTCCTTTGTAATAAGCATTTCCCTTAAGAGGAGCATACTGGCATCCTTGCCTTCAATTTCACCGGCGTGAATGCCGTTATTAAGGAGGACAATTGCCTTGCTGCTTGAGGAGGCCTCCGATGGAGTAAACTCCCGTCCTTTGGCCGCAATAAAGCAGTATATGGTTCTGCCCTGGGCGCTCTGCCCGATCGGGATCATTTTTGCATAAGGAGAGTTCTCCTCAAGCTTCTTAAAATATGCTACAGATTCCTCGTAAGAGGGGGTAGCAAGATAATTTGACTTTTCAAAATAGGTTTCCCACCCCTTTGGAATTGAATCCTGGGCTAAAGCGGGAGTAACAATGATGCCTAAAAGCAGGACGAATACTGAAAACATTAGTTTCATAAGCATGAAATTCTTTAACTGTTAGACAGAGACCCAAAAAGAGTACTTATAATTTAAACAATTATTGAATATAGATGAAAGGAATGCTGAAATTTTAAGTCTTGGGGGAAACAACTAATAAATAAAATAAAAGGGACTTTGTACGGCAAACCTGCTTTGCCAGGTAAAAAGTCCCTTTCTTTTAATGTTAACTATGGATCTTTTAAGATCCGATCAGCTGAAGTGTATTGGTTGTTTCCATATCGTCGTTTCTTACAGCCTTCATAGGGCCTTTTGGACCTCTTTGGCTCTTTACAGTAACCGACATTTTCATCTTTGTGGAGGTCTTTGAATTCTGAACGCATCCTTTTGTGAGGTTAAAATAAATTGTTCCGCTTCCCTGAGCCTCAGGATTCTTGAAATCGTAATCAATTCCTCTGTCGCTTACCTTGTTTTTCCCCTTGGGAATTATTTTCAGTCCCGCATCAATGACAGCGAGCTTATTATCGTTGTCCTGCATTTTTTCAAAATTTACCAGTTTATACTGGGCGATATTCTGAATATCGAAGACGCCCATCCTGCTCGGGTAATCGAAGTGCCATGTCGAATCCTTGGCCACCCTGTTCTTAGGGAGTGTTCTGAATATCTGCTGAATGAGCGGTTTTAAGGCGCCTTCAGAAATATTTGACTGGAACTGGCTCTTCTGTGCGGCGTTAACGGAATCCTTAAGACCCTGAATTTCAAGGTACTTGTCTACTATCTTATCGACGTGATAAATTTCCAGAATTTCCCCCTTGGAGTTCATCCTGAAATTAAAGGGATTGTCCAGAACGGCTTCATAATCAACAAAGCGGGCGATTTCCTTGGGATCCTTCAGTTTTCCTGACTCATAGTTCAGCTTCTGCCCGTTAGCCTCCTGATCGAGCTTTGCCCATTTGATTGTAGCTTTAATATCCATAGTGTTATCATTGTCTACGTCGCGTACATCCATGTCAACAATGTAGGAAACTGTCTGTTGTGCACTCTGCTTTAGTGTCGAATCAGCTACAACGGATTGGACCTGTGAAGAAGTGCTGGTAAGTTTATATGACAGATGCTGGTCTTTTTTCAAAGTATAGACGAGGTCTACATCTTTAGGCGGAGCATCATCAGGCACTGTTTTGAGCACGGAAGATGTATCGCTCTGAGCTGCGGCCGGCTTATTCTCTTCTTTCTTTCCGCAGCCGAAAACGAAAAGTGAAATTAACAATAATAAAAAGATGTTTTTCATTTTTTCCTTTCCCTTAAATTTATTACAAAATCCGGTTGAACAACAAAACAGTTCCAAGCCCCCGGGTTTTCTGGTATCTTAAACATTCATATAAACGGTAATGTTTCGGATTAAGAGTTCGCCTGGACTAATAAAGCAGATATTTTTTCCTCAGCGTCCTGAATTTATTAAGTTCATTCTGCCAGCCTTTGATTATTTCAGAAACCGGCTTATTTGATAAAATTTCATTTCTTATAGCCCTGTCGCCCGAAAGACGGTCGAATCTTGCATCACTGAACCTGAACTTATCGGGATAAAGTTTATGCACTGCATAAATCAGTTTTATACCGAACTCGACAGGCTCAAATGCCTTTCTGTCAGTAACATTAAGTTTAAGGCCGTTTACCTTCTCTCCCTGAAACTTGGGATCGCTGGCCATATTCGGAATTTCGACGGGGGTATATACTGTGTTTTCAAAGGAAGCCCCCTTGATATTCAGCTTCAAAAGCTCATTTTTAAGCTCATCTGAATTTATATAAGGGGCTCCGAAAGTAAGAAAGGGGGCATGCGTGCCGCGTCCTTCCGACATATTGGTTCCTTCAATGAGGCACATTCCGGGATAAACGATTGCAGTTTCAAGATCCGGAATATTCGGCGAAGGCTTTACCCATTTTAAGCCTGTCTCATCGTAGTAGTCGTCTCTTTTCCAGTTCTCCATTTTCACTACAGTCAGCTTTGCCTTAAGATTTTTGCCCAGCATCCCGGATTCATTAAAAAGTGTGGCAAGTTCGCCTATTGTAAGTCCGTGCATGATTGGAATAGGTGCTATTCCAACGAAAGAGGAAAGATCCTCTTTTCTTACCGGCCCGTCAACCTTAATTCCTGTAATAGGGTTGGGCCTGTCGAGCACAATGACAGGAATATTGTTTTCAGCGCCTGCCTGGACAGTATAAAAAAGTGTGGAAATGAAGGTATAGAACCTTGCTCCGACGTCCTGTATGTCGTAGATGAGGACGTCGACATCATGAAGCATTTCCTTTGTAGGTTTATAAACCTTCCCGTACAAGGAGTACACTTCAAGACCGGTTTTGGCATCTTTTCCATGGGAAATTGTTGTGCCGTCGGGAGCATCTCCTCTTATACCGTGTTCTGGTCCGAACAGGGCTGAAATCTTAACGTCTTTTCTATGAAAAAGTGTATCAACCAGGTGTACCCCATTAGAAAGGAGAGCCGAATGGTTTGTAACAATGCCGAGGCGTTTACCCTTAATGAGGTCCATTCGTTCAGCCAGCAGAATATCCGCTCCGGGGGCTGTCTTAGTACCCTTTGCCTTCTGCGGAGTCTCGGAGAAGACTGCTGTGGTAAATAAAAACGAAAAAAATACATAAAGCCATATTTTCATATTACTCAAGCCTTTAATAGAACATAAAAATTACGCATGGATTTTATTTGAGGTGCTTTTTGGCAAGCAGCCAGGCCGCTAGGCTCAGCCCGTCCCAGATGAAATTGCTTTCAATGAGACTTTCAATTTCGGAGTAAGTCTTTTCAACAAGTTCAAACTCCTCAGTCACATCGGCCCTTAATGGGGCAGGGGAAAGTCCGCGCGCAACAAAAACCGTACAGATTTCATCGCTTGCTCCTGTATAGGGAGAAAACTCTCCTGCCTTTTCAAGCCTTAGGGCAGTAAACCCTGTTTCCTCTCTTAATTCCTTAATGGCATTTTCTTCAGGTGTCAGCCCTTCTTCCACCGAACCGCAGGGGAATTCAAGGCTTTCCTTCTGGTTTAGATATCTGAACTGATTTACCAGAAGAATACTGCCATCGTCCTTAACCGGAATGACCATTGAAGAGCCGCCGGTATGCACATAATGATACTCACCGCGGCTGCCGCCTTCGATTTCAAACTCATCCAGGCGGTAACTCCAATGGTCATTTTTAATTACTGTCCTCTGTGAAATTTTGTTCCAGCGTCTTAGAGGCATCAGTCGTTATAATTTTCCAGTAATTCTTTTCTTGTAAAGAAATGCGAAATTTCCTTCGCCGCATTTTCATCTGAATCAGAACCGTGAACTATATTGTACTGCTTACTGTCGGCAAAGAGCTTGCGGATTGTACCCTCAGCTGCTTCAGCCGGATCGGTAGCACCTATCAGTTTTCTAAATTCGGCAACCGCATTTTCTTTTTCAAGCGCAATCGGAACGCATGGACCTGAAGTCATAAATTCAACCAGGTCGTTGAAAAATCCGCGTTCTTTATGTACTTCATAAAACCCTTCGGCCGAGGCTTTTGTAAGGCTTGTCATTTTCATGGCTTTTACCTTAAAGCCGGCTTCAGTGATCTTTGTAATTACCTCTCCGATAAGATTTTTCCTGACGCAGTCAGGTTTCAATATAGCAAGTGTTCTGTTACCCAAATTAACTCCTTTTTGAAATATATTACTTATTTTTTCTTGGAAACTGCTTTTGTCTTTAATGCCTTTTTTACTTTTCCTGCCGGCTTGGCCTTTGCTCTGGCCACGACTGCAGTTTTTGCTTTAACAGCTGGCTTTGCTTTAGCGGCTGTCTTAGCCTTAGCCACTGGTTTAGCTTTTGCAGCCGGTTTAGCTTTTGCAGCCGGTTTAGCTTTTGCAGCCGGTTTAGCTTTTGCAGCCGGTTTAGCTTTTGCAGCCGGTTTAGCTTTTGCAACCGGTTTAGCTTTTGCAACCGGTTTAGCTTTTGCTGTTTTTGCCGGAGCTTTAGCTGCAGTTTTAGATTTGAGAGAAGTCTTTCCAGCTGCTTTAACTGCTGGTCCGGCAGCTTTCTTTGCCTGAAGTTTTGCTTTGGCCTGTTCCAAAGCCTTCTGCATTGTTACGCCGATTTCAGCAGGGGATTCAACAACTTTAATTCCTGCTTTTTTCATAGCAGCCATCTTTTCTGCAGCAGTGCCCTTGCCGCCTGAAATGATAGCGCCTGCGTGTCCCATTCTTCTTCCTGCAGGAGCTGTACGCCCTGCAATAAAGCCGACTACAGGCTTTTTGACAAATTTCTTAATATAATCTGCAGCCTCTTCCTCAGCGCTGCCGCCGATTTCCCCGATCATTATGATGCCATCGGTGCCGGGATCTTCATTAAAAAGTTTTATTATATCGATAAACTGGGAACCAACAACCGGATCTCCGCCGATGCCGACGCATGTGGACTGTCCTATCTTAAGATCGCTCAGCTGCTTTACTGCTTCGTAGGTGAGGGTACCGCTGCGCGAAACAACGCCGACTTTTCCGGCCTTGTGAATAAAGCCCGGCATAATGCCGATCTTTGCCTTTCCGGGTGAAATCACTCCGGGGCAGTTAGGACCTATCAGGCGGATGCCTTTGCCCTTTATAGAGTTGTATACTTTTACCATATCTGCTGCGGGAATGCCTTCAGTTATGCAGATGACTAGTTTAATGCCGGCGTTTGCTGCCTCCAGGATGGCATCTGCTGCGCCTGCAGGAGGAACAAAAATTACAGATGCGTTTGCCTTCTGAAGCCGCACGGCCTCTTCTACAGTATTATAAATCGGAATTCCTTCAAAGTTCTGCCCGCCTTTACCCGGCGTTGTTCCGGCTACTACATTTGTCCCATACTCAGCCATCTGCTGTGTGTGAAAAGAACCCTCGCTTCCGGTTATTCCCTGAACGACCAGACGTGTTTTGTTATCAACAAGTATACTCATTGTGATTCCCTTATTATGTATAACAAACTTGTATTTGATTTCAGTAAAGATAAGGATTATCAGAGATAAATGCTAAAGGTTCTTACACCCCGAATTCCTGATTTTTTGACTGAATTCCTCTAAAAAAGATATTAGTACTGGTGCCTTTTGGAGGCCGGGGATAATCTGTTCTGAAGAGAGGGCATCCGGTCTGTAGCCAAAATCTTTTTGCAATCCGGCGCCCGGGCGGCAGTTTTATAAGGACTAAATATATTTTTTCATTGTTGAAGCGTAAATTCTGCTTGCATTTGAATTAATAAATTGTAATTTAAAAAAAAGAAAAATGATTGTTTCGTTTTTCTTTTTTAGCTGTCTAATTAATACGCCAATCCATTAGATTTAGAGGGGAATAATGAGTGAGGTTGCAGCTGGTGTGGAGAAGAGGGATTCTGAAATCCTGCACTACTATTATTTCAGAAGTACTTCCGTAAAACTTGTAAGAAAAGATGATAAGTATCTGGTTATAATGAAAAAGTATATTCTGTATCTTTTCAAAAGAATAAAGAGATTCGAATTCAGCAGCTACAATGAAGCTGAAGACAAGTACCTGGAAATAAAGTCGATGCTTCAGTATCAGGGGAGATTTAACTAGATTTTGTGGTCTTGAACTTCTTCAGAAAGTGAATTCGTGAATTACGGCTCTTCTTTGTGTCTGTGTTTTCAAATGAAAACACAGACTCTTTTTATTCTCTTTCTCTATGTCAGGTAAGCTTCTTCTTCTTTCTTAATTCCTTTTCAGCCTGTTTCAGGACAAGATTTCTTCAGAAATATATCTGCTCATTTTCATAAGTGTGAGTTCCTCAAACTGCGCGGCCATAAGCTGCATGCCGACAGGGAGCCCCAGACTGTCAGTTCCTGCAGGGATGTTAATTCCGGGAATTCCTGCAAGATTTGCCGAAGTTGTATAAATATCATTCAAATACATCTCCAGGGGGCTGCTTGATTTCTCGCCCAGCCTGAAGGCGGTAGTCGGAGCTGTCGGGGTCAGTATAAGGTCGACGTCATTAAACGCTCTGTCAAAATCGTTCTTTAAGAGCCTGCGCACTTTTTGTGCCTTTTTGTAATAGGCATCATAATAGCCGGCTGAGAGAACATAGGTGCCGAGCATAATGCGTCTTTTTACTTCGGTTCCAAATCCAACAGATCTTGAATCCGTGTACATATCCTGCAGTGTAGGGCTCTCTGGATCCCTGTAGCCGTAACGGGCCCCGTCATAGCGTGCCAGGTTTGATGAGGCTTCGGCTGTAGTCAGAATATAGTAAGTTGCAATGGAATAGGGAGTATTGGGAAGGCTGATATCCTTAACTTCAAAGCCTTTTTCCCTGATTTTTGAAATTGCCTCTTCAATTTTAGACCTGACCTCAATATTTAATCCTTCTGAAAAATACTCCCTTGGAATTCCGATGCGCGGTTTGCCGGAATAGTTTCCTTTTGAAACTCTAACATCACTAAGAAGGCGGGAGTATTCAGGCACGTCAACGCGGGCGCTTGTTGCATCATAATTGTCACGCCCTGAAATTACTTCCATCACAAGTGCAATATCTGAAATACTTCCTGCAAAAGGTCCTATTGAATCAAAAGATGATGCAAAGGCGGTAAGTCCCGATCTGGAGACTCTCCCGTATGTGGGCTTTAGGCCGAGAACGCCGCAGAATGAAGCGGGCTGACGTATGGATCCTCCGGTATCTGTGCCGATCGACACGTCACAGAGTCCTGCTTTGAGTGCTGCAGCTGCTCCTCCGCTCGAACCTCCCGGAACACGCGAGGTGTCTACCGGATTTAATACGGGTCCGAAGGCTGAGTTTTCATTTGAAGAGCCCATGGCGAACTCATCACAGTTTGTCTTGCCGATGATTATTGCATCTTCTTCTAAAAGCTTTTTTAATGCAGTTGCGCTGTAGAGTGAGGTGAAGCCTTTCAGCATTTCTGACGAGCAGCTAAGCGGTTTATCCTTAAGGGCAAGAACGTCTTTTACGGCGACGATCATTCCGGCAAGTTTTCCGTGAGTGCCTGAACGGATCTTGTCAGAAACTTTTTCTGCCATAAAGAGGGCATTTTCTTCAAAGACAAAATTAAATGCGTTCAGATGACTGTTCTCACTTATTCTATCCAGAAAAAAACGCACGTTCTCCTTTAAGGAAAGCTCACCGCTTTTGAGTTTTTCGATTTTTTCGAAATGGTTTTTATATCCGGTCAGGTCTTTACTCATAAACAGTTATAGAATCAGGATTTCTTTTCTTCTTTGTTATCTGAGGTATTCTTTCCATCCTCATCAACATCCTTGAGCGCCTTTTTGAATTCTTTCATCCCTTTGCCCACGCCCTGAGCAAGTTCGGGGATCTTCTTTGCGCCAAAGAATATCAGTATAACCAGGATGATAATTATTATTTCAGCGGTTCCTAAATTGCCAAACATCTTTTTGCCTCGTTTTGTTTGATTTTTGGAAATACCACGCAGATAGAAATTAAGCCGCAGTATACCCCAGTAGTTAAACTTAAGTTTGATTTATTTCTGAAAATTATATACCGGCTTCAAAAGCCTGTCTTACTTGCCCTCTTCGGGAGCTTTTTCCTGCTGCTGCATGGCCTCAGGAATTCTTACACCCTCACTCTTCGGCTCAAGTGTCTTTGGGGCAGCCTGAGTACGGGTGTCTTCTTTCAGTCCGTCTTCAACATCACGCATTGCCTTCTTAAATTCTCTCATTCCTTTACCGATGCCCTGTGCAATTTCGGGAATTTTCTTGGGTCCAAAGAATATAAGAATAACCAGAACAATGAGTATTATTTCACCGGCGCCAAGATTACCAAACATATTCTAAGTCCTTATCTTAAGTGAATTTTCGAAAAAGCTGCAGCTTTTTCATTTTACAAAATGAACTGCATCAAAGCAGCTTGTCATTATTTTACAACTGTAAGCTAAACATTTACCATATGTTCAGCAACAGATTGGAAGAGAAACTTTCCGTCTGTTTTCCCGAGCAGGTCGTCACAGGCTCTTTCAGGATGAGGCATCATCCCGAGTACATTTCCTCGCCTGTTTATAATTCCTGCAATATTAAGCTGGCTTCCGTTAGGGTTAAACTCTTCGGAAACCACACCCGAAGGGGAAGAGTACCTGAAGACGATCTGATTATTCTCTTCAAGCTCCTTTAAGGTTCCGCTGTCGGCAAAGTAGTTGCCCTCACCGTGCGCGACCGGAATTTTCAGCGTCTTAATTTCATTATGAAAGTCCGAAAAGATGGTATTCGGGTTTTCAACCTTAAGATATACATCTTTGCAGACAAATTTCAGTGAATTATTCTTAACCATAACGCCCGGCAGAAGTCCGGCCTCCAGAAGTATCTGGAATCCGTTGCAGATGCCCATTACCACTCCGCCGTTATGCGCAAATGAGATAACCTTCTCCATGATAGGGGAGAAGCGGGCAATTGCGCCGGTTCTTAAGTAGTCGCCATAAGAGAAGCCTCCCGGCAGAATAATGGCGTCAGAGTTCTCAAGATCTGTGTCTTTATGCCACAGAAAAGTAACATCGTATCCGAGCTTTTTTTTCAAAGCATAATATGCATCGTGGTCGCAATTTGAACCCGGGAAAACAACCACCCCAAATTTAGGTTTCATTTCACCTCTTCTAATGTAAACTCAAAATCTTCCATGATAGGATTAGAAAGCAGTTTTGTCGAGTATTCGCTTACTTCCTTTTCAGCAGTCTGTCTATTATCAACATTAACAAAGAACTCAATATATTTTCCGATGCGTGTCTGCTGAATATTATTAAACCCTAGCATTTTAGCACCCTGTTCCACAGCTTTTCCCTGCGGATCAAGAATCGAAGGTCTTCTTTTTACTATAACAGTCGCTTTATACAATTTGTTTCCTCATTTATTATACTTTTTCCCAGGAGTTATGCATTTTAATGCAGTTCCTGTAATAAATATTCATCTATTTTTTACTGGCTGCCTCTCTGGGGCTGAGTTTTCTGCTTTTTGCGGATTTGAAAGCCAGTGAAAACATATGTTTGAAAATACCAATAAGAATCATTAAAATAAACAGATAGAAAAGGGCTTTGCCTCCGGTAGCAACAATCAGTATAGCTGAAAGCAGCACAAAGCCGAAAGAGTAAGGCCTTTCTTTAATACCCTTCAGAGAAAATTTCGGAAGGGTTTCATACCTGATCCTGCTGACCATAAGAAATGAAAGCAGGAATACCAACGGGATAATATAACCGTCGAAAGGGGCCATGTAGCTCAGCGAATGTTGGTCAAAATAAACCAGCACGAAGGCTGCAATTGTAATAGCCGAAGATGGTATCGGAAGTCCGGTAAAATAGGATTTGTCGAAGCCTACGAGCTGCACGTTAAAGCGTGCCAGGCGGAGTCCGCCGAAGACCATCAGTAAGGAACTGATAACTATGCCCCAGGCGCCCAAATGGTTCAGATAGGAGTGGTAGATCAAAAAAGCAGGCGCCACGCCGAAGCTTACAAGGTCAGAAAGCGAGTCGAGCTCAACGCCAAATTCGCTGCTTGAATGTGTAAGGCGCGCCATAATACCGTCGAGGGCGTCAAAAACGGCACCTATAATTATAAACATTGCCGCTTTGATGTAATCCTGCTCACTGGAATAAATTACAGAAACAAAACCGCTGAACATGTTCAGCGAAGTGAACAGGTTAGGGATTACAGAGCGCGTAATTCTGATATTTCTCATTATTTTTGGTACTCAAATAAAATTGTTTCACCGGCAGTGACACTGTCTCCTTTTTTGACTTTGACCTGCCATGCTTCCGGGACCACCACGTCGACGCGGCTGCCGAAGCGTATCATGCCGAATCTTCTGCCCATAATAACATCGTCTCCGGGCTTTAACTCATAAACAATCCTGCGTGCCACGTATCCTGCCACCTGAGTAAAAAACACGCGTCCGAACCGGGAACGGATGCCGAACTCTGCCCGTTCGTTTTTCTCAGAAGCTTTGTCGTGGCTTGCAATCAGGTACTCTCCGTGTATGTATTTCAGGTATTCCACCTTCCCATCAATGGGGATGCGGTTAACGTGCACATTCAAAGGCGACATGAAGATGGAGATCTGCCATGCCTTATTTTTAATGTACTTGTCGTCGTATACCTCCTTTACAAACAGAACAGTACCGTCGGCAGGAGAGACCACAACGTTGTCCTTTTGGGGGGTAACCCTTTCAGGATCCCTGAAAAAATACAATGTAAATATAAGCAGCAGAGCGCCCAGGGCAATAAGAAAAAACTTAAAGAAATTATTGCTGATTAAAATTCCTGCCCCGGCCAGTACAAAAACTATAATCGAAACAACACCAATTGTGGAATAGCCGTACTTCGTCATAAAACTAATATTTTGTTAAGCTTAAAATAAATTCTACATATTCCTTGTAATCTGCCGGAGTCTTTATCTTGTAGGGGTTTATATTCTTCTGGCCCGGATCCAAAGAAAGGACCTTCAGGCTGACTGGAGTGAAATCATCCACAATAAATATTTTCTCCTCATCTTTGCCGAAATAACAGGTTACTTCAGATAAAAATGAGTTCCTCCTCTCAAAGTAAGACTTAAGGACAGCATTGACTTTTGTACAGATCCTCTTAATTACTTTCAGTTCCTCAATGGGAAGTATGTCAAGCGAAATCAGATGGCTCTCAGTAATAAGATTATCCCTGATGTCCTGGCCGCCAATGCGGAATTCGAAGACAGGGAGGATTAGAAATGTGCCTTCCGGTTTATCAAATAGCCTGCTGGTGCGGCGGTCTATAATGTTGGATATGGTTATAGTAAAAGGGTAACTGCTGTAATTCTGCAGTATAAGGGTACTCTCCTCAACCTTTTTATAGCCCGTCGGAACGTTATAGGCATTCAGGTAGTCCAGAAAAAAAGAATTAATGAACAGATGCTTTTCCCCCAAATCCTTAATCTTGGCTTCGGTGCGGCTGGTGAGTCTGACCGTATCCTTATACTCTAAAAGTATAGATGAGTCCTCTTTAGCCTGATAGACAGTCTTCCCGCTTTTTTCCTGAACAATATTTTTGCTGTATTTCAAGACCTGATTACAAAAATTGTTTAACGCCCCGAAATTATAGAAATAGGCGTTCAAAGTCAAATACCAACTTTTTGCTCTATTATGCAAATTGAGCTTAATTTTCTCATATTTTGTGTGTATCCTCCGGCTAACCTTGACTTTAGCGCTGAAGCGGGCTACATTTTATTAACAACAAGGGGTATATAGTATATGGCAAAGACTGCAACAATCAGAGCAAGAATTGAACCGGAGTTAAAGTCCGAAGTGGAAAATATCTTCAAGAAGCTGGGGGTTTCTACTACCGAGGTAATCAGCATGCTTTACAGCCAGGTAAAGCTCAACAAAGGGCTGCCGTTTGACGTAAAACTGCATCCTAAAGGAGTGCATTCACAGCAGGTTTCGCAGAAAAGAAAAATGAAACGGAGTGTTAAATAGATTTTCAGAGTTAATTTGGATTTCCCGCTCTGGCGCACATAAAAGTCTCCATGCTTTTTCTCTGCTACGTTTTCAGGATGGTTTTTGGGGCGGAGAAATTCCGGTTTCCGGCTGCCTGAGGCCTAAGAAGCAATTCGGGCACTTTTTTTCCTCAGACCTAATGCAGGATGAGGGAACCTTTGGACAGTTATGCCGTTTAAATGGGGCGAATAGTCTTCGAATGTGCAAATTTCTCTAAGATACAAATTTCTGTTTAGTGTTTTTTCTTATTTTTTCGTAAATTTTACACTTAAAAACGGAGCCTATAGCCAGGGACCGGAAATATAATTTTCTTTAGATTCAGGAGGCAAAATGAAGGGCGGAATGCAAGGCATGCTTAAACAGGTACAAAAAATGCAGGCCGAAATGGAGCGCGTTCAGAACGAACTTGGCAATAAAACCGTAACTGAGGAATCCGGCGGAGGAATGGTAAAAGCTACGGTTAACGGAAAGAAGGAACTTATTTCAGTTCAAATAGATAGTGAAGTTATTTCAGGCGGAGATAAGGAGATGTTGGAAGATCTTGTTGTGGCCGCCGTAAACAAAGCTCTGGAGTCAGCCGGCAAGATGGCAGAGGATGAAATGGCCAAAGTCACAAGAGGCATGCTTCCTCCGGGGATGAATATACCAGGATTTTAATTGTGCAGATAGCTGAACCTTTACAAATAGCAATTGATGAATTAAGTAAACTGCCGACCATTGGCAAGAAGACTGCCCAGAGGCTTGCCATGTATCTGCTTAAGAGTGATAAAACGGAGGTCGAAAATCTGACCCGGGCATTGGGCGACCTGAAGAGCAAAATACACTTTTGCAGGGAGTGCTTTAATCTGTCGGTGGATGAACTTTGTGATGTATGCCATAATCCCAAGAGGGATCACAGCCTTATTTGTGTAGTTGAAGAAGCAAGTGATGTAATAGCTATTGAAAAGACTAATGAGTACAACGGCCTTTATCACGTGCTGGGCGGTGTGCTTTCACCCCTTAGCGGTACAAGCGCTGAGTCCCTTAAGATAAAGGAACTTATTAAAAGGCTTGACACTTCTCAGGTCAAAGAGGTAATTCTGGCCCTGAACCCCGATACGGAAGGGGAAACGACGTCATTATATCTGGCCAGGCTTATTAAACCTTTGGGAATTAAGGTCTCCAGAATTGCCCGCGGAATTCCTGTCGGGGGCGACCTGGAATTTACCGATGAAGCCACAATAGGCCGTGCTGTAATTTCAAGAAACGCAATCTGATTATGGCTGAATGGTTTAAGGACTGGTTCGATTCAAGCGAATATCTTGAAGTCTACAAGCACCGCAACGATGAAGATGCCCGCCGGCTTTTTAAGCTCATTCTGAATAATGTTTCTGTTTCGCCGGGCGGCAGTGTACTGGATATAGCCTGCGGCGCCGGCAGGCATTCTGTTCTTTTTTCTTCTGCAGGATACAAGGTGACAGCCTTTGATTTAAGCCGGAACCTTTTGAAAACTGCCTTAAGGAAAAGCCGTGAGATGGAACTGGATATCAACTATTTTAATGCCGATCTCAGGCGCCCGGCATTAAAAAAGCAGTTCGATCTGGTCATTAATCTTTTTACCAGTTTCGGTTACTTTGATTCAGATAGTGAGAACTTTGCTCTTTTTAAGGATGCCTTTGACCTGCTTTGCAATAAAGGCTTCTTTGTCTTCGATTACTTTAATATCGACTTTTTAAGGAACAATCTTGTTCCCGAGACAACTGACAGCCAGAACGGCAGAACGGTAATTCAGAAGCGCTCGATTAAGGACAAAAGGGTTATTAAGGAAATCAGACTTATTAGTTCTTCAGGTGAAAAGAGCTATATAGAATCTGTGCGTCTATATGAGGAAGGTGAAATAACTGCCGCACTAGGCAGGGCAGGCCTTCAGGTTACGAGGATCTTCGGAGATTATGCCGGCGGCGCATTTTTAAAGGAATCTTCACAAAGGCTCATTATTTTTGCCAGAAAATAAAACTGATTTTAAATGAAAAATTGGCTTTTTATGAAAAAATATTTTTTCATACTGCTACTTCTTACGCTTTCTTCCTGTGACATTTTCCATACGAGGAGCTCAGAACCCCCTACTACGCAAAGGGGAAACTATCAGCCTGCTACTACTACGGATATCCTTTTACAAAACCTGCAGAACTCCTTCAAGGATAAACTGATGGATAACTACATGGCCTGCTTCTCGGATAAGATTTTTTCATTTTCTCCTTCTGCCGGCTCTGTGGCCAGGTACTCAATACTGCAGAACTGGACCAGGCAGGACGAAGGGCAATTTTTTAACAACCTTATAAACTCTGTCCCGCAGAATTCGATAATTTCATTGAGTTTTTCTAATCAGGATACAAACCCTCAGGGCGACAGCGCATCCTATTCGGCCAAGTATACCATCACTGTGCCTTTTTTGGATGAACAGAAGCCTAAATTATATCAGGGCAACCTGCATTTTACAATGATCAGAGACAGCAAGCTACAGTGGGTAATCAGCTACTGGATGGATATTAAGGATGAGCAATATCCCAGCTGGAGCGAACTAAAAGGAAGTCTGAATTAAACGCATTCTTACATATTGCCTGCTTTTATCAGGGCTGGCTTTGGCCGCTCTAACAGGCGGCTGTGTCAATCCGTTTGCCCCGTCATTGGATGAGGACCTGGACCAGGGAACCTCACTCATTGCCGACCAGTCGAAAGTTGAGGGTGTCTTCCGGAATATGCAGTACGCTTATACTATGAGAGATACCACAATTTACGGCCGCCTTTTGAGTCCTGATTTTACTTTTACCTACAGGGATTATGATAAAGGCTTTGATGTCACCTGGGGAAGGGACGATGAAATGCGAGCAACATACGGACTTTTCCAGAATTCACAGCGTCTTGACCTGATATGGAATAATATACTTCTGATTTCGGGTGATTCAACCGGCATAGTCAGAAGTTTCAATCTTACCATCACTTTTAACCCAACGGACATTCAGAGGGCTGATGGGAAAGTCAGCCTTATTCTGAAGAAAAACTCTTCTACAAACTACTGGCAGATAGAGCGCTGGGTGGACGAGTCGAGTTTTTAAGAAAAAAAATGTATTTTTCGAAAAAAAATTAAAAAAATTTTCCGCAAACCTATGTCGTCACCATATATATATATACAAGAATCTTTCAGATCTTTTGGAAGAGCGAAATTATCGTTCTTAATGTCGCTTTTTATGACATGTATTTCAGTCCTGCTGGTCCTGGCCTCTTTGGTCCTGATAAAATTCTCAGGAATGCTTGAGAAAAGGATCAAGGACAAGGTGGCGGTGAATGTCTTCCTGAAAGAAGGCATTTCAGAGGAGAATTTAACCCTGCTGAAGGAAAAAATTGAAAAGCTGAGTTATGTTAAGTCATCAAGCTTTGTCTCACGTGAAGAGGCAGAAAAGGCTTTTCTGAAGGAAACCGGGGAGGACTTTAAGGAGGTGCTCGAGTACAACCCGCTTCCGGAGAGCTTTGTTCTCAGACTTAAGGATGAATATGTAACGCCTGATTCACTTAATAAGATAAGCCGGCGTTTAGGCTCCCTTGCTGGAATAGATGAGGTTGTCTACGAGAGTCAGACTATCTACGAGGCACTGAACTCACTCAAGGCGCTGAAAAAATATGTTTTTTCTGCGGCCCTGGTCCTGGTTCTGATTTCTTTTTACATAGTCTATTCGACAAACAGGCTTGTTGTTAACAGCAAACGTCTGCAGATGGAGACAATGAAGCTCGTTGGAGCCAGGCTTTCACTCGTCAGGCTTCCAATAGTGATAAACGGCGTCATGATAGGCCTTCTGGCCTCATGTGTCTCATTCGGGTTATTCAGGCTTTTTAACTGGTGGCTCTTAAGATATGCGGGAATGCCTGACTTCGGTCTGGCTGGTGATTTTTTCCTGAATGCCGCAATTTTGTCAAGCGGCCCATTGATAGGGCTTGCTGCCGGAGTATGTGCGGTACAAAAAATTACCCTAAAAGTTCAGAAGATTCTGTTTTGATTTTTATCTTAATTAAGTAAATTTAGGTTCCAATTTTTGGGACTCTTTTCAAACCAAAGGAACATCTAATGAAACATTTTCTTTACCTACTTTTTCTGGGAGTAATTCTTTCTACAGCAGTGCACGCCCAGGAAGGCAATATAAAGATTGGTGCCGATCTAAATCAGTTAAGGAACACACAGGGCGGTTTTTTCGATTATTCGGATCCTGAAGCTGTGAATATAAAAGTCTCCGTCTGGGGCTTTGTCAGATATCCCGGACGCTACCTCGTTCCGAGTTATGTGAACGTCCGCGATCTGCTTTCATATGCAGGAGGCCCGACCGATGAGGCTCACCTGGATGATTTGAGACTCTTCAGGGTTAATGCTGATTCATCGCAGTCATTAATAAAATTTAACTATGATGACCTGTTATGGGGAGAAAAACTCACCAAGGATAAAGAAAAGATCCCCAACCTGACTGTGGGTGATGTGCTTTTAGTTCCGGGAGCGCCCAGGTTTTATTTCAGGGATTATTTCAGTATGGGTTTATCTGTATTCTCGGCGCTGATATCGCTCGGCATCTTAGTCTTAAATATTGCTAGAAAATAAAGGGAAATAAACGGTGGAAAACATAAAACTCAGTGACAGGGAATCTGAAAGTAATTCATTTAAGGATTATATAAACCTTATCAGGAATAATATAATTCCGATTACTCTCATAAGCCTGACCGGACTGGTAGTAGCTATACTCTATGCTATAAAAGCTCCGGATATATACAAGTCAACTACGGTTCTGAAAGTATCAAAACCTCAGGGGAGTATTCTGGAATCCCCGCTCATGCCCGAGTTTCAGGATTTTGGCAGCGACAGGTTCATTGCTAATGAAATAGAGATACTTAAAAGCTATACAGTGCGCGAAAATGTGGCAAAGGCACTTACAGAAGATTATAACCAGTCGAAAAGAAAAGATCTTTTCGACCTTGTGCTGAATAAAAAGGGTGTCAAGAAGGGAGCATTTTACCCACTTAAATCGGTTTCAGTCATGACTGAAATGCTGGCGAAAACGGCTGCCATCGACCAGAAAAGGGGACTTGATATAGTTGAAATATCCGTCGAATCCACTTCTCCATATGAAGCTTCACTTATAACAAATGAGTATGCTAAGGCCTATAAACTTTATAACCTTCAGAACAGCCGCCTCCAGCTTACGCAGGTAAAGGCGTTTCTGGCTGACCAGAGAAAAGAAAAGCAGGAGGAACTTCAGCGCTCAGAAGAAAACCTGCGGCAGTACCAGCAGGCAGGCGGCATAGTAGCCTTAGATGAGCAGGCAAAGGCACTCATTGAGCAGCTGAGCAAGTTTGATGCGGATAAGAATGCCGCAGAAATAGATATGAAGGTTTCAGAGAAGAACCTTTCACAGTACAGGGAAGAACTGAAAAAACAGGACCCGCGTCTTGCTGATTACGTGGAAAGCTTTATTGCAGAACCTGTGGTTAAAGCTCTTCAGGAGCAGGTTGCAAAGCTTGAGATTCAGAAGGCTATTGCGCTTTCAAGCAAGGATGGCGGAGCGGTTGACAAAAAGACATTGGATGAGTTTGACGCAAAGATTAAGGTCCTGAAGTCACAGGTAGACCAGAAGAAGGCTGCCTACAAGGCAGGCATACTTGCCTCCAGCCCTGAAGAAGTTAAACTTCTTACCAAGAGTGTAATTGAAGAAGAAATTAAGTCGCAGGCCGCCAGGAGTTCCTACCAGGAGCTCAAGGGCATTGTAGGCAATTATGAGAAGAAATTTAACTCACTTCCTGCAGCTACAATAGAATATGCAAGGCGCGAGCGCGAAAGAGCCGCCCTGGAAAAGCTTTACCTTCTTGTTGAGGAAAAGTACCAGGAAGCGATGATCAATGAGCAGAGCCAGCCCGGCAATGTGCTGATCGTAGACCCGGGAAGAATTCCGGATAAGCCTGCCAAGCCGAACAGACCTCTTATTGTTCTTATAGGTCTTGTCCTTGGTGTTGGTATGGGCGTAGGCTTTGCATTTGTGCGTAACTACTTCGACAATACGGTCAAGACGCCAGAGGACATTGAGCGCAGAAATATTAACGTGCTTGCATGGATTCCGAAGATTGAAGGTCTCGGACCTGGCGGCAATAAGGATCTTGAGTTTATCGTTGCCAGAAAACCCGATTCAATTCCGGCTGAGGCCTACAGGGCTTTAAGAACAAGAGTCCAGTTCTCCAAATTTGAGAATGACGGAATTAAAACAATACTTGTTACTTCATCGGCCCCCTCTGAAGGCAAGACTACTACGGCTGTTAACCTTGCAGGCAGTTTTGCACAGGCTAATAAGAAGACAATTATTATCGATTCAGATTTAAGAAAGCCCAGACTTCATAATGTGTTTAAGGCAGAAAGATATCCGGGCTTTACAGATTACGTCTTTGGCGAAGCTGAATTTGATCAGATCATCAGAAAATCTGACGTAAATAATCTTTACTTTGCCACGGCCGGCACAATTCCGCCGAACCCTTCAGAACTTTTGGGATCAGCTCATTTTGATGATTTCATGAAGCGCCTGAAGTCTGAGTTTGACATGATCATAGTCGATTCGCCGCCGATTATTGCGGTTACCGACTCTGAAATCCTGTC
The DNA here is from genome assembly GCA_036261625.1 of Ignavibacteriales bacterium. Classification (GTDB taxonomy): domain Bacteria; phylum Bacteroidota; class Ignavibacteria; order Ignavibacteriales; family SURF-24; genus JAAXKN01. Next base: position 60,750 of record DATAKL010000048.1, on the reverse strand, counting down.
AAGAAAAGTTGATGCTTCAATTCTGGTCGTTTCTGCAGAGAAGACAGAAGTTGACCTGATGACGAAGTCGATTGAACTTCTGAAGCATGAAGCCAATACATTTATCGGCGTTCTCCTGAACAATTTCAGCTACAGAGCAGGCTACGGTTCATATTATAAGTACTATTACTATTATTCACGCCCGGCTGACGGACAGAAGCGTCTTAAGGGAGCATCCAAGAACAGGGTGCTTGGCGAGTAGTTCTTTAGAATAACATTCCAAAATAAAAACCCGATAATAAATTTTTATTATCGGGTTTTTTTTATGTACTTTAAAATAAATGTAAGTTGAAGCGGTATCTGTGATCTGCACCTGCCAGCTTAAAACTAGAACAATGTAAGAGGTATAAAATGTATAAACCTGTTGCTGTTGTTACAGGAGGAGCCGGATTCTTAGGCTCTCACATATGCGACCGGCTTTTAGATGAAGGATTAAGGGTTCACTGCATAGACAACCTGATTACAGGCAATCTGGGAAATATTGAACACCTTTTTGGAAAAGAAGAATTTAATTTCATTAAGCACGACGTTACAAATTATATCCACGTGCCGGGCAGTGTGGATTACATACTTCACTTTGCTTCTCCGGCCAGCCCGATTGATTACCTGAAACTTCCGATTCAGACCTTAAAGGTCGGCTCACTCGGCACTCATAAGGCCCTGGGGCTTGCAAAGGAGAAAAAAGCCCGCTTCCTCCTGGCCTCAACCTCAGAAGTCTACGGCGATCCGACAATTCACCCTCAGAAGGAGGATTACTGGGGCAATGTAAACCCCATTGGGCCCAGGGGCGTATATGATGAGGCCAAACGCTTCGCCGAGGCAATGACAATGGCATACCACCGTTATCACGGCGTTCAGACCAGAATTGTAAGAATATTTAACACTTACGGCCCCAGAATGCGGCTCGATGACGGGCGGGCGCTCCCGGCTTTCGTCGATCAGGCCTTAAGAGGACGGGACCTTACGGTCTTCGGCGACGGCTGCCAGACCAGAAGTTTCTGTTTTGTGACGGATCTGGTTGAAGGGATCTTCCGCCTTCTTATGTCAAACGAGACTGACCCTGTCAACATAGGCAACCCCTCGGAAATCACAATAAAGGAATTTGCCGAAGAGGTCATAAAGCTGACCGGAAGCAAAAAAAGCAAAATAGTTTATAAGGACCTTCCTGTTGACGACCCGAAGGTGCGCCAGCCTGACATTTCAAAGGCACGTGCGATCTTAGGCTGGGAGCCAAAGGTGGACAGGGAAGAGGGGCTTAAGCTTACAATAGAGTATTTTAAGAAAAAGGCAAATTACTGTTGATATATTTCGGATAAATAAAAAAGGCGGAGAAAGTTCTCCGCCTTATTAAGCACATAAGAGTCTATCTATTAATACATTCCTTCCATTCCGCCCATTCCGGCCGGCGGCATAGCAGGAGCTTTTTCAGCTTCTTTCTTCTCAAAAACAACAGCTTCAGTTGTAATGAGCAGTGAGGAAACTGATGCTGCATTCTGAAGAGCGGTTCTTGAAACCTTAGTAGGATCGATAACGCCGGCCTTCAGCATGTGCTCATAAGTTTCTGTAGCAGCGTTGAAACCGTAGTCATCCTTGCCTTCCATTACCTTGTTGAGGACAACGGATCCTTCAAGGCCTGCATTGGTAACGATCTGCTTCAACGGTTCCTGGAGAGCCTTCTGAATGATCTTAACGCCTGTTGTCTGATCGAGGTTCTGGCCTTCAACGTTGTCAAGCACTGAAATTGCCCTTACGAAAGCAACACCGCCGCCGGGAACAATGCCTTCCTCAACAGCAGCTCTGGTGGCATGGAGTGCATCTTCAACGCGGGCTTTCTTTTCCTTCATTTCAACTTCAGTAGCTGCACCGATTTTCAGAACTGCAACGCCCCCTGAGAGCTTTGCAAGTCTTTCCTGAAGTTTTTCTTTATCGTAGTCACTTGTTGTCTTTTCAATCTGAGCCCTTATTTCGTTGATTCTCTTCTTAATGTCTTCAGATTTACCTGAACCTTCAACGATTGTTGTATTGTCCTTATCCAAAACAACTTTCTTTGCTGTACCGAGATAAGAAACAGTAGCGTTTTCAAGTTTGAAGCCGCGTTCTTCTGAAATAACAGTACCTGAAGTCAAAATGGCGATGTCTTCAAGCATGGCTTTTCTTCTGTCGCCGAAGCCCGGGGCCTTAACGGCAGCGATCTTAAGTGTGCCTCTTAACTTATTAACGACCAGTGTGGCAAGAGCTTCACCTTCGAGGTCTTCAGCAATAATTAAAAGAGCGCGTCCCTGCTGAGCAACTTTCTCCAGGACAGGCAGAAGGTCCTTCATGGCCGAGATCTTCTTGTCGTGGATTAAGATATAAGGATCTTCCAGAACGGCTTCCATCGATTCGGCGTCTGTAACGAAATAAGGTGAAAGATATCCGCGGTCGAACTGCATACCTTCAACAACTTCTAAAGATGTGTCGGTACCCTTGGCTTCTTCAACGGTTATAACGCCGTCTTTACCAACTTTTTCCATGGCGTCTGCAATCAGGTCGCCGATTGTCTTGTCGTTATTGGCTGAAATTGATCCAACCTGTGCAATTTCATTGCGGCTTTCAACGTCCTTGCTCATATTTTTCAGGTAATCGACAACTTTTTCAACTGCCAGGTCGATTCCTCTTTTGAGATCCATCGGGTTAGCGCCGGCTGTAACGTTCTTTAAGCCTTCGCGGTAGATTGCCTGTGCAAGCACGGTAGCTGTTGTTGTACCGTCTCCGGCAACATCGCTGGTCTTGGAGGCTACTTCGCGGACCATCTGAGCGCCCATGTTTTCAATCGGGTCTTCGAGTTCAATTTCCTTAGCAACGCTTACGCCGTCTTTTGTAACTGTCGGTGCACCGAACTTTTTATCTAAAATTACATTTCTGCCTTTGGGGCCGAGTGTAGCTTTAACAGCATTGGCCAGTTTATCAACGCCTTTTTTCAGGCCGCTGCGTGCTTCGCTATCGAACACAATTAATTTTGAAGCCATTTTTCTATCCTCCTTAAATTATTTTTTTATAATTCCAAAAATATCGCTCTCGCGCATGATTAAATATTCTTCGCCGTCAATTGAAACTTCGGTACCTGAATATTTGCCATATAAAACCTTATCTCCAACCTTTACTGTAAGAGCGGTTACCTTTCCGTCTTCAGAAACCTTGCCCTGACCGACTGCAACGATTGTTCCTTCAATCGGCTTTTCCTTTGCCGTGTCGGGTAAAATGATTCCGCCTTTTGTCTTTTCTTCAGCTGCCATAGGCTGTACGACAACTCTGTCAGCTAAGGGTTGAATTTTGAAACTAGCCATTTTTAATCCTCCTTAATTTAACAAAATATGTGATTAGCACTCTCTATCGTTAAGTGCTAATTTAATAAAGTTTGAAGTATCTGTCAAGATTATCTGTGAAAAATCTAAAAAGTAAGCTCATTTAAGCAGGAACATTTAGGGAAAAAAAGACTATTTATTTGGGAAAAAATGAAAAAAATTACATCTTTGCATATCAAAAACAGGATATTTAGAACCATGCGCTTTAAAGATGAACTTTAAGTCTGAAGCCGGAAACTTTTGGGATATTGTTAAAAGTCTGGATAAAAAAGTTTTAACTGTCTTCTTCTCAGTTGCAGTGCTTCAGACAGTCTCCTGGTATTATACTTCGGGCCGATTCTATGAAACGGCTTTTGCCGGGAGTTCCCTGGTTTTGCCTGTGGAAGGAACTGCAGCACCGGAGGCTGAATTAAACCGGTTCTTGTACTGGTTTTTGGGGGATTTTGGGCTTCTGTTTATATTGCCGCTCTTAATAATAAGGTTTTTCTTCCGCGAGAAGATTTCCTTTTATGGCTTAAAATGGGGCGATTATTCATTTGGAGTTACTATTACGGCTTTTGCCCTTATTGTAATGCTCATTATTGTGTGGTTTATTTCAGCTCTACCGTCCTTTAGCCAAAGCTATCCCACGCTCTTTTCAGCCAGGGATAACTGGCGCGTGTTCTTTTTATTTGAAGGGGCCCTTATTTTATATATGCTTGCCTGGGAATTTATCTGGCGGGGGTATATGCTATTCGCCCTGGAAGAAAAATTTAGTTACTATACTGTACTTGTTCAAATGCTCCCATTTGTTATTTTACATAATGGAAAGCCTGTTTTGGAAACATTCGGTGCCATATTGGGGGGTGTAATTCTGGGCATTCTGGCCTTAAGAACGCGCTCTGTGTTCTATGGAATTATAATTCATTTTGCTGCACTCTTTTCCATGGATCTGATTTCCATTCTCCGCTACCGCTCGGGGGAGTATGGTACAGGACTGAGCTCATTATTGAATATTATCAGAAATTTTACAGGAGGATAAAATGAGATTTTGTTTAAATGTCGATCATATAGCCACTCTAAGGAATGCCAGGGGGGAAAACCAGCCCGACCCTGTTACTGTTGCCCTTATTGCCGAACAGGCAGGCATAGACGGAATTGTAGTTCACCTTAGAGAAGACCGCCGCCACATAAATGAGCGCGACTTAAGGCTCTTGCGTGAACTTGTTACTACAAAGCTGGATCTTGAAATGGCCGCCGTGCCGGAGATTATAAACATTGCCTGCGACGTGCAGCCTGAACTTGCCACACTCGTGCCTGAGAAAAGGCTTGAACTTACTACAGAGGGTGGGCTGAACGTTATTGACAATATTGAACAGATCTCACAGGCCATAAGACAACTCCACGAGGCAGGAATTGCAGTCTCCCTTTTTATTGAACCTGACATTAACCAGATTAATGCCGCCGCTGAGATAGGGGCGGATATTATTGAGATCCATACTGGGCATTATGCAAATGCCGCAACCGAGGATGAACAGTTAGATGAGCTTGAAAGGGTTAGAATTGCTGCAAAACAGGCAAAGAAACTGGGCCTTGGTGTAAATGCCGGGCACGGACTGGACTATCAGAACATCAAGCAGTTTATTGAGGTAATGGATATTGACGAGGTTTCAATCGGCCATGCCGTCATTGCACGGGCGGTTGTTGTGGGAATAAAGGAAGCCGTCGAGGAAATGAAAAGAATTCTAAGAAGCATCTGATGACCCAAAAAAAACTGATGAGCCATCTTAAAAAAAGGCTCAACTACCATTACAGGTACTTTGATAAAAGTCAGATTTCTCCTGATCCTCTTGAGTTTCTGCATCTGTACAAGGATGGAAAAGACATTGAAGCCATAGGCATAATCTCCTCGGTTTTTGCCTATGGCAGGGTGGAGCAGATAATCTCTGTACTTACCCGCTTAAATGACCTGATGGAACACAAACCGTATGATTTTATTGTTAATTACCGTTATGAAGAGGATGCATCAGTTTTCAATGGCATAAAACACAGGTTTTATACTTCAGAAGACATTGCGCTTTTATTCCATATACTTCACCGCGCATATACTTCTTATGACTCCTTAAAAGAGCTTTTCCTTCTTTACTATTTTGAAAAAGAAAATAATCTTAAGGAATCGGTTTCATTTTTTGCACGCAACCTTCTTAATTTGTCCGGATTGAAGGGAAGTAACATTACTCCGGGCCTCAGGTTCATGTTTCCCGATCCCATGCTTGGAAGCGCCTGCAAGAGGATGAATCTCTTCTTAAGGTGGATGGTGCGCCAAGACGAGCTGGACTTCGGACTCTGGTGTGAAATCCCGAAAAATAAACTCGTCATTCCTGTAGATACACACGTAGCCCGGATCTGCCGGGAGCTTCACCTGACACACAGGAAAAATGTCTCCTGGCAGATGGCCGAAGAGATCACGGAGAACCTGAAAACCTTTGACTCATATGACCCAGTTAAGTACGATTTTGCCATCTGCCACATCGGAATGCGTAGAATGGATTTCTGATTTTTATACAATTCTTTGTTGACCCCATTATAAAACATACTTATATTGAAGGGCATTTTTTAAGTTCTACCACAGTTTATTTCATTTTAGAATTATAGGAGCGAAAATGTCTGAACAGAAAAAGTTTGTGCCTTTCGTATCTCCTGAGACAAATATGGCTGAGTTTACGGTCCGCGCGCTCATCATTGGACTTGTGATGTCGGTTGTATTGGGTGCTGCAAATGCATATCTCGGGTTGAAGGCAGGCATGACGATTGCTGCTACATATCCTGCAGCAGTAATAGGTATGGCTCTTTTGAAAGTTATGAAGGGATCCATATTAGAAGAAAATTTTGCAAGAACTGTAGGTTCAATTGGTGAATCTGTTGCTGCCGGTGCAATATTTACCATCCCGGCATTTTTAATATCCGGCGTTTGGACAGAATTTTATTCGGTTCGCCATTACCTTGAAGCCACGGCAATTATGTTCGTTGGCGGTGTTGTAGGTATCTTGTTTGTTACCATTCTGCGCCGTGTGATGGTTGAAGACGCAGAGCTGCCTTTCCCGGAATCGGTTGCCGCTTCTGAAATACATAAAGCCGGACGTTCCGGTAAAAGCGGTGCAAAGTTCCTTTTCTGGGCAATGGGTCTTGGCGCTCTCATACAGGCATTAAAGCAGTTCCAGGCCTTTGCAGCCAGCTGGGAAAAGTTTATTCCGTTCTCCGGCAAGAGCATTGCTGTAGGCGGCGGAAGCACGGTTCCTGCCGGCGGCGGCGCCATGCTATCGACTCCAGGAGTAAGTCCTGCCTATATGGGTGTGGGCTACATTATAGGCCCGCAGCTTGCAGCATTGAACTTTACAGGAGGACTTCTGGCTTGGGGTCTTTTTGTTCCGCTCCTTTTATACTTCTTAGGACCTGAAATTACTGCTTCACTGCAGGCCAAGGGTGTTGATGTCAATTCGGAAGCCACCTGGATCCAACAGGCCATCTATGTATGGCAGTCTATTGTGAGGCCTATAGCCATCGGCGGTATGCTAATGAGTGCAGCCTACACGCTTTTTAAGATGCGCAAGAGTCTTGCTGCAGGTCTGACGCGTGCTGTTGGTGACGTAAAACGTGCAGCTCAGGGCGGAACCTCAGAAGACCGCACACAGAAAGACATGAACTTTAAGTATGTTTTTGGCGGCCTCATTTTGGCATCAATTGCCACTTTCTTTGTCTATTACTATTTCTCACAGGATCTCATTGCTGCTCTTGTAGCTACTGTAGTAATGATCATAGCCGGATTCTTCTTTGCAGCCGTTTCGGGCTACCTTGTGGGTCTTATCGGTTCAAGCAACAACCCGATTTCGGGTCTTACAATCTCAACACTGATTGTTGCTGCAATCCTTATGGTTGCCCTTGGTGTAAAGGGTATGCCGGGCATTGCCGCCGTACTTGGCGTTGCCGCCGTTATATGTGTTGCTGCGGCAGTTGCAGGCGAAATGCTGCAGGACTTAAAGGTCGGTCACATCCTGGGCGGTACCCCGTGGAAGATGCAGGTGGGTGACTTGTTCGGTGTGCTTCTGGCAACTTCAGTTATGTATTTCCCGCTTTTAATTCTCCATCAGGGAGATATCAATATGGGCGGTACAGGTCTTGGCGGAAACGCTTATCCTGCACCTCAGGCAAGCCTCATGGCTATTCTGGCCAAAGGTATTGTAGGCGGCGATATGGCATGGCCTTTAATCATAGTGGGTATTTTAATGGCCATAGGCTTCATACTCCTTAAGGTTAAAAGCCCGATGCTTGTCTGCGTAGGCATGTATCTTCCGCTTGAAACCTCATTTGCAATTTTTATCGGCGGTCTGATCCGCGGCATACTTGATAAGATGGCTGCAAAGCGCAAATTCAACTCGGCACAGATGTCCCGCATGGAAAATAACGGTGTACTCCTTGCCTCAGGCCTTATTGCAGGTGAAGCCCTGGTTGGACTTCTCTTTGCATTCTTTGCCGTTGTGGACTGGAAAATCCCCGTCATATTTGAGAATCCGACATTCTTAATCAGTCTGCTTGTATTTGTTGTAATCGGCTACATACTCGTCCGTATCCCGTTAAATAACGCAGGTGATCCGAACGAACCGGCTCCGCCGTCAGCAATGTTCTAAGCAAATTTTAGACAATGAGGCTAATGCCCGGAAAAGGCATTAGCCTCGTGCTTTTTATATTTCATCACTTAACACAAAACTACAAAATCCAGATGCCCTTAAGCCGTAAAGAAAGAATAAAAATCCTTAGAGGAGCCAATTACCTGGAGCTGACACCTTTCCGCGTCTATAAGGAAGAAATTGACGAGCACGGGTTGGTTACAGTCCTTGTACCCAAATTCACGAACCGCCTGCTGGTCAAATTTTTAATGCCCAGATTGAAATCCACCCATTTTAAGATTAAATTGGATGAAATCGGCTCCGAAACCTGGAAACAGATCGACGGAAAGAAAACAGTAGGGCAGATTGCCGAGGTTTTAAGTGGAACCTTCGGCCAGAAAATAGAGCCCGTACATGACCGCCTGACCAGGTTCTTTACAAGAATGTATACCGAAGGGTACATTTCTTTCAACGAAATTAAAAAAGAAGGAGAATAATATGGGAAAAGTTCTTGGAAGCCTAAAGCCTGAATTACTTTGGAATCATTTCGAGGAAATCTGCATGAGGCCTCATCCTTCAAGGAAAGAAGAAAAACTTGCAGAGTACGTTGTCTCGGTCGGAAAAAGAAACAACCTCGAGACCTCAAGAGATGAGTTCGGGAACGTCTTAATCCGAAAACCTGCCACAAAGGGAAAAGAAAACCTGAAGACGACAGTCCTTCAGGGGCACCTCGATATGGTGCCGGAGAAGAACAACGACGTTAAACACGATTTTGAAAAAGACCCGATAGAGCCTTACATTGACGGCGAGTGGGTAAGGGCCAAAGGTACAACCCTGGGAAGTGACAACGGCATTGGCGTTGCTGCAGCCCTGGCTGTAATTGAATCTAAGGACCTGGAGCACGGTCCCCTGGAATTCCTCTTTACTCTTGACGAGGAAACAGGCCTTAACGGTGCTTCTAGCCTGAAGCCCGGATGGCTGAATGCTACGGTACTTCTGAACCTCGATTCAGAAGAAGATGGCGCTCTTTATATCGGATGCGCAGGCGGAAAGAATACTTATGCTAATTTTAATTTCACAAAGGAAAACCCTCCGCAGGACCATAAAGCCTACGAAGTTAACGTTACAGGCTTAAAAGGAGGCCACTCGGGTCTTGATATAGCAGAAGGGCGCGGCAATGCAGTTAAGATCTTAACACGCCTCCTCTGGAATTTGAGCCGGAAGTTTGACGTACGCCTTTCAGCAATTAACTCGGGAAGCAAGCATAACGCAATCCCGCGCGAAGGTTTTGCAACTGTTACTGTTTCTGCTTCAAAAGCCTCTGAACTGGAAAAATTCGTTTCAGAGTACAACGAAACTGTTAAAAAGGAACTATCTACAAATGAACCGGGACTTACAGTCAAGGTTTCAAAAGCCGAAATGCCGAAGGGTGTTATGGATAAGGCTTCACAGGACAGTATACTTAACTCCCTTTATGCTGCTCCTCACGGTGTCATTACAATGAGTCCCGATATAAAAGGACTGGTTGAGACCTCAACGAACCTGGCAATTGTTCAAACCGAAGACACGACGGTTTCAGTTACAACAAGCCAGAGAAGTTCCGTTGAAAGCGAAAAAGAAGATGCAGCCGATATGGTCGGAAGTGTCTTTACACTTGCAGGCGCTCATGTAAAGCATGGTGACGGATACCCAGGCTGGAAGCCGAACGTAAAATCCCCGATTCTAAGCGTTCTTAAGAAAGCTTTTGACAGGCTTTACAAGTCTGAGCCTGAGGTGAAGGCTATTCATGCCGGGCTTGAGTGCGGCATTATAAACGAACGCTATCCGGATATGGACATGATCTCTTTCGGTCCTACAATCGTCGGAGCCCACTCGCCGGATGAAAGGGTAAAAATTGATACCGTTGAGAAATTCTGGGATCTGTTGAAGGAAGTACTGAAGAATATTCCTGCAAAATAAATTCCGGATCATTATATTTGGAGCCCGGACTCTGCAGAGTCCGGGCTTTTTAAGTAATTTATCCAAAATTTAGTCTGATTGAAAGGGGCGCAATGGAAACAGCTACTGCAATGGTTAAACCTGAACCATCAAAGTTATACAGATGGGGAGTACTTGTTTTTGTAAGTCTTGCCATGTTCGGCAATTATTACGTCTATGACTGCATAAGCCCGCTGGCGGATCTCTTAGCCAAACAGCTTAACTTCTCCGACAGCAATATTGGTCTCCTGCAGGCAATCTACAGCATACCGAACGTGTTTATGGTGCTTATTGGCGGAATTATAATTGACCGCCTTGGGACCAGAATATCAACTTTCATATTCTCCGTTCTCTGCCTTTTAGGAGCAGTTGTTACGGCATCTTCTTCAAGTCTTGCCGTTATGGCAACAGGAAGACTCATCTTCGGACTTGGGGCTGAATCACTCATTGTTGCTGTTACAACCATTATCGGGCGCTGGTTTAAGGGCAAGGAGCTTTCCTTTGCATTCGGACTGAATCTTACCATTGCGCGCCTGGGATCTTTTGCAGCCCTGAATTCACCTTCATGGGGGAAGGCTTTATTCACTAACTGGCAGACTCCGCTTCTTATTTCTGTTGCAGCAGCTACAATATCAGTTGCCTCGGTTATTGTTTACATTCTGATGGACACCCATGCATCCAAAGTTTTCTCTTTAAGGGAAGTACCTAAACAGGATGAAATAAAAGTAAGGGAGATTTTTAACTTTAAGCCTTCCTTCTGGTTCATTACGCTACTATGTGTAACATTCTATTCAGCCATATTTCCATTCCAGACATTCGCCGTAAAGTTCTTCATGGAAGCTCACGGCACCACAAGGGAGTTCGGTGGGTTTCTCTCCAGCCTTCTTACACTTTCTGCCATGATACTGACTCCACTTTTCGGACTTTTATCCGATTATATAGGCAAGCGTTCTTTACTTATGATGTTCGGATCCCTGCTGATAATTCCGGTCTACCTTTTAATGGCATATACTTCAATCAACCTTATTATTCCGATGGCAATGATGGGCATATCGTTTTCGCTGGTGCCGGCCGTGATGTGGCCTTCTGTTGCCATTATTACCGATGAAAGCCGTCTTGGTACAGCATACGGACTTATGACTATGATTCAGAATATCGGGCTTTTCGGGTTTAATATGATTATCGGCTGGGCCAATGACGCCTCGCACGGCTACACGCTGGGGATGTGGATATTTTCATCCCTTGGATTCTTCGGACTTCTGTTTGCATACTTCTTAAGGAAAAGCGAACTCGGACGTCACGGCCACGGTCTTGAAGATGGGATCAAAAGTAAAACTCTTGAAACAGTCAGCTGATTGTGCTGCTCAGTAAATTGTTTCAGCTGGATATTTCATAGATATAATTAAACCATGCAGCCAACAGGCTTAATCCCGTTTTTCATTGTCTCTTTAGCTTAGTTTCTGTATATCAGCACCAGCTCTTTTGGGGTAGAGCAATTTGTTGTTGAATATTTGGGGGGAATTAAAGATTTTGAAACAGGAATCGTTTTTCATTTTTTACTCTCTTTTCGGCGGCTTATGATGGCAATGAAGCTTTATATTGCCCTGGCAGCTTTGTTTCTGCTTTTAATAAGTTTCAGGACTGAAGCTCAGACCTGCGGTTTCGGGTGTCTGGGACTTGGGGGATTTTATGCCGGATACGGCATTCAGGACTATAAAGCCACCGGCTTTAATGAGTTTATCCGGAAAACTGCCGGCAGTGCCTCCGCCACCGTGCAGATGCCGGAATTTGGGAGGGCAAACGGCTTCCGCGTAGGAGCTAATATCTTCCGGACAAGATTTAATAACCTGATATTTTCAACCAAAGGCTACTATCAGTTCCTCAAGGAAGAAAACCAGCTCTTTGAGAATATTGAAGGGGATGGTTCGGTCAATACAAAGTATACGCTTAATCTGAATTATTACGGACTTGGAGTGGATGTGGGCTATTCACTGGGCAAACTCCTGGCTGTTAAATTTGTAGATGCACAGGTGACCTTCCATTCGGCAAATCTTACTTCTGCTGTTACTTCTTCTGAGGCTCCGCTAAAGGAAACTGACTACTCAAACGATAAACTTGCAGTTGGGTACACTCTTGCCGGCGGGCTCATATTCCGCCTGGCAGGGGATTACATAAGCCTGGAGGCAACGGCCGGATATACCAGGTTTTCCTTTGGAAACCTCATCAACGACGACCTCAACAGCAAACCCGATGAGGTAACGGCAATTGATAACTTTATTAGTGACGGCGGCCTGTTTGGGCTCATACAGCTGAACGTCGGAATACCTCTTTACTGATTCTTTGTTTATATTATACCTTAAAACAACCCTTTTTATCAACTTTAACCCACTAAAAACACTATGGCAAAAACTAAACTCGACAAAGCGGCAGTAATTGCAATTAAAGACTGCATGGGTGCAAAGAAAAAAGAAAAGATCCTGGTCGTAACAGACGAGGTAAAAAGACAGATCGGTTATACCCTTTACAGCAATGCGCTTGATTTAGGCTTTGAGGCTTTGCTCGTGGAAATGAAATCCAGGCAGTATAACGGGGAGGAGCCTCCACAGGAAGTAGCTGAACTGATGCAGAAATTTGACATCGTCTTCTGCCCGACTTCCAAATCGCTGACACACACAGATGCAAGGCGCAGCGCCTCTGAGAAGGGCGTAAGAATTGCAACATTCCCGGGCATTACACCTGAGGTTATGATTCGCGGCCTGAATGCCGATTATAAAAAGATTGCAGCTCTGACAGTTAAACTGAAGAAGATCTTTGAAAAGACCAAAACTGTAAGGGTTACTTCCGCTGCCGGTACCGACATCACAATGGATATTTCAGGGCGTACGGCTTATGCAAGCAAGGGCCTTTTCCATAAAAAGGGGGAAAGCGGAAACCTCCCGACGGGAGAAACCTTTGTTGCCCCGGTTGAAGGCACATCCCAGGGCGTAGTTGTTGTAGACGGCTCGATGGCCGGCCTCGGAATGGTTAATAATGCCAATATCAGGATTAAAGTGGCAGACGGTTTTGCAACTGAAATTACCGGTGGCCCGATGGCCAAAAAACTCATTAAACTTCTGGACGTGCACGGCAAAGCCGCCCGCAATGTGGCTGAATTCGGAATAGGCACTAACGACAAGGCGAAACTTAGCGGAATTCTTCTTGAAGATGAAAAAGTTATGGGTACAATACATATCGCCTTCGGCGACAATAAATCGATGGGGGGCAGTGTCCGTGTGGCAAGCCACCTGGACGGGCTTGTTAAAAAGCCCACGGTTTACTTCGATGGAAAAGTCATTATGAAAGACGGAAAACTTCTGATAAAATAGAATTTAATTTAGACTTTTTCTTTGGCTGAGGCATACTCACTTTAATATGGGTATGCCCCGCCTGAAGGGTAAAATACTGCCCCTGTAAAAACAGTCTTGCTTTTTCTTTTCGGATAATGTATAATTGTGGTGCGAAAGTAATCTGAAAACTCCCATTCCTGCCTCAAAAACTCACAAAAGATGCAATTTGCGGGTATTCTTTGAATTTTAGACTGATATTTAGTATATTTGCCAACTAAATATTAGATTACTCGCAATGACACTACTTAAGACCTTAAATTTAGAGCAAAAAGAAGCTGTTGAGTATCTTGACGGCCCGCAAATGATAGTTGCCGGTGCAGGTTCCGGTAAAACCAGGGTACTGACCTATAAAATCGCATACCTGATCGATCAGGGATTCGACCCTTCTTCTATTCTGGCTCTTACTTTTACGAATAAGGCTGCCAATGAGATGAAGCAGCGCATCCGCTCATTGATCGGCCAGAGTGCAGATCATCTGTGGATGGGTACTTTTCATTCCATTTTTGCCAAAATACTCCGTATTGAAGCCGACAAAATTAACTTTAAGAGCAATTTCTCGATCTATGACGCAGAGGATTCGGCAGCACTCGTAGGTACTATTCTCCAGGAGATGAACTGGATGATGGAAGGCGTTACGGCCGGCTCCATTCACCACAAGATCAGCTTCCTGAAAAACCAGATGATCTATCCCAAAGAGTATGCCGATAATATTGCCTCTTCAGTGCTGGAGAGAAAAATTGCCGATATATATGAGGAATACAACAAGCGCCTGAGGGAAAATAACTCGATGGACTTTGACGACCTGCTCTTAAAGCCTATAGAGCTTTTTAACGATAAGGAAAAGACGCTTCAGAAGTACAGGAAGAAGTTTACATATATTCTGGTGGATGAATACCAGGATACAAACCGCGCACAGTATGAGCTTTTAAGGCTTCTGGTTACATCTAAGAGAAACATCTGCGTCGTTGGCGATGATGCACAGAGCATTTACGGCTGGAGAGGCGCAGATATCCGCAATATGCTCGATTTTGAAAGGGATTTCCCGAAGGCAAAGATATTCCGCCTGGAGCAGAACTACCGTTCAACAAAAACTATACTTGCTGCAGCAGGAAGTGTAATTAAGAATAATGCCGAACAGATTGCAAAAACGCTATGGACGGAGAATAATGACGGCGAGGAACTTGCACTTGTAAGATGCTCGGATGAGAAAGACGAAGCCTACCAGCTGACAAAGCTCATAAAAGAGGAGATATCGCAGAAAAAACTCTCCTATAAGGATTTTGCAATTCTTTACAGGATAAACTCGCAGTCCCGGGCCCTGGAAGATGCCTTCAGACGCGAAAGGGTCCCATACAGAATAATCGGTGGAATTGAATTCTATAAAAGAAAAGAGGTCAAAGACGTCATTGCTTACCTCAGGGTTCTGGCCAACCAGGCGGACGAGGAAAGCCTGCTGAGGATTATGAATTTCCCGCAGCGAGGCATAGGAAACACCTCGATTTCAAAGATGATTGCATTTGCCAGGAAACATCACCTTACGCTCTTCGATACAATGATGAGGGTCTTTGAGGTCATAGAGGTAAAAGAAAGAATACAGAAGAACGTAAAGGCATTTAAGCTTCTTTTAGATAAGTACATTACACTCAAGGAAAAGCTCTCCTTAAGCGAGCTAATTTCTGCTCTTATCGATGAGCTGGGTATACTCAGGATCTATAAGGAGGAGAATACGCCGGAGTCTATAGTCCGCTACGAGAACATACAGGAACTGCTTAATGCCATAAGTGACTATTCAAGGAGTGTTCCAGGTGCAACCATGGAGCAGTACCTGGCCGAAGTTTCTCTAATTGCAGGCATCGATCAGATGGAAGATGAAAATAACTCGGTTACAATGATGACAGTCCACAGCGCAAAAGGGCTTGAATTCCCGGTCGTTTTTGTCTCAGGCCTGGAGGAGGACATTTTTCCCCTGGCGCCGAAGTTTAATTCAGACGCCAGAATAGAAGAGGAAAGGCGCCTTTTCTATGTGGCTCTGACACGCGCGCAGTCGAAGGTGTTCTTAACATATGCCCGTTCGCGCTACCGCTTTGGAGAGGTGGCATATCAGAGCAAATCCAGATTTATCGAAGAACTGGACCCAGCAACATATGTTGAACTCAACGGAGCCTCCGGAAGAAAAGGCTCCAGCCGCCGCACAAAAAAGGATTTTATCTATGATGAGCATTACCAGGAGGACTATGACGACTTCAACCAGGAACAGAAGTCGCTTCGCATGGGAAGCAAGGTAATGCACGAGAAATTTGGCATGGGCAAGGTGCAGCAGATCAGCGGTATCGGTGAGATGCAGAGGGTAACAGTGGCATTTGAGGAAGCCGGAATTAAGCAGCTTCTGGTCAAGTTTGCTAAATTGAAAGTTCTCTGAAGAAAGAGCTGGAAAAACGGAACTGCCTTATCCTGAAACCGGATATTAGTGTTCTTTTTCCCGCTTTTTCACTGTTCATAATGGGGAAAATTCCCCTTGAATTAGATAAATGAAGTTCTATACCTTAAATGGATATTATTTAACCGGAGGAAAAATGAAAATCGGAGTATTGACCGGAGGGGGCGACTGTCCTGGTCTTAATCCTGTAATACGCGCAGTTGTGAGAAAATCCATTCAGAATGGCCATCAGGTAGTTGGTTTTACAGAAGGGTGGAAAGGTTTGCTTGAGAATAAATTTATAAATCTGGATGTTGATGCCGTTTCGGGCATTCTGCCCCGCGGCGGTACAATTTTGAAAAGTTCACGCACAAATGTTTATAAAGTGCCCAATGGTGAGGCAACCATAATAAAAAACATGAAAGACAGCGGCATAGATGCTCTTGTTGCAATCGGCGGCGAGGACACGCTCGGCGTTGCAACAAAACTCTACAAGGCCGGTGTTAAGGTTGTAGGCGTTCCAAAGACAATTGACAACGACTTAAATGCAACAGACTATACTTTTGGTTTCGATACGGCTGTAAATATTGCCATGGAAGCTATCGACCGTCTTCATACGACTGCCGAATCGCATAACCGCGTAATGGTAGTTGAAGTAATGGGGCGCCACGCCGGATGGATTGCACTTCATTCAGGCATGGCCGGCGGAGCTGACATGATCCTTATTCCTGAACAGCCTTTCAAGATGGAAGAAGTCTGCGATGTACTGAAGAAAAGACACGCCAGGGGAAAGAACTTCTCGATCGTTGTCGTTGCCGAAGGCGCACAGTGGGATACCTCAGATGAAAAAGACAGTATGGTGCTCCAGAGCCAGGAGCTCGATTCATTCGGCCACGTAAGACTCGGCGGAATCGGAAATCTTCTGGCAAGTGAAATTGAAAAACGCACCGGCTTTGAAACTAGAGCTACAATCTTAGGCCACGTTCAAAGAGGCGGATCCCCGACAGCCTTCGACAGGGTGCTAGGCACACGTTTCGGAGTCTTTGCTGCTGAACTGGTGCAGAATGGGGATTTCGGCAAGATGGCTTCCTTAAAAGGCACAGAAATAGTTGCCGTGCCGCTTGAGGCTGCTACAGGGGAACTTAAGACCGTGGATCCGAAGCTGATGGAAGTTGCTGCAGTGTTCTTCGGATGATTTTTCACCTGTTTTCTGAAGAAGCCGGAAGTTCTAAGTTTTGAGACTTCCGGCTTTTTTCTTATGGTTTAATTCTGTTGAAAGTTGCAAGAAGCTTGTTTCTGTAGGTTTCCTTTATTTTTTCTTCCACATCGCCGATCGGTTTAACGGGAACAAGATCCATTACCTCCTCGGGTGTCATTCCGGAGAACATAGTCTTGAGGGCGCCTTCTGTCATCTTTCTGATGCCATCTTCTGTTTCAGCTTCGTGAAGGCCGAATTCCCGCATAATGTTTTTTAATTCATAGAGCTGGAACCAAAGGTATGTAGGACCCATTGCCGTTAAAACAGCATATGCCTCAAGTTTTTCCTCTGCTACTTCCGGGCAGTCGCCAAGATTTGAAAATAATTTCAGAAGTCCTGACTTTTCTTTTTCAGAAATGCCCGCAGAAAAACTGACCGGGTTATAGCCTGCATTTACAATAGAAGGAGCATTGGGAATCATCCTGACTATCCTGTCAAAGCCTCCGAGTGTCTCCTGCATTTTGGAAATTGTAATCTTGGGTGCCAGCGATACAATAATAGCCGTATCTTTAAGCTCCGGCCTAATTGCCTTCAGTATGTCGCAGATCAGAGGAGGATGAAGAGAAATAAAAACAACATCCTGCCTTGCCGGCAGCCTGTCGTCATTATATGAGAGGCATATTTCCGGATAAGTTTGTTTGAGTTTTTCCAGATAGCCCATTATTATATCACTGACTATCACATCCGGGAAAGTCATTCCGGCGTTGCTCAGGGCTTTCAGGAAAATACGCGTGATCCTGCCCCCGCCGATGAAACCGTAAGATTTTGAATCCATATACACTCCGGACAATTATTGTAAATTTATATGCAATAAAAATCGAAAGTCTTATTCTCCATTGAGAGCACACACTTTTCTTACCTGTACTTCTTTCTTACAAATTCTCTTTTTATCTGTTCTTTAAATGAGGATTCAATGAGTCTTTTACTTGCAGAGACTGCTGAAAAGCCAATATTTCTCAGAACATTTTCCACGGAGCAGACCTGTTCCAGAGGCATTCCCGGCAAAATGCATAATATTATACTAACACAAAATACAAGAAGCGGCATAAAAAGCAAGGCTTTTCCCTCGTTAAGGCGAAAATCTTCAATTTTTCCTTTCAGGCTGTCTCCTTTATGAGCTTTGTCACATAATTATCCACGCTTTTGACTCCAAGACGACATTTCTGCTTGGATTTTATCCTTTATTTTTTAATATTTACTGCTAACGGACTTTTGAGGGGACAAATGAAAAAAGGCAGAATGCCAATAGTACTGATTCTGTTTTATACTTTTCTTTTTAACGCAAGATGCTTTGCTTTTTTTTCGGGATCCGATACTACTGCAGTTTATAAGCAAAACCCAAATTACTGGCTTCAGACAGGGTTATACAACATATACAGGACACAGCATGCCGGCGTTTTAATGCTTGGAAATTCCATAACGCACGGAGTGAACTGGAACGAGCTGATGGGAAGGACTGATATTGTAGAAAGGGGAATTCCGAGCGATATTGTTGAAGGATTCTTAAGCCGCCTGGATTATGTATTCAAACTTAATCCTAAGGTCTGCTTTATCATGGGAGGGATAAATGACATCTATTCCGGCTACAGCGCAGAGACTGTGTTCACTGAATATGTAAAGCTGATCCGTGAGCTTCAGAAACATAATATTATTCCTGTCATTCAGTCGACGCTTTTGGTTTCGGAAAAGTGGCATAATGCACACGATAAGAATCCGGAAGTCAATAAATTGAATATGATGCTCAGAAGCTATGCTGAGAAGAACAACCTGACTTTCGTGGATCTTAATTCGAAAATGACACAAAACGGACTTTTGAGAAATGAACTGACATACGATGGACTGCACCTGAATGCCAATGGATATGCCATCTGGCGTGAAGAACTCGATCCGATATTAAATAAACTGACCCGATAGCTTACTCTTCTTTTCTGCTGAATATGCTGAAAAAGTTTTATGCTGAAACAGTTTTATGCTGAAACAGTTTTATACTGAAAAAGTTTTTATATAGAAACCGGGTATAAATCCCACTAAACGTTTTAACTATATGGAAGGAAATCCTTATGTCATCAATCAAGCCTAAGAACAGGCCTGTAATTATAGTCGGCATGGCCATTCTGTTTTCTTTTGTTCTTTCTTACATTCCTGAAGGTGTAAATATTCTTTTCTTTAAGACAAAACCGGTAAGTTTCTTTGCAGATATTAAGCCCGATTCACTCTTAAGCCTTAATCGGGAAGCTATTCACACCTCCGGAATAAATTCTGCTTCACTCCCGCCCGCCGGAAAGGTAATCTTCGCTTCTTTTCCCTCAGAAGTGCTTTTTGAGCCCTTTGTTCGGCTTCTAGGAGAAGACGGTAATTCTTTAGAGAATATCACCGGGCTCCAGAAAATGGAAGAAGGAAATTCCGCCCTGCAGCCCGTTAAAGATGTACCCCTTTCGGGCAATGTGGCTCAGATGAAGAACTTTTATGCGGCTCTTAAGCAGTCCCGTTCAAAAAGCGTCAGGATTGCACACTATGGCGATTCAGGACTTGAAGGTGATCTCATTGATGCCGACATCAGGCAGGCCCTGCAGAAAGAGTTCGGAGGCATGGGCGTGGGATTCCTCCCGGTTACATCTCAGGACGTTTCATTCAGGGTTTCAACCGGCATTTCTTTTTCACCGGACTGGAAAACCTCTTCTGTTATAATCGGAAAGGAAGCCAATATTCCTCTGGGAATTAACGGCTTTGCATTTATTCCAAAGGCCGGAAGCTGGGTAAAGTACAACTGTCTTAACCGTTATTCATCTGCAAGTGCCTTCAGAACAATAAAGATCTATTATACCGATGCAAAGAACTCCTCCATCAGATATTCTTTCAATAATGGACAGGAGCAGTCGGCTCCTCTGCGCACCGGCAAGGGGATCAAGGAACTGCTTCTTACCGTACCTTCAAACGGCACCTCATTCAAGATGACCGCCACACAGGCCGAACAGGCAAAGTTCTACGGAATCAGCATGGAAACCGGACCAGGGCTTTATCTTGATAACTTTGCATGGAGAGGAAACACCGGAACTTCGTTCAGGGATATATCTCCGGAAGTGATGAAGGATTTCAACAAGTATCTTGACTATAAACTTATCATCCTCAGCTTCGGACAAAACATGGTCTCTACCGGCAGTGTAAACTTCGGCTGGTATGAAAGCCAGATGATAAATGTAATAAACGAACTGAAAAGCAGTTTCCCCCAGGCCAGCATACTCCTTGTCGGCGTTGGCGACAGGGCTATAAAGAGGGGAACAAGGTTCGCTACCGATCCCAATATTCTTAAAATGGTCGAATCACAGAAAAAAATTGCCCAATCCACAGGCGTTACATTCTGGAATATGTTTGAGGCAATGGGAGGAGAGAATTCAATGGTAGCATGGGCGGGCTCAGGTTTGGCCTTTAAGGATTATGAGCATATATCGCTCGACGGCTCGAAAAAAGTTGCACAAATGCTCTCAAAGGCGATACTGAATGGATATTATTCCCAGAAATAAACGGTTGTAATTTATAACTTTAGGCAAGAAACTATGATCAACAGATTTAATCCAAACGAAACCATCTGGGAAAGATGGAGCCTGAATGCAGCCCTGTTTCCCGATAAAGAGGCTGTTATACACTGGGATGCTGAAAAAGAACCCTTCAGGTGGACTTTCGGCAGCCTGCTTTCAAGGGCTGATAAGTTTGCACTGATCTTAAGACAGAAGGGGATACGAAAAGGGGATGTCTGTGCAATCATCATAAGACATAATGCGGAGTTTTATCCCCTCTATCTTTCAATTGCAAGCATTGGAGCCATTCCTGCTGTTCTTGCTTATCCGAACGGGAGACTGCATCCCGAAAAATTCAGACAGGGACTCGAAGGCATGGCAATGCATTCAGGTCTGGACTGGATTATGACTGAAAGGGATCTGGAAAATATTGTGGCTCCGCTGACGCTCAGTCAGAACAGCGCCATCAAAGGCATTGTTTTCCCGCTGGAATTCCATTGCGATATGCCGGCCAGCAACGAGGAGTACAAGGAAATACTTAACATCCGCACAAACCTGAAATCTTCCGATCATTTTTTACTTCAGCACTCCTCTGGCACAACGGGTCTGCAGAAACCGGTTCTTCTTACAAACAGGGAAATACTTCTGCATATTGCAAACTATTCCGAGGCAATAAGGCTCACAGATTCAGATAAGATTGTAAGCTGGCTCCCATTGTATCACGATATGGGCCTCATTGCAGCATTCCAGATGCCTCTGGCCTCAGGCATTCCATCGATTCAGATCGATCCGTTCCAGTGGGTGATGGTGCCTGAGATTCTGCTGGATGCAATTTCAAAAGAAAAGGCCACGCTTGCCTGGCTGCCGAACTTTGCATTCAACCTGATGAGCGATAAGATCCGTACTGAAGAGCTTGAGGATATATCGCTTGAATCGGTAAGAATGCTCGTCAACTGCAGTGAGCCTGTCAGGCATGAGAGCTTTGAAAAATTTATGGAATGTTTTTCCCCGCTCGGAATTACAAAAGAAAAATTCGGCGCCTGTTATGGAATGGCGGAAATTACTTTTTCAGCCACACAGACTGAACCGGGCAGACAGCCGGAGCATATAAAGGTAGACCGGCAGCTGCTTTCAAAGGGAATTGTGAAGATTGCCGACGGCGACTCGGCTGTTATCCGTGAGTGCGTCTCTTCGGGCCGCCCGATCAGGGGTACACAGATTAAAATACTCGGGGCCGACGGGAGTGAACTCCCCGAGGGATTGGTCGGTGAAATTGTAATAAAATCTGAAACTGTTTTCGAGGGCTACAGAAACTATCCTGAAAAAACTGCAGAGGTTCTTAAAGACGGCTGGTACTACAGCGGCGACTACGGCTTTCTTTTGAATGGCTACTTCTATGCCATCGGGAGAAAAAAAGACATTATTATCGTTGCAGGAAATAACATTTATCCCGAGGACGTCGAGGATGCTGTAATGCAGGCCGAGGGCGTTATTCCCGGACGTGTAATAGCTTTCGGCGAGGAGGACTCCTCAATCGGAAGTGAACAGATTAGCGTTATTGCCGAATCAAACTATACTGAGTCGGAGAGCCTGAAAAAACTGCGCCTGGATATTATTAAAACGGGAATGCAGATAGATGTTACCATAAAAAATGTTTATATTGTGCCTCCAAGATGGCTTATTAAGAGTTCAGCCGGAAAGCCTGCCCGCAAGGCCAATATGGAAAGAATATTAAAAAGTAAAGAAGAAGTACTATGGGGGTAAAATGATCTCTGAGAGACTGAAAAAAACAATTCTTGCTGTCCTTAACCTGGAAGACTACAACATAACGCGCGATACAAAAGCAACCGAGGTGCCGGGCTGGGATTCATTAAATCATATAAACGTTATCCTGGCCGTTGAGAAGGAATACCAGGTCCGCTTTAAGAATATCGAAATCCTGAAACTAAAGAACATTGGCGACCTTCAGAATCTCGTTGACTCAAAGGTCAGCTGACTAGTAAAAAAAACTACGGCTGCTTCATAAATGGCCAGTTACTCTACATGCAGTCATAAATGATCATTTTAACTTAATTGACGGATAAGGAATGTTTAGTAATATCGATCTTGAAAAACTTCTTTCCCTGTTTAAATATATTCCGGACGACCCGCTTTTATTCAGCACGGCCGAGTTTTTATTTTTCTTCTTTGCATTCCTTGTCTTCTATGCGGCATTCTCCAAAAGCAGGAACTTCAGGGTATACCTTATCATTGTCTTTTCTCTTTTTTTCTATTATAAGGCAGCAGGATTATACTTCCTCTTGTTGGTCTTCAGCTCTGTCTTTAATTTCTATGCGGGAAAATCCATACAGTCCTCCGGGGAAAGCTATCTGAAGAAAAAGATGCTTCTTATAGCATCGGTTGCGGTTAACATCGGAGTGCTGTTTTACTTTAAGTACACAAACTTTTTTATTGATATAGTAAATCACATAAAGTCTTCAGCCATTACGCCTCTGGACATATTTCTTCCCGTGGGAATATCATTCTTTACATTTAAGGCGCTAAGTTACGTAATTGATGTTTACCTGGAGAAAATGGAGGCTGAAAAAAGTTTCAGGGATTTCCTTCTCTATGTTTCCTTCTTTCCGAATATTCTGGCAGGACCAATTGACCGGGCCCCGGAATTTCTGCCGCAGGTAAAGCAGGATCTGCAGATCCCGGAAATTTATATTGGAAGAGGAATTTTCCTGATTATTTCCGGCCTGTTTAAGAAAGTTGTAATAGCCGACTACATAGGTGTAAATTTTGTAGACCGTATCTTTGAAATGCCTACACGCTACACGGGTGTTGAAAACCTGCTTGCCGTTTATGGTTATGCCTTAAAAGTGTACTGCGATTTTTCAGGCTACTCGGATATTGCCATAGGCATCGCTCTTTTGATGGGCTTTAAGCTCATGGAAAATTTCAATTCTCCTTATCAGGCATCTTCAATTGCAGAATTCTGGAGGCGCTGGCATATTTCTCTGTCCAGCTGGTTCCTGGATTACCTCTTCCGCCCGCTGCAGATGAAGTTCAGAAGCCTGAGAACGCTGGGGAATGCTTCTGCTCTCATTGTTACATTTTTAATCTGCGGGCTCTGGCACGGAGCATCATATACATTCGTACTCTGGGGCGCTGTTCACGGTCTAATGATGGCCATTGCTCTTTTTACGAAAAAGCCGAGACAGAAGTTCTATGAAAAGCTCGGCATCAGTAACTCAAAAGTGCTTCATGCTTTTCAGGTTTTCATTACTTTCCATCTCATTGCAGTAACATGGGTTCTTTTCGGAGCGGCAAACTTTTCGGCAGCCATGGATATGTTCTCTCAGATATTCAGTTATTTCAAAGGGGGAGTTTTCCCTCAGTTTGTTCAGGCATACCCAGTGGTGCTGGCTTTAATTATAACGGGATACATTCTGCACTTTGTGCCTAAATCTGTTGAATTAAAGGTTTCGGAACTGATAACAAGAACCCCGCTGCCGGCAAAGGCTTTCATTCTGGCTGTGGCTATATGGGTTGTGGCACAGGCAAAGTCGGCTGACCTCCAGCCGTTTATTTATTTTCAGTTTTAACACAAGGGAAGTTAATACTTAAGTTGTAAAGCAGCAGGATGAAAAGGAAAGTAATATATTGCACATTGATTTTTCTTTTCTTAACGGCCCCGGAAGTCCGCGCTCTTTCGGATACCACTTACTATAAAGGGACCCCCGACCACCGCATGCAGACATCGCTGTATGATGTTTATAAGACAAAGCATGCGGAAATTGTAATGCTTGGAAACTCCCTTACACACGGAGTTAACTGGAATGAACTTCTTGGAAGAACCGACGTTGCCGAGCGGGGAATTCCGGGCGACGGTATAAAGGATTTTCTGGGAAGGATGGACTATGTCTACAGGCTCAATCCAAAAATATGTTTTATCATGGGAGGTGTTAATGATATATACTCCGGGTATCCGGCTGAACCGACAGCTGCAAACTTTATAAAAGTTATTGAAGCTCTCAGGGAGCATAATATAATTCCTGTAATACAGTCACCGCTGTATGTCTCTTCAAAGTATCTTCTTTCCGCACAGAAAAATCGTGAAATTGCTATCCTGAACAATCTGCTGAAAGCCTATGCCGATAAAAACGGCGTGCTTTTTATCGACCTGAATTCAAAGATGAGCCGCGGGGGATATCTTCAAAGTGAACTCACGCTTGACGGCATTCACCTCAATGCCCGGGGCTACGTCATCTGGCGCGATGAAATTGAGTCTGTAATCAGCAGGCATTTAACACAGGGAACAGACTAGTTTTCCACCATATGGCATCTCTTACCAGGGCCCGTTCGGGCTGCAAAAATATTCCAAAATCCTGCTCTGACACTTGACATTAAATTTTTCACCTGTTAACTTGAAAGGAGTATTTTTTTTATAAAATGCCGTGATGCGGCTCATTGCTTTTCCGGGGCTCCATAATTTTTTCTTTTCTATTCTCTGACATAACTGAAATTTAATATAAATATTTCGGCTCCTGGAGCTTCCAGGCAGGTATTTTCCTGATGTAAGTTATTTTACGCTTCCTTTCTTAAAGTCAATCTGTAATTACTTATACATTTATAACTTGAGGGGAAAAATGAAAAAAGTTATTGTTACTAACTTTTTATTTTTGTTTTTCATTCTTTTTTCCGGGGCTCTTTTTGCACAGCCTACGCTAAGTGCTCCGGCTGATAAAGCCGCCGGAGTATCAATTGAACCAATAATAAGCTGGGTATCTGTGCCAGGAGCAACCACCTACCGGCTTCAGATTTCTACGGACAAGACATTTGCAACCGTAACATACGAAACCGTAGTGAATGAACCATCTACTTCGTGGACGCCAGCCACAGCTGCAGAGCGCCTTGAGAATAATAAACAGTACTACTGGCATGTTCGGGCAAATGTTTCACCATATCCGTATTCTGAAATTAGAACTTTTTACACTATTTCCGCAGTAACACCTGTTCTGACTTACCCTGTAAAGAATGTAAAGTTATACACCACTTCAGCAAACTTTGCCTGGTACACCACCCCGTACAGTCCAGGCGTCAAATATGACCTGTTGTATTCAAATGCAGAACCTGTCGATAATATGCTTGTAAGTCCAACCTTGGTTTCAGACCTGGAAGACGCATATTACACACTGGACCCGCTGGAAGGGGGAAAGACCTATTACTGGCAGGTGCGCTCAAAGTCTGCTGGCGGAACGATAACATCCTACTCCGCAATTGAAAGTTTTTCAACTCCTGCTGATCCGGGAGCTATTGTTCCTACTCCAGGCTGGCCTGTTAAAGGCGCAACAGTTTACACTTCAAAACCGGATTTCTTCTGGTATCTCGGTTCAGCAGATCCAGGTCTGCAGTTCAAGGTTTACTATTCAAACACATCCTTTAGCAATACAACAGATGCCGGAGTGAAGTTTACAGACTGGAGTTCCGACAGTTATGCTTCCGTTACAGAAGATCTACAGCCCGGGGATTACTACTGGAGAGTACAATCCAGGCTGGCAAGCGACACTACAAAAGAAAGCAGTCTTTCTGCAGAAGCTCATTTTAAGGTATATTCCGGTTTGGCTCAGACTGCACCGGTACCGGTTCCTTCATGGCCTGTGGGCAATGCCACAGTTTACTCAACTTCAGTTCAGTTCTGCTGGTATTTGAATACATATGTTCCTGGGCTCTATTTCCAGATGCGGTATAAAAAATTAAGCGATGCGGATTATGGTGATTCAACAGACTGGAGCACAGAGAGTTATGCTTCACTTGACGGTCTTACTGCCGGTGAAACCTACCTCTGGCAGGTAAGATCTTCACCTGACGGAACTGATGGGAAGGCTTCCGGCTGGTCAACTGTAGAGGCAAAGTTCAAAATTGACGGAGGAATTGTCCCTGCGGCAGTTGTTCCTACTCCTTCGTGGCCCGTTAAGGGCACAACTGTTTATTCAAAGACTCCTTACTTCTCATGGTATGTTGGAGCAGACGGGACGGGACTACAATACCTAGTGGAATATGCCGATGATAAAGATTTTAATGTAAATAAAGTAACCCTTGATCCCACAACTGATTTATTTATCAGCGGAAGTGAAAACGCTCTTGCAGCAGGAAAGGAATATTACTGGCATGTCAAATCCAGTCTGGATGGTCTAACCTGGAGCGAACCTTCTGCAGCAGCCAATTTCAAAGTAGTTGCCGATGCAGCAGTCAAGCCCTTAAAGCCGATAGCATCTTCACCCTGGCCGGGTACACAGATCACAACTACATCAGCTGAGCTGCAGTGGTACCTGCCGGGTTCTGCCTCAGGGTTAAAATTCCGTGTCGAGGTTTACTATTCTACCTACAGTGAGGATAACTTCTTTACCTCGGTAAGTGATCTTACAGAAATGACAACTACGGTTTCAGGTCTTACGCCGGGTGCCACGTATGCATGGGTAGTTTACTCATATGAAGATGGTAATGAGTCCAACATTTCGGACCATTCGGCTGTTGCTTCATTTACAGTAAGCCCGGGTGTTTCATCATCAATTGTTCCGCTTACAGGAAGTCCTGTAAAGGGAGTTAAGATTAAAACGGATTCTCCTGTTTTGAGCTGGTTTTGTCGTGCATCGTCCTCACAGCTGAAATACGAAGTTCAGTACTCACTTAATAAGGATATGTCGGAGGCCCGGAGTCTTACAGGCATAGAATCAAGCTTTAAGGCGCTCAGCGGCCTTACGGCCGGTTCTAAATACTACTGGAGAGTCAGGTCATTTAACAAGGATGGGAAGCCCTCAGCATTTTCCAGCATTGAAAGCTTTGTGGCAGCTTCAGTAACAGGTGTTGAGAAAAATAATACTATGATTCCTGCTGAATTTGAAGTTGCACAGAACTATCCCAATCCGTTTAACCCGTCCACAACAATTAAGGTCAGTCTGCCTGCGGCAGCTTTCCTTAGTGTTAAGATTTATAATATGCTGGGGCAGGAGGTAAGGACGCTCATAAACGCCCGGACACAGGCCGGAGTACACCAGGTGATCTGGCACGGAGAGGATAACTCGGGCAGCATACTTCCCAGCGGAGCCTATATTTACAGGGTTAGAGCAGGCAATAATGTAACTTCAGGTAAAATGATGTTCCTGAAGTAATTTCCCGGAAACAGGTGTCCTTTTTAAGCCCCCGGCAGGTAAAATCCTTTCGGGGGTTTCCTTTATATTCCGGCTGATATGGATGCGCAATTTCTGCAATTTGAAGTATTTTTATTCATTGTATTTTCAATTTTATTCTTTTCCCGGGGGCTTTTCGGTTTTTACTTTTGCAAGGCGTTTCTCATTTTAAATTATTTTGTTAACTTTGAATGGTTAAATTTGCGGTTTATTTATTATCGATCTTTGCGGGGCTATAATGGATGATAATAATAGTACAGGATCTGAACAGGAAATAAGAGTCGACCGGCAGCCGGGAGATGGTGAGGCTTCACTCGATATGAACGACTTCACATCAGGGCCCGGGCCCCGGGAAATATCCGTCTCCGGTCTTGAAATAATACTAGATTCCGTACCGTCATATATTTTCTATAAGGATGAAAAAGACCGGTATGTGAATGTCAATAAAGCTCTGGCTGAAGCAAGCGGAATTCCAAGAGCAAAGTGGATCGGCAAGACAAGCGCAGAACTCTTCCCCGGCTATTCAGCTGATTTTCTTCTGCTGGATCGGGAGGTGTTACAAACTGGCAAAGCCCTTAGAAATATTGAACAGCTTTTCCATGCTCCCGAGGGTATTAAATGGCTTCAGACGGATAAAATTCCGCATTTTGATGAAAAAGGCCGGGTCAAGGGCGTTGTCAGTATTTCCACCGACATAACAAAACGCAAGGAAGTGGAAACAGCCCTCAGGGTCTCGGAAACCAAGTACAGAATTGTTGCTGAAAACACTTACGACTGGGAATTCTGGATGAGTCCCGATGGGTGCTTTATCTATTCTTCTCCTTCCTGCAGGAGGATTTCCGGTTATGCGGCAGAAGAATTTGAAAATGATCCTAAACTTTTTGAATCCATTATTCATCCGGAGGATATCGGGCTCTATCAGTCGCATTTGTCTGAAAAAGACCATTACAATGAGCAGAAGGAAATAGAGTTAAGGATTATTAGACGCGACGGCCAGGTGCGCTACATTGCACACATGTGCCAGCCTGCCTACGGTCCCGAAAAAATTCTCCTTGGAAGACGTGGCAGCAACCGCGATGTAACGGAAAGGAAAATTGCCGAAGAGGCGCTTTCGATGAGCGAAAAGCGTTACAGGATACTGGCTCAGAATTTCCCAAACGGCGCTGTAATTCTTTTTGATAAGGACCTGCGCTACATTGTGGCCGACGGCAACGGCATTGCCAGAACCAGCTCCACAATGGACTCGGTTGTGGGTAAGACAATATGGGAACTTTATCCCTCGGAGACGTGTAAACTGATAGAACCATATTATCGTGCAGCACTCAATGGTGAGGAGAATATTTTCACTCACAGGCTCTTTGACAGATATTACGAATTTCATACATTGCCCATTAAGGAAGCATACGGAGACGTTGCCTCCGGCATGTGCCTGATGCTCGACGTTACGGAAAAGATTCACGATGAAGAGGAATTGAAAGCTCTTAATGCAGGGAAGGATAAGCTCTTCTCCATAATAGCCCACGATCTTAAAAGTCCCTTTACGGCTCTTCTCGGCTTTTCTGAATATATGACAAATTACCTCGAGGAGCTTAAGCCCGAGGAAATAAAGGAATTTGCAGGCAGTATCTTCAAGTCGGCCAGCGGCGTTTATAAACTGATTGAAAACCTCCTGGAGTGGTCGCGTCTTCAGCTGGGCAGAATCGACTTTCAGCCGCAGGCATTTGATTTCAATGAACTTGCCCGTGAGATCCTTCAGCTTTATCAGGCCAATGCAGATAAAAAGAAAATAGTGCTCGAAGAGGAAATTGAGCCGCATATCAGGGTTTTTGCAGATAAACACATGACAGAGACCATAATGCGCAACCTGATCTCAAATGCAATAAAGTTTACCGGGCAATCGGGCAAAGTCAGCCTTCAGGTCTTAAGGGAAAATGAAAATGTGATGATTTCTGTTATTGATAACGGGAGCGGGATGGACAGCCTTCAGATCTCAAAACTCTTCAGCCTGAGCGAACACAAAACTACGCTTGGTACTGAGCAGGAGAAGGGAACAGGACTTGGACTTTTAATCTGCAAGGAGTTTGTAGAGAAAAACGGGGGGACAATACTGGTGGAAAGCCAGCCCGGAAAGGGCAGCTGTTTTACTTTCTCACTGCCTGCCGGTTCATAGAGAGTTTTAATGCGTGAGAAATGTGTTTATATTCAAAATTAATTGTTCTTTATTAATCCCTGTATTTTAATCTTATTATTTAATTTTAGTGAGCTATATGAAAAATATTTTTTATTTGTTATTTACTGTTTTTTTAATTGGATCATTGACATTAACCAGTGCACAAGAGAATAAAAAAATGACAGAATTATTGGATAAAGTAAAGCATCAGTATGCGCCTGACAAGCGTACGGCTGTCTTTAACGTTCAGGCTTTAGAGGAAAACGGTTCAGTAGTTTTAAGAGGCGAGACAAATATCCCCTCTGCAAAAGAAACGATCCTCAGTGAGCTGAAGAAAAATAAACTGCAGGTAAAAGACGAAATATCACTTCTCCCCTCAAAGAACCTTGAGGGTAAAACCTACGGTGTAATTAACCTCTCGGTTGCAAATCTGAGGACAAACCACGACCATCCGGCTGAAATGGCCACACAGGGGCTGCTAGGCACTTCTGTAAAGGTTCTGAAGAAGGATCACGGATGGTATCTCATTCAGACACCTGATGAATACATTGCCTGGGTTGACGGCGACGGGGTTCAGACCATGTCAAAGGCGGAGTTCGACCAGTGGAACCAGGCTCCCAAGGTGATCTATACGGCTTTTTACGGCTTTACTCTGGCAGAACCTGATCT
Source organism: Ignavibacteriales bacterium (assembly GCA_036261625.1). Classification (GTDB taxonomy): domain Bacteria; phylum Bacteroidota; class Ignavibacteria; order Ignavibacteriales; family SURF-24; genus JAAXKN01. The sequence goes on along the minus strand of DATAKL010000048.1, from coordinate 30,158 downwards.
TAATTCAGCTCACGTTTCAGACATCGTAAAAGGCAACATCTTAAAGGCCGCGGGTGAGGAAAAAGAATTTATAAAAGTTGAATATCCTGACAAAAGAACGGCTTTTATCCCAAAGGATGCGTGCATTGACTTTGATAAATGGCTTCAAAGCCGCGATCCTAAAGCCGATAACCTGATTAAAACAGGGAAGTCACTCATGGGCATCCCTTACCTCTGGGGCGGCACATCGGTCAAAGGGCTAGACTGCAGCGGATTTACAAAAACAATTTATTATCTTAACGGCGTCATTCTGCCGCGCGATGCCTCGCAGCAGGTTTATTCAGGCGACCCGGTTGATACAAAAAACGGCTTTGATAATCTTCAGCCCGGAGATCTTCTTTTCTTTGGAAACAAGGCTACGGCAACTACTAAGGAAAAAGCAACTCACGTTGCAATGTATATCGGCAACGGCGAGTATATTCATTCCTCCGGAAGGGTAAGGATAAACAGCCTCGATATGTCGAAGAAAGATTTCAACTCTCACAGGTTCGATACATTCCTGAGAGCCAGAAGAATTCTTACCTCGCTGGATAAGAACGGAATATCACTTATTAAAAGCAACAATCTTAAACTGAAGGCTGAAAATGAAACAAAATAGAAGAGATTTTCTTAAAACCTCCGGCCTTGCTGCCGGCACCGCACTTATGGGCGGGTTCTCAAATAACTTATTTGCCAATAAATACATCAATACTATGAAATCCGGAAAAATGAAATTCAGGTTCAGACCGTATACACTTGAACTTAAACACGTCTTTACAGTTGCCGAAGCTTCGCGTTCAACTACACCAGTCGTCCTTACAGAAATAGAGTATGAAGGCGTTACAGGCTATGGAGAAGGCTCTATGCCCCCGTATCTCGGGGAATCCCATGCAACCGTAACTGAGTTCCTCTCAAAGGTCGACTTAAGCCGTTACTCCAATCCCTTCGATCTGGACGATATTCTCTCCGATATCGATGCCATTGCTCCGGGCAACCCTGCCGCAAAGGCTTCTGTAGATATTGCACTGCACGACCTCCTGGGAAAGCTCATGAACGAGCCGTGGTACAATATCTGGGGATATAACAAGAACAATACACCAAACACAACTTTCACAATCGGCATCGATAAGCCTGATGTGGTAAGAAAGAAAACCGAGGAAGCTATTGCCGGAGGCGAGGGCTTTAAGGTCCTTAAAGTTAAAGTGGGACTCGATAACGACAAGGAAATGATTGAAACTATCCGTTCGGTTACAAATGTGCCTCTTACGGTTGACGCCAATCAGGGATGGAAGGACAAACAGTATGCTCTTGATATGATCCACTGGCTTAAGGAGCACAACGTTGTTTTTGTTGAACAGCCGATGCCGAAGCAGATGGTGGATGAAAATGCCTGGGTTACTGAGCACAGTCCTCTTCCAACTATGGCAGACGAGGCGGTTCAGAGACTTCCCGACGTCATAAAGGCGCACGGCGTTTATTCAGGCATCAACATAAAACTGATGAAAAGCACCGGCATGAGGGAAGCTCAGAAAATGCTCGTGCTTGCCCGCTCGCTCGGGATGAAGGTAATGATAGGCTGCATGACAGAAACCTCATGCGCTGTTTCTGCTGCCGCACAGCTTTCTCCCAAGTGTGACTGGGCCGACCTGGACGGCAATCTTCTTATCAGCAACGACATATATAAAGGCATGAGAGTCGTTAACGGAAAGGTTACACTTACCGACCTGCCCGGCGTAGGCATTACAAAAATCTAACTGGTTTCCTTTTTAGGAGGCGGTGAACCTGAAAAGTTTCTGCCGCCTCCAGACATTTTATTTATGAGTATCTTCCTTATCTACGTGGAGAGAAAAAAATGTTTAAGACTTTTTTAGCAGGAATATTAATATTAATTGCAGGAGTATCTATGGCTCGCCAGAAAGCAGAAAAGATATTTCCTTATGACTATACGACAACAAAACTGGACAACGGGCTAACAGTTATCCTTGTCCCGATGGACAGCCCGGGGCTCGTCTCTTACTACTCTGTGGTCAGAACGGGCAGCCGCGATGAGTGGGAGCCGGGGAAATCGGGCTTTGCACATTTCTTCGAACACATGATGTTCCGCGGTACAGATAAATATCCCGGTCCTGTCTACGACAGCATCATTACGAGCCTTGGTGCCGATGCCAATGCCTATACAAGCGATGACCTGACGGTCTTTCACCTGAACTTTGCAAGCGACGACCTGGAAAGGGTAATTGAGCTCGAGAGTGACCGCTTCCAGAATCTTAAATACAATGTGCGCGAATTCCAGACCGAATCGGGCGCCGTTTACGGCGAGTACCGCAAGGGCAAGACAAGTCCATGGGAGGTTGCCTTCGAGAAGCTTCAGGATATGGCATTCGATAAGCATACCTATAAGCACACGACAATTGGCTTTGAACCCGATATTAAGGATATGCCGAACATGTATGACTACAGCTTAAGCTTCTTTAAGCGCTATTACCGCCCTGAAAACGTTGTCATACTGGTTGTAGGCGATTTTAAAAAAGACAACGTTCTGAAGCTGGTAAAAAAATACTACTCAAAATGGACTCCGGGCTACGTTGCTCCGAATATTACACCCGAGCCTCCGCAGACTCAGGAACGCTCTACGGTTGTGAACTATCCGGGCAAAACGCTTCCTCTTTTAATCGTATCTTATAAAGGGGATGCTTTTAATGTCAGCAACAAAAACATACTTTCTTCTGTTTTAATCGGGGACCTTGCTTTCGGTGAGACAAGCGACATTTATAAAAAGCTTGTCCTGAAGGAACAGAAAGTCCAGTTTATACAGGCCGACTTCGGCTTCAGCCGCGATCCTAAATTGCTCTACATATATTCTATGGTAAAAGATCCCCGTGACGTTGAGTACGTTAAAAGTGAGATCTATAAGACACTTGAAAAATTTCAGACTACACTGGTAGATAATAAAAAGCTCGAAGACCTGAAGAAAAAAGAAAGATATTCTTTCCTGATGCACCTTGATACTCCGGATAATGTGGCAGGATTCCTCCCGCAGTTTATTACCCTTACGGGCGGAATTGATGTGGTTGATGAGCTCTACTCGGGACTTGAAAAGATCACCCCGGAAAATATACGTGAGGCGGCACAGTATTACTTCATGCCTCAGAAGAGAAATGTTGTTTTAGTCAGGGGAGAAAACCAATTATGAGATATTTATTAATCTGTATTCTGATAATGTTTACTGTCACTTTAGGGGCAAAAACAAAAGGTGGGAAGTCTATGAAAGAAAGTCTCGTTTTACTGCCTGTGAAAAACGATCCGACGGTTTCTTTTAAGATCTGGTTTAAGGCCGGCTCCCAGAACGATCCCAAGGGGAAAGAGGGCCTTGCATATATTACGGCACGGCTCATCTCAGAGGGAGCAACTAAGAACAACAGTTATGAAGAAATTCTGGAAAAACTATTCCCGCTTGCTGCGGGCTACAGCGCTTCGGCATCAGCGGAAATGACGGTCTATTCAGGCAGGGTGCATAAAGATAACCTGGAGGTTTATTATCCTCTTTTCCTGGATGGGATTCTTCATCCCGGTTTTAGTGAAAGTGACTTCAAGAGAATAAAGGATGAAACTCTTAATTATCTTACTACAACACTCAAGTATTCCAGCGATGAAGAGCTGGGTAAGGCCGTTCTATACGATTTTATGTTCCAGAATACCCCTTACGGGCACATCGAAGAGGGTACCATCAGCGGTGTCAGGAGTATTACAATTGATGACGTTAAGAACTTCTATAACAGGTATTACAACAGGAACAACTTTACTCTTGGCATAGCAGGTGGATATTCGCAAAAGCTTGCCGGGAGACTTCAGAAGGACCTTCAGGCTCTTCCGGAGGGGAAGAATGAGATTGCTCCTAAAATTACGCCTGAAGCGATAAAAGGCCTTAATGTTGTAATGGTCAATAAGGATGCACCTGCAACAGCCATTTCTTTCGGATTTCCGATCTGCCTTACAAGAGGCCAAAAAGACTGGTATGCTCTTGCTGTGGCAAATTCATGGCTTGGCGAGCACAGGAATTCTAGCTCGCATCTTTACCAGGTGATCCGTGAGGCAAGGGGATTAAACTATGGCGACTACAGCTATATAGAAAACTTCCCGAACGGCGGACAGCGCCAGATGCCCCCTGTAAACGTGGCACGCCGTCAGCAGATTTTTGAAGTCTGGATCCGTCCTGTTCCGAACGAGACCAGGCACTTCGTCTTAAGAGAGGCCTTGCGCGAAGTTAAGAACTTTATCAGTCAGGGACTTACAAAGGAGGAATTCGAGCTTACAAGGAAATTCCTTAAGAATTATGCCCTGCACTATGCTCCCGAGACAGAAATGCGCCTTGGTTATGCAATTGACGACAAATTCTACGGCATAAAGGGGAGTCATCTGGAGACTTTCAGGAAAATGATGGACGAGCTTACTCTTGAGGACGTAAATAATGCGATTAAGAAGTATCTGAATTACGATAATATGAAAATTGCTATAGTTACCAAAGATGCTGAAAGCTTCAGGACTGATCTTGAAAAGAATACGCCTTCTCCTATTACATACTCTACTCCAAAGACAGACAAGGTATACGAAGAGGACAAGGTTATTAAAGACTACAGGCTGGATATTCCTTCGGAAAATATAAAAGTTATCAGTGTTGAAGATCTTTTCAGGTAGGACTAATTAATAGGCGGGAGAGAAAATCTCCCGCCTATTATACTGCCGATTTTCCTGCACGCATTACCGCTCACTTCCCGGGCAGCCCCAGCCTGAATGTGTAAGCTTGTTTTTATACCTTCCGAAATGCGGGGGACTGTAGTAAAGATCAATTCCCTTAGCTGCATCCTTCAGGTCGAAAGATGCCATTCTTGAGCAGTCGACGCATCCTGCGCTAACAGAATCCCGTGAGGCCGAACCTGTTTCTTCCTCCTGGCGGTTTTGGATTTCAGTCCTTAAGAAGCCATTGTTAAGAAAATCTTTTACCTTATCAGCATCATAAAGGGAAATCGTAATCATTGTCAGTGTATTGCTCTTCAGCTTTAAAAATGCATTTTCTGCAAACTGTTTCAGGTATAGGTGCAAATTCCCGTTCATTAAGTCCTCAGGCAGTTTCCTCAGGTAATCGCTATCGATATAGGAAAGATGGAGATATTCAGGGGAAGCCATAATATAGCTGGCATAAGGCATAAGTTTGGAAATTACGCCCGGGGTTCCGTTATAGCACGTAGATAGAAGCAGAAAGTCGAATTTGGAACCACCTATTTGTGGCATCGATTCGAAAAGCTGCATTGCATTGGCCAGATTGTCTATACTGAACGGTTTTTCAGGGTACGAGGCATTATAGCCTCTTCCGTCGGTCTCCGGTATCTCATGGCCGTAATAAAGGAAGAAGTTTCTAACCGTCCTGCCGGGCAGGTTCTGCACGTAAGCTGCGTTCTCGCGGAAGAATGCCGCCTCGATGTCCAGGTTATGAAGTGAAGGGTTGCTGTTATAAGATTCATTATCAACCAACTGTCCATTTCTGAAGAAATAGAATTCCCCGTCTTTAAGAGGGAAGAAGAAAAGGAAGTGCCTCTTGGGTTTCTGATGGAAAATAAAAACTTCTGAATTGGGCAATCCTTCAGCAACGGAAATTGCCTGCTTAACCATTCTCACATCGGCCTGTATATCGCTTCCCTGGCTGTCATGATAAAGGTAGCTGCCGTCGCCATGAATGTAGTAAACTATTCTGTACTTAATATTGTCAGTCTGCAGCCTTACAGCTTCGTCTTGTCTGGAAACATTGCGGCACTGGAAAAAGGAAATACTGATTAGGAATAACATTAAATAAAATCCGGTTCTCCCCATCTAAGACTCCTCGTGGAACTTTACAACATTAAAATCTAAAGTCCGGGAACGGGCGGGCTTCCCGGGCTTAATAAAAAGAATGATCTTAAGGTTATCTTACAAGAAGAATGACCAGAATAACAATCAGAAGCAGGGTGGTAACGCTTATGGTTACCCATTGGTCAGCCTGTTCCATATCCTGTTTTACATAATCTGAAAAGTTATTCAGCTGATTATCCTGAACTTTTGTATATCCATGAAGGCCGTTTAACTCGTTGTATTTATCGGTCACTGAAGCTTTCAGTGAATTCAGGGCTTTTATATCACCGGCAGGTATACCCTTCATGCTTATAATTTTAGTCAGTGCCTTATTAAACTTCTCAAATGAATTATTCAGAATCTCACGTTTTTCTGCGGGTGTAGCGGCTTCTTTTACTTTAACGGATATACTGTTGAAGTACTCTTTGAATTTATTCTGAACCTTAGCTGATTCACTGCTTCCGGCAAAGGTTGCCTGTGAAAGGATAAATGCAAGCAACAAAGCGAGAACTAACCGAATCCTGAACATATATTCCTCCTTGATTATATATATCATCTTAGTATGCCTACATTATTTATATTATTATATTCATAATGCTTTTTCAAGAGCATTTAGCAGTGTAGATACAAACAAATTGGAAATGGCAGGAAATATATAATCCTACTTGTTTTCTTGATTTTTCATTCCAATATCTTCATATTTACATATGATTATTAAGGATTTTTCACTGGAAGCCGGCCATGAAGACAAAATCAGAATTACCGGCTATGGACTTGAAAATATCAGCCGGCAGCCCTGCCTGATTTTTGTGCACGGATTTAAGGGTTTTAAGGACTGGGGTTTCGGTCCTTATCTTGCCAGGTATTTTGCCGATAAAGGCTTGTGTGTTCTTACCTTTAATTTTTCGCATAATGGGATAGGGGACAATCCTCTGGAATTTACCGAACTGGATAAGTTTGCAGAAAACACCTATTCGCGCGAAATTTCGGAGCTCTCCCGGTTGATTGATGCATATAAGAGCGGATATTTTGGTGAAGTGCCGTCCCCCAGGGCAGTACTTCTCGGCCACAGCCGTGGAGGGGCAATAGCACTTCTTACGGCAGTCCAAAAGCCTGAGGTTAAAGCCGTGGCTTTGTGGGCCTCCATTTCGAAGCTGGACCGCTATTCAAATCGTCAGAAAAATGAGTGGCGTAAGAAGGGCTTTATGGAGGCAAAAAATCAGCGTACCGGGCAGATAATGAGATTAAACTCAAGTCTGCTGGATGACATTGAAAAGAATTCGGAAGGCCTGCTTAACATCAAAAAGGCGGTGGAAAATTTATTGAGGCCAATGCTGATTGCTCACGGCGAGCAGGACCTGGCCGTGCCGATTAAGGAAGGTGAGGAACTCTACAGCTGGTCGGATAAGAGTAAAACAGAACTCTTTAAGCTTTATGCCGCCGGCCATACCTTCGATATAAAGCATCCATTTGAGGGCACGAATGAAAAATTTGAGCGCCTGTTAAAAAAAACGTACGATTTTATCAATACTAACGTAAAATAAACTGAGGTCAAAATGTCAGTCAATGAGAGTGTAAAAAGTAATATAACATTAGGAATTTTAAGTAAAGCTTTTTCTTCAGAAATTTTCTGGGTGCTTAGCTTTACATTCATGACTTTTCTTTCGGCACAGGTGGAAGTTCCGGTTCAGCCGGTTCCTTTTACACTGCAGACGATGCTTGTCATTCTGGCAGGAGCATTTCTTGGAGCTAAAAACGGTGCTTTAAGCCAGATCATATATATTTTTATGGGCGCAATCGGGCTTCCTGTCTTTGCCGGTTTCAGCAGCTTTGCAAGCCTTTTGGGGCCTACGGGCGGTTATCTTCTGGCATTCCCGCTTGGAGCTTATGTAACGGGCCTTGTACTTGAAAAAAGAAGAAGCCTCGTCATTACCTGGCTTGCAATGGCTCTGGGCGCACTGGTTATTATATTTACAGGAGCAAGCTACTTAAGCCTTCTTTTCCACAGAAGTTTCGGCAACGCTTTCTTTGTCGGTGCCCTTATATTCTCAGTCTGGGATATTATTAAAATCTCGGCAGCCGCAAGCATATACTTCTCAATTTCCAGAAAGTATTCCAAACTGCCTTTATAATGATTTTTTAGGTGATTTTAGAATCTGTCTGCATTTAACCTTCGCAGGCAGATTCTAAGTCTCATTTTCAGGTATTTTGACACCTGTTCTTTTTTGCTGGCGAACTCGGTAAGCTAATTCACTTTTGTTAATTTTTCAGAGGATTGGTCTTTCGCTCATGGGAATCAAAAACATTATCTTTATTGTTGTTCTTCTGGCTGCTTTTGTTCTTTTCGGCTATAATGTCAGAAGGCTCATCAGTTATCTTAAACTGGGGAAAAAAGAAGACAGATTTCAAAATATTTCTGCACGCATTAAAAACGTTCTTGTAATTGCATTTGCACAGACTAAAATCCTGAGGGAGACTGAGGCAGGCACAATTCACTCTCTTATCTTCTGGGGATTTGTACTCTTTCTTTTTGCCGTACTGGAAAGCATTTTGCAGGGTTTTTATTCTCCTTTTGATTTTTCTTTCCTTGGATATTTCTACAGCCTCATTACAGTTGTACAGGACCTTTTCGGCCTGTTTGTTATCGTTGCCGTTCTGGCTGCCTTATACCGCAGATTTGTTGAACATGTACCGCGCCTGGAAGTAGGGAAAAAAGGCAAAATGGATGCTGCCGCAGTGCTTATGATGATACTGGTTGTTGTAGTATCGATGTACGGCATGAACATAGCTTCAGTTGCCAGGAATGACTTTCAGTTAAAGCCGTTTGAATTCAGACCTATTGCATCGGCTCTTTCGCCTTTGTTTTTCCCTCAGGGCTCCTCAGGAAGCGCCATGGCAGCATATGAGGCTTTCTGGTGGATCCACATAGTATTTATACTGGCATTTTTGAATTTCCTTCCGTATTCAAAGCATCTGCACGTTCTGACTTCCATTCCGAACGTGTATTTCTCCAAGCTGGGGAAAGATAAAAACGTACTTAAACCTCTTAACCTGGAAGACGAATCGCAGGAGGTCTTTGGCGCCTCCGACATTGAGCACCTGACATGGAAAGAGCTCTTCGACGGCTATACATGCACCGAATGCGGCAGATGCACGGCTGCATGCCCGGCTTCAGCTACCGGGAAAATACTTTCACCCAGGAAAATCATTGTAGACATTCGCCACAGGACAATGGAAAAGGCACCTGTGCTCATTGCTATGGCAGAGGGCAGTAATTCTTCTGCCGCACCTGAAGAGCAGGCGCACAATAAGGAGGTCCTGGAAAAGCACCTGATTCACGACTATATAGACCCTGCAGAACTCTGGGACTGCACCACATGCATGGCGTGCATGCAGGAATGCCCCGTGACAATTGAGCATCTGGACTCAATTATAGACATGAGGCGTAACCTTGTTCTTACGGAATCGGATTTCCCGGCTGAACTTAATAATACATTCAGGAACATGGAAACAAACTTCACCCCGTGGGCTTTTAACTCACAGGACAGGGCTAACTGGGCAGAAGGGATGAACATTAAAACCATGGCCGAAGACCCCAGCGGGGAGATCCTTTTCTGGGTGGGATGCGCCGGAAGTTTCGACGCAAGAAATCAAAAAGTTACAAAAGCATTTGCAAATTTGATGCAAAAAGCTAATATTGACTTTAGAATTCTGGGAATTGAGGAAAAATGCAACGGCGATTTTGCCAGACGCCTGGGCAATGAGTACCTGGCTCAGATGCTTATGCAGGAAAACATTGCGACCCTTAATTCCTACGGAGTTAAGAAAATTGTTACCGCATGCCCGCATTGTTTTAATTTCCTTAAAAAGGAATATCCTCAGTTCGGCGGAAACTTTGAGGTTGTTCATCATTCGGAACTGATAGGCCAAATGCTTGAAGAGGGCAGACTCGAATTAAAAGACGAGGCTTCACAGGAAAAGCTGACCTATCACGACTCCTGTTACCTGGGCCGCTATAACGGGGTCTATGATGCTCCGCGCGATGACATAAAACGGCTCAAAGGAACCGGTTTAATCGAAATGGAAAGGCGGCGCGACCGCGGATTCTGCTGCGGCGCCGGAGGAGGACGGATGTTCCTTGAAGAGACTGAGGGCACAAAGATAAACGTGGAACGCACACGCGAGGCCCTTGAAACCGGAGCTGAAACCATAGCCTCTGCCTGCCCGTTCTGCATGACCATGCTGACCGACGGCGTAAAGGCGTTTGATAAAACCGAGGAAGTCAGCGTAAAAGATATCGCAGAAATTGTACTGGAACATGTTAAATAATCTAATTAACTTTTAATATCTTGTTAAAAACTTAAGGAGGATCTCATGAAAGACAAGTATGATGAATTGTTAAAATTTGTCCAGGGTCTTGAAACAGACGTTAATAAATTTACTGAAAAAGGGCAGGCAGCTGCTGGAACACGTCTGCGTAAAAGTCTTAGCGAATTAAAAAAATTAGCTCAGGAAATGCGTAATCAGATTCAGGACATAAAGGCCGAGAGAAAAGGCGGCACAGAAACTAAAGCTGAATAATTTATTTCCTGAAGATAAACTTAAAAAGCCCCGGAAAAAGTATACTTTACCGGGGCTTTGGTTTTCCATGCTCCACAAAAAGCAGCTTACCTGTCAAAACACTTCCATGCTTTAACTTTATTGTTTTGCCTTTTAATAATTTACTTTTTACTTTTCAATTCAAAATTCATTTTAATTTGAACCATATGCAGTACGAGAGAAACTATTTCGTCCATTACTACGATGCTGACCTTAAGAAAAGGGCCTTATTAACGAGTCTCATGAGGTATTTTGAGGATATCGCTATACTTCAGAGCGAGGATGCCAGCGTGGGGCTGGATTATTACACGAACAATAAGGTGGCCTGGGTTCTCTATAAGTGGGATATTGAAATACTGAACTATCCGAGGTTCAAGGACACAATCAGGGTTGTTACCTGCCCCCTGGCATTTGCAAAGTTCTATGCCTTCAGGTCTTTTGATATTTACTCTTTATCGGGCGAACATATGGTTAAAGGGGGATCGATGTGGTTCTTTGTGGATATGAATACCAGAAGGCCCGCAAAGATTCCGCAGGAAGTCTACGACAGCTACCAGATTACTCCTGCCGACACGAAGCCCCTTGAGATAGAGGATCCCAAAGCTCCCTCCGGGGCAACGGCCTACAAAACCACTTTCCGCGTCAGGCAGAGCGACATAGATACAAACAGCCACGTAAATAATATAAAATACATTGAGTGGGCCCTTGAGGCTATCCCGCTGGAGACCTTCCAGGGCTATACGCTAAGACGCATAAAAGTAGTTTATAAAAAAGAAACCGTATACGGCAGGATGATCGATTCGAGTGCCTCAGAGATCAGGCAAGGGGAAAATATCATCTTCCGTCATAAGATATCTGACGGGGACGTGGAGCTCTGCTTTATTGAGACGGAGTGGCAGCCGGAAATTAGGTGACAAATCTCACGTTTAGCTTAATCTGTGCTTTGGTAGTTATGAAATTCGTCAAAAATTGAGGAAATTACCTTATTCCTTTTCAAAAAAAGACGGAGCCTTATAAACTATGTTGATCAGATTTTGGGGAGTTCGGGGATCCATCCCCACACCGCCGGATGTTCTTCAGATAAAAGAACAGATGATCTCACTTCTGGAGTTTGCATCCGGGAAGGATATTTCAGATGACTATAAAAGGCAGATCCTCCTGCAGGAATACATTAACGAAACACCCCTTATTATCGGCGGAAACACCTCCTGCGTGGAACTAAGGAGTGAGGGTAAAATAATTATTTTTGATATGGGGACCGGCATCAGGAATCTTGGGCGATCGCTTTTAAGCCAGCCGCCTTCAGAAAACGGCTCCCCGGAGTACCATATTTTTCTTTCACATTCGCACTGGGATCATATTCAGGGCTTTCCTTTCTTTTCTCCGGCTTACCTTCCACAGACGAAAATAAATTTTTACAGTGTGCATCCCGACCTTAAAAAGCGCCTGGAACTACAGCAGGATCAGCTGTTTTTCCCGGTGAAACTGGAGAACATGCCTAGCCAAATGGAATTTATACAGATGGAGGCAAACTGCCATATAGAACTAGGAAGCCTTTTTATTGAAAATAAGGAGCTGTATCATCCCGGTAAATCGTATGCATACAGCGTCAGCAGCGGAAATAAAAAAATGGTGTTTGCAACAGATTCCGAATACAAGGATACAACGCCCGCGGCAGCGGAGAAGTATATAGAGTTTTTCAGGAATGCCGACCTGCTTATCTTCGATGCGCAGTATACTTTTTCTGAAGGGTTGAGAAAAGAGGACTGGGGGCACAGCACTTCTGTGGCCGGAATTGATCTTGCTGTTGAAGCCGGGGTTAAAAGGCTCGCCCTTTTTCATCATGAGCCTGAAAACAGCGACCTTAAACTCAGGTCGATGCTTACACAGGCGCACAGGTATAAAAGAATAAACTATCCGGATTCCGCCCTGGAAATCTTCCTTTCACACGAGGGCTTGGAAATAGAGATCTGAGAGTGGGAATAAAAGACAAGGTTTTAGCTCAAATTGAAGCTTCCCTTTGAGCTAAAACCTGTTGGCGGGTCTATACTCCTCGCCTTCGGTTTTTGGGAACACCCGGCGGGGTAATTTCTTTGAATGTCTTTTATTTTAATGGCGGCTTAATTTATTCTTCGCTTTCGTTTTCCTCTTCAATTTCCATCATAACCTTTACGGCATCCTGGTTTTCGGTATCTCTGGTCCAGAGATATTCGTCATAGAATTCCGGGAAACTCCCGTTTAAGGATTCAACGTAATTATCCATATATTTTGAAAGAATTCTGTCTGCCTCATTGAAAAGGTCCTGCAGGGGAGTCATTGCGTTTGTTGAAACGAAGCTGGCCACCTTGCTGCCGAGGGAATTCCTGAAGAGGTCCATTTTTTCCTGGAGGTCCGAAATTTTCTGGGAAGTGACGTTAAATTTTTTCAATTTATGGATATTCTCCTTTGCAAAAATCCTTAAGACCTCCGCTTTTTCGAGCAGATCGCGGTCGAGCATTCTGACGAAATTGCTCTGAGTAATTCTGCATTTCTCCTTCATTTTAAGGTCGCCGTTTTCTCTTGCAAGGTTAAACAGTGCACTGGCAACCGGCACCAGGCTGAAGACAAGATCATCTTTCAGTTTGGAAGTCTGAATTGTAATTTCAAAGGCCTCCGATGAAATTGCCCTTTCTTCGCGTCTGATTTCGTCGACAACCTTGCGGAAGCGGCTGATGGAGGACATGAGTGCAGGAATATTTGAAGTTATCTCTTTGTTATCGGATAGAAGAGATATTACTGCATCATACATATCGAGTTTGTTCTGTTCTTTGTCGCTCATGGCGTCCTCTTTCTTTTATTATTTTATTAAATGACAAACTAAAAAACTGATTTTAACTGTGGGAAACTTACTATCGCGGAGGTGATATTTCTATAGGATTCTGTCTGATATTTTTGTAATCCTTTGTCCTACAGAAATTCCCTTTCCATAGGTAACTTTTACATGTAAGAATTCCACTGTTTCCGGATAATTGATAAGTCGTTTGAATAGGAGGTTTTTAAGATCTCATTTGGGGAATCTTTATGCAGTTTTAACGCGCATAGAATTTCAGGCACGCTATTTGTGATATAGGTCGCTGTCACCATAAATAAAAACAGATGCTATAAATAATACAGGGAGGAATAATGCTCAGGATCAGTATAAACAGGAAATTTATTTATTACAGCTGGTTAGCCTTTAACAGCATTCTTCTTATTTTTTCCGGCTACTTTCAGACACTTGGAAATGCATTATTAACAAATAACTGGACTCATTTCCTGGAGATTCACACCAGGTTTTATCCGGTGGATACGGATCTGCTTGGCAATTATGATCTCATGGAGTTCTGCTTTTACACAGGGTTACCTCTTTTTATAACGAAGCTGATAGATAAATTAAAGCCTTCGCCAAGGCACAGCTCTTACAATGTGGCAAGTTTAAGAAAAAGAATTTAAGGAAAAGGAATTTAAGGAAAAGGAATAAGGAGAAAAGTTATGGAAGTTATATCTACCGTATTACTCATTACTGCTTATTTTACAGGGCTGCATCTGGTCTGCAGGTATATCGGCAACTATTTGAAAAATTGTTAACTGCTAAATACACTACACGTCCTATCCATCAAAACCTCTCAGTCTGGCAATACTTCCCCCAATGGTGTGGCCACTCTGAGAGGCTGCCTTTTTATGCAGATTCAGAATATCATTTACTTGCAGGAATCCCGCATTATGTTTTCTTGATTTTCCCGAATAATATAAATATTTTTAATACCATAGTTATCCTTTACTGCTCACGATAATGAACTAACATAATGGGGCTATAGCTCAGCTGGGAGAGCGCTTCGTTCGCAACGAAGAGGCCAGCGGTAAAATAGCCTGAAATCCCACATTTTTACCTCAAGTGTGTATTCAAGTGTGTATCCGCTTTAGTATTTTTACCTTCTTGTTCGCTCCGGAATTGAGGAGCAAATATGTTTCTATACAAGAGAAAAGGTGTCTACTACCTCAAGTATTTTAATGAATTTGAGCAGAAGGAAAAGAGGGTTTCCACTCGCAAGACCACAAAGAAAGAGGCCATTGAATTCATTTCTGAGCTCAAGAATACCTTAAAGCCCAAACCCGTCATTACGCAAATCTCCCTACAGGACTTTGAAAAAGAGTACATGGAATACGTTAAACTTCGGTGTGCGGCTGAATATGTGCGTACCGTACAGGTCTCTTTCAATATGCTCAGGCAGTTTACTGGAAATGAGCTCATAAACAGCTTCACATACCCGCTTCTGGACAGGTTCTTCTCTGAGACATACAAAAGGACGAAGCAGGGGGCAAGGACTTACCACATTGCCTTAAGGAGCGCATTCAATAAGGCTGTACAGTGGCATTACCTGCCTGAAAACCCCTTTGCCATGATTAAGCTGCCCAAAATTCCCAAAAACAACCCGGTCTTTATAACTGAAACTGAGCTTAATGCAATTCTTGAAAATGTAAAGAACACCGCCTTAAGGGATTTCTACACCTTTTCATTTCATACCGGGATGCGCTTAAGCGAGGTAATAAACTGCAAGTGGAGCCAGGTCGATTTATCAGAAGCAATCATCAGGGTAACGAACACCGAAGAATTCACCACAAAAGGAAAAACGGAAAGGATTGTCCCGATAAATAAGACTCTCATGAGCCTGCTGCAAAGAATCTACCCCAAGGTAATGGATATTTCCAGACAGCAGTACATCTTCAATAATCATGGATTCAGGTATAATGCTGATTACATAAGCCATAAGTTCAAGGATGCAGCCGTTAAAAGTGGCTTTACCAAGGTCCATTTTCACAATTTAAGGCACAGTTTCGCTTCAAACATGGTAAAACGTGGAGTACCGATATTCTCAGTAAAAGAGCTGCTGGGGCATAAAGCTGTGCAGACCACAATGATTTACAGTCACCTGACCGTGGATTCCTTAAAAGAAGCTGTAAAAACACTGGAAACTAATCAATAATGGGCAGGTGACTACTCAGGAATAGCCGGAAAACTCATTTTAAAGCTCGTGGTGGCATTTTAAAACGGGGGTAGTGATTTTATACCTCCCGCAACGCCACGGGCTTTGAAATGCGTTAAAACAAAAATCTCATTGCGAGCAGGTTATGAGATGGAAATCGGTCCCCATACATCAACTTTCCATTTCCCATTTTCCTTAAAGAAATGGTATTTAACAGACCTTGAGGCCAGGGGACCTGAATACGCAGAATACCCGACAATTATCTTACCTTCGATATACTTAATTGGACCTAGCGTAACTTCCCAGTAAGGCTCCTTAACTGTCCAAGAATTTTTGCCATGTGAGACCAAGTATTTTTTTGTATCACTTACAAATTTGTTGTCGCGATGCCTTTTTTTCCAGAATTTGGTTATGTATTGTTTTATTTCATTTTCCATCGGTATAGCAAACCTTTTATCTCTTCTTGCCAACTCATCTTCTTTACTATAATACCAGCAGCTCGCATTGTTATATAAACTGTCCAGAACCAAAGCATGATTATCATTAACCAATATTAAAAAGTAGATTTCCTGTCTGTCTTTGAGAGATAAAGAGTAATGAAAATCCAGAGGAGCGTTTTCATATTTAATATCCCACATAGCTTCGTCTGGATGCTTATATTTTGGAGTTTCACCAGAAGAGCCTGTAGGGGATTTTTGCTGATAGTAGTAATAGGCCAGTGCTACAGCTACTGCGGCAACAAAAATAATACTTGCAGCCCAAATAAATCGCTTGTGAGGTCTTGCCATAAGTTTTCCGGATTTTATAATTCAACATATTACATAAGGGATTTAAATGCAACATGGAGGGTCAGGCGAAAAAATGGCATTCCCCGACGGGAAGGGGGGATAGCTCCTTTAGGAGTAGTTCTTTCCACAAATCAGGCTTTAGCCAACCATTTATACATACCACGGGTGACTTTTAGTCACTCAGCCTTCGCTGGCAGAATTATCAAAAGACTTGGAGTCCCTTTACGTGGGGCCAGAAAAAATTTTCACAAAATAAAAAAGGCATTTATATCTGATTAGCCTTTCGAAAAATAATTTATATCAAAAAAAGGCGTAAAACTAAAAAAATACTTACCTTTTATATGGAGGAAGAGAAGAATCCTCTGGCGAAACTAAAAGTCTTAAAATACAGTCCTTTATCAGGTGGGGAGTTCCCCCGCTGTCTTCGCCAGACCAGTCTTCGACCTGATAAGGGCTTTTTATTTTTGGGGACATTTATATGATGATTCCAGATTCAATAAGTCATCAGACTGCTTCAGATTTAGAAGAAGTAAAGACCCAGTATTGCGAAGCACTAAAGGAAAGAGAAGAACTCCTTTCAGTTAAGTCCAAAGTGCATTATGCCATAGAGCATTACAAAGAACAAAGGGAAGCTATAAAGGCATCAATGCGAAAGAAAACTACTGGGGTCATTGAAATTACCATCTATGATTTCAATTATTCTGGTAATCCTGCTATTCCAGACATCTTCCGAAAGCCTTCAGATAATTATCAGGAACAAATTTCCACATATCAGATAAAAGAATCATCTTATTCGGGGCTGCTGCCGCATCTCAATGGCATTAATAGAGAAATAATGGAAAAACGCCTGCTTTTTAAAGAAATCAGCAGAATTATTGAATCAATCGACCTTCAACTTGAAGTTCTGGAAAGAAAGGCCATCGAATTAAATACTCCAAATATCGTTTATAAGGAGGCTGGCTCAGTTCTGGCTGAAATTAATACAGCACCTGAAGATATCAAGGCTGAACCGCTGATGTCTTTCTCAAATGAGCCTGCTCAAATAAGCGAAGTGACAGAGCAACTTGCTGAGCATGGAAAGAAGTTCCGTGGGAGAAGCTTAAGTAAGGACACTGTCAAAGCATACAGGAATATTTTCCAAGAAAATGATAGGTTCATAGAACTATATGGTAAGAATGATTATAGAAGATTTTCTTTTAAAGCTGCTTATCGGGATATGGGATATATCCACGAAAAGGAACAAAAAGATTTTTATAAAAGATTTATGCAGTTTAAGCGCAGACATAAACTTAAAAATACGGAGGATTTCATGAGATTTTTGAAGAAAGTGTCTACTTTACGATAGTAGTCTAAATAGCTACTAACGTAAAGTAGATAGTGCCATTCTTAACTTGTTGAAGGAAACAAAAATTCTTTCAGCAACGATAAAATAAAAATTCTTTAGGCCGACTAGGGAAAGCTTTTGCTGAAAGAAGCTTGTTTCCACCTTAGTCGGCTTTTTATTTTATACACAAACGCCTAATAACTTTCAAATGGAAAGTGTATTAGGAAGGAAACGTACTCATATGAAAAATCCAACAAATTCTCTTCAGCTTGTCCAGACTGACAGGCCGCACGTCTACAGTGTGAAACTTAACCTACACGGGAAAGCCAAATTAATCGGTATGATTGATGAGGCAGGTGAAGGAACTTTTATTTCTATTAGAAGCAGCAAGGAAAAGCACGGGTTCCATAAAGGCGGTTCGATGGGTATTAACTATGAACTGCTGACTTCCAGCCTTTTCAATTTTAAGTGGATTGTGATTGAATATTGCGGACGTAAACTTGTCACCACAAGAGAATATGCCCTGCAAAAAGGAAGAGTTCTGCAATTCAGCCGACAGGGATTTGAATTACAAGTGTTTGTTCCAATATCAGAAATGAATATCCAAACTGCAAGGGAATTTGAGGCTGAGCAAAAGAAAAAGAGACCTGATGAAAATGATGACCCGACATTATTTATCGGAGCGGCATAGCAATGACAAACTTACTGAAATCGATTGAGGAAACATGCGGGGACATCAATACCAAGTTTTCATCAGTCATGAAAAACATTGATGATGAATACTTTGATGCGCTCGTCTTTATGGCAAAAAAGGATATAAGTTTTAGGAATATGGAGATTCTTGAAGGCTATCTGCTGGCCATTCAGAATAAACTATTCCTTATAAATAGCTTTTTGAAATTGATGGAGCAGGCGTCAAATAATATTCTGGATATTGATTCTCTTTTAAGCCCAAAGAAAAACACTGCAAACAAGGACAAGGACTGATATACAATGGAAGGATGGATTAAATTGGACAGGGACATATTTGAAAACGAAATATGGAAAAATCCCATAGCTTTCCGATTGTATCTCTGGCTTAAGGCACATGCAGTCTATGAAGAAAAAGGCTGCAATTACGGAACCGTAAAGGTAGGCAGGGGACAATATTTGCGAAGCTTGAGAAAGCTAAGTGAAGACTTGGTTTATATAGAAAATAAGCAAATCAAGTATTATTCTATTGCCACATTGAAAAGAATTACCGACAGGCTGGTTTCAGCAGGAATGATTTCAAAGCAGGAAACAGAACTTGGGACACTCTTTACCATACTAAACTATGACAAACCTCAACCTGTGATAAATCCTGAGAGCGGTTCCAGGCAATATTTAAAGTATGCTTCACCTGATACCCTCTTATCTGAAACAGGGTATGAAACACCTGTAACATCAGTTTCAGTCAATAATATAGCCACGCAAATGCAAGCAGATGTCGAGCTTGAAACAGGACTTGAAACGATTGAGAAACAGTACCAGAACAATAATAAGAAAGTTAAGAATGTAAAGAAAGAATATAGTCCGGACTCTATCGAGTTCCGGCTCTCTGGATATCTTTTCTCTTTGATTAAAAAGCGAAGCGGAAAATATAAACCGCCTGATTTTAATAAATGGGGTATTCATATTGAAAGGATGATTAAGATTGATAACAGAACCCCGCAGGAAATAGCAGAAGTAATAAAGTGGTCTCAGGAAGACCCGTTCTGGCAGAACAATATCCTAAGCACTGAAACGCTTAGGAAGCAGTTCGATAAACTTTATCTGAAAATGAATGGAACAAAAGCAATCTTACAAAACAGACAACAACCGAAAGTCAATGAATCCAATGTAAGGATGTTATTATGAAAACAAAGCTTGAACAGAAAATAGAATTGGAAGCTATTTTATTAAGTACAATTCTAAATTATAAAGAAGGGTTTAACAAATGTATTGGCCTGATAACTAATGAACTGGTTTTTGATAAGCCTGAACACAGAATTATTGTCAAAGACGCTGTTAAATATTTTACCGAAAATGGCACTGCACCCACTATCACTGATATTTATGAAATGTATCTCGTAGCAAGTGATGGAGGGTATGAAATTAAGGAATATCTGACAAGAACCTTAATGAAGCAAGGTACGGAAATCAGAGAGGTTCTTAACATTGCAAAGAAAATTATTGAGATGAAGGCGGAAATGGAGCTTAGAGAATCAATCGACAAGTTTGATGAATCAGGGCTGGACTTTATTCAGTCTGTAAGTGATAAAGCCCTCGAAATTAACAGTAAATATCTGGAGGGATATAAAAAAGAGAGGACAAACTTGGAAGTTGCGGAAACTGTAATCACAAGAATAATGAAAGGGGTGGGGAATAATTTTATAAAGACCGGCTTTGAGAAAATTGACAAATATACAAATGGCATTCCAAAGAGTCATATAACAATAGTTGCAGGAAGACCCGGGACAGGGAAAACCACCTTTATGCTTCAACTTATGCGTAACCTTATGGAGCAAGGTTTAAAGGTTGGGGTTTTCTCTTTAGAAATGACAGCGGAAAGTCTCTTTATTAAAAATCTTTCTTCGGCTACTGGCATTGATTCACTTAAAATTGAAGCATTAGACCTCACTTATGATGAAAAGATGAAACTGGCGGAAGCTGCAAAGTTTTTCTGCATGGAAAACTATATTGTAGTTGATTTATCAGTTCAGACTCCCGGCACAATAAAAGCTCAGATTAACCAATGGAAACTAAATAATAAGGTGGATATTGTTTTACTTGATTACATGACTCTGGTAACTACAGATTACAAACTATCCCGGCAGGATTTGGAAATCGGGAGACTTTCAGCAGAATTAAATTCTATTGCCAAAACCACAGGAATTCCAATTGTGATTTTAAGCCAGTTAAACAGACAGAGCGAATCCAGAGCAGATAAAAGACCACAGTTATCGGACCTAAAGGAAAGTGGCAGCATTGAACAGGATGCAAATATGGTACTTCTTTTATACCGTCCAGGCTTATATGGTATTGATGTAACAATAGACTCTGATTTCCGGTATACCACGCAGGAGGGGATACCTTTAAATCCGGATGAATATTTTGAGGTGATAATAGCCAAAGCCAGGAATGGCAGAACCGGGAATGTTACCCTAAGATATAGACCTGAAATACATACTTTTGAAACCGTAAATGTGGAAAGAATAGCAGGGGAAAGGGTCAAGAACGGTTATAATAGCATAATAAATGACCTTGGCAGCATTATTTTTTAGGTAAAAAGTCGCCTAATTTACCCCTATTTTACCCCAACTTCGGGGGAAGTATAGTAATAACGCCTTGACACTGTAAAGAAAAGCTAATCTTCGGTATTTTAACTTTTAAAATATTATATGGGGAATTGCTAATAAATAGTTTTGAAATTAAGCTGTTTTCTGCGATTTATCCCAAAAACACTGTTTATAATTTGATTCAATTAGGTTTTTCAACGCAAAAGAAAAGGGGAGGACTGGCAGCATTTCACATGCCATGTGTCTAATAAAAAAGGGAGAATTAAATTGCTTTTTGTAAATATGGAGGCTGCTATCCAGCAAATCGACATATTATTCCAACAAAAAAGCGATAAATATAGAAAACTAACCCCATTCAATATCTCCGCCAAAATACAAATAGCAGATTTTATCCTCAACCCAGATACTTTCTAAATACCAATCCAAATTATAACAGGTTAAACCATCTAAAAGATATCCGTAACCAGAATTTATTCTTCCCAATCAAGCAAATTAGGACTATTATTGTCATATTAGTAAACTTACATTATTCTTTATGTGATAAAATGCAGCAATACTTAAAAAGCCGGTAAAATTTAAATAATAAACCTTTTGCATCATTTGAACCCTTTCCTTATTTTTCTGCCTTGGAGAGCATAATTACTGGAGATAAGAGATTCTTTAATAAATATTTAATAGAGCCCCAAGAAACTAAGGGGAGAATTGTACCTTTTAAAGTTGAACTTATAAATTCAATTTTGGATGATTTCTTTAAACATTACGGAGAAGTTCATTTTTAATTTAAGAAGGTAGTTATGCCTTTATTCAATATCAAAACTCTGAAATCGAAACCAGAGTTATTAAAGGGGAATGTTCAAATAATAGCATGTGCTGGTTCTGGTAAGACAGAATTCGTTTCAGAAAGAATTGCTTGTCAGATTGAAATGGGTGTTGCCAGACCGGAACAGATTGTTGCATTTACATTTACTGATAAAGCTGCAGAAGAGCTAAAATTTAGAGTTCGCTATAAAATAAAGGAACTAATAGGGAAACAGCCCGATATCGGAGATATGTATATTGGGACAATACATGCCTTCGCCTTTAAGTTATTGCAGGATTATATCCCCAAATACCGAGCCTACGATATGCTTACAGATGTAAGCAGACTTGCCTTTATTTCTTCTCTTCGAAATGAAATAGATATGGATGCCATTTATGAGTATTTAAATAAGCAATACAAATGGAATTATTATAAACACGGCAATAGATATAATTGGGTGTTTCGAACTTTAATAAAAGATATTGACCTGTTTCGTGAGGAAGGCCTCACAAAGAAGGATGACAAATTCAAAGAATTTTACAATACATTTTGTCTGTACTTGAAAAAGCTCGAAGAAAAAAGATTTTTAGATTTTACCAGTATTTTACGAATAGCTGTTGATACTCTCGAAAGTGAGCCGGCTGTAAAAAAACAAGTGAATGACCAGTTCAGGTTTTTCACAGTAGACGAATATCAGGATGTAAATCCAATTCAGGAAAGATTAATTCAACTAATTTCTAATAAAAAAAATGTCTGTGTTGTGGGAGATGATGACCAATCAATTTACCAATGGCGAGGGGCAGATGTAAATAATATTATTACTTTCAGTAAAAGATATCCCCAAGTTTCGATACACCACTTGGACATAAATCGAAGAAGCTGTAACAATATTGTAAAAATTGCAAGTGAACTCATAAAACTGAATAACCCAAATAGACTTGCTAAAAATATCAAAGATAAGGGACTTAAATCTGAAAGTGGGGATTTGTATAAAATTACTTTTTCAAGGCAGGAAGAAGAAATAAAATGGATAGTAAAGAAAATTAAATCCTTGCTTGGCAAGGAATACTATGAAGGTGAGTTGCCAAGGAAATTGAAATATTCAGATTTCGCATTGCTTTTCCGTTCAGTAACTAATGAAGCAGCTCCCTATATCGAAGCATTGAAAGATGAGGGAATTCCTGTAATATATGCCGGAGTTGGCGGACTATTTGATACAATAGAAGTGATAATTGTTCTAAAAATCTTTGAATTCATTTCAGAATGGGACAAGAATACTCAATATGATGATAAATATCTTCACGATATTTATAATGATTTACCACCAGACTTCTGTATTGCTAAAAAGAAGTTTATTGATGGTGTTTACGAATTAAAAGATAAGACTCTAAATAAAAAAAGAATCTCCTTGCAGGGATTGTATTTTCAGATTCTTCATTTTCTTGGTTTGGACAAAATTAGTGCGCACGAATCTGATGATGATGTCGTGCTTTATAATCTTGGAAGATTCAGTCAGGCTATTGCAGATTATGAAAGTTCTCGTGAATATTTGACTTTCAGAAATATTAAAGATTTTATTTGGTTTATCAGACTACACGCTGAGAACTCGTATGATAGCGGGAATACTGACTCCATGTCTGGTTTAATTGATGCAGTTCAGGTTATTACAATGCATGGAACAAAAGGTCTAGGATTCCCCATTGTTTTTATGCCAAGTCATTTCAGAGTAGATAAACAACCTGACTTTGGGCCTACTTTACTGGATATTACAAAATTTGATAGTAACCGGTTTCTAAATCACCCTGACGATGAGCGAAGAATCTACTATGTTGCACTAACTCGGAGCAAAAAATATTTATTCGTAACTTCTGCTGAATATAAAAGAGATGGGGTAAAGAAGGCAAGTAGAAGTCGGTTCTTTTATGAAATTCCAGCTACATATTTTATCACTGAAGATATTCCAGACCCTACAAAACGCATAAACACTAAGACTGAGAGAATATCAGAAGAACAGCGTTTCCCAACCAATTATAGCGAATTAGCTTACTATCTTGGGTGCGGCTATGATTATAAAATGCGCTTTATTTATGGTTTTAATCCTGAACTGGTCAAAGAACTTGGATTTGGGAAGCAAGTCCATAATGTCATAAATATGCTTCATAAGAGATATGAAAGTTCAGGGGTAATACCCACAAATACTGAAATTGCCATGATGATAAATGATAATTTTTACCTAAGACATGCATCCGAAGAAGTTACTCAGAATTTGAAAGTTGATGCTTATAAGAGCATTTCGAAATATGTAAAAATGTGGAAGAAGGATTTCTCATTAACTGTAAAGACAGAGCGAGCCTTTGAATTTGAATTCGAAAATGCGTTGATTTCAGGTTCAATTGATATGATTAAAAGAGCTGACGGAGATGGAACAGTTTTGGAAGTTATTGATTTTAAAACCGGAAAACCAGCAAATGACGCATTGCACAAATACGAATTACAGGTTCAGTTATATACAATTGCAGCGCGAGAAGCTCTTAATATAAATACCCAAAATGCTTTAATCCATTTTTTAGATGCCGATAAAAACGAACGGTTGTCCGTGCAAACCACAACAGAAGCATTAGACGTGGCAAAAGAGGAATTGTCGTTTGCTCTGCAAGGAATTACATCTTCAGTATTCAAACGTGATGCAAGAACAGATAAAACATGTCAATATTGTGACTGGTATAACATGTGTCCTAAAAGAAGCGGATATAGAAGTTGATGAAAAGTAACAATCTTGGACATAGAGAAAGATTAAGAAAACGTTTTGAACAAAGCGGATTTTCAGGTTTTGGAGACATTGAAATCACTGAATACTTTTTAATGCTTTGTATACCAAGGAAAGACGTAAAGCCAATTGCAAGATTGTTATTTGATAGATTTGGAAGTTTCGCCGAAATCATAGACCAATCTATATCTGACTTAAAAGAAATTAGCGGAATTGGTGAAGCAACGGCAATTAACATTGTTGCTCTTAGAGAAATATTCGGGATATATTTTGCAAGCAAAGGTAAAAGCAATAAAGAACAAATCACAAAGATGAGTTCACTTATTGAAATGCTAAGAGCACAAATAGGTCACAAGCAAAATGAAGTGCTATATGCTATTTATCTTAATGCTAGAAATGAAGTGCTGGAAATGAAGGCGATTGGTGAAGGGACAGTATCTCAGGCCTCTGTATTCCCAAGAAAAATTGTTGAGGAAGCTCTTAAATATAAAGCAACTTCTTTGATTTTGGCACACAACCATCCAGGCGGTATTGCCGAGCCAAGCGAAGATGATAAGAGCATAACTTCTGAAATTAAAAAAGCACTGACTTTAGTAAGTATATCCCTTCAAGACCATATTATATTGGCAAGTAAAGATTATTATTCATTTAACCGAAGCGGATTATTATAATTGTGCTGGGTTTATTAAAACTAACTCAAAGGGACGCTTTTAATTTATAAACTAAACGATATATACTTAGATGGACACTAACAACATTGAACAAGAATTCCCATTAGGACTTTACTGGAAAGGTAAACGTACTACCGTTGACCGTATTGTTTTACCTTTTCAAAATTTAGAGGTGATTGAAACCATAAACGAAAGCCGTGCAACACGTAAAAAAGATACTCTTTTCCGACCGGACCCAAATGCGATTGATACCTCCTGGCGGAATAAGCTTATCTGGGGTGATAATAAATATGTGATGAGCGCCTTGCTCGAACAATTCGCTGGTAAAATTAACCTGATTTATATAGACCCACCTTTTGCAACTGGTGCAAATTTTAATACTACAGTGACAATAGGTGATACAGAGATAGAACATACAAAAGAAGCTAGCGCTATAGAAGAACTAGCTTATCGAGATACGTGGGGGAAAGGGTTGGATAGTTTTTTACAAATGCTATATGACAGATTAATTCTAATGAAAGAACTTTTAAGTGAAAAAGGGAGCATCTTTCTTCATGTTGATTGGAGAGTCAATAGTCATGTTAGATTGCTGCTCGATGAAATATTTGGAGTCAATAATTATTGTAATGAAATTGCATGGCATTATAGTGGATGGAATAAAAAATTAAAGACGAGTTTTGAAAAGCGACATGATTCTATTCTTTATTATAAAAAATCCGATAAGGTCTTGTTTAATTCATTTTTTGAAAAATGGGAATCTAAGGAGGCTTATGTTAAACAACGAAAACAAAAATTGCGAATTGATGATAATAATAGAGAATATGTTTTATCTGATGCTGGTGGTGGAACCCGCATAAAGAGATATATAGAAGATGTGTTAAAGGAGGGTGTAGTTATAGATGACGTTTGGGAAATAGATAAGATTAATAATTCTGCAAAGGAAGCTCTAGATTATCCAACGCAGAAGCCAGAGTGCCTTTTAGAACGTATTATTAAATCTAATAGTGACGAGGGCGATATTATTGCCGATTTCTTTTGTGGAAGCGGAACAACTGCCGCAGTTGCAGAAAAATTAGGTAGGCGTTGGATAACATGTGATTTAGGACGATACGCTATTCATACTACAAGAAAGAGGATGCTGGAAATTGAGGGTTGCAAACCATTTGAAATCCTAAATGTTGGCAAATATGAAAGGCAGTATTGGCAGACAATTAACTTCGGGAAGAAAACGCCGGAACAAACTTTAGCTGAATATCTTGTTTTTGTTCTTAAACTATATAAAGCTGAGGCCCTTCCTGGTAGTGCATATATCCACGGGAAAAAGGGTAATAAATTGGTGCATATTGGAGGAGTAGATGCACCCATTACATTATCAGATATACAATGCGCACTACAGGAAACACGAAGAATGAAGCAAAAGGAATTGGTAGCCTTGGGTTGGGAATGGGAAATGGGTTTGCATGATGTCGTTGAGCAGGAGGCTGCTAAAGCTGGAGTTAAACTGACATTGCTTAATATTCCAAGAGAGGCAATGGATAAGCGTGCTGTTGATGCAGGAGATATTCAGTTTTTTGAACTAGCTTATCTGGAAACAGATATAAAGAAAACTGCTCACGGCTATCACGTAATTCTAAAGGATTTTATCATACCAAATTTGGATTTGGTACCTGCCGAAGTAAAAAAACTGGTAAAGAAATGGAGTGATTATATTGATTATTGGAGTGTAGACTGGGATTATAAAAACGATACATTTCACAACCAGTGGCAAGGCTATCGCACTAAAAAAGACCGTAGCCTGGAATTAAGCACTGACCTATACCAGTATGAAAAAAAAGGCGATTACAAGATAATGGTAAAGGTGATTGACATTTTTGGTAATGATACAACCCACATAATTGAACTTCAGCACAGGTAGTTAAAATGGCAAAGAAAGCTAATAGCAAGGGCGAAAAAAAAGTAGTTATTCCTTTAGAACAAGAAATACCTGAAATTGAAGGTAGGAATGCTTGGGAAATACCTGTTTCCTATTTGGAAAAAGATGGTAAAGGGAGCTACAAATTAGTTAATTGCCGAAGACCAAGTAAGACCTTACTGGCTAATAACATTCGAGCTGAAGTTGACAAATGGCGAAAATCAGACTACAAAATACCTAAAGGTATTTCGCAGACCTCTTTAACCTTATTAAATTATTGGTTTGGACGAGACCATATTAAAGATGGAGAAGTCTTTCATTTCCGTTTTGCACAGCGCGAAGTAATTGAAACTACCATTTTTCTATATGAAGTAAAGGGTATTAGGGATAATGCGCTTTTGGCAGAAACCTATATGGATACTACTGCATATGGAAATGATATGTTTGCAAATAAAAAGGAAATTATATCTACTGCTAAGTCAAAAAGAGTTTTATCAAGATGGGTTCCTGAAACTGGTTTGCGTGCACTTCAGGATTTGCCCCCGGAGGGATTAACCCGTTATTGTACAAAGGCAGCTACCGGTTCCGGGAAAACAAACGTAATGGCATTTCTTGCGGTTTGGTCATACTTCCATAATAAGTTTGAAGAAAATTCAGATTTAAGTAAAACCATTCTAGTCATTGCTCCAAATGTAATTGTGTATGAACGTCTAAAATCAGACTTTGAGAATGGCCAAATATTCTATCATTTCCCATTTATACCAGACGAATGGAAATATGATTGGAATATGAGCTTCATTATGCGGGATGACCAGGTAAAAACAAGCACTGATGGAACATTTTACTTAACCAATATTCATCAGATTTATGAGTCCAAGATAGATTCAGAGGAAGACCTAGGGCCAATAGGTAACATACTTGGCCAAAAACCGAAGAAGGATTCTCAGGCTTCATGGCTAGAAACTCTTTATGAACGTATAATGAAACATGATGAATTGCTTATTATTAATGATGAAGCACATCATGTTCACGATGATGAACTTGCTTGGTATAAAAGTATTCTTTCCTTTCATGAAAAATTAATCAGAAAAAAAAAGAAAGGTTTATCACTTTTATTTGATTTAACAGCCACTCCGAAAGACCAGAACGGAACTTTCTTTCCATGGATTATTACAGATTATCCATTGGCTCAAGCAATCGAAGACAAGATTGTAAAAATACCATTGATTGTTCACCAAATCGACAAAAAAAGTCCCGATAACAAACTGATTACGAACGCTTACAATGCCTACAATGTTTGGATACAAATTGCATTAAAACGTTACCAAGAACATTTGGATTGTTATTACAAGAACCTAGGACAGAAACCAGTACTTTTTATTATGGCCGAAGATACCAAACAGGCAAATCAAATTGCTGAGGGCATCCAAGGTTTGGCAGGGTTTAATAAGAAAGACCAAGTATTATTAATTCATACGAAAAACAATGGAGAACTTTCTACAAATAAAGCAGAATTGGAAGAATTGCGTGAACAGGCGAGATTGATTGATGATATCCAAAGCCCGGTTAAGGTTGTTGTATCGGTTCTAATGCTAAGAGAGGGATGGGATGTAAAAAATGTTAGTATTATTTTAGGTTTGCGCCCGTTCACATCTAAAGCAAACATTCTTCCGGAACAGTCCATAGGCAGAGGACTGCGCTTAATGAGGGAATTAGGGCCCGATTATACACAGATTTTGGAGATTATAGGTACTGATAAATTCGAAGAATTTGTAAAACAGTTAGAGACAGAAGGTGTTGGTATCGGAGTAACAAAAAGGGAACCGAGTATTGGTATTTTTGTCACACCAATAAAGACCAGAGAAAGATTTAATTTTATTATCCCTGTATTATCTTCGTCATTTACTCGAAAAATGGAAGGAATCAATACTTTTGACCCTAGTAAATTAGCGCCTATTGGGCAAATTGATGCAAAAGGGAATTATCAGAAAATAGAGGTTGCATTAGTTACAGCTAATACAGAAAAAATGGTCGGAACCAAACAGGTAATACTTGAAGATGATGAATTTGTCTCCATTCAGGAATTACTTTGCAATCTTACAAACAAAATAATTAAAGAAGGGAAATTCAGTTGTAAGTTCAATGAACTACTTCGGATTACAAAACAATACGTTAGATTCAACGCTTTTGGGAAAGAAGTTGATATCGATTCTTTAGCAGTAAGAAGAACATTAGCTAATCCTAAAGTTGGCAATGACATAATGCTAGTAATCGGGCAAGCATTGGGTAGCCATATAAGGGAAAAAGTAGAAGTCAAAGTTACTAACTACCCTATAAGTCTAATGGAATTAGATGGGTTTTATTGGAAAAGAGACCATGTTCAATTGAAAAAGACTGTTTTCAATTATACAACAGTTTACAATGAATTGGAGAAAGGCTTTGCTAAATTCCTGGAAGGGGCGACGGACATTAGTAAATTTGCAGCTTTGGCTGAGACATATACCAAATTTAATATTCCCTACCTGAACAAAAAAGGCTGTCAGGGTTTGTACTATCCTGATTTTGTTGCAGAACAGCTAATCGGGAAAAATAAATCAATTAATTGGATTATAGAAACTAAAGGTTATGAAGATGAAAATGTACAGTATAAGGACGCTGAAACTATAAGATGGTGCGAGATGGCAACAAAGTATACAGGAGAGGAATGGAAATTTATGAAGGTTCCTGATAGTTTCTTTAAGGGGCTAAAGACTGTACCTAAAACATTTGCTGAAATTGAAATGCTTTTAATGAAGTTTCATGAAAATAATAAATCGGAAGTTTTGCTTTAAAAGGAAAGCAATTATTCTCTTGGCATCAATTGTAGAAATTAATAGAGCCATTGGGCTTCCCCCCATCCTTTGGACAGTTTTTTAGCCTAATTTAAGACAGTGCACTACTTTTTACCCTACCCATTTTCTTTAATGTTGCTTAACATTATATGCTTAAGTGAAACGGAAGCAGGCTCTGTTGGCGAACAACCTGCCAGGGATAACTTAAGTGACGATGATAATTTCATCACAGGCGGAGGGAGTAATTAAATGCTTTTTCCGCTT
>DATAKL010000041.1:0-16535 GCA_036261625.1 Ignavibacteriales bacterium | reverse complement strand
CCCGGGGGTTCCCGCACCCGCCAGAGGCGGGTTTGGTCACCCCGGGCTAAAGACAAAGCGCCCCTCATCGGGGCTTTGTAATTTGGACGTTTATTGATGCATTCTTTTCATTGGCCTTTGGAAATCTATTAAGTTGACGCGCAAAGCCTCGGGCGGGCTTAGTTGGTTTTGGATCCATTTTCTACAAATATGTAACCGCTAAACGCGGTATTAGTATTTGCCTGTAATACTTGCTCGGCCTGCAGAAATTGTTTCAGTATCTTTTTCATATATGGGTCAATGAATGTTATACAAAGCTGCATTTTATTATGAATCTATCGGGATATGTTTGCTGCTTACGTATTACTTATTCCGGAAATTTACTTAATTTTAGTAAATGAATTTTTTGAAAGGAGCTCACACAATGAAGTTTTTTTATTTGTTCTCACTTCTTTTTCTTTTTGTTCCCCTTATTGTTAATGCGCAGGAAGGGGTAAATTTTGATGATTATTTTGTGGATAAGACTATGAGGGTCGACTACTTCCACATCGGCGATGCCAAGAGCGAAACTGTTACAATTGACAGGATCTATCAGCAGGGCATCTGGGCCGGAAGCAGGAAAAACCTGCTGGATACCTTTAATAACGGCAAGTATTACTTTAAGGTTTATGACGCCGCCTCAGGAAAACTCATCTTCTCTAAAGGATTTGACAGCTATTTCGGCGAGTACAAGACGAGCGACCAGGCCTTGAAGGGAGTTAAAAGAACCTACCAGGAATCGGCTCTTATGCCTTACCCTATTAATAAGGTACGTTTTACCATTGAGGTAAGAGACAGGAAAAATGAGCTTAATCCTTTCTTTGAACAGGTAATTGATCCTAAAGACTGGACCATTCTTAGAGAAGAACCGAAGGATAAACTGGTTAAAGTCGTAAAAGAGGTTTATAACGGCGATCCGCATACAAAGGTTGATGTCGTAGTCCTGGCTGAAGGCTATACGGCAAAAGAGGAAAAGAAGTTCAGGAGCGACCTTAAAAAGTTTTCAGACATATTCTTTAATAAAGAGCCTTATAAAACCTACAAAAAAGATTTTAACTTTTACGGGGTCTTTAAGCCTTCTGAAGAAACGGGCACTGACGAGCCGGATCATCTGTCCTTTAAGAACACAGTGCTTAACACAACCTTCTACTCTCTCGGCTCCGAGCGCTATCTTTTGACTGAGGACAATAAGACGATGCGCGACCTGGCAGCCCATGTGCCTTATGACGCCATCTATATTATGGTTAACCACAAGCGCTACGGCGGAGGCGGCATTTATAACCTCTTCTGCACATTTACTACAGACAATCAGTGGCATGAGTATGTATTCCTCCATGAGTTCGGGCACTCCTTTGCGGGCCTGGCCGATGAGTACTACACCTCCGACGTGGCTTATAACGAGTTTTACCCCCAAGGGGTTGAACCTGTGGAGCCTAATATTACGGCGCTCCTGAATCCCAATGACCTTAAATGGAAATCAGTAATTACCCCGGGAATTGAAATTCCGACCCCGTGGGAGAAGGCCGGCTACGACAGCCTGGATCTTTCGTACCAGAAGGTGCGTCGCGAGCTGAATAGTAAAATTGCAGAGATGAAAAGAAACGGCGCCCCGGAAAATGATGTGGCAAAAGTTGAAGATGAGTCGGAAAAGCTTTCAAAGACTGCTGCAGAGAGAACCGATAAGTATCTTCAGGCAAGTAAGTACTGGGGGAAGGTCGGTGCCTTTGAAGGTGCTGGCTATGCATCTAAAGGGCTTTACCGCTCCATGCTCGACTGTCTTATGTTCAGCAAGGGAAATAAGCCCTTCTGCAGGGTATGCGACGATGCTGTGGTTAATGTGATTAAGCATTATACTGAATAGACAAAAACCGATGGACTGGTTTTGGCCTATTAATATTTTGGTTCTTTTAATTATCTTAGAGAATTCATAAGTTTAGCTCTTTAATTTTTAAGAAGTAATTTCAGATATGTTTTCTATAATAGCTTATTTATTTGCGATAGTTCTGGCAAATATGACCGTTCTCTGGTTCGGTCCTATATCAACTCCCATTAATGCATTTTTCTTAATCGGGCTTGACCTTACGCTCCGCGATAAGCTTCATGAAAAATGGATGGGAAGCAACTTGTGGCTTAAGATGTTTCTTTTAATTGCCGGCGGCTCAGTGATTACATATGTGATCAACAGGAATGCCGGACCCATTGCAATGGCAAGTGTCATATCCTTTGCAGTTGCGGCCTTTGCAGATGCGTTTATTTATTCGAAACTTTTAACGAAGTCTTTCATGGTTAAATCGAACGGGTCAAATTTGGCAGGCGCAATGATGGATTCATTCTTATTCCCTACACTTGCCTTCGGGCATATTATGCCGTGGGTGATCTTAGGACAGTTCCTGGCAAAAATTGGCGGCGGCTTTATCTGGTCGCTCCTCTTAAACAAGCATAACAGGAGTAAAGAGCTTGCGGAAGAAGAACCTTCCAGTTAAGATAATTTAAGTTTTAATATGTTGTTATTAAAAAGGCCGCTTGTTGTAAAGCGGCCTTTTTATTTTTATGCCTGTTTTACTGCTTCCTGCTTATTGAATTCGAGTTTTCCTTTGTCGCCCAGTGTTACATTTATTGTATCACCCGGGGCAAAATTACCCATCAGGAGCTGTGTGGAAAGAGGGTTAATGAGGTAGTTTTGTATTGTTCTTTTCAGTGGTCTTGCGCCGTAGGTAACGTCGTATCCTATAGTAGACAGCCAGTCCTTTGCCTCGTCGTCCACATGAATTGTTATGTCTTTATCACGCAGCATCTTCTGAACTTTTTCAAGCTGAATGTCCACAATCTTGCGGAGTTCAGGTTTAAGCAGAGGCTTAAAGAGCACGACTTCGTCAATACGGTTTAAGAACTCAGGGCGAATCGTTTTCCTAAGCATATCCACAAGTTTCACCCTCAGGTCATCCAGCACGTAAGACGCATTTTCTTCGGTCATCGTCTCCAGCTTTTCCTGGATCAGGTGACTTCCAAGGTTTGAGGTCATAATGATAATTGTGTTTTTGAAATTGACCGTTCTTCCCTGATTATCTGTAAGGCGGCCGTCGTCTAAGACCTGTAGAAGAATGTTGAAAACATCGGGATGAGCTTTTTCAATTTCGTCTAAAAGAATTACAGAGTACGGTCTTCTTCTTACGGCTTCTGTAAGCTGACCTCCCTCTTCGTAGCCGACGTATCCCGGAGGTGCACCGATGAGTCTTGATACAGAGAACTTCTCCATATATTCACTCATATCGATTCTGATCATTGCATGCTCGTCGTCGAAGAGGAATTCTGCAAGAGCGCGTGCAAGTTCAGTTTTGCCGACGCCCGTAGTGCCGAGGAAAATAAATGAGCCGATGGGACGGTTTACATCCTGCAGCCCCGTGCGTGAACGCCTGATAGCATTGGATACTGCAATAACTGCAGCCTCCTGGCCGACTACTCTATTATGGAGTTCTTCTTCCATTCTGAGTAGTTTGCTGCGTTCACTCTCCAGCATGCGCTGCACCGGTATGCCGGTCCACTTAGCTACGACCTCTGCAATATCTTCAGGTTCAACTTCCTCTTTTAACATTTTGTGCTGATGCTGAATTTCGGATAGCTGTGCAGATTCCTCTTTTAATTTTTTCTCGAGTGTTGCAATTGTGCCGTAACGCAGTTCTGCAACTTTTCCCAGGTCGCCCTGGCGCTCGTACTGCTCGGCCTGGAGTTTTGCGTTTTCAATTTCGCTTTTCATTTTCTGGATCTGCTGGATTTTGTCTTTCTCCAGCTGCCAGTGGCTTTTTAGTTTGTTGCGTTCTTCAGTAAGATCGCTTATCTCTTTATTGATCTCGGAAATCCTGCGGGAGGAGTCTTCATCTTTTTCCCTCTCCAAAGCCACCTTTTCAATTTCAAGCTGCTTGATCTTGCGTTCAGCGGTATCTAGCTCCAGGGGCATCGAATCGATTTCAATTCTGAGTTTTGAGGCTGCTTCATCGATAAGATCTATTGCCTTATCCGGCAGGAAGCGGTCTGCAATATACCTGTTTGAAAGCTGCACGGCTGCTATAATTGCGGCGTCTGTTATTCTTACGCCGTGGTGAACTTCGTAGCGTTCCTTGAGACCTCTTAATATAGATATAGCGTCTTCCTCCGAAGGCTCCCCGACGAGCACCGGCTGGAAACGCCTTTCCAGTGCTGCATCTTTTTCAATATACTTTTTGTATTCATTCAGAGTTGTTGCCCCGATTGCATGAAGCTCTCCCCTGGCCAGTGCGGGCTTTAAGATATTAGCCGCATCCATAGAGCCCTGTACGGCGCCGGCTCCGACGAGAGTATGGAGCTCATCAATAAAGAGTATTATTTCTCCATTCGAATCCTGCACTTCTTTTATAACTGCTTTTAGTCTTTCTTCAAACTGTCCGCGGAACTGTGTCCCGGCCACGAGCGCCCCCAGGTCCAGAGCAAAGATCTTCTTCGTCTTAAGGTTTTCCGGTACATCGCCGCTTACAATTCTGTGTGCAATGCCTTCGGCAATTGCGGTCTTACCCACACCGGGATCGCCAATAAGGACAGGGTTATTTTTAGTTCTTCTTGATAAGACCTGAAGAACTCGCCTGATCTCTTCATCGCGTCCGATAACGGGATCAAGTTTTCCTGAACGTGCAAGCTCATTTAAGTCGCGTGCATATTTAGCGAGCGCCTGATAAGTGTCCTCGGGGTTCTGTGAAGTAACCCTCTGGTTTCCTCTTATGTCCTTTAAGGCTGCAAGGAGCGTGTCGTGGTTTACTCCGTAGTCGCGAAGTAACTGTCCTGCTTTCCCGTCACCATCAACAAGTGCCAGAAGGAGGTGTTCGGTTGATACGAATTCGTCTTTTAAGTTTTTGGCTTCTTCGGATGCCTGGTCCAGAAGTCTTGCCGTCTGGCCTGAGAGCTGCTGGTTTCCCACGCCTGCGCCCGTTACCTTGGGAAGCCTTTCAAGGAGCTCATTTACCTTTAGCTTAAGGTGATTTATATTTACTTCAGCTTTACGCATGAAGGATACTGCTATGCCCGATTCATCCTGAATCATTGCAGCAAGCAGATGCTCAGGTTCAACAATCTGGTTATTGTAATTCTGAGCGATTTCAAGCGCGTTTTGGATTATCTCCTGCGCTTTAACTGTCAATTTGTTAAAGTTAAATGCCATATTTTTTTTATCCGCTCTTATTTCAATAAATAAATTTAACCATTATACTAAAATAAAATCAATGGGTTTCCATGAAAGGAATAATCTTTACCCATTTACAAAAAATCTCTCATAATAAAAACAAAATTTAAGCTTAAATAAATCCCGGATTGAAGGTGAAGTCTGTTTATATAAATAAAGATTTTACAAAGATAAAACGAAATGTTTCACGTGAAACATTTAAAAACCTGAGAAATAAAGGACATGGGGTAAAATTAGCGTTGAGTTTATAAGGCCTTATCTTTAATTTTAATACCTATGTTAAAAAGCTTGAATGAAGATACAATTACCGCAATTGCCACTCCTATTGGCGTTGGCGCCATTGCGGTTATAAGGGTGAGCGGGCCCGAAAGCCTTCTGGCGGCAGATAAAGTGTTTCGGGGTAAAAAGCCCCTTTCCGATTCCCCGTCGCATACAATCCATTACGGGAAGATCCTGGATCCTAAGGGCGGCGAGATCGACGACGTTCTCGTTTCCGTCTTCCTGAGTCCCAATTCCTATACTGGTGAAAACAGCGTTGAGATCAGTTCACACGGCAGCCCCCTGGTTGCAAGCCGTATAATTGAAGCGCTCTTAAACCATGGCGTGAGACTTGCCGAGCCCGGGGAATTTACAAGGAGAGCCTTCTTAAACGGAAGGATCGACCTGGCTCAGGCGGAGGCTGTTGCCGACGTGATTAACTCCAGGACCGATGCTGCCTTGAGGGGTGCCCGCAACCAGCTGGACGGAATCCTCTCTTCCAGAGTGGAACTGCTCAGGACCTCACTTGTTAATATCTCCTCTTTGATAGAGCTGGAGCTGGACTTTGCAGAAGAAGATATCCAGTTTATGAACGGAAGCCAGATCATTGCTAAAATTGATGAGGTGGTCCTTGAGATAAGAAAACTCCTTTCCACCTATTCGTTCGGCAAAGTGATCCGCGACGGCATTAACGTTGCCCTGGTTGGAAAGCCAAACGTAGGCAAGTCCTCCCTTCTCAACTATCTTCTTAAGGAGTCACGCGCCATTGTAAGCGAGATCCCGGGTACGACAAGGGACGTCATAAGCGAGGAAATTTTTGTAGAGGGAATGCTTTTCCGCCTCTCAGACACGGCGGGAATCCGTCTGACGGAAGATGTTATTGAAAAGGAAGGTGTAAGAAGAAGCCGACAGGCGGTAAAGGATGCCGACTTTGTCCTCTTTTTAAGCGACCGGGACTCCGGCTTTTCGGATGAACTTTTCCTGGAGCTCGGAACTATTACAGAGGATAAAAGGATTATAAAAGTAACAAATAAGGAAGATCTTTACCCCGGGGAAGGCCCACAGGGGGATGTTTATATTTCATCCAAAACAGGTCTGGGAATTCACGATCTCCTCCGCCTCATGAAGGAACGTGCAATCGGATCCGAAACCTATACTGAAAACGCAGCCGTTGTCTCAAACATGAGGCACTTTAAGGCGCTTGAAGATGCCGAAAGAAGCCTACTTGCAGCAAAGGAATCCCTAGTGGAAAACCTGAGCGGGGAATTCATATCGGTCGACCTCAGAAAAGCAGAGGCGAGCCTGGGCGAGATCATAGGCAGGGTTACAACCGAGGATATTCTAAATAATATATTTTCAAAGTTCTGCATCGGAAAATAAAACTATACAATTGCCCGTCAGGGCGCCCGCCTGAGGCGGGCGCCCCTACACGTCGGGAAAAATGTTTCACGTGAAACATAAAGGAAAAACATTTGAGAAGATTTGATATAATTGTTGTAGGCGGCGGTCACGCAGGCGTTGAAGCTGCTGCCGCAGGCGCCAATATGGGGCTGGAAGTAGGTCTTTTAACCATGGACAGAAATGCCATGGGACGCATGTCGTGCAACCCTGCCATAGGCGGAAGCGCCAAGGGTCACCTGGTCCATGAGATAGATGCCCTGGGGGGTGTAATGGGGCTTATTGCCGACAGGACAGGAATCCAGTTCCGTACACTAAACTTGTCCAAGGGTCCTGCCGTCTGGGCACACCGCTGTCAGTCGGACCGCAGGCTCTATTCACTGGAAGCCTCAAGGGTGATAAATTCCATCGAGAAGATTACCATTGTGGAAGACACAGTAGTTGAAGCCCTGACCGAAAACAATAAAATTGTTGGTGTCATAACGGGTAAGGGCGAAGAGATCGCCTGCCGGGCTCTTGTCGTGTGTTCGGGCACCTTCTTAAACGGCCTTATGCACACGGGACTCACCTCTACAAGCGGAGGACGTTTTGGAGAAAAACCGGCCCAGGGGCTGACAGAAAGTCTCCTTAAGCTCGGCTTTAAGTCCGGGCGCCTTAAGACAGGAACCCCTCCAAGACTGCATAAAAATTCCATTAACTACAGCATACTTCACGAGCAGCCGGGTGACGAGGTTCCGAAACCCTTCAGCCTGAGGACGGATTTCAGTTCCTTCCCTGTCCTTCCGCAGGTAAGCTGCCATATAACAAACACCCATGAAGGCACTCATAAGATACTGGAAAAAGGCTTCAACCGCTCTCCCCTTTTTACCGGAGTAATTCACGGCGTGGGTCCCAGGTACTGCCCCTCCATTGAAGATAAGATTGTAAGATTTAAGGACAAAACTTCTCATCACCTTTTCCTGGAGCCTGAGGGCCTGGAGAGCGATCTCATCTATGTTAACGGGTTTTCCACTTCCCTTCCTGAGGAAATTCAGCTTGAGGCAATTCACTCAGTCAGGGGTCTTGAGGAAGCTGAAATGATCCGCCCCGGCTATGCCGTTGAATACGACTACTTCCCTCCCTACCAGGTGGATCTTACTCTGGAGACAAAGCTGGTTGAAGGATTGTACTTTGCAGGACAGATCAACGGTACCTCGGGCTACGAGGAGGCTGCAGCCCAGGGGCTTATAGCAGGAATTAATGCCGCTCTAAAGATTAAGGGTGAAGGTGAGTTTACGCTTAAAAGAAGCGAAGCTTACATAGGGGTTCTGATAGACGACCTGGTCACCAAGTCGACCGAAGAACCCTACCGCATGTTTACATCACGCGC
Source organism: Ignavibacteriales bacterium (assembly GCA_036261625.1). Classification (GTDB taxonomy): domain Bacteria; phylum Bacteroidota; class Ignavibacteria; order Ignavibacteriales; family SURF-24; genus JAAXKN01. The sequence continues at coordinate 8,286 of DATAKL010000041.1, read as the reverse complement.
TGAGCACAGGCTCCTTTTAAGGCAGGATAATGCCGACAGGAGGCTTCTTGAATACGGGGCAAGGTTCGGACTCATACCAGAAGAAACTCACAAGGAAATGATGATGCGCCAGGAGTTGATAAATAAAAATATGGATTTCTTAAGGGAGTTCAAGCTCCACGCGCGCGTAGTAAATCCGTATCTGGAAAAGCTCAAAACCGATCCTATTGAATCCACTGAAACTATAGCCAAGCTCTGCAAGCGTCCTGAACTTAAGCTTCAGGAAATTCTGGAGCTTGTTGACCCAGACAAGCGTAACGGCATAGGTGAACTCTTAAATGACACTTCAGCCCTGGAGCAGGTGGAAATTGAGCTCAAGTACGAGGGCTACATAAAGCGCCAGCAGGAACTGGTCGAAAAGCTGGAGCGATATGAGGAGATGCAGATTCCTTTAAACTTTAACTATTTAAATATAAAGTCTCTTTCATCCGAAGGACGGGAGAAGTTAAGCCGCGTAAAACCGCGATCAATCGGACAGGCCACGAGAATTTCAGGCGTAACCCCTTCAGATATTTCTATTTTATTAGTATATTTGAGGCATTAAATTTTTAATGTTGTGGAGTTAAGTGGAAAATCAAGAGCTGTACTTTAACCAGCTAAGCTCCTTTTTCCGGGATAACGGCCTGAATGCTGATCCTTATCAGTTAGAACGCTTGTCTATGTATGCCTGTCTGGTGGTTGAAAAAAATCAGGCAGTCAACCTGATATCCAGGAAGGATACTGCTTCGATAGTTGAAAACCACGTTTTCATATCGTCTTTTATTTCGCACTTCATACCGGAAAAGTGTACGAGGTTTCTGGACATCGGTACCGGGGGCGGATTCCCGGGGATACCTCTGGCTATTATGCGCCCTATGCTGAAAGGAGTGCTGGTAGATTCTACTTCAAAGAAAATAGATGCCGTACAGGAATTTATTAGTAAGCTTAAGCTCTCAAACGCTCAGGCTGAAAACAGCCGGGTTGAAGCTCCTGAGTTTACGGAAAAGTTCCAGAGTACGTTCGATCTTATTGTAAGCCGCGCCACGGTGCCTCTTTCAATGCTCTTAAGGTACTCTTTGCCTGTGATAAAGGAAAAAACAGTTCTTGCCTCCTTAAAAGGCGGTGATCTTACAGAAGAGATCAGGGCGGCTGAACTAAAATATAAAGCACATATTAAGAAGCTAACGGTCTTTGAGCTGAACTATAAACCGACTAACGTCAGAAACGAAAAAGAGAAAAAACTAATTTTACTGGAATTGAACAAATGAGTGCAGATACCAAGAAGTTGTTTGCTGAAATTGCAAGTCTTACAACAGAACAGAGAAACCCCAATTCAATGGATATAGATGCCCGTTCTACAGGCGAGATCCTGAGAATAATTAATAACGAAGATAAGCAGGTGCCGCTTGCAGTGGAAAAGGAACTCCCCTACATCGAGCAGGCAGTTGAGATAATTGTAAAAGCATTAAAGACGGGCGGAAGGCTTTTATACTTCGGCGCCGGCACCAGCGGACGCCTGGGTGTTGTGGATGCAAGTGAATGCCCCCCTACATTCGGCACCCCCTACGGAATGATCGACGGCTTTATAGCCGGCGGAAAAGAAGCTATGTTCCGCGCACAGGAAGGGGCCGAGGATTACGAGGAAAACGGAGCCAATGATGTCCTGAAAGCAAATGTAACAGACAAGGACGTTGTATGCGGAATTGCAGCCAGCCGCAGAACCCCCTATGTTGTGGGCGCGGTAAAGAAAGCTAAGGAGCTGGGAGCAAAAACTCTTTTTGTAACCTGCAACCCGAGAGAAAATTTCAACATAAGTGAAGTCGACGTTGCCATGTGCCCTTACGTGGGACCTGAAGTCGTCATGGGCTCTACACGCATGAAAAGCGGCACGGCACAGAAGCTCGTTCTTAACATGCTTACCACAACAGCAATGATCCGCATGGGCAAGGTCTATGAAAATATGATGATCGATCTTCAGATGACAAACAAGAAACTTGTCGAGCGCTCGAAGAGAATTGTTATGACAATTACGGGCGCATCATACGAGGAAGCCTCGGACTATCTCCAGCAGGCAGGCGGCCACGTCAAGACGGCGCTCGTTATGATCAAGGCCGACGTCACACCCGAAGAAGCCAAAATCAGACTTGAAAAAGCAGACGGATTCGTAAGGCGTGCAATAGAAGGCAAGATTTAATTTATTTTATAAATATCAAATAATTTTTTAATGAGCGGATCGTGTATCCGCTCTTTTTATTTTTCCGGTGCAGCATCTCAGGAATCCTCCATGGAAATTTATGGTTAATTTCTGGAGGGAATTAGTTATGTTTAATTCTTATAAATTTTAATACCCGCTGGAGAGTGACAAACGAAAATGGCAGTAAAACAGAAAATATTTTTACCAGGTTCAGGCGAACAGTTAAGGTTCCTTGAAAATGAAATAACAATTGAAGCAATGACGGCCGCTGTTTTCGGCTCCGGCAGCGCGGCCGTTGCAAAGCTTCTTCAGGATGACGCGGGAAAAAACGTGGAGCTCATTGTTGAGGATTACGAGTCGTATATGCAGTCTCAGCTGGAGCTGAAAAATCTGGAGACTGTAAAGACCCGCATAATGTCATTTGCTGCAACCGATTTTAAGGATGACTCCTTCGACCTCATCTATGCACAGGGATCGATCTCCGGCTCTTCAAGAGTAAAGATCCTCAAGGAAATAAAAAGAATTCTTAAGCCGGGCGGAATCTTGTGCGCGGGTGAAATTGTAAAGCTTTCAAAGGACACGCCGCGCTTTATTCTGGACGTCTGGAAAAATTCAGACCTCTCCCCTCTTCATACAGATGAGGTTGAGGACTACTATAAGGCGCGGAATTTCAGCGTGCTTAAAACAATGGACCTTAGCCGCACGCTGAGAGATTTTTACCTTAGGGGATCCGACCTATTAAAAATAAATCTGCAACAGCTGAGTGAGCAGGAAAAAAGTTACAATAAAAAACTGATCAACAGAATGAGCCATGAGACCAATGTTTACTTAAAGCAGGGCGGCGATAAACACATAGGCTTCAAAGTGCTGATTGTTAAAAACGAAAAATAAAACTGACGAAAAATAAAACTGACGAAAAATAAATTTGACGCGTGGAGAAAAAAGAATTGAAAAAAGGTGAAATAATAGAGCTCGAAATTACTAAGTACGCTTTTGAAGGAAAAGGAATTGCAAAGGTTGATAAAAGCCTGATCGTTCCGGGGGCTCAGGCAAAAAAAGTTGAAGTGGACTCAGAGGGCATTGCAGATGAAACGCCCGAAGAACAGCAGGACCCGAAAAATTACGTAATCTTCGTCCACGGCTCATACCCGGGCGACAGGGTGCGTGCAATGATAACAAAGATCAAGAAGTCGTATGCCGAAGCCAAAACGGTTGAAGTCCTCCGTGCCTCGGAAGAAAGAACCAAGGCGCCGTGCAAATATTTCGGAGTCTGCGGCGGCTGCAAGCAGCAGGATCTTGACTATCAGGCACAGCTTAAATACAAGCAGGAACAGGTTAAGGATATTTTTGAACGCCTGGGAGGCTTCCATGATTTTGAGTTCCAGGATATACTCCCCTCAGAGAAAACCTACTTCTACAGAAACAAAATGGAGTACTCTTTTGCCGAACGCCGCTGGCTTACAAAAGAAGAACTCGGTAACGAAAACGTCGAACGCAACTTTGCCCTCGGGCTTCACCTGCCGAACATATTCGACAAGGTTTTGGATATTGATGAATGCCTCCTTCAGTCTGAGGAAAGCAACAGAATATTAAATTTTACGAGAGATTTTTTTAAGAAGAAAAACGCGACTATCTATTCAACAAAGACTCATTCGGGCTACTTAAGAAATCTCATAATAAGAAAGACGCATCACTCGACGGATCTCATGGTGAATCTCGTTACTTCGGAGGAAAACGATCCCCTCATGAAGGAGTACACAGAAGGACTGTTAAAAGCTGTGCCCGAAGTAACTACGGTTATAAACAATATTAATACAAAGAAGGCTCAGATTGCCGTTGGCGATTATGAAATAATTTATTCCGGACAGGGCACGATCTACGACACAATCGGAAAGTATAAGTTCAGAATAAGCGCCAATTCATTTTTCCAGACCAACACACTTCAGGCTGAAAAGCTCTACGAAACGGGTCTTAAGTTCGGACGTATAACAAAAGATGATGTTGTATACGACCTGTATTCCGGGGCCGGCACGATCTCTATATTTGTTTCCGAAGCGGCTAAGAAGGTCTACGCTTTTGAAACTGTAGAGCCTGCGGTAAAGGATGCAGAGGAAAACAGGAAAATAAATAAGATAGATAACGTGAAGTTTATAACGGCAGACCTGAACCGCTCTTTTCTTGACACGGTAAGAATTAAGGATATCCCCTCGCCTGAGGTTGTTATACTGGATCCCCCGAGGAGCGGCATGAATCCCGTTACTGTTAAGGATGTTGTAAAGCTCGATCCCGACAGAATTGTCTACATCAGCTGCAACCCGGCCACACAGGTGCGCGATATAAAAATGTTCAACGAGGAAGGCTACCGACTGATTAAGGTTCGTCCCGTGGACATGTTCCCGCACACCTACCATATAGAAAATGTTGCGCTGCTGGAGAAGTAAGCGGAAGCAGTTGTGAATTATGAATTATGAATTGTGAATTGGAAAAAAGCCGGAGCTTTAGAAAGCATCCGGCTTTTTTATAGTTAAATTCCTGAGGACATTTTATAGGAATCGTAAATATATTTATCGAGCCAGCCGTAAAATTCTTTGGCCTCAGTCTGATTAAAACCTTTTTCGCGCCACTTTGAAATCAGGTCGTTGGTTTTTGAGACTATCTCATTTTCCTTTGGAAGAAGCGTCTGCGCAATGCCTGTTCCCTTCTTATTTAAGAGGGCCGACAAATTAAGATAGTCACTTCCGTTATCCATCGTTGCCGTGTAGCACTTCTTTTTAAGATTAAGTGCAAACCGGTTTATTGGAGCTGTAACACCTGCAGGGGCAACTGTAACTGTCGGAAGTGAACTCCCGGCCTTAACCCAGACAGGTGTAACAAGTGTCGTCATTGGCCAGCCAAGGACAGTCCAAAGTGTAGTAAGATCCGGATTTTCTCCAGGCCTTACACCCTGTACAATAATTGAAGAAACAGTCGAATGTCTAACAATATAGTCCCTGAAGGGAACGTATTTTGCGTCCGTTGTATCTTCAGGCAGATCCGTCCTATAAAGGTCAGTCTTAAGGAGCGAGTTCTGAAGGCACCGGTCGGCGTCATGAAGAATAAAGTCCAGCGTAATATTTTTATTTGTGTAATGGTTCTTAAAAAGCTCCTCCGCCGTGTTGTAGCGGATGTGGCCAAGGCCGTGCTCTTCGTCTCCGGTAAATGAGAAGTTGGTACGGATGAGGTATCCGTCGGGTGCAATCTTGGGATCGTTGGCGTCGAACTTGACATACGAGTAATAGCCGGTTTCATAGTAGGCCGCGCCCCCTTTGGCATCAATTACGCCGAAGTTTGCGGCAACGCCCCACTTGCCTTTGCCTTCCTTTAAGAATGCTTCAAAGTCCTGAAGTGTAGCACACCTTTCCAGGGCGGCTCTCATAAAGAGCCCTTCCTGGTCGTCGGGCACACCGGCCTTCTGACCTATGTTAAGATTATAGGACATAGTATTCATAATGCTGAAGCCCGCGCTGTTGCTTCCCATCCAGATTTCGCGGCCCAGTGAGTCCTCGGAGTTAATAACGCCTATATAGTCGTATTTAGAGCCATGATAAAACATAAGTTTGTTTTCAAAAAATCCTGAGTCGCGGTGCTTCCAGAGAAGCGGGCGCCCGTCGGGTGTAGCCCTGCCGGAAACAATGGCCGAAGTACAGGCGTATCCGGCTTCAAACATAAATGCAATTAAAAGAAGTATCAGCAGTCTTTTCAATTTTTCCTCCGTTACAAAATCAATTACTTCAAAAGTAAACAGGAAAGTGTGAAAAGTAAATAATTAATTCCAGTCGTAAAAACATCTATAAATACTCTCATTTTTTCTTTTTTAATTTGATGGGGATTTGATAATTTTGGTACAATTTCTAGGAAAATGTATTCATGAAAAATATTCTCGTGGTTTTTACGGGCGGCACTTTCTCAATGAAAATTGATGAGGAGACCGGAGGCGCCGTACCTCACTTTTCAGGCAACGCTCTTCTTGAAATGATGCCAGAGATAAACAGGCTGGCAAAAATTTCATATTACGATTTCGGCAAATATCCCGGACCCCATATGACACCGGAACTGATGCTGAAACTTTCCCGTGACATTCAGGGCTTTATTGAAAAAGATCACCCCGACGGCATTGTTGTCACTCACGGAACCGATACGCTTGAAGAGACGGCATACCTGCTGGATTTGACCATTGAAACGGAAATACCGATCGTGGTAATTGGATCTATGAAAAACAGCTCAGAGCCCGACTGGGACGGGCCGCGAAACCTGATGGATGCAATAAGCATTTGCATAAACCCCAACAGCCGTGAGCTTGGTGTCCTGGTGTGCTTAAACGGCGAGATCAACGCTGCAAGCGAAGTTACAAAAACCCATACAGACAATGTTGAGACTTTCCACAGCCTGGACTTCGGTGCTTTGGGCTTTGTAGACCGCGGGAGGGTTATCTTCAACCGACTGCCGCGCAAGCTTGAACACATAAAAACCAGCAGCATAAATCCTAACGTCGATCTTCTGAAAGTTTATGCCGGAATGAACGATAAGTTTTTCAGGTATTCCGTTGAAAGCGGAACCGAAGGAATTGTAGTTGAAGCCATGGGTGTGGGAAACGTTCCTCCCGATGCCTTTGAAGGAATTAAATACGCCAGGGAAAAAAGAATTCCCGTGGTACTCGTCTCGCGCTGCCCCGCCGGTGAAACGCTCGACATTTACGGATATCCCGGAGCGGGCAAGTGGCTATCAAAAATCGGGGTAATATTTGCAGACTACCTGAACGGGCAGAAGGCAAGGATTAAGATGATGCTGGCCCTGGGTGTTTCAAACGAAATGGAAAAGCTTAAGGAATTCTTTAAGTAGAAATTCAATAAAAAAAGCCTTCAGAGGTTTAGCTCCGAAGGCTTTTTTTATATCTTAATTGACTTAGTCTTACTTTTCAATTCCGAGCAGTTCAACGTCAAAAATAAGAGTTGAGTTAGGCGGAATAGCCTGTCCAGCACCCTGCGGACCGTATGCCAGATCCGAAGGAATGAAAAGCTGCCACTTGTCGCCAACCTTCATTAGCTGAAGAGCCTCGGTCCAGCCTTTAATTACGCTTCCGACATTAAATACGATCGGTTCGCCTCTTTTGTAGGAGTTATCGAACTCAGTTCCGTTAATAAGTGTGCCGCGGTAGTTAACTTTAACCTTGTCGGTTGCCTTAGGTGTAGCACCGTTTCCGGAAGAAATAACCTTGTACTGAAGTCCGCTTGCAGTAGTCTTAACGCCGTCTTTGGTCTTGTTTTCAGCCAGGAAAGCTTCCCCTTCTTTTTTATTCTTATCGCCTAATTCCTTCAGCTTTGCAGTCTGCTTTTCCTGCATTTCTTTAGAGAAATTTATCATGGTTTCCTTGATCTCGGCCTCTGTCAGAAGGTAAAGGCTGTCTTTCTTTATAGCATCCTTTATTCCCTGCAGGAGAGCATCTTCATTTATTTCAACTGCCTGTCTTTTGAATGTCTTGCCGATATCCAGACCGATTGCATAGCTGGCTTTATCCTTTGAGGTCTTGAGGTCCTCCTTTTTAACTTCCTGCCGGCAGGCAGCGATTCCCACGCTTAAAACAGCCAGGATGGCAACTAATCGAATTTTCATTCGTTCTCCTTTTATGATTAAAGTATTTTTTGAAAAGTCCCGGTAAAACAAGATACAAACTTAGCTCATGTATACATCATTTGCAATTGATAAGTTCCGGGAGAGCCGTCCTAAATGCTTACATGTTCACGTTTCAGCCAGGAAATGGAATTTCCTAACCGCTTTAAGAGGATATGTTCAGCCTGGAAATGGAACACTCCTAGCCGCTTTAGCGGCTACCTATTTGTAGCAATACCGGGAAAACCAATCCTAAACCAAGTCAGTGGTTTTATATAGCCCGCCTCGGGCTTCACGCGTCAACTTAACGATTCATAAAACTTCGTGAAAACAGAGCATCTGGAATAGCGCAGTCATTAAGCCCCGATAAGGGGCGCATTGTCTTTAGCCCGGGGTGAGGAAGCCCGCCTGAGGCGGGCGACTGAACC
>DATAKL010000040.1:0-31491 GCA_036261625.1 Ignavibacteriales bacterium | reverse complement strand
TATAAAGTTCAGAGGCTTTAGTCTTATTAGTCGAATTTATTTAAGAAAGCCGTATGAGGGAAAACCTCACGTACGGTTTGACGAGGGTTTGAGGGAAACATAATGGAAACATTCATGCGCCCTCATCCTACTCTACAAAGTTTCTGTTCCTAATGGTTAATACCCATATAACCAGGCCGGTCCTGAACAAACCGGCCTTCTTTATTATATTAACTTGGGTTGGACCCCGGACCTTCGCCTCTTCCGGGAGATCTTTGGAGATCGGACGCCGGATTTTCTTCTGATGCCGGGTCATCTTCTGACCTCGGACGTTGGACGTCGGACGTCGGACCTTCCTCCACCTCCGGCGTTTCCACACGCCTGTCGGTTACTCTTACCGTAAGTACCGGTATCTCCAAAGCATGCCTTACACCTGTTATGGTCTGACCGAAAATTATGTCGCTTAAACCGGTGTGCCCGTGCGAACCCATTACCAGCATGTCCAGCTTTAACTCCCTGGCTGCCGTAATCAGCACCTGCACGGGATTACCTACCCTCAGACAAATCTCCACCGGCAGATCGGGCTTTTCAATCTCCCGTACCAGCTCTTCCATATACGCCTCATCCTGACGGAAATGCCTGCTGTCACTTTCATCGCCGTAGACATAGGTGCCCGGCGACTCAATTACGTGAATGAGGGTTATTATTGAATAATCAGGCTTTGCAAGCGACAGTGCCATAGATATTACATCGTTGTCGCCGGCACCATTCTCCAGGGCTGCTCCGATATGCCTGATTTTCCTGTGTGTTAAATTCTGCGCTACAGTCTGCCCGCGCGTAACAATCCCGCTTTCCCATACTCTGCGCTTTCCCAATAATGGGGCAAATAATATATACATGAGCACCAGCCCCAAAAATACGGCTGCTGCAACTACAAGCACGTAAAAGGGAAGTGCCAGATCTTTGGCAAACTCTCCTAAAGCATCAATTACAAGCTTCATATTTAATACCACAATTACACCTGCTACAATCCACGCAAGTATCTTAACCCAAATCTTATTTGTGAAACTTCCCATCTTGCTTGTATCAGATGTGAAATGAATCAGTGGAATTACCGCAAATGGAAGCTGAAGGCTTAAGACTACCTGCGAAAATATCAATAGCTGGTAAACACCCTGGCTTCCCGAAATGGCAATTACTATCACAGCCGGAAGCAGTGCAATTCCGCGCGTAAGAACTCTTCTTAACCAGGGTCTCATCTTGAAGTTAAGAAACCCCTCCATAACTATCTGCCCCGAAATTGTTCCCGTCAGTGTGGAACTCTGCCCGGCTGCTAAAAGCGCAATTGCAAACATGACAGGTGCAACAGCCGTCCCGAGTATCGGCGCCAGCAGGCTATGTGCCTGCTGGATTTCTGTAACTACAATACCCCTGCTGAAAAATATTGAGGCACTCAGAATCAGTATAGCTGCATTTACAAAGAAAGCAGCGTTTAGTGCAATTGCAGAATCTAATAAATTGAATTTGCATGCCTCGGCTTTTCCCGTATAGGTCTGTGGAATGGCCCTCGACTGTACGAGCGAGGAGTGCAGATACAGGTTGTGAGGCATTACGGTTGCACCGATTATTCCAATAGCCACATATAATGCTCCGTTTGGAAGGCTGGGTATAAAGCCTGAAAGTGCGCCGCCCCAGTCGGGACTCGTAAAAAATAGCTCTATCAGAAAGCAAAGTGCAATTGTGCTTATAAGCATTACAATAAAGGCTTCCATTTTCCTTACACCTAGTCTCTGAATTGCCAGCAGGAGGAATGTATCAAATGCCGTAACAGCGCACCCCCACAAAAGGGGAAGCCCGAAGAGCATATTTAACCCGAGCACAGTTCCAATTACCTCTGCCAGGTCTGTTGCGGCAATTGCAATTTCAGCCAGAAACCATAGCACATAGCCTATTGGCTTCGGATATTCCCTGCGGCAGCCCTGGGCCAGGTCGTATCCCGTTACAATACCAAGCCTTGCCGAAAGCGTCTGCAGAAGAACAGCCATCAGGTTCGACATCAAAAGGACCCAGATCAGAGTGTAGCCGAATCGGGCTCCGCCTTCAAGATCTGTAGCCCAGTTGCCCGGATCCATGTAGCCCACGCTTACCAGATATGCGGGTCCCACGAAGGCTAAAAGCCGCCTCCACCACCCCCGCTTCCTGACTTCCACTTTTTCCATAATGTTTCTGTTTAAATTTGTAGTTGAAGAATTACTAATTATACTAAAAAAACGTTCAACGTTCAACGTTCGACGTTCGACGTTCGACGTTCGACGTTTAGAGCAGAAAAAATTAGTCAGTTAGGGTTTTATTTAAATAGCGGGATAGGCCCATTAAGAGGCTTTTAATCCTAATTGTTTCTCTATATATGCAGTCGAACTCTTCCATTGTAATGTAATTTTGATCCATTGCTACATATAATAACGATTGTACTTCTGAAGCTGATCGAAAGGAATAATTCAGGAAATTAAGGAAGGATTTATTTGATTTGCTGTCGAAGCCTTCGGCAATATTAGCCATTATGGATACTGAAGCCCTTTGAATCTGGTCTCTTAATCCGTAATCCCTGGAAAATCTGCCATTATTACATAGATTATAAACTTTATGTGTTAACTCTCTTGCAGCTTTCCAGGATTCTATATCTTCAAATTTTTCGATTTTCATCTTTCTTTGTAACGTTGAACGTTGAACGTTGAACGTCGAACGTTGAAACTCGAACGTTGAAACTCGAACGTTGAACGTCGAACGTTGAACGTTGAACGTTGAACGTCGAACCTGCCCTACCTTCTCCTCATATACAGTACCTCATTGATCTGCCAGTTGTTTTTCGGATAGCGCGAGATCCTCAGTTTCCCGGCATTGTGAAGCTTTTCCAGAAAGTAATCTATCACCAGCTTCGGCTGCTTAAGTGTCCTGGCTATATAGGCGGAATTCAAGTCCTCAATTGCACCCCCATCCATCTTGTTCTTTATCAGGTCCAGCAGTCCTTTCAGAATATCAATATAATTCTTATAGTACTTGCGGAGATAAATTGTGAACCCCTTGGATGTTATACCGTATACATAAACCGGCCGGGCCGATTCCATATAGAAAAGGCGGAATATATTCCCGTTCTCATGCAGCTTTTCCAGCGCATCTACTATTTCCTTGTCCTCGATCAGGTAACAATCCAATTCCTTGCGTATATGCGACAGGCTTATAACGGGGTAGTCTCTCATTAGTGCATGACTATAGGATAAATTGAATAGCAGGTCCACAATGCCCGACATTTCAGGTCCATTCTTAGACTTACCGTTTCTGTTCCGTGGCTGTTCGACTTTTGAGCGGAAAGAATTTGGGGTTAAGTCCATAAATATACCCTCATTTTGGTTGAAGAATTCTGCTTTTCTATTTTTCGGTGTGACTTTATGCCGGAAGGGGAGACATGGACACGTGCCTTCTAAAATGTCCATTTCCCCCTTTATCCCTCCTTCAGAAAGACAACCCGGGCCGGCGCTCAGGTGTCTGGTAATATTGTGCTCTTATTTTAATAAAGAGATATTTACGCCCTTTGTCAAGTTCCAGGGCTTCCGAAGTCCCAATATTGCCTCCTGCTGTGACGCACACCGCAGATAAAGAAAATACATTTGAATCTTCGTGATTTCTGTTAAGAGTTCTCGATAGGTGCTATCCGTGGAAGAACTTGTGCTTTTCCGGCATGGGAAAATGAGGTTCCTTTCTTTAGTCTACAAAATTATCTCCCGCTCCTTTCTTGTGTAAATTCTTCTTACACCTATCATTTTTCTCAGATAATCGAACGAAAGTCCGTATTCAACAGACAGTTTCTGAAGGCTGTCGAACATGCTTAGGCCATCGTGCCTGTATTCCACGTAAAGCCTTTTAATGCAGTAATTGCGCAGACCCGTAGTGTCCAGAAGTCCCAGATACTTAAGCCGCCTGTAAGTTGAGCTGTCTACTATCTCCGGGATTGGGTTGTAGTCATTCACATCAGCAGGATTGATCTTTTCCATTTCTGTTCCTCCTTATGACAAAGGTGTGAAATTGTTGTGATGCCGTTAGAAAAACGGGCTGTTGGATTGTTTTAGGTCTGAAATGGTGTTACAGACTGTACTGTGAAGGTAAAATTCTGCTTGACAAGAGCAAATGAAACCATTATCTTACCCGCAGATTATGCAGGTACAGTAAAAATAAAAGTATTCTTTTTGTAATTGTCAAGGACCCGTAAAAGTTTTTAATAAATACTTAAAACCAGTGGGAAGCCAAATGAAGAAAGAAGAAGTACTAAAGTTCTTGCACCGCAAAAACTACACAAAGATGTTTCTTGCCCGTGAACTTGGAATGACACGTCAGGGACTTGAATATCACCTGAAGGGCGATGGGAACGTCAAACAGTTTATTGCCGATAAGATCCGCGAAATTACAGGTTACGACAGCGGCTGGGAGGATGAGGAAGAGGCCCTGGGCGCCAAAGGCCATTTTTATCCTCTGCTGGACGTGCAGAAAATCGAAGCTTCAAGTATTCCGCACCTCATTACACATACGGCTCACAATCAGTTTTTCCAGTATAGCAAGAAGGAGTTCTGCTTCTGCGTTATCGCCTCGGGCGATTCAATGCAGGCGCAGAGCAACCGCTCCATTCTGGAAGGCGATATTCTTTTTATTGATATGGAACATCAGCTGATGAATGGCGACATTGTATTTGTCATGTTCAAAAACGGCAGGAAATTCGTCCGCGTTTATATGACAAATGACGATAGTTTTACATTCAAACCCTTAAACCCCTCATATCCCGAAATCATGGTAAAGAAGGAAGACGTTGAGTTCGTCTACCGGGTTCTTTATGCCCGCAGCAGGGACAGGGAGTTGTAGGAACAGGAAAAGGTAGAGATAGAGGCAAAAGTAAAATGAGGCAGGAATTATCCTTCGTGTTTTGCTTTTTCAGATTTACTTTTTACCTTATTCTATAAACACTGAACCTTAACCTATTCTTCCAGAGGGCACTATGAAAACCAGGGCTAACTTCAAGGGGCATGCCATCCACCAGATGCTCATCCCTTTCCCGATCGGTCTTATGATTGGCGCTTTCGTTTTCGATGTTCTCGGCTATATTTTTAATGTTCCTGCTTTATGGTCCACAGGGTATTATATATCTGCCACCGGCGTCATTATGGGTTTGGCAGCAGGGCTTCCGGGTTTTATAGACTACACAATGAGCGTCCCTCCCGACAGCTCGGGCTTTACACGGGCTACAAAACATTTGTCGCTCCAGATCGCTACCATCATCCTTTTTGCCGTTGCATGGTTCTTAAGGGGCGGCGTGGATGTGAAACCGGGGATGATTACAATGCTCCTTGAGCTCATTGGCTCAGTAACCGTTACAATCGGAGGATGGATGGGCGGAACTCTTGTCGACCGCAACTTTATAGGGCCCGACCACCGCTACGCCGAATCCGGCAAATGGAAAGAGTCTACGCTTACGGCTAAAAAAGGGGAGACCATAGAGGCTGCAAAAACAGATGAGCTGAAGGTTAACCAGATGAAACTCCTGCACGTCAAAGGAGAAAGAATTGTTCTGGCCAGAACCGAAGAGGGCTACGTGGCCTTCCACGACAGATGCACCCATAGAGGAGGGACCCTTGCAGACGGCGTTTTGATCTGCAGCACCGTGCAGTGCCTCTGGCACGGCTCCCATTTTGATGTAAAAACGGGAAAAGTTAAATCAGGCCCCGCAAAGGAAGACATTAGAACCTTCCCTGTAACAGAACAGGATGGAAAGGTGATGCTGAGGGTGAATTTTTGAAAATAGGCTGAATAGCCACGACCTGAATAGCCACGACCTTCAGGTCGTGGGAAAATGAATCAAAACTCGTGGCTTTAGCCACAGATTTTCCGGAGATAATTGGGGGCTAAAGCCCAAACGATTTGGGATATCCGGATCCACGACCTGAAGGTCGTGGCTAGTCAAATCAAGAAAAGCCCGCTAAAAGCGGGCTTCCCAAAACCTCGCACCTCGAACATTGAACCTTTTATTTTAAATTCCTATCTTTCCCCAACTTAATTTTTATCAATAAACTTGTCGCCATCATGAAAACTATCTCCCGCAGGGAATTTCTCAAGGATTCGGCGGCCTTCGGCATTGCTGCCGCAGGACTTAATCTGCCGGCGTTTTCTCTTAAAAACCAGTTCGATCTCGTTATTAAAAACGGCTCCGTTATTGACGGCACAGGCCGCAGGGAGTTTAAGGCCGACCTTGGCATTAAAAACGGCAGAATAACTGCTATTGGAAAACTATCCCATGCCTCGGCTGATAAAGTTATAGACGCCAGGGGACTTAAAGTTTCACCCGGATTTATTGATATACATTCCCATACCGATATCCAGCTTCTTGTCAACCCCCGCGCCGAAAGCAAAATCCGCCAGGGTATTACAACTGAGGCCGGCGGGCAGTGCGGAGGCTCCATGGCCCCACTGGGGGGAATGAACGTAGATCTGGATAAATCACTTCAAAGAATTAAGGATAACCTGAACATTGACGTCACCTGGAGGACCTTTCCTGAATTTATGGACTATTTTTCCAGTCAGAAGTTTTCCATTAACCTTGTCATGATGGCCGGATTGGGCTCCATAAGGAGCTTTGCCATGGGTGAAGGCAACCGCAGGGCAACTGAAGATGAAATGAATGTAATGCTTAGTAAAATCCAGGAGGCATGCCATGCAGGTATAGTGGGCGTTAGCTCCGGACTTGAATACCTCCCCGGAAGCTTTTCCGATTCAGAGGAACTTATCAGGCTCTGCAAGGCTGTTCCCAAAGCTCAGAGAATATACGCCACACATATGCGAAATGAGGACAAAACGGTAATTGAAGCTCTCGATGAAGCAATCCGAATCGCTCAGGCATCAGACGCCAGACTCCAGGTCTCTCACCTGAAGGCCTGCGGAAAATCCAACTGGTCCAAGACAGATGAGCTCCTGCTGATGCTTGAAAAAGCAGCAGACTCGGGGCTTGATATTAATGCCGACCGTTATACATATACAGCTTATGCAACCTCGCTCGATATGTTTTTCCCGCTCTGGGCAAGGGAAGGTGGTGATAAGTTCTTCCTGGGACGTCTCTCGGATAAAAACCAGCTCGGGCGCATGAAGGAATCAGTGGAGATGAAAGTTTCTGAACTAAACGGCGCCTGGAACGGAATTCTTATTGCCGGAACGCCAAAACCTGAATACAGGCACTACCAGGGTAAAACAGTTCAAAATATTGCCGATGAAATGAATATGAGCGCCTTTGATGCCGCAGTCAGGGTAATTCTTGAGACTGAAAACCTCACCGACATGGTGGGCTTTGCAATGGATGAGCCTAATACGGAAAAGATACTTTCGCATCCGCTCGTTATGATTGGAAGCGATTCAAGCGTGCATTCGCCCGAGCCGCCTCTGGGTAACAAGATAGCACATCCGAGAGGCTACGGTACATTCCCAAGAGCAATTGCCCATTACGTAAGGGAAAGAAAAATCTGCCCTCTTGAAACAATGATTAAGAAGATGACATCCATGAGCGCAAAGAAACTGGGCTTAAACGACAGGGGAGCAATTGAGAAGGGTAAGATAGCGGATATTACGATTTTTGATTTCAATAAAATTCAGGACAATGCCGAATACTCCAATCCTCATCAGTATCCTGAAGGTATTCCGTACGTAATTATAAACGGCATCCCCGTAATCGAACAGGGCATCCACACCCAAAGCTATCCCGGTCAGCTTCTAAGGGGATAACTTTTTAAGGGAAAATAAAAAAGGGCAGGCTAAACTCCTGCCCCTTTCAGACGTTGCACGTTGAACGTCGCACGTTGAACGTCGCACGTTGAACCTTTTTCAATGCATCTTAACGCTCTCCCCACCCAGCGTACCCATAGATTTTTTCAGCCTGATAATTGACGTGTTATAATCATACAGCGCCTGAATATTTGTGATCCTTGCATTGGCAAGCGTTATCTGTGCATCCGTTATTTCTGTCGGGGATCCTACACCTGAATTGTACCTCCCTTCGGCTAGTCTCAGATTCTCGGCTGCCGACTCTACCAGCGTGTAAGAAGCCCCGATTCTCTGGTAGGCCTCGGTCATAGCAAGGTAATTCTGCGATACATCCAGTATCGCATTCTGCCGCGTCAGCTCGGCTTGAGCCACAGACTGTTCCACATTGGCCTGACTTTCCTGGACCTGTGCGCTTACAAAAAACCCTTGGAAAATGGGCAGCGCGAAATTTAATCCTGCATTCCATCGGCTGTATAACGGAAGCCCGAAGCCGTTCCAGTTATAGTTGCCGACGGCTGAAATTACTGGAAGATTCAGGGACCAGATGGAAGAAAGAAGATCCTTATTGGCCTGAACCCTGAAATTTGCCGCCCTTAGCTCGGAACGGTTTTCAAGTGCAATTGCCCTTGCGCTGTCAAGTGAAACATTAATTTTGTCTGCCCTCAAGGAATCCAGAAGGGTATAATCTTCCGGGTTCTGCACTCCGATGGCATTTTCAAGCTGAAGTTTAGCTATCTGAACCTGATTTCTTGAGCGGAGGAGATTTACCTCTGCATTTGCAACGTCCACCTGCGCTTTTGTGACGTCGTATTGTGCTGTTCTTCCGGCCTTAAAGAAGGCCTGGGCAACGTTAAGATGTGCCTGTGTCTGTTTTAAGGTTTCTTCATTGACCTTCACCAGGTACTGCGACTGCAGGTAGGCGTAGTATGCCGTCTGGACCCCCACAATCACATTCTCAAGCGACGACTGGTAGTCCGCAGCCGAGGCTCCCACAAAATTCTCGTTTGCAGAGACCCTTGAGGATGTCCTTCCGAAATCCCATATTAACTGCTGCGCCTGGAAGCCTGCCGTATAGCTCCGGTAAATCTGTTCACGAACGGGAATTGACGGGTTAAAAACAAATGACCCTTGAGTGTATGTGCCCGAGGCTGTAAAGCTCAGGGCAGGGAAGTAACCCGAGCGGCTCTGAGTCAGTAGAGACCTGCTCACGTCGTAGCCCGAAGTGGCAATCCTAACCGTAGGGTTATTCTGGAGTGCCATATTCGTGGCATCCTGAATTGAAAGCCTGTCGAATTTAACAATCTTAACCTGCCCATGCACTTCAAAAGAAATAAGCATGAGCAGAAAGACAGCAAGACTAACTTTTAAGTTCATTTATCGTCTTCCTCCCCCGTGCTTTCAGTCATAGGGTTTTCTTCATCTTTTGCTTCTCTTAATTTACGGCGGAACTTCATTTCAAAAACCATGTAAAGCGCCGGAACGAAAAACAGTGTCAGGAAAGTTGAAAGCGTAAGTCCTCCAATTACTGCTATGGCCAGAGGCGCCTGTGTGGATTCACCGCCTATCCCTGCTGCCATAGGTATAAGTCCGAGCACAGTGGCAAGAGAAGTCATAAGTATAGGTTTCAGCCTTGTTCTGCCAGCCAGCACAACAGCGTCATGAAGGTTGACCCCCTGCATTCTAAGCCGGTTTGTAAAGTCAACAAGCAGTATGCCGTTACTAACAACAATGCCTATCATAACAATAATGCCCTGGAAAGATGTTACAGAAAGTGTGGTATTTGTAAGGAACAAGGCCCACAGCACGCCTACAAGTCCCAGCGGGACCGTAAACATTATAATGAATGGATCGATAAACGACTGGAACTGAGAGGCCATTACAACATAGATCAGGAGAATTGCCAGGGCGAAGGCAAGCAGAAGATCGCGGAATGTTTTCTGCTGCTGCTCCACGTTTCCGGTCAGTTTTATTTCAAATCCCGGCGGCACTGTAACTCCCGCAAGCTTCTGATTAATGTCTGCGGCCACGCTTCCCAGGTCACGCCCGGTGACGTTAGCCGTAACGTCCACAATTCTCTGCTGGTATTTCCTGTCGATCTCCACAGGCGCGTTCGCCAGCTGGATTGTTGCAATGTTGCCAAGGAGCACCTGCTGACCCGAAGGAGTTGTTATATTTATGTTCTGCAGGTCGTTTATATGCGAGCGGTAACTTTCATTCAGGCGCACAAGAATATTGTACTGGTTGCCCGTAACGGGGTCTGTATATAGCGAGGCAACCGAGCCGTTGATCATGGTGTTTATGGTATTGGAAATCTCCGCCACATTAATGCCAAGCGTTCCGGCCTTCTGGCGGTCTATGATGACCCTCAGCTCCGGAAGGTTATCTTCGCGGCTGCTCTGGACGTCTGTGGCCCCGGGAACTCTGCGTACGATGTCTGTAATTTCGTGCGAAAGTCTTGTGCCCGTATCCAGGTCAAACCCCCTTATTTCAACGTCAATTGGGGCCGAGGAACCGAAGTTCATCAGGAATTTGAGGAACCCTCCGGTATTAATAAAAACTTTGGTCCCTGGAATTCCTGAAATCTTTGGCCTTAGTGCCTTTACTATTTCGAAAACAGAGCGGCTGCGGCTGTCAATGGGAACAAGAGCCACCTGTATATTGGCCGCATGGCTGCCGGCATTTCTGCTGAAGAAGTTGCCGCTTCTTGAAGATGGTACTCCTATATCAGAGATCATAGTCTGCACTTCCGGAACATTCTTGAGAATTATCTTTTCAATCTGCTTTACAGCCTCATCTGTTACCTCGGTACGTGTTCCGACCGGAAGTTTTACCGAGAGTGTGAACTGCCCCTCATCCTGCTCGGGGAAGAATTCCGTGCCTATAAACTTGAAAAGAATCATGGATACGAGCGCCGCAGCCACGATGCCGATAATTACAAACCTTTTGCGCCTTATGCCCGCCTCGAGGAGGAGTACATATGTATCATCTATCTTCTCTAGGGCGTCATGAGCAAAGACTCTTATCCTGTCGGAAAGCTTCCTGGAACCTGGGTCCAGATGCTTCTCCGGCGGCAGATACTTCAGGCACATAAGGGGGGTAACAGTTCTTGAAACAAAGAACGATCCGAAAAGCGCCACTGCAATTGTAATTGTAAGAGGAATAAAGAGCATCTTTGCAATGCCGCTTAAGAATACTATAGGAAGAAACACAATTACCGTTGTCAGCGTGGATACAAATATCGGCGAGGCCACTTCACGTGCCGCGGCAAGCGTTGCCTGCATTTTTGTCTGTCCTTCTTTTCTTTCATTGTAATGACGCGATATGGCCTCCAGTTCCACAATCGAGTCATCCACAAGGCGTCCTACGGCAAGAGCAAGACCGCCGAAAGTCATTATGTTAAGTGTCACGCCTCCGAAGCGGAACCATATGAATGTTATTAGAATTGAAAGCGGAATGGCCACCAGAATTATAAGCGTTCCACGCAGGTTCCTTAAGAAAAGCATTATTATTATCATTGCCAGCAGGGCGCCCAGTAATGCCTCCCTCTGAAGGCCTGATATGGTCTGTCTTATGTATAACGACTGATCGAACGATAAGGACATCCGGACCGTATTAGGAACGCCGTTTAGATGAGGCAGAGCCCTAACTACTGCATCTACCACCTCCACCGTGTTTGCACTTGCAAGCTTCTGGACTCTTAAGGTGAGACCCGGCTGCCCGTTTATTCTTACAAGCTCGGTCTGTTCCTGGAAACTGTCTTCCACTTTTCCAATATCCTTAATTCTTACCGGCACGCCGTTGGCAACCCTGACTACAATATCCTGCATCGGCTGAACCACGTTAAAACGGCTTTCAGTCTTAAGCGAATAATCATAAGTCCCTGCCTTAAGGTCTCCTGAGGGAATGATAAGATTAGAATTTGCTATTGCCGTAAGCACCATCTGAACCGGTATCTGAAGGGCTTCCAGGCGGTCGCGGTCCAGTATGACGTGTATTTCCCTTATTTTTCCTCCCAAAACCTGTGCCGAGGCAACGCCCGGCAGGTGTTCAATCTGCGGCTCCACGACGTTGTATGCCAGGTCATAGAGATCTCTTTCATCCATATTGCCCGACATGGCAATGACGCAGACCGGCAGGTTTGTAATATCGAAGCGCAGCACCGCGGGGGTAGTTACACCAGTGGGCAGCTGATTCACAATTCGGTTTACCCTCTGTACTACATCCACGAGCCCCACATCCAGATTGGCATCCCAGTTGAAGTTGATTCTTACCTGTGAAATCCCTTCCTTTGTTGCCGACTGAACATAATTCACGTCGCTTACAGAGCTGACATTTCTTTCAATTACTGTTGTTACTGTCTGCTCCATATCCAGAGGGCCCGCCCCGGGATAAAAAGTGACCGTTGTTACCACAGGAATTGTTATATCCGGCAGAAGGTCTACCGGAAGCTGCGAAAACGAAACGACTCCGAATACCAGAATTATACAAGCCAGGAGGAAAGTGGAAATCGGGTAACGGAGAGCTAATCTGGTTAACCACATATATTTCTTTCACTTATTTGCTAATCTTACATTTATTCCGTCCTTTAAGAACTGCTGGCCCACTGTAATGACACTGGCCGAATCGGTAAGCCCCTTCGTCACCTCTGTGCGTCCTTTCTCCTCGGCACCCGTCTGAATGTTTTGGCGTACGGCCCGGCCGTTATCTAAAAGAAAGATGAAGTCGCCCATGCCGTCGTGCATTACAGCCTGCGTGGGCACTGTTATGGCATCCGGATGCCGGGCGGCTATAATGTTTACCTGGGCATACATGCCGGGCTTTAAGTCTGCATTCCTGTTGGGAATTACAATCTCAATGGCCAGAGTGCGAGTGGTAAGATCAATTGCCTGATTCATCCTTGAAATTCTTCCTTTGAAGTCCCGGCTGGGGAAGGCATCGACCTTAATGACTGCTGCTTTTCCCATGGCGACTGATGGTATGTCTTTCTCCAGAACATTTACTACAATCTTAACGCTGTCTAAATCCATTATGGTGTAAAGCGTTGAACTGCCCGGCTGTACCAGGGCTCCGCGGTCTAAAAATCTTTTTGTTATATAGCCGCTGAACGGAGCTGTAATCCTGGCATAGCTAAGTCTTGTCTGCGCAGTGGCAAAGTTGGCCTGAGAGATCTTAAGGGCTGCATCGGCGTTATCAAGCTCCTGCCTTGCAATCAGATTCTGCTGAAACAGCTGTCTGGTGCGGTTGAAGTTGATTCTGTTGTTGTTAAAAGCAGCCAAGGCCTGCTCATACTGCTGGAAGAGCTCAGTTGAATCTATAACTGCCAGAATTTGGTCGCGTCTTACGTATGTGCCTATGTCGGCATACATCTTTTCGATGTTGCCCGTTACTTTCGAGAAAATATTTGCCTGCTGCACGGCTGAAATATCTCCGGTGTAGCGCAGTCTATAAGTTATCTCTTCTCTTACAGGCTTCTCCGTCCTGACCAGAGGCGCCATTATTCCGGGCGCCTGAACGGCCTGCTGCTGCCTTCCGGCAAAGATCCTGTAGCCGATGAACAGTACAACCACTGCGCCTGCGGCAATAATAATCCATTTTGTCCGTTTATTCATAAGTTATATTGTTAGTGATAAATACAGCATAAAGTCAAAATGAAGGAATGAAATCCCCGCAAAAGTGACCTATCTATATAATATCCAACCAAAGAAAATGCGAAAAAAGGTATTCTTTTTTTCTCAAGCCGGGGTTGAAAATTCCGGAACATTTTTAGAATTGCATTTGGAGAAAGATTCACCCGGCAATCATGCATGTTTTCCTGAAAGAGAATTTCTATAAATGAAAAAGAGGAGTAAGAAAAGGGGATTTGTTAACCCCGGAAAAGGGAATCCGGGGCTAGCTATATAAAAATTACAGGGCGGACTATTTGGGCCATCTGAATTGATAATCCTGCACACCTTTCCACAAAATTGCATCAATGTCCTGTATGTCCTCTGTGGAATAGGCCAGGCGGTAGACCCCGGATCCTATGGTATCGTAAAAAATAAACTTCTTCTGCCCGGGGAAAGTCTTGTCGAAGTAATTCTGATAATAGCTGTTCTTCCCTGCATCCGGATAAAGCCAAATCTCTGCGGCCTTAATTCTGGTACCGCTGCTTAAAACATCATCTGTCCAGTTGATATGCTGTACATCCATCGGTTCTCCGTACTGAAGATAGATCCTCTTCATGTCGGAACGCCCCCAGCCGCGGAGATCCGGGAAATGCTCATTTGCAAAGGCAAGCCTCTTTTCATACTCTTCTCTTAATTCATTTTCAGGAGTATCGGGTGTAGGGTCGTTCATTCCCCAGAAATTATCCACATATTTCCTAATTTCCTCATCTGTTTTTGCCATTTCCAGTTCTTTATATTCATCTGCAGACAAAACAGGGTACATGTCATCCAGCACTTTATGCCTGAAATCGTTTGGTCTCTTGGTCAGATAATTATAAGAGCTGCAGCCGCAAACTCCTAAGAGGAGCAAAACTGAAAAAAATTTACTGAAGAGCATAACTGAACTTCTCCCGGGCGTTAAATTGAATTAAAATATGAGAGCATTTGCCAGGTAAAAATATAAAAAGAAAACAAAATAAAACAGCAGGATTATATTTAATTCGGATTCTTCTGAAAGGCTGCCGTTTTTTAATGCTGTTGATTCGGCCGCAATATTTCTATAACTTTAAGCCTATCATAAAATAAAACATTAATATGCAGGAAAAAGACCATAGACTCTCTTTTGAAGAGGAATTCTATCAGGACGATAAATTCACCCTGGGGCAGTTCTCCAACGGGGAACTCAGGGAGAGGGAATTTACCGGCTGCTCATTCGAAAATATAAACTTCGAAAAGTCAAAATTTAAGTATGTAAGGTTCGAAGACTGTACCTTTAATAAGTGCAATATGGGCTTAATTAAAATTACCGGAAGCCGCTTTATCGACTGCACATTTAAGGACTGCAAAATGCTTGGCATTAACTGGCAGGAGGCTGAAGGCCCCGTGGAAATTAAAATAAACAGATGCACCCTCGATTACTCTGTCTTCTACGGACTTGATCTGAGGAGAATTGAAATTACGGAATCCATTGCAAAGGAAGTCAATTTTGAAAACGCGGACCTGAGCCGCGGGAATTTTAATGGCACCGACTTTTATTTGAGCAAGTTTAAGAACACGAACCTTTCTTCTGCCGACTTGAGGGATGCAAGAAACTACGACATCAATCCTGAATTCAATAAAATTAAAAAAGCACGCTTCAGCATGCCTGAAGTTATGACGCTCCTGCAGTGCTTTGATATAGAGATAAGTTAATTGTGGTTTTGATAAAAAATAAGGCTCTTAAAAGCCTTCAGGCCTTTACAGAGCCCTTTGAGAAAAATAAGCGGGCAGTTATCTTAGGAATTCCAGTTCGTCGTGATCCGAAAGCGGGATCCAGTCATACTCCTTGAGCGTTGTCTTTCTTACAAATGGCTTAAATCCGTAACTGTTCTTTCCTGGTCCCTCAGTCAAATATCCTATAGTGCCCTGGTAATCAGCAGCTCCTTCAACAACAATGAGCTGCACCGGTTTATTTAAGTCTGTTTTCCTGAGGTTTTTTACTAACATAAGTACCTTTCATTTGTTACTGGACATTAATAGTGTACTAAACCTCTAAATCGGGTGCAATATCCAAATGCATCCCCGCCCCGACTTCAGGTAAGAAACATTTAGTCAGTAAAAATTACGCCGGCGGTCTTTACAATTTTACTTAATTATCATAGCTTTGCTTATTAACAACATAATTTCTTTGGCATATGAAACAGTTTTTCAAATTTATGTTTGCCTCTATGCTGGGCACCTTCCTGGTCATAGTAATTTCAGGCGTTCTGTTTTTTACTTTCCTGGCCATCCTGGTCTCTGGCCTCCAGAGGGAAAAAACAGAAACCATCCCTTCGCACTCAGTACTGGTGGTAAAACTGGATTACCCTGTAGGCGAAAGATCCTCACAGAATCCTTTTTCAGGATTTTCATTCGGCTCATTTGAAGTAAGCCGTAAACCGGGGCTTAATGATATAATTAAAAATATCCGTAAGGCTAAGACTGATTCCGATATCGACGGCATATACCTCGATCTTAACAACTTTATGCCGGGCGGAATGGCAGCCATTGAAGCCATAAGAAGGGAACTGACCGATTTCAGAAAGTCGGGTAAATTTATTTATGCTTTCGGTGATAACATCTCGCAGGGTGCATATTACATCGGCTCGGCTTCAGATAAGGTATTCTTAAACCCGGCAGGAAATCTCGACTTTAAGGGACTCAGTGCAGAGATGTACTTTTTTAATGAAACTTTGAAAAAGCTGGACATCGAAGCGCAGATTTTTCAGCACGGTAAGTTTAAAAGCGCAACAGAGCCTTTCAGGCTTGATAAGATGAGCCAGGAAAACCGCACGCAGATGACCGCTCTTTTGGGCTCCATTTATGACAATATGCTTAGGAATATTGAGGCCGGCAGGCACATACCTTATGAAGAACTGAATAGAATTGCAGATAACTTGTTAATCCAGAAGCCAGAAGATGCCAGAAAATATAACTTTGTTGATTCACTCGTTTATTACGATCAGGTCTACGAGATCCTGCGCTCCAGGATACATGCACCAAGAAAAGAGAAGGTGAATCTTGTTTCACTTGAAGAGTACACAGACGTTGCCGCAAGGCAAACCAGCTCTTCACGCAATAAGATTGCCGTCATCTATGCAAACGGTGAGATACAGAATACAGAGGGAAATGAAAACACTATTGGATACAAGAATATAACTGAAGCAATCCGTCAGGCCAGAAATGATGAAAACGTTAAAGCCATTGTTATGAGAGTTAACTCTCCGGGAGGCGATGCCCTTGTTGCCGATGAGATCTGGCGTGAAGTCCACATTACTCGCGGCAAAAAGCCCATAATAATTTCAATGGGAAACTATGCCGCCTCAGGTGGCTACTATATATCGTGTGACGCCGATTCAATTGTTGCCGAGCCGAATACAATTACAGGCTCTATCGGCGTCTTTGGAATAATTCCAAACTTCGAAGGCTTCCTTAAAAATAAAATTGGAATTACTTCCGACAGGGTTAAGACGGGAAAATTCTCTGATCTTGGAACAACAAGCCGCCCATTAAACGCTGAGGAGAAAGCCATAATCCAAAAGGAGATCGAACGCATCTATGAGATGTTCGTCAGTAAGGTAGCCCGTGGGAGGAAGAAATCTTTCCAGTCCATAAATGACATTGCTCAGGGACATGTATGGACGGGCCTGCAAGCAAAGGAGCTGGGACTTGTGGACGTGATCGGAGGCCTTGACGATGCAGTGAAAATTGCTGCAGGCATGGCAAAGCTGAAAAATTACTACGTCACTGAACTGCCCAGGCAGAAAGGGTTCTTCAGATCCATTGTTGAGGACCTTTCTGCCGAAACAAGTGAAGCCATAATTAAGAACAGACTTGGCGAAGGCTTCAGGTACTATAATCAGCTTGAGAACGTTAAGAACATGCAGGGGATACAAACCCGCCTGCCCTTTATTTTGAGCGTTTATTGAGCTTTATATAAAAAGTTTGTTCTTTTGCATTACATTTTATGATTTACTAAACTAAATAACAGGGTATAAAATGAAACTTATAACTATTCTAACATTAATATTAATGATTACAATGGAAACCACGGCACAAAATCTTGAAAGAAAAGACGTTCCGCTTAAATACCAGTGGAATCTGGCTGACCTGTATAGTTCAGTGGACCAATGGAAGCAGGAAAAGACGGAAATAACTAAAGGCATCGATGAAATTGCAGGCTACAAAGGACATCTTGGCGAAAATGCCCAGACTTTCTATAAGGCCTTATCATTATATTTTGATGTCTTAAAAAGATTTAATAGGTACTACGAATATGCCTCTGACTTGCGAGACCAGAACCTGAAGATTTCCGCTAACCAGGCCCTAAGCCAGGAAGCCTCCGCCCTTGGAACTCAGTTTTCTGAAAAAACCTCATTTATCAGCCCTGAAATACTCAGGATTGATCACAACAGGCTACAGAACTTCTTTAAGGAGGAAAAGAAGCTTTCAGAATACCGCATGTTTGTAGATGACATAGAGCGCCTGAAAAGCCATACCCTCTCTGAAGCTGAAGAAAAAATACTTGCAAGCTTTAGCCTTCCGGGAGAGACTCCGAGCATCGTTTATAATATTTTCAATAATGCTGAAATGCCGAATGCAAAGGTAACTCTTTCAAATAATGAAACCGTCGACCTCTCGGCCCCGGCCTTTACAAAATACCGCACCGTGGAAAACAGATCGGACAGGCAGAAGGTTTTCCAGAGCTTCTTTACCGAATATTCAAAATTTCAGAACACAATAGGCGCCAACCTGGCAGGCAAGGTGAAAAACGATTACGTCTATGCCAAGGACAGAAATTACGCCAATACACTTGAATACGGCCTTGCCGGCCCGAACATTCCGGTTTCAGTCTATGAAAACCTCATAAGCCAGATACATA
Organism: Ignavibacteriales bacterium; assembly: GCA_036261625.1. Classification (GTDB taxonomy): domain Bacteria; phylum Bacteroidota; class Ignavibacteria; order Ignavibacteriales; family SURF-24; genus JAAXKN01. The sequence continues at coordinate 13,119 of DATAKL010000040.1, read as the reverse complement.
AAAATCTTCCAACACTCTACAGGTTCCTCGATTTGAAGAAAAGAATGCTTGGAGTGGATACACTGCACTACTACGACCTCTATACCCCGATTGTAAAAGAAGTGAAAATGAATTTTACAATTGAGGATGGACAGAAGATAATTAAGGAGGCCTTAAAGCCGATGGGAGACGAGTACCTGAAGACACTGCAGAAAGCTTTTGATTCAAGATGGATAGATTATATGCCTACTGTGGGCAAGATGTCGGGGGCATACTCCACAGGTTCAGCCTATGACGTGCATCCTTATATTCTGACAAACTGGACAGACGATTATGAATCGGTTTCAACCCTTGCACATGAGCTGGGCCACACAATGCATAGCTATTTCTCAAATACGAACCAGCCCTATGCAACTTCCCAATATGCAACGTTCGTTGCTGAAATTGCCTCTACATTCAATGAGAATCTGCTGAATAATTATATGGTCAGCCACGCTAAGACAAAGGAAGAAAAGCTCTACCTCTTAGGAAGCTATCTTGAGCTCTTAAGGACTACCATTTTCCGTCAGACCCAGTTTGCTGAATTTGAATGGGAAATCCACAAGGCGGTAGAACAGGGGCAGCCGCTGACCGGTGAAGTGATGAGTGACATTTACTATAAGCTGGTAAAAAAGTACTACGGCAACGATGAGGGTAAATGTGTAGTCGATCCTTATATAGCTTATGAATGGGAATATATACCTCATTTCATTAATTACACATATTATGTTTTCCAGTATTCAACCTCCCTTATTTATTCGACCGCCCTTGCGCAGAAGGTGATTACAGAAGGAAAGCCTGCAGTGGACAAGTACTACAACATACTAAAAGGCGGAAACAGTGACTACCCGATCGAGCTGATTAAAAAAGCGGGTATCGACCCCTTGTCGCCTGAGCCCTTTAATCTTGCAATGAAAAAGATGAACGACGTAATGGATCAGATTGAAGCCCTCCTAAACCAGAAATAATTTTTATTGTGATGTTTAAAAAGCCTTTGGTACCACTTATGCCAAAGGCTTTTTTCTTGACGTTGCACGTCGGACGTTGCACGTCGAACCCTCGTTGCTTTATTCCCCCCGAAATCTTTATATTTAATATTATTTCATTTATATCTAATTTCCGAATCTGAGGGTGAAAAATGGAGTTTAAGAACTATTATGAAATCTTAGGTGTAGATAAAAAAGCTACTACCGATGAAATAAAAAAGGCATACAGGAAACTGGCCAAGCAGTACCATCCCGATAAAAACCCGGGCAACAAGGAGGCCGAAGAGAAATTCAAGGAGATTACTGAGGCCAATGAAGTCTTAAGCAATCAGGAAAAAAGACAGAAATACGATAATCTGGCTAATAACTACAATGCCTACCAGCATACAGGCGGCGGGGGAACTACAGACGACTGGTTCAGAAACTTTGCCTCAAGCGAACAGGGAAGGGAATACCAGTTTACCGGAAACTTTGACGATATCTTCAGCGGCCTCGGAGGACAGGGCGGCGGAGGCGGATTTTCAGACTTCTTCCAGGCCTTTATGGGAGGCGGAGGCGGCGGGGGCTTTACCTCAGCCAGACGCGGCGGCACCACCAGAGCAAGAAGCCGTAAAGGGCAGGACTATGAAGCAACCATGAATATAACGCTCGAAGAAGCCTTTAACGGAAGTGAAAGACAGTTTACAATCGACGGCAGAACCATACGCATTAAAATTACCCCCGGCATGAAAGACGGCCAGAAACTCCGCCTTAAAAACCAGGGCGCCCAAGGCCCCGGAGGCGGCGAAAAAGGGGACCTTTATCTTACAATCCACGTCGAAAAACATCACGCATTTGAACGCGACGGCAGTAACTTAAAGATGGATGCAAAAGTGGACCTTTACACTGTTGTCCTCGGCGGCAAAAAGTCCATCAGAACAATTGACGGAAAAGTTGTTAATGTTTCAATTCCTGCAGGAAGTGAACCGGGAACAACTCTAAGATTAAAAGGGCTCGGAATGAAGAAATTTGAAAACCCTTCTGAAAGGGGTGACCTGCTTGTAAAAATAGGCGTTACAATTCCAACAAACCTCTCGGATGAGGAAAAGAAATTGTTTACAAGACTGGCAGAACTCAGAAAATAGCGCGTTTGAGGCAAAGGATTTTCTCATCGGATAATCTTGGAGCTGTGACTCTAGTCATCAAGACGAAGCGCCATATTGACAATTTTTACATTTATAAATATATATTAAAAGAGACAATTTTTTATTGAAGAAGTTCTGCCGCTTTTGCCTTCCAGCAATTATATAGGTGGTGTTCAATCAATTTATTTTTGAGTTAAATCCTGTGTTTCCGAAGCTTTGTGTGCTTGAAGCTATGATGCTGATTGTTTTTAAGATTTTGACAGGCTGAGAACAAGGTAAGGATGTAATGAAGAAAATTTTACTGATTGAAAGCGACACCAGCTATAGTAATTATATCCGCGAACTATTGGAAGATTTCGGCTATAAAGCTGCTATTGCTGAAAATGGCAGGGAGGGGATTAAAATTGCCAGACTTGTAATTCCCGACCTTATCATCTGCAGCACCGAAATATCCGAGCCCGATGGTTACTCGCTATTTGAGGAATTAAGCAAAGGCCCTGAGACTGCTGCAATCCCTTTTATATTTTTTGCCCCCGGAAAGGCCGGCATCCAGGACGTCCGGCGGGCAATGGACCTCGGTGTGGACGACTTTCTCATTAAACCAGTCAGATCGGGACACCTCTTAAAGGTAATTGAAACACGCCTTAAGAAAGTGGACAGGATAATAGAAAAGCAGGAAAACTCTTCCAGAAAAAATAACAATAAAAACAACTCCTATAAAAAACTTTCCGGCGACGACCGCCTCTTCCTTATGGTGGGCAACCATCCCGAAATCGTGAAGGTAAGCAACATCATCTATATTACGGCGGCCGAGGAATATAGTAACCTCTACACAATCGACGCAAAAAACCTCCTGGTCCAGAAACTCCTCAAAGAATGGGAAAAAGTTCTTCCTTCCAAAATATTCCTGAGGATCCACCGCTCCACAATCATAAATCTCGACTATGTAAAAAGGGTAGAGAAGTGGTTTAATCACTCCTTTAGAGTCTACCTGGAAAACCTCAACGAACCCTTCACCATAAGCCGCCGCTACAGCACTAAGCTAAGGGCCCTCCTGAACATTACCAAAAGATGATTCAGTCATCTAGGCCGGCATGCAATAACCTTTTGGGCATAAAAAATAACCGCTTACTTAAAAAAATAACCTTTTATTGATTTTATTGGGATGCAGTACAATTTTTTTTTATAATTACACATGCATTTGTTCTTCCAGCCCTTTCCTAAAATGGGCATTCAGTTCCCGGATCTGATGATTATGCTTTTGATTTTCTATGATTATGACTTGCTATAATTAAAAATATAAACGGGACAAATATGAATTTCTGGATGAAGGAATTCCCTAAGCTGAATCTGAAAACCAGTACCTTCGTTGACATAGTTCAGTACCATGCAGCAAACTCTGGCAATAAAAAAATATTTACTTTCCTCTCCGATGGGCTTAACACTCAGGAAAGCCTTTCTTATGCCGAATTGGACATCAAAGCCAGAAAAATAGCTGCATGCCTGCAGTCTCTGAACATGAAAGGAAAAAGGGCGCTGCTTTTATATCCCCCCGGATTAGAGTATATAGCTGGATTTTTTGGATGCCTTTATGCCGGGGTTGTTGCTGTCCCGGCCTATCCCCCCAGCCTTACTGCACTGGAGCGCTCATTGCCAAGGCTGGAAATTATTTCAAGGGATGCAGAGGCTTCGCTGGTACTGACTACTGAAAAAATCAAATCGCTCATGCAGGTTTACTTCAGCAGGCTTCCCCGTATACAGGAGCCTAAAGGGGCAATGAAAAGATGGAATGAATCTTCGGCGGCGGCTGAAATAAGCAGCCTTAACTGGATTGCAACCGACTCACTGCTGGAGTCTTCAGATGGCGGAAGTTATAAGGAATGGCAAATCTCCCCCGGTGAAACTGCTTTCCTTCAGTATACTTCAGGCTCAACCGGCTCGCCAAAGGGGGTCATCGTAAGCCACCAAAATCTGATCCATAACTCAATTCTGATAAAAAATGCTTTTAGGGTTGATCCCGATAATATGGAAGTCGTTCTCTGGCTCCCGTTTTATCACGATATGGGACTTATAGGTGGAGTCCTGCAGCCTGTCTTTTCAGGAGTACATACTTTCCTGATGTCCCCTATTTCATTTCTGGGCTGGCCTTTGAAGTGGATTCAAATCATTTCTTCAATTAAAGATAAATCGGTCGTTAGCGGAGGGCCCAACTTTGCTTACGAACTCTGCATGAAGAGACTCTCTACTGAACAGATTGAAAACCTCAACCTCAGCAGATGGGATATAGCCTTTACTGCTGCCGAACCTGTACGTGCAGAAACAATCGAGAATTTCTCAACTGCATTCAAACCTGCAGGTTTCCGCAAAGAGGCTTTCTTCCCATGCTATGGAATGGCAGAAACAACTTTAATCGTAACCGGGAAAAGTTATAACACTAATCCTGTTATTGAAACTTTTGACAAAAAATCTCTTCAGGGGAAAATGCCTTCCAGCAATGCCTGCAGCCAGGAGACCTCTGCACAATTGGTCGGATGCGGAAAGACCCAGGGGGACTTAAGAGTTCTTATTGTCGACCCTGAGACGAAAAGTGAGTGCCAAACCGGAGAAATCGGCGAAATCTGGATTGCCGGACCAAGCGTTGCAAATGGATACTGGAAGAAAAAGGACGATACAAATTATACTTTTAATGCTTTTACCTCTGATTCCAGAAAGGGGCCATTCTTGAGGTCCGGAGATCTCGGATTCCTTGACAAAAACAATGAACTCTTTGTCGCAGGAAGGCTTAAGGACCTTATCATTATTAGAGGACGGAATTTCTATCCTCAGGATATTGAACTTACTGTGGAAAAATCACACCCGGCTCTTAGGGTTTCCTCTGTTGCGGCATTCTCAATTGAAGAACAAAACGAAGAACGGCTCGTAATTGTACAGGAAATTTCAACCGGAGAGCACAGCCAGGATCAGATTATTGAAAAAATCAGAGAAGCCATAAGTGATGAATTTGAAATTCAGGCTTACTCAATTGTCCTCATTAAGGCCAAAACGATTGCCAAAACTTCCAGCGGGAAAATACAAAGACAGGAAGTAAGGCGGCAGTACCTCTCAGGCTATCTGAACATAGTAAAGGAAAGTAAACTTTTTTCCAGAACTGCAGGCGCCAATCCCCGTGAATGGCACGAGCCGTTGGATCTTGCCCTGAATATTAAGGCTAACCCTGATATTAACAACATCGGTGAATGGCTCATAAATGCCCTTTCAGCAATCCTGAAAACTGAGCTGCAGAATATTTCGCCGGGCAGATCTATATCAAGTTTCGGAATGGATTCCCTGATGATGGTGGAATTGAAAAATGATATTGAAGCAAAACTCGGAATATGTGTTTCCATTTCTGATTTTTTCAGGCACTCTACGCTTTCAATGCTTTCACATAAAATTCTCGAACAGATGTCTGCCGGTAACAATCTGGCAACCCATATTAAACCATCAATTAAAAAAGGTGACGTGAGCGTTTTATCATACGGCCAGAAGTCTTTGTGGTTTATGCAGCAGCTGGAACCTGACAATGCAGCTTACAATGTATTCTTTGCCGTTCGTATACAATCAGAACTGGATGTTAACGCGCTTAAGAAATCTTTGGACATTATTGTCGAAAGGCATACATCCCTCAGAACTATTTACCTGAATAACGGAAATGAACCTTTACAGAAAATTCAGGCAAGGGGAAATAACTATTTTTCCATAACGGATGCCAGGAAATGGAATGAAGACGAATTAAATGAAAAAATCAAAACTGAGGCCCATAGACCGTTTGACCTGAACAGGGGCCCTGTATTTAAGACCTCGCTTTTTGAAATTTCAGACAATGAGTATATACTGCTTCTGAACTACCATCATATTGCGGTGGATTTGTGGTCAATAGTAATTATGCTCTCAGAACTCCGGACGGCCTATCCTGCCATTAAAAGAGGAGAAAAACCCGAACTGAAACATATCGATATCAATTATACCGATTTTGCAAACTGGCAGAAAACATTTCTGGAAAGTCCTGATGGCAGGGATAGCTTTGATTACTGGAAACATCAGCTCTCGGGCCAGATTCCATTGGTAAACCTCCCGACCGATAAGTCTCGGCCTCCTGTCAAAACCTATAACGGTGCAGTATTCTCTTTTCAGATAAATAATAAAATTACAAACAGGCTGAAGACAATTGTGCGCGATGAAAATTCCACATTATACATTGTTCTTCTTGCGGCATTTAATATCTTTTTGTCAAAGTATGCAAACCAGGATGAAATTGTTGTAGGTTCTCCTGCTGCCGGAAGAAATCATCCGGAACTGGAAAATATAGTAGGTTACTTCGTAAACACAATGGTGCTCAGAAGCCATCTGAACATTGAGATTTCTTTCAGAGAGTATATGCACAATTTAAGAAAAGTCGTTCTTGATGCTCTTGACCATCAGGATTATCCTTTTTCTTTGCTGGTTGAAAAGATTCAGCACTACCGCGCTCCCGGCCGCTCGCCTTTCTTTGACGTAATGTTTGTCCTGGAAAGACCGCATCTCTTAAAAGAACTGGACCTGGCAGGTTTTATTCTTTCAGAGTCCGGGGCTAAAATAAATATCGGCGGCCTGAAAATGGAATCTTACTTTATTGAACAGAAGGTCGCCCAGTTCGACCTGACTTTAAGCATTGTTGAAAAGGCAGATTCACTTTCGGCCTCATTCCAGTTCAATACCGACCTCTTTGAGAAAAGCACAATCAGGCAAATGGCGGGGCATTTCCTGAATCTTTTAACGGAAGTATCAGAAAACCCTTCCAAAAGAATTAATGAGATGTCATTGATTTCTGAAAGGGAAAGATATGCTCTGTTGAATATGTGGAATTCCCTAAACAATAACTACCAGGACAGGCTTCTTATTCATGAATTATTTGAAGAGCAGGTAAAATTAAAGCCTCAGGCTCCGGCTGTTATTTTTAACGGGGAGGAAGTTACTTACAGACAGCTTAATGAACTTGCAGAAAGGATTAAACATTTTCTTCTAAAGAAAGATTTACCTGCCGAAACCCCGGTTGGAATTTACAGCAGAAAATCAATAGGAGTGATTGCAGGAATACTTGCTATTTTTAAGGCAGGCTGCACATACATCCCGCTCGATCCTGAATACCCTGAAGAAAGAATTAATTATATGACAAAAGATGCCGGCATTTCTGTGGTTTTGACGCAGGATAAATTATATGGCCGTATAGCCCGAAATAATCTTGAAGCTGTTAATATGGATGATAGCCGTCTGGATGAAACGCCCCTGGAAAACAATTCCTCAAGAAAAACAGAGCCTGAAAGTGCTGCATACGTAATTTATACTTCAGGTTCCACAGGCAAGCCAAAGGGCGTGGTCGTTTCGCACCAGGCCCTTGCCAATCACTGTTGTCAAATAAAAAACAGCTATGCCACAGCTGAATCTGACCGTGTACTTGGATTCTCTTCCATGAATTTCGACGCCTCGTTGGAGCAGATATTTACCACTTTAATTTCAGGAGCTGCACTCGTCCTTAAAGATGAAGAGCTTTTGAGCCCAAATAAATTTCTCGGAATGTTGAACTCAAACAGTATTACGGTTCTGAATATTCCGCCGGCATACTTTGAGCAGCTTGTAAACGAATGGGCCAAATGTGAACATTTAAGCTTTAACCGGCTTCGCCTTCTAATAATTGGAGGAGACGTCATTTATTTTAATACTGTGAAGAAATGGTTCAGCCTTAAGACCGGCGGAATAAGACTACTTAATGCATATGGCCCGACTGAAACTACAATTACTTCGGTTGCCGGGGAAACCGGATCTGAATTGGTCAGGAATGGCGAAAGATGTATTCCAATTGGTAAACCTCAGGCTAATCGCACGGCATATATCCTGGATTCAAAGGGAAACCTGGTCCCCAAGGGTGTCGTCGGAGAACTTCATATTGGAGGCAGCTGCCTTGCCCGGGGGTATCTGGGCAATCCGGACCTTACGGCAGAAAAATTCATACCAGATCCCTTCAGCAGACATGAGGGGCAGCGCTTATACAAAACGGGGGACCTGGCCAGATACCTCGCTGATGGAAGTATTGAGTTTATCGGCAGAGTGGACCACCAGGTTAAAATTCGTGGCTTTAGAGTTGAACTGGGCGAAATTGAAATGGTTTTACGCATGCATCCCTCGGTTAAAGAAGCTGCAGCCGTATTAAAACAGAATCCTGAGGGCGATAAGAGTATTTCCGTCTATTTGGTAACTGGTGAAAAATATGACGAAAACGAACTGAAAAATTATCTGCGTCAGCAATTACCCGATTTTCTGATTCCTTCTAATTTTGTAAAAATGAAGCAGCTGCCATTAACTCCGGCAGGTAAGCTGGACAGGTCGGCATTATCTTCTTTACAAAAAGATTTCTCCAGCCACGGGGAACCTTTTGCTTCTCCGCGGACACCGCTGGAGAAGAATATTGCCGGCATATTCACGGAAGTCCTTGAAGTCAGTAACGTCGGCTTATATGACAACTTTTTTGAACTCGGGGGCCATTCACTTTTGGCTATTAAAACCCTCTCGAGGATTAATTCATTTTATAAGACTGACCTGACTGTCAGACAAATGTTTGAAAACCCGACTGTAGCCGGCCTTTCAGGGGCAATTCTAAGCATCCAAATTGGAGCCGACCAAAAAGAAATAAATGATATGCTTTCAGGTATTGAAAACCTGTCGGATGATGAAGTACGAAAATTACTTAATGACTCAGAAATCTAACACGAAGAAAGTGCAGGGGAAGAAGTAAGATCCGATGTAATTATACTTTTAAAATTTTATAATTAAACACAGATGCGATGGATAATTTAAATGAAAGAATTAATGATCTTTCTCCGGAAAAACTGGCTCTTCTGATAAAAAGATTAAAAAAAGATAAAGCTGATAACAGCAAAATTTTAAGAAGAAGCATTGCCAAAGATTATCCGCTGTCTTCTGAACAGAAGGGTATCTGGTTCCTGCAGCAGCTAAAGCCGGAGAGTACATTCTACAATATACCAGCGGTCCTCAGAATTAAAGGCGGACTAAATGTCGGGGCCCTGGAAAATGCCTTAAAAACAATAACCGGGCGTCATGGGGTGCTGCGGGCTAACTTTAAGGTCCTGAATGATGAACCCCGTCAGGCAATCAGGGCTTTTAATGACTGGGTAATGGAGGTTGCTGCCCTGAAATTCTCAGACTCTTCCGAGCTTTCAGCCCGCATTGATGAAGCAATCTTAGAGGAAAAGAACAGAAAATTCAATCTGGCTGAGGACCTCCTTATCCGCGCAAAGCTTCTTGTTATTGACAAAAACGATTACCTGCTTTTATTAACATTTCACCATATTATCTGCGACGGCTGGTCAATAGATATTTTTATAAAAGAACTTTCCTTGCTTTATAAGGCATACTCCGGAAATAAGGAGCCTTATTTGGAAGAATTGCCGATCCAGTATACGGATTACGTCTTCTGGCAGGAGAGTTATCTCGAAAGCGCAAGCTTCGAAAAATCGCTTTCTTACTGGAAAGATAAACTGAGGGAAATGCCCCTTGAACTAATAATTCCTCTGGACAACAGGCGCCCTTCTGAACAAAGCTATTCCGGGGCACATTTTAAGTTTTCCATAAATTCAGACCTTCTGCAGCACCTCAGGCAGCAGTGCAGAGCCTTGAAGCTGAACGAGTTTGTATTTTGTCTGACAGCCTTTCAGATCCTATTATCAAAATACTCAAACCAGGAGGATTTCGGCATAGGTTTGCCTGTTGCAAACAGATTGAAACTCCAGACGCAGGAAACCTTTGGGCTATTTACAAATACCGTGGTTATAAGAGCTGACCTTACAAAAGACCCTTCACTTGGAGAGCTCCTTCAGAGGACAAAAAGCACCGTTTTGGAGGCTTTTGAACACCAGGAATGTCCTTTCGAAAGGGTCGTCAATGCACTGCAGCCGGAACACAATACCAGCATCAGCCCCTTGTTTCAGGTGGTCTTCGATTTCCAAAACAAACCCCTGCATTCACTTGCTATGCCGGGGCTGGACATAGAAATGCTTGACTTTGAAAGGGATACCTCAAAATACGACCTCACTCTTTCTATTCAGGATTCTGATGATGATTTTAAGTGCACGTTTGAGTATTCCACGGATCTTTTCCTGGAAGAATCCATAAAAAGACTGTCCGGATACTTCCTGAATATATTAAAAGATATGGCTGAGGATCCTGATAAACTCATCCATGAGGTTCAGATGCTCTCGGAAGAGGATTTGAAACAGATCCTTTTTGACTGGAACAATACCGGAAGCACTTACCCCAGGGAAGAAACATTCCACCACATGTTTGAAATCCAGGCAGAAAAGACGCCTGGGAGAACGGCTGTAGTGTTTGAAAATGAAAAACTGACATTCAGGGAGTTAAACCGCAGGGCTAACCGCCTGGCTCATATTCTAATCAACAAGGGAATTGGACCCGAAAGGCTCGTCGGCCTCTATTTGGAAAGATCCGCCGATATTATGGTTGGAATTTTTGCAATCCTTAAGGCCGGGGGAGCATACCTGCCCCTGGACGTAAACTCTCCAAAAGAGCGTCTGAAAATGATCCTGGATGATTTAAATGATCCCATTGTGCTCACACAAAAAAGTATGAAGGCTAAACTTCAAAATGAAGGTATTGATGTATGCTGCATAGATGAGCTGGAGCCGGATGATGCTGACTACTTAAATCCTGAGACTGAAACGTGCCCCCAGAATCTTGCCTATGTCATTTATACTTCCGGCTCCACCGGCAGGCCCAAGGGAGCGATGATAACACACCAGTCAGTTGTGAACCTTGTCCATGCGCTTGAGAAAAATATTTATGCCAGGGCACAGAATATTATGCAGGAGAAAAAAATGATCTTTGGCGGCAGGCGTGCCGAAAAAAATGACAGCAGGCCCCTGAAACTAATGATGAATTCATCCCTCATATTCGATGCATCTATCCAGCAGATGATTCTTATAACTAAAGGACACTGCATTTATATCCTCCCTGATGACATCAGGCGTGACGGACTTGCATTTGTAAGCTATATCAGAAAACACAGGATAGAGGTTCTTGACTGCGTGCCTTCACAGCTTAATATGCTGCTCGAATGCGGACTTCTGGATGAAAAAAAGTATTGCCCATTCCTTGTCCTTCCCGGCGGAGAAGCTATTAGTGGAAATGTTTGGAAGGAACTTTCAAAATCGAATAAAACGGAATTCTTTAATATGTACGGGCCTACTGAAACAACAGTTGAGGTGACTGCTGCACATATCAACAACTCCGATAGCCAGCCGGTGATTGGAAAACCGCTGGATAACGTAAGGCTTTATATACTCGACAGGAATCTCAAACCACAGCCCGTTGGTGTGACCGGGGAGCTATTCATTGCCGGTGAATGCCTGGGAAGAGGTTACCTTAACCGGCCCGAAATTACAGCTGAAAAATTTATTCCTAACCCCTTTGCTCAAATGCACGGGGAAAGGATCTACAGGACAGGTGACCTTGCACGCTATACCGGTAATGGAGACGTAGAGTACATGGGGCGCTGCGATACTCAGGTCAAAATCCGCGGTTTCAGAATTGAACTGGGCGAAATAGAATCGGCAATAAATCAGCTGCCCGGCATTGGGGAATCGCTGGTGATGCTCCGTGAGGATACTGTAAACGATAGAAAAGTAGTTGCTTACCTTATTCCTGATAAGAAAGAAACTTTTTCCCCGCAGGAAATTAAGCAGATGCTGCGTGGAAAACTTCCGGAATATATGATCCCGTCTTACCTGATCTTGCTTGATAAGTTTCCGCTTATGCCTTCGGGGAAAATAGACAAGAAAATGCTCCCGGCTCCAAAGCCGCAAAACTCTGTCCTAAGTTGTGACTTTATTCCGCCTTCAACACCGCTGGAATGTGAACTGGTACGGTTATGCGAAAGTGTACTGAATTCCAGTAATATTGGCCTCAAAGATAATTTCTTTGAGCTTGGAGGAGACTCTATTAAGGCCGCAATATTCACAAACAGGCTCCGCTCCGGATTCAAGGAAAATATTCCTGTAAAGGCGGTCTTTGAGAATCCTGCACTTCTGGATCTGTCTATGTACCTGCTAAGAACTTATCCCGGAAAATTTTTGCAGAAAGAAGTACCTTCTCCTCATGCAATAAAAAAAGCCCCCCGAAATGATATCCTTCCTCTGTCATACACCCAGGAAAGGATGTGGTTTTTAGATCAGCTGGAACCGGGCAAAGCAGTCTATAATCTCCCCATTATGTTCAGGATTGAAGGGCTACTGAATGCGGAGCTGCTTGAAAAAAGCCTGAATGAAATAATAAGGCGCCATGAAATTCTGCGCGTTTCTTATACAAACATCGCCGGCAAAGCAAAAGCAAAGATAACTCCAAGGGTAAAGATTAAATGTAATCTTACCGACATATCCAGACTTTCTAAAGGTGAGCAGAATATATTTATAAGAAAAGTTTCTGAAGAAGCGGCTGAACAGCCCATTCCACTGGATAATGCACCCCTTTTTAGAATCAGCCTGCTTTCTTTGTCAGAAGGGGAATACCTGCTGATTGCAGTTTTTCACCATATTATTATGGATGAATGGTCTTCAAGGGTGTTTTTGAATGAATTGTCTGAAATCTATAATTCACTTAATAATGGAAATGCGCCGTCACTTCCTGAACTGAAAATCCAGTATGCAGATTACGCCATATGGCAGAGGGAGCACTTAAAGGGGGAAAACCTCCAAAAGGAGCTGGAATACTGGAAAGAAAAGCTGAAGGATATCCCTGCAGGCCTTGAACTCCCCTTTGATCACCCGAGACCACCCCTTCAGAGCTACAGGGGAGACTACATGAGCATGGAGGTGAAGCCTGAACTGGTAAAACCCTTAAGAGAGTTCAACAGGCAAAACGGCGTGACACTTTTTATGACTATGCTC
>DATAKL010000031.1:0-7877 GCA_036261625.1 Ignavibacteriales bacterium | reverse complement strand
TAGCCCGGGGTGAGGAAGCCCGCCTGAGGCGGGCGACTGAACCCCTGGGATACGGATCCCCCCACAATTTCAGAGCCCCGATGAGGGGCGACTTGTTCATCCCGTTTAAATACAAATCGCCCCTTGTCGGGGCTCCGGGGGGATTGGGGGAATTCGTTTCCCGGGGGTTCCGGCACCCGCCAGAGGCGGGTTTGTCACCCCGGGCTAAAGACAAAGCGCCCCTCTTCGGGGCTTAGAAACTGCGTAATGCTAAATGCTCTGCTTTCACCCATGTATCCCGCAAACAGGAAATTAATTTCCGGCCTCAATTGCCTGAAAAACAATTTAATAATATATTGGATGTGCTTTTCAGAAAATTGCTCAGAGTTTCATTACTGCCAGAAAAAGCATACTGTTACTTTACCGGAATGTTTTTCAAAAAGAAATTATCCGTTGCTTCAGCCGGAGGCTGAAACGACTTAATATATAGATTAGTTTTCAGCGTTCGGCTTTTTTACAACTAATATATTTGGGGGATATTAATGAGAAAACTTTCCGGCATTCTATGCCTTTTATTAATCTTTTCGGCCTCTCTTCCGGCTCAGGAAACAAAACTCATAATAAATGAGGACTTCCACAATAATGACAACAAATGGCCTGTTCTTAGCGACAGCACTACGAAAACCATCCTGGAGCGCGGCGGATATATTATACGGTCTTTCACCGATAACGGCTCCTTTATAACGAAGGAAACAGATCTGGATTATTCGGGCAATTTCTCGATATCTGCTGAAGTCCAGCAGGTTAAGGGAAAAGACGGTTACGGTTACGGCCTTCTTTTCGGATTTAAGGACTGGAGTAACTATTACGAGTTTGAAATAACCGACAACGGCTATTGCCAGATTATACATGTGGATCAGGGCATAAGCACATCTGCAGGATGGGCCGGAAACGCCAACATTCCAGGCAAGGAGTTTCCATGCAGGCTGAAAATTGTAAAGGTAAACGACTGGATAGGCTTTTACCTGGAAGACCCGGCTAACGGGCCTGCCAACATTTTTGCGTATCCCAGCTTTGTAAATATGATAAGGGCCGACGCCTTTGCCGGAAAGAAAATAGGGTTTGTAACCAACGGCAATATTTCGGCCAAATTCGATAATTTTACCGTATTCCAGCTCGGCATGGCAGAGGTTACCCCTTTTACAAACATAATGCGTTCTTTACTGACCGAACAGGATCCGGAGACCCTTACGCTCTTTAACGACGATTTCAGCAGTAATATAAATAACTGGACAAACGGAAGAGAGGACTCCAGCTATATAATGGGAGTGACAGACGGCGCCTATTCTTTCGAGAAACTGGACCGGGGTGGAAGAATTGCCAAACAGAGCGTTTTCATAGCCCCGGGCAGCGATTACCAAATCCAGTGCAAAGCCGGATGGGTAAGCGGAACCGACTCAAGCCTGTACGGATTTGCATGGGGATTCAAGGACTGGAATAACTACCAGGAGTTTGGGATAGATAAAAAAGGCAGCTGCAGGTACCTGAATGCTTTATATGGGAAAGAGAATGCGCTAACAGCTTCCTTCAAACCGCAGGAAGAAAACCGCCTGAAGATTTCGAGGGTAAAGGATTCACTTTATTTTTATGTAAACGATGTTCTTGTTATTAAAGCCCCCGACTCAAGTCCTGCCGGCAGCGCTTCGGGTTTTGTTGTTTACAACAGGCAGAAGGTTTTATTTGACGACCTTAAAATCACACAGGTTAAAGCCTTCCCCGCAGAAGGCAATCCCGTTACGGTTGCCGAAGAGACAATGCAGAAGAATGAAGGTACATTCTCAGAGGATGCTTCAGCAGATAACGTGTCAATAGACTGGGAAAAGGGTATGGTAACATACGAGCACGATTCGGACGGAAGCTACGCTTTCTGGAAGCATTATTATCTGAATCCGAATGATGATTTCAGCATCAGTGAAAAGTTAAAATGGATTGAGGGCGACAGCACGCAGGGATACGGACTTATATGGGGCTTCAGGAACTGGGAAAACTACAATGACTTTCTTATCTCCAAAAATGGCTACTTCATGGTCAGAATTTTTCACAACAAGAACTTAATTTCAACGGGATGGAGGCGCTTTAATGCTTTTGCAGTAAACGGTGAAAACACCCTCGAAGTAAAAAGGAAGGGATCAACGGCAGAGTACTTTATCAACGGCCAGCTTGCCGCAGTTCTCCCCTTCTATGAGCTTTACGGATATTCCGACGGAATAGTTTTCTATGGGAAGCAGACAGTGGGACTGGAGAACCTGACGGTCAAGTCGTTCCCGGTGGACAAGCCCGAATTCGACCGCGGGAAAATAGTTTTCAATAAAGACTTTGGAACCCCTGATAATACTCATTATACCGGCAGCGACGACCGGGTAGTCACTTATGAAGACGGCAAACTCTGCATTTCGGCAGAATACCCCGAGTTACCTTCGTACGAGGATACAGATTACCCCGATAACAATGCGTTTTATCAGGAATACCCGGATGCGCTTCCGGGCGTGGGGTCTAACGGATCACCCACAATTCCCTTCAGTGTTGAAGCTAAAGTTGGGCTGGTGGACACCTACAAAAGCTGGGGGGCCGGGCTTAATGTGGGAGGCATCGACTTTGTGGTAGACAGCCATGGTAAATACAGAATTGGAGACCGGCAGCCGAAATCGATTGGCGACAGTAATCTGCCCAGTCAAAGGCTTTACAGGCTTAAAGTAGTATACGACAGCAATGGGAAGATGAATTTCTATATTAATGAAAAAATGGTTGAATCTTTGCCGGTCTCAACGCTTGAAAACAGTGCGGGCGTGGTGGTTTATGCGTGCAACCAGACTGCAAAAGTGTGGTTTGATGACTTTATAATAAAATCCTACCTGTAACAATTTCAAACAGCAGAAAGCCCGGGGGCAATGCTTCCGGGCTTTTCATTGAACTTTTCACTTTCTTTTTGAGCCACTCTAATTAGTAAGCTTGCCTAAAATCTTCAGTTTGAAGTTTCTGAGTTTTGAGAGGTCGTGTTTTTCGGCATAGATGCCGAGGAATTCAAGTCCAATGCCCAGGCCGAGCAGAGCTCCCTGCAGAAAGTCGGGCAGTTTCACCTGAAAGAGCCTGAGCGCAAAGAGTGAAGGCACGAGCAGAAGTCCCGCGGTAAGAATTTTATTTGGTCTTTTCAAGGATTCTCCCCCATAATATATTAGATGTAAAAGCCATTCTGGATTAATTACGGAAGCATATTTACTAAAAATAATTGAAAATAAAAAGACTCCCCCGAAGGGGGCAATTAAAAATTAAAAATGAAAAATTAAAAAGTGAATCCCCTCCCCTGTTCTATCCGTCGAACGTTGAACGTCGCACGTTGAACATTTTGCTCCGGATCACATCATTAATAAGAAAAATTTGCAACCTTAAACTAACCGCAGCGTTCAATGGCCTTAATTTATCATTATGGAATAATGTAATGGTTCAAAGAACAAAGACCGCAAAAAAACCTACAAACGCCAATCCGATTGGAGCAGAGAAGCTATTGTAAATCTCTACAGGTTCAACGTTCAACGTTCGATGTTCGACGTTTTTCGCCCGCCCGCCTCTGGCGTGGCCTTCGGCGAGAGCCTGGGTCCTATGTCAACAAATGGAAAATTTATTACAACGAGAGTATTTGAAATTACGCACAAACCTAACCGCGTAGCGGTTTTCTATTTGTAGCAAGGCATTAAACAAGAATTACAAACCACGTAGTGGTTTTATATCTATTACCCCGGCAAAAATTGGAAATAAATTCGCCATCAAATAAAGGAGGTCGCCATGAAAACCGATGAAAGCCGTCTGGTAGATGCGTTTCTGGAGCTGTACATGGTTCGTGAATATTCCTTTCTTCCCGAGCAGAGGCGTTATTTGAATGTGGCTATGGACAACATACTCAAAGAGATCCTGTGCAGTCACCCAATGGGTCCCTCGAGCAGCATAAGGGACATTGACGTAATGCGCAGCATTGAGTTCAGATTCTGCCCCGATGCGCATCCCGAGCGTGAGATCCGTTTTCCGGGATACGGCAAGAATCCCAAGGTATACATATCGTTCGAGTCGTCGGTATATGCCATAGGGAATGAGCCCGTAGTGGGGGTAAGCATCTGGAAGAAGGACACTGAAGACGGCATATTATACAATCCCGTTTCAGGCAATTACTATCCGACCAACATATTATACACATCCAACCGAAGGGCATTGGAGCTGGAGATAGAGGAAATATACTTCAGCATAATAGACTATCTGGAGCGTGAGGATTACGACGCGGTAAAATTTTATTTCTTCCACCGTTTTTTATGCCGTGAGGTATGCCGTTATTAGCAGACAGGGAGGGTACAACATCACTCGCACAGAGCCCCAAAGTTATTTGGGGCTTCTTATTTTGGAGCATCTTATTTACTCTTTTATTTTAATGTATTAACTTGCCCTGGTTATATCTCGTTAGTTTGCTTCCGGCGGCGTCAGGCGTTACAGATAGATTTTGTTTTCTTATTTAACAAATTAAAACAAATTGGGAGCATGGGTATGAACGAAATTTACACTGAGGAAAGAAGGCAGGCAGGTAGTTCGGTAAGTAACTATCCTATAAGCACCAGCGACTGGTTTTTAACTATTCTGATAACAGCCATTCCGGTTGTAGGGATAGTGATGTTATTTGTATGGGCCTTCGGGAACGGGACAAATCCGAACAAGGCAAACTGGGCGAAGGCGTCGCTGCTCTGGGTGCTGATAGGAACTGTTATAGCCGCTTTATTCATGGCACTATTTTTCGCAGCCATCTTCAGCCGGTATTCAAGCGAGATGTGATTTTATGCGGGGGTGGAAATAGATTTTGTGTTTCCACCTCTAATTTATCCTCAACAAATTAGTCCAACCGGGATTTATTATAAACTTTCCCAAAAGATTTAGCCAATAAATCTTTCTTTATTATGATACTTCAAAAAATCCTGATCGGGCAAAAACCTCCAAGGCAGCTTTATTTCTTTATCATGGTATTTCAAAAAGAATTCAGAAATCGATGGATTCATTTCCTGTTCTTGTAGAACTGAAGACACTTTAATTTTGTAATCTGGCGTGATTGTTATTAAGCCGCATTCAAATGCCTTATCATGCAACGCATTTATGGCTATTCCGTTCTGGGGATTCATTCTGTTCTTTTCATCTAATCGCCAGGGACGAATATGTCCAGCCACTAACAAATTTGGCTGCTGAATACCTGTGATGCAGCATGTGTTATTATATGAGGCTAGTATAAGCTGCCTAAAGAAGGATTGATTTACACGGGTCTTTACAATGCGTTCTCTTTCTTTTCCTTCTTTCGGGAGGTCTTCTTCATCAATATCATTTTCTTTTTCAACTGTTGTATGTTCTATATCCGCCTTCAATTTCTCACTTTCAAAGGCAAAGGAATCCAGATTATAATAAAATTCATTCCAGATTTCTTTATCTAGTTTACTAGCGTTCATTGCTCCTTTTATTCCCCTTGCCTTTTGAACAGGATCGAGGCTTGCAAAATTTACGAGTTTATAAGATACCGAGCCTGGTGTTCTATTAATTAGATTGGATAGTTTGATAATTTCGGGATTCCCGTGGTGGATCTTTCCGAATTCAATTTTACTGTAGAGATTTAGCGCAAGCAGGAGCTCTTCGCGCGTCCAGAGCCTTTGGCCTTCTTTCATGTGTGTGCGGTAATAGTTTGAATAATTTAATGAGGAAATTAGAGCGAATTGGAATGATAGTCAAGGTTTCGAAACAATAATTATAATTCGGATAATATACCATTATTGTTCATTTAATTATTAAATGTCGTACCTTCAGGGCTCAGGGGGTGGGGTGGGACCGGTTTTCTATAGACAGAACACTCCTTCGGAGTTTGCTAACTGCGTTTCTGCAGATGTTCTGCTTTCATTGGCTTTGTGATTTTTTGATGGATGTGCCGGGAATGGTTCACGGTATCCCCGATAATGCGGGAATGTTTTCGGATGAATGTAACAGACATGGAACCACTCTGGGATCTGTGCCGTTTCCTTAACCAGAGTGTTTTTGCAGCTATTCAGTAACTACCTTTTTTTCGGCTTTTTTCTCGGCTTTCCTTATTTCAAGTTCTTTTCTTCTGACTAAATCAGCCATATCTATTGTTGGAAGCATGAATTGACCGTAAGGGAAAGATGCCGTAACCGTTGCTAACTGGCTTCTAATGTAATTAATTAAAATGGGCACACCGGAAAATATCAGAAATTCATCTATTTCTTTTTTGGTTTTACTCTGGAAATTATTAAATGAATAATTACCTTCCCCTATAACATAAAAAGAATATCCGCCTTTTCTTGTTTTTCCAATGTTATATGCAATTTCCATTATTATTCGGAATTTACCTTGCTCTTGTATGGACATAATATCAAAGTTTATATCAAAATCTAAAGACGGTAATTCATTTACGTCATCTGAAGGAATAAAATCGACTGATAACCCCAGTATATTAATGCCATCTAATTTTAAGTCTGAATTTTTAATTTTCATTATGCGGCTTTGCCCAAATCTTCAGTTGTTGTTTTTCCAATTTTTAATGGTTTAACTTCCCGCCTGTTCAGATATTTTTGATATTTGCCGCTCAAGTGCTGAAATAATTCTGCTTCAATTCTGCCGGCATTTAAATTACTATTTTCTTTTTGAAGCAGGGCTGTTTCTTCCGGAATCTCTTCGACCTCAACATTGAACCTGATTTTTAATACTCTTTCAAGTTTCCCAATTAATTTAGTGTTTACCAGCTTATTTGCACTGAATAACTGGGAAATATAACTTTGCGTAGTCCCTAGCTCATCTGCTAATTTCTTCTTGTTCCAATTTTTCTTTTTTAGCACATCTTTGATTTCATTCATCACCCTTAAATGAAAAACAATTTCATCGAACTCTTCAACCTCTGCAGAATTTTCGAAACTTAAGAGATCTTCCATCTTCTTTTCAATTTCCTGTTCATCCATTTTATTTGAAGTCATATTCATATCCTCCTATAATTTCAAGCAGCTGCTTCAATGTCTTATTTACTTTTTGTGTTTTCTTCTCTTTCTTAGTTATCATAACCACTTTCTTACCATCAACATTAAATTCCTTGCAGTAAATTCTAATGTTTTCCTTTTTCCCCATCTTGAACTTCATCGCAGTTACATTTTTAGCCTTATCACTTACCTCTTCTTTGCCATAAAGATCATCATCGTATCTTAGTGACAAAATCTGGAAAACTATCATTTTAAATTTTTTTTCTCGTCCTGTTAAATAGTCTAATATTTCTTTGGAATTTTCCCTGTCTATATATATTTCAACAGGACTATTTTTAAGATAAGGATAGTACTTTTGAAATTTTTCCGTAGGTAATTTAATACATTCTCTTTTCACAAAATTAACCTATTGGTAAAGTAAAGTCAAGGGATTAAACAGTATGAATTCCAAAATACAAAGTTTAGCAATTAGTAACCAGCCAAAATCCTCAATTTTTTCTTCATTACACATTTTATAACATATAGCCTCTTAAAATTAAAGCGAAACTATGTTGTGGGATGAGGAATGATTTACGGCTTCAAGTAGCCGATCCCCCAAATCCCCCCGGAGCCCCGATGAGGGGCGCTTTGTCTTTAGCCCGGGGTGACCAAACCCGCCTTGGGCGGGTGCGGGAACCCCCGGGTAGCGGATCCCCCAATCCCCCGGAGCCCCGACAAGGGGCGATTTGTATTTAAACGGGATGAACAAGTCGCCCCTCATCGGGGCTCTGAAATTGTGGGGGGATCCGTATCCCAGGGGTTCAGTCGCCCGCCTCAGGCGGGCTTCCTCACCCCGGGCTA
>DATAKL010000023.1:0-5491 GCA_036261625.1 Ignavibacteriales bacterium | reverse complement strand
AACAAGTCGCCCCTCATCGGGGCTCTGAAATTGTGGGGGGATCCGTATCCCAGGGGTTCAGTCGCCCGCCTCAGGCGGGCTTCTTCACCCCGGGCTAAAGACAATGCGCCCCTTATCGGGGCTTAATGACTGCGCTATTCCAGATGCTCTGTTTTCACGAAGTTTTATGAATCGTTAAGTTGACGCGTGAAGCCTCAGGCGTGGTCGGACCTCTCCCACTCCTTTGCTATTCACCGGCAAATTGTCTAGTTTCCATACCGTATTTAATCATCATTAATCATAGGAGCCGCAGCGTGGAACTGGCAAATTTCTTCGGCAGCTACTGGTGGATTTTCCTCTTAATTATCCTCATCGTAGCTAATAAATTATTCCTGCGTTTCTTCGGAATTGTTATTATTCCCGAGGACTCGATAGGCATTGTTAACAGAAAATTCGTACTCCTGGGCAAATACCGCACCCTGCCCGACGGGGCTATCATTGCTCTTAACGGCGAGGCAGGCTACCAGGCAGATACACTTGCACCGGGCCTGCATTTCTGGCTCTGGCCCTGGCAGTACGAAGTAACTAAACAGAAATTCATCAATATTAAAGAAGGCAATATAGGAATCGTGGAGGCCAGGGACGGACATCCGCTTAAGGACGGACGCGTGCTGGCTAAAAAAGTAAACTGCGACTCTTTCCAGAGCGCCCGCGACTTCCTCCTGAACGGCGGAGAACGCGGCCCACAGATTACCATTATCCCTCCCGGAACCTACCGCATCAATACGGCGCTTTTTACCGTGGTTGAGGAAGCAGCCCTCGAAATTGACGATAATATGGTGGGCATTGTTACTACACGCGAAGGCCTGCCTCTTCAGACCGGAGAAATTGCCGGCAAGGAAATACCGGGTCATAACAGCTTCCAGGACGGGCAGATATTCCTCGATAACGGCGGATATAAGGGACTTCAGGAACAGGTGATTCTGGCAGGGCGCTATTACATTAATCCAAGATTTGCAACCGTCGAAATTAAGGAGATGACTACCGTCCCCATTGCAAACGTGGGCGTTGTAATTGCCTATGTGGGCGATACAGGAGTGGATGTTACGGGAGAAGCATTCAAGCACGGCAACCTCGTAAGCAGGGGACAGAAGGGCGTATGGGTAAAGCCTCTCGATCCCGGTAAATATCCTGTCAATCCTTATACGCATAAAGTTGAAATTGTGCCTACTGCAAACGTTGTTCTCAATTGGGCTACAGGCAAAACCGAGTCGCACAAGCTCGATGAAAAGCTCTCTACAATAAAAGTCCGTTCATCCGACGGCTTTACATTCAGCCTCGACGTAAGTCAGATCATTCACATTCCGAGCACCGATGCACCGAAGGTGATAGCGCGTTTCGGAAGCGTGGCAAATCTGGTTACGCAGGTCCTCGAGCCTACAATAGGAAATTATTTCCGCAATACGGCTCAGGGTTCAGATGTAATTGAATTCCTCAAGGGGCGCAAGGAGCGCCAGGACGACGCAAGGCAGAGCATTTCAAAAGCGCTGCAGGATTATAACGTGGGCGCTGTGGATACTTTAATCGGCGACATTGTGCCGCCTGAAGAACTTATGAAAACTCTTACCGACCGCAAGATTGCAGAGCAGGAGAAGGTTACATACGATACGCAGCGTCTTGCTGAGGACACGCGCAAGGAGCTCCAGCAGGCAAAGGCCCTGGCCGATACGCAGGCGAGGGTAGTGGATGCCGAGCGTAAAGTGCAGATCAGTGAATTCGAAGCGCAGGCGGCGGTTAAAAGCGCGGGCGGCGTGGCCGAATCGAAGAAGATCAATGCCGAGGCCGATGCAATGGTATTAAAGACCGTGGGTTCGGCCGAAGGCGACAAGATCAAGGCTGTAGGTACAGCCGAAGCCGATGTTATAACAATGAAGATCAAGTCGATGGAATCGGGCAACTATGCGGCAATTGAAGTGGCAAAAGCGCTGGCCCAAAGCGGGTTCAAGCTTGTGCCTGACATTGTAGCCGGCGGAGGCGGAAATGGTGCAGACGGCAATTCGCTTGTAAATACGCTGCTTGCAATGATAATAAAGGACAAGCTGCCAAAGGATGCATCTTCAGGTGGAAACGGCGAAGCCCCGGCCGAAGCAGCCGGCACGCAGGTAAGCCTGAATTAAAAGTAAATCTGAATTAAAATACATTTCACAACGGCCTGCCCCAATGGGGCAGGCCTTGAATTAAACAATTCCCGGCAGATTATGAGAATGTCTTTGGAGCGGGACCTCTTTTTAAGAGACTTTATTTTCCATCTGGTATACTTCCCTCAAATCACTAAGTCTTTCAGGAATTGTCTTTTTACCAAGTTTTAGGTTTTTCAGGTCCGGCGGATCCTGTTTCATCTTTTCAATAAAAACATTCATATCATCTGCAATTAACTGTGGTAATTCAACTCTTGTCCCAGGAGTTAAAATATTCAGTAATCTGAATACATCACGCCTGTGTTTTTTAATATCATCATTATCTACCTTTTCTCCCTTTTCCTTTTTATTGCTCAGGTCCAGGAAAGCTCTTACTTTCATTGGTATCAGGTACTCTTTGTCAATAAGGGGGAGGCCATCTATTTCCCGTCTGCCGTTAATAATGAATTTATAGAACTCCGCATCCAGAAGAATAGCAGACAGGCTTGAAACCTCCTCATCAAAAGGAATAGCTGACAAAGTTGCTCCCTCAGGTATTTGCAAAATGTCGGGTTTCCTGGAAAATAGTTCAATCATAAAAGGAAAGTCACTGTTCCTGGGTTTATTAAAACGGTAGAATTCTTTTTCGTTTGTGCTTTTTTGAATATTTTCATAACCGCCTTTTTTAATAAAATTCCAAAATACTCTTCCAAATTCAGGATCAAGAGCTTCTATAATCAAAATAATGTCGATGTCCTTTGTTGTTCTGAATTCAAGGCCCATCTCACCCATCAGTATGTCGCAGGCGGCACCCCCTATTAATACGTATTTATCATTGTGATCCTTGAAATATTCCTTGAATACATCAATACCCATTACCATTGATCACCTCGTATTAATTCTTTTAACGCAGAATTTACTCTTTCATCTTCCTCATTCTTAAAGCTTAGGTATAAAGAAAACCTGTCTACGGTTTTAGTTTTTTCATTTGCCAGGAATTTTGGTGAATACTTCCACTCCTGCAGTTTTGCTATGGCTTCTTCCGGATATTCTATTATTTCAAGTTCGTTATTCTTATACAGGTATCTATAGTCTTCCGTTCCGAGTGCAAATACGTTGGTCTTTGGAGGAGAAATCATAGTATATTCCGTTAGAGCAGTTAAATCAGCTTTATAACAATGATGGTATAAGTTTTCAGAAGCCTGCTTAACATAGATTTCATTTTTTACAGGTGAGCGCAGGTAAGGAACAGCCATTTCCCACAACTCTTTCCAGTCCCTGTATTGATGCAGAATTCTTTCTTTGCCAGATTTTGAAATTTCAACAAGGCCAGATGCCTCCAATTCATCGAAAGCTCT
This sequence comes from Ignavibacteriales bacterium, assembly GCA_036261625.1. Classification (GTDB taxonomy): domain Bacteria; phylum Bacteroidota; class Ignavibacteria; order Ignavibacteriales; family SURF-24; genus JAAXKN01. Next base: position 1,977 of record DATAKL010000023.1, on the reverse strand, counting down.
TGTCATAGTCATATTAGCATATCCCAGAATTCTGGCATATTCTCCTGCAGATTTGGGTGTCTTTATTCTATGAATCAGTATAAAAAGCAGGAGCAGCTGAGCAGAAGGACTCAGGTATTCCGGAGTAGATCTGATTGCCCGGAAATGTTCCTGCAGATCGATTCCCAGGTCAGGAAGATACACCTGGTTTTCAGGTACAACGAAAGGGACTTTATGACTGATAAGGCGCTGTCTGTTAAATGAGGCAATGGATGCCCGTACTAAAATAGCCTCCTGTCCAGACTTTTCCTGGATCAGCTTAAAATGATGCCTTACCTCGGCCGGTGTTAATTCTTCCTCATTCTTCGGTTGTATCAGTATGAAAGGGCGGTCAAGTATATTAACTTGATACATATCATAGATATCAAGTAAAAAAAACGGCAGAGAATTTCCTCCGCGCCATTTCTCCGCCTTTACTGAGAGACCAAGTGAGTCCTTCAGGTACTCTTCAAACTTAAGTATAACCTTGTTGTTCATATAACATTAACATTTTTATTGCATAGTAACATTAAATATGTTAAAGTGCAAGAATTATGTTAAAAATGTTTTCGTATAATTTGAAGGAAGATGAATATGAAACTAAGCTGCTGCACCCTGCCGGATTCGAATCATCCCTGTTGGCCGGGATGATTAAGAGTCAGGGTTTAAAAAGAAAAAAGCCTCAATTTCTTGCGAAACCGAGGCTTTCTCGTGCACTCTGCGGGATTCGAACCCGCGACCTGCTGATTAAGAGGCAAAATCGAAGTATCATTAAACCCTTGTATTGTATTAACTTACCGATTAGTGCAATACTGTTTGCAATACTAGTTCCCAATTACAACAAAATCGGAAACGATTTATATTGCGATTTATAAAACTAAATGGCTACTTCTAAAAATTTAAGATTTCATTCATTATAAATTTAAATTTTAAGGACCAAACATAATTTTTAAGCAATGCGTAAGAGAAGTATTTTTCATTATCAAATAATTCCTTGACTGATAATTGTAATATGATTATGTTAAGCGCCGTACATTTTACTCAGATACCTATAAAATAACTTAAAGCTTCAGTTGGACAAATCTCTAGATTTTATATCTTTAATTCCATTCCAATAACCCCTTCTATCGAAAGCGTTTTCGCCGTAACCGGCAGCAAATAAATTTGTTTCGAAAAATAAATTAAAACAATTTAGAAGGAACAGAGCTTAAAATAAATATTTACAAACGAATAATAGAACACAAGAAATACAAATATATAAGGTAAATATGCCCATTCTTGAAGTTATTGCTCGCTAAAAGTTTATTTCTATAAAATAAAATCCTGTTCCCACAAAAATATTTAAAATATTTTCTGCAAAACCGGCTTCAGGGAAAATATACCTGTCTCAGCTTTAGGTGAAGTAATTATACTTAAAATAACAATGATAAGAATTGTTAATTTTGCAACTACAACTATTCTGGAAAATAAATGAAATTAAAGCTGTTCCATACTATGCTAGTAGTATTTCTCTGCATTGCAATATCCGGCTGCAGCAGCCCTTCTGGTCCCGATCAGTCAAAATCTGAAATAAGCCTCACCTTAGTAGACGTTTCAGTAAACATAAGCTACATAAAAGTAAGCGTTCCCAGTCCCATTGCCTCAGGCGAGGTCATCAGAGTCTTCAGAAACGGCAGTCCCGTCTTCAGCTTTCAGGCACTAAAGGATACTATCCTTGCTGATACGGCGCTTACTCAGAACACAGATTATTCATACAGTGCTTCAATCTATAAAGATAACAAGGAAATAGGAAAGAGTGAAAGCCTCAGCATAAGGACATTACTTCCCTCCAGCAGCAGCGTCTCCTGGCAGGTGTTCAAGTTCGGCACCTGGGGCAGCGTGATACGAGACATACTCATCATAAATGACGATGATATCTGGGCTGTGGGTAATATATATAAAAGCGCATACAATGACACT
>DATAKL010000004.1:0-168816 GCA_036261625.1 Ignavibacteriales bacterium | reverse complement strand
CCTGACAGGATGGTTGGGGTATTCATTCCTGCATTCTGTAAAAAAGGATGAGAACTATTACTACTACGCTCCCTTTGACAGGACGCATAACGTGAAGATACTTATGAACTATGCACTTTCTAACTCATGGCAGTTAAATGCATTCTGGACTTTCTCTACAGGCCTGCCTTATACTGTGCCTGTCGGGAAATACATAGGGCCTCCGAATGATGATTTTGGCTATTTCCAATTCCAGGAGGTGCACAGCATGAGGCTCATTGAAGGAAGAAGGAACTCGGAAAGGTTTAAGGACTTTCACCGCCTGGACATAGGTGTCTCGTGGTCATTTATGTGGGGCAGCATTCTCTATAGGCCATACCTCCAGGTAATGAACGTATATAATAGTCCCAATCCTTACAACTATTCCCCTTCAACCTGGCAGGTAACACCTCAGGAAGGGCAGGAAAGGGGCTCCAATATTTTTCCCGTAATCGGAATAACGGCAGAGTTTTAACATGAAGAAAAACCTCATTAACATTATAGCTGCTATGCTCCTTATAATTTCTTCGGGGTGTGAGGACCTGAACAATCCGGGAGAAATTAAAATTAAGAACAGCCTGTTTTTTAACCTTCAGGTAAACAGCTCCCGGCAGCACGTTTATATTTACCGGAATCCGGACCTTTCCGGAAGGTCTGACTATTATGCGGCAGACCCTTTTGCCAACTTTTTCAATAAAGATGCTGTAGTTACACTAAAGGAGACATCGGGCGCTCAGAGTACCGGTTTCACGCTGACGCAGGATACGGTTGACTTTTCTTCTTTTTACTCCGGATATTATTCTTCTCCAAACCCTTATAAACCTTACTATACCAACAGCGGGGTTTTTGAAGCTAAGCCGCTTACAGATTACTATCTGTCCGTCAATGCCGATGGCGAGATAGTTACAGGCAAGGTAACTACTCCCGGAGATTTTAATATCACCTCACCCCGGGAAGGCCAGGTAATAAGAGCCGCCCAGAATCTGGATAAGTTCATCCTGAGTTGGAGCAGCAGTAAAAATGCAATGAAATATGATGTAAGAATAAATTTCGTGGATGCCTACTTTAAAGAACCGGTCTGGTTTAGTTTTGGAACTGCCGACACATCAATTGTATTTAAGTCGCTGGGGCTGAACAGTAAGGGGATCGCCTCCGGAGGGTGTATTCTCCAGATAGTAGCCTTTGATGATAATTATATCCAGCATTATTACAATAAGAAAGAGATTGTGGGCCTAAGCGGCGCCTACGGATGTTTTTCCTCTTCGGTTGTAAGGGAAGTAAGATTCCGTTATGTGAGCGATTAAGATTTTCTTTAGGGGACAAAAATATGCCCTGTTTTGCTCCAGGTGCTTTAGTCTTAAGCCCAGCAATGAAAGAATAATGCCAGGGAAATGAGATAATCTTAGAGTAACGCAGTTACTAAGCCCGACTCAAGTCGGGCGTAACCTCAGTAGCCCAGGGTTTGAAATCCCCGTGAGGGGATGAAAAACCCTGGGTTAACGGATCCCCCAAAGAACCCCCGAGCTCCTTTAGGAGCGACATCTTAAGGATTTACACGATTTCACATTGCGCGCGTTTTCATAAAAGGATTAATCAGATTATATTCCAGGGGATTTTGGCAGATAATATCCCGGGAATGCATCTTCAAATGGATTTCGGGTGATAATGCAAAAAAATCAGGGGATAATAATTTAAATTATGATTGGGATAATTATTTGGATGATAATTTCACATTGAATAATATCCACCCATGGAAATTATATCCGTCAATTTGGGGCAATTATATGCCGCACCTTACGGCGCTAGGAATGTGTGGGGGGATCCGTTAACCCAGGGTTACGGCATCCCGACACTTGTCGGGACTTGTAACCCTGGGCTAATGAGGTTACGTCCTTCTTCGAAGGACTTATTATGTGCATGATCATGGATATTCTCATTTCATCAGCTATTTGGATCCTTTAGCTCATCCTCACCTATCCATGTGAAGAGGTGTTTTTCACTATAATCCACACCGAAATGCTTCAGGATATTCATGTATTCTTCCCTGAATGAGTGTTTCTTATGGTGTTCCTCCTGATTAAGAATGTATCTAATTACCTCTTTAGACTGGCTCTTGGAATATGAGAATGCCCCATAGCCTGTCTGCCAGGAGAAGAGGCTGTAATTATATGTTTTCTTTATGTATCCTGAAGAGCATGCCTTGATGTCCCTTACCAGTTCAGAGATAGAGGTGTCCGGCTGAATTGATATGAATAGATGCATGTGGTCCGGCATGGCCTTTATGGCCATAAGCTTAGCCCCTTTGTTCTTTACAATTCCTGAAATGTACTTCTCGAGATGGTCAGAAAAAGAAGGCTTTATAAGAAACTCTCTTAACTTGACTGCAAATACAAGGTGGATGTAGATCTGGCTGTATGTGTTTGACATATTAACCCCTCTTTGTAATAATTTTGTCTGGATACGCATAAATTTAATCCTGTTGTGGATATCGGGATGTGAAAGGGGGCACAATTCATTGTCCGATCCTGATTTATGATACCTCCTGATTTAAGATTCCTCCTAATTTATGTGTCGCTCCTAAAGGAGCTCCGGAGGGGTGTGGTGGGGGATCCGTTAACCCAGGGTTCCTGCATCCCCTTGCGGGGATTTGCAACCCTGGGCTACTGAGGTTACGCCCGACCTGGGTCGGGCTTTGTTACTGCGTAATGATATATGCTCTACTTTCCCTGGCATTATTATTTCCCCTGTAGAAATGAAAAATGCCCCGGGGTGCGGGGCATTTTTAAGAAATAATATTTGGATTCTGCTTAAAGAACTATCGTCTGCGCCCGCTTGGCGCCGACTGATATGAGACTGATCTTAAAGCCGCAGTAGTTCGATATAAATTCCAGGTAATCCTTTGTGGCCTTCGGGAGGTCACTATAGGTCTTGGCCTGTGAAATGTCGCTCTTCCAGCCGGGGAGTGTCTCATAGACCGGCTTTATGCAGTCTAACTGTTCCACGTCATTCGGGAAAGCCTTAAGCATCTTGCCCTCATGCTCATAGCCCACGCAGACCTTGATCTCATCGAAGTCGCTTAAGACGTCAAGCTTTGTAATTGCAACCGTGTCAATGCCGTTAATCATGCAGGAATACTTAACCAGGAAAGCGTCATACCAGCCGCAGCGCCTCGGGCGTCCTGTGGTGGCGCCGAATTCAGCGCCGATTTTCCTTAATTTCTCGCCATCTTCATCTAAGAGCTCTGTCGGGAAAGGTCCTAAGCCCACTCTTGTAGTATAAGCCTTAACAATTCCAATTACAGAATCAATTTTTGTAGGCGGAATGCCTGTTCCTGTGCATGCGCCGCCTGAAGTGGGGCTTGAAGATGTAACGTAAGGATATGTGCCGTGATCAATGTCCAGCAAGGCTCCCTGTGCGCCTTCTAAAAGAACGGACTTGCCTTCTGCAATGGCGTTATTTAAGAATACGGGGGTATCTTTTACGTATTTATCGATTCTTTTGTCGAATTCCATGTATTCGGCAATAATGGCTTCAACGTCGAGCTCCGTGTGGCCGTATACCTTCTTAAGAAGCGTATTCTTCTCGGCCAGGTTTTCGCGGATCTTTTTCTCCAGGATGTCCTTATTCAGGAGGTCTACGATCCTGATCCCTTTTCTTGCATATTTATCTATATAGCAGGGACCAATGCCGCGGCCCGTAGTGCCTATTTTATTCTGACCGCTTTCGCTGATTGAGTCCAGAAGCTTATGGTAAGGCATAATAAGATGCGCGTTATGGCTGATAAAAAGTCTTCCGTCTATCTTGATGTTGTTTTTTTCGAGGAAACTTATTTCATCCAAAAGGGCCTGGGGATCGACTACAACGCCGTTGCCGATTACGCAGATAACATCTTCCCTTAAGATTCCGGAGGGGATAAGGTGTAAAATGAACTGCCTGTCACCGATTTCCACGGTGTGTCCCGCATTGGCACCCCCCTGATATCTCGCCACTATTTCATATTTCTCGCTTAATATATCTACAACTTTGCCTTTGCCTTCATCACCCCACTGGCTGCCGACTAAAACTGACACACTCATATTAAACTCCTGTTTTCGCTCCTAAAATTATATGCATAAAAAAACTCCGAATGAGCTATCCGGAGTCTCTGCAAAACACTCAAAAATTATAATTTGGTTTCTAACTGAAGACTACTTGCTGTAGCTTTTTACAGCTTCCTCAACCGAGTCGTAGTTTTCAAATATAGTAACCAGCTTTGTTATCATAAGCAGGCTGTAAATCTTTTCGGTAGCATTTGCCAGTACCATATTACCACCAGCATTTTTCATTGTGGTATAACCGCTTATAAGCATTCCAAGGCCGGAACTGTTCATGAACTTTACATCCGAAAGATCAATAATTACATGAAGCTTCTTTTCTTCAACCAGCTTATGCAGAACTTCGCTCAGTTCAGCAGCTTCGGGACCCCCCATAACATTACCCTTAAGCTCAATTACAACTGCGCCGTACTGTTCGGTGGTTTTAATTTTCATTAATGCTCCTATTTATTAACTGATTAAATTTACTCTATTAGGCCAATTTTTGCAAGCAAATTAAAAGATTTTGTTGTTATTTTTATATAATTCAGATAATTTTTGGCTTTAGAATATAAATAGCAACTGCGGCAAAAATTTCTTAGTTTTAAGCTGTGGGTTTCCTATAAGCCTGAAAGATGAGCAGTTTTACGGGCTTTCTGTTTTCTTTGTTATTCTGCCTCAACGGAACAATAACTATTTAATAGCGTCTAAATTAATGGATTTAACAAAAGATGAAACCGGCCTTAGCCGCCCTTCAGCAACAGCTTCAGGGGATGACTTTGAGCTGATTAAAAGATTTATCGACGGGGATGAATCCTCCTTCAGGCATCTGGTCTTAAGGCATAAGGATAAGGTTAGGAACCTTGTCTTTCTGACCGTAGGAAACCGTGAGATGGTGGACGATATCTCGCAGGACGTGTTTATTACTGTTTTTAACAAGTTGAAGTATTTCCGCTTTGAGTCGCAGTTTACCACATGGCTTTACAGAATTACGGTAAATAAGTGCAAGGATCAGCTCCGGAAACAGAAAATCCGCAGCATTTTTGTCCCGATTAAGGATTCTGAGGAGGAACTCGGCGGCATGAGGCACGAAGCCGAGTACGTGGACACCACAGAAATTGTACAGCAGGCCATTCAAAAGCTCCCGGAAAAGCTGAGAGTGCCTTTACTCATGAGAGAAATTGACGGCCAGAGCTATAAGGAAATTGCCGATTCTTTGGGATGCGAAGTGGGAACCATTAAGTCCAGAATCTTTAGAGCAAGAGAAAGCTTAAAATATCTGCTGCAGCCTTTTGAACGTGACCTGATGATTTAAGAGCCGTTTTTTACTGTTTTCCCTTCCTCTGTTCTATTTTATCTTTCTTTATTCTGAAAAGAGTTCCCTTGTTATTCTTCCATTTTTGAAAGCTGACTTATGGTTAAACAAAGCAAATATAATCTAAGAGGAATACTTTTTTCCAGGAAAACCATGTCCCTCGTGGGACTTGTGGGGCTTACTATTGCTCTTACATTCTATTTTAAGACAAATAAACTGGAAAATATTGTTGAAGCGCAGAAAGGGAACCTCTTAAGCTTTTACACCAAAAGCCTGCAGCCCCTTTTCCTGGGTAAAGAAGTTACAAATGAGGACATATTTAATTTTGCCTTCTATCATGAACTTCCGCTCGACCGGCAGAACCGGCAGTATCTGCAGCTTGGAGTGGATACTCTGGGCAGGCAGTACGTGGAATTCCGCGACGTTTCGGGTGTTCAGAAAACGAACAACCTGGAGGCATTCAGCAGCCGCCTTAACCTGAATGAATTTCAGCGCCGTCAGATGGATTCCATTCTGGGCTCCTACGGCGAAAAGATCAAATCGCAGATACTTGTCAATGATAACAATACGGTTGCAATCAATGAAAACCTCTGGAATTTGAACAAGGCCCTCCTGGCCGACCTGTTCTTATTTGCCTCAAAGGCCAATAAGGCAAAATTCAAAGAGATTCTGCCCCCTTCAGCACAGTTTGCAGACAATCCCGATCTGCCTAAGATGGTCTCCGAGGTTAAGGAAGCCGACGTCAACCGTTATATCTTTGTTACAAGCGACTCCATCTTCCAGCACGACTATAAATTCGACATGGAGCAGTTTAGAAAGAATTCGGAGCAGTTGAAGCTTGATGCCCAAAAAGCAGATAAAGACGTTAAGCTGCAGATGAAGTTTGAAAAAGACTATGCGGCGCAGATAAAGAAAAATTCGGGCAAACATAAAGACATGGGATTTTCTTTCTATTTGGATTCAACGCGTTTCCGTATCCGTGTGCCTGAGGTATCTCCCGAAACCGCTGAAATTCCGGATATGGAAGAGATTGCAAAACAGATTGAAACGGCCGCAAAAGAGCTGAAGAATTTCGGAATCAGGATGAGGCCTCCTGCTGTACCCTACACCGGCAAGCATAAGGCTCCTCAGGCGCCGGAGACTCCGCCGGTGGATAAGGAGGAATCTTCAGATTATTTTGAGCTTAATATCGATCTGCCTGACGTGGATTCCATTATTCAGGAAAACCTGAGAAAAAGCGGATTTAATGAGGATAAGATTAAAAGACTCCGCCGGCAGACCGATTCACTTGTCTATATGCACCGGGGGGGACTCGACAGTCTTAAGCGCCGGGAGCTCAGGGAAAGCATGAAAAAGGTCAGGGAAGAACTTAAAAACCTGAAGAAAATAAATAAACAAAAAAACGGTAAATAAAGAGACTGGAAATAAATGCAAAATAAAATAGCAGATAACGTACTTGTAAAAAAGCTGTTCGGATGGAGCAGTACCAGAAAGCTTCAGAACGCAATGACCTTCTCGGTCATTTTGTTCCTGTTCCGTCTAGTCTTTCCGGATAATCTAAGCTTTAATCCGCTTTTTGTCTCTTTGAGCGAAGTGCTCCTTCTTCTGGCATTCTATTTTATAACACTTTATGTTCTGGATTTTATTCAGGAGAAGAAACACTCCCCGTTATCAATAATACTGAATGCAGGCATTCTGAATGCGCTGATATTTTTTATTCTGTCTGTTATCTCTCCTGTTTTTAACGATATCTTCGGCCGGGCGGGCAATAACGGCAACTTTTTGTATTCCTTGGCTGCAATTTTCCTTTCGTTCCTCTTTATTGTTGCAATGGCCTACAATTTTTCTGTCTTCAGAACGCTGTTTTTCCTCAAGCAGAAAAGGAACCCGTCTTTCTACTTTAACACAATGACAGGTTTTTTTATTGCAGCAAGCCTGGCCGGCACAATATCTTTTCTGCACGTTGAATTATCGGATTTTAAGACCGCTCTTTTTATTGTCTCGCTCCTTTTAATTACGCTCAATTCAATCAGGACAAGCTGGATTGCATTTCTGACCAAAAAGGAAAAGATGTACCTGCTGATAATTTCCGTTGTAATGTCCATCTTGTTCGGCATTAACATTGGGCTGAGCAATTCAGGAAATCTTTTCGTAACACAGGCTCTCACACAGTTTTCACCCGCGCTGCATGAATTTCTTGTCCTTATGATGTCTTACGGCTGCATATATTTCAGCGTGGTTTTCTTTACCACATTATTTCATATGCCAACGGCTGAGGCATTCGACCGCAAGGCGCAGGAGGTTTCATCTCTTATGGATTTAAGCCGCCTTATGACGCAGGTCTTCGACTTTAAGGAGCTTGCCGAGACAGTAACAGATATTACAATGAAAGTCTGCAACAGCGACTCTGCCTGGCTGGTCTCGGGTGAAAACGGGGAGCTTAACCTGAACGCGGTTAAGAATATCGGCTATATTGAGGCCGACAAAATTACATCCACCTTAAGCAAAAAGTATGGTCTTAAGAATATAACCAGTGTAAAAACAGTTTCGCTGGATAAGCTGAAGCCCTCCGGTTTATCGCCGCTGCAGGGTGAGACGGCTTCGGGCGAAGCGCTTTCGACGGATTTCCGGATACTGGCCGTATCCCCCTTGAAGGTGCACGATGAGATAAACGGATACCTGATTGCAGCCCGGAAAAGCGAGGACCCCTTTGATGACGACGATCAGAAGTCTATAGGGGCATTTGCAGATTATGCCGCTGTTGCAATTGAACAGGCAAAGCTTTTGGCCGAGAGTCTGGAAAAGGAAAGAATGGAAAAAGAGCTCGACGTGGCGCGTGAAATCCAGTACAAGATACTGCCCGACAAGACCCCTGAAGTTGAAAACATGCAGGTATCGGCCCTCTTTGTGCCCGCTTTTGAAGTGGGTGGCGACTATTACGATTTCTTCCGCCTGGGAGGTGACCGCCTGGGCTTTGTAATTGCCGACGTTTCAGGCAAGGGCATACCGGCGGCTTTCATAATGGCGGAGGTTAAGGGGATTTTCGAATCTTTGGCCAGACTTATCGAGAGTCCCAGAGAGGTGCTCGTTAAGGCCAATGAGGTCCTGCGCTCGAGTCTGGATAAGAAGAGTTTCGTTACTGTAGTCTACGGCGTTCTGGAGGTAAAGACCGGGCGGGTATTCCTCTCCCGCGCAGGGCATTCGCCGGTGCTTCTTGTAAGGCGGGATGTTATCGAGGAAGTCAAGCCTTGCGGAATGGGCCTGGGGCTCGATTTCTCATCTAATTTTTCAAATTCGCTGGAAGAAACTGAGATAAAATTAAAAGAAAATGATATATTGCTCCTTTATACCGATGGAATTCCTGAATCGAAGAACGCTGAGATGGAAGATTTCGGCTATGAAAGACTAAACAAGGTCATTCTTGATAATGCCGGGGCTCCCATAGATCTCATTTCAAAAAGGATAATGAAAGAGGTTGCGGTCTTTTCGCAGGGAAAACCTCAGCATGACGATATAACTTTAGTTATTTTTAAGTGGACAAAACAAAATTAAATAAACCGGGAGAGAGTGAATGGTAGATTTTAATGTGGAGACGCGCGAAAACAGTCATGTGAATGTCGTTAATTTGCATGGCTATCTCGATGCACACACAGCCCCTGAACTGGAGGATGTTTTTACAAAACTGATAGATGATAAAAAATTCAAGGTTGTCGTGAACTTTGAAGACCTTGCTTACATCAGCAGTGCCGGCCTGGGCGTCTTTATGGCGTATGTGGAGACAATGAGGGAAAACGAAGGAGACATTAAATTTTCCAACATGAGTCCGAAAATTTACAACATCTTCGATCTGTTGGGTTTCCCTTTGCTTTACGAGTTCTATAAAGATGAAAAAGAAGCTGTTCAAAAGTTCAACGAGAAGAGTTAATATTGAAAACTGCAAATCAAATTTTCGAAAAAGAGCTGGTTGTCAAAAGTACTACCGATAACCTGGCCCTGATAAGAGACTTCACGAAGTCTGCGGCCAGAAAGTGCGGTTTTACTGAAGAGACTGTAGACAAGATTGCCCTGGCAGTAGATGAGGCCTGCACAAATGTTATAAAGCATGCCTATAAGTACTCCCCCGAGGGTGATATTATTGTCAATATCAGTGTCAACCACAACAAAATGGCCGTCTCCATTACCGATCACGGCACAAACTTCGACCCCGCGCTTGTGCCTGAACCGGACGTTAAGAAATATTACCGCCAGCATAAAATAGGAGGCCTGGGAATCTATCTTATGCGTAAGCTGATGGATGAGGTTAATTTCAGTTCCGTCCAGGGCACAAAAAACCAGGTCGTCCTTATTAAATACTTTTAAGAAAGCATGCAATGAACAGTTATGACATAGATGGAGCAAAGAGAAATCTTTCTGCTTTGGTGGATTTCAGCAATTTTATTAATTCCAGTCTGGACCTGAAATTTATCTTAAGCAATCTGCTTTTAACGTGCTTCGGGAAATTCCATACCACGAAGGGACTTGTTGCTCTTGTAGATGACAAGAATATCCTTAAAGTAAAGGCTTTCAAGGGTTTTTCGCAGTCTGCAGCCGATGAATTCCCCGAAGTGGAGCTCTTTGGCGGGAGCTTTCAGTCTTCCGGTCTTGAGGAATTCTGCCGGAAGCACCGCATTGCATACTCACAGAATATTGTATGCTCGCAGGGGATCCGCGGGGCCCTTTTTCTGGGGGAACGCCTTAATAAAACGGAGTATTTACCCGAGGACAGGGAATTCGTGGGCACCCTGGTTAACATTGCCGCCACGGCAATTGAAAATTCAACTTTTGTTGAAAAGTTAAAGGACTTAAACCGCAGACTGGATTCCAAGGTCAGCATGCTCTCCTCCCTTTTTGAAATAAGCAAGGAGTTCAGCGGCATACTCGACCCCTCGAGAGTAGGAAAGCTGCTGGTTTATTCTGTCATCGGACAGCTTCTGGTCTCGAGCTATGCTGTGGTCTTATGCGGGGCCGAAGGGCTTCAGGTCCTGGAGGCCAAGTTCCCAAAGAAACTTCTCGAGACACTTAAACTCTGCAATTTGGCCGATATTGTAACTCCTTTAAGACGTGCAGATTTTACCGAGGAGCTTTCGGCGCTTGCCTCTTTGGGCGTTGAACTCATCATACCGATGCAGATACACGGGGAGACCAAGGGGGTAATTCTCCTGGGCAAACGGTTTAACCGTGAGGACTTCAAGGAGTCGGACATAGAATTTATCTATGCAACAGGAAGCCTCGCCATTATCTCAATTGAAAACGCGAAGCTTTTCAAGGAGGCCCTGGAAAAGCAGAGGATGGAAGAGGATCTTGAAATTGCGCGCGACATACAGAAAAACCTTTTCCCGCAGAAGATCCCGCGCCTGAAGAGCTTTGAGGTTTCTGCCTTAAATGTTTCATCAAAACAGGTGGGAGGCGATTACTACGACGTCATTAAGCTCTCAGAAGAGGAATGCCTTATTGCAATAGGCGACGTTTCGGGTAAAGGCGTGCCGGCGGCCCTTTTAATGGCCAATCTGCAGGCTTTCTTAAAATCGATATGCCGCCTGGAGGGGCTTGCCTTAAACAAGGCTACAGACATGATCAACGACCTCATCTCGGAAAATACGGCCATGGGCAATTTTATTACGTTTTTCTGGGGTGTGCTGAATGATGAAACAGGAAGCCTGACCTATGTTAATGCCGGGCATAACCCGCCGCTTCTCATACGTGATGGTAAAATACTAAAGCTTACTAAAGGTGGAATGATACTAGGGGTAATGAAAACCATGGTACCCTACATCTCTGAGACCGTTGAGCTTCAGGCGGGCGATATACTTGTTCTCTTTACGGACGGCGTTACAGAAGCTATGAATAAGAATATGGAAGAGTTTACCGATGAAAAACTGGAAGAACTGGCCCTGGGACTAAAAAACGAATCTGCAGATGAGATACTGCAGAAGATAAGAACTGAAGTTGAAAGGTTCGTCGCCGGGGCAAACCAGTCGGACGACATCACACTTTTGACAGTAAAGGTTAAGCAATAAAGGTAAAGCAGTAAAGGTAAAGCCCTGAAGAAAGGCAAACCCGGAAGGTGAAATAATTTATGAAAAACATTAAAGCTTTCATTCAGAAATACAGACAGAAACTTGTCATCGTTTCGACAGTCATACTGGCCATAATAGGCATTTCAAATCTGTATTACAATCTGAAAGTCAACCCGATGTCAAACGATGAGTGCCTCTGGGTTCCCCATATGGAGGGGAAGGATGTAGTCATCTATTTCGATAAGGTAAAGCATGGGGGTGTGGCCTGGAATGCCGGCATCAGAAACGGCGACCGCCTCGTAGCAATAAACCATGTTAAAATTACCAATACACCGGCTGCCACTTCAATACTGAACAAGTTCCGGGCAGGGCAGTATGCTCCTTATACATATGAAAGACAAGGGCAGAAGTTTGAAACAAAGGTATACGTCAAGAAACTGATCAGCTTTAGTAATTTAGGTTTTAGCCTGCTGGGACTCATCTGGCTTTTTGTAGGCTTTGTAGTCATAATGGCAAAGCCGAACGGCTACGTGCAGCGCCTGTTCTACAGGGTGGGTGCATTGTTTGTCCTGTCTTTTACTTTTTCTTTCCTTTCATCCGAATCCATTCCGGGCTCCTTAAGTAACGTCGCACTGATTCCGGCAGTGATAGATTTCGTCTGGACCTATTCAGCCTACCTGCTTTCCTTTACAATTATATATCTCTTCTGGCATTTCCCGAAGCCATTTAAGGGTGTAGATAAGGTCTGGGTGCGAAGGCTGTTTTTTATAGTCCCCACATTTTTCTTCATTATATCTTATTTATACAGGATACTATTTGTCTATCTGCCGGGAAATCCGGAGAACTACAAGTACGTAATGGCTTCAATAAACATCTGTATTTTTACGGGGCTTGGAATAGGCCTTTTTTCACTCTTTATAAGCTACAGGCGCCTTAAGACGAAGAGTGAGAAAAAACCTGTTTTCATCATACTTGTGGGCTTTATTCTGGGCGCGGCTTCGATACTTTATACCCTGACAATTGCTACGGTAATTGCCGATACGATATTTAATTCGCCTGAATACTTCATGCCCATCGTACTGGTTGTTCTCATACCGGTATCCTTCGGCTACTCGATCTTCAAGTACCAGTTAATGGATGTGAGCATCGTCGTTAAAAACACAATTATCTACGGAACTGCAACAGCAGCCCTGGCTGCAATATACTTCCTGACAGTCTACGTCCTGGGGCAGGGCATAGGGGAAGTTGTAGGCACTGAGAACAGAAGCTTTATTGCAGCCGGGGCTTTTGTGGTCTTTGCACTCGTGTTCCAGTCTACACGCGACCGCTTCCAGGACCTCCTGACCAGAAAATTTTATCCCGAGCAGTTTGCATATCAGAAAGTAATACTGAAATTCGGCCATGATGTGGTCTCGATTGTAGGGCTGGATAATATACTCGATTCCATGCGCGACACGTTTGTCAACTCTTTAAGGCTTGAGCACTTTGCAATTTTGTTAAATGATGACGATCCGCATATCTTCGATTTCAAGAGAGGCACCGGATTAAACGGCGCCGGGAAATTCAATATTTCCGACAAGAGCCTCCGTCTTACGCATTATATAAGAGAACAGATCCTTCTTCAGGGACAGATAACCATTGAACGCCAGCAGTTTATGGAGATATTCCCCAAGGATTACCCGGGGCTTGAAGCCGCAAATATATATACGGTGATCCCGATGATAATAAAGTCGAAGACCATAGGCCTTTTGGCTTTCGGGCTTAAGCACTCAGGCTCGCAGTTTGCAGGCAAAGACCTGGTGCTTTTATGCGCCGCGGCCAATCAGGCAGCAGTTGCAATTGAAAACGCAAGGCTCTATGAATTTGAAGCCCAGAGGCTTGCCGTCCAAAGGGATCTTGAAAACGCAAGAAAGATCCAGGAAAGCCTTCTTCCAAAGGCGCTCCCTCAGATCCCCTGCTTTGAGGTAAGCGGAAAGATGATCTCGGCCATGCAGGTCGGAGGCGACTACTACGATCTTATACAGGTCTCACCACTGAAAATGTTCGCCGTCGTGGGTGACGTTTCAGGAAAGGGGCTTTCAGCTTCGCTTTATATGTCGAAACTTCAGACCATGATGAGGCTTTACTGCACGGAGGGCAAAACGCCGAGGGAAATTCTGATTGAAATCAATAAAAGGATTTACGAGGAAATTGAAAGAAGCTGGTTTATTACGGCTACTCTTATTCTCTTTGACGCTGAGAAAGGGGAAGTTAAATTCTGCCGTGCCGGGCACAGCCAGATGCTGGACATCTGCCGGAACAATGTAAATGTTTACCAGCCTAAGGGAATAGGC
Source organism: Ignavibacteriales bacterium (assembly GCA_036261625.1). Taxonomy (GTDB): domain Bacteria; phylum Bacteroidota; class Ignavibacteria; order Ignavibacteriales; family SURF-24; genus JAAXKN01. The sequence continues at coordinate 155,021 of DATAKL010000004.1, read as the reverse complement.
CTGGGGCTTGAGGAAGGGAAGGTTTTCCAGGAGACGCTTGAAGAAGTGACGCTCCCGCTGGAGGCCGGTCATATCTATGCAGTTTATTCGGACGGCGTCAGCGAGGCAATGGATGAGAACAATGAGCTCTTCGGTACTGAACAGCTCGCGCGCTCGATTATGATGAACCAGAATAAAAATGCCGAAGAGATCGTCCAGGGCGTGCTCGATTCACTCTCCCGTTTCAGAGGAAAGCGCGAGCAGAATGACGATATTACGCTGGTGCTTGTAAAAAGCAGATAGCTGAAGCTTTATTCAGCTACCTGCTCTATCCGGCTGCCTGCTTCATCCAGATGAAGCCCAATTTTACCTCCGGCAAGAGTTAATAATTTCCCCTGATTCTACGATAATACTATCAGGGAAATTCCATGCTTGACAAAATAGTAAATATTAAAAATACACTGCCCTACCTGAAGGAAAAAGACGTTTATAACAGTCTTGAAAAGGCTAACCTTGAAAGGATCCTTGCCGGTACGGTAAAAACTGCTCAGGCAGGCGCGAAGGATTCAATCAGGTTTTCGCCCGCAGCGCATTACCTTGCCCGTATCAACTGGCGGCTTAAGGATCTTGCAATCGATCAGGACGGGGGAAAACTTTTCATTGCCTTGAGCGCCGGCGGCTACGATATTCATACCGAGTTGGACTTCCTTAATTTCCATATTACTGCACGGCAGTTTTATGAAATTACAAGCATCAGCCCCGCTGGAAATAAAACCGCCCTCGTCCGCCTCAGGATCTCTGCTGCAAAGAAAAGCAAGTTCACGCAGGATGAGAAAATAATGGCCGGCTTTCCGGGCCTCGATGAGCTTATAGGCAGGATTTACTCACTTGAACTCACTGGGGAGATAGATAAATATTACAGCCCGGCACTTAAGGAGCTCATGGACGGAATTAAAGAGACTTTAATTGGGGAATTTGATTATATTAATGCTGCTCTTTTTACCTTAGTTGACAGGATTGCTCCCGGTAAAATGGCGACTAATTACGTCTTTAATGACGAGAACAGTGAACCCATAATAATTGAGAAGATAAAAGTACTAAATGACTGATACATCCCCCGGCAATATGGAAGAGATGGAAACTCCCGAGAAAAGGTTTGAATCGCTAGAGGATTTTAAGCTTTTAGAGGAATTCCCCGATACTAAATCGCTGGCGATAGTCAATGTCTCGGGGGAAATTGCATACTGCAATCATTCCTTTGAAAATGTCTTCTCCCTCAAGGAGCACGAAAGCATACTCCATTTTGAGTCTGAGCCGGAACTTTTTCATTTAGTGCAGGGGCTGGCAGGCAGCCATTACAGCAGCTGCCACCTGGAAATTTACTTTGCCGAGAAAAACAGCGGACTGCCGCTTAATTTCCTGGCGGAAATTGAAAGAATATTTGTAAAGGAGCAGGAGCTTTTTGTAATTGTCTTAAGCTCGCTGGAGGACAAGTACAGAATTGAGAATAAGATAAACTCCCTTCACAACGCTCTGGAATTCGGCAACGTACCGGTTATAATAACAGATGAAACAGGGCGTGTCACATTCTCGACCCGCTCTTTCGAGGAAATCCTAGGTACAAACATAGAATTTCTTTATAACCTGCCTATTCATAAGGCTTTAGAGCAGTTTCTTGATGCCGCGGCGCGCGAAGACGTGAAAAGCAGGATGGCCTTAAAAGAAAAATCCACCAAGGTAATTTCAGGCATAAGCGAAAACGGATCGCTCTGGTACAAGGAACTTTCAATTACACCGGTCCAGAAAGAGGAGTCTGCATCTCTAAGCTTTATAATTACCGCCAACGACATTACCAATTACGTCTTAAAAAACCGCATCATCAAGCGTTCTGAAGAAAGACAGAAGCTTATTATTAATAATATTTCCGACCTTCTGCTCATTGTGCGAAATGAAAAGGAATACCTGTTCTTTGAGAATGCGAACGACAATTTCTACGAGACCTTCTCAATTAAAAGGGAGCGCGCACTTGAACATAAGATAGAGGAAGTCTTCGATGAGCATTTCCTGATGGTCCTTACTCAGGCAATATCGCAGCTGCTAAGGACAAAAGGCGATTTTTATGAGTTCCGCTACAGGAATTATGTGCTTGAAAGGGAATATCTGGGCTCAATTACATTTACTGAGGACCTCTACGAATCGCAGAGAATTTTTATTATAAGCCTTAAGGACATAACCGAGCAACTCTTGAACGAAGAGCGCCTGAGGAAGGCATACCAGAAGGAAACTCACATAAACAAGCTTAAAAGCTCATTTCTGGCCAATATGTCGCACGAGATCAGAACCCCTTTAAATGCCATTGTTGGCTACTCCGAGCTGATTGAAGATGACGTGAATTCAGCCAATCTTGATTCGGCTAAAGAGCTCTTCCCTTACCTTAAAGAAGGCTATAACAGGCTTCTTAAGCTGGTGGATAATATACTGGAAGTTTCTTTAATCCAGTCGGGTGAAACAGAGTTTGAGATCGGCCGCACGAGGCTGAGTGAAATCCTGAGGGCAGTCTACCAGGAAATGATGAATGCGGCGGTTGAAAAGACACTGGCCTTCGATATGGAGATAGAGGATGAGAACCTCTCCATTAATGCCGATGGGCGCAAGCTGGAGAAAATAATTTCGGCTCTGGTGGATAACGCCATTAAATATACCGAAGCCCGCGGCCGCGTTCGTCTCGGCCTTAGAATGGAAGGCAGCTACGCAAAGATCCTTATTTCAGACACAGGAATAGGCATCAAGAAAGAAAACCTGGCCAGGCTTTTCGAAGCCTTCACGCAGGAAGACGAAGGTCACAAGCGCCAGTTTGAAGGCGCAGGTCTTGGGCTTACCATTGCATACAACCTCACCAGGATGATGGGCGGCGAACTTACTGTCGACAGCATCCTGAACGAAGGCACAACAATTACACTTTCATTTCCAATCCCCTGCTGAAGTAATCCCCCTCATTGCTATTTTAATTCCTGAATGCTAATTTGGATATGTCCTTTGTTCTTTTAGGATCCTGAGAGAAGAAGTTTCAGCAATATAAAGGATATAAAATGAACTATGTGGCCGTTCCTGCCCTCTTCAGGAGACTTGTACCTGTTCTGACTCTCCTTTTCTTTTTTGCTTCCGGCTGCAAGAAAGATCAACCGGTTGAACCGATGTCGCAGACACGCCAGCTTCTTACCGGGACTTCGTGGCAGATAACCAAAGCTCTGGACGTTGGCTCCTACCCCGGCAGTCCGGCTGACATAACGCAGCAGATGCCGATGACATTTATTACATTCAGCCAGGATGGGAAATTTTCCTCTGCAACCATAACCGGCACATGGGAATTAGCCGAGGGTGAAAAGAAAATAATTCTTAACAGCATTTTTTTTGAAGGCCCTGTTTCAGTTTATATTGAGGAGCTGAGGGAAGACTTCATGCACCTCAGGATGCTGTTCACATTCCCTAATCAGCCGCGTCTGCTTGATGTTACACTTGTCCCATTTAAGCCGGACTTTTCTCCTGAAGTAAATTTTGAGACGATTTGGAAGGAGTTTGACACAAGATATTCATTTTTTGAGGTTAAGAAAATCAACTGGGATTCAGTTTATGCTTTTTACAGGCCACAGGTAAAAAGCACCACGACAGAGGGCGAACTCTTTAAGATCACTTCCTCCATGCTCGGTACTCTGAAAGACGGGCACGTCAATCTCTATAGTCCTTTAGGGGTGTTCGAATATTCCGACTGGCACACCAAATATCCCGATAATTTTATATCCAACGATGTAATCAAAAAATATCTTTCAAATGATTACGGCACAAGGGCAACAGGAGGGCACCTCCGATGCGGAAAAATCAATAATATAGGCTACATTTACATCGGTCTAAATCTATTGGGGAGCGAATCCGAATGGGGTTTTGCGATGGACTGGATCCTGGATTCACTTAAAAACACAAAAGGAATTATTATTGATATAAGAAATAACGGCGGCGGAAATGAGCTTCTTGGGCAGACAATAGCAAGCCGCTTTTATGACCGGCAGAGAACCTACAGCTACATCCAATGGAGGGACGGGCCGAAGCATACGGATTTTACACAAACCGAGCCTTCAGCCCTGCAGCCTGCAGGTAAACAGCAATATCTTAAGCCTGTTGTCCTGCTTACAAACCGGCGCTGCTTCAGTTCGGCCGAAGGTACCATTCTTATGTTCCGGGTACTTCCCAATGTAACCACAATCGGGGACACCACAGGCGGCGGCTCGGGCAATCCTATTACGCTTCTGCTTCCCAACGGCTGGAGCTATCGTCTTTCAAGGTGGATACAGTACACGGCTGATATGGAAATTTTTGAAGGCAAAGGTCTGGCTCCCGAAATTCCCGTTTCAATCAGTGAGGCAGATTACAATGCAGGAAAAGACGCAATATTGGAATATGCCGTTTCATATCTAACCAATAAATAGGTGGGTATTCCGACTGTGGGGGCGGGCGCGGCGCCGCTCGCCCCTGCACAAAAATAAACATTTGCCTTTCGGCCGCGTGAAAAGGGCCCTTTTATGGGCTTCTCGCCATCCATAAAAATCTTAAAAGTGGCTCCATTTAATTCTTTTCTTTAAGGCCCGATTTACTTAACTTTTCGAATTAAAAAACGGACTAATTAATTATAGTTATGAAACTTAGAAACCTTTTACCCCTCGTTTTACTTTTTACCTGTCCCCTTCAGGCACAGGATACCACACAGACTTTTCTGTCGCTTAAACCGACGGGTGTTGAAAACTTCATCCTTACACATCCGAAATTTGACGGGCGCGGAACTGTCATTTTTGTGCTCGATACGGGTGTCGATATGGGCATCGACGGCCTTAAGACAACTTCAGAGGGCCAGACAAAAGTAATTGATGTGCAGGATTTTACCGGTCAGGGAGACGTTAAGATCTTTGATGCCGAAGAAAAGGATGAAAACGGTTCTCTGAGTCTTGTAAATGATGAACATAAGCTTACGGTTAAGGGAATTGATAAACTTACGCTTAAGCCCGTTGACGGGAAGTACTACATAGGAGATTTTGACGAGGAAAGATTTAAGAATTCAAACTCCGGCGTAAGGGACTTAAACGGAAACGGAAAAACTGACGACAATTTTATAGTTGTAACTTTTAAGACCAGAGAAAACGGAAAAGAGTTCTGGGCTGCCTATTTCGATACAAACGCTGACGGCAGTCTTGCGGACGAAAAGCCTATGAGAAGCTATCACGAAAAGTACGACACTTTCCAGATTCCTGTGCCCGATAAACTTCCCTACTTTACATTTGCTTTAAATATTTTCCCTGAAAGAAAGTTAATAAGCGTTTTTTATGACGACGGCGCCCACGGCACACACGTCTCCGGAATAGCCTCGGGCTACCAGATAGGCCGCGAGAAACATTTTAACGGTGTGGCACCGGGAGCAAAATTGGTAGGCCTTAAGATCGGGCAGAACACCATGTCCGGAGGCGCAACGGTTACAGAAAGCATGAAAAGGGCTTACCTCTATGCCGATTCAGTCTCCAAAGTCTCCAAAGAGCCCTGCGTAATCAACATGAGCTTCGGCATCGGAAGTGTAATTGAAGGAAATGCAGACATGGAACTCTTCCTTCAGGATCTTTTAAGGAAAAACCCTTACCTTTATGTCTGCACTTCAAACGGCAACAACGGACCCGGAATTTCAAGCTCGGGGCTTCCGGCATCCTCAAAATATGTGTTCTCCTCGGGTGCGGTCTTAACCAAGGAAGTTGGACGCGACGTCTACGGGGCATCAATTGACCGCGACATTATACTCCACTTCTCGGCCAGAGGAGGCGAAGTCTCAAAACCCGATGTGGTCTCCCCCGGCGCATGCGTCTCTACAGTCCCTAACTGGTCTTCAAGCGACCGCATGTGGGGCACCAGCATGGCAAGCCCCTACTCCACGGGCGTAATGGCGCTTCTTTTAAGCGCTGAAAGCCAGGAACATCCCGGACTTAGGATCCCGTCACAAGTACTCTTCAAGGCCGTGAAAGCAGGTGCCGTGCATATGGATGGCTATAACCAGCTGGATGAAGGAGCGGGTTACATTAATGTTGAAAATGCTTACGCCCGGCTTGAGAAAATGATTAAAAATAAGGATTATGAGGATACTGAGGACTTTAACGTTACGGCCTACGTGCCCAGCATGGCAACCGACCGCGCCCCGAACCTTTACTTCCGCGACGGCTCGATAATTAAAGACGGAGATACGTTCAGGTACAATATCTCAAGAGTAAATGCCGGAGAGGGGAAGAAGTTCTACAGCATCTTTAACCTTGAGAGCAATGCAGACTGGCTCGTTCCCGTCCAGAAGAAAATTTATTTCAGAAACGGACAGGGCACCTTTGTCAGCGTCCGCTTCGACAAATCCTTAATGAAAGAGCCGGGACTCTACACGGGCCGCATTTCGGCTTATCCCGAGGGAAGAAAAGACCTGGCAGAATTTAACATGTGGGCAACAGTTGTTATTCCTTATGAATTCAACAGCAGTAACGGCTACACACAGACCTTCGAGCATGAGAGCCTTCTGCCCGGGCGCCACAAGAGATATTTTATAAACATTCCTGCCGGAACGGGCAACGTAACAATTAAGATCAGTGCCGACGCCAAAAACTATGCCCAGACGGTATACCGCCTCTTTGATCCTGACGGCGAAAATATCTATACTTCTCAGCTTTTGAATTCAGACCTGAAGGATGCGGAATTTACCTCGAACCATGAAAACCTGAGGCCCGGGGTTTATGAGCTCGTTGTGCACGGAAATTTCCTGGCAAAACAGGCTTCTGTTTATAACCTCAGGATTGAATGCTCGGGAGTTAATTCACTTGCTAAAGAGATCGTGCTGGATACAAAAAACAGAAATATTTCCGTCATGAACTCCTTCAGCCAGGTAAAGCAGTACGAGCTCACAGGAAAACTATTAGGCTACCAGAAGGAATTTACGGCCGAATTTAACAATGCCGACCGTTACGTATATCCTTTTGTAATAAGAAAAAATGAGCAGTCAAAAGAATTCGACATCTCGATCAGCAAGGAAGATTTCAACAAGTTCACAGATTTTTCAGTTATTATTTACGACGACGAGGGCAAAGCTTTAATTAAAGACGGACTTAATTATCCGGACGGGAAAGTAACAATTGCAAACACTTTCGGCGATAAGGATTCTACAAAGCTAAGGCTCGAGCTCATTCCGGCATTTGCACTTAAGGCGGGCATTGCAGCGGTGGACGTTAAGGAGTTTACAAGGATTTCCCTTCCTATGGAGTTCCCGGTCCAGTACGGCCAGTCGAGCCGCATAGAGCTTTACCCGAATGTGGAAAAGAAGCTTAAGTGTTCATTTGACCTGCCGGCTTCTTACTTCTGCCCGGCTGACGCCAGGCCATACGGAAAAGTTTATTTCAGATCTTTAGAGACAGACAAAGTAGAGTTAGAGTTACCTTTTTTATACAAATAATGAAGGAGTATTTATTTTATGAGTGATCAAGAAGTTGCCGTTACAAACGGCGGATTGCCCGAAAATGCCTATACGGAGTTAAAGCCGGGTGAGGAGTATACACCGGTAATGTCGCCTAAGGCGGCACACCCGGAAGTAACCCCGTGGTCGGTAGGCTGGGGCCTCGTTATGGCTGTAATTTTTTCGGCCGCTGCAGCATACCTGGGACTTAAGATAGGGCAGGTATTTGAAGCCGCAATTCCTATTGCAATTATTGCCGTGGGGCTTTCAACGGCTACAAGACGGAAAAATGCACTTGGCGAAAACGTAATTATACAGTCCATTGGTGCAAGCTCGGGTGTAATTGTTGCAGGCGCAATATTTACAATTCCGGCTCTTTACATACTCAATCTGCACGTGCAGTTCATGCAGATCTTTCTGGCCTCGCTCTTCGGAGGCTTCCTGGGGATACTTTTCCTTATTCCCTTCAGAAAGTACTTCGTGGGTGAAATGCACGGAAAGTTCCCCTTCCCCGAGGCAACGGCTACAACTGAAGTCCTCATTGCAGGTGAAAAAGGGGGCGGACAGGCGATTGTTCTGGTTGTAAGCGGTATCATCGGCGGTATTTATGACTTTATTGTTGCAACCTTCGGCTGGTGGAGCGAGGTTTTCTCAACACGCGTTATTGATGCCGGGCAGACACTGGCAGACAAATATAAGATTGTCTTCAGAATGAACGTCGGCGCAGCCGTAATGGGACTGGGTTACATTACAGGACTTAAATATACCGCCATTATTGCAGCAGGATCTTTTGTATCGTGGTATGTTCTTATTCCAATTGTTTCCTATGTAGGAGGAGCCCTCACGCAGCCATTGGGCGTGAACGTAAACCTGCTGGTTAAGGACATGTCGGCCGAACAGATATTCTCAACCTACGTTCGCCACATCGGCATCGGCGGCATTGCAATGGCAGGAATAATCGGAATAGTACGTTCTTCAAAGATCATCGTTTCTGCTTTCTCGCTGGCTGTAAAGGAGATCTTCGGGGGCAAGGGTGAACACACCTCAAAGCTCAGGACACAAAGAGATATTCCGATGGCAATCATAGTAATCGGAATTCTTGTTACGGCAGTACTGGTTTTCATCTTCTTCAGGACGGGCGTTGTTACAAACCTTACTCATGCCGTTGTAGGTCTTTTAATTGTACTTATCATATCGTTCCTTTTTACAACAGTTGCTGCAAACGCAATTGCAATTGTCGGAACAAACCCTGTTTCAGGCATGACGCTTATGACGCTTATTTTGTCGAGCATAATACTGGTTTCTGTGGGGCTTACAGGTGAAGTCGGTATGATTGCAGCCCTCATTATTGGAGGCACGGTCTGTACGGCACTTTCAATGGCAGGCGGCTTTATTACAGATCTTAAGATTGGCTACTGGCTGGGTTCATCCCCCTACAAGCAGGAATCGTTCAAATTCTTAGGAACCGTAGTTGCCTCAGCCACAGTGGGCTGGGTAATCTTAATATTAAACCAGACCTACGGATTTTCAGGCGAGGGCGCGCTTGTTGCCCCGCAGGCAAATGCAATGGCAGCAGTAATAAAGCCTCTCATGTCGCAGCAGCCTGCGCCCTGGATGCTTTACGTTGCAGGCGCCTTTATGGCTTTAATACTTACCATGCTTGGCGTTCCGGCTTTGGCATTTGCGCTTGGAATGTATATTCCTCTTGAACTTAACACTCCTCTTTTAGTAGGCGGACTTATATCTCACTTTGTCTCCACAAGAAGCAAAGATGAAAAAGTTAACACTGCAAGGCGCGAGCGCGGTACGCTTATTGCCTCGGGCTTTATTGCAGGAGGCGCTTTAATGGGCGTTGTAAGTGCAATGATGAGATTCTGGAACATTAACTTTGTCAATGCCGAATGGCAGGAGTCTCACTCAGCCGAGCTTATAGCAATTACAATGTTTGCCCTTATCTGTGCATACATGATCTGGGATTCACTGAGGGCTAAAGTACAGGATTAAAAGTCAGGACAGAGAATTCCGAAACAGATATAAAAAGGCAGGAGCCCGAAGAGAGCTTCTGCCTTTTTTATTATTAGTGTCTTTGCTACAAATAGGTATCCGCTAAAGCGGATAGAGCATAAATTTGTGCAATGTTAAAATATTTTGTACGGGTTGGGATATGGAACCACTACGTGGTTCTGAAATTGTTTTGATTTGTTATTCTACAAATAGGTATCCGCTAACGCGGATAGGAAAGGAAAAACTTTGTTCTGAATAAAAAGGGATTTTTCTAACTGCGATAGCAGTTACCTATTTGTAGGAAATATGAAAAAAAGTTTATGAACCACGTCAGTGGTTCTATATTGCTTGTTCTTCATTTTAATATGGGTGAATAAAGTTAAGAAAAATTGCTATATTTAAATTATAGAAACATTTTATATGACCTTGAGGAGCTTTCCTCAGGGTCTTTTTATTTAATCTGTTCAAAAAATTGAGAATTAAATTATGCAAATTAGCGAAGCAAGAAAATTCTACCCGTACCTGAAATCGGGGCATATCTATATGAATCATGCGGCAATAAGCCCTTTATCTGAGGCGGTGGTAAAAGAGCTTAACGACTATATATATGTAAGAAGTCAGACGGAAATAGAGAATTACCCTGAGTACCTGAAAACCATGACGGATACAAAGAACAAGCTGGGTGAAATGATAAATTGCGACTCCTCCAGAATCGCTTTTGCGGATAATACCTCTAACGCTCTTAACGTGCTGGCGCAGGGCCTCACGTGGAAAACAGGCGACAGGATTGTGCTGAATGACATTGAATTTCCTTCAAATATTTATCCTTTTCTTAATCTTAAAACTCAGGGCGTGGAAGTAGATTTTGTCAAGTCTCACGACGGCATCGTATCATTTGAGGACGTAGAAAAAGCCATAACTGAAAAAACCAGGCTTGTTTCAATAAGCAACGTGCAGTTTCTTTCAGGCTACAGGGCAGACGTTGAAAAAATCGGTGAAATGTGCCGAGAGAAAGGCATTATCTTCTGCGTCGATGCCATTCAGGCTCTTGGAGCCATCAGAATTGACGTAAAAAAGATGAATATCGACTTTCTGGCCTCCGGAACGCAGAAGTGGATGATGGCACTTCAGGGGTTGTCATTTCTTTTTGTAACCCGGGAGCTCCAGGAGAAAATAACTCCAAAGTATGTTGGCTGGACTTCTGTAGCGGATGCATGGAACCTCCTCGAGTATGACCTTAAGCTCAGGGCTTCGGCGGAGCGCTTCCAGAACGGTACGCTCTCGGCCATAGGCATAATCGGCCTGCACGCATCACTCGACTTTATGAGACAGTTCGGGCACAAGGAAATTGAGGAGGCGATTCTTGGGCACACAGAGTATTTTATGGGGCGATTACAGGAAGCCGGAATAAAGCCGGTGCTTCAGGGTGTGGAAAGGCAAAATTTATCCGGAATTGTCAGCTTTTCTTCCCCAAAAGCGCAGGAAATCTTCGATGAACTCGGTAAAAGGAATATAACTGCGGCTGTACGTGAAGGCATTGTGAGGTTTTCCCCCCACTTTTATAATACACACGAGGAAATTGACAGGGTTGTGGAAACCCTGAAGGAAATTATCTAAAGCTAAGAGGCGGCGTAAAAACCGCCTCTTTGCTAAATATCTCTTAGAGCTGTGTATCTTCGGATTTGAGTGAAAGTTCGACTTTGATGTTAAATTCAGCACCGCTGAAGAGAGTATATTTTATGTTTCCGATGCTGCACTTATAATCCTCGCCTACAAGCTCACTGACGACCTTCGAAATTCCTGCTTCCAGAGAATCCGTTGAAATGGACTTCAGCTTATTGTGAAGGATTCTGTTGATATCGATGTCTTTTTCGTTTTCCTGGTTCATTTTCTTCTCTCTTTATTGGAGGTTTTTAATAATTAGACGTATCCAACTTAAAAAAGTTCTTTTATTTTGACCTTATTATGCCTAAAAGTTCGTCGGTTTTCTCCTGCATGAGCTTTTCATCTTTCCGGCTTTCAACGTTAAGGCGCAAAATTGGTTCCGTATTGGACATTCTAACGTTAAAGCGCCACTCGGGGAATTCAACGCTAAGGCCATCCAGGCGCTCTTTCTTTCCGTTATATTTTTCATCCAGCTCTTTGATCTTTTCAGCAGGCTTGTCGATTGTCGTGTTAATTTCGCCCGAGCAGGGGTAGTCCTTTACCATTTCTTCAACCAGGGCCGACATCGGCTTATTTTCTTCGCTTATAAGCTGAAGGACCAGCAGGAACGGTATCATGCCGCTGTCTGAATAGGAATTGTCTCTGAAGTAGTGGTGAGCCGACATTTCGCCGCCGTAGATGGCGTTAACTTCGCGCATTTTTTCCTTAATAAATGCGTGCCCGCTCTTGGATTCAACCGGAATGCCGCCGTTATTCTTTACAACTTCAACCGTATTCCAGACGAGTCTCGGGTCGTGGACGATCTTCTCTCCCGGATTTGTCTTAAGTATCGATTTTGCAAGGAGCCCCACGATATAATATCCTTCTATGAAATTCCCCTTTTCATCAAAAAAGAAGCAGCGGTCGTAGTCGCCGTCCCATGCCACACCCAGGTCAGCCTTGTTTTTAAGTACCGCATCTATGGTTGGCTGCCTGTTTTCGGGCAGAAGAGGGTTCGGCACTCCGTTCGGGAAGCTGGAATCGGGTTCAGTGAAAACCTTGATCATTTTTATCGGAAGATCTTTTTCTATGGCATCTAAGGCCGGCCCCACGCATCCGTTACCCCCGTTAACCACAACTTTAAGAGGCTTAATTTTATCTTTGCTGTAGAATTTCTTAAGGTTATTTATAAAGTCTGTCATTACATCTTTATGTGTAACACTTCCCTTTTTCTCGCTTACCGGGTCAAATTCGTTACTGAGGATCATTCTTTCAACTTCATTTAAGCCCGAATCGTAGCCCACGGGAACAGAGCCCTTCTTCACAAATTTCATCCCGTTATATTCCGGGGGGTTGTGGCTTGCCGTAATCATAATGCCGCCGTCGGCATTCAGAAAAGGTGTGGCAAAATAGATCATTTCCGTGCCGCAGAGCCCGATATCTATTACATCGGCGCCGCTGTCTGTAATGCCCTTGATTAAGCTTTCCGAGAGCTGTAGTGATGATTTCCGGATGTCGTGACCCACGACAATATTCTTTGCACCGATAAGTTTGCTGTATGCGCGCCCGATCTTATAGGCCAGGTCCTCATTTAATTCCCCGGGGACCTTCCCTCTGATGTCATAAGCCTTAAAACCATTGATTTTTTCCATTTTCTCTCCTTCATTGACTGGATTTCTTAATAGATAAAAATAATACTTTTTATCCATAGAATAAACGTTTAGTAAAATAAAGGTATGGGGAAATTAGTACAAGACTCAATTTTTACATGGAATTTATATATCCAACTCTTTACTTTTGATACAAAAAAAAGCGGAGGCTGCAATCGAACCCAGGAATACGGTACAGTTACATTTTGTTAAATGCAATAATACCAGATGTAATTCAATTTATTTAGTTGATCCGGACAAAACGCCTGGTGATTTGGGTTATTTGTGTCCAATCTGCCGTGCAAAAGTAAAAACCTCCCACGTGGTGCAGTGCGCCAGCTGTCAGACTGTTATTAATTTCGTCCATGCCGCGCCCCAGGAGGAAAAAGCTGTCTATTATGTGGAAAAATGTTCTCATTGCATCGGTACAGTGGAAGACGAGTGGGAAATTGAGCCCTTGTATACTCCGGAATCATATATCTAAAGGTTACTTTATTCAGAGCTTCTCCCCCGGGGGAACTCCAAAATCCGAATTTATTTGAAATTTATAATTGTAATGAGATTAGAATTATATTAATTTTAATCAGAATAGTTCCTTTATTTCAAATAAAAATACGGATGAAACATGCTAAAAAACCTACGAAGAGCTTTTCTTAGCTCAAGCCTCGTATTGTCATTTCTCTTTATTGCCGGCTGTTCCGGCAGTACAGCCACAACGCAGCAGCAGGAAAAGGCGGCCGTAACCTCAACGGTTCCGGGCGGCATCAACCTCGATACTGTAAAAGCGCAGAGATTTGACACGGGCAAGATGTGGACATTTGATAACCCTCCTGTAAAATATTTCCAGGAAGCTTACGGCTTTACTGCTACGCCTGAATGGCTCGAAAAAGCCAGAAAATCAGCCCTCAGATTTGCCAGCTACTGCTCGGCTTCATTTGTCTCCAGCGACGGCCTTGTAATGACAAACCATCACTGCGGACGCGAGAGCGTTACTGAAGTTACAAAAGAAGGAGAAAACCTCCATAAAACAGGCTTCTACGCACAGACGCTCCAGGACGAAAGACCTGTCCCCGGCCTCTATGTAGACCAGTTAGTCCTGATCAAGGATGTTACAAAAGAAGTGCAGGATGCCATAAATTCTGCCAAAACCGATGCTGAAAAGGTCCAGGCAAAAAAAGATAAAATAAGCGAAATTGAAGCCAGCACAAGAAAAGAAACAGGACTTGAGGCTTCAGTTGTAACCTTATACTCCGGCGGCGAATATTCTCTCTACGGCTACAAGAGATATAACGACGTGCGCCTGGTCTTTGCCCCTGAAAACCAGATCGGATTCTTCGGAGGCGATTACGACAACTTTACTTACCCGCGCTATAATCTCGACTGTACTTTCTTCCGTGTTTATGATGAAAGTGGAAAACCGCTGAAAACGGATAACTACTTCAAGTGGAGCCCCCAGGGTGCAAGCGAAGGCGAGGCGATTTTTGTCGTAGGCAACCCGGGCAGGACCAACCGTCTTAATACAATGTCACAGCTGGAATATTTCCGCGACGTTCAGTACCCTGCAACTCTTAACCTCCTGAACGACATGATAGCTGCCTATTCAGCCCAGCTGAAGGAGCACCCCGATCAGGCCTTAAAGTATGAGGATATCCTTTTCATGCTCGCCAACTCTCAGAAGGTTTATATCGGAATGATAAAAGGCCTTAACGACCCTGTCTTAATGGCAAGAAAACAGGATTTTGAAAACAAATTCAAGGCTGCCGTGGATGCAAAGCCCGAGCTCAAGGCAAAGTATGGAAACGTTTGGGATGCAATTGCCGGGACTAGAAACGAAATGAGGCAGTATTTTAAGGATCTTAACGCTTATACTATTAACTACAGATTTGCTCCCGAGTACTTTACAATTGCCAGAGACGTAATCGCTTACGCAAAACAGATGCAGCTTCCGGAAGGTGAAAGAAGCAGCAAGTATAAGGGCGCAGACCTCGACTCCACAAAGGCAAAGATATTCCCTGAAAAGCTCGACAAGGATTTTTCTTACAAGCTTACAGAGGTATTTGCAAAGAACCTTATCAATAATCTCGGCCAGAATAACGACCTCGTGCAGAAACTCTTTGATTCCAAGACGGGCAAGGATGCAGCCGACTATATGCTCAGCCATTCACAGCTGACGACAAAAGAATCCGTCATGGCGCTTCTTAATAAGGACCCCAAGGACATACTCAGTTCGGATGATCCTTTTATCTACTTCCTGCAGGCAACATCTGATAAACTGGAAGCCTTAAGGCAGAAAGCCAGGGAGATTCAGGACAAGGAAGCCGTTAACAAGCAGCTCTTAGGGCAGGCGCTCTTTGCTGTATACGGCACATCGATTCCGCCTGATGCAACCTTTACGCTCAGAATTGCCGACGGCATTGTAAAGGGCTACGATTATAACGGTACAAAAGCTCCGGCCAAGACCACCTACTACGGATTATACAACAGGTACTATGAATTCAACAAGAAGTATCCATGGGATCTGCCTGAAAGGTGGAAGACTATTCCCCCGGAATTCAACCTTGAAACCCCGTTTAACTTCGTTTCCACCAATGACATCATCGGCGGCAACTCGGGAAGCCCTGTTATAAACAAGAACCTCGAGATTGTAGGTCTTGCCTTTGACGGCAATATTGAAAGTCTTCCGGGCGACTTTATCTATACTACAGAAACCAACCGCTGCCTGAGCGTGGATTCGGAAGGTATGGTTGAAGCTATAAAGGATATGTACAAAGCTACAAGGCTTAGTGACGAGTTAAGAGCCGGCAAAATTGTTGAAGGCACAAAATAAGTCATTAAAAGTTCTGCAAAAAAAAAAGCTGCCCCCAAAGAGGGCAGCTTTTTTTTTAATCTCTTCAGAGAAAATAATACTGCGCCTGAAGGTAGAGCGCGAAATAGGAAGCCAGTGTGTTTGTAAATGTCAGTCCGTACTCGGTTCCGAGGCCTAAAGCCATACCGCGGGCGTCAGTTCTGAAATCGAGCCCCGCCAGAAATGAAAAGCTCAAGCCCAGATCGAGTGAATTTACGTCCGAGAATGTCCTGTCGTTAAGAAGCAGGGGGCCTATTGTCTCTTCAGTATAAAATAAGTTCTGAAATCTCTGTTTTGTAGTAACTTTTAAGGAAATCCCTTTTACGAACGGGAAATACCTGTCGTATACGCTCTGGGGCAGGAGGGCTTCAATTTTGCGTCCGTAAATGAGGCTGAGCCTTAAGGATGAGCGGTTCATGAATTCAGGCTGAACGTCCAGAAAAATGGTTGTATTAAAGCTGGTCTGTGAGGGGGAATTTCCCTTTACAGAGCCCAGTCCAATGTAGCCTCCGGCGCTCATGGAATTAATCTGGGGCAGTATGGTTTTGCTAAATAGAAATAAAAATATAAAAACCAACAGGATCCGGCTCATATAGATATCTTTCTCTGATGCAGATTAATAGAATTATTCCGGGTGTCTCCGGCACTTAATCCCCGGAAGGCATCAGTATCCAGAGGATTATATAGACCAGAATTCCGGGGAATGCTGCGCTTAAGATGGAGATCAGCACATATGCGATCCTGACCACAGTCGGGTCCCAGCCCAGCCATTCAGCAATTCCGCCGCAGACGCCTGCAATAATTTTATTTCGGGATCTTCTTAAAGGCATTTTCTTCCCCGTTTAACATTTCGGTTACAGTAATTTACAGAGCTAATCCATATAATGCAGTGCAAGCCAGACGGTCTTCTGCTTCTTATCGGTCCATTCAATGCGATGTTTTGTATTGGCTGGTATTAAAAGATAGTCTCCGGGATAGAGGACTTTCTCATCGCTTTCCCCTTCAAATAACAGGCCTGCAGAACCTCCTAAAAGTATTACCCATTCGTTTGTTTCCTGTTCGTACCATTCCCCTTCCGGGGAAGCCTGGCCGCAGGAAACGATCCTCTCCAGCGTCAGATTATGATTATGTATCAAGATGTCAAAAATTTCTTTCTGGAAACTATCGGGTATTTCCGAAAAGAGATTATTTACTTCCATTGCCTGTTTTTACTCCAATTAAAAAATTCCATAGGGAAATATAAATTATTTAAGGCAATTTTGCTCGTTTTTAAACTGTTGCTTACCTAAAAACGGGCATGGCATGGCGCTTATTGTGCCATGCCACACACAAAAAAACAGAAAAAGAAACATTAAGCCAGTGAAAACTTTACGACTTTGGGTTTTACAAGCCTTTCGAAGTCCTCATAAGCCATTTTTATCAGTTCGGAATGAGTGCCGGCGTTAAAGGCTATTTCCTTATCCTTGGTCAGCGGTTCGGCAACAAAAACCTGCATGCCGTAAAGGTTTCCGAAAGGGGGCATGGCTCCGATTTCGCAGTCGGGGAAGAGGTTTTTGAATTCCTTTTCGCCGGCTAGTTCCACGTCCTCCACTCCCGTAACCTCGCGCAGCAGGTCCAGGTCCACGAGGTTTTTGGCCGGCAGAACAGCCATTGCCATATCGCTTCCGACTTTCACAATTACGGTCTTGGCCAGGTCCTTGCCGCGGATATGGGCCGTATGAGCCACCTCCTGGGCAGTAAAGGCAGGTGAATGTTTGATGCTTATGTATTTAATGCTGTTAGCATCCAGGAACTGTTTTAATTTTCTGGCAGGCATAGTATCCTCCTTTAATTAAGTTATTAATCCGGAATGCGTTTTAATGTACCCAATGGAAATATAATAAACAATTCCACAATAATAGTATACACTAAATTTGTTATCACCCATAAATTGTGACTTATGAAATTTTCTTTTTTCAGGTTTTTATGTAATTTAGCAGATATTATGAATTATCATTATAAACCATATATGAGGAGCCGGACATGAAAGTTAAATTATTTGCCATGGTTATTGCTGCTGCTTTCTTAATGACAGGCCTTAATTCTTCTTTTGCTCAGGAAAAGGTTGCAGTAAAAACCAAAACCGAGCAGAAAGTTGCTGCAAAGGATACAAAAAAAGTGATCACAAAAGTTAAAACAGCAAAGAAAAAAGCAATTACGCACAAGTGCACAGATAAGGAAAAAGAAAGCTGCACAAAATCGTGTGAATCAAAGTCATGCGAACAGGAATAATCTAATCTGAATTTATTTTCCAGGGAGAGCAAATAAAAGCGGCTCTCCTTTTTTTTGCCCTGCCGTTTTTTATCAACTTTATTCTCTAGCAAAGGACATATATGAAAAAACTTCTGCTCCTTGTTTTCTTATCGGGCTTTTCTTATGCCCAGTACAGCATAAGGTCCCCTTATCTTCTGGATCCTGAAAAGGCCATAGGCTACGTCGACAGCTGTGCAAGGTTCTGGAATAAGGCCTATGACACAACACTCGGAGGATTTTATACAAACATAGACCGCTACGGGAACCTCATCAGCAGCTGGGGAACAAATAAAAACACCCTCTCCGAGGCGCGCGATGCCTACGGTTATGTGAGGGCCTTTATGATGACCGGAAATGAAACCTATCTTAGCTATGCGCGCAACGCGCTGGATTTTATGTACCATCATGCATGGGATAATACAAACACAGGCTGGTTCACTAACCTGGATAAGTACGGTAACCCCGTAAACTCAAAGGAAAATAAGGATGCCTTTAACCAGCATTATGCTCTTCTTGGAATTACGGCCTGTTTCGAGGCTACAGCCGACACACTGGACTTAAACTGGCTTATGAAAGGGTACAGAAACAATGAACAGAAGCTCTGGGATAAAAGAGGAGATTATGAAGGCTACTATGACAATGTGACTTTTAACTGGGCAACAAAAAGCGGGAAAAGCTTTAATGCAACCGTGGATGCCATAACGACGCATGTGCTTTATCTTTACCTTCTGACGGGTGATGCTCAGTACAAGGATAAACTCCTCAGGATAACGGATAATATTCTGAAGTATCTTGTTGGAAGCATGGACCATCAGAAAACAGGCTTTGTGGAGGAGTTTGACTCCGACTGGAACCAGGACGACAGCCAGACTATGACCATAATGGGCCACGTCCTTAAAACTGCCTGGTGCCTGGGAAGAGTCTACCAGATAAGCCCCGACACTGCTTATATTTCAGCCGCCCAAAAACTCATTAAAAGCGTTCTGGATAAGGGCTACGACCACGAGCTTGGCGGGCCATATAAGGACTTTAACCGCACCACGGGACAGATGCTGATGTGGGGGGCGGACACTGCAAAGGCATGGTGGCAGATGGAGCAGGCCGTAACAGCAGGGCTTGAACTCTATGACATTACAAAAGACGTTGAGTACCTCCGGATGGCCGACGAGTCGCTGGACTTCTTTATGAAATACTTTGTGGATCATCAGTACGGCGAAGTCTATTCAGACAGGACTCGCTACGGGAAAAGAGTGCCGCAGTGGGGAGAGGAAAAAGGCAACAGCGGCAAGGCTGCATACCATTCGACCGAATTGGGCTACTATGTCTACCTTTATGGAAATCTGTTCTTAAGGAAGGAGCCCGTAAGCCTCTATTACTACTTCAAGGCAGATCCCGGGGAAAGGGAAATTCCTCTTTATCCGCTGGCAATCGGGGATGGCCGTCTTAAGATTAAAAGCGTTGCGCTTAACGGAGAGCCTTACAGTAATTTTACATCCGCGGGCAGAAGGCTCAGGATTCCCTCAGGAGTAGGCGGCAAGTTCAAAGTGACTTTTGAGCTGAATGATATATCTTCCGTATCGAAGGAAGAAATTACCCGGCCAGAGACATTCAGCCTGAGCCAGAATTATCCCAATCCTTTTAATCCTGTTACGAGAATCAGGTATTCAGTTGATGCTGAGGCATCACACGTCAGCCTCAAAGTTTACGACGTTCTTGGAAACCTTGCGGCAATACTCGTAAGTGAAGTAAAGAATCCCGGGCAATATGAGGTTTCATTTGACGCAAAAGCTCTTTCAAGCGGAATATATTTCTGCCGCCTTCAGTCGGGAAGCAACACAAAGACAATAAAGATGACGCTGCTAAAGTGAGGTTAATGCCAGGATAATGTCGGGGGAATGGGAGTTCCTTTTATTACCCACAAAAAAAACGGCTACGCCGTTTTTTTTGTGGAATAGCGCACAGGATTTTTAGTGTATTTGCTAGTATGCTCCAATCTGTTTAGTTTTACTGCCGAATTATTTTCCCCCATAATTAATCTGTGGATAATGACTATGATTAAAAAATTTCAATTTGTAATTGCCGTTTTATTTTTTCTTTCTCCGGCACTTTTGGCCCAGCAGAAGACCTTACTTATCAGGTGCGACGACATCGGAATGTCGCACGCGGTTAATATGGCCGCCAAAGAGCTTATGGAATCGGGTATCCCCTTTTCAGCTTCTGTAATGTTTACATGTCCCTGGTACCAGGAAGCTGTTGACCTCCTGAAGCAGCACCCTGAAATTTCTGTCGGTGTGCACCTGACGCTTAATGCCGAATGGAAGAACTACAGGTGGGGGCCCGTTACGGGTAAAAATGCCGTCCCCAGCCTGGTAGACAGCACGGGATATTTTACACCTTCGAGAGCACTCTTTGAGGCAAATAAACCGAAGCTTAAGGAAATCGAAAAAGAGCTCAGGGCACAGGTGGAAAGGGCCATGAAGTCGGGTCTTAAAATATCCTATCTCGATCATCATATGAGCACTGCCGTCGACAGGCCTGAATACAGAAAAATTGTTGAAAAACTTGCCCGGGAATATCATCTGGGGATATCGAATTATTTCCAGGAAAATTACCTCAACACAATGTATAACGATCCGGTGGATAAGAAAGCTGACAGCCTTAAGGTTATCTTAAGCGATCTTAGTCCGGACCGTGTAAACCTTCTGGTATGCCACATCGGACATGACACGCCTGAGCTTCAGGCGATGATCGATCTGAATTCCTTCGGACTTAAGGAAATGAGCAAACACCGCCAGGCAGAACTCAATGCACTTTTGTCATTAAAGAAAGAAATCCTTGGAGGCGGCTTCAGGCTTGTCAATTATGAAAAGCTGATTTCGGAAAGGGGCCTGAAAAGCATGACAAGGCCGGTTGAATAGATTAACTGTCTGAATAGATTAACTGTCTGAATAGATTAACTGCTGAAAAAGCCGGAATGTTATAAGGCATCCCGGCTTTTTTCTTTATATCCAGACTTATCAGCTGTAGACTCTCAGCAAAGTTCCGTTTAGGGAGGTGTTATATTTCTGAAGGGGGCTCGCCGCAGGACCGTTCAGCACGTTCCCGTTGTCATCAAAGTTAGACCCGTGCCTCGGGCAGTGAAACTCGTTGGCTGAAGCAGCGTATTCAACCGTAGCTCCCTGATGGGTGCAGTACTGTGAAAGAGCTGAGAAAGTGCTGCTGTTGATACGGGCAATTATAATTCCTCCCTGGTAAATATATCCTCCGGCACTGTTAAGGCTGGCATTTTCAGCCTTAGAGAGGTCTACTGTAAAATCCACATTCTGCGGTGCTGTCGGTATGTCGGGATTGCTGCTGTTCGAGGAGCAGCTCTGCAGGCATGAGCCGAAAAGAAGAACTGCCGTGCACTGCCCGGCCTTTACGAGGAAATCTTTTCTATCCATTTTTCTCTGACCCCCTGTGTCTTTTGAATTTATGAGCGGTTTTTGATTTGGACCCTTAAAGTAAATATAAAACCTGGGCTCAAAGAGGCAAGTTGCTCAAGGGGTTTATCTGAAAAGAAGGGAAAAATTTATGCGGGCGTGCCATTGCCTTTTTCAGGCACGCCCATTGAATAAATAGAAAAATGGTCTTAAGAAGGCAGGCGGCTTTCAGCCGACTTTACAAAATAGATTACTTTTTCCAGCTCGCCAAGCAGGTCCACATTGCTTATGAACACGTCATCGGGACCTTTAAGCTTAATGGGTGCAAAGTTGAGGACTCCTTTTACTCCGGCTTCCACCATGGCGTCGAGGACGTGCTGGGCAAACATTTCGGTAACGGAAATTATTCCGATCTTTATGTTATTGGTTTTTACATAATCCTTCATTTCCTCGAAGGGGTAGACCGGAATCGTTGCCTCTCTTTGAATCTTTTCCGGATCGATATCGAATCCCGCGGTGATCTGTATCCCCTCTTTATCGAATCCTTTATACTTCATAAGAGCGCTTCCGATATGACCGGCTCCTACAATAACTACCTTCTGCACTACATCCTTGCCGAGCAGACTGTTAAGCCTGGTCAGGAGTTCATCGATCTGATATCCGCCGCGGCGGTTACCCGGAATTCCGAATAATGAAAAGTCCTTTCTTACCTGTGCGGCTGTCACATCTGCTGCATCTGCCAGGTTATCCGAAAATACTCTCTTGAATCCAAGTATCCTGAAGCGCAGCAGTGAGCTCTTATATTTTAAGAGTCTGATGATAGAATGCTTGTTCCCGATCATTTTCCTCCGGTAATATTATGAATGAAACAAATGTCGAAAAGTCCGTAAATATATGCATGAAAACAACACCGGACAAGAATAATAATTAAATGCTAAGCCGGATAACTGCCTGTAAGTCTGGCAATAAAACCGTGAAATCTGTGTACAAAAGAGCTGTCCTTTAGGAACATAAAGGGGCAGTATCCTGAAATAAAACTGATGCCGTTACTTTTGCAGTAATCTTCAACCGGGCCTACGGCCTTCCCTTTGTCCTTCCCGTTATAGACCCAGATATTCTTAATTCCTGCCATCTGGCATTCTTTTACAGCTGTTTCAAGCGGAAGGGACGGGGTTAGAATAAGCGCTGCCTCAGGCGCAGGTGAAACGTCGCTTACACTTGCATAGCACGTTAGTTCTTCAATTTCGGATGCATTCGGGTTTACCGGAATAACACTGTAGCCTCTTTCATGCATCTCTCTGAAAAGACTCCGCGTATAGTCCTTTTCATTTCTCGAAATGCCGATAAAAGCAATGCTTTTTTTTGCAAGGAAATCCTGAATCTGAACTAAAGTATTCATTGATGCCCCCTTGTATTTTATTTCACATTCTAAATATAAGAATCTCAGGCATAAAATATTCCTCTCCGGACAAAATTTCTTATCCGGGGAGAAAGAGCGCTGCCTGATGCCCCCCGGATAACTTACTTTAAAAGGAGCATCTTGCCTGACGATGTAAAGCCGTCCTTTTGAAGTCTGAAGGAATACAGGCCTGAAGGGAGACTGCCGGCATCAAACTTTGCCGAGTGCATTCCGGCCTCCTGAAATTCATCCGAAATGACTGAAACCACTTTACCCAGTGTGTCGTAGACCGTCAGCCTGACCATTCCCGCCACACTAAGACTGTAGTCTATGGTGGTGGAGGAATTAAAAGGATTCGGGTAATTCTGATAAAGAAAGAACTTTCCGGGCATAAGGCGCCCCTGTGATTCAACTCCAACCGGGCCCTCATCAATCAGTGCGGTAAAGATGCTTAAGACTTTACCGTCCATCCTCATCCAGATAGGGTAGACCTTGCCGTCATAGGCCGCAATATTTGTATAATCGCCGAAGAATACGGATGAGTCGGGTGTGAAGGAGCTTTCGCTGACCTTAAAAGTTGAAAATGTCTCACCCCCGTCGGTGGATTTTGATATAAAGACATCGGTTGCAGTTCCCTGTGTAGTACTCCTGTCGTAATAGACAACCCATATGTGTCCCCTTACGGGATCAATTGTGGCCCAGGTGAAGAACTGGTCGCGGTCGGAAGAGATGTTCCCGTTTACCTTCATGGCTTTTGACCAGCTTATGCCCCCGTCGGTGGATCTGGTAATAAAGACGTCTGTGTTCCCGTAGCCGTTACGCTGGTCGGACCAGTTGATGTAAATATTTCCCCTGTAGGGGGAATTGCTGATGTCGCAGACAGTAACAGGCATACCGTTGCAGCGGTCGATTCCGCGGATGTCAAAATCCCACCCCCCGGGCTGCGAGGCAGCATAAATGTCGCGTCCGAATGTCACGCCGCCGTCCAAAGATTTATCGAACTTGATGCCCGAAGGGCTGGCCCAGCTGATATAGATTTCGCCCTCAGGGCCTACGGCCGGGACGGCACCTTCAACGGTATTGCTGCTGTCGCGGCAGTCGCCGCTTGAGTCGCTGATTACAACTGGCAGGCTCCAGTTTTCTCCACCGTCGCTAGAGCGGGAGAACATGATTCGCGAGCTGTCGGTTGGGAGTGTACTTCCGTAGCGGTCGAACTGCGTCCAGGACAAGTAGATATTATTTCTGAATTTTGATTGGGTCCAGTCGGAGGAAATCCATTCCTTGTCCTGATTTCTTCTGGGCGGGTTAAATCCGACTCCTATACCTGGAGACCAGCTTATGCCCCCGTCGGCGGATTTCTGCACCACCATTCTGTCGATCCAGTATCCCAGGCTTTCAGGGGGAGCCGAAAGGTGGGCATAGTAAAGGTTCCCCGCGGCATCGAATGTAAGTGACGGGTCTCCCCAGACGCCGTAAGGGGAGCTGAGGCGCCCCTCCATCCAGCTTTTGCCCGAGTCAAATGAATAGTAGTAGTTGTTAATGTTGGCCCCGGCTGCAATGTTCAGAGGGTTGGCGGGGTTTATTGCAATTGCGACCTCTTCGGGCTGGTTGTTGGTCTTGTTGATTTTTACATTTGTATACTGGGCTTGTGACACTGAAAATGTAAAAAGAACACACATCAGTAGAATTACGGCCTTCATTTCTTTAGCCTCCTCTGCAGAGTTTACTAAATCAATCTATAAGGAGTAAAAATCAAAATAAATGGATAATTCAGTCCTTGGTCCATTCCGTCAATTCGTGAACAGTTAAAAATGAAAGAGCCCGATATCCTCATATTTAATGCGCCCGGGCTGCTTTAAGAGGAACATTACAGTTGAAGCCAGGTCCTCGGTCTGAAGCACACCGGGAATCATGTCCGATTCTTTTTCAGGCCTGGGTACCTGCACGAGTGCCGGGCAGAGAGTGTGGACGTGCACCCCGAAATCCCTTACTTCTGTCTGAAGAGCCTCGGCGAAGCCCAAAAGGCCGAACTTTGAGGCGCAGTAGGGGGCAGCCTGGGGGTAGCCGTGCTTGCCTGCCTGCGAGGAGATATTAATAATATAGCCGCTTTTCTGTTTTTTCATTAATGGGAGCACCTCTTTTGTCAAGAGGAATGTGCCCTTGAGGTTTGTATCCAGGACGAGGTCCCATTCTTCCACTGAACAGTCAATAACGTACTTATCAACCCCGAGTCCTGAATTATTCACAAGTACATCGACTGTTCCAAAGAGATCCTTAGTATACTTAACTGCACGAGTCACCTCTAAAGGCTCTCTTACGTCGCAGGTGACGTAGGCTGCCTTTCCGGCATTAAGGCCCGTGAGTTCTTCTGCGGCCGTTTTAAGCACATCTTCACGTCTCGATGCAATTACAACGTTAAGTCCCTCTTTAACGCAGGCCTCGGCTATTGCAAGACCTATGCCGCTTCCGCCGCCTGTAATAAGCGCGGTTTTTCCTTTCAAGTCAGTCATGGTTTCATCCTTTTTACTTAAGCTTTTTCTCTATTGTATTTTTCTTTTATGTAACTGTCAAGTTTTAATGCTGCAGAGGCAAATATGTAGCCAAGTGCGCTTCCTAATAAGGCTCCCCCCAGTATGTCCGACGGGTAATGGCGTCCCACGTAAACCCTTGAAATGGCAACCAGCGATGCCGTAATAAAAAGGATCCATTTAAGGTTCGGGTAAATTCTGTAAAAGAAGGCTGCGGCGGCAAAGTTGTTTACTGCATGGGAAGAGGGGAATGAATAAGATCCGGAGCACTCGATGAGCTTTCTTGCATCCGGAAGCGCGTTGCAGGGGCGAATGCGTGCCACCCAGTGCTTGATAAAAAAGCTGCTTAACTGGTCACTTACGGCAATAAGGACGAGGGCTCCGACGGCCGCAATCTTTCCAATTCTGCCACCTTTGAAAAAAGCAATTCCCAGCAGTATAAGGTAAGCTATGTACCAGTGGTTCACATCGGTTATAAAGACGAAAAAACGGTCCATTGCCGGATTGGCAATAGTATGGTTTACAAAGTAAAAAACGGCTAAATCTATGGAGTATAAGAAGTCTGTCATGGCACCCGGTTTTAATTTAACAGGAAATATATGACAATTGTAAATATTTTCCCACAGCCCTGAGTTAATATGTTATGCAGTTTTGCAAAAATTTCTTAACTTGCCGTCAGGATTTTAACGTGAGTGGGCTCGTGTGTTGAGAAGAAAAGGGAGTAAGCGTTGTGGATGAAACAATTTCTGATCTGAAAAAGAAGCTGGCTGAAAAAGAACTTGAAATAAACAGGCTCAAAGAGGAACTGGAAACCTCCCGTCAGGAGGCCATGGATGCCAGGCAGGCAAGCGAGGCCAAAAGCCGTTTCCTTGCAAGCATGAGCCATGAGATCCGGACCCCCATGAACGGGGTTCTGGGATTCCTGGAACTGATGGAACAGGAAGTCTACGAGAGCAAGGAAGAACTGAAGGGCTTTATCAGCAAGGCGCGTTCGGCAGCTGAATCGCTTCTGGACATAATAAACAACATTCTTGACATTTCTAAGATCGAAGCCGGGAAAATGGAGCTCGATAGTGTGGACTTCAGTCTCCGCGAAGTGCTCGAGGAAACTGTTTCCATGGTCTACGCCCTGGCAAATGAAAAGGATCTGGTCATAAACTGCCGCCTTGCAGGCGACGTTCCGCTTATACTCCTGGGGGATCCCGTAAGGCTCAGGCAGGTGTTCAGCAATCTGATCGGAAACGCAATAAAATTTACGAGCCGGGGTGAAATTGAGGTTGCAGTTGAATTAAAAGAGATCAAAGACAACGAGGCTATTATACTTTCAACCATTAAGGATGAGGGCACGGGCATTCCGAAGGAGAAGATAGACCTTCTCTTCAAGCCTTATGCACAGGTCCCAAATACCTACACAAGAACCCATTCGGGCACAGGACTGGGCCTGAGGATCTGCAAGGAATTTATAAATATGATGGGAGGGGAGATCTGGGTTGAAAGCGAGGAAGGCAAAGGAAGCACCTTCTTCTTTACGGCAAAATTCAAGATGAATGAGAGTGCCCTCCGCTTTAAATGATTTTTCCCCGGCTTGTGACCGGGGAAAAACAATTAAAAATTAAAAATTAAAAAGTGGAAGACAGAATTAAGCTTTGCTCATTTCCTCGAGTGACTTCTTTATAATATCCACGGCTTCCAGGATCTGCTCTTTTGTAATTACCAAAGGAGGAGCAAAACGGATTATATGCTGATGTGTCGGTTTTGCCAAAAGCCCGTTGTCCCTCATCTTAAGGCATACGTCCCAGGCTTCGCGTCCGTTCATGGGTTTGATAACCATTGCATTTAAGAGTCCTTTGCCGCGCACCAGCTCAATCATATCACTTTTTATCTTTCTTAATTCTCCCCTGAAGAGTTCACCCAGTTCCATGGCTCTTTCTGCCAGGTTTTCATCTTTTACCACTTTGAGTGAAGCGATTGCGACTTTGGAAGCCAGCGGGTTGCCGCCGAAAGTTGAGCCGTGCTCTCCCGGTTTAATTGTGAGCATTATGTCGTCATCGGCCAGGACGGCTGATATGGGCATTGTGCCGCCTGAAAGGGCCTTTCCCAGTATTAAAACGTCGGGCCTTACATTTTCATAATCGCATGCCAGAAGTTTCCCGGTTCTTGCTATGCCGGTCTGGACCTCATCGGCAATAAAGAGGACATTTTTTTCTTTGCAGAGCCTGTAGGCCTCCGACAAGTAGCCCTCATCGGGCACAAAGACGCCGGCCTCACCCTGAATAGGTTCAACCAGGAATCCTGCAACATTCGGATCCTCCAGGGCAGTCTTAAGCGCATTCAGGTCGTTATAAGGTATTTTTATGAATCCCGGAGTGTATGGGCCGAATCCATGATAAGAATCGGGGTCGGTGGACATGGATATTACTGTAATTGTCCTTCCGTGGAAGTTTCCTTCGCAGACGATAATTTTGGCTTCGTTTTCCTTAATCCCTTTTTTATCGTAAGCCCATCTCCGGCAGAGCTTAAGTGCGGTTTCATCAGCCTCTGCGCCTGAATTCATCGGAAGGACCTTCTCATAGCCGAAGAACTCAGTTACGTACTTTTCGTACTCACCCAGGCAGTTGTTGAAAAACGCCCTTGAGGTAAGTGTAAGGGTTTTAGCCTGTTCGGTCAAAGCCTCGATGATCTTCGGGTGGCAGTGTCCCTGGTTTACGGCTGAATAGGCCGAAAGGAAATCGTAATATCTTTTGCCTTCAACATCCCACAAAAAGACACCTTCACCGCGCTTGAGTACAACAGGAAGCGGATGATAATTATGAGCGCCGTACTTTTCTTCAAGTTCCATATAATCCTGTGAGGTCATATCTGTCTGAACAAAATCTCCTGGAGCCATAAAAAACCTTCATTTTGTGTATAATTATTTTGTTTCCCTGTAAATTTATAAAATTCGGGCCTCATTTCCGAGTAATTATTTAGTAATTTCCCTTTTAGGAGGGGTTCCTTCAAAGCTGTTTTATCTTGTTTATACAATAGGGTTTTAATAATTTGCAAAAGTAAAATTTTGATTAAATATGGAAATAAAGCTCCCTTCCCTTCAAGTCAAAAGAGAATTTATTATATAACTAACAGGAAAATAGATGAAGCTAAAATACTTTACCGTCATACTAATCTCGGGTCTGAGTTTAATTCCAACTTCCCGCGTTCTCCCATGGGGTGATAAGGGTCATAAGCTTGCCGCATCAAAGGCCTTCGACTGCATCCCATCGGAAATGTCTTTCATGTCGCGCTGGAAGGGCTACATTGTGGAACATTCTGTTGATCCCGACCACAGAAAGAAAGAAGACAAGTCGGAAGCACCGAAACATTTTATCGATATAGATTATTATCAGGAATTCCAGAAAGGGAATCTCATCTTAAATGAGGATTCACTTATTAGTAAGTACGGACAGAAGGTTGTTCTCGATGAGGGAACGCTTCCCTGGGCCACGGAGAGCTCGCTTACTAATCTTACAAAAGCCTTCAGGCAGAATGACACAAGCGCAATTAAGCTCTATGCTTCTGATCTTGCGCATTATGTTGCCGACGGCTTTCAGCCCCAGCATGCCACGGTTAACTACAACGGAAAGCTTACCGGGCAGAAGGGGATTCACTTCCGTTACGAGATAACGATGCTCGACAGCAATCTTACAGATCTTTCAAGAGATGTTAGGCCGGAGGACGCATACTTTGTCACCGATCCTGAAAAATATATATTTTCCTACATCGACGGCTCAGACTTCTATGCCGAAACGATTCTCTCAGCCGACAAGTTTGCATACAAGGCTTCAGGAGATCAGTACAACGGCAATTACTATAAACTGCTCTGGTTCAGAACAAAACACATGACCACTCAGCAGCTTGAAGGAGCCGCGCGCGCTTTGGCTTCTTTATATTATACTGCATGGGTCAACGCCGGGAAACCGGTGGCAAACAGCAACTAAACCCCGGTTTATGAAAAATATGAATAAATTAAAGCAACTTGCAGCCGCAGCCTTATCCCTGGCCTTTTTAACAGGCTGGGGAGGTACCGGCCACAATAAGATAAATTACAACACGACACTGTATTTCCCCAAGGCAATGTCGCAGTTTACTTCCTGGAATACTATTCTTGCACAGCATGCCTCGGATGCCGATAAGAGGAAGAGCTCCGATCCGACTGAAGGTCCTAAACATTATATAGATATTGAAAATTATCCCGGCTTTTTATCAACGGGGAAAATAAATGAGAGCCCCGGCAGTGCAATATCAAGCGAAGGAATACTTCCCTGGGCCACAATTACAACCGTGGATTCGCTCAAAAGCGCATTTAGGAGAAAAGACTGGACTAAAGCCGAGCTTTTTGCCGCCGATCTGGGGCACTATGTCGCCGACGGGCACATGCCTTTGCATATCAGCAGAGATTATGACGGCAGGAACTTGAACAGCGGAAACAATGCGAGCAAAGGTATCCATTCACGCTACGAAACAGGGATGATCGACCGCTACAATTCGCAAATCTCTTTTACTCCCGATTCGGCTGTTTATATCTCAGACGTCTCAAGATTTGTTTTCGATTACATTTATGCAGATAACCGCTATGTGGATTCTGTTTATGCCGCAGACAGCCTTGCCCGCCTGCAGTTTTCCGACACAAGAAGCGACGCTTACTTTCAGGCGCTATGGGCTAAGGGGAAAAATTTTACGGTATCACTTTTTAACAATGCATCCCGTAGGCTCTCAAGCCTTATCTATACGGCCTGGGTTGACGCCGGGCAGCCGATGCTTACGAGCACTTCGGTTGCTTCAGAAAACGAAATCCCTTCTTCCTTTGAGCTCATGCAGAACTACCCGAACCCCTTTAATCCTGAAACCGTTATCCGGTACCGCATCAGCACGCCAGGACACGTGAGGCTCAGCGTCTTTAATATTCTTGGTAAAGAAGTTGCCGCTTTGTTTGACGGCGAAAGGCCTGCGGGTGAATACAGCCTTAAGTTAAATGCCCAAAGCCTTCATATGGGAAGCGGAGTGTATTTCTACAGGCTTGAGGAAGGAAACTTACTGCAGATAAAAAAACTGATAGTTCTCGAATAGGCAACTAAACAAAGAAATTGTGCGCATTAAAATAAATTAAGTGTTCTGTTGAAGGAAAATATATGAAAATTAAACTGATACTGTTTGCTGTTTTTGTTTTTGTACAGACCCTTGCGGCTCAGGTTGTGACGCTTTATCCATCCTTTGCCAGTGAAAATGACTCAATCAGGGTTGTATTTAATATACAGCAGGCTACGAGAAAAGATCTGGTTGGATACACGGGCGATGTTTATGCGCATACCGGTGTAACAATTGGAGCCTCGAGATGGCAGCACGTAATTGAAAGCTGGGGCAACAATTCGACACAGCCCAAACTAAAAAGGATAGCTGTGGACCAGTATGAGCTTGTAATCGGAAAGCCGCACGATTTCTACAAGACAAGTACATCGGAAAAGATTGCGGAGCTGGACTTTGTTCTCCGGAGTGCCGAAAGCACGAACGGGGCCTGGAAACAGACAGAGGATATATTCGTCAAACTGTTTGAACCGGGGCTGGACCTGAGCATAATTACACCGAAGCAGTTCCCGCTTTTCCTCATGCCCGGTGAATCTACGGATATAAAAGCTGCAGCTTCAAAGCCTTCAACAAAAACTCTTTTTGTGAATAATGTTCAGATATTTCAGACTTCAGCTGATACACTCCTGTACAATTATAAACCAACTGAAGCCGGAAAAAAGAATATAAAAATAGTGGCGCAGGACGGCCAGGGGGGAATAAAAGCTGACTCTTTTTATGTCTATGCAAATTCTGTAGTTCCGCAGCAGGAACTTCCCGCGGGAGTAAAAGACGGCATTAACTACATCGATGCTTCAACTGTAACGCTTGTTCTTTATGCCCCGTATAAGAACTTTGTCTATGTTACAGGCGACTTTAATAACTGGGATATAGATCCTTCTTATTACATGAGGCGCACCTCCGACGGCAAGCGCTTCTGGGTCACAATTCCAAACCTCAGCCCCGGAACCGAGTACGCCTTCCAGTACTATGTGGACGGACAGCTTAAAATTGCAGACCCTTATGCCGATAAGCTTCTGGACCCGTGGAACGACAAGTATATTACTCAGGCAACCTACCCTAACCTTAAGCCCTACCCTGCAGGAAAGGGGGACAATATAGTTTCCGTACTGCAGACCGCACAGACGCCATACAGCTGGACAGCTCAAAACTATAAGCGTCCGGACAAAGAGAACCTGGTTATTTATGAGCTCCTGGTAAGGGACTTTGTTTCAACACACAGCTTTAAGACCTTAAGCGATACCATAAGCTACTTTAAGCGCCTGGGCGTAAATGCAGTTGAGCTTATGCCTGTTTCTGAATTTGAGGGCAACGAAAGCTGGGGATATAATCCCAGTTTCTACTTCGCGCCCGATAAATACTACGGCACGAAAAACGATTTTAAGAAGTTTATCGACCTCTGTCACGCAAACGGCATAGCAGTTATAATGGATATGGTCTTAAACCATAGCTACGGCACCAACCCGATGGTAAGGCTCTACTGGGATTCTTCGAAGAATATTCCATCTGCCATTAATCCCTGGTTCAACCAGTATTCACCAAACAGCAGTTACTCGTGGGGCTACGACTTCAATCATGAAAGCCAGGCCACAAAGGATTTTGTTGACCGGGTGACTTCCTACTGGATCAGTGAATATAAAATTGACGGCTACAGGTTCGATTTTACAAAAGGTTTTACAAATACTCCCGGCGACGGCTCGGCTTATGATGCCCCGCGCATTGCAATTTTGGAACGCATGGCATCTAAAATCTGGAGCGTGGATTCCTCGGCTTACGTTATACTTGAGCATTTTACAGATAACAGGGAGGAAAAGGAGCTTTCGGATTACGGAATGATGATCTGGGGCAACCTGAACTACAGTTACCTGCAGGCCTCAATGGGATACTCAAGCGGCTCGGATTTTTCCTCTGGCTCATATAAGAACCGAGGCTGGTCGAAGCCCGGTCTTGTTACCTACATGGAAAGCCACGACGAAGAAAGAATGATGTATAAGAACTTACAGTGGGGCGCCTCCTCAGGCAGCTATAACGTTAAGGATACGAGCCAGGCTCTTAACCGCGTGAAGCTCGCCTCGGCATTCTTCTTTACAATTCCGGGTCCCAAGATGATCTGGCAGTTTGAAGAGCTGGGATACGATTATTCGATCGACTTTAATTCGAGAGTAGGTAATAAACCGATACGCTGGGATTACCCCGGGCAGCCCAGGCGCGAAAAACTCTTCAAGACAATGAGTGCCCTCATTAAACTAAAAGAAAACTACCCGGCATTCAAAAGCAGCAATTACACCTTGTCTTTAGGTGACCTGGTAAAGAAGATCACAATCAGCGATCCATCCATGAATGTAGCCGTAATCGGAAACTTTGACGTTGCCCCAAGAAGTTCCAGCATTACCTTCCCCGCTGCAGGAACTTACTACGATTATTTTACAGGAAACAGTATTGATGCTTCAGGTACGCAGGTGCCTGTTGATCTCAAGGCAGGTGAATTTCATATTTACACGAGTCAGAAGCTGCCTGTTCCGGAAGGGGATCTTCTTAACGGTGTAGGTGTAAAAGACGTGGAAATAAAAGGCTACGGACTTCTTCAGAACTACCCGAACCCTTTTAACCCGTCTACTCTTATCAGCTATGAGCTGCCGAAGGATTCCAGGATCACGCTGAAGGTTTACGACGTAATGGGCCGTGAGGTTGCAACTCTTGCAGATGGCTTTCAGACAAAAGGCAAATACAGCCGGGAGTTCACGGGGAAAAACCTTTCCAGCGGAATTTACTTCTATGAATTAAGGGCAGACAATTTCACTTCCACGCGCAAGATGCTGCTGCTGAAGTAACAATTCTATAAAATAATTTCTACAAAAAAGGGCGCCCCCAAAAGCGCCCTTTTTTGTTTTTTACCATCGAACTTCGCACGCGTGCCCGCCTCTCTCTCTGGCGAGGTTGAACGTTGAACCTCTCCCCAAATTGTAGTAAGTTTTATTAAAAAGAATGGGATTACTTATGAAGGAATACTTTATAAAGCTCTTCAGGTATAACGAATGGGCAAATAATCAGGTGCTCGAAGCCTTTATGCAGCCTCTGGAAAACTCCGATGAGGTGACCAGGCTTTTCAGCCACATCATCAGCGTGCAGAAACTCTGGCTCGACAGGATACGGAATAATAAGATCATCTTCGAGTTCTGGAATAACGATTCTATTGAAGGGTGCATTAAGATTTCAAAGGAAAGTTCTTCCGACTGGCTGAAGTTTCTGGAGGCGCTTACCGAGGAAGGGTTTTCTGAAAAGATTTCTTACGTGAATTCGAAAGGGGAGCATTACCAGAACACTGTTGAGGATATACTCTCGCACGTCATTAATCACTCCACATACCACCGTGCACAGATAGCAATGCTTCTTAGAAAAGCTGATGCCGTGCCTCCCGTGACGGATTATGTGTTCTATAGAAGGTGAGGTAACGTTCAACGTTCTACCTCGCCAGAGAGAGAGGCGGGCACGCGTTCGACGTTCAACGGTAAGAAATAAAAGAAAGGGCGGCACTTTGGCCGCCCTAAAATCTGCTTGTAGAGGTCTCACTTTCTACTTGAGCAGCATCATTTTCTTTACTGAAACGTTATCGCCGGCAGAAAGCCTGTATAAATACATTCCGCTTGGAAGCCTGGAGGCGTCAAATTTAACTTCGTAGCTCCCGGCATTCATCTGCCTGTCCATAAGTGTTGCAACCCTTTGACCCAGCATGTTGTAAATTGTCAGATTTACAAGTCCGCTATTGGGTAATGTGAAGCGGATTGAAGTTGAAGGGTTGAACGGGTTCGGGTAATTCTGCCCGAGCGAGAAGGTTTTTGGACTCTGAGGTCTTTCAGCAGTTGAAACATTGACCTTTTCGATGAGTTTTACAATCTGTCCCCTGATCTCGCCATTCGGGTTCTGTGCAGTTGCAGCATTGAAATAGAGCCCCTGTCCATCTACGAATAGCGTAGCAAAGTTATCGAAATCAAGCGAGTCGCTTCCCATTGTAAGCCATACATCTGAAACAGTTCTGGTCTTAAAGTCGGAGCTTACGCTGTGAACGAGGCTTCCATTCTGACCCTCAGGACCCTTGTAGATGCCGAGTGAAGTGGGATTAAGACCCGTCAGCGTGGCGTCGTAAATGAGTCCGGCCGGTGTAAGTGTCAGTGACGCATTGCCCTGGGCGGTGGTTGCAATGGCGGGGACTTCCTGGGTTCCGTCCAGATAAGCGTTGAAGCCCCATCCGCCGTTAAGCACAATCTGTCCTCTCAGTTCACCCATCGGTTTTCCGGGTGAATGAACGCTGAAGTACAGTTTCCCGGTCATAAGGGCTTTTATCAGGTCCGGTGTCAAGGCCTGGTTGCCTGTAGTTCTCCAGATTCCCGTTGCCGTATTGCCCACAAAGTCGGCTATAATATCCTTAACCACACCTCCCGAGACGCCGGGTTCTCCCAGGTGGAAATGGGCGCCGGAGATGACAATGCTGTCGACAGTTATCTTATATGCAAGGCCTTCATTTGTAAGGGTAAAGCTTCCGGTGCCTTTAGCGTTTGTAGCAACTTTCGGCACCTGCTGGCTTCCTGTGAGATTGGCTCTGAAGTTGGTGCCGTTGGTCAAAAGCAGCTGCCCCCTGAGTCCGCCAAGAGTATCAACCTTTGTGCGGACGTTCAGATAAATCTCGCCTTTAAAGAGCTTGCTTATAAGATCGGGGGTAAGAGTCTGCAGTGTGTCGGTATATGTCCACACGCCGTTTGCAGTATAGCGTACAAACTCCCTTATGCCTTTAACTATTGTGCCGTTCTTGCCTATTTTGCCCGTCACCAGGTGAGCAGATTTAAGTGTGTCTGCATTAGCAAGGCTGATATTGAAGGCGAGGCCTTCATTTGTAAAATAAAAGACAGCTGTTCCTGTTCCGGCCTGGTTCTTGGGAGTATCAGCGGGATTATCAGGGCGCACCTGTGCGGGTGAAAGGTTTGCCGTGAACATGCTTCCGTTTATCATTGTAAGCTGACCCCTTACTTCACCGGTGGGGTTCTTGGCAGTCATCATATTGATATAGACGTTGCCTTTGAGGAGCTCAGAAAGTATTTCGGCCGAAAGCGGTTCGGGGTCGTCAAATTTCCAGATGCCCTGGGCTGTTTTTCCTTTTAATTCGTTGAGTGTTCTGACTACGCCGCCTATCATTCCGGCAGGAGCCTTGTAGAACTGGGCTGCAATTATTGAGTCCTTCGTATCGACAGTAATGTTGAATGTAAGACCCTTATTTGTAAGTACAAAATATCCCGTGGCCTTGGAGGTTGTATTTACCGTAGGGACCTCCTGGCTTCCTGTCATGTTCGCATAGAAGCCGATGCCGCCATCGAGGTGAACCTGTCCTCTTATTTCACCATCGGGATTCGTTTTGGTGTGAACATTAAAATAAACGCTGTCTGTAAGGAGTGCTGTAATCCACCTGTCGGTAAGGGGATCTGAGGCATCTGTTTTCGACCAGATACCCACGGCCCTGTTGTTGGCAATTGTAACAGGTCTAATTACGTCGCCGCTTACGCCAATTGTGCCTAAGTGGAAATGTGCTTCTGTTATATCACTTAAGCCGTTTATTGTAATTGAATATACAAGTCCCTGATCTGTCAGAAGAAATGATCCTGTACCGGAGCCGACAGAATTTACCACAGCGGGCACTTCCTGGTCTTGTGAAAGCACGGTGCTGAGGCTGGTGCCTGAGGTTGCGAGAACCTGTCCTCTTATTTCACCCTGGGGATAGGCTTCAGTAGACACGTTCAGATAGACTTTCCCGGTTAACAGTGCATTTATTATATCCCCGGTCAGCGGTGTTGAGTCATCTGCTTTCCAGACCCCGTATGCAATGTTTCCCTTAAAATCGGACAGAATTGATCTGAACACACTCCCGGTGTCGCCCGGTGCTCCGTAGTGAAATTCTACACCGGTAATTTTCCCGATGCTGTCGACAGCTATTATATAAGTCAGGCCTTCATCTGTAAGTGTAAAGGCCGCTGTTCCCGTTGCCTTTGATGTATCTGACGGGACCTCCTGCATTCCGGTTAGTCTGGCTGTAAAATGAACCTGAGCCAGTGCTGCCTGTGAAAGAAAAATGAACAGGAATAAGATGTAAACTAACGCGCCCTTGCTTTTCATTGACATTCCTCCTTTTGTTTTTAGCAATTCCTCTAATATCTATTCATTTGATCTGAAGGTTTCTAACCCCTCTTTTTGAGTGCCGGCTTCAGGTTTTGGAATGTTAACGGGACCTGAAAAGGGCAAAGTGACTAAGTACAGACATGCCTTTTATATCTGATTTTCTGCAGTATAATTTCAGATATTGCTGCATGGCTTTTGTAAAAAATTTGAAAAACATTGTTGGAAAAGTTCATGTAAGATTAGCTTTTCTCTGAGGTCATTTTTTCGCCCCCTCTTAATAATATTATATTTTAATAAAATCAGAGTGTCAAATTTTTTTGCTGATTGTGCATTATTTTTTTTATGCCGAAGAAATATTCTCCTGAAAAGCTATTTAAGAGGATATGCGGCGAAAAATATCGGGAAAATTAATTCATAGTCTGGCGGATGTAAGTTAAAGGTTTATATTATAAAATAGGCCTACCCCGTCAGTTTTTGTGTAAATGTGACTACAATGTATCTTGAATTATTAATCCGGATTGAAAATGAGAACAGGATATTTACGCTGTATAGCCGCAATAATATTAATATCTGCATCATCATATCCCTCTGTATTATCCGCAGAAGATTCCATATGCCTGTCCGACACACTTATAGTAACAGAAAAAGATGAAGCTCAGGCAAGAAGGATTCCCGTGGGTTCTGACTCCACTTTGTCTGAAGGCTTAATTTCAAAAGATAAATTTGCTGGTGAAAGAACACTTTCTGAAGCCCCCATGCAGGATTATGTCCCCAAATGGTACGAGATGATTTCGAACATTCCGGGGGATTATGTGAGATACTACGGAAGTGAACTGACCAAAGACAAGCTCCCCCTCTTTGCCGGGATCTTTACGCTTACAGCGCAGTTGATTCTGGCCGATGACATTACATGGCAGGCTTCGCACAAAATATATAAAAGCAGTACGTTTGCCAAAAACTGGAGCGACATTTTTACCGAGATCGGCGACGGACGGACCCAGTTTGCCCTTGCCGCAGGTTTTGCCGCCTACGGCTTTATAGGCAGTAACAACAGAGCCCTCAGGACAGCCAGCCAGATAGTAGAGGCTGTCCTGGCCTCCGGGGCTGTCGTGCAGGTCTTAAAACACATGACGGGCCGCCAGAGTCCTTATGTTTCCAGCCAGTCCGGAGGCGTATGGCGTTTTTTTCCGAACCAGATAAAATACCATAAGCATGTGCCGGAATATGACGCCTACCCGTCGGGCCACATTGCCACTTCAATGGCTGCTTTTGTGGTAATTGCAGAAAACTATCCCGAATATAAATGGATTAAGCCGGTCAGCTACTCGCTCGGGGCTTTAATCTGCATCGGAATGGCAAATAAGGGCATTCACTGGTACAGCGATTATCCTCTGGGAATTGCTTTGGGGTATGCATTCGGCAAGATGATTGCCCACCCTGAAATTGTACCTGTAAAGAAGACTAAGGACAAGAAGAAAGAAATTGAGGTGGGTCTTTTCCCTTATCTGAGTCCTCAGGCTAACGGACTGAGCCTTTCCGTGTCATTTTAGAAGTTGTACCCTTAAGACAGGGTGGATTGATTGAGTGTATGTTTGAGACATTTATAACTAACCATTTGAGACTATGAATAAAATCTATTCTGTTTTATTTACATTGCTGATTTTCCTAAGTGACATACATGCCGGTAATTTAACTGCTCTGAAGTCAGTGGAACCTGATTCGCTCATTGCTGCCAGGGAAGATTCCATCACCTTTAAGGTGCCATTGGCTGAAGGCGGTTTAAGGGACAGCGCAGAGATAACGCCATGGCACCAGATGGTTACACGATTACCCGAGGACTACTATTCATTCTTCAAGAAGAGCTTTTCTACGAGCGCCCTGCCCATCATTGCAGGGCTTGCAGCTGCAACAGGGGCTCTTATGATTGCCGATGAACCTCTCGGCTCCTGGAGCCATTCAATGGTCAACAGGTCGGATAATTATAATCATCTTTCCGATATAATGGTTAAAACCGGCGACGGGAGATATCATTTCCTTCTTGCCGGGGCTCTTTCATTATACGGACTTTCGGCAGGTGATGAGAGGGCGCTTAAGACTGCCGGCAACCTGGCAGAAGGCATTCTTGCAAGCGGCATTATGGTGCAGGTGCTTAAAAGGATTACCGGCCGTCAGAGCCCCGAAGTCTCTTCAAATGATGCCGGAGAATGGAGGCTTTTCCCTAACCCCTCCAAATACCAGAAAAATCAGCCCAGGTATTACGCTTTCCCCTCGGGGCACATTACTACGGCCGCTCTTACCTTTACGGTGCTTGCAAACAATTATCCTGAGTATAAATGGATAAGACCGGCGGGTTACATCGTTCTGGGCGGCCTGGGTCTGGGACTAATGTCGAAGGGGATGCACTGGGCAAGCGACTTTCCGCTTGGAGTGCTGATAGGGTACACTTTTGGCAATATCGTTGCCCCCGAAAATGGGGAAGTTAAGGGAGAAAAAGGCCGGGAAAATAAAGGAGGCTTTTCAGTTCTTCCATTCTACAGCCCTTCTTACTCTTCGGTGAGCCTGCTTTACAGTTTTTAAGAGCAAACCTCTGATTATCAGGGCCTATTGCCGCAGCCGGCAGTGATGCCCTTATACTTCTCCATCCAACACATGAGGAATCCGGCATAAGCATTTTGCATTCTTACCGGCTGATTTCTGCATTTGGCCGATATCCTATTTGAAACCCGGCCCCCTCTTATATTTTTGCACTATAATAATTTTTCATAAAGAAAACCTTCAATTCAGTTACTATTGAAGAGTTTTTTCAAAAAGTGAATGGAAATTCGTAAAATGAATAAGGAATATATTCAGGTGAATTGACATTCATCTCGCGAATACATATTTTTGTATTCGAATTATCATTTTACATTAACGGTTAAAAAATGGAAGATATCAACAAATTGGGCAGGAAAGAAAGAGAACGCCTGCAAAGGAAGCAGGAGATTCTCAAATCTGCAGCCAGGCTCTTTGCCGAGAAGGGATTTTCCAATGCTACCCTGGAAGATATTGCTACCAGTTCCGAGTTCGGGATCGGTACGATATACAATTATTTCCAGAACAAGGAAGAGATCTTCAAAAGCATTATTGAATCCATTCTGGATACCAATCTGGAAGTGGTTGCAGCTACGGATGAGCGCACTAAAGGGCTTATTGAGTTTCTGAAGTCTTATACCAGGAGTATTTTTGAGTTTTTTGTGGAGAACAAGGATGAACTGATGCTCATGGTGAGTGTTTTTACGGGGATTGGCGAAAAGCCCGTGCATTTAAGTCACGACTGTTTTAAGGATAAGAATTGTCAGATAGAAGATATTTTGAAGAAAAGAATTAAAGAGGGGATTGAAAACAGGGAAGTCAGGAATTTCAATGCCGAGCACCTGCGTCTTCTTTACCACACTCTGGTATTCCCCTATGTCACGACGCTGCTCAAAAGGAAGGCGATTGACCGCTCAAACATTGATGAGCACGTGAATTTTGTACTGGACGTTTTATTTAACGGAATTTTAATCAAGTAGACTGTACTATTAAGGAGATAAAGTGAAAAAAAGCATATTGTTAGTTTTAGTACTGTTTGTTGGCGGTTTATATGCTCAGACAACGGGTTCTTCAGGAGGAAAGCTGAAGATTTCTCTGAACGATGCCGTCACGATGGCGCTTCAGAAAAATAAAGATATACAGATATCCAACCAGGATCTGGCAAAATCCGAAGCGCAGATCAGTGAGGCTTATGGAAATGCACTGCCTCAGGTTAGTTTTTCGGCAAACTATTCAAGAAACATTGAACTTCCCGTGCTCTTCCTGCCCCCGAATACTCCTTTTAACAAAAGCGGGGTTACGCAGAAAATGAGCCTGGGATCAAATAATAGCTATACGGCAGGCATAACAGCAAGCCAGGTGCTCTTCAGTGCAAAGGTAAATACGGCAATACAGATAGCCAAGGAGTACCGCAGCTTTACCGAGCACAGCACTCAGGCAACACAGGAGAATGTTGTCGATTCTGTAAAAAGAGCTTACTATGGGGTACTTTTACTTCAGCAGGTGCTGGATGTAAACCGCCAGGGGCTCAACCTCGCAAAGGCGAACTATGAAAACGTAAGTAAGCTTTACGAGCAGGGTATGGCCAGCGAGTTCGATTACCTGAGGGCCGGAGTGCAGGTCTCAAACACAGAACCTGCCGTAAGCAAGGCCGAAAACACGCTTCAGCTGGCAAAAAACGGGCTCAAGTTTCTTCTGGGTATGGACTTAAAGCAGGATATTGAGCTTACCGGAACGCTTCAGATGGATGAGCTTCCGCAGGGAGTAATTGAAAGTGAAAGCCAGAATGCAGTTGAAAAAAACAGCCTGGTGCAGGCGCTCGGTGATCAGGAAAACATTCTTGAGAAAAACATTCAGATCCAGAGAGCCGATTATTTCCCGACACTGGCTGCATTCGGTACCTATCAGTACCAGACACAGGATAATACTTTCCAGTTTAAGAACTATAACTGGGCAAATAATTTCCTGGTAGGCCTCCAGATCAGCTATCCTATTTTTAACGGTTTGCAGACCAAATACAGGACAGAACAGGCAGTAATTGACAAGGACAAGGTTTCGCTTACAAGGGCCAAGCTGATTGAAGGAATAAAGATACAGGTTGAAGCCGCCCGCCTTAAGATGATGGAGGCGCAGAAAAGAATTGAAGCCCAGCAGAAAAGTGTGGAGCAGGCTGCCAGGGCTGTCAGCATTTCTGAAGTCCGCTACAAAAACGGCCTCGGCACACAGATAGAACTCATTGATACGCAGATGGCTCTTACGACTACGAAGATAAATAAAGCACAGGCAGTTTATGATTACCTCGTTGCCCGCGCCGACTGGGAACGCGTAACAGGTTACGGAAAGTAATTTTTGGATTTTTGAAAATAATAAAGATTAAAAATAAAAGGAGTTTTCTAAAAATGAAAAGTAAGTTCAGATATTTCGGGACAATTACATCAGTCCTGCTCGTAGCTTCCAGCCTGGTTTTGACAAGCTGCGGAAAGAAAAGCGCCGAGGCAGAGAAAAATACTGCCGGAAAAGAAAAGTCGGACTCGGTTTCAGTAATAACTGCCAATGTTGAAAACATCAATATGTCTTTCGGCAAGACCTATACCGGCTCACTTGAGGGTGAAAAGCAGGCAAACATTGTCTCGCAGCTGGCCGAGAGAATTGTAGATATTCCGGTTAAGGTTGGTGATAACGTCAGGGCAGGTCAGGTTGTTATAAAACTCGATAAGGGCGGCGTTACCTCTCAGTACACACAGGCTCAGACGGTAATGCAGAATGCGCAGAAAACACTGGAAAGAACCCAGGCTCTTTTTGAAAGCGGAGCTATTCCGCGCCAGACTTTAGATCAGACCCAGATGGCCTTTGACGTTGCAAAGGCGAACTTTAACGCCGCAAAAAACGCGGTTGAAATAACCACTCCGATAAGCGGTGTTGTAACAAGTGTGAAACTGAACATAGGCGACTTTGCCACCCCGATGGTTCCAATTATGACTGTAGCAACAATCGGGCAGCTTAAGCTTATTATGAGCGTGGGAGAGGCTGATGTTCCTTATGTTTCGCTGGGAAAGACTGTTAAAATATATTCAGATCTGAATCCGGATATAACTGTAAATGGCAAGATAACTGAAATTTCAAAGAGCGCCGATCTTAATACACGCACTTTCCAGGTAAAGGCCTCTTTTCCCAACGTGAAAAATTCCTGGTTCAAGCCCGGTATGTTTGCCAATGCCCAGCTTGACTTGTCGTCGCAGAAAGGCACACTTGCAATTCCGAGAGAAGCTGTGGTTTATGCTGATAAAGGTCCGCAGGTATTTGTTATTTCACAGGGCAAGGCTTATACAAGAAACGTTAAGCTGGGACTTCAGAACGACAAGTATATTGAAGTGCTCGACGGCTTAAAGGCAGGTGAAGTGGTTGCAAAGGTAGGCATGAATAATCTGAAAGACGGGGTCCCGGTTGTAGTTTCCACAGACTCAAAGCTTCTTTCACAAAACTAAACGAAAAAGGAAATTAAGTGTATGAAACTTGCTGATGTTTCGATAAAACGTCCCGTGTTTGCTACGATGATGATCTTTGCTCTCGTCGTGCTTGGGCTTTTTGCCCTCACGAGACTGAATGTCGACCTTTATCCTGATGTCGATATTCCTGTAGTCACAATTACTACCGTGCTTCCCGGAGCGGGTCCGGAGCAGATAGAATCGGACGTAACAAAACCGATAGAAGATGCCGTAAACCCTGTTGCAGGAGTGGATCACATACAGTCCACCTCGCAGGAAGGCGTATCAATAATAATTGTTCAGTTCAAGCTTGAGGCTGACGGCAAGGCTGCAGCTCAGGAAGTTCGTGAAAAGGTTGCTGCCATAAGAAGCACGCTTCCGACAGACATAAAGGAGCCTGTTATTCAGAGGTATGATCCTGCAAGTCTGCCGATCTTAACGCTTACTGTTTCAGGACAGCGTCCCGAAAAAGAGCTGACAACCTTTACAAAAGACGTAATCAAGAAACGCCTGGAGAATGTGCCTGGTGTAGGTTCGGTGGACCTCATTGGCGGCGCCGAAAGGGAAATCCACATTGACGTGGATCTGGAAAGGCTGAAGGCTTACTCGCTTTCCATTAATGACGTGGTTCAGGCCGTCGGAGCCTCAAACGTGGAAATCCCGGGCGGAAACCTCGACCAGGGTTCACGCCAGCTCTTATTGCGCACGATGGGTAAATTCCAGAATATTGAAGACTTTGGAAAGATCATTATCGTTTCGAAGTCGGGTAATATTGTAAGGCTGAACGAAGTGGCGCAGATCAGCGATGCCGCTGTGGACAGAACCAGCCTTTCCAGATATAATGGAAAAACTGCCGTGGGTCTTAACATCCTGAAGCAGTCGGGTGCAAATACGGTAGAGGTTGCCGATGCCGTTCAGAAGCAGCTTAAGACTATGCAGTCGGAAATTCCTTCTGATATAAAGGTAGCGACGGCAAAGGATAATTCAACATTTATACGCGAAAGTGTAAGCGATGTTTTGTTTGATATAGTCTACGGCGGTCTGCTTGCAGTCCTGGTTGT
The DNA here is from genome assembly GCA_036261625.1 of Ignavibacteriales bacterium. Classification (GTDB taxonomy): domain Bacteria; phylum Bacteroidota; class Ignavibacteria; order Ignavibacteriales; family SURF-24; genus JAAXKN01. The sequence goes on along the minus strand of DATAKL010000004.1, from coordinate 111,349 downwards.
ATATCTCTTCCTTGCAAACATGAGGAGTACAATCATAAGCGCCATTGCTCTGCCGACATCAATCATAACAACATTTATGATGATGTACATTCTGAACTTTACGCTTAACATGATGTCGCTTCTGGCTTTGTCACTTGCTGTTGGTCTATTGATCGATGATGCCATTGTGGTTATAGAAAACATTTACCGTCACTTAGACCAGGGTGAAACGCCGCTTGAAGCTGCAAAGTCGGCTACAAATGAAATCGGTCTGGCAGTTCTTGCAACCACATTTACCATAGTTGCAGTATTCGTGCCTGTGGCATTCATGCCGGGTATAGTTGGAAGATTTTTCTATCAGTTCGGTATAACAGTTTCAGTTGCAGTGCTTGTATCGCTTTTTGTGGCCTTTACGCTCACACCGATGCTTTCATCGCGCTGGCTGAAAAAAGAAGATGAGCATTTAGATAAGTCTGGTAACATTCTCCATAGAATGCTCTATTACTTCAATCATTCATTTGAATGGCTGAATGCAAAATACCATACGGCTCTGGCCTGGGGTCTTAAGCACCGCGTATTGGTAGTAATAGGTTCAATTGCTGTATTTTTCGGAAGCATGTTCATGATGCGTTTTCTGGGCAGCGAATTCTTCCCTTCGACCGACAGGGGTGAATTTACAATACAGGTAAATGCCGCGGCCGGAACCTCAATTGAGCAGACAGATCAGATGTGCCGCGTAATTGAAGGCAAGCTCCGCAATGTAAAGGAAGTGACGAATCTTCTTACAACAGTAGGCGGTCCGAACATTCCTGTAAACAAGGCAACCATTCTGGTTGAGCTTACAAAGAAAGGTGAGCGCAAGAGAAGCCAGGATGAGATTATAAGCAGTCTCAGAAGCGAGCTGATTAACTTCCCGGGTGCAAATCTGAACTACAAGGTTGAAGGAGGCCCGGGCGGGCAGGATAAGCCGATTACATTAAGCGTCAGGGGTGCAGACATAAATAAAATAGATGAGATTGCAGAGAAAGTTAAATCGATTGTGCATTCAACCAAAGGCGCCGTGGACGTGGAGTCTTCGCTGGAAGCTTCCAAGCCTGAAGTGCGAGTTAAGATCGACCGCGACAAGGCAGCGGACCTGGGAGTAAATGTTCTTTCTGTGGCTTCTTCGGTGCGCTCGATGGTGGATGGTTATGTGGCTACAAAGTACCAGGAAGGCAACGAGCAGTACGACGTAAGGGTGCGTCTGAAGGAAAATAACCGCAAATCGATAGCCGATATCGAGAACCTGTCTATTATGAGCAATAAAATGGGTCCCAGGGGTGAAAAAATTAATGTGCGCCTGGGAGATGTTGCAGATGTTTACGAAGGAGTAGGTCCTTCGAAGATCAACCGTTACGACCGCCAGAGGGAAATACGTGTGGATGCGGATCTTTCCGGCAGGCCGATGGGCGAGGTCTTGGGCGATGCAATGAAACAGGCATCAAAGCTTCCGCTTCCGGCCGGTTATTCAATATCTGTAGTTGGACAGGGACAGCAGCAGGCTGAATCGTTCATGAACATACTTATTTCACTTGCCCTTGCAATTGTGTTCGTTTACATCGTGCTTGCAATGCAGTTTGAAAGCTTTGTTTATCCCTTCTCGATCATGCTTTCACTGCCTATGGCTATTGTAGGTGCGGTTCTTGCGCTCATTGCATTCGGCAGCTCACTGTCTGTCATGTCGATGATCGGTATAATCATGCTGATGGGTCTTGTGACCAAGAATGCAATTCTGCTCATCGATTTCACAAACACGCTGCGTGAACGCGGCATGTCCAGAACAGAGGCTCTACTGCAGGCAGGTCCGACCAGGCTCCGCCCGATCCTCATGACAACGCTTGCCATGATCTTCGGTATGATTCCAGTGGCACTTGGTATGGGTGAAGGCTCCGAGTTCCGTTCCCCCATGGGTCAGGCAGTAATAGGAGGTCTTATTACCTCCACAATTCTGACTCTTCTTGTTGTGCCTGTTGTTTATACGATTATAGACGACATGTCAATCAGAAAAGCTTTCCGGTGGGTATTAAAGCTCCTCCCCTTCATGAAGCGCAAGGAAGAAATAGAGGCTGAACCCAACCCTGCATCTTTCGAAAAATAGTATTATCTTACCTTTAAATTCCGCCGCGGCACAAACTGCAGCGGCGGAATCCTTTATTTCAGCAATTCATAATTCAAAATTCATAATTAATTCCGCAGGGGGTGTCAGATGAAAATGGCATTTCTGGTATACCGTGAAACCTTTGAGGACAGGATTTCGGCCATCTTGCAGGAGGCCGGAGTTGATTTTTATACCGAGTGGGAGAACGTCAAAGGCAAGGGGCACAAGACGATGCCTCACATGGGCACGAGGGCCTATCCCGGCTATAACAATGTCCGCATGATCGCATTCGATGATGAATGTCAGCTTGATTGCCTGGCAGAACTGGTAAAAGAGATGAATACCCGGATCACGATAAAAGACGACTATACGCGTCTGTTTCAGGTTCCGCTGGAGAAGATTATTTGACGTTTCAAACCTTCTGCCCGAAAGCTGCGTGGAAGGGTTGTTAAATGAAAATACGTCCCCTTTTTATTTTGTTAAATTATTGCTTGCTAAGGTTATTTGAATTAACTTTCTAGGTAACAAGTTATACTTGTTGCGATACCTGAATAGTGTTTTTTTGCAGGCCCCGGGGATATGTCATTCCCTCTTAGGCCATCTGAGTTTTCGGCGCCCTTTAACGTTAGTTAAAACAATTAAAGGAGAGTAAGATGGAAACTTTTGGACATGCAGAACACGTGGAAAATGCAGCACTGGATAAGGATACTAAACTCTGGGGCATGCTCTGTCACTTATCGGCCCTTCTGATGTTTGTTATCCCTTTCGGAAACATTATCGGCCCATTGGTTGTCTGGCTTCTTAAGAAGGATACAGCTCCTTTTGTAAACGATCAGGGGAGGGAATCTCTGAACTTTCAGATTTCCATGACAATTTACATCTTTATTGCCCTGATTTTAATGCTGCTGGTAGTAGGCATTATGCTTCTGATCCTTTTAGGCATTGCTGAGCTGGTCCTGATCATTGTCGCCTCAGTCCAGGCTAACGACGGTAAATCCTACAGGTATCCTTTTACTATGAGATTTATTAAATGAAGATTTTATGCTGAGGGGGGAAGGCCTTCCCCCTCATGTTTTAGTCTCATAGTACAAAACGGTTCAGATTGTCTATAAAAATTACAGCCATTTAAAAATGGAAAGGAGTAAATCCGCCCTTTTCCTTTTAAGGAATAACATTCCCAAAGGGAAGAGATTACATATAATTGCATCGATTGCATGACTTTGCTGCATGCTTGAGAAAGAGGAGTTGTTAAATGGACAGCACGCAAAAGACTGAAGCTGAAAAAACATCAGTTTCCACAGGTCTCACAGATTCAGTAGATGAACTTATTAAACTTGAGGAGTCGTTTAATCTTCACGACCGCATTTTCGGCATCGACCGCAGGGTACCAATCCTTGACGGGCGTTTAATCCCGTATGTAAATCTGGATAATGCCGCAAGTACTCCGGCATTAAATGATGTAATGAGGGCAATTGAAGACTTCATGCCTTACTATTCCAGCGTTCACAGGGGCACAGGCTTTAAGAGCCGTCTTAGCACGGCAGCATACGACATGGCTCATGAAATTGTAGGCCGTTTTGTGGGCGCAGATCTAAATACCAATACGGTAATTTTCGGGAAAAACACAACTGAAGTATTAAATAAGCTTTCCTACCGCCTTGAAATTCCGGAAGACAAGTTTGTAATTACAACACGCCTTGAGCATCATTCAAACGACCTCCCCTGGCGCGACCGTGCACATGTCCTGCACGTAAAGGCGACTTATGAAGGAAGGTTTGACGAGGAGGATTTTGACCGCCTCCTGGAGGAATATAAAGGCCGTATCGCACTTGTAAGTGTTACGGGGGCCTCAAACGTTACGGGGTTCATTCAGCCAATACACCGCCTGGCCCGCAAGGCTCACTCTGCAGGAGCCAGAATTCTGATAGATGCAGCTCAGCTTGCCCCGCACCGCAAAATAGATATGAAACCCGACACTGATCCGGAGCATCTGGATTTTGTTGTGCTGGCAGGGCACAAGATGTACGCTCCTTTCGGCACAGGCGCTCTTGTAGGTCCAAAGGAAGTATTCTTAAAAGGAAAGCCCGAGTATTCCGGAGGCGGAACAGTAAACGTGGTTACCGAGAATGAGGTTTACTGGGGCGGCACCCCTGACCGTGATGAAGCCGGAAGCCCGAACGTTCCGGGCGCTGTTGCAATGGCTGCCGCGGCAAAAGTTCTTATGGAAATCGGAATGGACAGAATTGCAGAGCATGAAAGGGTGCTTACGGCATACTGCCTCGAACGCCTGAGGTCAATTCCGGGCGTAACGGTTTACGGGGAGACCGATCCGGCCAGGGCTGAAGAAAAAGTAGGCGTTGTTCCTTTTAACCTTGAAGGCGTGCCGCACTTCCTTTTGTCTGCTATCCTGGGCTATGAAGGGGGCATCGGCGTAAGAAGCGGATGCTTCTGTGCGCATCCATATGTGGTGCATCTGCTGCACCTGAGCGGGGAGGAAGCCGAAAGCTGGCGCACTCAGCTTTTGGATGGCGACAAGTCAAATATGCCCGGCCTGGTGCGCATCAGCTTCGGATGCTATAATACAATGGAAGATATAGATAAACTGATAGAAATGGTTGAAAAGGTTGCCCGCGGTGAGTATTCGGGCAAGTATAAGCTCGTTAAAAAAAGCGGCGAGTACGTGCCAGAGAACTATGAGGACATATTTAATTCCTATTTCTCTTTAGAGAGTTAAAGTCCGAAAGGGGAATAATTATAGCTTTTCATACGGCATAAATTTTCATAAAATACTAAGAAGTGAATTAAATGGAGATTAAAATGTCGAAGATGAAAGTAATTGTTCCGCATAATCTGGGTGAAGGCGAGGCTGTAAAGCGCGTAAGCGGTCTCATCCGCGACCTGAAGAACCAGTTCGGCAGCCAGATCAGTGATGTCAGGGAGAACTGGAACGGCAACCGCGGGGCTTTCTCCTTCCGTGCAATGGGGATGGCTGTTGACGGGGAACTCTCGGTTCATCCTGCCAAGGTTGAAGTGGAGGGAAATCTTCCTCTGGCGGCCCTGCCCTTCAAAGGTACAATTGAAAGTACCATCAGAAACAAGCTTGAGAACCTCTTAAGCTAAGGTGGTTCCCTCTGAAAAAGCCTGAAAATGAATTTAAGCCGCCCTATTCAGGGCGGCTTTTTTCTTATGCCTCAAATACGTAAATAGTATCAGGAAAAATAAGTATATTTATATGGTTTGCTGTTTTTAAATACCCGGTCCAAAAAAGACAATGAAAACAAAAAACGATATAACCGTAAAAAACTGGCTCGAACTGCAGAAACTCCTCTTCGAGAACTCCTGGGATGAAAATATCCTGCGCTACCGCTCCCCTTATGCATTCAGGGGACTTTCCGACAGGGACTACGATCTTAAGACCAGCCTTATGAGGCTCGGCGGCAAGTACGAGGATATGGAACGCCACCTGCTCAGGAATTTCAGAAAATATTCGCCAAAAGGAACCCTCGACAGTGATTTGATCTGGGACTGGCTTGCCGTGGCACAGCACCACGGGCTTCCTACGAGGCTTCTGGACTGGACATATTCGCCATACATCGCCCTTCATTTTGTTACGGATGACCTTAGAAAGTACGAGCACGACGGCGCCGTATGGTGCATGGACTATATGAAAGCGAACGAACTCCTTCCGGGTCCATTAAAAAGTGTGCTGAAAGAAGAAAGTTCGCTTGTTTTTACAGGCGAAATGCTTGAACGGGTCTGCCGGGGGCTTTCAGAACTGGAAAGGCTCAAAGGCACTGCCGATGAATATGTAGTTTTTCTTGAACCCCCTTCATTCGATGACCGTATAATTAATCAGTATGCCCTGTTCTCCTTTATGTCAAGCGCCCGTTCTATATTAAATGAATGGCTTGATAGCCATCCGGAGCTCTTCTTCCGCATCATAATTCCCTCAAAACTTAAGTGGGAAATCAGGGATAAGCTCGATGAAGTAAACATTACCGAACGTGTGCTCTTCCCGGGCCTTGACGGCCTGAGCGCCTGGCTCAGGAGGTATTACAGGCCTCCAAGATAGCTTTTGGGCTTTATATAAACAGTATTATTTCTTTTATTATATTATTCCCAGCATTACAAAACAAATCTCGGGCTAAATCCATGAAAAAGAAATTTGCAGTCGTAAGCATTATCCTGCTCGTAATTATTATTCTGATGATGTTCGTTCCAATGCTTTTTAAGGATCAGATAGCAGAACTGGTTAAAAAGCAGGCTAATAAGCAGCTTAATGCTGTCTTGAACTTTGAAAGCGCAGGCCTTAACATGTTTAAGAGCTTCCCCGACCTTACGCTCAGCATAAATAATCTGACAATTGTAAATAAGCCTCCTTTCAAGGGGGATACGCTTCTTAGCGCTCAGTCTTTTAATGCAACGATTGACCTGTGGAGCCTTGTAAAAGGAAACGCTGTTAGAATTAAAGAGGTTAATCTCCACAAACCCAACATTAAGCTCCTTGTGCTCAAAGACAGTACGGCTAATTACAATATTATGAAGCCGGATACCGTTAAGCCGGCGGCGGCTCCGTCGCAAAAGCAGGTCAACGTGGCGCTTAATTACTACTCGGTTGACGGGGCTAATATTGCCTATATCGACCAGAGTTCAGGCATGACGGCCATAATCAGAAACCTCGACCATGAGGGAAGCGGGGATCTCTCGAAGGATAAGTTCAACTTAAAGACTCAGACAAAAATTGACCAGCTTACCTTTGAGTATAACGGCCTTACCTATCTTAATAAGGTAAATGCCTACCTGGATATGCAGCTTTTTGCCGACATGACACAGAAGAAATTTACTCTGAATAAAAATGAGCTCAGGATAAATAACCTTACTGTCAAATTCGACGGCTTTGTTGCAAGGCCTGATACAAGCAGTATTTCAATGGACCTGACATTTGCCTCCAATCGTACGGACTTTAAGGATATAGTTTCGCTTATTCCGGCAGCATATTCGGAAAACTTCCAGGATCTTAAATCCTCGGGCAAAATGATTCTTAACGGATCGGTAAAGGGAGTATATAACAAAGCGCGCATACCTTCTTTTAACATAAAGCTCATAGTGCAGAACGGAAGCTTCCAGTATCCGAAACTTCCAAATACGGTCAGGAATGTTAACGTGGACCTGAACGTCAACAATCCCGGCGGAACGCCAGACAATACAGTAGTTAACCTCAAACAGATGCACTTTGAACTGGGCGGTGATCCCTTCGACATGTCGCTTACTATGACAACACCCAGGTCAAATCCTTATATAGATACAAAGGTAAAAGGGCGCCTGAACCTGGGGCAGCTTAAAAATGCCCTGCCGATGAAAGGGGTTCAAAAGCTGGATGGCCTTGTTCAGGCCGACTTTCAGGCAAAAGGGAATCTCGGGGGCTTAAAGAACAAAAGAATGGATAACCTTAATGCCTCGGGAACAGTTCAGGCAAATAACGTTGTCTATGGAAGCGACGAGCTCACGCAGGAGATAAAGATCAGCCAGGCCTCGCTTACCCTTACGCCTCAGGCATTTAAACTTAATAATTTCAGCATGAATATCGGGCAGAACAACATAAACGCCAATGGCGGGCTTTATAATATGCTGGGATACCTGCTCAACAGGGGTATAATCAGCGGAAATCTTGCGCTGAATTCAAACTATCTGGATGTAAACGAGCTCATGAAACTCAGCAAGGCAGAGCAGAAGAAAACCCCGCCGCAGTCAGGGACGAAGGTTCAGGCAGTGGAGCTTCCGGAAAGAATTAACTTTACGATGAACTCCACTATAGGAAAAATGATCTATGATAACCTGACGCTTGAGAACGTAAAGGGCGTTATTGTCATCAGCGACAGAAAGCTTTCCATGCAGAGCCTCCAGATGAACCTCCTTGGAGGAAGCCTCGTTGCTACGGGGTATTATGCCACACCGGCAGGAGTGCTCCCGGACATGGCGTTTAATTTGGCAGTAAATAATTTCGACATCGGTAAAACGTACGAAAGCTTTGTAAGTGTAAGGCAGTTTGCCCCGATGGCGCAGTACATACACGGATCTTTCGGCGCAAAGATGAATATTACTTCAAGTCTGGATCAGACAATGATGCCCATCTGGAACAGTTTTAACGGCAGCGGCATACTTAATCTCCAGAGAGCCGAAGTACAGGGCTTCAAGCCATTTGAAGCCGTGGGAAGTGCCCTTAAGATTGATGCTCTGAAAAATCCGGTGCTTACAAATGTAAACCCTTCTTTCCAGATCAAGGGCGGCAGATTCTATGTTCAGCCTTTTACATATAAAGTGTTTAATTACGACGTGACCTTCTCGGGCTCAAACGGGATGGACAAGAGTATCGACTACACAATGAACATTCAGATTCCGGCAGGAGAGCTAAAGCAGCAGGCAAACCAGGCCATAAACAAGCTTCTTAAGCAGGATATAAACCTGGTCTCGGCCGATAAGATAGACGTTAAGGCATTCTTAAAGGGAAACATAAATAATCCTTCCGTTACAACCAGCGCAGCCGACATTGTAGGAGGAACTGCAAAGACCGTTCAGCAGCAGGTCCAGCAGAAAGTTCAGCAGGAGGCTCAGAAGCAGATAGAAGAGAAGAAGGCTGAAATTCAGAAGCAGGCCCAGCAGAAGGCCGACACCGTAAAGCAGCAGCTCAAGAAAAAAGCCGAAGAAAAGCTGAAGGATATTTTTAAGAAAAAGTTCTAAGGGCAATTGAAAGACTGCCGGGAACCATTTCCCGGCAGAGCCCGGCTGCAATTCAATTATCTCCATCAAAAACCACAAAGATTACGTATTTATGTAAAGAAATCGTACATTTGCCTTGACGATAATAAATTTTGTGAGACCAATAGATGAAAGCTTTATTACTTGAAAATATACATCCTGCTGCAAATGAGATCCTCAAAGAAAAAGGCGTAGAACTCGAAACACATAAAGGGGGCATGTCAGAAGATGAGCTGATTGAAGCCCTTAAGGGAGTTTCACTCCTCGGAATACGCTCAAGGACTCACCTGACAAAAAAGGTATTTGAAAACGCGCCTGACCTGCTTGCCGTTGGCGCCTACTGCATCGGAACTAACCAGATAGACCTCCACGCGGCTTCAATGAAGGGCGTTGCGGTCTTTAACGCACCCTACAGCAACACGAGAAGCGTGGCTGAAATAGTTATTGCCGAAATCATATTCTTAATCCGCCGCCTGCACGATAAGATCGTCAAGGCGCACGAGGGTGTCTGGGACAAGTCGGCAGAAAATGCCCGCGAAGTAAGAGGTAAAAAGCTGGGCATTATTGGCTACGGCAACATCGGCAGCCAGGTCTCCATGCTTGCCGAGGCGATGGGAATGGAAGTCTATTATTACGACGTTGTGGATAAACTGACCATAGGCAATGCAAAGAGGATGTCTTTCCTTGAGGATATGCTGAGGATTGTGGACGTTGTTACAGTGCACGTGGACGGCAGCCCGCGAAACAAAAATCTTATTGGAAGAAAAGAATTTGAAATAATGAAAGACGGGGTTATCCTCTTAAACCTAAGCCGCGGCTTTGTGGTGGATGTGGAAGCCCTAAAGGAAAATATATTAAGCGGAAAGGTTGCAGGCGCCTCATTGGACGTGTTTCCTGAAGAGCCGAAAGATGCCAACGAGAGATTTGTATCCCCATTGCAGAATCTGCCTAACGTACTTCTTACACCGCACATCGGCGGAAGTACCGAGGAGGCGCAGTATAACATAGGGGAATTTGTTTCAAATAAGCTCCTTGAGTATGTCTACACCGGGAGCACCTATACGAGCGTCAACTTCCCGAAAATACAGCTGCCATCGGTAAACGACGCGCACAGACTGCTGCACGTTCATGAGAACGTTCCGGGTGTCTTGTCGCAGATTAACGCCATTTTTGCACGCAATGACGTTAACGTTGTTTCGCAGTACTTAAGAACCAACGAGAAAATAGGCTATGTTATTGCGGATGTGGACACAAAGTATAAGGAATCGCTCTTTGAGGACTTAAAGCAGGTTGTCCGCACAATAAAAGTAAGAATATTGTAAAGACCAGCTAAATGCCTGAAGCATATTACATATCACCTTTCGGAGCGCTTAAGCTTGAGTGCAGTGATGAGGCCCTCCTAAGAATTGATTTTATTGAAGAGGGCAAGTATGCCTCAGGCAGCAGTCATCCGGTCTTAAAGGAAGTAATCCTTCAGCTGGATGAATACTTTACCGGAAAAAGAGAAAACTTCGAATTAAAACTCGAACCCCATGGCACAGACTTTCAGAAGAGGGTCTGGAATGAGCTTCTTAAGATACCTTTCGGCCGGACAATAACTTATCTTGAGCTTGCCCGGCGCCTGGGTGATGAAAAAGTGATTCGGGCGGCAGGAACGGCAAACGGGAAAAACCCGATCCCCATCATCATTCCATGCCACCGTGTAATTGGCAGTAACGGAAAGCTCACAGGCTACGCCGGCGGGCTTCATATAAAAGAATGGCTCCTCAGGCACGAGGGAAGCCTGATGGATCTTGCACTATAACCCTGCATCTATTCTCATTAGTAGTCTCTTCTTCTGTAGTACCTTTTTCCTCCGGGGGACAGGTCGATAAGAATTGCTATTACAAGCCCCACGATCGGAACCGTGGTCCAGGAGTTGTCAAAATAGTGAAACACCACGCTGTACCACAGGAGCGTGACCGGAAGGAAAATAAAACCCAGCAGGGGCCAGAGTATGGAGTTAAACATGCCGTGGAACCAGTTTGTAAAAAACCAGAGCAGAAATATTGAAATTCTCGGAATTAAGACCGCGAAGATTAGTATTAAAAAGATCATCTCTTCCCCCCTTTTTAAGTCTTATTAAAATAATTTATAATAAAATTGAGTAATAATAAAATGAAAAAATACAATAGCAGGAGTAAGAGACGGCTCCGGATTTAACTTGTATACTCAAACCAGCGGCCTGTAACAATAGGCCGGTAAGTAAAGTTACCTTCTCCAAATTTCCGCAGCGCGTTTATTGTTTTCCGAAATACGGTATTGCAAAATTACTTTATTATACGTATTATTATTTACAGAATGTACGTATAAACAAGAAAGAAAATCATATGGATACAAAATTAACATTAAAGTTAAGCAGAAGGTCGATAGAGAACGCAAAAAGATATGCAAGAAAGCAGAACCAAAGTCTCTCATCTTTAGTCGAGGATTACTTTAATTTAGTCTCAAGCGGGAAAAATAAACCTGAAAATCAGAAAGAAATTGAAATTTCACCAAATGTTCTTGAAATAAGCGGAATAATAAAACTGGGAAAAGATTTCAATTTAAGAGAAGATTATGGTAAATATTTGTCGGAGAAATACGATTGACAATGAAATTATTTGTTGATTCTGACGTGATTTTAGATCTTTTAGCTCAAAGAGAAGAATTCTATGTTTATTCGGCAAAATTGTTTACCCTCTCAGATGAAAATAAAGTTAAGCTTTATACTTCACCAATAGTTTTTGCAAATCTTCATTATCTACTGAAAAAGCTGACAAATAATCAAACCGCACTCAAAAGTTTAAGGAAATTAAAAACTTTAATCGGTATTCTTTCTGTTGATGAAAAGATAATCGAACAGGCGTTGAATTCCGATTTTAATGACTTTGAAGATGCAATCCAGTATTTTACTGCCGTTACAAACAGAATTAATATAATTATTACAAGAAATAAGTCCGATTACAAGAAGGGTAAAATTACCGTTTCAACTGCGGAAGAATTCATTAAAACATGGGAAAGTAAAAATATCTAAGCCCGCTCCGGGAACAGATGCAGTCAATAAGTGCTGTTTTCCGGCTGATGAGCAGGCTAAATATGCAACAATTAATAAATTCAGGGAAAAATGCTTTGAAATACAGCATTAATTTTCATAGATTTAAATTATTAGTTATGAAAAACATTAAAGTAAATATAATCCGTTCAGATTTTGGCCGCCGCCAGGCAGCTTTACATCATCATGCTCATCACGTTAACTGCAGGCTCAGTGTCGGATTATATTAAACTCTATAAAGTTTGAATTTTAATAACCCCGACACACTCTGCCGGGGTTTTTTGTTTTTAAAGTATAAGGACTAAGTATTAAAATGGAAAACGGAAACTTAAAGCTGGCTATTCAAAAGAAAGGAAGGCTTTCTGAAAAATCGCTCGAGCTCTTGAAGCTTTGCGGGCTGGATATAGAAAACTACTCTGACAGGCTCATTGTCTCGGCTAAAAACCACAAACTGGACCTCTTATTCCTAAGAGATGACGATATACCCGAATACGTTCAGGACGGCGTTGCCGATATAGGCATTGTGGGGGAAGATGTGGTCTACGAAAAACAGGCTAATATTACGGTCAGTGAAAAACTGGGCTTCGGCAAGTGCCGCCTCATGATTGCAGCCCCGGCAAACGGGATACCCGAAACATTAGAAGACATAAACGGAAAGACAATTGCAACTTCCTACCCTAACATCTTAAAACTTTTCTTAAGCGCAAATAACCTGCAGGCTAAAATAATTGAAATCAGCGGCTCAGTTGAAATTGCCCCTTCCTTAGGTGTTGCCGACCTCATCTGCGACATTGTCTCAACGGGCAACACGCTTATGATGAATAAGCTCACGAAATCCTTTAATGTGTTTGATTCAGAAGCCGTTTTAATTTCCAGCAACAGCCTGAAGAAAAACGAGGAGAAATTTCAGATCCTTCAGGACCTGATAGCCAGAATGAGAAGCGTGCTCTCGGCTAAGAAATCCAAGTATCTTATGATGAATATACCGAAGGATTCTCTGGAGAAAATTACGGAGATTATTCCTTCTCTTAAAAGTCCCACGGTGCTTCACCTGGCAGATGAGACCTCGCTTGCCGTTCATGCCGTAATTCCGGCAGACCGCTTCTGGAGCATCGTAAACGACCTTAAGAATGCTGGCGCAACAGGAATTCTCCTTCTGCCGATTGAAAATATGATATTCTGAAAAATAAACAGATTGGACTAGAAAAATGAAGATCTTTAATTTCAGGAATTTAGACCCCAGGGAAGCTGAAAGCCTCTTAAGGCGCCCGGCTATAGACATGGGGCGCACATTTGAAATAGTCAGGCCGGTTCTTGAAGAGATAAAGATGAAAGGCCTTGAAGCCGCTTTGAAATATGCCGCGGCATTTGACCGTTTTTCGGGGGGAAACATTCTTGTTTCGAAAGCTGAATTTGACCTGGCTGAGAAAAATCTGGACAAAGAAGTTAAGCATGCAATTAAAAAAGCTGCCGACAATATCCAGAAATTCCACCTGAAGCAGATGCCTAAGACAGTTGAAGCGGAAACAATGGAAGGCATCATGTGTTCGCGTGAATACAGGGCAATTGAAAGCGTGGGGCTTTACATTCCGGGCGGAAGCGCCGTACTCCCCTCAACGATGCTCATGCTTGGAATTCCGGCACGCATTGCGGGATGCAGAAGAATTGTTGCCACTTCCCCTGCCCGTGATAATAAAGTTAACGACGCGCTCCTCTTTGCGGCAAAATATCTCGAGATCAGCGAATTCTATAAGCTCGGCGGAGCTCAGGCAATAGGACTTTTGGCATATGGAGACGCAAGCCTTCCGAAGGTAAATAAAATTTTCGGACCCGGCAACCAGTACGTCACTGCGGCTAAGCTTCTTGTCAGCATAGACCTGGAGGGATGCCCGATCGATATGCCTGCGGGCCCGAGTGAGGTGCTGGTAATTGCAGATGAAACGGCCAATCAATCCTTTGTGGCGGCAGATCTTCTTTCGCAGGCCGAGCATGGGGCTGACTCGCAGGTAGTGCTTCTTACAACTTCTCAGAAGGTCTTATCCGGCGTGCTTGAACAGCTGGACAGCCAGCTATTGCTTCTTCCAAGGAAGGAAACGGCAATTAAGGCGCTTGAAAGATCTTTTGCGCTTGTAACTGAAAACCTGGAGGACGCTTTCCAGTTCAGCAACAGGTACGCTCCTGAACACCTGATACTCCACGTTGAGGAGCCTGAACAGTATAAGGCGCTTATTACCAACGCAGGCTCGGTTTTCTTAGGAGGGTATTCTCCTGAGAGCGCGGGCGACTACGCGTCGGGCACAAATCACTCGCTGCCGACATACGGCTATGCAAAGTCCACAGGGGGAGTTACTGTGGAAAGTTTTATGAAAACAATGACATTCCAAAAACTGACGCGTGAGGGCTTAAAGAGTATTTCGGGGGCAATTGAAACACTGGCCGAGGTGGAATCTCTTCAGGCTCATAAGAACGCTGTTACAATAAGGTTAAATGAATTATGATAGAAAAGTTAGCCAGAAAAAATATACTCGATCTTAAACCATATACTTCCGCAAGGGATATGTATTCAAAAGGAATACTTCTGGATGCAAATGAAAACAGCCTTGGCACTACAGCTGAACTCTATGAGGATCTTTATCTTAACCGCTACCCCGATCCTCACCAGGACGATCTTAAGAAAACAGCCGGTGAATATTTCGGCGTTATGGGGAAAAATCTCTTCTTCGGCGTGGGCTCGGATGAAATTATAGACCTCTTAATCAGGATCTTCTGCGAACCCAGGGAAGACACCGTTATGATACTTGACCCTACCTACGGCATGTACCAGGTGGCCTGCGACATAAATAACGTTAAGACAAAGTCAGTTAATCTGACAGATGACTTCCAGATTGATTTTGAAGCCGTTAAAAAGAATTTTGATAATACGGTAAAGATCATATTCCTCTGTTCGCCTAATAATCCGACCGGTAACCTCTTAAGGAAAGAGGATGTCTTAAAGCTTGCAGAAACCTTCAATTGCGTTATAGCAGTTGATGAAGCCTATGTTGATTTTGCAGGCGATAATTCCTTAATTAAGGAGGTTGCGGGCCATGAGAACCTGGTTGTATTAAGAACCTTTTCCAAGGCGTGGGGCCTGGCAGGCATAAGGCTCGGCTTCTGTGTGGCAGGTGAGGAGATTATTCATCTCCTCTTTAAGGTCAAGGCGCCTTATAACGTCAGTTCACTTACAAGGCAGGCAGTTATAAGAGCTATCGGAAACAGCCGGAAAAAAGATGAGTTTGTTCAGAAGCTCATCTCTGAACGCGAGCGCCTCAAAAGTGAACTCAGTAAAATGCCGGGCATAATAAAAGTCTATCCGTCTGATGCCAATTATCTTCTCTTTAAGTGCAATGACGCAAGACTTGTTCAGAAGAAAATGGCCGAAGAGGGGGTAATTATCCGCGACAGGAGTTCTTACGAGATGCTGGAGAACTGCCTGAGGGTTTCCATAGGCACAGAAGATGAAAACAATAAATTCCTGGACGTAATCAAAAAATTCATATAAATATGACTAAAGTTGTAATAGATAAAGAAATACTTGATCTTTCCTCCCCCCTGGCTAAAGGTCTTGTCTCAGGTCTTAAAAAACTGAGAAGCAAAAATCTCACTTTAGAAACCGAAGGCGGCAAGCTGAAGGGCCCCCTGGCTAAAGTGCTCCTTCTTGAGGATATTACCTTAGGCACGGCTTCCCGGGATGAATCTGATGCTTTTTACGTAACCGCTTCAGGCAAAACTGATCCTGAAAGAGGCATAATAGCCGTCAAAGAAGGCTCTGAGGTAAGCGACTTCGGAGAAGCCGCCTTACTAATTTTAAGCCGCCTCAGGCATTCTGTGAAAACGAGGAAAACAAAAGAGACCGACATAATAGCTGAGGTATCCTTGGACGGCCAGGGACGCTCGGAAATCAGTACCGGCGTCGGTTTTTTCGATCATATGTTAGAGCAGATCTCAAAGCACGCCAACATAGATCTAAAGGTATTGGTTAAGGGGGACCTGTTTGTAGATGAGCACCATACGGTTGAGGACACAGGAATAACCCTTGGTCAGGCAATAAGTGAAGCCCTGGGCGACAAGCTTGGAATAAAGCGTTACGGATTCTTCCTTCCGATGGATGAAGCCAGCGCACGCTGCGCCGTTGACTTAGGGGGGAGGACGTACCTTAACTTTAAGTGCAAATTTAAGAGGGAGAAAGTTGGCGACTTCCCGGTTGAACTTACCGAGGAGTTTTTCCGGGGCCTTTCATCGGGCCTTAAGGCTAACATATTCCTAAGGGCAAAGGGAAAGAACGACCACCACAAGATTGAAGCCCTCTTTAAGGCATTTGCCAAGGCGTTAAACGAAGCCCTCAGGATGGATGAAAGAAATGAAAATAAATTACCATCAACAAAAGGAGTTTTATGATAGCTCTAATTGATTATGATGCGGGCAATACGGCTTCAGTTGCTAATGCGCTCGAGCATCTGGGACACGACTTCCTCCTGACCAATAAGGAAGCGGATATCTGCAGGTCGGATAAGGTTATATTCCCCGGAGTAGGCGAGGCATCCTTTGCCATCAGGCAGCTCCACCGCTATAATTTAATCAACATGCTCAGGATCGTAAAAAGACCTCTTTTAGGGATATGCCTCGGGATGCAGCTTTTGTCTGAATTTTCAGCTGAGGGAAATGTCCCCTGCCTCGGCGTTGTGCCGGGACGGGTGGAAAAGTTTGACTCCTCAAAGGTAAATGTTCCGCACATGGGATGGAATGAGGTTTTTCAGAAGAAGGAAAGCAAACTTTTTAAGGATATTAAAGACGGCGAGTTTTTCTACTTTGCAAACTCATACTACCTGCCTGTAGGGGAATATACAACGGCAGTAAGCAGTCATGGACTTGATTTTACTGCAGCCCTGGAGAAGGATAATTTTTACGGGATCCAGTTTCATCCGGAAAAGTCGGGGGAAGCGGGTCTTAAACTCTTAAATAACTTTCTTGAAATATGATAGTAATACCCGCAATAGATATTTACCAGAACAAAATTGTTCGCCTCAGGGAAGGCGATTTTAGTAAAGTGACCTTCTACGAAAACAGTCCCATCGATCAGGCAAAGATTTTTGAAGGTCACGGCTTTAAGTGGCTGCACATGGTGGACCTTGAGGGCTCAAAGACAGGAAACGTTTCCACTCTTGGAATAATTGAAGAGATAAAATCCCGGACGGGGCTTTTAGTTGAATTTGGCGGGGGCGTAAGAAATGAGGCTTCAGTCAGAAGTATTATTTCTTCAGGCGCCGACCGCGTTATTATTGGATCTTTGTCGGTTGAGAATAAAAAAGAATTTGAAAATATACTTCATGCGCACGGGCCTCAGAAGGTTGTGGTTGCCTCTGACGTTAAAGACGGGATGATTGCTGTTAAGGGGTGGACTGAGAAAACTGCGGTTTCATTAAAAGACCACATTGCATACTGCATGGACAAGGGGGTGGAAACTTTTCTCTGCACCGATATAAGGCGCGACGGGATGCTCATGGGGACAAACACAGACCTCTATTCTGAAATTTTAAGTCTTTTCCCGGGCATTAAGCTGATTGCCTCGGGAGGAATTAAGGATATTTCAGACGTAAGGAAGGTTGCGGAACTAAACGTCTACGGAGTTGTAATAGGTAAAGCAATTTATGAAAATAAGATCAGCTTAAAGGAGCTTGGAGAAGTTGGTTAGTAAGAGAATAATTCCGTGCCTGGATGTTAAAGACGGGAAAGTGGTTAAGGGAACAAACTTTGTAAATTTAATAGATGCCGGCGATGCCGTGGCCCTGGCTGAACGCTACAGCCAGGAAGGGGCCGATGAACTTGTATTTCTGGACATTACGGCTTCGGCTGAAAAAAGAAAAACCCTCCTGGGGCTTGTGAAAAGTGTGGCCAAGGCAATCCGCATCCCTTTTACCGTGGGAGGCGGGATCTCGGAACTTCAGGACATAGAAAGCCTTCTTAAGGCCGGTGCCGACAAGGTCTCGCTTAACTCTTCAATTGTGCGTAACCCGGAGCTCATTACAAAGGCATCAAAGCAGTTTGGAAGCCAGGCCGTTGTAGCGGCAGTGGATGTTAAACGTGCGGGATCGGTATATAAAGTATATGTAAAAGGAGGGCGCGAGGAGACAGAGCTGGAAGGGCTCGAGTGGTGCCGCAGGGCGGCAGAGCTTGGAGCAGGGGAAATCCTTCTTACCTCAATGGATAAAGACGGCACAAAGAACGGCTACGACGTGGAGTTCCTTCAAAAAGTAACAGAGTGTCTCAGTATACCCGTTATCGCCTCGGGAGGCGCGGGGAAAAAAGAGGATTTTCTGGAGGCTTTTGAGACTGCAGGAGTCGACGCCTGCCTGGCTGCAAGCTTATTCCACTTCCAGATACTGGACATAAAAGAATTAAAAGAGTATCTAAGGCAAAACAATATTAAAGTAAGGCTCTAACTATGATAGACGTAAGCAAACTGGATTTTAATAAAATGGGCGGGCTTATACCTGCAATTGTTCAGGACAATTCAAACAATCAGGTTCTTATGCTCGGCTTTATGAATAAGCTGGCGCTCGAGAAAACAATGGAATCGGGGCTCGTTACATTCTTCAGCCGCTCAAAAGGCAGGCTGTGGACAAAGGGTGAAACCTCGGGCAATTATCTTAAGTTAGTCAGTATCCGGCAGGACTGTGACAACGACTCACTTCTTGTTAGAGCCCGTCCCGAAGGCAATACATGCCATACGGGAGGATATTCCTGCTTCTTCTCGGAAAAACCGGATTCAATCAGCTTCCTTAACGAGCTGTTTGCGCTTATAAAGGACAGGAAAGAAAAGCTCCCGGAAGGCTCCTACACGACAAAGCTTTTTCAGAGAGGAACCAACAGAATTATACAAAAAGTTGGTGAAGAGGCCATTGAAACCGTAATTGCGGCCAAAAACAGGGATAAAGAGGAGATCGTAAATGAAACCTCGGATCTTATATACCACCTGTTTGTAATGCTTGTTGAACAGGATATAGAATTTACGGACATCGTAAAAAATCTTGAAAAGCGCCATTCAAAGTAACTTTCATGGGCGGATTTTAAGGTCCTTTCACTTAAAATCCGCCTCTGAAGCCTGTCTGCTGCAGTTTCTGATGAAAAATTCTCATTTTTGAAAATTCCACACTTACTTTCATTGTTTTTTTTCTTAAGTTTGCTATGTATCAAATTAAACTTTCAGAAAGGCGACTGTGTTATGCTTTTGATAGAGATTCTGCCCGATAAGTGCGATTTTTGCGGCTGCTGTGTGGGTGTGTGTCCTGAGGATGCCATTGAGCTAAAGGAAGCCGAAATCAGAATTATTGAGGATTTATGCACCAACTGCTCAAAATGCGTCTGGAGCTGTCCTATTGAGACCCTGAAATTCAACAAAAAAGAAAAAATGCCGAAAGCAGCCTTAGGGGGTGAACGTTGAAAACTGATTATGATGTCATTGTTGTAGGGGCCGGTCCGGCAGGAAGTACGGCCGCAAAATTTGCCGCCGAAAAGGGGATTTCAGTTCTTATGCTGGAAAAAGACAGGGATGTGGGTTATCCGGTGCGCTGCGGTGAGGCTGTCAGTAAGGCAGGGGTAGAAGAATTTCTTACACCCGATCCCAAATGGATATCTTCTTCAATAGACAAGTTTTCCCTTATCTCCCCGGACCACTCCGAGGTTATAATAGGCTTTAGTGATACGGGCTACATTCTGGAAAGAAGAGTTTTTGATTACGAGCTTGCCCGTCAGGCTGCCAAAGCCGGGGCCGAAGTGCTTACAAGAGCCTATGTTTCAGGACTCATTATGGACGACGGCCAGGTTGCAGGCGTAAAGTACCAGTACAGGGGGGAAGAAAAGCAGCTCCGCGCGAAGGTTGTTATTGCAGCCGACGGGGTTGAATCCAGAGTCGGGCGCTGGGCTGGCTTAAAGACGCATGTCGATTTCCGCGACATGGAGTGCTGCGCACAGGTTACAGCTGCCAATATAGATGTAGATCCCAATACGTGCTATTTTTATTTCGGGAAGGATGTTGCTCCCGAGGGATATCTCTGGGTTTTTCCGAAAGGAATGGGCAAGGCTAATATAGGTCTTGGCGTATCGGGACTTACGGGCAAAAGCTGCAGCGCCATATCTTATCTGAACAGTTTTATGGAAAGTAATTTTCCGGATGCACCGCTCCTGACCTCAATTGCCGGCGGCGTGCCGTGCTCGGTTACTCTGGACCGAATATCTGCTCCCGGCATTATGCTCACAGGTGATGCAGCGCGCCAGGTTAATCCTCTTTCAGGCGGCGGCATTATAAGCGGCATGATAGGGGGAAGCATTGCAGGCAGAATTGCCGCTGAAAGCGTGATGAGTAAAAAGCCGGATCACATAATGACTTACGACAAGGCCTGGAATGACCGTCTTGGAAAACGTCATGAAATATTTAACCGCATTAAAAACGGAATATATAATTTCTCCGATGAAAAGTTTAATTCGATTGCCCATTCTTTCCTTAAGGTGCCCGGGGATAAAAGAACTCTCGGCAGCCTCTTCAGGACGGCCCTCTTTAATCAGCCGTCACTGCTTCTGGATGTGGCAAAGGTGTTTTTAGGATAGTTAGTCAGCATAATGAAAAAGATCATCTTAGAATTATTAAAAAAGAATTCCGAGTTTATTAAGAATAACTGGACCAGTGTTCTTTTAAGACTCTTTGAAGGGAAGCTGACCGAAAGCCAGGTGAATCTTTTTGTGGAAAGCTCGCTTGAGGTCATAAGGCAGATCCTGGAGAAGTCCGACTATTCTTTGGCTGATAATTATCTGATCGATATCTTTAACCTGTTCGAAAACGCCAAACTTAACCTCCTTGAGGTAAGTCAGCTCTTTAATAACGGGCGCGTCTCGGTACTGCACTTTATTGACAAAGAAAAGAATTCGGGTTATGATCCGATTATTATTGTAGAATTTGTGGACGAGATAATTGAAAACCTTTACGCCCGCTACAGCATGCTCCACCAGGAGGCCCAGGTAAAGGAGCTCTCGCATGACCGCGACAGCCTGGCCTTAAAGCTTGAAATCAACCAGCAGTACCTGAAGAATATTCTTCATACTTCCGACTCTGCCATCATGCTCATAGACCAGAATGAAAAGTTCATAGCCTGGAATAAAGGCGCCGAGATCATATTCGGCTACAATGAATCTGAAGTGATCGGGCAGCCCTCGTCGCTTCTTCTTCCCAAGGAGGAGAAGTACTTTAACGAGCTGGATTATATAAGGCATGAGGTCATAAGGCGCGGATTTGTGAAAATTGCCGAAACCGAAAGAATGACCAAGCTCGGGAAGATTGTCTCTGTGGAACTTAACATTAAGCTTCTTCCGAGCTCGGACGGGGAGTATATAGGACGATCTGTAATTATTAAGGATTTTACCGAGGTCAAGAAGCTCCAGCAGCAGATCGATCAGTCGGAAAAGCTTGCCGTCATCGGGCAGCTGGCTGCCGGCGTGGCTCACGAGATCGGAAACCCTCTTACATCTATCTCTTCCATTGTACAGATACTTCAGAGGCGTTCTGCCGACTCACTCTTCAGCGAGCAGCTTGCAAATATAAAACTGAATATAGACAGAATCTCCAGGATTGTGCGCGAACTGGTGGATTTCTCGCGTCCCCCCAGCCATGAGATGCTCTTTATACAGATTACAGACGTGATCAAGACCGCTCTCGGCATCGTCAAGTACGATAAGAGGGTTAAGAAGGTGCTCTTTGAGACCAGGCTTGACAACGATCTGCCCAAGATTAACATTGTGCCGGATCAGATACTGCAGGTCTTAATTAATGTGCTTTTTAATGCCCTGGACGCCATAAACGGCGAAGGCAGGATTGAGGTCATATCCAGTCACGATAAGGACTACGTTTATATCGAGATCCGCGATAACGGCTGCGGAATGGATAAGGATACCGTAAGCAAGATTTTCGATCCCTTCTTTACAACCAAGGAGGTCGGCAAGGGCACAGGCCTGGGGCTTTCTGTAAGCTACGGAATAATGAAGAAATTCAAGGGGGACATACTGGTCGAAAGCCAGTTAAAACAGGGCAGCAGCTTTACACTCAAGCTGCCCATACATCAAAGTGTTAATTAAAATTTATCTGGAGTTATTAAATGTCTGCAAAAGTGCTTATTGTTGATGACGAAAAAGTAATCCGCGAGTCCCTTGAAATGCTCCTGAAGGATGAGGGCTACAAAGCGGAAACAGCTGCCGATGGTGAGGAAGCACTTCAGAAAATCAGCGGTGATGATTATGACGTTGTTATAACCGACATTAAAATGCCTAAATTAGATGGAATTGAGCTGATGCAGAAGTCTGCCAGGATTTCACCGGAGACTTTCTTTATCATTATGACGGCATACGCTTCGGTTAAAACTGCAATTGAAGCCTTAAGAGAAGGCGCCTACGACTACTTTATTAAACCCGTGGAGTTTGACGACGTAATTCTGCGCCTCAAGCGTCTTATTTCCTATAAGAAACTTTCCACTGAAAACCGCTCCTTAAGGCAGAGACTTTCCTCTGAGGCCGGCTTTCAGAATATTATAGGCAAAAGCGAGCCTATGCAGAAGGTGTTCGACCTTATCAGCCGCGTCTCACAGACAAACAGCAATGTTCTTATAGTCGGAAAAAGCGGAACGGGAAAAGAACTCGTGGCAAAGGCCATTCACTTTAACGGCCACAGAAAAGACGAGATCTTCCTTCCGGTAAACTGCGGTGCAATTTCTGAGAACCTCATTGAAAGTGAGCTTTTCGGCCATAAAAAAGGGGCCTTTACAGGGGCAACCGAGGATAAAATGGGCCTTTTTAAGGTGGCCGACGGCGGAACCCTGTTCCTTGATGAAATTGGCGACCTTCCGCTTAACATGCAGGTTAAGCTCCTGAGGGTCCTCGAGGATAAGCAGTTTATTCCCGTGGGGGCAACAAGACCTGTTACAACGGATGTAAGGATTATTGCCGCAACAAACCAGAACCTCTTCGAGAAAACCAAAACCGGCGAGTTCCGTGAGGACCTTTTCTACAGGCTGAATGTTGTGGAAATCAAACTCCCCAGCCTTAATGAAAGAAGGGAAGATATACCTGTCCTGGTGAACCATTTTATTGAAAAATTCAGGATTGAGATGGGGCGCAGGATAGTCGGGGTAGATAATGAGACCATGAGGCTCTTAATGAACCATGACTGGAGAGGCGGTGTTAGAGAGTTAGAAAACGTAATTGAACGGGCTATAATATTTGCCCGCGAGGAAGTTATTACTGTAAACGACCTCTCGGATTATCTTAAGGGGAATACTTTCAGCGATAATTTCCCTGATGCCCTTAAGGATGCCCTTAAGATCTTCGAGCGCGAGCACATAATTAAAACGATTAAAAAGTACAATTACGACAAGGAGGAGGCAGCAAAGGCTCTTATGATCGGGCTCTCCTCACTCTACAGGAAAATGGAAGAGCTGGATATTCCGACAAAGGCTCCTAAAGAAGTGGAAGAATAATTCGGGCTTAACCCTTTTTAACAATTGAATTTAACATTAGTCTTATTTATATTTGAAGATAAAATTTTTAGAAGGCAAGGTAATACTATGAAAGCAGGAATTCATCCCTCATACAAGAAAGCTACTGTAAGTTGCGTATGTGGCAATACTTTTACTACCCGCTCAACAGCTGGTGACATAAAACTTGAAATTTGTGCAAATTGCCATCCGTTCTTTACCGGAAAGCAGAAACTCATCGACTCAACCGGTAGAGTAGAAAGATTCAACAAAAAATACGCTAAAACAGCAAAATAAGAACTATTCCTGGGTTTCTTTAACGGAAAAAAATTTTTCCGTTAAAGAGCGCCCGTTTCCAGCGTTTTCCTTTTAATCAGCTGATCCTGTCGCTTCTCCCTGTTTGCAGTTTTCCATCTGATAATACAAAAAATGGCACTTTCAGGGCCGTTTACTAAGTTATCTTTTGGTCTCT
This sequence comes from Ignavibacteriales bacterium, assembly GCA_036261625.1. Lineage (GTDB taxonomy): Bacteria > Bacteroidota > Ignavibacteria > Ignavibacteriales > SURF-24 > JAAXKN01. The sequence goes on along the minus strand of DATAKL010000004.1, from coordinate 87,380 downwards.
TTGTATATTTCCCGTACCGGAAATAAGTTTTCGCAGTTTTCCGGAAGTCTGGTTTTATTTATAGATGTGTGATTATATTAAATAAAATACATTTTCCCAGAACTTAAGAGGATGCCCTTATGCAGTTATGCATTTTTGAGGATATTTACTTCGACAGGCTGGAACCTCTGATCTATTCAAGGCCTACTTACGATCTCATCTGCGGTATTAATTCACTAAGAGCTAAAATTCTGAGAGCCTACCCCGGCGTGAAATACTCACTTCATTGCAGGCAGTATCTTGAACCGGTTGTAAAGGCTAAAAATCCGAACGTTGATGTCAATAAAATAGATGACGACGGCTGCCTTTTTATAAACGGCCGCATTCTGGCACCCGCAGACATGCTGAAAGTTATTCCGCTGGATGGCAATGAAAACAGGCTCTATCTTAACAAGGGCACTATCATTGCAGCCAGAGTCTCGGGCAGTAAGCTCGGTGAGCTGAAAGGAAACCTTTTTGATCTCTTCTCAATGGCTGACTTTGACGGCATTCCGACCGAACAGGTGGATATAAGGCATATCGATTACATATGGGATTTGACCTTAAATAACCGCCAGCAGCTTTTATGCGATTTTGAGATTCTTACGCAGAATAAAGAAGAAAGGGTGCTTGGAAAAGTATATCAGGGAGCCCATTTGCTGGAAAAGGATAATATATTTGTTGCCGAAGGGGCCGAAGTTAAACCCGGGGCGGTTCTGGATGCCGAAAAAGGTCCCATATATATAGACAAAAATGCCGTCGTAAATGCCAATGCCGTCATCGAAAACGGGGTTTATATAGGGGAGGCAAGCCAGGTTAAAAGCTGCGCCAGGATTTATGATAATGTAAGCATCGGCAAAATATGCAAGGTGGGTGGCGAGATTGAGGATACTATTATACTGCCTTACACAAACAAGCAGCACTCAGGCTTTATGGGGCATGCATATCTCGGGAGCTGGGTTAACATAGGTGCCGATACGAACTGCAGCGATCTTAAGAACAATTACGGCTCTGTTAAAATTTACGTTAACGGCGAGGTTGTAGACAGCGGGACGCAGTTCCTCGGCGTAATTATGGGCGACCATACAAAAACCGCCATCAATACAATGTTCAATACCGGTACAATTGTAGGCTATTCGTGCAATATTTTCGGCCCCGGATTCCCGGCAAAGTATCTTCCTTCATTTTCATGGGGCGGAAGTGAGGCCGTAACAACATACGACCTGCAAAGGAGCATTGAAACCGCAAAACGCGCCATGCTCAGGCGCGAAATAGCCATGACGGAGCAGGATGAGAAACTTTTCAGAAAAATTTTCGATCTAACTACAAAGGAAAGAAGAAAAAAAGGTTATCCTTATTAATATATTTGTATAATAGATATTATTTGAACTTAAATTTTTATTTGTCCCGATAAAAAAGAGGAAAGCAGTTTCCTCTTTTTTTATCCGGTTTCCTCTTTTTTATCGGGAATTATCGGAAGGAAATTTTATTTTATTATGGTAAATGAGGAAAGTCAGGCCCGGCCCGAATTATATAGCGGTGTAAGAGGCATTGCCGTCAAGGTGCTCAACAGGATCGACCGGACGGATGCCTACTTGGAAAAGCTCCTTGAATATGAAATGAAGAACCAGGATCTCTCGGGGCAGGACAAGGCTCTGCTTTATGAGATTGTTCACGGCGTTATCCGCTGGAGTGGCAGGATCGACTGGATATTAAACGGCTTTTTTAAGGGGCAGTTTTCAAAAAGCGTTCCCAATGTGAAAAATACCCTCCGCGTGGCGCTTTATCAGATACTTTTCTTAAATAAGATACCGGCATACGCGGCTGTTAATGAGGCCGTGGAGCTCATAAAAAAGCTGCAGGGGAAAAAGTACGCGGGACTCGTCAATGGAGTCTTAAGAACCATCATACGCAGTAAGGACGCCATGCGCTATCCCGACCCCAAAGAAGATGAGGCTCTCTATTTAAGCGTATTTTATTCCCACCCCCTCTGGATGGTCAGGCGCTGGATTTCAAGATACGGGGCCGGGGCAACGGAGGCTCTTTTAACTGCAAACAATGAACGCCCGGGACTTTCCTTAAGAGTAAATACCACAAAGACAAGCATTGAGGAGTTCAAAACGCTCCTTGAAAAGGTGCCTCTGAAATTTTCCGAAGGGAAATTCCTCCCTGAATTCATAAAACTCAACAGCGTTACAAACATTGTGGACTGGGAATTCTTCCACAAAGGATATTTCAGTATCCAGGATGAAAGTACCGGCTTTTCGTGCAGGCTCCTGGGCGTAAGACCCGGCATGAGGGTGCTGGACCTTTGTGCGGCTCCCGGAGGCAAGACTACATACATTTCAAACCTAATGAATAATGAAGGGGAGATTGTAGCCATTGATAAGTATGAAAGCCGCCTGAAAGCCTTAAGGAAAAACCTTGAGCGCCTGGGCATAACGAACGTTAAGACGGTTGAAGCCGATGCCCTGGACTATGAAGATGAACCCTTCGACCGTGTGCTACTGGATACACCATGCTCTGGGCTCGGGACACTCTCAAAAAAGCCCGATATCAAATGGAAAAGGGATATTGCCGACATAAGGAACCTGAACGCCCTGCAGTCGGAACTGCTCGAGAAGGCAGCTTCCATGGTTAAGCCGGGGGGAAGCCTCGTCTACAGCACCTGTACAATTGAACCCGAGGAGAATTTTGACATCTTAAAAGGCTTCCTTGCCTCACATCCGGAATTTAAGATCCACAGGCCTGAGGAAGGGGAAGTCCCCGGGGAACTCTTAGATGAAAACGGCTGTCTGCAGAGCCTTCCGCACTTAAATCATATAGACGGAGCCTTTGCCTGCCGGCTCGACAGGGCCGGTTGATTTGGGTGGCATATATTGCTATTTTTTCTCATAATTGCATATCTATTCTAGAAAGTTTTTAATATTTTAATAACGAATATTTACAATTAGTATTACATGGGTCTCTAATGATGAGAAAATTAGCAGAGGAACTGAAGGAAAACAGGCTGAAGAAAGAAATAACGCTTCAGCAGATGTTTGTAAAGACACGTATTAGTATAAAGTATCTCGAGGCAATTGAAAACGGTAATTTTGACGTATTACCAGAGGTATATCTTAAGGCATTTATAAAATCCTATGCCGCTGCGGTTGGTCTGGATGAAGATGCTATAGTCCGCAAGTTTGAAAATGCCAAACAGGGTCACGAGTATCAGGAAAGGCAGGAAGAGGAAGTTCACCACGCCCCGAAAGAAGAAAAACCTTCTCAGACAAGACACCCCAAAAAAGAGTATGTTTCAATTGATACCTCAGCCCCATTGTCTGAAGATGAAGCTTCATCTTCGCACTCAGGCCGGGGTAATCTGATTTTAGCCGGCGTAGGTATTCTCCTTTTCGTTGTCATTGTTGCTGCTTACTTTACCTTCTTCCATCATTCCTCAAAGGAAATTGTTACAGAAAAGCCTTATGAAGAATATATAGAAAACAATAAGCCCGGGACCGATTCAACTGCATCGACGGCCGCTAACACCCTGACTCCTGCAGCAACTCCGGCAGCTGCTGCAAGTGACAGCCTGACCTTAAAGGTTAGGACCAAAGATCTCACATGGGTCAAAATTACTGCCGACAGCACGAGAGTAAGTGAGTTCAACCTTCAGCCAAATACCGAAAAGGATATTAAGGCAAAGAGGAACTTCAAGGTAGTACTTGGAAACTCCAACTCTGTACAGCTCATGTTAAACAATAATCCGCTCACCTTTTCGGGCGGCAAAGGGACTGTCAGAATTCTTAAGATAGATTCGAGCGGAATAGCTTCTTCCAGATCCCTAAAAACATCAAAAGACAAGAATGAGTAACCTCGCCCAGAAAAGAATTGAAGAGCTGATAGAACTGATCCGGGAACATGACTACAAGTACTATGTTCTTGCCGAGCCATCCATAAGCGATTATGATTATGATATGCTCCTAAAGGAGCTGCAGCATCTGGAGGAAGAAAATCCCGACCTCATCTCTCCTGAATCTCCAACGCAGAGGGTGGGGCGCGACCTGACCAAAGAATTCAGGCCTGTTACGCATATAGTACCTATGCTGAGCCTGGCCAACACGTACAGCGAACAGGAGCTGCTGGATTTTGACAGGCGCGTTCGGGAGGGGCTGCCCAGGACGGAAAATGTGGAATACGTAGTGGAGATGAAAATTGACGGGGTTTCTGTAAGTCTGCGCTATGAAAAAGGCGCCCTCATAACTGCAGCAACGCGCGGCGACGGAGTAATTGGTGAAGAAATTACGACTAACGTCAAGACAATCAAGAGTGTCCCCTTACGCCTTAGTAAGGAAATTATTACAGAGCATAAGCTGGATCAGATTGAGGTCCGGGGCGAAATATATATAGAAATAGAGCACTTCAGAAAGTTGAACCATGAGAGGGAAGAAAAGGGTGAAAAGCTCTTTGCAAACCCGAGAAACCTTGCTGCCGGCACGATCAAGCTGCAGGATCCTAAGCTTGTTGCCTCGCGCCCGCTCAGCATATTTGTTTATTATCTCTTAAATCCTCAAAACGGTCTTGAAACGCATGCAGAGAACCTGCATATTCTGCAGAAGATGGGCTTTAAGGTAAACCGCCAGTATAAGTTGTGCAAAAATATAGATGAAGTTCTTTTATTCTGCCGTCATCTTGAAGAGATAAGAAACTCACTCAGCTATGAAATTGACGGGGCTGTAGTAAAGGTTAACTCGCTTCGTCAGCAAAGAATTCTGGGCACAATTGCAAAAAGCCCGCGCTGGGCTGTTGCCTTTAAGTTCAAGGCCCGGCAGGCCACGACAAAGTTAAATAAGATCATCTGGCAGGTGGGAAGGACCGGCACCTTGACCCCGGTGGCCGATCTGGAGCCGGTATTCCTGTCGGGCTCCACGATAAGCCGTGCCACACTGCACAACCCTGATGAAATTAAAAGAAAAGACATTCGTGAAGGGGACACAGTTATAATTGAAAAAGGGGGCGACGTAATACCCAAGGTGGTATCTGTTGTCTTAAGTGAACGCCCGCCGGAGAGTAAAGAGCCCGAAATTCCCTCGGTCTGCCCGGTCTGCGGCTCCCAGCTTTTTAAGCCCGAGGGTGAAGTTGCCATTTACTGCGAGAACCACCAGTGCCCGGCACAGATCAAGGGGCGCATCGAGCACTTTGCCTCACGCGGAGCCATGGATATTGAGGGCCTGGGAGAGTCGCTTATCGACCTGTTTGTCGGGCTTGGATTTTTGAATACTTATGCGGATATTTATAAGTTAAGGGAAAGAAAAGATGAGCTTATCCGAATCGAGCGTTTAGGCGAGAAAAGTGTGGATAATCTTCTTAAGTCTGTAGAGAAAAGTAAGCAGCAGCCGTTCTCAAAAGTTCTTTTTGCCCTCGGCATCAGGTACGTCGGGCAGGGTGCCGCGCGGAAGCTTGCCGGTCATTTTGTGTCCATAGACCGTCTGATGAATGCCTCTGAGCCGGAAATTGAAGAGGTCTACGAGATAGGCCCGAGTATCAGTAAAAGCGTGAGAAAATTTTTCTCCGATTTGAAGAACAGGCAGATAGTTGAAAGCCTCAGGGAAGAAGGGCTTAATTTTGAAGCAGAGGTTAAAAGAGACACGGCTTTAAGCGGCCTTGAAAATAAGAGTTTTGTCCTTACTGGAACTCTCACGCGTTTTACGCGCGAGGAAGCATCAGATAAAATTGTTGCTGCAGGCGGCAGGGTATCCTCCAGCGTCAGCAAGAAAACAGATTTCGTTCTTGCCGGTGAAAATGCCGGTTCAAAACTGACTAAAGCAGAACAGCTTGGTGTGAGAATTATAAATGAAGACGAATTCCTTGAACTCCTCAAAGGATAATAATGGCCTGCTGGAGAAATTCAGAAGAATTGTCGGTTATCTGATTGCCGAGAGGACATTATTGAATAAAAAAAGCGATAATCAGTCTGAAAGCCCGCACTCATTCTCGGGTTTTCTTCAGGAGGCGGAAAGTTTTCTGATCTTTATGCCCGATAGTAAGGATGATTTCAAGCACGCAATGACGTTTGCCGATATAATAAGAAAGAAAGGAAAGAAGGTCAGTCTGTTTGTAAAAGAGGATAAGATAACTAGTCTCTGGCAGAACAGTTATTACAGTTATATACAGGTCAACCCCGGCGACAAGACGCGCCTGGAGCTGCCGAAGAGAAAATTTGCTCTTATGTTAAGGAAGGAAAAGTTTGATGTAGTAATAGATTTGAATATCCCGGAAAATATTTATTGCAGTGTTGCGGCGAATCTGGTCTCCTCCAGCTACAGAATCGGTTTTCAGAAGAGAAATTCGGATAAATTTTACAATCTGCAGATCATAAATAATGAAATAAACTCTGCACTTTCATACAAAAATTTATTAAATTCGCTACAAATGTTTTAACAGAGAGAATAAATATGGACTTTGAAGTAAAAAGGGTTGGGGATATTTCAATCTTCAAGCTGAACGAAAAACGTCTTAATTCATCTCTTGCCGGAATGGTAAAGGGAGAATTTACGATCATGCTTCACGCAGAAGAGATCAGTAAACTTGTAGTGGATCTCTCAGAGGTGGAAACATGCGACAGCTCCGGCTTAAGCGCTCTGCTTCTTGCCTACCGTATTTTAAGCGGAAATCAGGGGCATATCAGACTTGCCTCCCCTTCAAAAAATGTAATGACATTGATCCGAATTTCGCAGCTCGACAGGGTACTGCCGGTATGCAACACGGTCAATGAGGCTATTTCTGAACTAGAAAAATTATAAGGTGTAATTTTGGATCGTACAATTGATTATGTGATTATTGTAGCCTATCTGATAGGAATTGCAATTTTCGGCGTGGTTTCGGGCGGAAAACAGAAGTCCGCAAAGGATTATTTTCTGGGTGCCAAGGCTGTTCCATGGTGGGCAGTCTGCTTCTCGATCGTTGCATCTGAGACAAGTACTCTGACATTTATTTCGATACCCGGTCTAGCCTATCTGACAAATCTCAACTTCCTGCAGCTTACGCTCGGGTATCTGATCGGCAGAATTGTAATAGCATATTTCTTCCTGCCGCAGTATTATAAAGGCGAACTTTCAACTGCATACGCCTTCCTGGAAAAAAGGTTCGGCGTTAAGACAAGGTCGTTTGCCTCTGTTGTATTTCTCTTGACAAGGACTCTTGCCGACGGCGTAAGGCTCTTTGCCGCAGCAATTCCCTTGAAGCTTATGCTTAATATCAACTATCCCGTTGCAATTGCAATTATTGCATGTGTGACTTTAATCTATACGTACACAGGCGGTGTAAAGGGCGTTATCTGGGTCGAGGTGATACAGATGTTCATCTACCTGGGCGGCGCTGCAATTGCAGGCATATTCCTGCTGCACCTGCTGCCCGAAGGCTGGGCTTCAGTTGTATCTGCAGCAGCCCCGCACGACAAGCTGAACGTTATCAACTGGGGTTTTGAAAACGGGATCTCGGGGTTCTTCCAGACGCCGTATACTCTCATCGGAGGCATCCTGGGCGGAGCTTTCCTTTCAATGGCCTCTCACGGCACTGACCAGATTATCGTTCAGAGACTTCTTACGGCAAAGAATCTTGCCGGCGGACGGAAGGCCATTATCGGCAGCGGTATTATTGTAATCATCCAGTTCGCGCTTTTCCTCTGTGTCGGTCTTGCTCTTTTTGCTTTCTACGGACCGATGAATGTAAAGTCGGATGAAATTTTCCCGAAATTCATCCTGGATGTTCTTCCCGTTGGAATCTCGGGCATTATAATTGCCGGACTCTTTTCAGCAGCCATGTCAACCCTGGCAGGATCGATGAGTGCACTTTCATCTTCTACCATGCTGGACCTGTTTAGGAACTACTTTAAGAAACATAACCTCGACGATAAAAAAGAACTTAGAATTTCCAGAGTGGTTACAATTGTCTGGGCCGGAATTCTTGTTCTTTCGGCAATATTCTTTATGAATTCTTCACGTGCCGTTGTTGAACTGGCCTTAAGTATTGCCTCCTTTACTTACGGCGGACTTTTGGGCACTTTCCTTTTAGGGCTCTTTGTCAAAAGGGCCACGCAGGAAGACGCTCTTGCTGGTTTTACCTCGGGCATATTTGTAATGATTACGGTAATTTCTCTTAAACTTGTGGCATGGACGTGGTTTACCATTATCGGTGTTGCTACTACAATGTTCATAGGCTGGTTCCTCAGCAGGCTTTCTGTCAGAAATGATGAACCTTCCGGCAAGTCCAACGGGAGCGCCGCGGCAGCAGTTGAACAGGATGATATGGTTCCGGCGGTAAATCAAATTAAAAATTCCTAAACAGGCGAATATTTCTCTTATGTTAAATAAAGATAACCTCAGTCAGCTGAAACTTATTGTATTTGATCTGGATGGCACGCTGCTTAATGACCAGGGACAGGTAGGCAGTGAAACCCAGAGGCTGGTAAAAGAACTCAAAAATTACGACGTCCGTTTTACAATGGCCTCGGGGCGCCTTCAGTGTGCTATAACAGAATATGCATCCCTGCTTGAGCTCAAGACCCCGCTTATATCTTTAGACGGGGCTCTTATCAAAAGTAATTACGACGGCAAAGAGACTGTATTTGAATCCTTTGTGCCGGAACGCTACGTCAAAAAAGCTGTAAAGCTTGCCGATAAGCTTTTTCTTAAGGTTGCGCTCTGCCACGACGAGGCAATATTCTTTACCGAATATAATTCATCGATACCTGATATTCTGGACAAGTTCGGTGCTGAATTCAAAGAGGTGGAAAGCTACGAAGGGCTTTCAAGACGGGTGCTTGAAATTGTTATTGCAGGCGAGCAGAACGATGCGGTAAAATTCCTGAAGAACAAGATGAGCTTTCCGCACTCCTTCGGCATCAATGCCTCATATTTCAAGAGTCATTATCACGACGGGATTTACTATTCTGAGATCAGGAAGTCAGGGGTTTCCAAAGGCTCCGGGCTTGAGAGGCTTCTTAAGCACCTGAAGCTGAAGATTACAGAGGCTGCGGTTCTGGGCGACTGGTATAACGACAGGAGCCTCTTTGAGACCGGAGCCTTAAAAATAGCCATGGCAAATGCTGTTCCGGAAATTAAAAGAATGGCTCAGTATGTCACCAAAAGAACAAACAACGAAGATGGCGTGGCTGAGTTTTTGGAGATGGTCTTAAGAGCAAAGAAGGACAAGAATGGGATTCGCAGATAAATCGGTTTTCAGAAAAAGTCTGAGAATAAAACTGCTAATTTTATTCATTACAATTGTTCTGATCGTAATGATGTTTCCCGGCGGGGAGTCCATAGAGTCCGAGGTCACCGTAGGCTCAATCTGGCTGCACGATGACCTCATAGCCAATAACAGTTTCCCGATTTATAAAAGTCCCGAACAGTACAAACAGGAAAAGCGCCGGGCTGCTGAAAGTGTTCTGCCTGTGTTTCAGAGAAAAGAAAACGTAGTTGAGCAGGCGCTGGATTCGCTTTCAAAATACAACGATTTTCTGGTCTCTGTAATTGACCGCGACTTAGAGGGCGGTCAGCAGGAAGGAGATCAGGTATTCTTAAGCCCCTCTTCGTATAAAAGCTTCAAAAATCTCCGCCAGTCGGAAAGCACCTTTTCGGCACCCAATAACCAGAACCTCCGCTATATACTTACTGTTGCAGAAAACATTGTCCGCGATGTATATAAAAACGATATACTGAACCTTCTTTATAATGAGATTAAAAAAGACTCTATTGCCGTCAGGGTCGGAAAGTTTGACGAGATAGAGCCGAAGACAAAATACCAGGATCTCACGCGTGTGCGCGAAGCGGTTGCAGAAAGGGCCTCCAAAATAAGCAGCGACGCTCAGCTTAATAATGCCGTTGCCGAGTATATAGATCATTTCATAAAACCGGACCTTATCTACAGGGAGGATCTGACAGAGCAGGAGGTCAGAGTTGCTGAAAATAAGGTCTCGCCGAACATCGGCATTGTAAATGAAAATGAAAGGATCATAGCAAAGCACGAAAGGATAACCGAGGATGCAAAGCTTAAAATTGATTCCTACCGAAGAGCCAAGGCCGAGAAACTGGGATTTATTAACAGCTATACACAGCTGCTCGGAAAATTTCTTCATGTGCTTTTGATTCTGGCTCTTTTTGTAATTTACCTCTTCTTGTTCAGGAAAAAAATTTACAGTGATAACGTAAAAATACTTCTAATATCCATAATTGTTTTGTTCATAAGTTTTGTGGCCTTCCTTGTTCACCAGATAAACGTCGATTCGCCGGTCTATCTTCTGATCATCATTCCTGCGGCTTCAATGCTCCTTACAATAATATTTGATTCCAGGGTGGGATTCTACGGGACAGTTGTGATCTCGCTTATTGCAGGCGGCCTGAGGGGCAACGATTACTCATTTGTTGCAATGAATATTTTTGCCGGTGCGCTGGCTTCATACACTGTGCGCGATATAAAAAACCGCACGCAGGTTTTCCGCTCCTTTGTATTCATACTCCTGGGGTACGCCGTCAGCATATTTGCCTTCGGACTCGAACGCTTTGATACCATTAACAATATTGTGCTCGAACTGGTCTTTGCCTCTTCCAATGCACTTATAAGCCCGGTCTTTACGTTTGGAATGATAATCTTCTTCGAGCGCTTCTTTAAGATTACAACAGACCTGACGCTCCTGGAGCTTACGGATTTCAACAGACCGCTTCTAAAAGAGCTGGCGCGCAAGGCTCCCGGAACTTTTACGCATTCAATGACAGTAGGCTCGCTGGTTGAAAGCGCCGCCGAACAGATCCACGCAAACCCCCTTCTGGCGCGCGTAGGCGCATATTATCACGATATCGGCAAGACAAAGGATCCTTCGAACTTTGTTGAGAATCAGCTGAACGATGAAAACCGCCATGAACACATGGACCCCAGGGAAAGCGCGCATCTGATACTGGATCACGTAAAGCAGGGGATTGAACTGGCAAAACAGAATAACCTGCCGCAGGAAATCATAGATTTTATTCCGATGCACCACGGGACACTTGTAGTGAGTTTCTTTTATGAGAAAGCCAAGGCCTTGTACGGCGAAGAAAACGTGGACATAAATAATTTCCGCTACAGGGGGCCGAAGCCGAATACAAAGGAAACCGCACTTGTAATGCTTGCCGATGCGTGTGAATCCACGGTCAGATCGATTCAGAATCCCGATCCCGTGAAAGTTGAAAATGTAATCAACAGCCTCATTAAAAACAGGATTGATGACGGTCAGCTCGACGATTCCCCGATTACACTTTCGGACATAAAAAAGATAAAGGAATCCTTCATCGGTATTTTGCTCGGACAGCACCATAAGAGAATACGCTATCCGAAGCAGGATGAAATGGAAAACCTTAAAGGCAACCCTTGAAAGGGGATCTGATGAAAGTGCAGATTGTCACCAAATGAAAAATTTAATAGACGAATATCTTACTGTCTTAAAGCTCGAAAAAAATCTTTCCGAAAATACCATTGCGGGCTACAGAAACGACCTGATGAATCTTGTCAGCTTTGCCTCTGAGCGCGGCGTGAGTGACGAAAGTGACATTGACTACAGGCTGCTTTCGGATTTTTACAAAATGCTGAGCGACATTGGTGTTGCCGGAACAACCTCGGCAAGGTATATGTCTTCACACAAAGGATACTTCGAATACCTGTTATCGGCCGATTACATAAAAAGCAATCCCGTTGAAAAAATCATGCCGCCCAAGCTCTCGCGCAGGCTACCCGAAGTGCTCACATTCACCGAGGTTGAAAAGATACTTTCCAGGCCTGAAGAGGATACAACCCTTGGACTTCGCGACAAGGCGCTTCTTGAAGTGCTCTACGCCTCGGGCCTTAGAGTCTCCGAGGCTACAGGTCTTCACCTGAATGATCTTTTCTTAAAGGAGGAAGTAATCCGCGTATTCGGTAAAGGCTCGAAAGAAAGGCTGGTTCCGATCGGGAGCAGTGCAATTATGTCGGTTACGGAGTACCTTAAAAGAAGCCGCCCCATGCTCGAGCGCAAAATGAAAAGCATGAATATTCTTTTTCTTAACTCCAGGGGCACAAAACTCTCTCGTATGGGGGTCTGGAAAATTGTAGACCGCTACACGAAAGAGGCTAAAGTCTTAAAGGAAGTCCACCCGCACACATTCAGGCATTCATTCGCCACGCATCTGCTTGAAGGGGGCGCCGACCTTCGTGCAGTGCAGGAGATGCTCGGGCACGCTGATATTTCAACAACACAGATCTATACTCACATAGACCGTGAGTATATTAAACAGGTCCACAGGGACTGTCATCCAAGAGGAAAATAAATTGCCTGAAGTTCAAGTAAATGAAAGACTCATAAATTTCCTTCTCTTTCTGCCGGTGTTTTTTATTTCGCTGGCATTCCATGAATTCTCCCACGCTTTCTTTGCCCACAGGCTGGGGGATGATACGGCAAAAGACGAGGGGAGGCTCAGCCTTAATCCTATAAAGCATATAGATCTTATAGGGAGTGTTTTAATGCCTCTTATATCCTTTGCATCGTCTTCTTTTCTTATCGGATGGGCTAAACCGGTTCCTGTCAACAGACGGAACTTCAAAAATATGCTAAGAGATGACGCCGTTGTCTCCTTTGCCGGACCCGTGGCGAATTTTGTTCTGGGAGTATTTCTCTTTATCCTTTATGCCTTGCTTCAGCAGTCGGCAGGCCCGGCCTTTGAAAAGTTAAGCGGCATTCTGTGGATGGGAAGCTATTTCAATGTGTTTCTTTTCTGCTTTAATCTTCTGCCCATTCCGCCCATGGACGGCTCGCACATACTATTTGACATATTCCCGAATGAGTTTACAGCAAAGATTGCGGGCTCCGGGCTCTACGGGTTTTTATTTCTCATGATTTTTATTTTCAGCCCCTTGTGGGGTTATTTTATAAGAGTAGTCAATTTTATTTTTAAATTGTTTATCTTTGCCTTTGGAAAACTTTAACAATTATGAAATGGTTGCTTTATCTGCTGTCTTTATCTGTTTTCATTATATCGTGCGGCAAGAAAGACAAATCGGAAGATACCAATAAGGGAACTTACCACGTTCAGCTGAGAGTGTTCGCTCAGAAGGACAGTGCTGAATATTATATAAGAAAACTGGAAACAAAGACGAACCAGCCCGTTACGCTTAAGGAAATTCCCTCCACCAGGGGGAAGAAGCCCTTTATTGTACTGCTTGGAAATTTTTTCTCATCTTATGATGCGGGGCTGGCGGCATACAAACTCCTGAATTCCAAAATTATTGACTCGTATTTCATTACGCGCGGCATGGAGGCTGTTCCGGATGAGTATTCGAGAGTTATTGTTGTAGGAAGAATAAGCGGGAGCCCTTCACTTTATGAATATGACATCAGAACGGGTAAAAAGAAAAAAATCTGGGGCCGCGCAGGAGAAACAATTGTCGATTTAAGTTATTCCTCCGACATGTCGGAGGCCATGTTTACAACGGTGGGCTCCTTCGGACGGAAAAGCATTTTCCCGTATGTGGATAATGTTAAAGTTTACATGCTTGATCTTCATTCGATGAAAGTTGAGAAAGTTGCCTCTCCAGGAGGGGGCATTCAGCTTTACACGAATAACGATCTCGGGAAAGCCTACAGGATTACAATGAATGTTTTCGATAAGGCCAAGAATACATTTGTGGTGCAGAATACATTTACATACGACTTTCATGGCAGGCTTGTAAGCAATGAAAAGAAAAGCTTTGACCTGGCAAAGGAAAATTTTCCGCTTGCACCCGAGCTGGTTTTCGACAACCGTTCCCCGGATAATAAAAATCAGCTCGATGTTTCATTTAATGCCGGTTCTTATACATTGTCAGTTACCAGGCTTTCGGCAGCCTACAGCAGGAAAATTCTCACTACCGGGCAGAGGCTAAGCCAGGCCGCCTGGTCGCCCGACGGAAGATATCTGGTCTTTTCGACCTTGGACTTGTCGCCAGGCAACAGGAGCCTTCATACCGGCAGGCCCGAGACGTCAACTCTTTATATTTACTCGGTATCTGACGGGAAAGTCATGCGCGAGTTTCCGGGCGGAGGCTACAAGAATTTTCTTTTAAGAGGAGACCTGCTATTCTTCGACAGTGAGTTTAATGAAAACTCGCATATAGTGGTTTACAATTACAGAAATAACAGAATAATTGATACAGTTGCCTTCAGGGGCGGCTGTGGAATAAGAAATATCCCATATATACCTGATTTTGGATTAGAGTGAAAACATATTTAAGAGTATTAAGTTATATAAAGCCGTACTGGAAGCATCTTACGGCTTCCATCTTCTGTACAATTTTATTTGCCCTGCTTAACGGGGCTTCCATATATCTGACCATTCCGCTGCTCGATACGCTCTTCCAGGAGCAGGGTAAGAAGCCTCAGGCAGCAGAGCAGACCCAGGTCATAGACAAAGCGCAGGGCATCCTGCCGCACTGGATTACTGACGTTAAGCAGTCGGTTTCCGATAGTTTTAACAGTTATATTTTCTCCGGCAGCAAGACGCAGGCACTCATGAAGATATGCATGCTGGTGCTTTTTACATTTCTTGTAAAGAACATTTTCGGGTATCTGCAGGCTTATTATCTTGCCACCGTGGAGCAGGGGCTCATAAAGGATATGCGCAACAGCGCCTACAAGCATCTGCACAAGCTCCCGATGAGCTATTTCAAGAATGAGAAAACGGGCAACCTGATCTCCCGCATAACAAATGACGTCAACGCCGTTCAGTCAAGCGTCTCGGCCGTGTTTTTGAACCTTATCCGCGAGCCTCTTACAATAATTGTATTTCTGGGCATTGCAGTTTCCATCAGCTGGAAGCTGATGCTCTTTTCAGTTCTGATACTCCCGGTCTCACTTTTTATCATCAGCTGGATCGGCCTCATCCTAAGGCGTCACAGCATCCTTCTGCAGGAAAAGATGTCTGACATAACGACAGTACTCCATGAAACGATCTCGGGCGTCAAGATCGTAAAGGCCTTCGGAATGGAGGACTATGAGAATAAAAAGTTCATGAAAGAGACCAAAAGCTATTTTAATCTTTTCCTTAAGATCGTCAGGATAAGAAACGCCTCGAGCCCGATTACTGAGTTCTTAAGCGTTGTAGTCGGCGTTTTTATAGTTTATTACGGCGGCAGGCTCGTCCTGGAGGAAGGGACATTAAAGGCAAGCGAATTCCTGGGATTCTTATTTGCAATATTCCAGCTCATGCCTCCTATTAAAGAGTTAAGCGGCGTGAATAACCGCATCCAGGAGTCAAGCGCCGCTGCAGACAGGATATTTGAGATTCTTGATACAAAGCCGGGCATTGAGAACGTTAGTAACCCGGTTGAACTTGCCACTCTTAAGAATAAAATAACTTTTCAGAACCTCTCTTTTCATTACGAGGATTCAATGCAGCTGGTCCTGGACGACATCTGCTTTGAAATAAATAAAGGGGAGATCGTTGCCCTGGTCGGCAGCAGCGGTTCAGGCAAGACTACACTGGTGGATCTCCTGCCCAGGTTTTATGACCCCACACAAGGCAGTATCTTAATTGACGGCGTTGACATAAAAGACCTCAGAATTGAAAACCTCCGCAGCCTTATGGGCATAGTTACTCAGGAGACCGTACTGTTTAATGACACAATTAAAAACAATATAGCATACGGCCTTGAGAACTATCCGATGGACAGGATAATTGAAGCTGCAAAGGCTGCAAACGCCCACAATTTTATTATGCAGATGCCTCAGGGCTATGATACCGTTGTTGGAGAAAGAGGCGCCAAGATTTCAGGGGGACAGAGGCAAAGAATTTCAATTGCAAGGGCACTTCTGGTTAATCCTCCCATTATGATTTTTGATGAGGCCACGTCAGCTCTGGACAATGAAAGTGAAGTTCTGGTTCAGGAGGCTATCGAACGCCTCATGAAGGACAGAACAACCGTTGTAATTGCACACCGCCTCAGCACTATAAGAAATGCAGACAAGATTCTTGTGCTCGAAAAAGGGCGCATAATTCAGCAGGGAAGGCACGAGGAACTCATGGAAGAGGGTAAAAGCGTATACAGAAAACTTTATGAACTTCAATTCCGGGACTAGATGATGGAAAACAAAGCCTCAGTTATTAAAATTCTGGACAGGGTTATTTTCATCTGTGCAATTCTTTTTTTGGTAAGTACCAATAACTCCATTTTCGTTAACCAGCTCGGCTATTACGGTGCGCTTCTTTGCATACTGATAGAATACTTCCTCGGTGAAAACAGATTTAAGAAGACGGGATTGGAATTGGCATTTCTTCTTTTTATTGGAATTGAAGCAGTATCTGCATTTTTTTCATTTAATGAACGCCAGGCCTTCAGCAATGTACTAAGACGCTTTCTCCTTATTCCCACTGTCTATACGATACTGGCTGCAGCGGATGATTTCAACAAGGCGAAGCTCTTCTTTAAGATTTATTTCGGCGCCGCCCTTCTTACAATTACATTTTATCTCGGCTTTGCATTAAAGTATTTCCTTTCCAATCTTTATTCGGTGCAGGGAAAGGGCCCCTCGCTTTTCCAGTATGTAATGACTGCAGGCGGCCTTATCAGCTTTACTACGGTATTCGCATTTACATTCTTTATAAATGAAAACAAGGGCCTTAAGCTGAAGATGTTTTATCTTGCAGCGTTTCTTGTGTCCTCTGTTGCGCTTCTGGCAAGCGACACGCGTGCAGCGTGGATTGGAACAGCAGCAGCAGTATTCCTCGTGCTTATTCTGAAGAAGAAGTGGCTCATGCTGGCGCCATTAGCTCTGATAGCTGTGGCACTTGTTGTTTTTCAGAACAACAAAAGCATTGTGCACGTTTATTCCTTTAATAAGGGGAATCTTGTAAAGGATAGCGACATCCTAACAAAGGGAAGGGCCGCAGTATCCATAAAGGAGGATAACAGTCTCTTTGTGAGCGATTATGACAAGGGAATCCTGAAATTTAAGAATCTGTCGCTTTCAGAGAAGTATCCAACGCCTTTTCCCGTTGAAAGATTTGCATATTGGAAAGACAGTTTCTATGTGGCAAGACTTCTTGACAAAAGGCTTTTATTATACAGGAAAGAGTCGGGGAAAATGAAGTTCCGGAAGGAGTTCATTTCACCCGGTAACCTGTGGGATTTTACCATTGCCAACGGCCATGTTTACCTTGCCGATATGGACAGCGGACTTACTGTTTTATCAGACCCACGTGATTTAAGCAAAAAAAACCGCTATCCTGAATTCGGCAGAAGCAAGGGGGTGTCTGCAGATTCAACGGCAATTGCCCTTTTCCATGATGATAACATCCTCTCGGTTTACACTCTTAAAGACGGGCTTCCGCAGAAGAGTATCTATAACCGGGCAATCAATTCAGAATACGGCTATCCTCAGGTAATAGGAGATCATCTTTTCTTTGCTGAGAAGCATGCACTGAAACTTTTCCATATTGAAAGTGACAGCCTCAGCCTTATAGATTCAAATAAGGCGCTTAAGGGCATGTGGATGTACACCCTGAATGATGGAAGGCTTTTTGCTTCTGACTACAATGGAAGTCTTTATGAACTTGGCTATCCTGTTAAGGATAAAATTACGGTTAAAAGCGTAAACAAACTTCCTTATGTTCCCTATTCGATGCTCTTTTCCGGAGGAAAGATCTTTATTTCAGAAGTTAAACGCAGCCGTATCGGCACTATTGTTGACCCGTATCATCCATCCAACGTTGAAAGGCTTAACCTCTGGAGGGCCGGCATTCAGGTTGTAAAGGATCATCCTTTAGTTGGAGTGGGCGACATAGATATGCAGAATGTTTATAAGATGTACAGAAAGTATTACGACAAGGAAACCTACGGGCATTTCCATAATAATTATGTCCATTTTCTGGCTGCATTAGGGATCCCTGGATTTATTATCGTAATGTTCCTGATTATAAGCATTCTTTTAACTCATATAAAGATCTATAAGGCCATGCAGACGGCGGAGTTCGCTTCTTCATATGCTCTTGGCGCTCTGGCAGCATTCGTCGGCTTCCTGGGATCAGGACTTGCCGAATGGAATTTCGGCGATCACGAAATTATTACAATGGTGTGGTTTACTTTGGGTCTTAACCTTGCTTTTTATTTTTCTTACAAGAGAAAGACTTCAAAAGATGAAGCCGGCAAAATTGAAGAAACAGTTCTTAATCCTAAACAACTTTAATGATAAAAATATCTTCCATCATCCTGGCCAGGGATGAAGAACATAACATTGCACGCTGCATCAATAGCCAGAAGGGGTGTATTGATGAAATTATAGTAATTGTCGACAGCAGGACCAGTGACAATACGGTTAACATCCTGGAGGAAAAGGGTGTAATCTATGAAGTCCTTGAGTGGCAGGGATATGCCAGAACGAAGGAGTATGCTCTTTCGAAAGCCTCGAACGACTGGATATTGTGGATTGATGCCGATGAAGCCCTGACGCCTGAACTAAACCGTGAAATACTTGAATTTAAGAATGGTGAACCCGCCTTTAATACTTATTCAGTACCCCGAAAGGCAAATTTCTTAGGCAGATGGATTATGCATTCGGGCTGGTACCCGGGACGCATTGAAAGACTTTTTAACAAACGCCACGCGCATTTCAGCAGTAATAAGGATGTCCATGAGCATCTTATTTTTGAAGGTGAAACGGGAAGGCTGAAGCACGACCTGGAGCATTATACGGATCCTTCAATTAAACACTACTTCGATAAATTTAATGTTTATACCAGCCTTGCTGCCGAAGAACTGCTGAAGAAAGGAAAGACTGCATCTTTGAAGGATATGCTCCTGAGGCCTCCTTTTCTTTTTTTAAAGATGTATATAATGAAGCTTGGATTCCTGGACGGTTTGAACGGATTTATTCTTGCCGTATTCTCATCTCTTTATGTATTTACAAAATATACCAAGCTCTGGGAGCTTGGGCGAAGTTTCTCAGATAAAAAAAGTCACTGAAATATTTTCTAAAGTATTTTTAAACATAAAAAAAGCACGACTGCCTGGTGCCGTCATGCTTTTTTTATTTGAACACTAAGTAGTCTTCCTAAAGATTAACTCCAAGTTCCTTAAGAATAAAGTCTGCTCCTCCGATCTTCTCTGTCACCCAGAGAACATACCTTATATCAACGCCTATTGAGCGGCTGTAGGCTTCGTTCCATGCATAATCATTAATTGTAGCTTCATAAGTCCTGTCGAAGTTAACTCCGATGAGTTCGCCGTAAGCATTCATTATAGGGCTTCCTGAATTGCCTCCTGTTGTATCCATGTCGTAGAGCATTGCAACGGGAAGGCCTTTGATCTTTTCACTGTAGAATCGTCCGAAGTCCTTATTCTTGTAGAGTTCGCGGAGCTTTTCAGGAATTCTGTACTCGCCCGCCAGGTAGCTTTTTTCAATTACGCCCTGAATGGTTGTAAAAGGTGAATTATAGACCGCGTCTGCCGGTGAATAGCCTCTGATGTGCCCATAGGTGAGGCGGAGTGTGCTGTTGGCGTCCGGAATAAAGGACTTCCTCTGCCAGAGTCTTTTAACCTCAATGAGTCTGGCTGAGAGTTCATCGAGTGTGCCGTCAATTGCACTTTTCTCATCATCATAGGAAGCAGTTTCTTTTCTTAAGTCCACGGCCAGGCTGATGAGAGGATTATTTAAGGATATAAGTTCACTATAGTTTTTGCCAAGGAGGCTGAGGAAATAATTCTCGTCTGAAAGCTTGTTGCTGCTGAAAGCCTTCTCAATAAATTCATCGATTGCCTTGTCCTTATCCTTGCCCTGGGTTATCTTATCAACGGAGCTGATTCTGGAGGCTTCGGGAAACTCTGATGCATCAAGAAGCATTCTTTTCAAGAAGATCCTGTCTGCCTCAAGACCGAATGTGCCGTAGATGACGGAGATGTTTTTCTTTAATTGGGGCAAATTCTTCTCCAGGTAAGCCTGCTTTCTCTGCCCTTCAGGCTTTTCTTTATCCATAGCATAATCCAAAGCCAGGTCGGCAAGCCTGAGGAGTGTGGAAGCTCTTAAGATTTGTCCCATCCATAGATCCCTTTTGGCAGTTCTGAAGATGCTTTGATAAGCCTTATCTGTCTCGGCAAGCACGTTGCCGTATTCATTTTTAAGTGAAGGGTCCTGATCAATAAATGCCTGAAGTTCTTTTTCTTCCTGGCGTTTTTTATCTGTAAGGGAAAGCGAGCGGAGTCCTTTGAGTTTCCCCTTGTAGTTTTTGGTCACGTTTGCAAGGCCTTTAATTCTTGAAGCGAAGCGTATTGCAAGCTCGTGGTTATTTTCTCCAAGTTTTTCCATTGCGGCAATCTGGAAGTCGTAGAGGCCGGAAATATAGGGGAGCTGGTATTTCTCCTGGAATTCCAGAAATTCAGAGGGTTTATGGCGGAAAGTTCTGCCCGGATAACCCAGAATAAAAACAAAATCCTCCTCGTTAACGCCGTCAGGGTTTACCTTTAAGAATTTCTTAGGTTTGAAGGGAACGTTATCCTTTGAATATGGTGCTGGTGTTCCGTCTTTTGCAACGTAAGCTCTCAGGAAGGAGAAGTCGCCCGTGTGGCGCGGCCAGACCCAGTTGTCACTCTCGCCTCCGAACTCCCCGATGCTGCGCGGGGGGACGTAAACCAGTCTGACGTCGCGGATGAGTCTGTACTTAAAAAGAACGTATGTCTGACCTTCAAACATTTCGGAGACCTCGGCGCGGATTGTTTTGTCGTGTCCTTCGGCTTCTTTTACGAGTTTTGCTCTTTCATTCTCCATTGCTTTTGATCTTTTTGCCGGATCTGTAATGCCTTCGGCAGCCTTTAAGATCTTAGAAGAGACGTCCTCATAAGACTCGGTAATGCGGCATGTGAGCCCCCTGGCCTCAATCTCCTCCCGGCGGGAAGCGGCTTTGAAACCATTTTCAATATAGTCGTGTTCTACAGTACTGGCGGCCTGAAGTGCTCCAAAGGCGCAGTGGTGATTGGTAATAATAAGACCCTCATCGGAAATAAAAGATCCGGTGCAGCCTCCGACATTAACCAGGGCATCAACGAGACTTATACCCTCAGGGTTATATACTTCCTTCGGGTCTATTCTTAAGCCTGCCTGTTTTAAGGCGAGGTGCTGTATTTCGCTTAAAGGGTACATCCCTTCATCGTAGTCGGGCATATCAGGCCGGATGGGTTTCTCGGGCACAGCTTTGGCTGCAAGGAAAGCAGCGGAGACAAAAGTAATTAAAAGAAGAATTGTCTTTCTGTACTTGTTAAATAAAGACATTTAATACTCCTCGGAATGGAAAGATTAAGATTTAAGTCCTAAAAATATGAAATTAATCGGCATAAATCATCGTGTAATAAGTTGCCAGGTAGAAACTCTCTTAATGCAAGTCCGAAAGGGCAGAGCTGTACATTAAAGAAAGTCTTCCCGGTTTGCATGTTCCTGTCTTATGCCTTATTTTTGAAAATCATGAATAACCTGAATTCAAACACATTAGAAGAGTCTGTAAAGTTCATTAAGTCCGTTGGTCCTAAAAGAGCCGAATCTTTTTCAAAGATCGGCATTGAAACCATACGGCAGATGCTTTACTACTTCCCTACGAAATACCTCGACCGTTCGACCACGCTGAATGCGGCGAAGGTTTACGGATATCTTATCAACGGTTATGAAGGAGAAGTAACCATAATAGGGCAGGTGCTCGACAAGGAAAAGATCCGCTACGGGAAAAAAGAGATGCTGAAGGTTAAGATGCGCGACGCGAGCGGATTTTTTGAATGTGTATGGTTCCAGGGCACAAGATACATGCAGACGCTTTTTAATCCGGGTGAGCACTATGCAATTTCCGCAAAACCTGTTCTTACAAAGTTCGGTCACCTTCAGTTTGTTCATCCCGATTTCGATAAAATTACAGAAGATGAGTCGCAGCGTTTCTTAAATACAGGGAAAATTATTCCTTTCTACCGTGTCTCCAAGGAGCTTCGTTCAACTAATATAGGTGACATGAGCCTGAGGAGAATCATCAGCGCGGCTGTTGAGACTTATGCTGATGGGCTCAGTGAAACTCTTACGCCCGAAGTAATCGGAGAATACAGTCTTCCGGGCATTCGCGAGGCAATAAAGAATATACACTTTCCCTCTTCGAAGGAAGAGCTTGAGAAAGCGCAGCTGAGGTTCAAGTTCGAGGAACTCTTCTATATTGAGCTTCTTGTTGCATTAAGAAAATACAACATACAGGCGGAGCTGCCGGGCTATTCCATGAAGGTAAAGTCGCATCTTGTAGCGGACTTTCTTAAAACGCTTCCCTTTGACCTAACAAAGTCGCAGCTCGGTGTCTTAAGTGAAATAAGAAAGGATATGGAAAACACCAAGCCTATGAACAGGCTTCTTCAGGGCGACGTGGGCTCGGGAAAGACTATTGTTGCTCTGGTTGCAATGCTTATAGCTAAAGACAACGGATTCCAGTCGGCTTTAATGGCGCCTACAGAAATTCTTGCCGATCAGCATTACAAAAATATCTCGCGCATGCTTGAGGGCACGGGTATAAAGGTGAGCCTGCTTATAGGAGGACAGAAAAAATCTGAAAAGCAGAAGAATATTGCCGGAATTCAGATGAATGAAAGCGATATTGTAATCGGCACTCACGCACTTTTCGAAGAAACAGTTACATTCAGCAATCTGGGTCTTATTGTAATAGATGAACAGCACCGCTTTGGTGTCATTCAGCGCTCAAGACTTATTACAAAGGGGCATTCACCCGACGTGCTTGTCATGACTGCAACGCCTATTCCCAGAACCCTGTCGATGACTATCTACGGTGACCTGGATGTCTCGGTTATAAAGGAAATGCCGAAGGACAGAATTCCGATTAAGACTTCTTTAAGAGGGGAAGCAAGCCTTCCAAACATATACAAATTCATTGTAGATAAGGCCAGGGAGGGTTATCAGTCGTTTATAATCTATCCGTTGGTTAAAGAATCAGATAAAATTGAACTCAAGGCGGCAGAAACCCACTTCGTGGAGCTTAAGGATACATATTTACGCGAGGTGAGACTTGCGATGGTGCACGGACAGATGTCGTGGCAGGAAAAAGAAGATATCATGCAGCGTTTTGCAAGAAAGGAGTTCGACGTGCTCGTTGCAACAACAGTAATTGAGGTGGGCATCGATATTCCTGATGCCAATATCATTGTAATTAACGATGCTGAACGTTTCGGACTTTCACAGCTCCATCAGTTAAGGGGAAGAGTAGGCAGGAGCAACAAACAGGCCTACTGCATTCTTGTAACAAAAGATGATTATGCAGAAAGGACAAACAGCTTCAGCGCCGATTTTGAGTACATGTCGCCCTCACAGATAGAAAAAAACAAGGCCGTGGCAAGGCTCCATTCAATGGTAAAGTACAATAGCGGCTTTGAACTCTCGGAAATTGACCTTAAACTGCGCGGACCGGGTGATATATTCGGGACAAAGCAGAGCGGTTTCCCTGAACTTAAATATGCAGACGTTGTAAATGATACTCAGATACTTATCAGTGCCAAAGCTGCCGCATTTACGCTTATAAATTCCGATCCGAAGCTTAAGTTGCCTGCCAACAGACTTATAAGAGAGAACCTGTTCAGAAGCTATAAGGAAAATCTTGCGTATGCAAGAATTGCATAGCCGGAAATTCTTTTCTTTAATAATCTTCACGCATTAAATTCCACTCAATGAACTTTATTTCTGAAAACAGAGTTGAATAATTAAGAGGAAAAAATAAAAAAAAGTTTTTCAGGCTATTTCATTTAAAGAATAACTTTTTTTATTTTTACAAAAATATTTTTTCGTAATAATTTAAAAAATAATTTTTGATTTTTATCAAAATATTTTCCTTATTGTTCCAAAAATATTTTTAAATATTACAGAATGTTTTATATTACAATTAAGTGTTCTTGCAAACTGATTTTAAAAAATTTTCAAGCATAAATTTTTTTATAGTTTAACTTTGGGAGCAGTTATTTCATCTCTTAATAATAACATTCAGCTGAATGTTGCAATTACATTTAATGTAAAGCCCGAAGAGGAGTCTTTAACAGAACCTCCGTCTTCGGAAGAAGAACTGTCCTTTGAACAATCTGCCTCCCCTCAGATTTCTCAAGCATATAACGACCTGTATGCCGAATGGGATTCCTTCGAAACAATAGATGCCGTACGCAGAGCACTGGCTCTTTATCACAACGTTACATTAGTTGAAGCAAATGATCTCGCCTTTGAGAAGTTAAGAAGCCTGAGGCCTGAGATTGTATTTAACATTGCAGAAGGAATAAACGGCATAAGCCGCGAGGCTCAGGTGCCGGCAATGCTCGATATGCTGAATATACCTTATACCGGAAGTGACCCGCTGACACTTGCAACATGTCTGGATAAGGCAAGAACAAAAGAAATTTTAACTTATTACAACATAAAAAACCCGCGTTTCATTACAGCCTCGTCTTTAAGCGACCTGGAGAACTTCTCACTGAGGTTTCCTGTAATGATCAAGCCTGTAGGTGAAGGCTCGAGTAAGGGAATTTTCAATTCCTCTTTCGTCACGAGCCTTGAAAGCCTTAAAGAAGCTGTCGTAAGTAATTTCGTAAAGTACCGCCAGCCTTCTTTAATTGAAGAATTCCTGCCCGGAAGGGAGTTTACGGTGGCAATTATCGGAAACGGCACAGATGCCGTTGCGCTGCCCATAGTGGAAATAAATTTCAGTGAACTTCCCGATGGAATGGTTCCTATCTATTCATATGAAGCAAAGTGGATTGTAGACAGACCTGAAAACCCGCTGGAGATCTTTTCTTGTCCGGCCTCTGTGGATCCAATACTGGAAAAGAAAATAAAAAATGCTGCTCTAAGGACATACGAAATTCTCCGCTGCAGGGACTGGAGCCGCATTGACGTCAGGCTTGATGAGGATGGCGAGCCGAATATAATTGAAGTAAATCCTCTGCCTGGAATCCTTCCCGATCCGAAGGATAATTCCTGCTTCCCGAAGGCAGCACGCGCTGCAGGGCTTGATTACCAGCAGATGCTAAACCGTGTACTGTATGTTTCAGCAAAAAGGCATAATCTCATATGAGCAGTGCGGCAAAAATATTAGTCTGTTATAACGAGCCTGCAAAGGTCTATAATAACTATATAGGGAAGAGCACCCTCTCCGATGAGGAAAACGTGGACCTCTCGGAAACCGGAATGACCAGTCACATAAATGACATAGTAAGCGGGCTCGGGCTTTACTTTAAGAATGTTGAGACTTATGCCTTCAGTTCAGATGTTGAAAGGGCCATTTCATTTATAACGTCTTACGGGCCCGACGTTATCTTTAATTTTGTGGAGTCAGTCGAGGGCAGGGCGAACTATGAAGCCTATACGGCAGGACTTTATGAGCTCCTGGGTGTCAATTACACGGGGAATATCCCCTTATGCCTGGGGCTTTGCCTGAACAAGGCAAGAACAAAGCAGCTCCTGCAGTCGGGAAACATCAAAACCCCGGGCTATTTTATAGCGAAGTACAATTCAAAGTTTAACAGTGTCATAGATCCTGAAAGTTTTAATCTTAAGTTTCCGGTCATACTGAAACTTCTCAACGAGGATGCGAGCATAGGAATTTCGGAATTCTCGGTTGTCAGCAGCATGGAAGAAGTGAACCGGAGGCTGGCATTTTTATTTAAGACTTACCGTCAGGATGTAATTATTGAAGAATTTATCAACGGCAGGGAATTCAACGTCTCGATCTTAGGAGGGGAAGTCCTGCCGGTTTCAGAAATTATTTTCAGCGGTTTACCCAAAGGCTTACCAAAGATTGTAACTTATGAAGGTAAGTGGTCTCCCAACAGTACATATTACAAGTATACGAATCCGAATTGTCCGGCAGACATTGACGAAGAGCTCAGGCTCAGAATAGAAACTGCTGCCCGCGGAGCTTATGAAATAATGAACTGCCGTGATTATGCAAGGATAGATATTCGTCTAAGCAGAAGCGGTGTCCCGTATGTTATTGAAGTCAATCCGAATCCGGATCTTTCGCAGGATGCCGGTTTTGCGAGGGCTTCAAGAGTAAAAGGCCTCTCGTATCCCGAGATGTTGTACAGTATAGTCAGTTTAGCATTGGAGAGGAAGGAACATGATACGAAAACTATTGCCTGAGGACAGGGATACAATAGAAAGGATGCTGCGCAGCGTGGTGCAGTTTAACCCGCAGGAAGTGGAAGTGGCCATGGAACTGGTGGATGTGGCCATCCTGAGGCCTCTGCAGGAAGATTATCTGATATATGTATACGAAGAGGACGGTTGTGTCATAGGCTATCACTGCACCGGGCGGAGACCTCTTACAGATGGAGTTTTTGACCTTTACTGGATTGTCGTGGATCCGGCAACACAGTCGAAAGGAATAGGGCGTCAGCTCCTCATGCATGCCGAGGATATAGTATCTAAAAACAAGGGCAGATGGCTCTTGGCTGAGACCTCATCAAAGGAAAGTTACACTGCTACCAGGAACTTCTATATGAGAAACGGATACTCCGTGGTGGCGGAAATAAGAGATTTTTACTCATTAAAAGATAACTTAGTAATCTTTGGAAAGTACTTTCAATAACTTAAAGGGTTAATTCAATGGAACTATGGCAACAAATGCTAAGAGACAGTGTCCATTCTGTGGACGAGCTTGTCGAAAAATTCCACATCGATAGATCGACTGCCGAAGAAATAGACCAGTTTTTTCAGGCCCGAATCAATCCTTATTACATGAGTCTGATAAGATATCCCGGCGACCCGATATGGAAGCAATGCGTTCCCGACAGGGTAGAGCTGGAGGATTTTGATGCCTTTGAGGACCCGCTTAATGAAGATGCTATGAGCCCTGTTCCAAATATTACACACCGCTATCCGGACCGCGTGCTCTTCCTTGTTACAAGCCAGTGCGGAATGTACTGCCGGTTCTGCACAAGAAAAAGAAAAGTGGGCAACTCAGACAAAATTTCCATGAA
This sequence comes from Ignavibacteriales bacterium, assembly GCA_036261625.1. Classification (GTDB taxonomy): domain Bacteria; phylum Bacteroidota; class Ignavibacteria; order Ignavibacteriales; family SURF-24; genus JAAXKN01. Next base: position 60,359 of record DATAKL010000004.1, on the reverse strand, counting down.
GGGCCTCGAATCGGCCTTCAGATATGTGGAATCGCACACAGAGATCAGGGATGTCATACTCTCGGGAGGTGACCCGCTGATGCTTACAGACCTGATGCTGGAAAAAATACTTGCCCGCCTGCGTCAGATACCGCACGTGGAAATAATCCGCATAGGCACTAAAATGCCCTGTGTGCTTCCGCAGAGGATAACACCCAAACTCTGCAACATAATAAAGAAATATCATCCTGTTTATATAAATACACATTTTAACCACCCCTGGGAAATAACAAACGAAAGTTCCCGCGCATGCCAGATGCTGGCTGATGCAGGATGCCCGGTGGGCTGTCAGACTGTACTGATGAAGGGAGTAAATGACGACCCCGATACAATTAAGGAACTAATGCAGAAGCTCCTTAAGATAAGGGTCAAGCCTTACTATCTTTATATGGCAGATGAAACCAAGGGTGCAAACCATTTCAGAACATCAATCAGAACGGGCATCGAGATTATGGATAAGCTGAGGGGCCATACGAGCGGACTTGCTATTCCGTACTTCGTGATTGATGCCCCGGGCGGAGGCGGGAAGATTCCGATTCTTCCTGAATATGTCCTTCATCATGATGATGAAAAAATCATACTCAGAAACTATAAGAACCAGATCTATGTCTATAAGGATACCATGGATAAAAACCATCCCGAAGGTCAGACCTCCCCGGCCGAAAAAATTTCCATTACTGCAGCCTCAAACGGGAAAAATGGAAAGAACGGAAACGGAAAAAACGGGAACGGCAAAAACGGAAAGCATCCCGGAGAGATAAAAATATCGACGGGTGAAATTACGGAGATGACAATTATAGATAACTGATACTTTAGAGAAATGAAAAAAGGCGCCCGGACTTCCGTGCGCCTTTTTTTATGTGCAGTTCCCTATTTATTCTTTTGGGGGTTCTTTGTTCTCACCCTCACTTTTTGAAGAGCCTGTAACTATATTATAGGTGTCTTTTTCAAGTGTTTCTTCGGGCGCTTCAACAATTCTTCCCTTTTCAACACCGTCCTTAAAGAAGATAATTGTAGGTACGGCTTTGATATTGAGTGTGTCCACACTGCCGGAAAGATCTTTTCTTTTCCTGTCCACCATAATTAGCTTAATCTTATTTTCAGGATATCTCAGCGTGTCGAGTATTTTGTAGAAGCGGGGCACTTCGCGGTGGCTGTCGCTGCACCAGGTGCCCATTACAATTGTAATGTTAAAATTCTTAAGCGTGTCTGCAATATTGACCAGGTCCTTTGTCTTTACGCGGTAGCTGTCATATTCCGGATTGAACCACTTTGCATAGCTTGTATCCCGGAATGCGCTTCTTTGGGCCTCCCCAATGAGCATCGGCCTGCCCGAGTTTTCGTCGGTTACGGTTTTAAGTTTCTCCTGTGCAGCAAGTGAAACAAAGGATATAATTGATAACAAGATAAGTAATTTCATTTTTTCTTCTCTTTTTTATCTATTCTTCTATATCTATGGATGCATTATCCGTCTTAGATCCATTCCCCAGAAAAGCTTTTCTCTGAGCGTCTTAAAGTAATTTGTGGAATAGGTATGTACAAGGCGTACGTGTTTTCTGCTTTTCCTGATTACAATATCGATAGGAGGCGAATAATTATAAACCCTCTGCCCGTCGCAGTTAATCTGAACGGAAGTATGCAAAGAGCTCACGTGAATATTAATTGTATGGCTGCTTGCAAGCACCAAAGGGCGCATAGTAAGGCTGTGTGGTGAAATTGGGCTCATTGTAATCACGTCGGCCTGCGGACTGACAATTGGGCCTCCGGTGGAAAGGGAGTAAGCCGTTGACCCGGTAGGCGTAGCAAGAATAAGTCCGTCGGCGGCGAATGTTGTCACATAATCGTCATCAACTTTAAGGGAAAGTTCAATCATCTTGGGCCAGCCGCCTTTTTCAATTACAATGTCGTTAATGGCCACAAGGTGTCTGTTGTCGCACGAGGAGCATTCACCTTCAAGGACCATGCGTTCATCAATTACATATTTGCCTTCCTTAATTTCCTTTAAGAGCTGGTCCAGGTGATTGATGTCGAATTCGGCCAGGAAGCCGAGCTTTCCGAAGTTAATTCCGAGAATGGGGGTTTCCCAGTTTCTTGCCTGGAAGGCGGTGTGAAGCATTGTTCCGTCTCCGCCGATTGAGGCAATCATGTCGCATTGGCTGAAAATATCTTCTGTTTCCATATAGTGAGCCTGCCTGATATAATCCGGCAGGTCATTTGAGGAAGGGTTAAAGTTGCTGCTGATTACATAATCGAAGCCGTTTTCCCTCAGGCTTTTTACCAGAATTGCGACCGCTTCGGCAATATTTTCCTTTGATGTATTTGGCAGAATACCGATAGTCATATAAGTGATCTGTGCGCTGTTTGAAAATTAAGCCCTGGAGCGCCGTAATGCTCCCGAAAGGCTATTTACTCTCATTAACATAATTAAGTTTTAACTCTCTTACAACGTCGTGTAAGAATTTTTCTTCATTAGTCCCGAGGTTGCCCTTTGTCTTTATGGCGAGCATATCGAGCATGTCAATTGCAAATTTGGCCTGTTCGAGGTTCTTTTCGGATTTCCCCGATACGGGGTTATTTATTTTCCCCATTCCCATCATTGCCAGCTGCTGGTTCTGATAGACCAACTGCATAAAAAGAATTTCATTGAGTTCATTTGTTTCCATAATACGTCCTTTTTTGTTTTACGCAAGATAAGAAAATAATTCTGAAATGTTTATCTGTTTTGAGGCAATTATCCGCGTGTTGAATTAATAAGATATCTGAGGAGGCCGGGGAAGACTTTACTCAGGGCGAATGCCGGATAGGCCAGGTCGGGGTTCAGGAGCGCCTGCTGAATAAACATGGCATTTCTGAGCCTTGTGGAAAAGAGATGCTTGTACTCGTTTGAGTAGAATGCTTCGGCTTCGGCAGTATTTAATTTATTCTGAAGTTTCTTTTCCAGGGTTTCCGCGGCGAGCCTTCCGCTTTGAAATGCCATTGCAATGCCGTCTCCGGCAAGCGGAGCAATTACGCCTGCGGCATCACCGGCCATAAAGATGCCGTTTTCAACTAAGTTTCTTTTCCCGAAATAGATATTGCCTGTTCCGTAGATGGGCGATGAATCTATGACGTCAAAAATTTCAGGGGAGAATATTTCCCTGAGGCTCCAGTTATTGTCTATCAGGAACTTAAGATGCATCTTTGGAGCAGCCTCAAATGTGGTTCTGTCTTCAAGGAAACAGATTGTAACTTTCCCCTCGTCCACCCTGTTGATGCCGCAGTAGATCCCCTCGCCTGTATAGATGTGGATTTCATCTTTTGGGAAGCCTGGAGTATACTTTTCCGGAACATGAAGCTTGACGCCGTTCATATGACTTTTAATTGCGGCAAATTCACGGTTAAGCTTGCGATCGAGTGCCGTTTGACGACCATAAGCGGCAATAACGTTTTTTGCCTGCAGGATGATCTGTCGTTCATCTTTCTGGACTGTGAGTGTATAGCCCTCCCTCAGGCGCCTTATCTCCTTTACCTCTGCCGGCTGAAGCACTACTGCGCCTTCCTTCCGGGCCTGTTTAAGAATAAAGCTGTCAAAAACGCTGCGGCTAAGGCCGAAGGCGGTGAAAGTCAGCCCTGCTTCAAGAGTTTTCCGGTTACTGAAAACAAGCTTAAATTTATGTATGGGATTCGGGCAGAGCTTAAGGAATGTTTTCATGAGGCCGAGTGAACCGAGTGCCTGTGTGACTTCCCTTGAGATGAATTCACCGCAGAGCGTTTCCCTGGGAAAAGATTTTTTCTCAATTATGCAGACATTGAACCCTTTTTTTGAAAGCTCAAAGGCAGCCATGGAGCCTGCAGGGCCTCCGCCAATTACTGCAGCGTCATATAATTTACCGCGATCCATTTTCTATTTTTAGTATATAATTACTTTTTCGTACAGTAAACGAGCCATCTGAAGGCCCATTTGCGTCTGATTGTAAAGGAACAGCCGTTTACAAAAGAAAGAATTCTTTTAAGTTCACTTTTTATAAAACCTCTCTTAACAGACAGTGGTGCATCATTTCTTATCATGCGGCTCCGGGAAAAAAGCAGGGTCAGGATCTTAATTCCCCAAAGAGCAAAGACTGATCGTCTGAGGTCGTTAATAACAATTCCGCACGCGGCAACTTCTTTGGCGCAATTAAGTATTTCCGCCATGTCATTCTCCTTAAAATGGTGAAAGAACAGGGAGAAATGAACTGCATCAAAGCTCTCAGGCTTAAACGGGAGCCACATTGCATTGCAGCAGACAGCCTTTGCCCCGGGATGCTGTTGTTTAATGTACCGGCATGCCTCCAGATTCATATCGGTACTTACCGTCTCCGCAGTTCTGCCATGGACTTTAAGATTGAAAAACAGATCAGATCCTCCCGAGCCCACATCCAGGATTCTTACTTTATCAGAAGAAGAATGTTTTGTTACGGCCGACAAACCGGCCCGGCTTACGGAATTTCCCCCAAGGAGGAGGTTGATGATGTTCAGTTCATAAAGAGCCCTGTGGAGGCGTTCATCAGAAATTGAAACGTCGTCAATTATTTCTTTCCGGTAACTCCTTTTAAGAAACATCAGACTCCTTTGAAGAAAGCCGTTTCCATAGTAAGTCCGGGGCCGAATGCGGCGGCGCAGAGTATGTCTCCATTTTTAATGCCGCCGTTTTCAAGGAGGTCTTTCATTACGAACAAAATGGAAGCTGAGGACATATTGCCGTAATTTTTAAGCACCGTGCGCGAGGCTTTCATATCGGATTCCGAAAGCTGAAGCCCCGACTGCATGGCGTCCAGAATTGCACGTCCCCCGGGGTGCAGAGCCCAGTGTCTGATTTCATCTTTACTAAAGCCTGATTCGTCAATAATTTTAAGGAGCGCCGGTGCCGCCTGCTGTAATATAATATTCGGCAGATCGGAAGAAAGTATCATTTCAAATCCAAGGTCGCCGATTTTCCATCCCATTATGTCATCTGAATTGTCAAACATGATTGACCTGGTTGAAAGGAGTTGCAGCCTGGGTGCTGCGCCTTCATGAGATGCCGCGCCTTCATGAGATGCCGCGCCTCCTGTAAATAGTGCGGCAGCGCATCCGTCGGCAAAGATCACGTTTGAGAGAATATTGTCGCGTGTAGGTTCTGTCTGAAGGTGCAGGCTGCAGAGTTCCACGGAAACCAGGAGCGTGTTTGGCGGAGGAGCGTTTTTAGATGAGCTCAAGGCCTCGAGTACAGAAGTAAATCCGATTACAGATGCAGCGCAGCCCATAAAGCCGATATTGGTTCTCTGTGTGCACTGAGGCAGCCCGAAAGTTTTCATTATGTGATAATCAAGTCCGGGTGCAAAGAATCCCGTGCAGGAGACAGTTATAAGGCGGCTTATATCGGAGGGCTTAAAGTTTGTTTTCTCAAGAAGATCCCCAATGGCTTTCGTGGTAAGATCTTTGGACCATTTTTCGTATTCCTGCATTCTTACTTTTGTTCCCGGCGGGGGAGTTCCCTTTGAGTAGAACACTTTTGAAGGATTATCCTCAGCATCGGGCACAACAACGTACCGGGAATCGATTCCGGAATGCATTGCTGCCATATCGATCATGCGGGCCGCGGCAGGGCGCCCGGTCATTCTTTTTTTCAGTTCCTCGGCTGCTTTCCGGCGGCTTACCTTATATGGAGGAAGTGCGGTCGTTATATCTATTAACATATTATTCCCGGAGTATTAAAGTTGTCTTCTATCCAATTTAATACATCCAAGCTGATAGTCAACGAAGGAATAACGGAAGGGGAGCGGATGAGGCATATATTTAAAATAAAAAAGCCGGTCTGAAAAGACCGGCTAAAGAAAACATCAGAAGAAAAGATTCTTACTTGGCAAGAACCATCTTCTTTGTCAGGCTGAAGTTCTGACCATCATGGCCAACACCTTCGATGCGGTAGAGATAGATACCGCTGGCAGACATTGAGCCGCTCAGGTCTCTTCCGTTCCAGGTAGCAGTGTAGTTGCCGGGAACGAATTCACCGTTAACCAGTGTAGCAACAAGCTGACCAACGATGTTGTAAACCTTCAACGAAACACGTGCAGCAGAAGGAACGCTGAATTCAATCTGTGTTGTCGGGTTGAACGGGTTAGGATAGTTCTGGCTTAAGTTGAAAGACTTAGGCATTTCTGCGTTCTTAACCTTAACGCCTGTACCGTTCAGAGCGGCAATTGAAGCCTTCAGAATAGCAACAGTGTATTTAGCATTGTGCATACCCTGTGAAGCGTCGCTCTTGACATAGAGGTAGTCATAGATAGCGCCAACGAGGTTTTTATTCAGTTTTACGCCGGCTGTATCAGCTAAAGCAGCAATAACTTCGCCGTTCTTCTGAGGCAGTAATGCCTTCAGTGTAGCCATCAGGTTAGCGATTTCAGTCTTAACGCCTTCAACTTTTTTGTTGCCGTCATAATCCTGGCCCTTGATATCGCCGAATTCTTCAATAGAAGAACCGTGGCATCTCTGGCAGATTTCAACTCTATCCTTACCATCCGAAGTAGTCATAGTCCATTCGTGGTTAGAGATAGTAGCACCGGCTTCAGTACGTTCCTGCATGTGGCAGGTCACGCATGCATCGTCCATAAAAGCGTGTGTGGTGTAGTTATCGAAAGTCTCGCCGAACTGATAAGCGTTCTGACCGAAGTACATATCAGCCTGCGGGTTTCCGTGAGGACCATAGTGATCGCCGAATCCGTATAAAGGAGCCTTGTCGGTAACCTTTGCAGTAGCAACGTAACGTGAGTTGTGGCAGTTGATACAGATAGCGCCCTTGCCGGCATTATCAACAACGAAACCGTTTCTGAGGTTGATAGTCTTCATGGTGCGGATCTGGTTCGGGTTGCCGTTTCCGTGAGGATCGTGGCAAGCTGCGCAAGTTAAAGCAACGTCAGCTTCTTCAACGCCGCCAGTGCTGTAAATGTTAGTAGTAGTTGCCTGAGCAGGGCTGCCTGCATCGAGCCATTTCTGGAAAGCCAGACCGCTGTGGCAGGGATAGCAGCTTGTGCGTGCTGTGTGTTCACCGTCGGGCCACTTGGCGTGAGCTGAAGCGTTGTAATAGTAACCTATTCTGTGGTGAGTCATAGCGTCGTGGCAGGTTAAGCAGACGCCTGCTTCAATTGAGTAAGAGATCTTGGCCTTGTTGCCATTGTGATCCTTGCCTGCGCCGTGGCAGTTTTCGCAACCGATAGTAGCAACAGCTTCCATCTTAGGATCCATGGTTTTCATTAAATCCCAGGCTTTTGTATCGCCTGAAGTTGTAAAGTAGTCGCCGTCTCTGAATTCAAGGCCTTTATACCATGTGGTATCGAAGCCTGATTGCTTGGCCATATAGCCCCAGTTTCCGTTATCAACTGTCTGATCCCAGCCTTCAACGTGGCATTTAATGCAGTTTGTGCCGTAAGCGCCCTTACCGCCTTCAACTTCCAGCATACCTGTAATGCCTCTCTTGAACTGAGTAGCGTGGCCAGTCTGCTGCCAGGAATCATATTTGTCCTTATGGCAGACGCCGCAGCCAACTTCAACGTTGCCTGAGTTGTCAAGAGGTCTGGTGTAGAAAGTACCAAGGAAGGTACTTACGAAGAAAGTGTCGAGAGCTGATTTTCCGGCACCTTCAACCTTAACGATATAGCGGCCGGTTACATCAGGGGTAAAAACAGTCGGCTTTCCTGCCTTGCTTGTGAAAGCAGCGTTTGAACCCTGTGGTTTTTCAACGAAAGACCATGTTAGGCTTGAAACTGTACCGGTAGTGTCAACATCCAAATAAATGTTCTGACCCTTTCCTACTGTGCGAAGACCGGTATAGACCTGGAAAGTACCTGCAGGAGCCTTATCCGGAGCATAGAAAGCGGTAAGGTTAGTAGAGGACATAGGTACTCTTTTAATTTTGACTGTCTGGGCGAAGCTTTCCATTGAAAATAAGCCTGCCAGCAGTACGATCGTACATAAAAGTATCGATCTTTTCATAAAACGAACCTCCAATTAGTTAAAGAAAAAGTAACCATGCGCTGGTTATTGGACGGGGGTAAGGAGTGCACCCCAATCCCGCTATTTTAAATTATCTTAATAGACGTACTTACACTCTCAAATTGGGTGCCAGTATCTCAAATGGGATACAAACGGATATTGAAGTATTTTATTCCGGCCTTTCCCATAACTAGGAAAAACAGGTCCATTTATCGGGAAAATTGTTTGAAAAGTGAACAGGGGAGTGTTGAGAAATTCAGCATTCCCCGCCGTATTTAACTTGATTTAATGCGTTCATACTTAAGGTCAGGCATGGGGATACTGATATGGGCGCAGGGCGGGTATTTCAGGCCGAGGGTATTTAAAAATAAAAAAAGCCGGTCTGAAAAGACCGGCTAAAGAAAACATCAGAAGAAAAGATTCTTACTTGGCAAGAACCATCTTCTTTGTCATGCTGAAGTTCTGACCGTTCTGGCCGATGCCCTGAATGCGGTAGAGATAGATACCGCTGGCAGACATTGAACCGCTCAGGTCTCTTCCGTTCCAGGTAGCAGTGTAGTTGCCGGGAACGAATTCACCGTTAACCAGTGTAGCAACAAGCTGACCAACGATGTTGTAGATGTTCAAGGTAACACGTGATGCATTCGGAACACTGAATTCAATCTGTGTTGTCGGGTTGAACGGGTTAGGATAGTTCTGGCTTAAGTTGAAAGACTTAGGCATTTCGTTGTTCTTAACCTTAACGCCATTTGGGTTAAAGCTTGCTATGGCTGCTCTTAAGAGGGCAACAGTGTATTTAGCATTGTGCATACCCTGTGAACCATCGTTCTTAACGAAGAAGTAGTCGTAAATAGCACCGACAGTTCTCTTGTCAAGTTTTACGCCGGCTGTATCCTTCACAGCCGAAATAACTTCTCCGTTCTTCTGAGGCAGTTTTGCCTTCAGTGTAGCCATCATGTTTGCGATTTCAGTCTTAACACCTTCAACTTTACCGTTTCCGTCATAATCCTGGCCCTTGATATCGCCGAAAGATGCAACTGAAGAACCGTGGCATCTCTGGCAGATTTCGACTCTGTCTTTCTCAACGCCGTTGACTTCTTCAGTCATAGTCCATTCATGGTTCGGCAGTCCATCACGATCCTGCATGTGGCAGGTTACGCATGCATCGTCCATGAAAGCGTGTGTGGTGTAGTTATCGAAAGTCTGATCGAACTGATAAGCATTCTGACCGAAGAACATATCAGCCTGCGGGTTTCCGTGAGGGCCATAGTAGTTTGAAAATCCGTACAATGGAGCAGTATCGGTAACTCTTTTGTTAGCGTCATAACGTGAATTGTGGCAGTTGATACAGATAGCGCCTTTACCGGCATTATCAACGACAAAACCGTTTCTGAGGTTGATAGTTGTCATGGTACGGAGCTGGTTCGGGTTGCCGTTTCCGTGAGGATCATGGCAAGCAGTGCAAGTTAAAGCAACATCGCCTTCTTCAACGCCCTTTGTGCTGTAGATGTCAGTAGTAGTCATCTGAGCCGGTTTACCGGCATCAATCCATTTCGCGAAAGCAAGACCGCTGTGGCAGGGATAGCAGCCTGTCTGGGCTGTGTGTTCTCCATCAGGCCACATTGCGTGAGCTGAAGCGTTGTAAGCGTTTCCGATTGAATGATGAGGCATAGCGTCGTGGCACTGTAAACAGAGGCCTGATTCAAAGGTTTTAGAAATCTTGGTCTTGTTGCCATTGTGGTCCTTTCCAGGTCCATGGCACCATTCGCAGCCGATAGAAGCAAGTGGTTCCATCTTGGCGCCGGTACCTGTTGAATCCATATGCTGCATTAAACTCCATGCATATGTGCTGCCGGAATTGATGAGGTAAGAAGAACCGTTCTTTGTAAAATCCTTACCCTTATACCATAATGTATCGAAACCGTTCTGCTTGGCAACGTAACCGAAGTTACCGTTATCAAGAGTCTGATCCCAGCCAGTAGTGTGGCACTTTACGCAGGCAGGTCCGTAAGAACCTCTGCCGCCTTCGGATTCTAACAAACCGGAAACGCCCCACTTGAAATGCATAGCATGACCTGTCTTCTGCCAGTTGTCGTATTTATCCTTATGGCAGACGCCGCAGCCAACTTCAATGTTGCCTGAGCCGTCGTTCAGGGGCCTGCTGTAGAATGTGCCGAGGAAAGTGCTGACAAAGAAAGTATCCTGATCTTTCTTTCCGTCGGCATCAACTTGAACGATATAACGGCCAACTGCATCAGGAGCAAATTTGGTCGGTTTGCCTGCTGCACTTGTGATAGAAGCATCGGTTAAAGTTGAAGCAGTTGGTTTTTCGAGGAAAGACCATGTAACTGAAGAAATTGTACCGGTAGTATCAGCCTTCAGGTAAATCGTCTGACCTTTACCGACAGTGCGAAGACCGCCGTAAACCTGAAATGTACCAGCAGGAGCAGTCCCTAAAGTAGGGAGCACTGTAGTGGACACTGCAAATCTTTTAATCTTTACTGTCTGTGCAAAACTCTGCATAGTAAACAGGCCTGCCAGCAGTACGATCGTACATATAAGTATCGATCTTTTCATAAAAAGAACCTCCAATTAATTAAATAAAATAACCATGCGCATGTTTATTGGAAGGGGGGCTTTTTGAGCCTCCTTTCCTGCTATTTTTAATAGCTTTTATGGTCGCCTAAGCTTGGCAAAATATATACCAGTACCCCAATTGAGAAACCATTGAAATTTTAAATACCTCGGGTCCGTTTATTCCCAAAATTAGTAAAAAAGTTTTTGTTTCGAGAAAAAATGTATGAAATATCAACAGTCAAGTGTTGAAAAATTAAGCATTTAGTCATTTGCGGGAATCGGGAACGTGTTAAGAAAGTAAACATGTTAAAAATCTGGAAAAAGGGGGGGGGGATTATGCATGGAAAATCCTGTCTCTAAGGGCATTTCTAAGTTTCGGAAAGATATGAACTGGGGGAAGGGGGATTTGAGAGAAAAACCCTGCCGGTAATAAATACCGGCAGGGTCAAAATTCCTGTTTTCTAGAAGTTAACAAATGGTTCGAGTGTAAGAATTATGGTTAAAATTACCAGTATGGTTATTGTGGACCATCCGATAAAATTCTTGATCGGGGTATTTGTCAGTGCACCCATAATTTCTTTCTTATTCACAATTATCATCATCGAGATCAGGACAACGGGCAGAAGGATTCCGTTTATTACCTGTGTCCAGATTGTGATTTCAATGAGCGGGGCGCCCGGAATAAGAATAATGAGCACCGAAATTATGATGATCGAAGTAAAAAAAGTATAGAACTCGGGGGCTTCGCGCGGCTTTTTGTCAATTCCGGCCTCAAAGCCGAATGCCTCGCAGATATAAAATGCCGTTGCCAGGGGGAGAATTGTGGCGGCAAAAATGGATGCAATAAAAAGCCCGAATGCAAAAAGCTGGCTTGCAAAGGCTCCGGCAAGAGGGGCCAGTGCCTCGGCGGCATCCCTGGCGTCGTTGATCTGTATACCCTTCTGGTGCAGCGTAGCACCGCAGGCAACAATAATGAAGAATGCAACAGCAACGGTTGCAATGCAGCCTATTACAACGTCCCAGAGTTCGTACTTGTATTCCTCGAGCTTGATCCCTTTTTCAATAACTGCCGACTGCATGTAAAACTGCATCCATGGGGCAATTGTGGTGCCTACGATACCGATAACCATGCCTATAAAGGGAAGATCCCATTCGAATGTCGGCTTTGCAACAGCCGTTCCAATTGCGGCCCAATCGGGCTTGGCCATAATTGCCGAGACCACATAGGAAAGCAGAAAAACGCTGAAGACGAGAAATATTTTTTCTGCCGACTTGTATGTGCCGTGGACGACAAAAAACCATACCAGTATGGCTGACATGGGAACGGAAATATACTTGCTGACACCGAAGATCTGAAGGCTTCCGGCAACGCCGGCAAATTCAGTAGTGGTATTCCCTATATCGGCCACAATGAGTCCCAGGAAAATAAAAAATGTGACCTTGACGCCGAAATTTTCACGGATTAGATCGGCCAGTCCCTTGCCGGTTACAATACCCATTCTTGCATTCATTTCCTGCACGACCAGCAGGACCACAAAGGCAGGAATGAGTGTCCACAGGAGCCTGTAGCCGTACATTGCGCCGGCTACGGAGTAAGTGGTAATTCCGCCGGCATCGTTATCCACGCTCCCGGTTATGATTCCGGGGCCCAGTATGCTTAAGAATACCAGGAGGGTGGCAATCCATCCTTTTTTCTTTATGTTTTTCTCAACAGCCAGAACCCTAATCCTCCATCTTTCTCTCTGAGAGGCGGAAAACACCCCTTATTCAGAAAATTTTTAAAGTTTCTATAATTTTCCGGATCCTTGGTTATCTTTCCTTCAGGATCTCGTACATAATATCGTTTATGACAACATTGCCGACCAGGTTCATTTCCTTATCCACTATGGGAATTGCAAAGAGGTTGTACTTGGTCACAATTTTAATGAGCTCTTCAATTTCATCGTTGTCATACATGAAAATTATGTCTTTATGCATAATGCTCTTGAGCGTAACCGTGGGGTCGGAGATGATAATATCCCTTAAGGAAACCTTTCCAATGAGCTTGTTTTTACTGTTAGTAATGTAAATATAGCTTGTTGTGCCCTCTTCGGGCTTCTGTTCTCTTATTGTGCTGATGACCTGTCCTACGCTGGTGTCGCTTCTGAAGGCAACGAATTCGGTTGACATGAGGCTTCCGACAGATTTCTCGTCGTACTCCATGAGTTCCCTGACCTCATCGGAAGCTTCCTTTTCCATATTGCTGAGAAGCTCTTCAACTCTTTCCTTATCCATGCCGTCCAGAATATCGGCCACTTCATCTGCCGGCATTTCTTCCAGGATATCGGCGGCCTTATCGGCAGAGAGGTTCTCCAGGACCTTAACCTGAGTTTCCTCTTCCATTTCCTCCAGAACGTCGGCCCCGCGGGCCGTGTCGAGGTGAGCGAAGATGGTCATACCGGTTTTCGTATCAAAGTCCTCAATAATATCGGCCAGATCGGAGGGGTGGAGTGTGGAAAGCTTGTTATATGTTTTTGAAAGCACAATATTTTCACTACCCGAGAAGACAGTTTCAACGTCATTCCAGAGAATAAGTTTGGAAGGGACCTTAATGCCGAGTTTCAGTATCGGCTTAGCCACGCCGAGGCGCCTCAGGAGTCCCTCGGTGCCGATATCCACGGCGACGACAAACATGCCGGCCGAAAGCAGGGCAAGTCTGATGTCATTAACGCGGACGACCTTGCGGCCGTTGACGTCTATGATCTGTTTATCCATGACCTGCTTATTAAGCATTATGAGGTCCTCTATCGGGATTTCCTCGAGTTTAGAGCAGGAAAGGTGGTACTGTCCGTGCTGTTTGGTGAGTGTAACATACTCCCAGTTGATGAACTTTATTCCGTCTTTAGTTTTAACCTTTGCGGCTCTGACGAGCGGGTTGCGGATGTCGTTAGTAACTGCCAGATCCTTAAGTTTACCGATGATCTGGTAGTCGTGAGAAAAGATATTGATGCCTATTATTCTGCTGAAATCAAAGCTGATAAACTGCATTTAAACCTCCCCAGTGAGAGAGAAATTAAGCGTTGTGAAATATAACATTTTCATTTAATCTATGGCATTAGTGCACCGTATCACGGCATAGTCACAAAAGCGATAGCAGCAGGGAAAAGGTTACGGGAAAACGGGGTTTTCCAATACGCCTTTTACAAGCAAAATGCTTAAAAGCAAAATGCTTTCAGACAGAGAAGAGATGTTAAACTTGCAGAAATTGGGCTGGAATAAAGCAATATTATTCCATATCTGAAATATTAGTTTTCCAATTTTACAAATTTGGCGGAAGTATTATCTCATGTGGATTTCAAAGTGAGTTCAGAAAAAAGATCAGCTTCAAACCCGGAGATTGTACTTCCCTGGAATATCGGGATAAATTCTTCGAGCAAAATAAGCAACGCTTATCACCGCCAGAATCGTCCACAGTATCTCCTCTCTGTTTGTTGCTAAAAATTTTTTCCTGCATGTAATTTTAATTAAAAATATAAGTTTTGTCAATTATTTTCTGCTTTAACACCGAATAAAATTAAACATGAAGAGATCTTTTAAGGATCACGGATGGGAAGGTTCGCGGGAAAGAGAAATTTTGCAATAGATTCTTTAAAAAATAGTAACTATTTTAGGGTAATCAGAAGAAAAGAAAGCAAAAATTAATAAATTCATCCTTTTATCGCTTGACAAGAAGGGATTAATTGCATATTTTTATAACTCAAATTTTTGATCGGCGCAATCTGAAAAAAGTTTGAATTACACTCCGCGATAGCTCAATGGCAGAGCATTCGGCTGTTAACCGAAGGGTTGCAGGTTCGAGCCCTGCTCGCGGAGCACTTAAAAGCCCTGGATGCCATCAGGGCTTTTCCCTTCTTAAAGGGCAGAGCATTCGCCTGTTATTCGGAAAGCTTTCGGAATGATTATTCTAAAAAGGAATTTAGACACAGGCCTGCCACTTATTCTTCTATGGCCTTCAGTACCTGACTTACTATTTTGGGATGGAGTATTTGAGCGGTATGAAATGGTATTATAATTCGCCTCTTGTCTTTGATATAGATTCTGTGACTCCCTTTTGACCTTATATGGACGAAACCTGCCTGCAATAGCAGCTTTTCTGCTTCCTGAGCATTTATCCTCTGCTGCTTAGGCAACTTTTACCTCATAACTGGCAAGAATAATGTCTTTACTTAAAATCTCCGCTTTCTCTTCCTCGCCAAGCGTTTCCAAATACAACTCAATCGCCTCTTTCATGTTGTTGAGGGTCTCATCCAGAGTACTGCCCTGCGTCTGACAACCCTCAAGTTCAGGACAATAGCCGTAAAAACCAAACTCGTCATTTTCAATTATTATATTAAATCTGCGGGACATATATTCTCCAACTTACTTTATAGTAAAATAGCAATTACTCTAATTAAAATAAATAAGTGAATTTATGAACAAAGCAATTTGCCGGATTTTCAAGAAACCGGGTTCGAACTTCCCTCAGCCAGCCGAGCCCTTAGACGCTGGTTTTAATCGGGCCCTTTCTTCTTAAATGCCCCGGTGTTTTAACTGCCTGAAGCTGATTAACTTTTTCTGTTCCTCATCCCAGAGATGAAGCATCATGCTCCTGAAACTTTTGCGGATGGTTAAAACAGGTGCCTTCTGCAGCGCGGGATTTTTCCTGTAGCATTTCTCCAGTAGGTAATTCGGTATCCCGGGATTTAAATGATGGATATGATGGAAACCGATGTTGCCGGAAAACCACTGCAGGACTTTGGGCAATTTGTAATATGAACTGCCCTGAATGGCCGCTTTGGAATAATCCCACTCCTCTTTTTTTGCCCAATATGTGTCCTCGAACTGATGCTGGACGTAAAACAGCCAGTTGCCGATTGAGGTTGAAATGAATATTATGGGAAGCTGTATAAGCAGAAACATTTTCAGACTTACCAGCCATATCATAGTTCCTGCCAGCAGTATCAGCACCAGGTCTGTCCAGTATACGTTCGGTTCGACTTTCTTCAAGGCTTTATCTTTTGAAGTCGGGAACCTGTACCAGATAATGAAAATAATTGCGGGAATAAAAAGGAATAAAAACAATGGATGGCGGTAAAGCCTGTACTTGACCCTTTCCCATTTGGACTTCTGCAGGTATTCCTTTACTGTTACAGTATAAACATCCCCAATGCCCCTGCCTTCAAGATTGCCGGCATTGGCATGGTGAATGCCATGACCACGTCTCCAGTAAAAATACGGAGTCCAGGTAAAAAAACTGCAGAACAAACCTGTTATGTTATTTGCTCTTTTTGATTTGAAAAATGAACCGTGACCGCAGTCGTGCTGAATTATAAAAATCCGTACCAGAAGGCCAGCTTCGGGTATGGCCAACAGAAGTGTCAGCCAATAGCTGTATCCGACAGAAAGGTACATTAAATACCAGGTGAAAAAAAAGGGGATGAATGAATTGAGAACCTGCCAGACACTTTTCCATGCCCGCGATGTCTGATAATCCGCAAGCATGCTTCTCCAACTTCCGGAGTTGGTATTATCCATATATGAAAGACCTTTTTGAAACCTATACGACAAAATCGGAATAAATCGCAATGTTTATATAGTCAAATTATTCGATTCGTTTATTTCCATTTATGATACGGACTATATGCAGGAACAGCAAGCTACTTATATTTGCACCTTGGGGGAGTTGTTGGTCTTTAGGAGCTATCACGCAGAGAAGGGGGGCAAATTATTGAATAATTATCTTTTGTGTTAGTGGTTTTGACTGATTAATGACAGCTTTCAGGATGTAGACTCCCTTTGAGAGATTATTTAACAGCAATGTTGTAGTCCCCCCGCTCAGCTTATCCCTTTTTACCAGTTCTCCTAAAATATTATAAAGCTCAACTGTCCCATTATTTGCCGGGGAATTAAGCCTCACATTTAAATGATTTCCTGCGGGATTTGGATAAACACTGAAAACAGGAGCCTGGGCCTGTTCCTCACTAACTGAAGCATCCGCATCAGAGGCAATAATAAACCGGTCGATATTAAAGGAAGGCACTGCTGCTATGCTTAAACGCATTATCTGCAGCCCCTTGCTTAAATTAACTTTTGTACTCACGGGGACAAGGGTTGTCCAGCTGCCTGTTTTGGGCACGGTCAAAGACGGTGCGGCATTATTCTGAAATTCAAACCGGAATTTTCCGCCCCCGTCCATGGATGCAGTGTAAGCTGTAATTGTATAAAGGCCAGTCTGTTTGACATTAAGTGTATATTCAAGCCATTCTCCGGCGGCAACGTAAGCAAGCTGATATCCTCCGCCCCCGGGGCGCGCTTCTATATCCACACCCTCGGAAGGTCTGTAGGCGCCGGGAATATTGGCCGGGTCGGTGTCGTGATAGGTCAGGCCCTCTCCGCCAATATCGTAATCTTCAGTTTCAATTGTGCCGGGTGCATCAAAGGGGATTCCATGATAGGAGCTTCTGTTCTTAGGAATTATACTGACTTTTACAGGATAGGAATACATTTCCGCCTGAGTGTTCGAGAGCGTAACTACCCGGTAATAATAGGTAGTACCGGGTTTTAATCCGGGGTCATTATATGAAACGGCATCAGGACTTAGTGATGCAATTCCTGTAAACTGGCCGGCATCAGTCCTTCTTTCAATCCTTATTCCGCTGCCGGAGCTCGTCCGGTTTGTCCATTTCAGCGTGACATTTGTATCCTTTAGAACCGATGCAGTCAATGCCGTGGGACTTTGCGGATAGGTTTTTATAAGTATATCTTTTATTCCATCCCATGTGCGGCTGCTTCTGTTGTATAGCCCGAAATCCCCGCCGTCATCCCAGACCTGAAAAGCTATTCCGTTATTCAGGGCTTCCGAGACATAAGTTGCGTAATGATACATGCGGCTGTTGTAATCGCAGGATTTCACGGCTCCGAATTCGCTGATCATTACAGGAATATTATTTTTAGCCGACCATTGAGCAACGGTCTGAAACATTGTTTTAAGACTATTTACTTCCGATGCGGTACCCCAGGTGCCTTGCCCCAGGCCTGCAAAGTTCCATGGATCGTAGGAGTGAAAGTAGCCCATGATGTAATTATCCTTTGGAATGGCTGCAGCCATTAAAGTTCCGGAAGGGGTATAACCGTTTCCCGAATAAATAATAATACGTGTGGGATTTGTTTTACGGATTATCGGAATAATTCTCTGATTAAGATCATCGACCTGCTGGACAGACATTCCGTTGGGTTCGTTCAGAATTTCAAAAAACAATTTATCGGATTTGTCCTTAAACCTGAATGCTATCTGCGCCCAAATACTGTCGAAGCGGTCCCTGTAACTTTTAATTGCGTAATTCTGCTTCAGCCAGTCCTCATGATGAGCATTTATAATTATATAAAGTCCGCGCTGCAGTCCCCAGTCCACAACCTGTTCAACTCTTGCCAGCCAGGACTGATCCACAGTGAAAGGAGCGTTTTCCATTGTATGTTTTTCCCACCTGACGGGAATACGGATACAGGTAAAACCGGCATTTTTATAATCATCAAAGTAATACTCCTTTACAGGACTGTTATTCCACCCTCCTTCAGTGGGAGGTTCCATTGTGTTCCCAATATTGATGCCGCGTTTAATCTGTTTGGCAGCTTCCTGAGGGGTGATTTGTGCCTTTGCCGTAAAATTAACAACGAAGAGAAATAATAAAAGCAATGACGTCTGGTTTAATCGGGCACTGTTCATTTTCATAATATTATTTGAGATAGAAGTTATGGGAAAAAGTATGTCATTATTTCAGTTCCATACTTCACATTTGGTGCCAAAATGAGGAGGGTAAATCTCAAATTTAATTTACTGCAATTTTATAATTTTCATCCGCAAAATTCTTCATAAAGGGATAAAATCGCACAATAAGGCTTGAAAACACTCTTTTTGAGGAACTTCAGTTTTTATCTTCTCAGAGGTTAGCCTATTCCAGGATGACTTCATTTTTTATTAAAATAATAATTCCCATTATTAAATAAATAATAAACCGGCAGCAGAAGGGCTGTTTCCGATTACTCCAGCCCTGCATCCTGTGTCCCAATCGGGCGCTTGATATTAAAGATCAATTGCTGAAGCATGGTATACTTCTATGTGGATTTTTTGGATATCCGGGTCATTCAAGTACTCATCAAATGTCATGCGCCTGTCAATTATTCCGCCCGGTATGATTTCTATAATCCTGTTTGCAATGGTCTCTATAAACTGGTGATCGTGCGAACTGAAAAGGATGGTACCTGGAAAATCTATCAGACTTTTGTTCAGCGCCGAGATAGCCTCGAGGTCGAGGTGATTTGTCGGCCCGTCCAGAAGCAGGACATTAGCACCCGAAAGCATCATCTTTGCCAGCATGCAGCGCACGCGCTCACCGCCGGAGAGTACGTTGGCTTTTTTTAACGACTCCTCGCCGCTAAAGAGCATTCTGCCCAAAAATCCCCTTATGTAGGTCTCTTCCTTTTCTGCCGAGTACTGCCGAAGCCAGCCGATCAGATCCATATCCACATTGAAGAAATCGGCATTATCTTTTGGGAAATAGGTCTGCCTGGTTGTAGTTCCCCATTCGAAACTGCCCTTGTCGGCTTTTTCCTTATCCATAAGAATATTAAGCAAAGTGGTTTTGGCCAGATCATTGGGGCCCACGAAGGCAATTTTATCTCCTTTTTCCACTTTTAAGGTAATGTCATTCAGAAGAATTTCTTCGCCGTAGAACTTTGTAAGATTTTTAACGTCAAGCAGATTGTTGCCGGCTTCGCGCTCCTGTTTAAATGCAATGTAAGGCATTCTGCGCGAAGAGGGTTTAATATCCTCAAGCGTAAGGTTTTCGAGCTGTTTTTTTCTGGATGTCGCCTGTTTGCTTTTTGAAGCATTAGCGCTGAAGCGGGAAATAAACTCCTGAAGTTCAGCCCTTTTGGCTTCAATTTTTTTGTTCGCATCCCTGGCCTGCTTGGCAGCAAGCTGGCTGCTTTCGAGCCAGAAATCGTAATTTCCCGTGTACATCTGAATCTTCCCGAAATCAATATCAGCTATATGGGTGCAGACCTGATTAAGGAAATGACGGTCGTGCGAAATAACAATTACAGTATTCTTAAATTTCTCAAGGAACTCTTCAAGCCACTGAATGGAAATAATATCAAGATGGTTCGTAGGTTCATCCAGGAGGAGTATATCGGGGTTGCCGAACAGTGCCTGTGCCAGGAGCACCTTAACTTTTTCATTTCCCGAGAGGTCCTTCATGAGTTTTTCATGAAGTTCACTGCCTATGCCAAGCCCGTTTAAGAGTTCGGCGGCCTCGGATTCAGCTTCCCAGCCGTTTAATTCTGCAAATTCACCCTCGAGTTCTGAAATTCTTATGCCGTCATGATCGCTGAATTCAGCCTTGGAATACAACTGATCCTTTTCCTCAATAATTGAGAATAGTTTCTGGTGTCCCATCAGTACGGTTTTAATTACCTGGTACTCATCATATTGGAACTGATTCTGCTTTAATGTGGCAAGCCTGTCGCCGGGAGTAATGGCTACTTCACCCGAAGTCGGCTCAACTTCACCTGAAAGGATTTTAATAAAAGTAGATTTTCCTGAACCGTTGGCGCCTATAATGCCGTAACAGTTGCCGGGTGTGAATTTCAGACTGACATCTTCGAATAATGACCGCTTGCCAAATCTAAGTGACAGATTACTGGTACTTATCATATATTATTTTCTGATTTCTTAAAGGTTTTAAGATAGTTTGTTCATGCAGATCAGCAGATAGCTTTAGGTAACTTTTTCTCAACAGAGCAGTTTTGCACGTAAATTTTCGGCAAAGAGGAATAAGAGCAGGTTAGGCCAGCTTAATTAAAATGAAGAGGGAAACCGTAATTCATTCGCTAATCGCGCAGATTATAAAAATCGCACTCCTAAAATACCAAATATTCCGCCCGGTTACAATCCGGATTTCACTGCATTATGGTTTAAATGGAGATCTTTGCTGAAATTTCCGATTTAAAAAACGGCATGCAGGTCTGTTATCCTGAAAGCCCTTGGGAGGCAGGTTTCTTAGCACTGGCATTCCTTCTTAGAATCAGGCCCAGGATTCCGGCGGCAACAGCAGCGCTTCCGCTTACTGAAAGTGCAATTCGCGGATTTGTATGCTCTGCAATAAAACCGATTATAGGTCCTCCCACGGGGCTTGATCCTAAAAACGCTATGCTCCACATCGACATAACGCGGCTTCTCATTTCGGGGGCGCTTTCAAGCTGAAGCGTCGTGTTGCCAAGCGTCATGAATCTTATTGAGAATATCCCCACAACAACCATCATAAAAACGGCCATATGAATGCCGGGTGAGAGGGCAGTAGCCAGAACGGCCAGCCCAAAGAAAATTGCAGTTGCACTTAACCCCCTGGCCGATGTTCTTTTCCTTCCTGCAGTCAGTAGTCCCCCTACGACTGCGCCTAACCCCATGGCTGAGGTTAAAAAAGCATAATAATTTGCATCACCCAGAAATGTGAATTTGGCCAGAAGCGGCAGACTGACCTTGAATTCATAAGTAAGCGTTCCGGCGATGGCCAGTATGAGAAGAACGTTTCTGAGTATAGGAGTGCTGAGAATATACCGGAAGCCTTCCCGGAGCTGCCCTTTTGCTTTCTTTACAGGTCTTCCTGCATGAAGATCTTCCGGATTGATCAGATAAAGACATATCAGAACGCCTGAAAAGGAAACTGCATTAAGGAAAAAGCATAGCGCCAGGCCAAGTCCCGCTATAATTACTCCGGCAATTGCAGGCCCTATGATGCGGGCCAGATTGACCAGCGTGGAATTCAGGGTTATTGCGTTACTGAGGTCGTTTTCTCCGACCATCTCAAATACAAAGGTCTGCCGTGTAGGATTATCGACGGCATTGACTATTCCAAGAAGTGCTGCCAGTATGTAAACCATCCAGATCCTGACGAGCCCTGTGGCAATCAGTACGGCAAGTAACAGAGATAAAAGACCTGAGGCTGCCTGCGTGAAAAAAAGAAGTTTACGCTTATTGAACCTGTCGGCAACAAGGCCGCCCCAGGGTCCCAGAAAAAGAATTGGCAGTGTCTGAAAGGCTGTAACCAGGCCTAATGCTATTCCTGAATTTGTCAGGCTGAGTACGAGCCAGGACTGTGCGATCCTTTCCATCCATGTTCCCGGAAGTGATATGCCCTGTCCCGTAAAATAGAGCCGGTAGTTCCGGTTTTTTAGTGACGAGAATGTATTTATTCCGTATGCTCTTATGTTTTTACCAATTTTTGACCTTAATGTAGAAGTGCTTTCAAGCATGAAAATTCCTGAATCTTTTAAAAACCGTCATAAATTTATGAATTTTATATTAATATAAGGCGGGAAAGCCGGTATTTCGCCACTGATATTTTTACATGAAAATGAGGCGGGCGGTTCCCTGAAAAAGCGAAATTCCAAAATTCCATGAAGCAGCTTTGAAATTTTCTTCAAGCTGCCGTTTTTATGAAAAGTCCTGTCTATATTTTCAGGAACAGGCTTCCAAAGGCGTAAATGCCGGCAATAAATACCAGCACGCCGGCTATTTTATTGGCCAGGCGCATTTTCCCCACGTCAAATCTATGCCTAAAACGCTTAATAATGGAAGTAAGTATTACGAACCAGATGAATGAGCCGGTGAAAACTCCGCCAACAATGGACAGGGCATGCAGACGGCTGTACTCACTTGCCAGACCGACGGTGGCAAAAAGGGTAAGAAAAGCAAAGATCGTTATCGGATTGGTAAAAGCTATTGCTGCAGCAGAAAGGTAGAGCTTAAGAATTCCGCCATGATGAACGTGATGATTCGGATCCGGTGGTTCTGCACGAAACATTTTGAACCCCATAAAGAAAAGAATTACCCCGCCTATAAGATGTATCCAGAAGCGCTCGGCTATTAAGAAATCTGAAACAATCGTAATGCCGAATGCAGCAACGGCGCTGTAGAAAAGATCACCCGATGAAGCGCCCAGGCCCACGGCAAGCCCGCGCAGCTGCCCTTCGGCAAGTGTCTCGCGTATGCACATGATGGTAAGGGGCCCGATTGAGATTGTCATTGCAAGACCTATTAGAAATCCCTTGACTAAATAGGCTATAATCATTTCCTCATCCTTTAATTCCTGCAGCCCGCGGGGCTGCATCTGAATTTAACCGGCTCAACTATTAAGAAAGCTTTAAGAGTCCTTTCCCTAATATAATAAAAGATTTTTTTCCTGCTTAATGTGGAAATTTCAAAATTGAATTAGTAAGATTAATTGATTATCCAATAGTAAAGTATTTTCAGGCAAAAAGAGTCGAAATGCAGGCATCAGATGTAAATACCGGGGGAGGCGGAGAGCAGAAAGAACAAAAACCGCAAAAAAGCCAGAAGCAGATCCTAAGACACACTCAGGAAGCGGCCCTAACACAGTTGGAGAGGACAAATGCCGGACTTATCCTCTCCGGACTTTCAGCGGGTCTGGACGTTGGATTTTCAGTCCTCCTGATGGCAACAACACTTTCCCTCTTTAAGGGTGTATTCCCGCAGCCGGCAGTGGATTTCATAGTGGGGAATATGTACCCCGTGGGATTCATATTTGTAATTTTAGGGCGCTCCGAGCTCTTTACAGAGCACACCACTCTGGCTATTCTTCCGGTCCTGGATGGGATTTCAGGCATTAAGCAACTCCTCAGGCTCTGGTTTTATGTTTACTTCAGCAACATTGTTGGCGGTGCAGTTTTCTCGTTCATACTTTCGTATTTTGCAGACGGATCACACATAGTTAAAGCCTGGGCATTACAGGAAATATCGGCAGAAATGATCTCAGGGAGCTGGCATGAGAGTTTTGTAAGCGCAATGCTTGCAGGCTGGCTTATGGGGCTTCTGGCCTGGCTCGTGGCAGCCGCCAGGGATACTATCAGTCAGCTTTTCTTAATCTGGGTAATAACCGCATCAATCGGCATAGCGGGGCTTCATCACTGCATTGCAGGCAATGTTGAAGTGCTGGCGGGACTTTTAACTGAGGGTTTTTCTCTTCAAAGTTATCTGAAGTTCATAATTCCGGCTACACTGGGCAATATAGTAGGCGGTGCTGTTTTTGTGGGAGTATTGAAATTCAGCCACACCATTTTCAGCGAAGAGGAAAAAGAGCTGCCGGATAAAGAATAAGTAACTTCTCTTTAGTTTGTCATTAGAACCTGCCAGCTGACATTTAAAGCCTGAAATGAAAAACAATCATTATCCTTTGCGATACCGGTCTTTCTTTCCCATCTATTTTTTCTATTGCCGGAATAAACTTCAGATTTAATTCCTTCAGGTAGTTTAAGGCTGCCTGACCGCATCCATACCCAATATCCCTTGCGACCTTATAACAATTTAAGTTTCCAAGGGTATCCACGATAACAGAGATCAACACATTACCTTCTATTTTATTCTTAACAGCCTCTTCGGGATAGGGGTGATTACCTAGTATTCGTATAAGCTCCTCCTGTCCGCCTGAGTATGCCGCAAAGGGAAGTGCCTGAACGCCTACATCTTCGTGCGTTGCTTTCCCTGACTGATATTTTTTATCAAAAAAGTCATTAAGCCTTTTGCATTCACAGGAATCCGTCTGCCCGGATGTCATTATTGAAAATAAGATAAGAAAGGTAAGCAGGGCAATCATCTGTTTCATTTCGATCAGCTCTCAATATTTAAGTTAAATTTACTAATTAATGAGGCTAAAATAAACTGAGTAACTTAGAAGGTCAAAAAACAGTTTTTCTTTTGTACTAACAGCAAATAAAATATGAGCAACTAGAATTACGCAGTTAATAAGTCCGCCTTCCTAAGGCGGACGTAACCTCAGTAGCCCAGGGTTTGAAAGGAATTATATCTCCAATTTGTGGCGTTTATATGCCGCACCTACGGCGCTAGATGGGATTTTTTTATCCGGTACCCAGGGTGCGGTCCCCGACTCAGTCGGGTCCCGTACCCTGGGCTACTGAGGTTCCGCCCGACTGTGTCGGGCTTAGTAATTGCGTTATTTTGTATTTCCTGCTTTCACTGGCTTTCGAATTCTTACGGTTTACACCAATACACATGATAATCCTGTCTTAAATCAATTGACTTGTCAAAGCGAATTTTGTAACTTGCCAGTACATGATAACGATTTATGGCGCTCTCCGTGCCGTAAATGATTATTCACCAGACTTAATAAAAATGAAATTTTAATCTCCTTTCAAATATGCATCTTTTTTTTAAGAGGTGCCGTTTCTTTTCCCCATATGACGGGGAAGGTCTATCCATAACTTTAATTTCAGCGGCTTCAGGTAATGTTGTTTTATATTTATTTGTATATCTGTGCCGCCCACACGGAGACGAAAGGAGTATTAAATGTCTCAGATATCTTTTAATAATGTAAGCTTTCACTACGACACGCCTTTTCAGGAGGTCTTCCGTTCACTTTCAATCGTAATTGACAGTGAATGGAAAACAGCGCTCATTGGAAGAAACGGAAGAGGTAAAACGACCCTTTTTAAGCTTTTAACAGGAATGGCAGAGGCCTCCCCGGGACAGGTTCATGTTCCCTTTGAAGTCAAATACTTCCCATATTTTCCGGAGGGTCCTGATAAAATTACTCACAGCGTAATAAAGGAAGCAATAGCACCTTTTTCTTTCTGGGAGGAGAAGATGACCCTTCTGCTCGAAAAGGGGGATGAAGAAAGCCTGAAGGAGTATTCAGCCTGCTTCGACCTCTTTATGCACTTTGACGGCTACACAGTTGATTCTCTGATTGAAAAGGAGGCTTTGTCGATCGGCCTTGAAGCTGATGTGCTCAGAAGGCCATTTAGTACACTAAGCGGGGGAGAAAAAACACGCGCCCTTATTCTGCCCCTTTTTATAAGACGCGATACTTTCCCTCTTCTTGATGAACCGACCGACCACCTTGACTTAAGCGGACGGGAACACCTGTCGGCCTATCTTGCGGCAAGTAAAAAAGGATTCATTGTTGCCTTGCACGACAGATATCTCCTTGACCGCTGCACCGATCACGCCGTTTCAATAAATAAGACCGATGTAAAAGTAATGCAGGGAAATTATTCAACCTGGCGCTACCAGACGGGCATAGAGGAAGAGTTCGAACAGAGGCGGTATGAGAATATACAGCGTGAAATCCAGAGCCTTGAGAAAGCAGCACAGCAGAGAAGAAAGTGGTCAAGTAAGAAGGAAAAGGAAAAAACAAGTGCTGCCGACAGCGGCTTTGTTTCGCATAAGGCCTCGAAGCTGATGAAAAGGGCTACTGCAATTGAACGCCGCATTGAAAGCAGTATTGAAAGCAAAAAGGATCTCCTGAAGAATAAGGAATATCAGCACTCACTTAAAATGAAAGAAAACGGTAAAATTCCGGAGAGGGTTATTTCCGTAAACAACCTGGCTGTAAGCCTTGAGGGCAGGGAAATTTTTTCAGGCGTTTATCTGAATGTATTCAAGGGCGACAGGGTTGCAATAACAGGGGACAATGGAACGGGCAAGACTACTCTTCTTAATGCAATTGACGGAACTCTTCCGCTTAGGGACGGGGATATCTTTACGGCTCCTAAGCTGAAAATCGCCCGGGCATACCAAAACCCACTGTGGCAGGATGGATCCCTTAAGGAGCATTTATTTGAAACCGGACTGGATGTGACAAATTTCCGTTTTGTAATGTCTGCATTTAATATGACTGGTGAAATATTTGATCATCCGCTTGAAACTTTCAGCAAGGGACAGTTAAGGAAAATAGACCTCTGCAGAACGATTGTTGCAGCGCCGCAGCTTCTTATATGGGATGAGCCGCTTAATTATCTGGATATCGCCTCACGAGAACAGCTGGAAGATTTTCTGCTGGAAGAAGAGCCGACAATTATTTTTGTCGAGCACGACCGTATTTTTATTGAGTCTGTGGCAACGGAAATAATCAGGCTTGAAAAAGCTCAAAGATAATGTTTTTATTTTTCCGGTTGTGCGCAATCCCAAAGAAGTACTATATTTTGCTGTCAAAAAATATTGTTTATTAAAACGGTTAAAATAAAATGAAAGTTATAGCAGTAAACGGAAGTCCGAGGCCAGACGGAAATACTTTCCACGCCCTCAGTATGGTTGGAAATGAACTGAAGTCCGAGGGAATTGATTTTGAAATTCTTCACATAGGGCATAAAGCGATTCATGGGTGTCTTGGATGCAATAAATGTGCTAAGAATAAGGATGAGAAGTGCTCAATTAAAACTGATGACCTGAATGATTACATACAGATATTAAAAGACGCTGACGGCATTCTCCTCGGCTCGCCCGTCTACTATTCAGGCATTGCAGGTACAATGAAATGCTTTTTAGACCGCGTGTTTTATGTATCGGGCTCTAACGGCAACCTTTTCCGGCATAAAGTTGCGGCAGCCGTAACGGCAGTAAGAAGAACCGGAGGCTCGGCGGCGCTTGACAGTCTGAATCACTACCTTACATACTCTGAGATGATTCTGGCTACAGCCAATTACTGGAATGTTATTCACGGCAGAAATGAAGGCGAGGTTGTGCAGGACTTGGAAGGCAGCCAGATAATGAGCGTACTGGGGAAGAATATGGCGTGGCTTCTGAAGATGAAAGAGGCATCGGCGTGTGCAGTTCCTGCGCCTGAAAAGCAGAAAAAAGTAAGCATGAATTTTATAAGATAAAAAAGGTACTAATATGCATTTTCTTTTAATTTACGAACTGGCTGCCGATTACTTAGAGCGCCGCGGCGAGTTCAGGGATGAGCACTTGGGGCTTGCCTGGCAGGCACACGACAAGGGTGAACTGATCTTAGGCGGCGCGCTTCAGGATCCGGTTGACGAGGCGATACTTCTCTTTAAGGGAGAGACTGCTGAAGTGGCAGAAAAGTTTGTCCGCGCGGATCCTTATGTTAAGAACGGGCTTATTAAAAAATGGTCCGTAAGGCCCTGGACTACTGTGGTGGGAGATTTAGCATCGACTCCCGTTAAACCCGGAGTTTAATATAATTCCGAAGCACACACAGAGCCTCTTTGCAGGGCGGCTGCTCTTTTCCTTTAAAGAGTACAAAAAATTGCACTATTAAGACACGGGGAATTATGAAACAATTCTCATAATTACCTCGTCTTAATTTATGCAAAAGAATAGGCAAGACTCAACCGTCGGGAGTTACTAAACCGGCGCTTTGCCTTAAACTCTAAGAGGCTGCCAATGAAAACAATTTTACTGTGTGTATTATTTGTACTGAGGCTTACTCTTCCGGCACAACCCCACGAACGGCCAAAATTTGTAAATCAAATCAATGCAGTCAGAATAAATGAAAAAATTACAATTGATGCCATCCTTAACGAATCAGTCTGGCAGATTCCAGGCTGTACACAGCTGATTCAGGAGGAGCCTGCCCAGGGCGCAGCGCCCACACAGAAATCCGAAGTGTGGCTGGCTTATGATGAGGAAGCCATCTATTTTGCCGCTAAATACTATGACAAACATCCCGATTCAATATTAGCCCGCCTGGTCAGGCGCGACTTCATCTGGGGAGATCCTTCAGACGGATGTGTCTTATACCTGGATTCATACGGTGATAAAAGAAACGGATACTTCTTTTATGTCTCTGCTGCCGGTGCAGTTGCCGACGGGCTCATTGAAAATGACGTCAAGCAGCCGAACGATCTCACATGGGATGCTGTCTGGGAGGGTGCTTCACGCATAGACTCCGAAGGATGGTTTATTGAAATGAGAATTCCATTTTCGCAGCTCCGCTTTAAGGAAGGATCACCCCAGATGTGGGGCGTTAACGTCGAACGATTCATAAGCCGGAACGTTGAAACAGACATGCTCGCATACACTCCCCATAACGAAAGCGGTTTTACTTCCAGGTTTCCCGAACTTATAGGCATTGATGGAATTGCACCTTCAGAACGCCTTGAAATTCTGCCCTATGTAAAGGCAAGAGCGGAATTTACGGGCAAGGATCCCAGTGATCCGTTCAACCATGGTGAGAAGTATCTTCCTGGTACGGGGCTCGACATAAGAGCCGGCCTGGGCCACAGTCTTACACTCAACGGAACACTGAACCCTGATTTCGGTCAGGTGGAAGTTGACCCGGCAGTAGTTAATCTGACTGACGTCGAATCATCCTTTGAAGAAAAACGCCCGTTCTTTACTGAAGGAGTTACTATTTTTACCTTCGGCATGGGAGGCATCAACAGCAATTCGAACTTAAACTGGACATCCCCAAATATTTTTTACAGCCGCCGTATCGGGCGCCAGCCGCAGGGAGAATTGCCGGATTATGATTATGCCGACATACCGGAAGGGACACACATACTTGGGGCGGCTAAAATCACGGGGAAAATATTTGACGGCTGGAGAATTGGAGCAATTCACGCCATGACAAAAAGAGAATTTGCCGCAATTGATTTGGATAACAGCCAAAGGGATATTGAAATTGAACCTTTGACTTACTACGGGGTTATCCGCGCCCAGAAAGATTATAATAACCGGAAGCAGGGGCTTGGCATGTTTGCAACCTTTACGAACCGCTTTTTTAAGGATAATAGCCTCAGGAATTCGATTAACAAAAATGCTTTTACATATGCAATGGACGGGTGGACGTTCCTGGACGAGGAGGGTACTTATGTATTGAACGCCTGGGGGGCTATATCGAATGTAAGCGGCAGTACTGCCCGCATGACTGAGCTTCAGAGGAGCTCCGGCCATTATTTCCAGCGTCCTGACGCCGGCTATTTAAGAGTGGATAGTGCGGCCTACTCAATGACAGGCTATGCCGGAAGACTGGTGCTTAATAAAAACCGGGGTGCATGGTTCTTAAATTCGGCACTGGGCTTTATCAGTCCAAAGTTTGAAATAAATGACCTGGGGTTTAATTCTTTTAGTGATCTCGTTAATGTTCACTTGATCACGGGCTACAAATGGAGTGAACCGGCTATATTTTACCGCAATGCCGCTATATTTGCGGCTTCATTTATGAATTTTGATTTCGGAGGCAGCAGAACGGCAAACGGCTATTATTTTGAAGGCGATATTCTGTTTGTTAATCTATACGGTGCCAGTATGTCGTTTGTCTACAGCCCTGAAAGCCAAAATGCGCGAAGGACACGCGGCGGTCCTTTGACACTGAATCCGGTAAGCCGCTCTTTCGATGCTGTCGTTTATACAGATATGCGCCCCTGGTGGGTTGTTACGGTTAATGCCGCGGCAAAAACAGGTGAAGATGCTTCTTCATTCAGCTTAAGCACTATACTGGAAATAAAGGCAGCCACAACCCTTACCCTTCAGTTAGGTCCGGGATACTCAAAGGACAATCTTCAGGCACAGTGGGTTACTTCATACTCTGATCAGACGGCGCTGAAGACTTACGGCAGGCGCTATGTATTTGCAAGGCTGGATCAGACTATTTACTCGATGAATTTCCGTGCCGACTGGATAATAAGCCCAAAGTTAAGCCTTCAAATGTATGTTCAGCCTCTTATTGCCTCGGGTAAATATAACGGCTTTAAGGCACTTGAGGCGCCGAAGTCTTACAGGTATATCCGGTATGGTGAGATGGGGTCAACTCTGGATATGAAACCATCCGGAGAAAAAGGCGGAGTACTTTTTGTCCTTGATGCTGACGGGAAGGGACCGGCAGTATCAGGAGAAATTGAAAACCCCGACTTTAATTATCTTTCGCTCCGCGGCAGCGCGGTTCTAAGGTGGGAATACCTGCCCGGCTCAACACTGTATCTTGTCTGGACACAAAGCAGGCTTAATGAAGAACCGACTGAGGGTTTTAACTTCAGGAACTCAATTAATACTTTATTTAGTGAGAATCCCGATAACATTTTTATGCTGAAGCTATCGTACTGGCTCTAAAAGGCACCTCTGGCCTTCAGGAGCTATTATCAAAATTACCTATCCTGTTTTATCATCTTTTTACTTAGCCTGTCTGTTGGTATATTAAGAAAAGGTTGAACCTCGGGAGCTGTCAGCTACCTGGTTCAAATCTTATTATGAGTAATTATTTTTTTAGAATCAGCAGGAATGGTGGCATTATGAAAGAGCCGGAAAAAATTCTTAGAAACTGGATGGAAGCCGTTAACACCAGGGAAGTTCAGATGATTCTTCCCTTTTACAGCAAAGATGCCGTTTTAATACCTACCTTTTCAAACCGGATACTTGACAGCCCGGCAAAGATCCGGGCTTACTTTGAGAAACTGGGCTCCAACGATGGGCTTAAGGTAATACTCCATGAAAATACAGTAAAGGTGAAGAAGGTATCGGAAGACATTTTTGCCCTGTCGGGAATATATCTCTGGAGGATGTCGGTTGAAGGGGAAGCTCTTAATTTTGAAGCAAGGTTTAGTTTTGTAATGGATCTTAGTCTGGAGGCTCCAATAATTCAGCATCATTCTTCGCAGATTCCAAGGATGCTATGAGATAATTAAAACCTTCTTTTTCGGCAGGGCCGCAGAACATGGAACAAATCAGGCAGTTTATTCGTCATAACCGATGAAAAAGGGAATTGACGGGTATTGTGGAGGAATTAAGTAAACTCACTTTCCACAAAACTCAAAAAGAGGCTGCATAATGAAAACAGTCCTGCTGTTTGTCTTATTTGTTCTTAACTTAAAAATTACGGCTGCCGCCCCCGAACAACCAAAGTTCATCAGCCGTATTAATGCCGTAAGAATTACTGAAAGCGTAAAAGTAGATGCCGTACTGAGCGAAAGCGTATGGCAGAAGTTGGGCTGCACGCAGTTTGTACAGCAGGAGCCAGTGCAGGGCACACTGCCGTCACAGAAGTCCGAGGCATGGCTGGCATATGACGATGAGGCAATTTATTTTGCCGCAAAGTATTACGACAGTCATCCGGATTCAATACTGGCCCGCCTGGTCAGGCGCGATTTTGTCTGGCAGGACCCTTCCGACGGATGTGTGCTGTATCTGGATTCATATGGCGACAAAAGAAACGGGTACTATTTTTATGTCTCTGCGGCAGGAGCCCTGGCCGACGGCCTGATCGAAAACGACGTCAAGCAGCCGAACGATCTTACCTGGGATGCAGTCTGGGAGGGAGCAGCCCGTATAGATTCCACCGGCTGGTCAATTGAAATGAGAATTCCATTCTCCCAGCTCCGTTTTAAGGACGGTTCACCCCAGACGTGGGGCGTTAACGTAGAGCGCTTCGTAAGCCGGACTGTTGAAACCGACGTGCTTGCTTATACCCCTTATAATGAAAGCGGATTTACTTCAAGGTTTCCTGAACTGACGGGAATTGAGGGGGTCTCGCCCGGAGCGCGCTTTGAGCTTCTTCCCTATGTTACCGCAAAAGGAGAATTTTCGGGAAGTAAAAAGAACGATCCTTTCAACCCGGGACACAAGTACCTGCCTGGTGCAGGATTGGATGTTAGAGCCGGCCTGGGTCCGAGCCTGACGCTTAATGCCACAATAAACCCTGATTTCGGGCAGGTGGAAGTCGATCCCGCTGTAGTCAACCTGAGCGACGTCGAATCTTCCTTTGAAGAAAAGCGCCCTTTCTTTACCGAGGGGGTGACAATATTTACCTTCGGCCGCGGCGGAATAAACAGCAATATGGGCATGAGCTGGTCCTCCCCCACCATTTTTTACAGCCGCCGCATAGGACGTGCCCCGCAGGGCCCGCTGCCCTCGTATGACTATGCGGACATTCCTAAAGGAACACATATACTTGGCGCTGCAAAGGTTACGGGCAAAATTTTCGAAGGATGGAGAATAGGAACAATCCACGCCATTACAGAAAGAGAGTTTGCAGAAGTTGACCTGGAGGGAAACAGAAGGAACATTGAGATTGAACCACTTACCTATTATGGCGTCTTCCGGGCCCAGAAAGATTTTAACAACAGGCGGCAGGGCCTTGGCCTCCTGGCAACTTTTACCGAAAGACTTTTTAACGACAAAAGTCTGAAGAGCTACATTAATGGCAACGCACTTACTGCCGCAATGGACGGATGGACCAACCTGGATCAGGAAGGCACATTTGTCCTTAACGGCTGGGGCGCCTTTTCAAATGTAACGGGAAGCACTGAACGCATCGTTGCCCTTCAGAGAAATTCAGGGCACTATTTTCAGAGACCCGACGCAAAATATCTCCGTGTGGACAGCCTGGCCACACATTTAACGGGCTATGCCGGAAGACTGGTCGTCAATAAAAACAGGGGCCCCTGGGTCTTTAACTCCGCAGTGGGTTTCTTAAGTCCCGGCTTTGAAATAAATGACCTGGGTTTTAATTCTTTCAGCGACGTCATAAATTTCCATGCCGCTTTAGGATACAGATGGACTGAGCCTGCCTGGTTTTACAGGAATTTTAACTTCTGGGGCGCTGTCTTTACCAATTACGATTTCAGCGGCAGCAGAACTGCAAACGGCCTTTATCTAAGCAGCAATCTCATGTTTCCTAACCTCTATGGAGTACAGGTTTCATATGGCTATAATCCCAAAAGTTACAACGCGCGTAAGACCCGGGGCGGCCCTTTGACACAAAACCCCGTAAGCCGTAGCTTCAGCCTGGCGGCCAATACAGACAACCGCCCCTGGTGGATGATTACCTTAAATGCTTCTGCCAGAAAGGGGGAGGATGCCGAATCCTACAGTTTGACAACAACTCTGGAATTAAAGGCGACAACTACACTTACACTTCAGGCAGGACCCGGCTATTCCAAAGATAACCTCAAGGCCCAATGGGTTACAGCTTATACCGATGGCAGTGCCAGTGAAACATTCGGCAGACGCTATGTCTTTGCCTGCCTTGACCAGACTGTCTACTCCATGAATTTCCGTGCAGACTGGATTATAAGCCCCAGGCTGAGTCTGCAGATGTACGCACAGCCGCTTATTGCTTCGGGTAAATACAGCAGCTTTAAGGCACTCTTGAAGCCAAAGACTTTCAGCTTCCTTGAATATGGTGAAAATGGATCGACACTGGAGAAAACTCTAACAAAGGACGGCCGTGTAATCTATACGCTTGATGCCGACGGGAATGGCAGCGCAGAAGAGAAGATAATTTTTAACCCCGACTTTAACTATCTCTCGCTGCGCGGAAGTGCAGTTCTCAGATGGGAATACCTGCCGGGATCGACATTGTATTTTGTCTGGACACAGAACAGATTCAATGAGGACTCAGAGGCCGGCTTCAGTTTTGGCCAGTCAGCCGGGAGTTTATTTGACGTGAAGCCGGATAACATTTTTATGCTGAAGTTATCATACTGGCTCTAGGCTTCTATTTTTATTGCATTCTGTGAAAGTCCCGGCCTTTAAGGCCGGGACTTTTTTCCCCCTAAAGGAAAAGAGTTTACCAATCCCATCTTTTTCATTAAATTTATCGGGGCTTGCAAAATGCGTTATTCCGGATGCTCTGCTTTTATGAGGTTTTTTGAATCGTTAGGTTGACGCGTAAGGACTTTATTCGGGCTTAATGCTTGCTTAATTTTAAATGCTCACAGTTTACCGGATTTTTGAAATTCTGCTTGTGAAACTTTTTTATTTCAAGAGAGTTCAGCATTTTAATATTAAAATATATATTCACCAATACTAAAAGGATAAAACTATGGGGTCTTCATGGAAAGATAGCGGAAAGCGCGCCGGAAAAGCCATTCTTGAAGTAGTCGATAACCAGCTGAGTGCCGGGAATCCCCCGGAAACACTGGAAACATTTAAGCGTTTGCTTAATGAAGGTTTCTCTGAAACGGATGCAAAGCGCCTGATTGCCAACGTTGTAGCTGCAGAAATTTTTGAAGTGCTGAAAGAAGGAAGAAAGTCGGATCCTGTTAAATTTGCAAGGCGGCTGAACGACCTTCCCGAAATGCCCTGGGAAACTGAAGGGGATGAGTAATAAATGTAACATGCTGTCGTTTCGAATAAAAACTAAGCCGCTATCAGACTTTAATCAAGATCATCCGTTTGAATTTGCTTATTTTACGGCTTATCTTAATTTTACTTCTATAAGTCATAAAATCCTGGAGTCAGTATGAAAATTAAAAAACTCGGCCGCACGGGACTTAAGGTGTCGGAGGTGTGCCTGGGCACAATGACCTTCGGCTACCAGTGCGATGAGAATACATCCTTTCAGATCCTCAACCGTGCACATCAGGGCGGCATTAACTTTATCGATACGGCAGACGTTTACCCCCTGCCTCCGCAGCTTTCAACGGCTGGAAGAACTGAAGAGATCATTGGTAACTGGTTTAAGGCCAACCCCGGAAGACGCCACGAGACAATACTTGCAACCAAGTGCAACGGAAAGATGGGTCCCGGTGTAAACGACCAGGGCCTTTCACGCCGCCATATAATGGATGCAATTGAGGGAAGTCTTAAGAGGCTGCAGACAGATTTTATTGACCTTTACCAGGTTCATTTCTTTGACAGCGATACTCCGCTGGATGAAACTCTTAGAGCTTTGGATGACCTGGTCAGATCCGGCAAGGTGCGATACATCGGATGCAGCAACTATCAGGCATATCAGCTTGCAAAGGCGCTCTGGGTAAGCGACAAGCTTTCCATTTCGCGCTACGATTCAATACAGCCGAGGTATAATCTTTTATTCAGGGAATTTGAAAATGAGCTATTCCCTCTCTGCCAGTCTGAACAGGTGGGCGTTATAGTTTATAACCCGTTAGCCGGAGGGTTCTTAACCGGAAAGCATGAGCGCGGTAATGTGCCAGATGAGATGGGGCGCTTTAAGCTGGGGGATTCAGGCAAACTCTACCAGGCACGCTACTGGCAGGATGCACAGTTCGATCAGGTAGATTTAATGAAGGAGTTTTTTAAGGACAGGAACAAATCCCTTACACAGGTATCCCTTGCATGGGTATTGTCACATTCCTATGTTACCTCGGCCATTGTAGGAGCAAGCAAGCCCCAGCAGTTGGACGAAAGTCTGCCGGGTGCGGATTTAAGTCTGGATGAGGATGAAATGGAATTCTTAAACCGGCTCTGGTACAACCTGCCGCGCGTGCAGGATCCAAGGATTGCACTAAGATAACAGGACCGGTTTTTTGGCATTCCGATTTGTTGAAAATTTATGATATTTGCAGGGCTCTTTTCAAGGAGCCCTTTGTTTTATTAATTATCTAAAACCGATGACCAGATTAAATTCAAAATATATTTTAGGCTTTCTGCTGATCACTTTCCTTCTTTCGCCCCTTTATGCACAAGCCCAGGAGGAATGCGGCTATTGCGGGAAAAAGATTACAGGAAGATATATTGAAGCCGCTGGAAAATATTTCCACCCCGGGCATTTCCTGTGTGCCAGGTGCGGTAAAGTTATTAAGGGATCTTTTGCTGAAAAAGACGGCAGGTTCTTTCATCCCGACTGTTATGCCGTAAAGGAAGGCCTCATTTGCGATTACTGCAATAAGATCATAAGAGGGGAGTATGTAACAAGCGGGGGAAAGAAGTACCACCCGGACTGCTACCAAAACAATGTACTTCCAAAATGCGCCGTCTGCGGAAAGCCTCTTAATGGCGAATTCACGATAGATCCCTACGGCAATAAGTATCACTCTTATCACACGCGTGAACTTTCCAGGTGCGACAACTGCAGCAGGATAATCTCACAGAAGACCACAGGCGGAGGAAGAGAATATTCAGACGGAAGGCATATTTGTAATTTATGCTATAATGAGGCTATATTTGACAATTCCCGGATAAATTCTCTCCTGGGGAAGGTTATGGGGAGGCTTAGAAGTATGGGCCTTACTTTTAATGAAAGAACCATCTCAATAAGAGGAGTGGATAAAAGGGAGTTAAAAAGAGCTGCAGGAAGCCGGTACGAGGGCAATATGAAGGGTTTCTGCAACTCGAGTGCAAGAACAGAATACATAAATAACCGTGCTTCAAAAACGCAGAGAAGACACGAAATTTTTGTACTGAACGGAGTGCCTTCTCTGAACATTGAATCTGTAATTGCCCACGAACTCATGCACGTGTGGCTTAATGACAATACAAAGGATGATCATCCGGACAGGCTCCGTGAGGGAAGCTGCAACTACATTTCTTACCTTTACCTTAAAAATCTTGGAGGTCTGAAAGCGCAGGAGCTCATAAAGCTGCTTGAGGAAGATGAGGACGATACATACGGGAAAGGATTCTTAAGAGTAAAATCCGATTTTGAAGGTAAAAGCTTAAGTCAGCTTCTGAGTTATTTAAAAAGGTATTAAACAGGAATTTTCCCGGGGCAGACCTCCTGTGAAGATTTTATTATTCTGAGCTCCGGAAAAACAGGAGTGTTAATCCTTGTTTTGTCAGGCAGTTGTGTCACCTGTTTTTTTTGACTGACTTCTTTTATTATTTATATGCCAATTATATTGTGGTTAATATATGAAAGGGGGAACAGAAATGGGAAATAAACAGGAAAAAATGACAGATGCTGCATTGGAAGCATTGAAATATATCTTTAATGCCACACAGAACGACAAAGCTCTTATTCTTACAGATGCATACTCTCAAAATATTGCCAATGCATTTTTAGGAGCTTTGGAACAGCTAAAATGCACTGCTGATACATATCTTATTGAAGAAAAAATGCGCCCGTTAAAGGAAATCCCGGCAGAACTGGAAAAGTTTCTACTAGAAAAGACGATCGTACTAAATATTATCCGGGCATTTCCTGAGGAGATACCGTTCAGGATAAAGTGGCTTTTTAAGGTTGAAGAAAATAATGAAGTAAGAACGGGCCACATGCCTGGAATAACAGAAGATATGATGTTAAACTCGGTTAACGTCGATTTCAGCAGGATGAGTCTGAACGCAAAAAGGCTAAAAATAGGGCTTGAAAATGCGGAACAGCTGCATATCACCACTCCGGAAGGAACCGACATCAGTCTGGGGGTTAAGGATAGAAAATTCACAAGTGACATCGGGACAGAAGAAACTAAAACGTGCAACATCCCCTGCGGGGAAATTTACTGCGCCCCGGAGGAAACCCGGGCCGAAGGAGTTGTTGTTTTTAACGCAAGCATAGGGGATATCGGCATGCTTAAAAGCCCCCTGAGGGTGTTTGTGCACGAGGGAAGGATCACAAAATTTGAAAGTGACGATAATGACCTGGTGCGTAGAATTGACCTGCTTTCCGGGGTTGACGAAGAGGCAAAAGTAATAGGTGAGCTGGGAATAGGACTTAACCCGGGGGCCCGCATTACAGGCAATATGCTTGAAGATGAAAAAGCAATGTCTACGGCACACATTGCTTTCGGAAACAATGAGGATTTCCCGGGCGGGAAGAACAAATCGCATATACACCGCGACTATCTGTTTTTCCGTCCCACAATTGAGGTGAAATATAAAAATGGGAGTAAAAAACTTTTAGTTAATGAGGGCGGCATCATTCCATTGGAATTTAAGACCATTCTGGACTTCTGAGGCGGCATTTAGAAGTAACAGATATCTTATTTCAGGGAATTTACTTATCTTTACAAATCCGGATCTGATGTATTATTTATATTAACTTTTGAAATTGTATAATAATGAAAAAAAATAAAATTACATTTATTGTCTTTGCGGTAGTATTCCTATTAATTTCATTGGGAATAGACATGAGGAATGCAGTTGCAAACGGCGAGATCTTCAGAATGAACGGCGATCTGCTGGACCAGATACATTTTTACCTGCAGATACCGGGAGCTATTCTGCCGTTTCTCTTTGTCTGGCTCTTTTTCAAAAATTCCCATGCCTATAATTTCTATACACTATGGTCCATTACGCTCCTTTTGAACTGTCTTTTCTACGGTTTTGCAGGTTACTGGCTATACCCGGCAGTTAAAAATTTAATCGCTTCAAGGCGCAAGAAAGCCATTAGTTCAACTGAATCCGAGGCATAAATACCCTGAGAGGGCAGTCTGTCCTTATAGTCTGCTCTAATATGCTGTACAAATCTTAAAAATTAATTCCACTTCTCCGGCGGAAATTTTCCGAAAACGCTTCTCGTCACCATATTACATATAAAGGAATTATCCGGTTTCCCATCTATTCTGTTATTTATATATTAATTGTTCAAATTTTAACTATTTGGAGTATGTAGATGATCATTTGTACAAGAAAGGTGTTTTCAGCATTCCTGATCTTCTTATTTGCTTTTACAGCACTTCTTTATGGCGGAAATAAACCGGTCCAAAGCCGCGTAAATGTAAATAATTCGGGGCTGACCTATACCAAATTGAGCCTTAATAATCTTTCCACTTTTATCTATAATAATGGGTTTTCAGACATAAACCTCATGGGAAATTCGGGCCTCGCGTTTCCCCGGGGAGGGTGGAAAGCGGTTGTTTTTCAGTCGGGGTTTGTCTGGGGAGGCAAAGTTAATGATAATGTACGCGTGGGCGGATCTACCTACCAGTCTGGTCTTCAGCCGGGGAGAATAATCTCGGCGGGAGTTCCTGAGGATACAAATATCGCAAAAACTAAGATTTACAGAGTCAGGCCTGATTATAAGACAGCTGACCTGACAATTGAGGCAACTGAAGAAGGTAAAACTGAAAGTGAAATCAGGGCAAAGTATGAGAAGGACTGGATGGAATGGCCGGCCAGTGAAGGTGCCCCTTTCTGGGATAAAGATGGCGACGGGAAATATGATCCATATAAGGATATCCCGGGAGTTAAAGATGCAATTCAAACCATATGGTTTACTGCAAATGATCTGGATGCCGCTAAAACACAGGCTCTTTACGGGTCACTTCCCCTGGGTCTGGAGCTGCAGACTACCATATGGGCATATGACAAAGACTGGATTTTGAACAATACATATTTTAAGAAGTTTAAGATTATAAATAAGGGCAACAATAACATCAAAGACATGCATCTCTCGCTCTGGACAGATCCTGATGTTGGAGATGCAACAGATGATTTTGCCGGATGCGACACTTTGCTGAATCTGGGATACGTTTATAATGCCAACAGCAGTGACGGAGTATACAGCAGTATGCCTCCGGCTGTAGGATTCAAGCTTTTACAGGGGCCGGTTGTTCCTGCCGCGTCAGATTCAGCCATATTCAACGGAAATAGAATTTATGGGAAGAAAAATCTTCCGATGACTGCATTCTATTATCATGTTAATGGAGTCTTTAATTACGCAGATCCCCTTTTAGGAAGTGATTATAATAGAGGAACCCTTACTTTCTACAGACTTTTACAGGGTAAAATGAGCTCTCAGGATGATTACTACCCCGTGCCAGCTGAACTAGGCGGCGGGAAAACAAAATTTCCTCTTTCCGGGGATCCTGTCATGGGAACAGGTTACCTGGATGGAAAGCTGTTCCCCAAGGGCGACCGCAGAATCGGTCTGTCAAGCGGACCTTTCAACATGGCACCGGGCGACACGCAGGAAGTTGTATTTTCTGAAATTGTTGCACAAAGCAGCAGTAATATCAGTTCAGTTAAACTGTTGAAGCTCTTCGCATCTGAAATTCAGAAGAAGTACGATTCCTTCTTCAAATTCCAGGATGTTGCGGTTCCTGAGGCTCCAAAGCCTGCAGGAACTTACTCTAAAAACTCCATTACTTTAAAAATTCCTGAAAACCTGCAGATTGAAAACTTTGATAAGGACGGTTTTAGTTTTCAGGGGTACAATATTTATCAGCTTCCTTCAGGTGTCCCGGAGAAAAAAGGAGGTGTTTACCTGGGTACAGTTGATAAAATTGACGGGATTACTTCAATTGTGGGGCGCGGCGTGGATACACTTACCGGAAACCAGGTTAATCTCCTTCAGCAGAAAGGGACTGACTCCGGGATACTTAGGGAAATTACTTTCAGCCATGACTCACTGGGGCATGCACCGTTCTTAATCGGAAAGAAATACTACTTCGGCATCTCGGCCTATACGTACAGGAATGATCCTGTAAATAATTTTACCAATACTGAAAGCCGGCTTGGGGTTCTTGCGGTTACTTTCCAGGACAGTCTGCCGGGGCCGAAATATAACAATGGATTAAAAGTTACCAGAATTTCAGGACAGGCCGAAGGAACCATTACACCCATTGTAATCGATGCCTCAAAATTGACACATGATACTTATCAGGTAGGTTTCAGCATTGAAACCGGAACACCTGTAATGTACGTGAAAGATCTCACGCGGGGTTATACGCTTACTGACAACCAGTCGGCATCCTATGGCGGCTATTTTGATCCTGTCTATGATGGAATTTACGTTAAAGTAAATAACGTTCAGCCGGGAGTAAAAGAATGGCAGATTCCTCAGGGCACCCGCAAATGGTCCTGGTCAGGAGCAAATTTAGGTCTGGAAGGATTCAACGGTGCAATCGGATACGGAGGCACCTGGCTTGGCACTTCAGCAAATGTTGAAAAGCTGCATAATGTATTAATTAAGTTTGCCTCCACGGATACGAGCGGAAATCTGATTAACACGGGTGACCCTAATGTTTCTTATGCATACCGCTATTTGCGCAATTCGAATAAGCCTGCTGCAAAGCCCGAATTTGAGCAGTTTATTATCAATAAAGGCTCGGGATATTTATATCAGGACTTTGTTAAGAACTTCCCGTTTGCGGCCTACGATATTGAAGACCCTGCTCATCCGAGAAGACTTGCTGTAGGATACCTTGAACATAATATCTCTAACGGCCTGCTGAATGGCAAATACTGGCCGCCCAGAGCGGGGCAGGACAACATTGGCATAGGAAGTCCCAGAGAATGGTTTTTTATCTTTAGCGTACCTTACAGTGAAACATCAGATGCTTCATTGCAGGGAGACCTTTTATCCGGTTCACTTCCGGTGCTTTGGATGGGAACCCCTACCAGAACAGGCAGCTTTGCCTTCAGTTCGGATGACCAGTTCATGATAATAAGGACTCACCCATTTACTTCTGAGGATGTGTTTACATTTACGGCTGATAAACTTGCTTCGGCAAATTCTGAAAATGTTCCCCTGAGCTATGAAATGTCTCAGAATTATCCGAATCCGTTTAACCCTGTAACAACCATCCGCTATTCAATACCTGAGGCTGCACGCGTTGAGCTGAAAGTCTTCGATATATTAGGACGTGAGGTGATGACGCTGGTTAACCAGGAACAAAATGCCGGAAGGTACAATGTTCAATTTGATGCAGGAAGATTAAGCTCAGGAATTTATATCTACAGGATCTCTGCAAAGAATTTTACAAAGACCAGCAAAATGGTTTTATTAAAGTAACTATTTACAAAAAAGGGCAGGATAATCTGCTATCCTGCCCCTTCAATATCATGCCTGTTATTCTGCCTTACTTCGTTCCAAGAAATCTCACAATGCTTAAGGATATGGGTCTTACTGCCTCAAGGTCGTAGTTGCCAAGAAGGATAACATAATAATTATTTTTCCATACCATTTCGGCATCGGCGCCGATGCCTGAATTGCTCCCTCCGCCGCTGTGGCCCCGCATGTTTACACCCCACATGCTTACGTCATAAAACCCGTAGCCGTACTTTACGGGAGCACCCTTTTCAACTTCAACTTTGCCTGTTGTTAAAATGTTTACCATTTGAGGCGAAATGAGCTTGCCTTCACGCAGTGCCAGAAGAAACCTATATACATCTTTGGCTGTAAGGTATCCCATGCTGAAGCCTGAAAAGTCAAGTTCCGGCTGGTTTTCCAGCTTCTGCGCAGGGGTCCTAGGATTTAATCCCAAAGGATCCTCATCAGGCCTGTAGGAATAGCTGAGCGCCCTCGGTAGTTTTGTGTAAGAAGCATAATCTGCGGCTTTCATTCCGGAGGGAATAAAAATATTTTTATTTATGTATTCTTCAAATGTCATTCCGCTAACCTTCTCCACAATTGCTGCAAGGACGGCATAGTTGCCGTTACTATACAGGTGAAACGACCCCGGCTTCATGGTTAAAGGCGCATCTGCAAACAAGGGTAAATTGCTCCCGGGAGTTGTATACTTTACACCCTCCTTTCTTCTTCCCAGTTCGAAAGGATCTGCAATTCCTGCAGTGTGCGTAAGCAGCTGATGGATTGTAACACTTTGGGCGGCTTCTTTATTCGGGTAATCTTTAAGTATACTACCCAGTGTATCTGTAAACCTGAGCTTTCCTTTTTCAACAAGCTGGCCGATTGCGGCAGCCGTTAACATTTTACCTATTGATCCCGTGTGGAATCTAGTGTCAGTAGTGTTCTTTTCATTCTTTCCACGATTACTGTATCCGTATGCCTTTTCAAATAAAATACTATCGCCCCTTGCAATAAGGACGGTCCCGGAGAACTGGTCGTCTGCGACTTCTTTTTCTATTCTTTTATCTATTGCCCGGGCCAGTTCCTCATCGCTCAGCTTTTCAGTTGTCCACTGATAAGGACCCGCGGGCAGGTGCATGGCGTGGGTTTCAATAAAGCGGAGTCTGTCTTTTGATGCGTCCTTCATAAAATCCACAGCCAGAATCCTTTGTGCTGCCTTAGGCTGAAAGATTACCTCCATAAATTCAGGTGCCTGACCGGATCTTAAATCGACTGCAGTAAGCCCGCCGCTTTGCTTCTTAAGATTCTTCATTAGAGTCACATACTTCTTCTCGTTCCAGGTATAGGGACCTGTATTGGCCAGGTTTTCAGACAAATAGCGGTGAACGAAATCTTTTATTAAAAGAGTGTCGGATGAATTTACAGCTTCAATAAACGACCGGACAATGTTCCCAAGGGCGTTTTGGGCTATATTAACCTGCGGCGCATTTTTGCCGCCGGGCTGGGCATTTGTCTGAGAAATGAAAAGAAGAGTGAGAATAAGAGGTATATATAAAAAAGAAAATAATGACTTCATAAAAACCTTTCTGAATTTATAATAAGTAACGCGCTTTTAGCTTATGACGAAGAAGAGAACAAAAAGTTGCACGGCAATAGTGGTCAAAAGCGCCTTCGTTGTTAATTGCAGATTATATTCGTATATTGGTTCCGGCGTTATTACATAAATAAAATAACCCATATAGAAAGCTTGCATTATCAGCTTGGATTGCTTCCGGTGAGTCCCTTCAACACTTTTAAGTGTTCCTTTTCATCCGAATAAACAAGAAATAAGAAGATTTTGATTTGTGTATCAGGTCGGCAGGTGAATCTAACAACAGAAGATCAATTGCCAATTCCGCGGAATTAAACCGCAGCGCATTGTCTTAGACACGAAAGGAAACTTATTATATGTCGTTCGAAAACTTAAATCTCATTGAACCTATTCTGAAAGCACTCAAAACTGAAGGCTATACTGCCCCCACTCCAATACAGCAGAAAGCCATTCCTGTAATACTCGACAGGCGCGACCTTTTGGGATGCGCACAGACCGGAACAGGGAAAACGGCCGCTTTTGCAATACCCATACTGCAGATCCTTTATTCTGAAAAAGACCAGGAGAGAAAAAACAAAACCATTAAGGCGCTGGTACTGACCCCCACGCGCGAACTTGCTATTCAGATCGGCGAGAGCTTTAACGCATATGGAAGGCAC
Source organism: Ignavibacteriales bacterium (assembly GCA_036261625.1). Classification (GTDB taxonomy): domain Bacteria; phylum Bacteroidota; class Ignavibacteria; order Ignavibacteriales; family SURF-24; genus JAAXKN01. Next base: position 16,278 of record DATAKL010000004.1, on the reverse strand, counting down.
GCCGGCCTCCGGCACAGAGTCATTTTCGGCGGGGTTCCGCAGAAAGCCCAGACCGATGCTCTGCGCAATGGCGTCGATATACTTATCGCAACTCCGGGCCGCCTGCTCGATCTTATGAACCAGGGCTTTATCAGTCTTCAGCACGTTAAAATGTTTGTGCTCGATGAGGCCGACCGCATGCTCGACATGGGTTTTATAAATGACGTTAAAAAAGTAATTGCAAAGCTTCCTGCTAAGAAACAGACAATGCTTTTTTCTGCAACGATGCCGCAGGATATTAAAACGCTCTCTTCCACAATACTGGTAAACCCTTCACATGTTGCAGTTACTCCTGTTTCTTCAACTGTGGAAATGATCGACCAGTCGGTTTACTTTGTGGATAAATCCAACAAAAAGTCTCTTCTGCTTCACCTTTTGAAGGATGCCAAGATAACCTCTGCACTCGTCTTTACACGCACCAAGCACGGCGCTAATAAAGTTGCACAGGATCTTGTAAAAGCAGGCATCAATGCCGAGGCTATTCACGGCAACAAATCGCAGAGTGCACGTCAGAAGGCCTTAAGTAACTTCAAGACAAAAAGGACGAGAGTTCTGGTTGCAACGGACATTGCCGCAAGAGGGATTGATGTTGAAGAGCTCTCGCACGTAATAAATTATGAAATGTCTAATGTTGCCGAAACCTACGTTCATCGCATCGGGCGTACAGGAAGGGCCGGAGCAAGCGGAACAGCACTTTCTTTCTGCGATTCTGAAGAAAAACAGTTCCTCAAAGATGTAAATAAACTTATCAATAAATCTATTCCTGTAATTGAAGACCATCCCTTCCCGATGAAAAAGTCAGAACCTGCAGGCCTGCAGCCTGTAAACAGTTCCCGGGGAGCTGCCAGCCGGAATACTCACGGCTCAGGGACTGCTAATTCCGGAGCTCCTAATTCAGGAGCTGCTAATTCAGGAGCTCCTAATTCAGGAAAGAAACGCCAATTCTATTCAAAAGGCAAAAGCCGCGTGTGGAATAACTGGTCGGGGCGCTAAGCCTTTCCGGCATTTAATCTGGTATGCCGGCCCGGGAAAATTTTTGTCATACGGAATTCAATCGCAGCTGAAGTTAATAAGCCTTATATTTCACATTAAATTTATCAGCAGCTGGAATTACAATACTGGAAAGAAAAATATATCCCATAGAAGAGGCTCTGCCGCGTCTTAAGAAAGTGCTGGGTGAAAATAACCTCTCAATTCTTGTGGCCCCGCCGGGAGCAGGCAAAACAACTGTCGTTCCTCCGGCGCTTCTGGGTGAGGAGTGGCTCAAGGGTAAAAAAATAATTATGCTTGAGCCCAGGCGCATTGCAGCAAGGCGTTCGGCGGAGTTTATGTCGGATGAAAGAAATGAAAAATGCGGGGAAACCATCGGCTACCGCATCAGGACCGAGAGCTGCGCGGGCCCAAAGACAAAAATTGAAGTTGTAACCGAAGGCATACTTACGCGCATGCTGCAGTCGGACGCAGAACTGCCAGAGGCGGCTCTCGTAATTTTCGATGAATTTCATGAACGCAGCATCCATGCCGATACCGGGCTTGCATTCTTAATTGACGTTCAGAAAAACCTGCGCCCGGATATTAAAATCCTTATCATGTCCGCTACACCCGACATTGAAAAGCTTTCCTCAATGCTCCCCGGGGCCCCCATAGTGGAATCCTTAGGGAAAGCCTATCCTGTTGAAACGCATTACCAGAGGCATACAAGCGATAAAAGACTTGAAGTTAAAACTGCCGAAGCTGTGCTTTCAGCGCTGAAAAAGGAAGATGGCGACGTGCTCGTATTCCTTCCTGGGAAAAAAGAAATTAAACGCACCAGTGAACTTTTAACTGACCGCCTCAGGGGAAGTGACACTATTCTGCATGAACTCTATGGAGAGGCTTCAAAAGAAGAGCAGGAGGCCTCACTGCGTCCTGCTACAATGGGTAAAAGAAAAGTTATTCTTTCAACAAGCATTGCCGAGACGAGCCTTACCATTGACGGAGTGCGCATTGTAATTGATGCGGGTCTTTCGCGCTTGTCTTCCTTTGATGTAAAAAGGGGGATGCCGGGACTTGTGACCGTACCGGTCTCCAGGGCCTCTGCCGATCAGAGGCGGGGGCGTGCAGGGCGTCAGATGCCGGGTGTCTGCTTCAGGCTTTGGACAAAAGAGGAGGAAGAGCTTCATCCGCCCTTTACACAGCCGGAAATTCTATCTGCCGACCTGGCCCCTCTGGCTTTGGAGCTTGCGCAGTGGGGAACGCCTGAAGGCGAAGGGTTATTGTTTCCTGATCCTCCTCCCAAAGCAAACCTCCTGCAGGCAAGATCTATTCTATTCATGCTGGGTGCTGTGGACGAAAGTGGAAAGCTGACACCATTCGGGCGCAGGATGACGGGGCTTCCCGTGCACCCGCGCTTAAGCGCAATGATACTCCGTGCAAAGGAAAAAGGGGTGGAAACGGAAGCATGCCTGCTCGCATCGCTCCTTGAGGAGACTTCCTCCACGGGAGGTAAAGAAATAAACCTTTATGAACGCTGGCACTCACTTCAGAGTCCCAGCGATGAACGCCAGGCTTCGCGCAGCAGAAGAATCCATTTGCATGCAAAGCGCCTGATGAAGATTGTTCATGCACCGGAAGAAAAGATAACGGGAGAGAGTCTGGGAGTCCTTCTTGCAATGGCATATCCGGAAAGAGTAGCCGTAAAAAAATCCTCCAATCAGTACCAGATGGCGCAGGGCACAATGGTTTCAATTCCTGAAGGGGATATGCTTCTAAGAGAGGAGTTCCTTGCCGTAGCCGAGGTTGATGCTGCCGGTGCAGTTGCAAAGGTCTTCCTTGCTGCACCACTATCAAAAGATGAAATACTGGAGACATTTAAGGATATTCTTGCCAATGAAGAGATAGTTGAGTGGTCAGGTTCGGCTGTAAAAGGGATAAGGAAGGTCAGGCTGGGCTCCATATCCATTCAGGAGAAAGAATTTACTCCATCTGAAGGAGAAGTTGAAAATGCGGTTGCAGCCCGCCTGCGCTCTGAAGGAGTTAACTCTCTTCCATGGGATAAGGAAAGCATCAGCATAAGGGAAAGATCCGAATGGCTGAGGCTCTACGCAATGGATGAAAATGACCCCAGGTTTCAAAACTGGCCGGTGCTGACGGACGAGAATCTTCAGAGTACAATGGAGGACTGGCTTAAGCCTTTTCTTGGCGGCATAAGAAAGCAGAAAGACGTTGAATCGCTTGACATGGCGCCTATAGTAAAATCCCTCTTTTCTTTTGAGCAGATGAATCTGCTGGACACGCTGGCGCCCGCTGCCGTTAAAGTCCCTGGCGGAAGTCTCATAAGACTAAAGTACGATGAAGGTGAAAAGCCTGTCTTGGCCGTAAGGCTTCAGGAGCTCTTCGGGCAGACGGACACACCGAGGATTGCCGGCGGCAGGGTCCCGCTTCTCATTCATATGCTTTCTCCAGCCATGCGTCCTTTGGCAATTACGCAGGATTTGAGGAGTTTCTGGACTAATACATACCCTGAAATATTAAAGCAGATGCGGATTAAGTATCCCAGGCACGTCTGGCCCGATGATCCCCTTAAAGCTGAGGCCACGAACAGGACCAAAAGAGGTAACCCATTACGCTGAAAAAATTTCAGGACACTAAATTATTACCTTCTTCCTTACGATGATAAGTTGGGGTTATCCGCTTTTATCTTAAAGCGTATAAAATTCCTGTTGATTTGAGACAGGAATTGAACCTGTTTCACAAATCTACATTATATTGAGGGGAATTTCATGCGTTCGAGAAATTTTTATCTGCCTGTTGTCTTCTTTATTTCATTTTTAATGACATCTTCACTTCTTCTGGCCCAGGATGCACCGGAAGACTCAAGTAAAGAGGAAGCGAAACCTTATTCATTTAGTTTCGGCGCCGACCTGGTAAGCCGCTACGTCTGGCGCGGTATTGAGGTTGGCGAATCCATGCCTCAGGTACAGCCTTACGGATCATTCGACCTGGACCTGAAGTCCAGCGGCAGTTTCAGCCTGGGGCTCTGGGGATCCTACGGCTTTACCGGGAATTATGCTGAAAACGACTTCTATCTTAAATATTCTTATGAGACCTCAGCCGGTACATTTTCGGCTACGGCAACAGATTACTATTATCCTTATATAGACAGCCTCAAGCTCTCCGACTTCAAGAATAACGGCGAGGGGGCGCATACCATGGAAGCTGCATTCCTTTATACCGGACCCGAGGCGTTTCCGGTAAGCTTTACTTTAAGCAAAAATTTCTATAATGATATCCCCGGGCAAAAGTCGCTTTATGTCGAATTGGGCTACCCCGTTGCGTTTAACGGCACTTCCCTTAATTTCTTTGCCGGCGCCGCTCAGGGTCCAAGCGTATGGCACAGCGTTACAAGCGATCAGTTTCAGGTAATAAACCTCGGATTTAATGTTTCAAAAGAAATTAAAATCACGCAGGATTTCAGTCTCCCGGTGGGCCTTTCCTTTATCATGAACCCTCATATAAAGAACACTTATGTTGTCTTTAAGGTAAGTTTATAAAGGTTTTCATTAAACCACTTGTGGTTTCTTATTGTCTTAGAGTTTACCTTGCCGGAATTTCTGTTCCGGCAAGGTAAGCCGGTTTCATTACAAAAGTATATGGGGAAAAGGTTTTTTTATGGTCCGGGCAATTAAATATAAATTGACTAACCTTCTGATCAGGGATAAAATAATGCTCCTGATCTCCATCTTCGGGTTAGTTATGATCGGTTTTTATTCATACTATTCCTACGAAAAAGAAGATTCAGTTCTCTCCAAATCAATTGACGAGAAACTGATTGCAGGCGCCTACAGCGCCTACTATGCATTCGGAAATGAATTTCACGACAGCATAGACAGCTCTGCGGCAGTTTCAGAACAGCAGAACCTGGAGAATACGAAAAAGCTCAGCCTCCTTACAAACAAGCTGGGGCTCAAGTATATCTACACAATGATTGAAACCCCGGACGATTCGATACATTTTACATCCTCCAGCGCTACGGACGAAGAACTGGAAAAGGGCACCTACTCGCCGTTCTTCCAGACCTACTCTGAAGCCTCGGAAGCGATGCACAATACATTTAAGAACAAAACGATGAACTTTGAGGAGTATACCGACCGCTGGGGAACCCTTCGCTCGGTACTTATCCCTTTTACAACTCCAAAAGGGAAGACTTTTGTTGCAGGAGCCGATTACTCCATTGGAGACATACGCTCGGCCAGAATAAAGACACTCCTTACAAATATAGTATCCGGTGCGGCTTTGTATGCGGTGTTTCTGCTGATTACATTCTTTGTGCTGAAGAAAATTGTAAAGCCGATTCATTACCTGGCCGAGAGTGCAAAGAAAATTGCCGATGGAGACCTCAGCGTGTCGCTTTCTGTTGAAAGCAGGGATGAAACTCAGGTGCTCGCACAATCGCTGGGCAAGATGGTTTCCAGTTTACACCAGACGCTGGATCACCTGACGGCTGAAAAGGCGGGAGTGGAAAGGAAGGTTGAAGAGGCGGTAAAGGAATCCGAAGCACAAAAAGAATACCTCTCCCGGTCGGTTGAAAGTATGTTAAATGCCATGGAAAAGTTCTCAAAAGGCGATCTGACTGTAAGGCTCGAGAGCAATAAGGCCGACACGATAGGCAGGCTCTTTAACGGGTTTAACAGCACGGTGGAAAACTTTAACCATATGGTTTCAAATGTTGCGCACGCGGTTGGCGAAACTGCAAATGCCAGCGCTCAGATCTCTTCCAGCACCGAACAGATTGCAAAGGGAAGCACAAGCCAGGCCGAGCAGGCATCGGAAATTGCAGCGGCAATCGATCAGATGACAAGGACTATAATTGATACAACACAGAATACCTCGCTTGCGGCGGATACTGCAAGACAGGCAGGTGAAAAGGCCCGCGACGGCGGGAAGGTCGTAAAGGAAACTATCTCCGGCATGAACAGAATTGCCGAGGTTGTTTTAAGTTCTGCCTCAACCGTAAAGGAACTTGGAATAAACAGCGGGCAGATTGGCGAAATCATTCAGGTTATTGACGACATTGCAGACCAGACCAATTTACTTGCCCTGAACGCCGCCATCGAGGCCGCGCGTGCCGGCGAACAGGGGCGCGGCTTTGCTGTTGTTGCCGACGAAGTGCGCAAGCTTGCCGAGAAGACTACAAAAGCCACTAAGGAAATTGCACTTATGATTAATCAGATCCAGAAGGATACTGAAGCTGCAATTGAATCGATTTCCAGGGGCACACAGGAAGTTGAAAACGGGAAAACTCTTGCCAACCGCGCAGGCCTGGCGCTCGATGAAATTATACTTGGAACTGAAAAGGTCTCGGGGCTTATTCTCCAGATCGCCTCTGCCAGCCAGGAGCAGTCGGCTGCTAGCGAGGAGATAAGTAAAAATGTTGAGAATATTACCGACGTAACCCGCGAGTCCTCTGAAGGGCTGCACCAGGTGGCGCAGGCTGCCGAAGGGCTCGAGCGCCTGACGCTTGAGCTGCAGGGACTTGTAAGTAAATTTAATGTCACTAATGAACTTCCCGTCTATCAGGACTAAACTTCAGTTAAAGACCGGCAGGCAAAAAGAAGCATTGTTTCTATTAGTCTGCCGGTCTTTTTATGCCTCAGTGCTTATTGTGAACTTTTATGCTCTTAAGTCTCGTTAATATTATAACAGCATAAAAGGAAACATTATGACAAAGATGATTTTTTTATCGCTCCTCAGCACTCTTCTTTTTACCATTCTCGGCGGCAATACTCCGCTTAAGGAAGGTCAAAAGGCGCCCGACTTTACACTTATGGATGCTTACGGAAAAAGCTATACACTTTCATCCTTCGCGGGGAATACTCCTGTTGTACTTTACTTTTACCCGAAGGCCGGCACTCCGGGCTGCACAACCGAAGCATGCGGCATAAGGGATGACCTGAGCAAGTTCAGGAAAAATAATATTACGGTCCTTGGCGTCAGCGTCGATTCAAAAGGGGCCATAAAGAAGTTTATCGACAAATACCAGCTGAATTTTCCCCTTCTTTCAGACAGCAACAAGGATGTCTCCAAAACTTACGGTGTGTTAAACAAGCTTGGCGTGGATAACAGAACGACGTTCATAATTGATAAGAATGGAAAAATTAACACCATAATCCGCAACGTGGATCCGACACAGCACGCAGAACAGGTTTATGCCATTGCTTCAAAGCTGCGATAATTTAAGAAGATGAAATGAACTAAAAAAAGCCTGTCTCAGGGGTTTCCCTTTTGAGGCAGGCGGCAGTCCGTCCCTTGAAATTGAGCCTCAATTGCATTATTTTTTCTGCATCCGGCTTCCGGTTTTCCATAGCTGAGAAATGCTTTGTCCGGATGGGTCCGTTGATATATTAAACTAATCCCATGTGGAAGAAGTCTCATAATGAAAAAAGACAACGCCGAAATATCTGCCCCCGGCCAGAAGGATCCAAATTCAGTGGAATTATATACTGTCTTTGAGAATCTGACCGATCCTTTTGCCATAGTAGTTCCGGCAGGAAGCAAAACCGAGGAAGGTTTTATAATTTCATTTCTGAATGAGGCTGCCAGAGAGCATCTGAAAACTGAAGGCCTGGAAATTGCAGGCGGCGGCTTCAATGAACTTTTTCCGGAAAAAGAAAACAGCATGCTGTTTAAGGTAATGCGTAATGTTCTGGAAACGCATCATCCTGAGAAGGTCACCTCAGTGCCGTATGATATTACACAGGGGAAAAGAAAAAAAGGGAAATTTGATATAAATGTATCCCCATTTAGTAATGGCCTGGCTTTAAGCTGGAAAGAGAGCAGGCCGAGGGCTGAAAAGACAAAAGAACTTCTTCAGACGCTGGAGCTTGAACGCGCAAAGACGGAAGCCGAGCTGGAGGAAAGCAAGCGCATTCTGGATGCCTTAATGGAGTTTGTGCCGGAAGGAATTACAATTGCAGATAAAAAGGATGTAAAAATACGCATGGTAAGCCGTTACGGCGAAGAAAAGCTTGGCGGAACGCATAGCGGCATGGCTGCCGGCAGTGTGGCTGAAAAATGGAAGGTTTTTTATTCTGATGGCCAGAGAGAAATGGAAACCGAAAACCTCCCTCTGGTGCGTGCAATTCAAAAAGGGGAGGTGGTGCTTAATGCTGAAGTGATTCAGGTTAATACCAAAGGCCAGGCGCTTCACCTGCTCTGCAATGCCGCCCCTGTTAAAAATAATCGGGGTGAAATTACAGGCGGCATTGTTGCCTGGAGAGATATTACCGAACGCAAAAATGCCGAGGAGGCGCTGCGTGAGAGCGAAAGGCGCTATAAGGAACTTTCCGCAGCACTTGAAATTGAACGCGGCAAACTGGCTGCAATTATTGAGAACCTGCCCGCCGGCGTGGGGGTAAGCGATCCGGCCGGAAAAATAATGACATTTAACAAAGCAGGACTTTCCATGCTCGGTTCCCAGGCCGAAAACTTTCCTTCCGACCTCAACGAGTATGCAAGCAGGTTTGAGCTTTTCTATCCCGACGGCAGTCTGATGCCGCTGGATGAATGGCCCATTTCAAGAGCGGTTAATGGCGAATTTGTAAAATATTATGATCTGAAACTGCGTAATAAGCTTACAGGAGCTGAAAGAATCCTTTCCTATTTTGTGGAACCTGTGCGCAACAGTCACGGCGGGGTTGTGCTGATAGTTTTTGTGATTCTGGACATTACTGAGCAGAAGCAGGTGGAGGAATCCCTCAGGGTTGCGCTGCAGCACCTGAAGTTCCACGTCGATAATTCTCCCCTGGCTGTTGTTGAGTTTGATAGCGAGTACAGGGTGACAAGCTGGTCGGAAAAAGCCGAGGAGGTCTTCGGCTGGAAGACAGAAGAGGTGCTGGGTAAAAAAATCGGCGATTTTAAGTGGGTCTATGAGGAGGATGCGCCGAAAGTTGAAGCTATCAGTACTGCAATGTTTGCAGCGAAGAAAACCAGCAATCTGCATTTAAACCGTAATTACCGCAAAGACGGCTCCGTTATTACGTGCGAATGGTATAACTCGGCACTGGTGGATCAGGACGGGAATCTTGTTTCAGTACTATCGCTTGTCCTTGACGTTACTAAACGAGAAAAGACCATGCAGCAGCTGGAGCATACGCTTCAGAACCTCAAACGCTCAAACGAAGAACTCGAGCAGTTTGCTTACGTCGCCTCGCACGACCTGCAGGAGCCCTTGAGGATGGTTTCAAACTATGCGCAGATGCTCTCAAGAAGATATAAGGACAGGCTTGATGACAGGGCAAACCAGTTCATAGAGTTTATTGTTGAAGGCTCCATGAGAATGAAAATGCTTATTCAGGACCTGCTTTCATTCTCGCGCATTACAACAAAAGCGGATAGTTTTGCCCCGACGGACTTAAACCTTGTTTTGCTGGATGTAACGAATGACCTGAAGGTGACGATTGAAGAGAATAATGCAAAGATTACCTATGAGAAGCTGCCAGTTATAAATGCCGATTCAACACAGATCCGCCAGGTGTTTCAGAACCTCCTGTCCAATGCAATTAAGTTCCGCGGACTGGATGATCCTGAAATATCAATCAGTGCAGAAAGGAAGGGGAAACAGTGGAGTTTTGCCGTCAGAGACAATGGAATAGGCATTTCGCCCGAATACTTTGATAAGATATTTGTGATATTTCAGCGCCTGCACGACAGGGAGGCTTACCCCGGAACAGGAATAGGGCTTGCAATCTGTAAGAGAATAGTTGAGCGCCACGGGGGGAGCATTTGGGTTGAATCGGAAGAAGGGAAAGGAACGGCTTTTTATTTTACAATCCCGGCGTAGGAAATCAATTAAAAATTAAAAATTAAAAATTAAAAAGTGAGGGCAGGGCCAAACAGCAAAACTGTAGGACCATGCCCTTAGATTCCGTGAGCCAGTCAGTTATTTTGCGCTTTCGAATTCTTTGGAGATTGTTATGGCGGCAACCGTGCCGTCTGAAACGGCCGTTGTGATCTGACGGAAGGGTTTGCTTGCAACGTCACCGATTGCGAAAACATCCTTCAGGTTTGTATGCATTCCGCCGTCGACCTTAACATAACCCCAGTTATCCAGCTCAAATGTGTCGCAGAACTCCTGGAGGTTCGGCTGCATACCGGCAAAGATAAAGACGCCGTCGCATTTAAGACTTTTCAATTCATGGTTTTTGAGGTCTTCCATAATAACTTCATTTACAGTATGCCCGTTCTTAACAAACTCCCTCGGTTCATGCTCAAAAATGAACTCGATTTTAGGATTTGCAAAAGCTTTTTCCTGCGCTGCCTTATTAGCCTGGAGTTTGTCGAACTGGTGAACGACGGTTACCTTAGAGGCGAACTTTGTAATAAAGAGAGCCTCTTCAATTGCCGAATTGCCTCCGCCGATTACAACTGCATGTTTTCCTTCAAAGAACTTGGCATCGCATGTTGCGCAGTAGGAAATACCCTGTCCCTTATACTCTTTTTCACCCTTAACATTTAAGGGCCTGGGGGAGCTGCCTGTAGCAAGCACTATTTTTTTTGCCGAAATCTTTTCGAATTCGTCAATTACCACATACTTTTCAGTGAGATTAATTTCTGTAAGATCAACTGCAGAACGGAAATCGACACCTGCCCCTTTTGCCTGTTCGGCCATGTAATGCATAAGCATATAACCTGAAACCGGTTCTGTGAAGCCGGGATAGTTGCTCACCTGATGGGTAACTTTTACCTGTCCGCCCGGGAGTTCCTTATCCACTACAATTGTCTTAAGCTTTGCCTGTGCCGTATAGATTGCACTGGTCAGCCCCGCGGGTCCTGCCCCTATAATAAGCACATCGCACTCTGTTTGTGAAGGTTTGATATTTTTCTTTATTTCGAGGGCTCTTTCCGGGCTCAGGAGCGCGTCAAGGTTTTTTACCAGGTCGCTTCTTTTTATCCCGCCAGAAAGTCTTTCGCCTGTAAGCTGTCCGTTGTCGTAAAAGAGCACAGTTGGAGAGCCTGAAACTCCAAGCGCCTGCGCGAGGTCGCGGTTCTCCTGCCTGAAGATCTTTATAAATTTAATGTCCCGGCCGTAAATCTGACTTAAGCTTTCATACTTGCTTGCCAGAGCCTCGCAGGGGGGGCATTCGCTGGAGTAAAAGTCAACTACAACTTTCCCTGCCTTTAAGACTTCACTTTCAAATTCCTTTTGTCCGATATAGGTGATATTTTCTTCCTGCATCTTAGGTTGTCTCCTGTTCAAAATATAGTGATATTCCCATTTCAAGTAATTCTTTAATTGGTCTGCAGTCTGGTGAATGCAGTTCTCCTGATTTATTAAAAGCCACGGCAGCGCAGCCGCCTCCGCATGCAAGCTGAAGGCTGCAGCCTTTGCACTCAGGTATTGTTGTAACGTCCCGTTCTTCCCAGTGCTCAATTATATCCTTTTTACGGCTGACTTCGGGATAGAACGTTCCAAGCTCTTCGCCTGGCTTCCCAACGGTTGCCGTGCAGGCGTAGATATGGCCCGTGTAGTCGAAAGCCCATTCTGTCTTGCAGCCTGTGCATGCATCAAAAAGAGGTGTCGGTAGCTCCCCGTTTTCAAATAAGAATCTGGATACTGAAAAAGCGGGTTTATGGAATTCCGTAATTTCGGGATGCTTCACGACAAGATTATATATGGATTCGTAGAACTCCAGGCGGCTTAAGAGCTTACTTTCTCCAGGCTGGCAGTAATGCAGTTCATAATTGCGCCCTAACTGTGTCTTGAAGAGTGGAGATTTAGTCCATCCTTTTTCAACTGCGTAGGCAGCAAGTTGGGGAAGGGCCTCCATGTTTTCACTGTCGAGCACCATGCGCAGGTTGACTGTCAGGTTTTCCTGAAGAGCCCGGTCGATGCCCTGGGCAATCTTATCAAATGTGGGTCCCCCGCCGGCCTTAAGCATGCGTCTTTTATCATGAGACTCATATGTGCCGTCGAGCGTCACCTGAATTTCTCTTATCTTCCTGTTTTTTAATATATCCACATAGTCAGAAAGCGTGTAGCCGTTGGTTACAAACGCGGTTTCCAAAGAGGCCTCGGAGGCCTTTTCCAGGAAGTATTCCACCACATCCCTTGCAGCTTTTCCCGGAAGGAGCGGCTCACCGCCAAAGACCGTGATGTATTTCCGTCTTCCTGCAAACTCACGGCTTACATAGGCAAAGAAAGCGTCTATCACTTCACGGGTAAGTTTACCGCTGTCCTGTTCATAGCCCGACTGATAGCAGTAGGAGCAGCTGAAATTGCAGGCGTACCAGGGCACGAAGAATATCTGGATTTCGTCTTTTTCCCTTTCGTCTATAAAATCCAGGTATTTTGAGTTATAAAGCTGTTTTTCTTTTGCTTCATCGATCAGGTAGCCTTTCTCTACATATTCCTTAAGGTCGGTATAAGTGCCGTTTTTTACCTCCAGGGCTTTTTCTGCAGAAAGTATATCGGCACTTCCGGTCAGAATATTTATGAGAAAGTAGTTCTCTGAGTTCTTTATTTTTGAAAAAATATTGTATTTTGAAAAATGCATTCTGTTAAGACCAATTTAATTTACATGGGTTTGATGCAGGATTTTACCTGTGGATTCAGGGAAAACTCTGAGTGCTTATTTTACAATAAAAAAACTGCAGAGGAAAGGTCCCCTGCAGTTCATATCTGATCCGTTTAGCTGCTAAGAGACGATTAGTCGTGGCAGCCTGCAACAGTCTTGCTTACCTTTGCGCAGCACTGTGCAACTTTCTTATCGGACTTCTTAACGTTATTGACTAAGGACTTCACTATTACTCCTTTTTTTTGGTTATTTAACAACAGCAGCAGGAGGAAGGTTTTTTCCCGGCGATTGTGAAACTGACGACTTCAATCTTACCTTTAGGGTAAGGCTTGCTTTCTTCGAGTATCTCAATGCCTGTAAAACCTGCCTGACTTACTACAGTGAGGTAATCTTCCTTCGGAACAGCCCCGGCCCAGCATTCTGCAACGGCCTCGGGATCGGTTCTGTATTCTTCAGGGACCACCCCAATTGAATATATATCACTTATTACAAATCTTCCACCCTTTTTTAGAACCCGGTAAATTTCATTCCATACGGAACTTTTATCCATGGCATGATTAATTGTGCAGTTGGAAATTACCAGGTCGGCAGTATTGCTTTGAAGTTCAAGCTTCTCAAGTTCGGACTTTATGAACTCAGCATTTTTTACTTCCAGCTTCTCAGCGTTTTTTCTTGCTTTCTCGAGCATCCCGTCTGAGATGTCAATTCCATAGGCAAAACCTTTTTCACCTACCGTCTGCGCCAGGCGTATTACGTCGGTTCCGCGCCCGCAGCCCAGATCCACGCATACTTCCCCTTCCTTGGGCTGACTTAAGTCGATGGCCCCTCCGCATGAAAGGCAGCAGGTATCTTCAGCCAGTTTGCTGTAACGTTTATTTATCTCAATTGTATCCATTTACTATAACACCGTAATTAGTTTATTAAGACTGTTAGCTATTATTTCCATTTCATCAGATGAAAGGCGGCTTTCAATCTGCCTTTCACATTCCATTCTTGCCCTGCCTATCTCTTTGCGTATGCTGATCCCTTTTTTATCCAGGCTTACATAAATGCAGCGCCTGTCTTCCAAGGAGACCATATCTTTAATATAACCATTTTTTATCATCTTATAAATTACCCTGCTTCCCCTGGATGGCGAGAGGCCCATCTTCTCTGAAAGCGCCTTACAGGTAACCATCTCACCGGGAATAACAGCCATAAGCCCCCTGTATTCGGCAGGAGAAAGCTCATAGGAATTCATAATTTCTTCTTCATTTAAGAGACACTTGTTTTTGATCTCAAAGATCAGGTCTGTAACATTTTTCATAAATTAGTTGCTAGTGGCAATTATTCTGTCTGTAAACATAATAACGGCCAGTTAAAAATTCAAGTGCCGGGAAATTAAATTAATTTATATTCATATTTTTATGGAAAAGTCTTAGTTTTACCGGAAAAGTACGGCAGATCTATCTTTCAGAAATAGGGCAATAATGGTTATGAGAAATATTTTCTTCTTTTTATTCATCTTCTTTTTACCCCGGGTTTCCACTGCCCCGGCAATTCATGCGCAGTCCGGCCCCATTGGAAGGCTGAAGGGGTTTATAAAAAGTCCCTTTCTTAACGAACAGATACTGAACATTACCTTCAGTCCCGAGGTCAGAATTCAGATCAATGCCCCCAGTGAGAGTTCATTTGATGCAAGTAAACCTGCGGCACTTGTTTTCTATGCACTTCCTAACGGGAATACAATAGATGAGACCATAGGCAAGAAACTATCTTCGGGAGATGACTGGCACTACGACATACAGCATATAGGCGCACAGACAAGATTCCTGAGGCGGAATGTGAAAGATTACAATCTCATTATCATATACCTTCAGACAGAAGAGAAAAGCTGGCCCTTGTGGAGAAAGAGACATCAGGACAACCCGCTTCTTGTTCATCAGATTGTTGATTCGGTAAAAAACATTTTCAGAGACTTCAATCCCTTTGTTGTCCTTACAGGCCACAGCGGCGGAGGCGGCTTTACCTTCAGCTTTATGAATGCCTTCGACTCAATTCCTGATTGTGTTAAAAGGATCTCTTTCCTGGACAGCGACTATAACTACGACGACACATATGGGGAAAAACTGGCCCGGTGGCTTAAATCCTCAGAGAGTCACTTTTTAAGCGTTATTGCCTACAACGACAGCATTGCTCTTTATAACGGGAAGCCTTTTGTAAGCCCTACCGGAGGCACATGGTACAGGACTAAAATGATGCAGAAATACCTTTCGCAGTTTTTTAAGTTCACCGTCCAGACGGATACCTCACTAATAAAATACACAGCTCTTAACGGCAGGATTAAGATAATTCTTAAGGAAAACCCCGGAAGGCAGATACTGCATACCGTGCAGGTTGAGAAAAACGGCTTTATTCAGGGGATGGCTTCGGGTACACCGTATGAGGAAAAAGAGTACAGTTATTTCGGGCCAAGGGCCTACACGGAATTTATTCAGACAGAAGTATTTACTCCTGCAGTGCTCCCTCTGCCGCAGCGCCCGGCAAACAGCCTTACGGGTTCAGCCTTTATGCAGAAGGTGCAGTATATGACTTTTGAACAGAGGGAGGCCGAGATATATAATGAAATTTCCAGGGGCAATTTGCCTGACTTTCTAAGAAACATGGTTACCGTAAAAACCACGTTAAATGATGCAATGGGAAAAAGTCACATCGTAAGTTACAGCGTTACGCCCGATTACCTGGCTGTAGGTTCCAATGAGGATTTCTGCCGCATTCCGATGGGCCCTTTAACGGCTCAGAGAATTGCAGATCTGACCGGTACGTCAATGCCTACAAGCAGGCTTGTGGATGACGTTTACAAGCATGCGGAAGTAAAACTCGCCCCTGTTACTTATTATCCTGTCGGAAATGCAAATGAACTGGTTTCAAAATTTATTGTGCACAATGAGGCAATTGATTCGGAGATGGCGGCTTCAGGCGGGAGCCTGGGGCAGCTGACCGGTGGAACCAAGAAAGACGTAGTCATAAGCAACAAAATCACCGATCCTTCAAGGCCGCGCCACGTAGTCATCTATGGGTGGCACAGGCTGGACGGAGCGGCTATTCAGCCTCTAACCAACATACACATAGATACATATGTGGATTACAGCCACGGCATCCGCCTTCTTGATTCGGATATAACAATAGACGGGCAAAGTTACAGCATAAGTAAAGTTCTTACCGATCCTGCCCTTTACAGCATTCTAAGCAGCGAAGGTGCCCCGATGAGCCAGCCGGGATACATTAAGGCAGCAGGTGCTCCTTTAGGCCATACTCCGGGGGGATTCGGGCTTTTTCAGAACTATCCGAATCCTTTTAATCCGGTGACAGTAATTCCGTATCAGATCCCTGAGGCAGGGAATGTTAAGATAGTGATAATTGACATTCTGGGGCGCGAAGTGGCAAACATTCTGGACAGGGAAGTGCCGGCCGGAAGGCATGAAATCCGCTTTAACGCGCAGGATCTTCCGGGCGGAATATATTTCTGTCATCTTAAGTCGGGCAGCTACTCAGAAACCCGGAAGCTCGTCCTTCTCAAATGAGCGCCAAGCTAAGCTTGGGCCAATCTAATTGGGTGAGGCAGAGATAATTGCGAAGTCTCTGCCAAGTCCCAATCGTGGTAAAACTCTAAAGCCACGTAGCGTGAAACCGGAGTATGGCTGGA
>DATAKL010000054.1:0-151165 GCA_036261625.1 Ignavibacteriales bacterium | reverse complement strand
GACTTCTCGTCACCTGTATCCAGCCTTGAGATCGGAAGCTTCTTAGGAGGCAGTCTCTTAAACGGATCTCTCGATGAACTCGCTTTCTATAACACTGAGCTTTCTGCCTCTGATATATTAAAGCACTTCCAGAACGGCACAAGCGGGTTAAACTACTGGGGGCAGGACGGTACTGTCAGAACCTTTAAGATAAAGGCCAGCCCGCTTTTTGAACAGTTCTCCACTTCCCTTTCTGAAAAAAGCGTAAGGCTTTCCTGGCAGACCCGTTCCAATATTTCGGGTAATTTTGAGCTCGAAAGAGCTTCATCAGGGCAGGACGGCTGGAATAAAATAGCCCTGATTCCCTCCGAAGGGATGAAGGATTTTGAATTCCAGGACAAGGTCCCTGAAGACGGGAAATATTCCTACAGAATTAAATTCGCCGCTAAGAACGGCGGATATGCTTACTCTGATGTATGCGATGTGGAAATTCTTCCCAGTGAGTATAACCTCGCGCAGAATTATCCTAATCCGTTCAATCCGGCTACTACAATCAGCTATGAGCTGCCAAACGTGAGCAGGGTAAACCTTACCGTTTATAATATGCTCGGCGAAAGGGTTGCAGAACTGGTCAATGAAATCCAGTCTGCCGGCTCATACAAGAAAGTCTGGAATGCAGGCCGGCTTGCAAGCGGAATGTACCTGCTCAGGATGGAATCCAGGGATGTAGCTTCTGAGAAAGGCTTTGTAAAAACATTAAAGATGTTGATGATTAAGTAACAGACCTGACTTTTTCGCGCTCCCCCCAAAAAAAGAGAGTTTAGACGGGGTCGTATGACCCCTCTGGACTCTCGGTTTTTCACTAACACATAGAGGGGGAAAAGTGCGAACTGTAATTTGGGGAAATTAAGTCATTATACCATTTCAGTCATAACTCGAGAGATTACTATGGCACTAGAAATACTATCAAACCAGATAAAAAGGTTATGCATACGTCATTTCCTTTTGATTGATATATTTGTCTTCCTGTTAAATCCCTATCTGGCAATATTCATCCGGCTGGATGGATCTGTCGACTGGAACACGTACAATTCCCCTCTTCTCCTCTATGCGGCATTATTTGCATTTGTAAAGCTTGCCGTTCTGGCCCTCAGCAAGTTTTACAACAGACTCTGGCGCATGGCAGGTGTGGATGAATTATCTTATGCGATATTTATTTCATTGGCTGCCATAACAGCTGAGTTTACTGCCTTCTATGCCCTGAACAAGGCCGGAATTTATCCTTTTATCATTTTTCCGCTTTCCCTTCCCCTGCTGGACGGTATCTTCAGCATGATTGCAGTAGTTTCCATCAGATTCAGCATCAGATTAATCGATCTTGCCAACCAGAAAGTGATATTAAGAAAGAACACCATGCAGAGAGTACTCATTGCCGGTGCCGGGGAATCCGGCTTTACCATTGCATCTGAGATGCAGCGTAATGCACACCTGGGGCTCAATCCCGTAGCCTTTGTAGATGACGACTCATCAAAGCACAACCTGAAGCTGAGGGGGCTTCCTATCAAGGATTCCACGGATAAGATTACTTCTGTCATAAAGGAACTCAATATCGGCAAGGTGGTAATTGCCATGCCCAAAGCCTCTGGAAAAAAGATCCGTCAGATAATGTCCGACTGCGAGGCATACGGCGTGGAAACTCTGACGGTGCCCGGAATTTTTGAAATTCTTAACGGTAATGTAAGCATCAGCAAAATAAGAAAACTTCAGATTGAAGATCTTCTGCGCCGCGAACCCGTAAGCACCGATAATGCAAAGGTAGAACGGCTTCTTAACGGGAAAAGGGTTTTAATTACGGGGGCAGGCGGTTCCATAGGAAGCGAACTTTGCCGCCAGGTGCTCAGGTGCAACCCTGAGGAAATAATCCTTATAGGTCATGGCGAAAACTCCATATTTGAAATTGAGCAGGAACTGCTTTCGCTCATAAAAGGATTTACAGGACTTGAAAAGCTCAGCACAAAAGTTAGAGCCAGAATTGCAGACCTCAGGAGCAGGGAAAGATTAAGAAGCATTTTTGATGAATTTCATCCCGAGGTCATTTTCCATGCAGCTGCCCATAAGCATGTGCCTCTCATGGAAAGCAACCCTCAGGAAGCAGTGACAAATAATATACTGGGAACCAAAAACATTGTAGATCTTGCTGTTAAGTACGGCGTAAAGCATTTCATATCCATTTCCTCCGACAAGGCGGTCAATCCCACAAACATAATGGGCGCCAGCAAACGCGTAACTGAAATGATAGTTCTTTCGGCTGCAAGAAGAACAGGCTGGCGCTATTCCACGGTGCGTTTCGGCAACGTTCTGGGCAGCCGCGGAAGTGTGGTAAGAACTTTCCAGAAACAGCTCCGGAATGGCGGGCCCCTTACGATTACTCATCCCGACATAATAAGATATTTTATGACCATACCCGAGGCCGTACAGCTTGTTCTGCAGGCATCGGTCTTAAACAATGGCGGTGAAGTTTTTGTGCTCGATATGGGTCATCCGGTAAAAATAATTGATCTGGCAAAAGACATCATAAGGCTGGCAGGACTAAATGAAGGCTCAGACATTGAGATTAAAGTAACAGGTCTCCGCCCCGGTGAAAAACTTTATGAGGAGCTCTTCATTGAAGGTGAGCACTACGAAAAGACAATACACGATAAAATATTGATAGCCGGCAATGCAAGCAGCTGCATTTCAAACCTTCTTGGTGAAAGCCTGGATTACTTTGAAAGGACAAACGGGCAGTTATCACGCGGCGAAATAATTGATATTTTATCTGAATTGATACCTGAGTTTCAGCCACAGGGGCAGGAAAGCCTCCCGGTTACCAGGGCAACGAAGACTCTCAACGCTGAGCTGAAAATGCCGCTCATAAATTTACAGACGGCATGAGTCCGCTCCTGCCGGAAACGATTTTTAAATAAAGAAGGAGCACTGAAGAAATGAAAAATAAAATATGGCTTTCACCGCCCCACATGGGCGGAGAGGAAATTCCATTTATTAATGACGCATTTTCGTCCAACTGGATCGCCCCGCTTGGCCCCAATGTAGACGGCTTTGAAGAGGATCTCTGCAGCTTTACCGGAGCCGGGCATTCAGCAGCTCTTAATTCGGGCACAGCTGCAATTCACCTTGCACTTGCCGCACTGGGAGTTGGACTTGGTGACGAGGTGCTGTGTTCAACCTTTACCTTTGCTGCTTCGGCAAACCCGGTTATTTACCGGAATGCAGCACCGGTTTTTGTGGACAGCGAAAGGGAGTCGTGGAATATGAGCCCATTCATGCTGGAAAACGCAATAAGGGAGAGGATAAAAAAGGGGAAAAAGCCCAAAGCCGTAATCCTCGTCCACCTCTACGGAAATCCTTCTGACATGGACAGCATCATGCAGATATCAAGGTACTATAAAATCCCGGTAATTGAAGATGCAGCTGAAGCCCTGGGTTCGACATACAAAAGCAGGCACCTTGGCACATTCGGAACGATGGGTACTTTCTCCTTCAACGGAAACAAAATCATTACTACCTCCGGAGGCGGCGCACTTCTTTCTGATAACAGGGAATATATTGAGAAGGCCCGTTTCCTTTCATCACAGGCCAGGGATAACGCCCCTCACTACCAGCACTCACAGGTCGGCTATAATTACAGAATGAGTAACGTCAGCGCCGGAATCGGCCGGGGACAGATGAGGGTGCTTGATAAAAGGATAGCACAGAGAAGAGCTAATTACTTTTATTACAGGCATTGTCTCTCCAGGCTCCCGGGAATTGGATTTCAGGAAGAGCTGAGTGGTGCCGTTTCTAACCGCTGGCTTAGCTGTATTACAATCGACCCAAAGGAAAGCGGCGGCATTACAAGGGAAGACCTGAGGCTTGCACTTGAGGCTGATAATATTGAATCGCGCCCCCTGTGGAAACCGATGCACCTTCAGCCGGTATTCCGTGGATTCCCATATTACGGAGGCGGCATTTCAGATAATCTTTTTGAACAGGGGCTCTGCCTCCCTTCCGGATCGAACATGACAGAGAGTGACCTTGAACGTGTAACAGGTACCATAGTTAAATGCTTTGAAAAGGCAGGAACAAAGTCCTTTGCGGCGTGACGAACTCGTGAATGTTTAACTAACCTCATCCTTAAGGTGGGTGCAGCATATGAACTGCACCCACCTTTTCATATTCACCTCAATTGAAGAATTCCTGCAGAAGATCCCGCTCAGATGATCCCGCTCCAATTCTAGCCTGCTTTTTTTACCGGGTGATATTTAACAGGGCTTGCAGGAACACCAACTGCGGTACAGTATTCAGGCAGTGACTTTGTTACAACGGCCCCTGCACCCACAAGCGTATTATCACCTATGTTTCTTCTGTTAATGACCTTGGCCCCGGTTCCTATATAAACACACTCACCTATTTCAACTTCACCCGATATGTTTACCCCGGGCATAAAGGCAGAATAATCTTTTAGTACAGTATCATGCCCTACAGTACATGAATAATTCAGTGCTACATGCTTTCCAATTACAATGTTTGTTGTAATAACTGTATTCGGGGCAATAATTGTTCCTGCCCCAATCTCTACATATTTGGGGTTCCCTATAATAACCGACGGATGAATCAAAACAGGAAATGATATTTTTTTATTTGTAAGACTTTCAATTATTCTCTTCTTTACGATTGGGTCTCCAATTGCAAAAACCACATGCAGTTCCTCCTGAAAGTCATTTAATTCCTCCAGCCCCCCTAGAACAGGAGCATCATTTACAATGGAGCCAACAGGCTTGCCGTCATCAAAAAAGCCTATAAACTCCCAGCCGCCGGTCTGCTGAATCCAGGCCTGAACCTCCTTGCCGAATCCGCCGGCTCCAAAAACTGCTATCTTTCTCATGTTATCTCCTTATTTATGAAGAATATTGAATAGAATTTAATTATTGAAGTTAAATGGCTGAGCCCCGGCTGAAATATTAAAAGCTCTGCTTCCGGAAAACTTCTCCATGGTTGAGGAAGTTGAAGAACTGATCCCTTCTCTTTTGAGAATCTTTATCAGCGTCATAAAGGCAATTTTCATGTCCAGACGGAAACCGGCATTATCCACATAAAAGACATCCATCTGAAATTTACTCTCCCAGCTGATCCTGTTTCTTCCGTTTACCTGCGCCCAGCCTGTTATACCCGGCTTGACTTCGTGCCGCCTTTTCTGAAACGAGTCGTAGAACGGCATATATTCCGTTAATAAAGGCCTCGGGCCGATTAACGACATATCTCCTCTTATTACATTCAGCAGCTGCGGAAGCTCATCAATTGAAAGTTTTCTTATTATTTTTCCAACTGCCGTCAGGCGCTCTTCATCCGGGAGAAGGACGCCGTTTTCATTTCTCCTGTCGTTCATCGTCCTGAATTTTATGATCCTGAATGGAATTCCATTCAACCCGGGGCGGTTCTGAATGAAGAATATCTTCCCTCCGTTAAATATCATAAGCAGCAGGCCGGTAAAAGCTGTCAGAGGCAGCGTCAGTACCAGCAAGAGAAGCGACAAGATAAAATCTCCCAGAGGCTTGATCAGTTTTTGGTAAACATTTATGTAATTCTTACGGGGTGCTGTATTCCTTAACAATTCCCTATAAAACCTTAGCCAGTGAGCTGTTATAATTTCAGATGAGAAATTTTCTTTTACATATTTCAGTCCTTTTTCCCCCAGCATTACTCTTAGCTCCTTGTTTTCTGCCAGGCGGCGCATCTTACCAAACAGGGAATCCACATCCCCCGTCTTATGCCTGAGACCTGTTTCATTATCAATTAATGCATCCATGAGCCCATAGGTGTCACTTGCAATTACAGCTTTGGCACTGGCAGAGGCTTCGATTACACTGCTTCCAAATCCCTCCCTGTGACTGGGAAGACAGAATACGTCGCATGCCTGATAAAGCTCATGCGGCTTTTGGGTCGGCCCGTAAAAATAAAAGTCATCAGATGAAAGTCTTTCAGCTGCATAAGGGACAAGACTTTCCTCATCAAAGCCTGCCAGCAGCAGAAATACACTGGGGTTAATTTCTCTGAGCCTCCTGAAGGCCTCTATTAGCTCCACAATGCCTTTATCACGGTTCATGCGCCCCAGGAAAAGAAATACAATTTTTTCATCCGGAATATTCAGGCTTTTTCTTATTTCACTTCTTAAATCTGCATCAGGCTTAAATGACCTCAGGTCAACACCGCTAATTGATCCTTTCCCGAAAACCTGTGAATACTCTTTTTTTATTACCCCTTCATTTATCAGGTACTCACGCTGCGAGCATCCGTCGACCAGTACATCTGTTGATAAAGAGGCAGTAAGCCTGTCAATCGTTTTAAGCAGTCCCCTGAAGAGCCCTTTTCTTGTATGCCATACCTGTCCGGTAAAGATGTGAATTCTCTTCGGCACGCCGGCAAGCCTGCCTGCAAGTGCCGAGGCCAGTCCTGGCTTCGGCGTAACAGAATGCACGGCAGAAAATTTCATTTTCCTGAAATATTCAGCCAGTTTAA
Source organism: Ignavibacteriales bacterium (assembly GCA_036261625.1). Lineage (GTDB taxonomy): Bacteria > Bacteroidota > Ignavibacteria > Ignavibacteriales > SURF-24 > JAAXKN01. The sequence continues at coordinate 144,631 of DATAKL010000054.1, read as the reverse complement.
TTATAGCCTTCACGTCCTGCGCAGGTTTGATTTTCCTGTTGACTGGAATACTCATAAACCCATAGATTTTAAGCCCGTTTATTATAGGCATGTCAGCCCTGGAGAAATTGCCGGCCAGATAAACCTCATGCTCTTCCGACAGGGCTTCAATATGCCCCTTTAGGAATGCATGCGCGGTAAAGGCAGTTGATACGACAAAGCAGACTTTCTGTTTTGGCATGGTTCGTTTCCCTTTTTAACTAATGTTTTTATGGTTTCATAAAAGCTTCTTCTGTTTATATCGAGCAATTCCGAAACATAGGCTCTTGCTTGCTGTAAATTTCTTTCTGCATGAAGAGCTGCCTTATCCGGGTTCTCCATCAGGTATTTAACTTTTTCAAAAAGTGCTTCCGGGTCATTTTTAGGTACAATCAGCTCTTTTTCCAGGAGTTCCGGTATCCCGCCTGCATTTGAACCAATGCATGGGAGGCCTCTTGCCATAGCCTCAATCATTGCTCTGGGCAGCCCCTCGGTTCTGGACGCCAGAAGAAAAATGTCTGAAGTATCCAGGTACCGTCTTATACTTTCGCCGGGCGCCACACTTCCTGTAAAGCGCACCCTGTCTTCAATTCCCAGTTCTCTGGAAAGTTGGATCATATCCTGCTTGTATTTACCTTCCCCGATCCATGTCAGCCTGCACGGGAAACTGTTTTGGTTCAGCATCTGAATGGCCTTCAAGGTGACGTCGGGGGCCTTATACATCTGCTCCAGCGAGCCTATGGATATTATATTATATTCTTCCTTTTGCCTGAATTCCCGCGGGGCCTTCAGTATGTTTTCTTCCAGAAGCATTACGTTTGATGCGCTTACAGTAAAGGTTCCGGGCTTTGCCGGATAGCGCTTCTGGAGTGTCCGCCCTGTTACATACAGCACAGCCGATGCATACTGGGCAGCCCTTTTGAGCCGGAGAGTCATAAAGGTCCTGAAAAAAGGCCTGAGCATGCTCTTAAATGCCCCCGGGGCAAAAACCTCATATGGATCGCCTACTACTTCCACGCCATACGGCAGACTTTTTTTCCTTAGTTCGCCTGCTGCAATAGATCCGAGAATTCCCGGGCAACGGCAGATATATCCCCTGCCTTTTGTTATTCTGCCTTTTATCACTTTTTTTATTTCAATGTAATTCATTAAGCCGCCTGCAAATCCCTTATAGTAAGGAAGCTCAATAAAAGATACTCGCGGCAAGTCTGCCCTGAAATTTTCGTTCAGGTTATTTTTACCTGCACTGTTTATTCGCGCAATGACATATATATGGCTGAAGCTTGAAAGATACCTTGCCCATATCTCCTTTGAGAAAGTGCCGTCTGTGGAAAATACTTTCCCCTCAGCATCCTTAAGAAATCTTGCCTCTGTAATGAATACCAGTTCCATATTTTTCTTTCAGTTTAATTGAATTGAGTACTTACGGGATGACAACAAAATCAGCATAAAGGGCAGAAAGCCCTGCTTAATCAGGAAGAAAACCATATTATCAGAATCTGAACCCAGTGCCAAGAATGACAGGTTTATTAAAAACGGCAACATGACGACCCTGGCATCCTTGTATTCCAGATTATCTGCAAAACGCTTTATAGCTCCGACAGCAAGGCCGAATATCACGAAAAAGAATACAGCAGCAATGGGACCGAAGTTCAGCATGGCCTCCCCGGCCAGTCCGTAAATCCTGGTGCTCCCGATGCCTCCCTGAATTTCCTCCCCTTCTTTTACTTTTGTAAGCGGCCTGTCTTTCCAGACTGCTTTGGGAACCATCAGTGAAAGGGCCCCTATGTAGGTCCTCCCATAAGCATATTCGTAGTCCGAATGATTTCTGCTCAGCCTGTAAAGGAGGTATGCCTGCACGTCGCTTCTGGCAAAGTCGCCCAGCAGTACGGCTTCAAACGACCTGTTATAGGTCTGCTCGAACCGGGCACGGCTTTTATTTTCCCTTAAAATTCCTGCGGCCTCAATGCCTCCCTGCTTATAAAATCCATAGATGTACATAAAGGCTAGAATAAAGAGTGCAAAAATCATAAATGCTCTTTTGGGCACCTTCTTTAACCAGAGGTCAATTATTCCCAGGGCCCAGAACAGGCCCCAGATGGTATTGCTCCGGCTCCCGCGAAGTCCTCCGAAGATCATCTTGAGAATGAAGAAGGCGCACATCAGAAGAAATATTACCCATGTATTATTGACCCCTTTTTCCTTGAGGAGGAAAACAACATAGAGCAGGAACAGTATGGGAAAACTCTCGGAGATAGTAAAGATCCACCCCATACCCTCAAAGGCTCCTTCATTCCTGGAAAAAGCCATGATGTAGCCCAGGAGCCCCCCTTCCCTGATAAAAACCCATACCTGCAGGCCGAAGCTTACTGCTAGCAATGTGGCCACAAGCGGATGAAAAATTCCGGGACTGGTTAACCAAAATCTTCCTGAATGAGAACACCTTCTTAAGAGCCTGTTCTTTGCATACATATAGAATGTGAGTCCTAAGGAATTGATTATTGCCATCCCGCCCAGCCAGTCACGCCAGTCTGATGGCTTGTCGACTGTCTTCATCCAGAAGTCAAGGTACACGTGCAAAAGCGGTGCCAGGAAAAAGAAATGAAATCCGATAATTCCCACTATGCCTTCCACGTCGAAAATCGAGCCCTTCTGCCGGAACCATTTGATGGCATCGCTTCCTATAATAGTGCCCGCAAGGCCGGCTGGAATAATAAACCAGTGATCCATCCTCCTGTCCAGAAGCAAAGCCAGCAGTATAATTACATAGACTACGAGCAGGCTGACTGAATAGTTGGTATAATTATCTTTTATACCGCGATTAATGTTCTTATAAACGTATTCCATTTCTTATCAGCTTTATTTTATACTCTTTGTAAATCTGGTAAAAGACGACCGATATATTGAGCACTGCCTGAGTAAGCATTGTAAATATCATGCTGTATGCAGCGCCCAGGATTCCCCTTGTGCTTATCAAGGCCAGGCTCAGTATGAGTGAAGAAAGTAAAACAGCAGTATTTATCCATACTTGGGCCGGATATTTTTTTATTGATAAGAGTGCGTATCCGGTAAATGAAACGACATAAGAAATTCCGCCTGCAATCATTACCAGGATGAACAAGTCATTGTGTTCGCTGTAGACACGGCCAAGCAGCATCCCAAGAATTCTTTCCCCGAATAGTCCTGCAGCCGCAACGCCCAGAAGACCTAGTATAACTGCACCCGCAAGCAGTCGGAGGAAAAACATGGTAAACTCTAAACTGTTACCTTTGTCGTATAACCTGGAAAGCCTTGGGCTGGCAGCCTGCCCCAGAGCCAAGACAAGTGTATTCCCGATTACCTGCATATACATAAGCGAGGAAAATAGTCCAAGTTCATATTCACCATTGTACTTTTCCAGCACGTAGTTGGGTATATTTGGTATAAGAGAGACCGCCAGGGCCGCAAACCCAAGAGGGAAGGAAATGCGGAACAGCTCAGCTGCTTTTTTGTCCACAATCCCTTTAGCGAAATAGCTTTTTAAGAAAGCATAAGCCTTAAGTGCTTCCGCCTTATACCCAACGCTTTTCATGTCGTAAAAGACCAGCACACCAAGCCTTGTCAACAGCAGACTCATGCAGCCCCACACGATGGAGCCTGAAAATTTCATTACCATATAAAAGCCGAAAGCCGAAATTATTCCCCTGTAGAAAAGCGACAAGGATATAACTTTCATGTTTTCTTTCTGCTGGTGATGGCCATATACAATGTCGCTTATCGACTCGAGGCTTTTAACGCAGGCAATAATTAAGATCACTGCAACCGTATTCATCTTATAATTTCCCCAGACGGCAATTCCTGCGATCACAGCAAGTGAAGATATAACAGTCCAGGTCCTAAGAATAAAATAATGCCTGAATTGAAAATCATGATTAATGTCGGTTGCCTGCACATCCCTTAGCTTCAGGTTTGAGAACAACACCACAGGCGCGGTCAATGCCATTGCAAGGGCAAACTGTCCAACCATTGCGGGGTTCCCATTTCTGGCCAGCATTACTAGTATCAGCCATTGTGTAAACGCATAAAAAGCATTCCCCGAAAATGTCCAGATAAAATTTTCTTTTAGCGTGAAAGATTTTTCCAATACCAATCCATTGATAATTTTAATCCCTGTTCAAAGTTAAACTGAGGCTTATAGCCCAGAATTTTTTCTGCTTTTTCAATTGACGCAAGCGAGTGCTGAACGTCACCTTTTCGAAAGGTCCCGTATCTGACCTCTACTTCCGGGATCTCAGGGTCATACAGGCTGAGAAATTCCTTGAGATATTTGACCAGTGCGTTAAGGCTGTTGCGCTGCCCTGCCGCTGTATTGAATACCTCTCCGAAGGCGTTACTATCTTTGCAAAGTCCAGCCAGGTGGTTCATCTGAATGACATTTTCCACATATGTAAAATCGCGGGAGATATTGCCGTCGCCGTTGATAAGTATCGGCCGGTGCGATATCAGCTGTGAGGTAAACCTGGGTATAACAGCTGCGTATTCACCATCAGGGTTCTGCCTGGGGCCGAATACGTTAAAGTATCTTAAGCCGATAATCTCCATGCCGTAATGCAGCCCGAATACATGTGCATACAATTCATTAGCATATTTAGAAACCGCGTAAGGTGAAACTGGCCTGCCGACTGATGATTCAACTTTTGGAAGGGCTTTAGAGTCGCCATAGGCTGCTGAGCTTGCAGCATAAATAAAACGCCTTACATTTGCATCCTTTGCAGCCACAAGCATATTCAGAAACCCGCCTACATTCACCTCATTCGAGGTGATCGGATCCTGAAGCGATCTTGGCACCGATCCCAGCGCTGCCTCATGAAAAACGACGTCCGCCCCGTCTACAGCCTTTCTGCAGTCGTTAATGTTACGTATGTCGCCCACCACAAGGTGAAACTTAGGGCATGAGAGAAACCCCTTTATGTTTTCAACTTTGCCCGTTGAGAAATTGTCCAGGCAGACTACTTCATTGTCATTTTTCAGGAAGTCTTCGCACATGTTTGAACCAATAAAGCCTGCTCCTCCGGTGACAAGAATCCTCCCGCCGCATATTTTGGGATAATTTCCCGGGAGGACCGGGCTGCCAGATGACTCATCTGTGGAATAAGAGGCTTTTGTTGTATGTTCATATGAATTTGTATAAGCGTACATTTTGATTTACCTTAGCTTTTTATTAACTGCCTGCCTGTGTAAAGCAGCTTTTCTTTTTTGTCTTTCACAGGACTCTGGTAATAGTAATAGTTTTTGTAATAGCTCCCGTAGCCGTTTTTATAGATAAAATTATTCAGGAGGACCCCAATAAATGAGTTCTGCTCATGGCTGAGAAGTTCCACTGCTTTTTTCATCACATCAATCTCTGTGATCTCTGCAGCTGCCACTAAAAGTGACAGGTCAGCAATCCGTGAGAGAATTTCGGCATCGGTTACCGCCAGAATGGGAGGCGAGTCAATTACAATTATTTCAAAATCCTCTTTCAGCTTTTCAAGGAGCTGCATAAACTGCACTGAGGCCAGTATTTCAGAAGGATTTGTCGGGATTGTACCGGCTGGGACCATGAAAAGGTCTTCTGATTCGGTTTTTCTGATTATGTCTTCGTAAGACGCCTTTTCAAAAATGTATTCAACCAATCCCGGCGCCTTGAACTGATTAAATACCTTGTGCACCCTTGGCTTTCTTAAATCACAATCAATAATGAGTGTCCTTTTCCCTGCCTTTGCAAAGCTTCCGGCAATATTTACTGAAGAAGTGGTCTTCCCCTCCTGCGGTGAGCTGGAGGTAATAAGAATAGTCTTAATAGTTTCCCAGTTGACCCTTGAAAACTGAATCCTTGTCCGCAAAGCCCTGTATGCCTCGCTTGGAACTGAATTCGGTTTATAATGCACGATGAATTCAGAAGCGTTTTGCCCTCCTTGGGGGAGGCTCTCAAAGCGGGGCACCCAGCCTATCAGGTTTATATTTAACTTCTCGATATCCTCAGGTGTCTTTACAGTCCTGTCTAAAATATCTCTTATCAGAACAAACCCGAATCCGAAAAGGAGTCCAGACATTACGCCCGCCAGCACTATGATCCTTCTGTTTGGCCTGGAGGCTTCCACGGGGATCCTGGCCGGGTCTATAATCAGGACGTTGCCCGGCGTGGACTGCTCATTTATCAAAGCCTCCTGATACTTTTCCTCTATAAGAAGGTATAGTTTTTCCGATTCCCTTTTTTCCCTTTCGAGTCTTGCAAGGTCGATCGTCCTTTTAGGAAGGGCATCAAACTCCGCTTCATAATTTTTTACTATGGAACTGATAACATTGTATGAAGACGAAAGCGCGTGATATTTTACTTCGGCATCCAGCACCTTCTGTACAAGCTGTTTGACCTCATCGCTGCTCAGGGCCAGCATGCCTGCCTTAAATATTTCCAGCTTCTTATCGCGGTTTTCCTTGAGAGCCTCTATTTTCATATTATAGTTATTAATCACTTCCGTCCGGCTGTAGTCCTGCCCGTTTGTAAGAGCAAGATCCTTCTTCACCTCAAACTGTGCGATCTGTTTCTGCAGTTCCTCCAGGTAGGGCTCAATTGCATACTTATCGAGGTAATCCTTAATGCGGGGTTCCTGCCTGGCAAGTTCAGTCTTATAATCAGCGAGTGTTTTTTCCACAACCGTCAGCTCGATTTTGGCTGCATTCTTTTTGGATTCATAGTCTGTCAGCTGGCCTATGAGCGCGTTTGACTGGGCATCAAGAGCAACTATGCCCCCTTTTTCCTGGTAATCTTTCAGTGCGTTTTCTGCTTCAAGAAGCTTTTTGTGCTTATCCTCGCTTTGCTTTTCGAGAAACTCTCTGACGTTCATCGTCTGGAGGCGGTTGATACCCAGATTCATGTCGTGATAAACACTGGCGTAAATATTCGCAATCAATGAGGCCTCACAGGGGGAAACCGATTCAGCTGTTAAATTTACTATTTCCAGGTCATTCTTCTGTTCGATTGTGACCACCTTGCCGAGGGCTTTTACTATTTCGTAGACCGGGCGGATGGCAGGACTTCCTGAAGCGCTTTTCCTCTCATGGCTGAATATGATATAATACTCGGGATACCTGTTGTTCTTAAGCGAGTCAATCAGCAAACGGGCTACCCTTTCGCGGATAGAGTAGCTTTTTAAGACCTCAATTTCATTTTCCACGAAAGATGACTTCTGATCTGAGAACTCTGCAATCAAAGGAGCATCAAGTATATTGCCCTGCGGTTTGGAGACTCTGATCATTGTGCTCGAGGAATACACGTCGGGAGCCATCAGGGCATAGACTACGGCCAGAAGTGCCGTAAAAATTGTTATCATGAGAATGGTTATCCAGTGTACCCTGAAGAGTATAATACGATTCCTGAAACCCGCTTCATCATCGCTGAGGAGCCTGGTCAGTTCGGTTTCTGAAATATTGTTTTTCATCTGATTCCCGTTCTTTTGGCTTCTTTATTACTGAAGTTTTATCTTCTGTGAGGGCATGAAATGCTATTTTGCCCCTTTTTCTTAATAAATTAATGCCTTTTAGAGTAAAATCATCTGAAATGTAACCAGCGGTAAAAAGATGTTTCGAGCGGTAGAGTTTTTGAAGATTCTCACAATGAAGTGAAATGCAGAAAAAGAAGGAATAACTGAAACCTAATCAGCAGTTCCCGCACCGAAGAGTCTGTGAAGAAATAAGCTGCACATGCAGCCTGTATAGAGCCGTAAGGATAAAGCGGTATGGCAAAAATTACATTAGAAACAATTAACCAAAAATCACTGTAAAGGTGCTCCCTTTTTTCTTTTCACTTTCAACTTTTATCTCTGCATTATTCAGCTCGCAGTATTTCTTAACCAGTGCCAGACCAAGGCCGTTTCCTTCATATCTTCTTGTATATCCCATCTCCTCCTGCAGAAACGGCTTAAAGAGATTCGGAAGAAATTCTTTTGACATGCCTATTCCCGTGTCGCGGACTTCAACTGACATTTTACCCTTACTGTTGTCAAAAATTCTGACTGATACACCGCCGGCATTTGTAAATTTTAAGGCATTATCAATTAGGTTTGTAAATATCTGCGTAATCGTATACCCGTCGGCAAAGATAACGTTCTGCTTGGAACTGTTTTCAATTTTCAATGCAAGTTTTTTCTGCCTTGCAAGTGCCGTAAACTCACGGATGATAAGCCTCAGCGTCTCATCAATATTTACTTCCGTAAGGCAGACGTCGTAGTTTCCCGTCTGAACGGCCGACATATTGAGCAGAAGGTCAATTGTTCTGATGATTCTTTTGCTCCCCCTTTCAATAATGTTGAAGCCCTCCTGAATCTCACCCTGAATTTTATTCTCAATTTCCTGCCTTATGAGCGCATTAAAGCTCAGGATTGCATTCAGCGGAGTTCTAATTTCATGCGATATCTGCGCCAGGAACTCGGTCTTCAGCCTTTCCGAGCGTTCGGCAATTTCCTTTGCTTCTTTTAATTTCTCCTCACTCTGTTTGTGTTTTACGGCAATTGCCATCTGCTCGGAAACGGCTTCGAGGATTTCTATATCCTCTTTAGAATATTCTGCCTCCCGGCTAAAATTCCTGAAGCACAATACGCCAAGAAGCTCCCCTTTTATCTTGAGGGGCACCCCAAGGAATTCCCTGCACAACTGGATACTACTCCCCTCAGGGCTTAAAATAGACATGATTTCACCCTGCTTTAAGTGCACGGGCTTTTCTTTGCGAATTACTTCAAGGGCAAGGGACTTCGAATCCCTCAGGTCATTAAACGGATAGTTCTCATCACTGGAGTACCGAAAGCTCACCTCATCACTTTCTTTGTGGTACTTTGCTATCAGAAAATTTTCAAAGTAAATTATCTTTGATAACAAATCATTTGCGTTTTCAAAGACAGCCTCCAGGCTCTCGGCTGAGTTTACTGCCCGGGCCACCGAATATAAACTGTTGGTCTTCAGTTCTGCTTTACGCCTTTTTTCCAGTTCCTGAATCAGCTGAAAATTTTTAAGAGCAAGTTCGGAAAGCTGTTTTGCAAAGTGGAAAAGTATCTGGTTTATCTCCCTGAACTTCTTTTCACTCATTCTCGGAATTTTCCCGAGAGCTTCCAGATATTCATTTTCATCGACGCCCAGGAATTCAGCGTATTTCATCAGCTCTTCTTCAGAACATGGTTCAACTATTACCTGACCTATAAGCCAGCTTGCTATATGCTTGTCGCCCAGCATAATGCTGGTTCCGCCGTCCCAAAGGCCTGCACTCAGGCACTTCTGCACATTCGGGCCTTCAGGGTTTGTTTTTCCTATAATGGAATCTGAGTTGCAGCACCTTTCATTTCCTTTCTGATTTTGTCTTATTATGGAATTGCATAAATAGCTGAAATTGCTAGGCCTGGTAATAGGCAGGCCCCTGGTGTCAGTAATCAGGGATGCAACTCCATGGACCGAGGCAAAGGTGTCCTGAAGCTTTTGTATTTCCTCCAGATTGAAGATTTCATTAAAGTTCAGCTCTGAAGGATCCCTTTCGAAGATGTCAACTTCTGAAAAAATATTAGAATAACTGGAGTTCAGTTCAGATCCCATAATTCTCCCATTTGTTTTATCATTTTTAAGCCTCTGCCGAAAACCTTAAGCAGAAGGTTGTCCCATCTTTTCTTATTATCTCTATTGTCCCATGGATCTGCTCAACGAGTCCTGAAACTAACTGCAGTCCTAAGGTGGAAGGGTTCTTCAGGTCCACGTTATCCGGCAGACCCAGCCCGTTATCACTAATAGAAATTTCAATTTTCTTTTCATACTTTTTCAGCGTTATGCCGATCGTTCCACAGGAAAGCCCCCTGAATGCATATTTAAGAGAGTTGGAAACAAGTTCATTTATTATGAGCCCGCATGGAACGGCTATGTCAACCGGCAGATGAACTTCATCCAGGGATGCAGCTATCTCAATTTCCTGAGAGGCCTTTACATAGGCCGCCTTCAAAAACATGGAAAGGTCCAGCACATAATCTTTCATGTTGATTTTTGAAAGACTTTCCGTCTGATAAAGTTTCTCATGGATTAAGGACATTGAACGGACGCGGCTGCAGGAATCGTTAAACAAAAGCTTCAGGTCTTCATCTTCAACAAACTGCATCTGAAGATTCAGCAGGCTGGATATGATCTGAAGGTTGTTCTTAACCCTGTGATGAATTTCCTTGAGCAGAGTCTCCTTTTCCTTTAATGAACTGCTCACTTCCTCTTCCCTGATTTTCAGTTCCAGGTTTGCCTTTTCATACTTTTCAGTTCTTTCCTTGACTTTGGTTTCCAATCCGTCCAGCAGCTGTTTCATATTTACCGAAAGCCAGTTAAAAGCTTTTGTCAGCTCACCCAGCTCATTTTCATGATAAACCGGTATCTGCTCACCCAGGTGTCCTGTGGAATTTACAATGGCAATTGCCTTATTTCTAATTGTCATTACCGGAACCTGAATGACCTGCCTGTAGATGATATAGCATACAGAAAGGATTGCAAAGAGCACAATCAGGAGTATCAACGACAGGCTTGCCGAGACTGAATTTGCCGCGGCATATGCATCGTCCAGCGGTATTCTGATTGATATGGCTGAGGTTATTTCCCCCACCTTTTTGTTAAAGCCGATTTGGTCTCCATAGAGTTTCACCAGTTCCTTCGGGGCTTCGGCCGGACTGCCATGGCATCTGAGGCAGGCTGGACCGACCGTTTCCCCTTTAATCATAAAAGTAAAGAACTTCTCACCGTTGATTTCTCTGATTGCCTGGACCTCATTTCCTTTTTTGCCGTGGTTCAGCTTCCAAAGGAAACCGGCTTCATACGGATCGGCTTCATTTTCTTTGTTTCTTGCATTGACTGCTGCTTCCTTATAATAATATTCCTCTTTAATCCTTTTTCGCAGATCTTTATCCATTTCACGCACAGCGTATGTAGAAGACATCCAGGTGGGATCGAAATAATCCTTCCCGTGCAGATGCGATATGTCGTTCAAAAGCTCCGGCTTCAGGTGATTTGCAAAATATTCATGCTCCGAGAGACTGCGGTAGAGAATCAGTCTTGCCCTGTCAGAAGCATCATGCAAAGCCTGCTTTTTCATCTGGCTGTTTGTGAAGTAAACGATCAGGACACCTGCAACCAGATAGCATGCCACCAGGGAGACCTGGAATGTACTGCTTATGCTTTTCGTTAATTTTGCAAATGGCTTTATAATTAAGGACATTTGAGTTACCGGATTGTTTAAAAGACAGTTAAAATAATGCCGCTTACTGCTTACTCCTTTTATACCTGATCTGGAGTCAAAAGTCCAAGTTCATTTAGGATATTTCTTATCTTCTCTTTTGTCAGAGGCTTGACAATATAAGACGTACAGCCGCCGGAATAGTAGGCGTCTATGACGTCCCTGGGAGTTCCTAGGGCGGTTGTCATTACAATTTTAGCTTCATCTCTGGGAGCCACCTTGTTCTCCTTTTCAATCTGTCTTATCCATTTGAGCGCTTCTCGCCCGTCCATCTTCGGCATCATAATGTCAAGGCATAAAAGGTCATAAGGATTATTTTCCATCAGGGCCAGCTGGAAGGCTTCTATAACTTCCTTTCCGTTTACAACAACATCGCAGTCCCCGTAAGGCTCAAGCATCGTCTTTATAACAACCCTGCTTGCAAAGTCATCTTCGGCAATTAGAATTCTCATTAATTTTCTCCTTTTATAGTTCGCTGAAAAATGTTTCTTCTGTTAATTACACCGACTGGTTTTCAGCTTTAAGTGGCAGCCGGAAATAAAATGCGCTCCCCTTTCCGGCTTCACTTTCAAACCATATGTCTCCTTTCATCCCCTGAATTATCTCTTTTGCTATAGAGAGTCCCAGGCCGGTTCCGCTGTATCTTTTGGTCGATGAGCTGTCGATCTGTGTAAAGCTTTGAAATACCAGGTGCTGGTCCTCCTCTTTTATACCTATTCCGGTATCTGAAACTGAAAAACAGATTTCTTCTCCTGTCTCTTCCTCCGGTTTAACTTCCAGCGTAATTGAACCATGCTCGGTAAATTTGATTGCATTTGAGAGCAGGTTTTCCAGAACCTGCCTGATCCTGAGTTTATCGCCTGTCACGTTATCCGGCAGTGAGTCATCCAGCCCGACTATAAATTCCAGGTGCTTATTCCTGGCCTGAATCCTGTATTTTGAAACCGATTCATCTATCAGGCCTGTAAGGCTGAATTCACTCATTTCGAAGCTGAGTTTTCCGGCTTCGATTTTGGAGTAATCCAGCACATTATTCAATAGCTGCAGGAGCGAATAGGCTGAGTCGCTGATCAGGTCGAGCAGCTCTTTCTGGTTGCTCTTAAGGTCCGTGTCAGACAATATTTCACTCAGGCCTATAATTGCATTCATCGGAGTGCGAACCTCATGGCTCATATTTGCCAGAAAATCACTTTTAGCCTTGCTGGCTTCTTCGGCTGCCTTTTTTGCAGCTGCAAGTTTTTGTTCAACCATGACCCGGTTCGTAATATCCTGAGACGCTCCAAGATAGCCCGAATATACACCCTCGATTTCATAATACGGTGATCCTATAAAGAGCATCCATCTGTACTTATCATCAGAATTGCGCATGCGGAAGACGCATTCGATCCTGCCTTTAGAAGTGATCTTCTCTTCAATTTCTTTGGTAACATTCTCCCTGTCTTCAGGATGTATATTCAGGTACCAGCCGTGTTCAATATCTTCTTCCAGTGCTCTGCCAGTGTAGCTCTGCCATATTTTATTAAAATAGTTGAACCTTCCCATCGGGTCCGTCCGCCAGATCATGACAGGGAACTCGTCGAGAAGCGTCAGATAATAGTTTCTGGATCTTATAATTGAGGATTCAACTTCCTTGCGTTCAGTTATATTTTTGAATGCTATAACACTTCCAATAATATTGTTATTAATGTCATCAATCAGTGAGGTATTTTCTTCAATCAGGATTCTTTTCCCCGACTTTGTTATGAGATACTTATTCTTCAGGTACTTACTCAGCTCTGGTTTCTCTTTTTTGTATAAAACAGAAACCAGGTAGTCATTTAATATTTCATCAGATACGCGGAATATTTTATCAATTTCTTTTCCCAGAGCTTCTTCCTTGCTATAGCCGGTAAGTTCCTCGGCGCAGTGGTTCATGAGCCTGATCCTTCCCTCCTGGTCCAGGGCAATAATCCCTTCTGAGATGTTATTAAGCGTCACATTAAGCAGCTTTTCATTTTCCTTTATTTTTCTGTCGGTCTTCGATTTATAAAGAGCGATCTCAATCGCATTTTTAAGGTCCCTGGTGTCAAATGGTTTGACAAGGTATCCGAATGGTTCTGTGGTAACGGCACGGCTGAAGGTTTTTTCATCGGAGAAGGCGGTAATAAAAATAACCGGTATATGGTGTTTCTGATAGATTACCTCAGCGGCATGAATTCCATCGAACTGCCCTTTAAGCATTATATCCATTAAAATAATGTCGGGCAGGAGTCTTTCAGCCTCAAGAATTGCATCTTCTCCCGTGGAAACCATTCCTGCCACGTTGTAGCCCAGCTCTGTAATCCTGTTTTTCAGATCAAGAGAAACTATCCTTTCATCTTCTACGATCAGTACATTCTGTTTCATATTGTATTATAGAAATCCTGTAATTAAAGTATTTTACTTTGTGCTAAATGCCTGCTTATCTGCTGCAGGGGCAGAACGGCCTCGGCAGCGCCAAGCTTAATGGCTTCATGCGGCATGCCGAAGACGACAGAAGTTTTTTCATCCTGGGCTATTGTATAAGCTCCGGCCTGCTTCATTTCGAAGAGTCCTTTTGCCCCGTCGTCCCCCATTCCCGTCATCAGTATCCCTACGGCATTGCTGCCTGCATATCTGGCAGCCGATCTGAACAGTACGTCAACAGAGGGTCTGTGGCGGCATACCATGGGTCCTTCTTTTACCTCCACATAATATTTGGCTCCGCTTCTCTTAAGCAGGAGATGATGATTTCCCGGAGCAATCAGTGCGTGGCCTCTTAAGACGGCATCGCCGTTTTCAGCCTCTTTGACCGTAATTTTACAAATGGAATCGAGTCTTTTTGCAAAAGCAGAGGTAAAGCCCTCTGGCATGTGCTGTACGATCACTATCCCCGGTGAATACAGAGGCATCTCCTCCAGAAATACTCTCAATGCCTCGGTTCCTCCTGTAGATGCCCCGGCCACGATCACCTTTTCAGTTGTCTGGATCATCGCCCGGCTTAGAGGCTTTTCCAGAATTACATCTGCCGTAAGCTTCGGCTCCACCGGGAGAGGCTGGCTCATTTTCCTGAGGCTTGCCTTCGAAGCTGCCTTAACGGCATCGCATATTCTTATTTTTGCTTCTTCAAAAAACTGCTTTGTACCTAATTTTGGTTTTGTTATTATTTCTGCTGCTCCCAATTCCATTGCCTTCAGGGCAGTTAAAGAGCCGTCCCCGGTCAGACTCGAACAGATGACAACAGGAATCGGGTGCTGCGTCATTATCTTCTGCAGGAATGTAAGCCCGTCCATGCCTGGCATTTCAATGTCAAGCGTTATGACGTCAGGCATTTCATCGCGCATTTTTCTTGCCGCAGCATAGGGATCTGAAGCCGTGCCGATTACTTCAAGACTTTCATCGGAAGACAAAATCTCACTTAAGGTTTGCCTTACCAGTGCAGAATCATCTACTATTAATACTTTTACTTTTTTCATCTTGCTGAAAGCTTATCTTTGATTCTCAGTTCCGGATAATTTCTTAATGAATACTTCTTTTGAGTCTGTAAAGAGAAAGAGTTTTCTGCCTCTTGTGCCTCCGGTATCCCGGCTTGTAACTTTTATTCCTTCCCTTTCAAGTGTGCTGAAAGCTGCTTCAACATTCAGGCCTCCCACGTTATCTTTTTCTTTTCTGCCTTTGTTAATGGTCCCCGCCCCGCCGAAAACTTTTGCTTCCATGTCTTTGATGCTGATTTTATTCTGTTCCATTTCCTGGATCAGTTTTATGATTGAACAGTCCACATACCTGTATGCCTCAGTGCAGCTTTTGCAGGCTGAGGCCTCATAGCTGCAGGCAGGAAGGAGGCTGTGCGTTATGCCGCAGACGGGGCTTTGTCTGCTGAAGAGAATAACTGAAATGCATGAGCCGAGAACAGTTGAAACTATTTCAGGCTTGTCGGAGACGTGGTATTCTCCGGCATTCAGGAATATTACAGGCAAGTTATTTCTTCCAGGTATCATTTTATATTTTCCTGTATATGCTGGGCGCCACCTGCACAAGAGGAAGATCCATATTAAAGAGCGACTCCGAATGGCCGATGAAAAGGAATCCCCCTTTTAGTAATTTTCTGGTGATCTTTTCTATAATTGACTGCTGTGTCTGTCTGTCAAAATATATAATTACATTCCGGCAGAATACGGCATGAAAAGACTCTTTTATTTCGTAATCATCATGCATAAAATTTATTCTTCTGAATTCAACCTGCCTGCGCAGTTCGGGTACAATCCGTACAAGTTTTCTTTCCCTGTCACGGCTTCTTAAGAGATATCTCCGTTTGAACTCCATAGGAACCGGTTCAACTCTTTCTTCCTCGTATATGGCCAGTTGTGCCTTCTTGAGCACCTCTGTGGAAACATCACTGGCAAATATCCTTATCTGATTAAACTGCCTTAGCTCCTCGTGCAGAACCATTGCAAGAGTGTATGGTTCCTCCCCGGTGGAACATCCTGCGCTCCATACTCTTATGGCCCCTTCCTGCCCGATGCCGAAAATTTTTCTCAGCTCAGGCATGGCGTGTTCAGTTAAAAAGCCGAACTGTTTCGGTTCACGGAAAAAATCTGTTTTATTGGTCGTAACAACGTCAATAAAGTGGAATATTTCAGAAGGCGACTTTCGCTTTAAGACCATCTGTGTGTATTCAGAATAAGATTTCATGCTGAGCTCTTTGAGCCGCTTTTTCAATCTTGCCTCAAGCATAATTTTTTTATTCGGCGGCATTTTTATCCCTACTTCCGAATAAATGAAACTGCTGAGCGCCTCAAACTCTTTTAACGTCAGACCTTCATTATGCTGCTTATTTTCTGTTTGATCCTTAGACATGCACCATTTAACAATTTAAGTATTTATTTTTAATTACAGTGAGAGCTGTTAACAGTCACAAAGAAAGGGCAGCCTTTTTTAAGAAAAAGGTTGCCCCTGCTTTTATATTTATGCTTTTCAGAACCTTTCAAAATCTATATCCAGCTTGTCGCCGTCGCTTAGGTCATATACAAAGCCTGAAGATTTTGCCGTTCTCTGTGGCTTAAGAGAGCCTGCAGTGATTTGTTTTGAGGAGCTTCCCCGATTCTGCTTTGAAACGGCGTGAACTACGGCGGGTCTGGCTGCTTTTTTCTGGAAGCTGTCATCGATTCTGAAAAAATCGATTGAACTCTGCAGCTGTTCAGCCTGGCTTGCAAGTTCTTCGGCTGTTGATGCCATTTCCTCGGCTGCAGATGCGTTCTGCTGAATGACCTGATTGAGCTGCTGGATTGCGCTGTTGATCTGATCGGCTCCTGTCTTCTGTTCACTGCTGGCAGAGGTAATTTCCTGCACGAGCTCGCTTGTCTTTTGAATGTCGGGGACTATCTTCTTGAGCATCTGGCCTGCTTTCTCTGCAATCTTCACGCTTGAAGACGACAGTGTGCTGATTTCGGCTGCTGCAAGCTGGCTCCTTTCAGCCAGTTTTCTTACCTCGCTAGCCACAACGGCAAAGCCCTTTCCGTGTTCACCGGCACGGGCAGCCTCAATTGCTGCGTTAAGTGCGAGCAGGTTTGTCTGGCGCGCAATTTCTTCAATAATCGAAATCTTGCCCGCAATATCCTTCATCGCCTCTGCCGTCTGCGCCACAGCCTGTCCGCCTTCCTTTGCATCCTCTGCACTCTGGAGTGCAATTTTCTCAGTCTGGCGTGCATTGTCGGCATTCTGGTTTATATTACTTGTCATCTCTTCCATTGAGCTTGAGGCCTCCTCAGCCGCAGCAGCCTGCTCGGTTGAACCCTGTGAGAGCTGTTCCGAACTTGAACTTAATTCCTGGCTTCCGGAGGATACATTGTCGGCGGCGGATTTTACATTTTCCACCACATTCTTCAGCTTGTCTATCATTTCATTAAGTGCCTGGGAAAGCTGTCCTATCTCATCTTTCTGATCAATGTCGAGTTTTTTTCTTAGGTCCCCGTTTGCCACAGTGTTTGCAAATTCGACCCCCTGTCTGAGAGGCCTGCTTATGATTCTTGAAATATATACTGCAAGCGCCAGGGAAATAATGATGCTTATAATCAGAATTATTATCAGCATCCTGACTACCGAAACTGCCGAGGCTGCATTTTGGGCTGCCACACCAGAGGCTTCTTTGTCATGATATGCCACCCAGGCTTCCAGGGTTTTCTGCTCTTCCAGGGCGGTCTTTTTCATTTCGCCATTCAGGTATGCTATTGCCTGGGCATCTTTATTAGCCCTTCCCAGGGAAAACAGTTCCTGCATATTCTCCTGATACTTTCTTTGCAGGTCCGAAAATCTGTTGTAAATTCTCCTTTCTTCCTCAGTATTTACGCTTTTACCCAGCGATTCGGTATCACTTCTGATGCTGGCATTGTACTCGTCAATTTTGCTTATAGCCGCTTCCATGGCTGACTTTTCGTTAGCCATTACAAGGTCCCTTGTATTGATTCTGACCCTGTGGAAATACTGCTGCAGATCCCCTAGCTTCATGATGGGGATTGTATTTTCCTGGTACATTTTTGTATAGCTTTCATTCATTGACTGCAGGTCGCTTATTCCCATATACCCAATGAACACTGCCGCTAAGGTCAATAAGGAGAAACTAAGAATTAGTTTTGAGGCAATTTTAAGATCCAGAAACCACTTTAACATTTTATTTCCCTCATTTTATTAATTGCACTTAATTGGTTGAATTTTCACTTATTTTCTTCGAGGCTGCTGGTAAGCAGTTCCAGTTCTCTTACTGAAAATATCTTGTCGATATCCAGGATAATGATGAATTTTTCATCACGTTTTCCCATTCCTTTTATGAACTCGGTCTTCAGCTGTGTACCTATTCTAGGAGGAGCTTCAATTTCTGTGGGCTCGAGTTCAAAGACCTCCTGCACGGAATCCACGAGCGCTCCCAGGACTGTCTTTTCCTGGTCGATATTGACCTCCATAACTACAATGCATGTATTGACAGTCGCCTCTGTTTTTGAAAGGCCGAATTTCTGTCTCATATCAATTACCGGAACAACGCTTCCCCGAAGGTTTATTACCCCGCACATATAGTCAGGCGTCTGAGGCACTTTTGTTATCTTGATATAGTCCAGGATCTCGCGCACCTGGCTTACATCCAAAGCGAAGATTTCATCTCCCAGCTTGAATGTAAGATATTGTCTGAGTTCTTGTATCATTGGTATCACCTATTATATTTATCTGTTTTGAAATAATTGCTTTTCCAATTCTTCCTCACGCTTTACCAGACTGGCTATATCCAGAATGAGCGCAAGCGTACCGTCACCTAAAATCGTGGCTCCCGAGATTCCCTCGGCATCTTTGTAGAATTTTCCGAGCGACTTAATCACCGTCTGATGCTCTCCGATTACCTTGTCTACAACAAATCCGATTTTGGTATCTTTGCCGGACTTTCCGCTCTCGCCGGTTGTGATTACCACCTGCTCGATTTCGCCCGGACTATCACTTATGTTAAATCTTTCCCTCAGAGAAATGAAGGGCACCAGTTCACCCCTGACGTTTACCAGATGCATCCCGTTTTCATTCTTCATTTCGCTCCGGCGGAGCTCAATGCATTCCTCGACTGCTGAAAGAGGGATAATGAAGTAGTCGTCACCAATCTGAACCAAAAGGCCTTCAATGATTGCCAGCGTCAGGGGCAGTTTCATTGTTATGGTGGTCCCGATTTCATATTCACTCGTAATGTCTATACTTCCTCTTAAGGACTCGATTGTCTTTCTTACCACATCCATACCCACGCCCCTGCCGGAAACGCTCGAAACTTTCTCAGCCGTGGAAAATCCAGGCATAAAGACCAGGTTATAAATCTCTTTTTCCGTTAAAACGGCATCCTTTGCTATAATTCCTTTTTCAACTGCTTTTTTGCGAATTGTCTCTTTATCAAGCCCTCTACCGTCATCTGTAATTCTGATAACCACGTTTGAACCGGAGTATCCTGCCGAGAGTATGACGACTCCGTTTTCGCTCTTCCCTTGTTCTCTCCTTATGTGTGAGGCTTCGATCCCGTGATCCAGGCTGTTTCTGACAAGATGGATCAGAGGATCGTTCAGCTTATCTATCACATTTTTGTCCAGTTCCGTTTCATCGCCTTCTGTGAACAGGTCTACCTTCTTCCCGAGCTCCTGCGAAAGGTCTCTTACCAGTCTCTTAAAACGGTTAAATGTAGATCTGATCGGCACCATTCTTATGTTCAAAGCATTGTCCCTGAGCTCACAGGTAAGCCTTTCTACTTCTTCTGAAATTGCCATGAGTTCAGGATCCATCTTTTGCGATGCTGTCTGAGAGAGCCTTGCCTGAACCGTCACAAGCTCGCCTACAAGATTGACCAGGTAATCCAGCTTTTCAGAGCTGACTTTTATGTTGGAAACAGATTCCGCCTCAGCTGCCTTCTCTGCTTTGGAATTCCTGGGAAGGCCGGAGACAGTTGCTGCGGGGGCAGCAGCAACCACTTCCTGTAATCCTGCTTTATCTCTAAAAAGAGATTTCAGCCTTTCAATTATATTGGAAGGATCTTCAGAAAGAATTCCTGTTATCTCCTGATGATGTTCTTCCAGGGTCTTCAGAGCCGAGAGGTTATCATCTTCAATTATAGAAATTATCAGTTCACAGTCATCCTCAACAAAAATAAAAACGTCACGGATTGCATCCATATTTTTTTCTGTCCTGAGAAGGATGTTCCAGCAGACATAGCATTTTTCAGGATCCAGATCCTTGAATCCGGGAATTTTATCCGTTATCATGCTTAGGCAGCATTCACCCAAATCCCGCAGTTCATTTAGAAGTAAAAGCGGATTGGTGCCGTTCTGCAGAATGTCTTGCGCGGGTTTGAATTTTATAAAGTATGTGGTCAGTTCCTCCCCGGCTTTACGGCTTACAGCAGGGGATTCCTTAAGGGAGGTTTTTCCATTTGTGCCGCTCTGCCTGAAGCCGGCCATTATACTGCCGAATGCCTCCACAAGCCGCAAGGTTTCATCGTCACCCAAAGTGCTTTTTTTCTCAAGCAGTTTTTCAATCTGGTCTTTGGCCTTAAGGGTTAAAGAAATAATATTTTTATCCGCTTTAATTTCACCGTTTCTTATAAGATCAAAAACATTTTCTATGTCGTGAGTAAACTTTGATACGTCATCAAAGTCAAACATTCCGGCAGAGCCTTTGATCGTGTGAAGTATTCTGAATACCTTTGAAATAAGCTCAGCATCATTGGATTCATTTTCCAGTTCAAGGAGCGACTCCTCAAGCTGGCTGAGAAGCTCTTTGGTTTCTTCTAAAAACGATTGTTTCAGGTGATCTAACAATTTGTTACCCTTTTCTTGTTTAATATGGACTTCATGACTTAAGCTGTAAAAGCGGCCCCGCCTTATGGGAGCACTTTCTTTACTACGGCAATGAGCTGTTCAGGCTTGAAAGGCTTTATAATCCAGCCTGTAGCCCCCGCAGTCTTTCCTTCCATTTTCTTTTCATTCTGCGACTCAGTAGTCAGCATCAGTATCGGAATGAATTTAAGCGAAGGGATCTCCCTTATGCTTTTTATTAGGGCAATGCCGTCCATATTCGGCATGTTCAGGTCGGTAATAACAAGATTTACACTTGCAGTCTTTACTTTCTCCAGCCCTTCCAGTCCGTCGGAGGCCTGAATTACATTGTAGCCGGCTTCGCTTAATGTGAAGCTTACCATCTGGCGGATACTCGCCGAATCATCAACTGTTAAGACTGTTTTCATTTAATTCTCCATATTTAACATTTTCAATTCTTTCAGGCAGCCGCAGGTTTCCATGAATTCCAGGATTTTCCCCCTGTTTTCCGGTGCTATGGCAATGGTCACTTCAGATGAAGTGCTTTCCAGGCTTATGATAAGCTGAAGGAAAGTAATATCCATTTCGCTGATCCCGTTAATAGCAATTTTCAGCGGAAGATTCTGCCTTATGCTCTCCTGAATCTCCGATTTAATGCTTTTTATTTGGCTTATTGTTAAGTCACCCTCAATATTTACCATATCCCCTGATCCTGTTATTAATTTATTTTTTACAGCCTAACTTACACGCCCTTCAGAAAAGCTCTATATTGTCTCCCAGAAAATCCCCGGCAGCAGTATCCTCCGGTGCAGAACTGCTGTTTTCGCTTTTGCCGAGTAAAGACTGATGAATCTTCCTTTCACTGTTCATCGTATAGGATGAGGAGAGGTTTTTAAGGTACTCTTTATCCTCATGACTTGTTTCAATGCCCTCAGAGAGGGCAAAGGAGAGATAATCCTCTAGTATCTGCTCGACAGAGGTAATCTCACCCAGGACATCAAAATTGTACTTCAGCCCTTCATTCATCAGGTCCAGCTTTTCTTTCATCTCTTTTAGTGAGAAATTCAATTCCCTTTTCAGGCTGTCGAGCTTTGAGTTGCTGTCCTTAATGCGGAAGAGTGAGTTTTTCAGTGACCCGTCAATGCTTTTAAATTCCTGCTCAATTGTTTTCTGGTCATTCTTATTGCTGATGATTAATTTCTCAGTGGCGTTCAGAACCTTCTGAAGCCCGCCCGAGATCTCGATAGATAATTCTTTTGCCTCGAGTGAGAGTTTCTGGATCTCCTGGGATAAAACCCCGAGAGCTGCCCCCTCCTGTCCCAAGTGGGCTGCTTTAATGCGTGCATTTAGGGCTATGAGCTCAATTTCAGCCCCGATTTCCTCGATTTCAAAAACAAACCTGTTGGAGTCTGCCATAGTCCCGGCAAGGGCGTTGATTGCCGAGGCAAGGCTTTCATTTATATGTTGCCCCTTTTCCAGCGATCCTGAAACGGCCGATAAATTCCCATCAATGGCCTGTATGCTTGAAGCAGTTTCATGGCTGGAGAGGAAATCACCTGAATGCTCCAGGATTTTATTGGCATTCAGGCTTATGTTTTGATTGTATTTTTCTATAAGGGATGCGGTTTCGGCTATTTCGTCCTTTGTGTGGATCACCTGTGCCCGCTCCAGCTGACAAACCGCTATCAGCTGCTTGATCAGCGTCATATCACAGTCAGTCCTGAGTTTAACATTTGAGGAGGAGCTGCTGAAACTTTCCAGATTTTCTTTTATATGTTCAAGCTGCTGCCTGATGATATCCTGTATCTGTATTAAAGCAATAAGGCTGTTTATATCTGAGGATATTTTAGAGGAGGTGTCCCTGATTAAGCCGGCGCTCTCGAAGGAGGAATTGTAGCTCAACTGATATGACGAAAGGCTGAGTCTTGCCTCTTCTACCAGTAGTTCCGATTCTTTTTTCTGCTCCTGGCCGAGGATTCTTATTTTTGTGATTATCTCTTTAACATCACTTACCAGAATTTTTGACCTGTGATTGATCTGCAAGGCCTTTTCATTTATAACCTCCGAAAGCCTTTCAACATCCCCGGCAATTGTGCTGAAGCCTGTGCCTTCTGCTCCAAGCCTAGCATTTTCTATTTTCGTTGAAATTCCAAGAACTCTCAGATGCTTTACAATTTTAGTGTAGTTTTCAATGGTGGAAATAATTGAAAGCAGACTCATCTGTATGCTGAGGAGGTTGTTTTCCTTCAGGGAGGACTCCTCTTTGAAGCTCATGAATATTTCGGCCAGATGCCCGATGGTGGAAGAGAGCACTTCAAGCTCACTTTTCAGTTCTGCATCTGAAACGAGGCCGGTTATATCAATTAAGGTGTTTACAACCTGCTTTGATAAGTTGTAATTTTCCTGAATAAGTTTGCCAAAACTATAGTAGTCGTCGCTTAGGAGGTTTATTGCCCGGGAGATTTTGGAGCCAATGCTTTGAAGCGGAATGAGGTCCAGTTCCTTGTTATCAGACAAAAGAGTTGGACTTAAGGCTCCGGGGAAGTCGGTATTGAGGCGCTCATTTATCAAAAGTTTTACCCGCGAAATAACTTTCTAAAAAAGAATAATTCTCTTGATAAATATTCGGCCAGGCGGCCGGTTTTTAAATACAAGATTCTAAGCATTTTAAGTACCTAAGGTTAGGTATTTTCTTTCCTTTTCACTCCTCTCTTAGAAACTGCCGGGCCATATTACTTTCCCTGCCTCCTCCTTTATATGAGTTTTTCCTTCACTGCAAGATTAACCAGTTCAACCGTATTTTTAACGCTTAACTTCTTCATTATGTTTTTTCTATGTTCAGCCGCGGTAAAATAGCTGATAAAAAGCTTTTCTGAAATCTGCTGGCTTGTCAGGCCCGATACAATAAGCTTAAGGACGTCTTTTTCTCTTTTTGTGAGGGGCGGAAGCTCACTTTTTGCCTCTGCGGCCTGCAGTGAGTGGACATAATTTGACACCAGAATGTCTGCAACATCCTTGCTGAGGTAGCGTTCTTCCTTCATAACCGTGTCAATGGCCAGAAACAGCTCATCCATGTCTGACATCTTCAGCATGTAGCCGTTTGCACCCGCGGCAATTGCATCCTTTATATAATTGCCGTCGTTAAACATGGTCAGAATAATTATCTTCACCTCACTGTTGAATTTCCTTATTTCTCTGGTGGTTTCAATGCCATTGAGCAATGGCATATTGATGTCTATAATTGCCAGATCGGGTGAGAGCTTTTGAATCCTTTCAACAGCCTCAGGTCCGCTGCCTGCATGGCCGATAACCTGGTATTTTTTTTCTGATTCAATGACGGCAGTCAGTCCGTCACGCAGGATTATATGGTCGTCAGCAATGAATATTCTTACTCTGTTCATAATACCTCATTTGCAGGGAAGAGTATATTTATAACTGTTCCCCTGTTTAAGTCAGGTTCAATCTGGAAGTCGCCATTAAGTAAAGCTGCTCTTTCTTTCATATTATGCAGGCCGTAGGAGTTAGTCCTTGTGTTTTCATCCTGTATATTCAGCCCTATGCCGTCATCTTTTATGGTCAGGTTCAGGCAGCTTTCAGTCCTGTGCATCCTGATCTCAGCCTCTTTTGCGCCTGAATGCTTAATGATATTATTTAGTGCTTCCTGAACGATCCTGAAGATAATGATTTTGGCTTTAGCTGAAAGGTCATGAAAGTCGTCATTGGGAATATATTTAACATCAAGCGCCAGATTGCCGGGAAATTCCTTTATGAGTGTCTTAATAAGGAAATTGATATCGCTTTTTTCAAAGTTAGCCGGATAAAGGGCAAAGATAACCTCCCTGAGTTCCCTGCCTGCTTTAATCAGAAGCTCCCTGGTGCCCGATATGTACTTGTTTTCCTCTTTGGATGTCTTCTCAAAAAGCTCAATATTAAACTTTGCCGCCGTCAGAAGCTGTCCTATGCTGTCGTGCAGCTCTTTTGATATTCTGCTTCTTTCCTGCTCAAGCTCGTTGACAAGGAATGAAGACCTGTTTTTCTGGTCCTCTAAGTCCCTGTTGAATTTTTCGGCTCTGTAATGTTCAGTAACGTCTTCCACAAGGTTAACCACCCTGCCTGCAGGGGAAGAACTGCTTGCGACGGAATAAAAATGGAAAACAAGAACAGCGCTGCAGTGTGTATTGTAGCCGGGGAATTCACCGGGCTCTATGAAAACAGGTCTGCTTGTAAAGACTCCGCCCTGCTTAAAGACCGAATCAATCTTCTCCAGGCAGTTATTTTTAATGAAAAGAAGGTCGCCTGAAATATTGTAGTCACGCCCCGGTTTAATACCAAGTCTGACAGCGGCGTTATTGCTGTATATACAGGAGCCGTCCTCCTTAAATATTCTTACAGGTAAAACCGAAAGATCAATTAAGGACCTTAGTTCCATGGTCCTTTCGTTGACACGCATTTCCAGTTCGTTCTGAATTCTTCTAAGGTTCTCTTCAGCTTCCTTCCTCTTTGAAATGTCGCTCAATATGAAAGTCATTACATCTGTTCCGTTGAGACTCCATCTGGAATAGCTGTACTCAATATAAATTGAAGAGCGGTCCTTCTTTAATGCCCTGGATTCAACGGCCTCTTTTCCTTCGGTCTTACTGAAAATAACCTCATGGCTTAGATCCTTTTCATCCATAAGGTTCAGAATGTTCATCTCTGCGAGCTCCGGCCTGTCATAGCCGAAAAGTTCAACTGCCTTGCTGTTAAAGGATGTTCCAGCCATCGTGGTCCGTTACTATAACGGCAGACATGGCAGTCTCAAAAAGCGTCCTGTATTTGGCCTCGCTTTCGAGGAGTTTCAGCTCCGACTTGGCTTTATAGAGTGCAATTTCTATGGTTGTGCGGAGATCTTTTAAGTCGAAGGGCTTGATTATAAAGCCGTAAGGACTGGTCTTTTTTGCCCTGTCTATTGTCGCCTCATCGCTGTGAGCAGTCAGGTAAACTATCGGAATTTTATATTCCTCACGGATCATAGAAGCCAGGGTAACGCCGTCGTATTTCCCCTTAATAACTATATCCATTAAAATCAGGTCCGGCCTATTCTGTTTTATTTCTTTAAGGCAGTCATCTCCGTTGGAAACAACTGCCTGGATCTGGTAGCCCAGCGACTGGAGCCTGAATTTAATATCCAGGGCAACGATTGCCTCATCTTCAACAACAAGTACTTTCTCTTTATCCATTTTATCCTCCGCTTACAGGCGGAATGTAATTGAAAATTTAACTCCGCTGCTGTCTTCAACCTCCATGCTGCCACCTATCTGGTCGACCAGATTCTGAACCAGCTGAAGCCCGAGTGTACTTACAGAGCCGATGTCGAAGCCGGGGCCGAAGCCTCGCCCGTTATCGGCAATTTCCATTCTTACGAACCCGTCCTCATGCTTTTTAACCGATAGAATGAGTATCCCGGAATCCTTCCCCGTAAAGGCATACTTCATGGCATTTGAAACCAGCTCATTTACAATAAGTCCGCATGGTATTGCAGTATCTATGGAAAGACGAATGGGATCCAGCGATATGTCGAAATCGATCTTTTTGCCGTCAGTGATGTAGTTTCTCTGCAGATGAATGATCAGTTCTGAAATGTACTCATTGAAATCGATGAGCGAGAGGTCCTTCGACTGGTAGAGTCTTTCATGAATCAGCGCCATTGCCTTTACTCTGTTACGGCTGACGTTGAAGGCCTCAAGAAGGACAGGATCTGTCATACTGTCTGTCTGCAGATTAAGCAGGCTTGAAATTATCTGAAGGTTGTTTTTCACCCTGTGGTGGATTTCCTTTATGAGTACTTCCTTTTCTTTGAGGGAGCTGATTATCTGGTTTTCTTTCTGCTTCTGGTCCGATATGTCCACATAAAAGCCGACCATCGCCCGTCCTTCGGGCAGATGAAGTTCAGCAACACTTACATTAATGGGAAACTCTGTGCCGTCTTTTTTAAGGCCATAGTATGTATAGTTATCCTTAACGGGCTCATCCTTTGCCATTTTCACCAGGAAATTCACAACCTTTGTCCTCGAGGAGGGTGCAATAGTATTGAATATGGAACCTCCCTCAAGTTCAGAAGGATCCGCATAGCCGAACATTTTTACAAACGAGCGGTTAATCACCTTTGTAACCCCGTTTATGGATATACTGATGCCCAGAGGCGAGTTCTCAAAAATTGCCCTGAAGCGCTCCTCGCTTTCCTTCAATTTAATTTTGGCATTTTTTTCTTCAGTAATGTCTTTCGTTATGCCGATAAAATTTGTAATGAGGCCTGCAGAGTTCTTAATAGGGGAGACAACCGACTCCTCCCAATAAAGATCACTATTTTTTTTCCTGTTCAGGATCTCCCCAGTCCAGACATTCCCGGCTGTAATTTCCTCCCATAACTGCATGTATGTCTCTTTGGAACCTTTCCCTGAACGAAGCATCCTGATACTCTTACCTACTACTTCCTGCCTTGAATAGCCCGATGAATCGCAGAACTTAGGATTGACATATTCAACAATCCCCTTTAAGTCCGTTATAATAATGGAAACAGGGCTCTGTTCAACAGCAACTGAGAGTTTCATGAGCTGGTCTTCCACAATAATTCTCTCGTTCATTTCATGGCGGAGGCTGTCGGCGGCGTCCTGCAGGTCCTTTGTTCTTCCGGTAACAAGTTCTTCAAGCTTTCTGTTTTCATGCTCCAGAACTTCGGAGGCCTGTTTTAACAGGGTTATGTCGCGCGCGATGCCGACCGTACCGATGACAAGGCCGTCTTTGCTGAAGACCGGCACTTTAATAGTTTCAAAAAATCTCCTGCTGCCGTTTTTACCGGTAATCCATTCCTGTGTTTTTATTTCCTCCCTGGAATTGATTACATTCAGGTCATCTTCCCTGTAAGCCTTAGCAGACTCGGGATCCCAGATATCGAAGTCAGTTTTATCAATAATTTCTTCCTTGGGTATGCTGCACATGGAAGAGTAAACTTTATTGACCGCCTTAAACTTGCCGTTTATATCCTTCATCCATGCCAGGTCAGGAATCCCGTCGAGTATGACGCTCTGCACGGCGAGCAGATCGTAAAGGCGCTTGTTGAGTTCTATTACCTCTTTTTTCGATTCCTTTATTTTGAGATTTAATTTAACTTCCATTGTCGAATGGATTTCATTTTCCCTGGCTATTGCAATTAAATCTGCAGCCGAAGCAAAAAACGCCTCTTCTTCTGTCCACCATTTCCTTTTATTCTTACTCCCGCATACTATTGCTCCAATGTATTTGCTTTCTGCCATCATAGGAACAACCATCATGGAGTTCACATCCTCCGGCAGCAGACTATCCTTAAAGATTCCAAAAGTGCTGTTGGCCTCTCTGAAATCGTCAATGATAACAGAATTGCCTTCTGAGAGATGTTCAACGGCTGTCTTATGAAGGTCTTCTAAGATGCAGGGGTAACTGCTGCTATTTCCTTCTTCATGTCCGCAATTATGACTGCAGAGTTTGCCTTCGAGAAAGCAGATTCTTACGTACTCAATTTTCAGAACACTTGAGGCGTCCCGTACGGCAGTTTCCATCAGGTCTGAAAGCTTTACATTTCCAACAACAAGTTTTATAAGTTTACTGAGCAGCTGGTTTGTAAGGAGCCTCTTATGGTTTCTGGCAATTATTTCCTCTCTTGCCCTGTTTCTTTCGGTTACATCCACAATAACTGAATAAAGAAGCTTTTTCCCATTAATGAAAATCGGCTCGATTGAAACCTCCACATCCTTTATCTCGCCATTTGAAAGCCTGTGATGAAGCTGGGACTGCTTTACCTTTCCGCTTAAGGCAAGTTCAAGCATTTGGGAAATTTCATTCTCCGGACCAATGCTGAGGTCTGAAACCTTTGTGCTTTTTATTTCCTCAGATGTGTATCCGTAGAACTTCATTGCGGAGTTGTTCGCATCCAAAATGTTTCCGTTTTCCGGATCTATGAGAAGAGTAATCGTCTGATTGTACTGGAAGAGCACCCTGTAAAACTCTGAATTTTCCTTTATGATTTTGTCATTCTTTTTTCTTTCAATTGCATAGTTTATAGCTTTCCAGAGCGATTCACCTGTAATCTGATTTTTGGAAAGGTAATCGCTTGCCCCGAGGTTCAGGGCTGTCTTGCCTAATTCCAGGTCGTTGTTTCCGGTGAGAACAACGACGGGAATTTCACTGTTATGCTCAAGCATCTTCCTGATTGTATCCAGACCCGAGGAGTCGGGAAGGTTGAGATCCAGAATTATTACATCGGGAGAATTTTCTTTCAGACCGGCAATGCCTCCGGCAAGTGTGGCCGAGCGGGAAATGCCGTCTTCTGAGGTAAACTCTGAAAGGTATGTTTGTATCAGGAAATAATCAGCTTTATTGTCCTCAATGATTAAGACCTTTTTATTTCGCAAAGGGCTCATATGCTAAAGAAAATCCTCTCTTTTAGAAGTCACTGATATATTTTGTTTATATGAAACCTGTTTTTCTGCAAAAATGCAGAACTGCCTTTCTTAATCTTCCTTTTCAAAAGCCTGACATAGCTTATTCCGCAAATAGTACATTGCGGATGTAAATAATTTAACTTTTAAGGAGGGAGATAATGTGATGCAGAATTTAACAAAAATTAAATCTGCTTTCTACACTTTTGATATAATAAGGCCATTTTCTTTGGCTTTAATATGTAACTTTCAATTTTTATTATCGGCAGAATTCTGTAAAATTTTACAAAAACATGCATATAAAATGCTGCGGATAATTAAACAGGCGGAGACTAAGAGCCTAAGAAACACAAAGGGCCTAGAGGAGAATTGTTCCGCGGTTGGGAAACTTTGCGCAGGGGAAACTTTGCGGATGATTTATTCACTCTTTTTACTTTACAGTTTTTTTGAGTAAATTTGTCAGAAAAAAGGACTAATGTGTTTAAGAATTTTGCTGGAAACCTGGGTAAGAAAATTCTGGATTTTTTTCAGGAGCTGGGGCAGTTCTTCAACCTTCTCTTCGGAATTATCCGCTGCTTCCCTTCCGTCCTAAGGAGCCGAAACCTTGTGCTTTTCCAGATGGAACACATAGGAGTTAATTCGCTTCCGCTGGTCCTTATTATTGCAACCTTTACCGGCGCCGTCGCTGCCTGGCAGGCCGCCTATCAGTTAAGCGGTGTAGCACCTTTATCATTCCTCGGGACTGCCACCAGCCGCGCAATTATTACTGAGCTTGGACCTGTACTTACAGCAATTGTTATTGCCGGGCGCGTGGGGGCGTCCATTGCTGCAGAACTGGGCTCCATGAAGGTCACCGAGCAGATCGATGCTCTTGAAACAATGGCAATAAGCCCTGTCCGCTATCTTGCCATGCCGCGCTTCGTAGCCTCAATCCTGATGATGCCTGTGCTTGTAGTCTTTGCCGACGTAATTGCGGTCCTTGGCGCTTATGTCATCTCAAACTTCTTCCTCGGCGTCTCTTTTGCAGTATTCTTCCAGTCGGTGAAAAGATATTTTGTATTCGGAGATTTTATGTTCGGTCTGATAAAGACCGTTATCTTCGGAGGGGTTACGGCTCTTTTGGGTTGCCACATAGGCTTCAGAACCGAAGGAGGAGCCGAAGGAGTAGGGCTTTCAACCATACGGTCATTTGTACTCTCGGCAGCCCTTATTCTCATACTGGACTACGTGCTCTGGACACTGATGTTTTAAGGCAGGTCTTAAATTACAACAGCTGTGTCTTCAGCATTTACCGGGCTTACAGCATTTACAGGGCTTACAGCACTTATTCTTTTCATTATTACCATTGTCATATCGTCACCCGGAAGGGCCGAGTCCCTGAAGGTCTCAAGTTCCCTGATAATATTTTCCTGAATGGCTGCAGCGCTAAGGTGTGCGTATTTTTCAACTATTCTTTTCAGGCTTTCCTCGCCGAAAAAGTTCTTCCGGCTGTCCATGGCCTCTGTAAGTCCGTCAGTATAGAAGACAAGAACGTCGCCGGGCTCTGTCGGTATAGTGATTTCCTCCAATACCTTGTCAAAGATCCCCCCGTCGCGAAGCCCTACACCAAGTCCTACAGGAATAACGTTCTCAGCTTTGGAAATCTCTGCCCTGTAGCGGATTAAAGGGGTGTGGCCCGCACGTGAGAGTAAAACTTCACACTTATTCTTTTCAACTGCGGCCATGGAGACGGTAAAAAAGCTGTCGGGCCTTAGTATTTCCTGCAGGCTCTTGTTTAATGCCGAAAGGATCGACCTGGGACTAAAGCAGGTATTCGAGAGGTACCTAAGAATTGCCTGTACCTGCACCATATAAAGTGCAGCTCCCATCCCCTTGCCGGAAATGTCCCCGATTACTATATACATTTTATCCTTCTGAGTCTCCGGGCATATAAAGTCGTAATAGTCGCCCCCCACCTCCCTGGCAGGTTCAGAATAGCAGGCTATATCGAACAGGCTCATCTCAGGAGCCTGCTTCGGCATTAAGGATGTCTGGATCTCGCGTGCCACGGCAAGCTCATCCTTTGCCGTAAGCTTGTCTGCCAGTTCAAAAGCAATGAGCAGATTCACCATAAAAAACCCCAGAACGGCCCAGTTCCAAAGACCTGTCAGCCACCCTGCAATGAAGAACAGAAGGGCCAGGGAATAGAACAGCCTTCTGGCAGGCGACATTTTAAGCAGGAATTCTATAAATAGATTTCTCAGGAAAAGGAATGTTCTTTCAATTGAATTGCGCCCCCCTACAGGAGTTTTCATCCTGCGCACATAAAAGTCGTAAACCTCAGGAGCGTCCCTCTTAATCAGCTTCTGAACATCCTTCATGCTCAGATCGCTCGTGTAGATCTCATAAATACGGTTTAATGTACGCCATTTAGCCAAAATGCCCTCTTGCGGTAAAATTGTTCCAGGTTACTTGTTTTCTGCATTAATTAAGACGGATTTGGAGACTATATTGTTCCTGAAAGAAATAACACGGCCTTTAATATAAGGAAGATTTAAGAGAGGTAAAAACGGGGGGAGGGTAAATTTTTGGAGCCAGACTGAAAAGATATTTTTCCGGATGGATCTTTTTTCAAAAGTTTTGCCTTGAAATAGTCCATTCCTGCAGCAGGATTTAGCCTTCATTTACCTCGCCTTTGTCAGTTCATCTTTATCCCTGATCTGCTGGTTTCTTACTTTCAGATAATTGCTGTGAAATTCGGGATAGCCTTCTGAAAGGCTTTCTACAAAGTTATCTATGAAATTATAGAGCATCTTGTCTGCTTCGGCAAAAAGGCTGTTCATTGCAATAAGTGAGCTGCTTGAAATAAAGCTGAAAAATCTGTCTTCAAGAATGAGTCTGAACTTTTCAATTTTGTACTTAAGGTTCTGAAGCATGTGAAGTGTAATTTCCTGTCTTCTCATCCTGCTCATGTACTTCTCAGCAAGCCTGGCTATCATGATTGCCTTTTCAATAAGCTCCCTGTCCTGGGTTCTGACAATCTGGCTGTAGCTTACTCGTGTAGTGGATTTAAGCACGCTGTCGCGGGTTTCTTTTGCATAGTTGTGGATTGCTGAAATAACAGGAAAAAGCATCAGTATCAGGTCATCTTTGGCCCTGGATACCTGGAGCGATTTTTCAAGAGTTTCTGATGAAAGCTCCTTCTGCCTGCATTTAATTTCTTCGGTTATTTTCCGGAATTTTGAAATGGACCACATAAAAGCTCTAATGTTGCAGGTAATTTCCCTGTTGTCATTCAGATAGGAAAGTATAGCTGTGTATTGTTCGAGTTTTGCTTTTTCGCTGCGGCTCATCTCTAAAATCCCCTTATGTAATTTTATTTATTAAACTGTTTGGAAGTTAAAATAATATGGAAGCAAACTGAGGGATTTTCACCCTCAATTTACTTCCTTCTGCAACAAAGGACAGGATGGAATCAAGCTCATTCTGTGAAGTACTTTGGTTCTTTCCTATCCTCTTTATTCAAAAAATTAAGAACAACATTTTCAGTTCTGCTTTTACTTTTTCCAGGAATTCTTCTTGTAATTACCGCTTGTATCAGAGCTGCTGCCGTAACCGCTTGAGCCGGAATTCATCTGTGAACCTGAATTATAGCCTGAACTGCCTTCTCTGCCTGATCCGGTACTAGAGTCTGAACGGTTGTTTTTTTTGAGCATCCTGACAGAGTCTCTTAACTGCTGAACTTCTCTTTGAAGCTTCTGCTGGTTGTCCCTTAAGGTCTCTACGTCCCTAGAAATTCTGCTGCTTCCTGTATTTTCATTCATAGATCCGGTAGTTGATCCTGTGGAACTCTTGCTCTTAGTGGATTTTTTATGGTACTTCTTGTGAGTAGCGGATTTGGAGGTATCACTCATAGAAGATTTCCCTTTATGATGCTTCATAGTTGTTCCTGAAGTTCCGCTCTGACCTGTGCCAGTACTGCTATTCATCGAGCCGGTAGTTGAGCCTGTAGTACTCTTAGTCTTCGTAGTTCTTTTATGTTTTTTGTGAGTCGTGCTTTTGGAAGTATCGTTCATGGAAGAACTGCTTTTCTTTTTGCCTTTAACAGAAGTACCGTATGAACCTGTAGAGCTCCCGGTCTTATCCTCATAGCTGCTATTCTTATGATAGCTGCTGCTGGTGTCGCCCATGCTTCTGTTCGAGCCGGTATTGCCGCTGCTCTGGTCCATTGTACCTGATCTTCTTATAGTATCACGTCCGGAAGGTGTACCCCAGCCTGAACCTGTCCCGGTTCCTGTCCCAGTGCCAACTCCGGTGCCGCTAGTTCCGGTTCCGCTAGTACCTGTTCCGCTAGTACCTGTTCCGCTAGTTCCGGTTCCTGTCGTGCCGGGTACAGTATTAGTTCCGGTTCCGGTCCCTACTCCAGTTCCCGTACCTGTACCGGTTCCGCCGGTGCCTGTGCCATAACCTGTGCCGGTGCGTGAACCGCCGGTATTATTGTCTATGCCTGTATTTCCTCTGTATGATGTGTCTCTGCTTGAACCTGTATTGTTATTCCAGCCGGAGCCGCTTCTGTTGTATGACGTATCCATGCTGGAACCGCTTCTGTTATATGAGGTGTCCCTGCTTGAGCCGGTATTGTTCTCGTAAGCACCATTATTGTATGTACTGTTCTGCAAACCTTTACTACTGGATGTATCAGAACTATAGGTAGATTTATCTCTTGTAGTATTACCTGTGTTGTCGTTCTGAGCAAAGGAATACTGAGAAATAAATACCAGCGATGCGGAAATGAACAAAACATTTAATTTAGAGATAAGCTTCCTCATCTTCATAAAACCACCTTGCCTTTGTTAATAAATCGTATCTTTGCATTACTCATGAATTAAGTGATTTAATTAACCCTCTGCCATACGATGCTTCTTCCACGCACCAGGCTTTTTATTGCCTGTATCACTGCGGCTGCATTCAGCATATGTAGTAATCCGCCAAGCGTGTAAGAACTTACCCGTCCAATGAGCAGTAGAACCAAAAGAACGGCAAAAATCGTCCACAACATACATTCCTCCTTTGTTCGCAGAATTCCAATTGCCTGGCATCCGGTCAATTATGTAACACTTATGAACTTAACATAATCTCAAAAGAGCTGCTATAGGTCTTTTTCTGAAATTGTTGTAGGTGGAAACAGAGCTATCTTGTAGGCTGTTTTTTAACATTAATTGTAAGATTTTAACTTACAAAAAAAGCAATTTTGTTTGTTTTTCGGGCAAATTTGAGGGTCGTAGGGTCTTTCCTATTTGATTGGGAAATTTTGAGCGCCTGGATACTGATATAAAATAAGGATGAAAATTAAAAGGCAGGCAATATGAGACCCTTAATGTTCATACGCCTGCCTTGAGGGGAAAAGATTATTACTTACTGCCCAAGATAGCTTTTCAGGTACCGGCCCGTATAGGATTCAGGTACCTTCATTACCTCCTCAGGTGTACCCGAGGCAACTATACAGCCTCCCTTTTCACCGGCCTCAGGGCCAAGATCAATGATATAATCGGCACTTTTAATTATATCCAGATTGTGCTCAATAATGACAACTGAATTGTTTCGTTCGATCAGCATCTTGAAGCAGTTAAGAAGCTTGCTTATATCGTCAAAGTGAAGCCCTGTGGTAGGCTCGTCAAAAATGAAAAGCGTGTGCTCGCTGTTCTTCTGAGTGGAAAGATGAGCCGCCAGTTTTACTCTCTGCGCCTCGCCTCCTGAGAGAGTGTTTGAAGGCTGCCCGAGCTTGATATAACCGAGTCCCACATCGGAGAGCACCTGGAGATAATTTCTTATCTTGGCATTGTCGCTGAAGAGTTCCACGGCTTCATCCACCGACATATCCAGCACTTCGACTAGATTTTTCCCCTTGTATGTGATCTCACGTATCTCTTTTTTAAAGCGCGTGCCTTTGCAGTCCTCACACTCAAGATAAAGATCAGCCAGGAACTGCATCTCCACTTTCACGAAACCTTCTCCCTGGCAGGTCTCACACCTTCCCCCCGGGACGTTGAAGGAAAAATACCCCGGCTTATAGCCTCTTGCCCTGGCCTGGTGAGTTGAGGCAAAAAGTTCCCTTATAAGCTCGTAAGCCTTGACGTAGCTGATAGGATTTGACCTCGGAGTTCTGCCGATAGGCGACTGATCCACAATTTCAATATTGTCAATCTGCTGGACCCCCTTTATATCGTCAAAGCGTCCGATCCTGGGAGGGTTGCCTCCAAGGAGCTTGGTAACGCCTCCAAAGAGCACGTCGTGAATGAGTGTACTTTTGCCCGAACCGCTCACGCCGGTTATAACAACAAATTTATTCAGCGGGATCTCAACATCAATGTCTTTCAGGTTGTGCTCCCTGGCTCCCTTGATCTGAAGGGTTCTTGTCTTCTCCCTGTTGCGCAGCTCCGGAACAGGAATGGTAAGTTTTCCGGAGAGATACCTGCCCGTAAGAGAGTTCGCGTCGGAAATAATTTCATCGTAGCTGCCCATTGCAGTGATCTGGCCGCCATGGATTCCGGCTTTGGGACCCATGTCTACGATGATATCGGCTTCTTTCATCATTTCAGGATCGTGCTCGACTACAAGGACCGTGTTTCCAATGTCGCGCAGCGATTTAAGTATCCTGATCAGGCGTGTATTGTCTCTCGGGTGAAGCCCTATCGACGGTTCATCCAGCACGTAAAGCGTTCCAATGAGCGAGCTTCCGAGCGAGGTGGCAAGGTTGATTCGCTGCGTTTCACCGCCTGAAAGCGTGCTGCTTAAGCGGTCCATTGTCAGATACCCCAGGCCCACGTCATTTAAGAATGTAAGACGCTTTATGATCTCTTTAAGTATCCTCTCGGCAATTGAGGTCTCATAGTCCGAAAGTTTAAGCGAAAGGAAAAAACCGAGCGACTTTTCGATGGAAAGCCTGATGATGTCCTGTATTGAACTGCCCCCGACTTTTACCTGTTCGGTTTCACGCCTCAGGCGCGAGCCTTTGCAGGCCGCGCAGGTTGTATAGCCTCTGTAGCGGCTTAACAAGACACGGATATGCATCTTGTAGGTCTGTCCTTCCAGATCCTCAAAGAACTGGTCAATTCCAATAAAGCCGGAATATCCCCTTTTAATTGCCTCGACCTGTTCTTCGCTTAATTCCCTGAAAGGAACCTGCACCGGAATTGCACGATCCTTGGCCGTTCGGACAAGGTCTCTTAAATATTTACTGTATTTGACGCCGCGCCAGGGTGCAATTGCACCTTCAAGAATCGTAAGGTTCGGATCGGGCACTACAAGGTTCATATCGATGCCCACGGTTCTGCCGAACCCCTGACAGACCGGACATGCGCCGAATGGATTGTTAAACGAAAAGAAATGCGGTTCAGGCTCTTCATAACGCGTTCCGCAGCACTCGTAGAAGCGGTTGAAATTCTTTATTTCCAATGTGTCTGCATTAATTACTGCCAGGCGCCCTTCGCCTTCCTTAAAGGAGGTTTCAATCGATTCGGATAAGGTTTCCCTTACTTTACCCTTCTTTATTCTGAAGCGGTCTATTATGACATAGATGCTTTCCTTTTTCCTCGGAAGTGTGTACTTCTCATTAAGGTCCACAAGTTTATCCTTAATGAATACCCTGAAAAAACCTCTTCTCTTAAGGAGCTCCACTTCTTCTTTGAGTGTCCTTCCCTCGTGGCTGTGCATAGGGAAGCCCATGTAAAACCTGCTTTCCTCCGGGGGGTCACTCTCAAGCCACTCTGAAACAGAAGTGACCGTATCCTTTTTTACCACGTTTCCGCAGTGAATGCAGTAGGTTTTCCCGATACGGGCAAACAGGAGCCTCAGGTAGTCGTAGATCTCTGTAGTAGTCCCTACGGTTGAACGTGTATTCCTGGAGCCCGTTTTCTGCTCTATGGCTACGGCAGGACTGATTCCGTAGATAAAGTCCACATCAGGCTTATTTATTCTTTCCAGGAACTGTCTGGCATATGAAGAAAGGCTTTCCACATAGCGGCGCTGCCCTTCGGCATAAATTGTATCAAAAACAAGGGAAGACTTACCGCTTCCGCTGACGCCGGTAAAAACGACAAGTTTATTGCGCGGTATCTCCAGGGAAACGTTCTTAAGGTTATGCTCCCTGGCCCCTTTTACGATAATTTTATCGCGCGGATTTATATTTGAATTTTTTGGCATATAGTTGTGAAAGTTCAAATTGGATGCCGCCCCGCCTAGGGCGGGTGCGGCATCCGGTAAAACAAAAATTAACCCGGTAAATTAAGGGAAAACGAGGAGTTAAAAAAGGCAGAATTTTGTAAACAGGGTGTCTTTAGTGTGTCTTAGTACCTGTATTTTCCTCCAGGGATTTCAGTTCCTTGATCTTTTGATCGAGAGCTCGTGTTTTCTCCTTTATTTCAGCCAGTTTGCTGTCTAGATCCTTCTCATATTCATTGACATCCCAATAACCTCTTTCCTCAAAATAGCTCTTAAAAAGCCAGTTGTGCTTAAGGGCTTCCATGTTCTCGGAGAACCTTGAAGCTCCCAGTCTTACCTCCTCGGTTGTGGCAGTCAGGTTTTTAACAATTGTGCGTATGGAGTCGCTATAGGTGCTTTTGTCTGAAACGAGCTGCCCCAGGACACCCCGTCCCTGCCTGACATTATCCACTACATTGTCAACCTTAAGAATCGTATTATCCAGGTCGGCAATGATCTTCTGGAAGTCCCCGGTTGTATTTTTTACAATATCCGAGATCTCGTTTAGTTTTGTGGTAATTGTATTCAGGCTCCTGTCAGCCGATTTAGTAATCTGTGTTGCCGAATTATAGAGCTCATCATCGTTCACAATTTTACCTAACGTTCCCTTGCCGCTGTTGATCTTGCCAACGATTTCAGAGAAATCCTTAGTTATATCCTTCAGGTAATTAATTGTTCCCTGGCTTTCAGCAATAACTTCAGCTATGCTGACGGGCGATTTTGAACGTACAAAGCCCCCGTCTTTAACAACTTCGTAGGCAGTTGTTCCTACAGTTAAGACCACAATTTTATTTCCAACGAGCCCCTCGGTCTCAATTGTAGCCCTTGTATCCTTGCGGATGAAGTTCTTCACGTCTGAATTTACGCGCATTGTAACAACGACACGTCCGGTTGTATCATTTGCAATTTCAATATCGTTGACGCTTCCAATATTTATACCGCTAAGTCTTACCGGGGCACCGGTTCTGAGGCCTTCCACAGTAGTAAACATAGCTTTTATGGTAAAAGTTGACTGAAAGAGGCTTTCACGCCCCCCGATAAGAAAAATTGCGGTCACCAATAGGGCTGTTCCAAGGAACACAAAGAGTCCCAGGCGGGCGCCCGTAAAATTTTTCAGCATTTATATCTCCAGGTTTAGCCTTTAATAACTTCCATACTAAAAAAGTTCTGTAAAAATTTGTCCTGCGAGCTTGTAAGCTCGCTTATTGTCCCCTCATAAGCAATAACAGCATCTCTGAGGAATATAGCTCTGTCTGCAATAATATTGGCACAAATCAGGTCGTGTGTAACGGCAATGGAAGTCATATTAAGTTTTTTCTGCATTTCCAGAATCAGCTCGCTTATTTCCTTGGTTGTCAGGGGATCAAGTCCTGTAGTCGGTTCATCATAGAGCATCAGTTTCGGTTCAGTAATAATAGACCGAGCAAGAGCTATTCTTTTACGCATGCCTCCGGAGAGTTCAGAAGGCATTTTATCTATAGCATCCACAAGTGAAACCATTTCAAGAGTTTTTACCACACGCTCTTCCACTTCAGACTCAGGCAGCTTAAAGTGTCTGTTTAAGGGGAAGGCAAGATTTTCCCTTACGGTCATCGAATCGTACAAAGCCCCGCTCTGGAAGAGAAAACCTATGTTCTTTCTGACCTCGTTAAGCTCTTTGTAGGAAAGCTTCAGCATGTCCTGATGGTCAACAGTAATGTCTCCATTGTCAGGCGTCATAAGTCCAATAATGCATTTTAACAGGACACTTTTGCCGGTTCCGCTTCTTCCAAAGACGACCAGGTTTTCCCCTTTTCCAACCTTGAGGGATATCCTGTCCAAAACCTTATTGGAATCGAAAGTTTTGCTTAAATTTTTTATCTCTACCATCAGGTCGGCCATAACCACAATGTTAATTTAACAAGGACCATATCAAATAAAAGAATCAGTAACGATGAAACGACAACCGAGGTCGTGGAAGCCTTTCCGACGCCTTCGGTTCCATTCTCGGCTGTATACCCCTTATAGGCTCCTACCAGACCGACAATAAAGCCGAAGACAAAGGTTTTTGCCACGCCCGGAATAAAGTCGCCAAAACGGATAGAAACCATGAGTGAATTAACATAATAACTAAAATTAATGCTCTGCGAAAGCGTAATGGCA
Organism: Ignavibacteriales bacterium; assembly: GCA_036261625.1. Classification (GTDB taxonomy): domain Bacteria; phylum Bacteroidota; class Ignavibacteria; order Ignavibacteriales; family SURF-24; genus JAAXKN01. The sequence continues at coordinate 105,197 of DATAKL010000054.1, read as the reverse complement.
ATATACCCCCCCATTATGGCTATAAAAATAACATAAACCGTAAGAACGGGTAAAATGAGCGTACATGCTATAACACGTGTTACCACCAGATACTTAAACGGGTTTACGGCAGAGACCTCCATTGCATCTATCTGCTCTGTAACACGCATGGAGCCCAGTTCAGCTCCGATTCCGGAGGAGACGCGCCCGGCAAAAATTATAGCCGTCAGAACAGGCCCCAGCTCCCTTGTAACCGTAAGGGCCACCATGCCGGGAAGAAAAGATTCAGCACCGAATCTTACAAGCACAGGCTGGCTCTGCATTGCCAGAACCAGGCCTATTATAAAGCCTGTAATGCTGACAATAGGCAGGGTCTTGACCCCGAGCTCGTCCATATGCTTCTTGATTTCAGCAAATTCATACGGAGGAGTCAAAAATGTTTTAAAGAATTCAACAGCAAATAGCGAAAGGCCTCCAATTGTGCCGAAGTATTCGTTGAGCCGCTCCTTTATGTGACCAGTTCTGGTTTTACTAAGCTGCATTAAGTTTTTTTTGGTTTCCCCTGATTATTATAAGATAGCAAATATGCGCACATTTTAATAATCTGCTTTATAGCAAAAAATCATATCCTGTGAATCTGCACATTTAATATAATACTTTTCGCCGCACAAAAATTAAATTATTTAAGTTAAAAATGTAATCAAATTGTACTTAAGACAAAAGAGCCTCAGAAGGCATCTTTATAGTAATTTACAAGCGGCTTTCCCGGAATTTCCTCAAGAATTGCCACAACATCGAATCTGCAGGCATTTTCATCTATATGTTTATCAAAGAGATAGCAGCGGGCCATTTTTCTTATCTGCTTGATTTTCTGGGGCGTAATGCTGTACTCCGGCTCGCCGTACTCCAGGTTCTGCCTGTACTTTACTTCCACAAATACGAGTGTCTCCCCGTCCAGGGCCACAATGTCTATCTCCCCTTTACCGAAGTGGTAATTTCTTTCAATTATGCTGTATCCTTTGCTCTCCAGCATCCGGGCAGCCAGGTCTTCACCCTCGCGGCCTGCCTTGTTAGATTCCAGGCTCATTTTCGCCTGAAAGAAAGTTCTTAAGGAATGTTTTTCTGTGATATGGACTCGGGCCAAAAGCCTTCAGGGCCTTTATGTGTTCAGCTGTGCCGTAACCTTTATTCTTATGCCACAGATACTCCGGACAGACCTCTGAAAGCTCCTTCATCATGCGGTCCCGCGTAACCTTTGCCAAAATGGATGCAGCTGCAATTGAGAAGGATTTTCCATCCCCTTTAACTATTGCCACCGATGGAATCTGACTTGAAAAGACTTTGTTACCGTCTATAATGGCAAGATCCGGCACCATGCCTAAAGACTCCAGGGAATTCTTCATTGCAAGAAGAGAGGCCTGAAGTATGTTGATTCTGTCTATCTCCTCATGACTTACAGCACATACCGACCAGGCGAGCGCTTTTTCAGTAATTTCCAGGTAAAGCTCTTCGCGCAACGGTTCACTGAGTTTTTTTGAATCATTTACTTTCTTAATGCAAACCATCGGATCGAAGACAACCGAGGCAGCTACAACAGGTCCTGCCAGCGGGCCCCGCCCCGCCTCGTCAATGCCGGCAAGAAGACTAACAGCCTCGGATAAAAAAGAATTGTCGAAATTTTTCATTTATTTCCCAGATATATTGCAATAAGACCCAGAATCATTGCCGCTTTAAGCAGATTGCTCATAAAAGAAAGTCTTAAGCGCCCTGCTTGAGGCCTGAGGAGAAGTTTCAAAAAAAATATAAAAAATAAATTCACGCCGTTCATTATCAGTATAAAATACTCAATCCTGTAAATATGCATATAAAACGGCACAAAGGTGAATGCCATAAGAAATATAGTCAAAAATCCGACAAGCTGTATACTCCTCTTAAAGCCGTATTTCTGGGGGAAAGTAAGAATCCTGTTCCTGCTGTCGCCCTCTATGTCCTCCATATCCTTAATGATCTCACGGATAAAGTTGACAAGAAAGGCAAAAAAAGCCGGTATTATTGTCAGACTGTAATTTTCTGCTGCCGCGCCCCCGAAAACAAAGGCCAGTGCCGTCAGAACACCTACAACAAAATTTCCCACCAGGGGAATTCCCTTAAAACGGTATGAATAAAGAAAAATTGCAATTACAGAAAGAATGTAAATAACGAACGCCGGGAAGTTAATAAAGAATGTTAAAACAAGCCCTGCTAAATTAAAGAATCCGTATAGAAAGAAGGCTTCCTTCTTAGTCATTTTTCCTGAAGGCAGAGGCCTTTTAGGACGGTTAATGCGGTCTATTTCAATGTCAATTATGTCGTTTATTACGTTGCCTGCCGAGGCAGCCAGGCTCCCTGACAAGGAGGCAAAAAGGATATTCATCCACAGGAATCCCCCTTTTGAACAGATTACTCCCGCCACAAAAATGGTAAAGAATGTAATAAGTACGTTCACGGGGCGGATTATTTGAACAGCTGAGGCCAGTTTTTTCACGGATTTATCCATAGTCAAAAGAGATTTCATTTACAAAAATAGAAATAAAACCTAAAACAATAAAATTCTTCCCGTTAAAATTCTTCCCGTTAAAACTCGTTTACAAGTCCCAGGTGTATTTTCCCCTGGCTGAACGTGTCCCCCTGCCCCAGTGCGTAGCTGACGCTAAGAACGCCAAAACCCGTTTCAAGGTTAATACCCAGTCCGTAGCCCGTCTTAAATGCCGAGATGCGCTGAAGGTTCCGCTCAGGCTCAGCGTTTCTTAAGTAATAGCCTGAATCGAGGAATAAAAATCCGTATGTTCTTCGGGACAAAAGCACACGGTACTCCAGGTTGGACCATAGAAGCCTGTTAGCCAGAAACTGGTTTTCATTGTAGCCTCTTAAAGTGTTTGCGCCGCCGAAACGGTAGAGGTCGCTTGCCTCATAAACCGAACTTCTTAATTCCCTGCCGTGAAGCCCCAGGGCCGCAACCTGGCGGTTAAAAATCTCATAGAAAATGCTTAAATCAACTGCAATACGCTGCTGGTTTATATTCCTGGCTAAATCCGGGGTAAGAAACCTTAAGGGACCGTTAATTTTTTTTCTGCTGAAGGTGTAGCTGTTAAGGAAGTAAATACCCTTTGTGGGAGCGTAGAAATCATCCCTGGTATCAATCTTCAGGTTTGCCCCGGTGGATACCGAAGAGGAATTAAAAACAGTAAGAAAGCTCTGCCCTCTTTCTGAAGGGATTACGTCTTCAGTCGAAAGCAGCAGTGAGGCCGACAGCTCCCCGGTTGCCAGGTACTCTAAGGAAGCCTCATATCTCCTCTGAATATAAGTTGTATCCTGCTTGTGCTGCACAAGTCCCAGGTTAATGTTGAATGGGAAATTAAATATCCATGGTTCCAGATACCTCAGCTCCAGGTCCTGTGAGTATCTGTCCAGCTGCTGCCATCTGATTGCAGCTGCCCTTCCGGTGCCCATTATGTTGCGCAGCGTAACATTAACCAGTCCGGTCAGATATCCCTTATCCTTATCCCCCACGCCGGGCAGATAACCCAATATGCCGTCGAAATTATTGGTCTGTTTTTCCTTTACATTTATGAGCAGTACGCCCTTACCCCTGGAGTCAAGATAATACGAAGGCTCCTCAACAGGCTCAAAAAACCTCAGGCGGTCGAGCCTTTGGGGAATTTCATCAATAAGCTTTTGTGAATAAAGTCCGCCTGTTTTAATTCTTAATTCCCTTAAGATGACGTCATCCGAGGTTTTTGAGTTTCCTTTTACCTTAAGCTCGTCGATTCTTGTAATATTACCTTTATCAATCCTGATGAATATATCTGCAGCATCTCGCAGGGAAAGGGAATCTCTTTCCAGGTAGATTGAGCTGAGTATTACTTTTGCAAACGGAAAGCCTTTTTCCTCCAGGTAATCGAGCGAAGAGGAGATGTTCCCTTCAAGACCTGGCTTTGTAAAGACCTGCCCTTTCATGAAACCAAAGAGTCTGCCGAGGTAAACTGAATCGTCTCCCGAAGCCCCGTTTATGGTGATATTCCTGACATAGGAAGGATTTCCGGGACGGACATTTATGCTAAGGACTGCCTTCTGAGTGTCGGCTGAGGTTTCAAAGCCCGTGCCTTCAAATGAGGGATGATAATATCCAGCCTCGGAAAGCCGCCGGCTCAGGTTCAGCTTTATACTGTCCAGAATAGACGGAAAAACCTTCATTCCTACGCGCGCACCGCTCCAGCTCAGGTACTCATTCTTACTGAATACACTACCCGAAACGTCTATTCTTTCAATTACCTGAGGCCAAAAGGCAGGCGAAAGAAAGATAACGAATATGAGTATGAATAAAGGTTTTTTATGCATAAGTTAAGTTTTCAGGGTTCAAAAGAAGAGGAAACTTACGCCTTTTCCTGTAAAAATAAAACACAAAAAGGATTCATGCACAGGGGAAGGACACACAGGGGAAAAAAGAAAGCAGAAAATCCGGCCGAAGGCATGCGGCGCCGGGTTTTCTGCCCTGCTTTTCAGGGAAAGGAGACTTAAATTAACGGTTCTTAGGATCACCGTACCCATAGTTGTCGTTTCTGTTGTCATTATTATTCCGGTTATCCCTGTTGTGATAGTTGTAATCATCCCCGGAGTCACGTCCATTTCCATTATACACGTCATTCTTATCCTGGTAGCTTCCTCTTTCTCTTATTTTCCCGCCGTAATTCTCACGGCCATAATAGCTTTCAGAGTTCATTCTTGAGTTTACTGCCCTTATAATGTCATAGTCGCTTATATAGCTTCTTCTGCGGTGTTTATAATATCCCCAGGCTTTCCCGTAAGGAGGGCCCTGGAAAACTCTTCCGGGGAAAAAGATCTCAGGACCGAGTCCAAAGCGGTAGGTTATATCCGTCCACGAATAACCCTGGCATCTCACGGCGGCAACTTCCCTGGGAGAAACGCCTGCCCTTCTGGCTACAAAGAACACAACAGGTATTTCCTCATCCGGAAGCTTTCTGTCCCTGACAATAATAACTTCTCTTTGAGGGACCCTGAAATAACTGCCTATTCTCATATAGAATCCGTTCAGGCCCCTCGGGCCCACTGAAATTCCGGCATTTATCTGTGCATCAATTTTTACGGATGCCATGATCAGAACTGCTGCAAGTAATATCAGGTGATTTTTCATGCGTCTCATATCGAACTCCTTAGTCTCTCTGCATTTAATGCAGGTAATGTAATTAAATTGAGCAACTGTTTTTGCTGTCTTTTTAGAGCATAAACATGAGCCCATTCTCATTATTTGTTCCCCTTTAACAGTGGTGTTTCAAATAGTATGCCTGAAGAAAACCCTCTGTTTTAACGGAAGGGATGAAATTCTTGTACTGAGAAGTGAACTTATTGTGTACTTAAGATACGACACCCCGGGGGCCATTCGTCAGAGGAATCTGCCATTCATACATTTTCTTTGTTAATTGGAGCTGTTTTTATTATTTTCACTTAAAGTTTTCACCATAAGGTTTTTCACCTTAAGGTTTTTCACCTTAAAGTTTTTCGTCTTAAGGTTTTTCACTTTTATTCAGCAGCCGGGTTTAACTTCGAAAATGACACGCAAACAGAAATACTGGATCTGCCAGCTGTGCGGCTGGGGTCTTTATACTCTCATATTGTTTTTGTTTTCTTTTCAGCCTTCAAGAACATTCAGCGAGAAATTTTCTTTTTCAGCAGTTGTACTGGTTCTTCAGCTTGGACTTACGCACCTATACCGCAGTGTAATAATCAGGAACAAATGGCTGGAGCTGCCGATACAGAAAAACATTTTAAGAATAGTCATTTCATCCCTCATTCTGGCTTTTATTATTGAGGCTCTTCTTTTTGCCGTGTTCTATGTCCCTGAGATTAAAGATCTTAAAGACATCAACTTTAACCGTGTTTTCCTTAATTATATTAACCGCAGCTTCCTGAACTTTGCCTGGGCGGTCATCTACTTTGCCATCCATTACTTTGAAAATTACAACAACGCCAGGCTCGACGCTCTGCGTTACGAAATGCTTCTGAAGGATTTTGAGCTGAGTGCCCTCAAATCGCAGATGAATCCTCACTTCATCTTTAACGCACTTAACAGCATTTCAGGACTCATAAATGAGAACCCTGAGAAAGCACAATGCGCTCTTTCACAGCTTTCAAGTCTCCTGAGGTATTCTCTCCGGGTCAACGACAACCAGACTGTTTCCCTTGAAGAAGAGCTGCAGATTGTAAACGACTACCTTGAATTGGAATCGATACGCTATGAGGAAAGACTAAAGGTAAAGATGAATATAGATCCTTCTTCCCTTAAGGTTCAGGTGCCCCCTTTGATGATACAGACCCTGTGCGAAAACGGAATAAAACACGGCATTTCAAGGCTCCCCATGGGGGGTGAGCTGCATGTAAAGTCAGTTTACTCTGATGGAACCCTAAGGCTTGAGATAAGAAATTCCGGCACCCTTACAGATGACGAATCCTCTGAGGGCTATGGAGTAAGAAACACCCGGCAGAGACTTTCGCTTTTATACGGAAGAAAAGCTTCCTTCTGTCTGAAGAAGATGTCTGAAGATTTTGTTTCGGCCGAAGTTATAATTCCTGTTTAATAATTTGAAGCACCAGTTACTTTTTCATATGAGGTAAAAATGAAGGCCCTTATTATTGACGACGAAAGACTTGCCCGTGTTGAATTGAAAAGGCTTCTTGCCCCGTACCCGGAAATTACAGTTGCCGGCGAGGCCGTTAATACGGAAGATGCCATGGAGAAAATAAGGACTCTGGAGCCCGAGCTTTTATTCCTTGATATTCAGATGCCCGGAATGGACGGCTTTGAGCTCCTTGAAAAGCTCGATAACATTCCTGAGGTAATATTTACCACCGCATACGACGAATTCGCCCTCAAGGCATTTGAGTATAATGCACTCGATTACCTCCTGAAGCCTATTCTGCCCCGCAGACTTGAGGACGCGGTAAAAAAGGTTTTAAGCAGAAAAGACCTTATCCTAAAGACAAATGCTCAAATATCCAGCCGGAACATGCTTACTGAGGATGACCAGATTTTTGTCAAAGACGGCGAAAAATGCTGGTTCGTCAGACTTTCCCAGGTCAGGTTCTTTGAATCTGAAGGCAATTATGTAAGAGTTTATTTCGAGCAGTTCAAGCCTCTTGTGCTTAAATCCCTGAACTCCATAGATGAGAGGCTCGATCCTAAGAATTTCTTCAGGGCAAACAGAAGCTGCATTATAAACCTCAAATGGATTGAACAAATCGAGACTTCCATAAGCGGAGGGCTTATTGCCGTCTTAAGGGGAGGAACAAGAATCGAAATCTCCAGGCGCCGCTCGCTTAAATTCAGGGAAATGCTGAGTTTATAGTATCGTGCAGTCTGAAAAAACCGTCCTTTCACCCAATTAACCGCTAAACAATTCTCTCAAAGTGCCGATAATATGATTAAGGATAAGTATAAGTAATAAAAACGAACATGGAAAACACAAATTCAATTCAGGCTTCAACTTATACTATTGATCCTGTCGCTGTCACAGGCACAGAAGAATATGTGAAAAGGCAGGGGGAATCTAAAACTGAAGTGAATTCTTCCGGTAAACCAGTCGGTGATTCCATCCGGATTTCTGATGATGCACGCGCTGAAAGAGATAAGAAAATCATTGAAGAACTGGAGAAGATAGACAGGCAGGTTCAACAGCATGAAGCTGCACACCAGGCCGCGGCCGGTGAACTCTTCCGGGGCAAATCTTTTACTTACAGGGTAGGTCCCGACGGCAAAAGGTACGCCGTTTCAGGAGAGGTGCATATAGACACTTCTGCCACCTCGCTAAGCCCCAAGGCAACCATTGCAAAAATGGAACGCATCAGAAGGGCAGCCAGTGCTCCGGCAGACCCTTCGGCTCAGGACATGTCCGTTGCCGCAGCTGCAGCAAAAATAGAAGCCGAGGCAAAAGCACAGCTTCAGCAGGATTTAAGTCTTGCAGGCACAGACAATAGTGCAGGCACAATTCCGGCTGCCGCAGGCACGCTGAAAACAGAAGATGCGGTTTCTTCCACAATGAAAAGCCCTGTTCTGGAAAATAAGCCGGGAAAGGATGCCGCACTGGCCCCGAATATGCAGGTTTCCATACTCTTTAATTCTCCCGTCGACACACTGGGTTCACCGAAACCAAGAATAGACCTTATCCTCTAGCCAGGGACTACCTGGCGGGTTTGATATTCAGTGTATTTATCTTTTTGCCGAGAGTGGATATTTTAACATCCTTCTGAACATCAGGAACCTGGTCAGGATCCGCTTTACAGATATCCCACGAGGCTGCATTTAAGGCTCCCAGTCCCTGAGCAAAAGAAAGGGTCTCTTCAAATGTCATTGCACTGTGCAGGCCGTATGCAACGCCTGCCGTAAAGGCATCGCCGCTTCCTGTAGAATCAATCTCCTTAATTTGCGCGGGCACGGTTTTATAAAGAAAACCGAAGTTGGATGCATAACCTGGTTTTGCCCCATTGGTAAGAAAAACCTGTTTTACCCCCTTTTCATAAAGCATCTGCATAAAGTGCAGAATTTCCTCTTCACTATTTAACTCCATATTCAGAGATTCGGCTATTTCGCTGAGGTTATTGTGTATAACAGTCGGAGCCTTCTCTATGCAATGCCTGAGGTGCCTTCCGTATGTATCAAGAATTGAGATCTTGTCAAACTCATGAGCCAGTTCAATTCCGTAGGGGAAAATTTCATCGGTTACGGGCGAAGGGGAACTTCCCGAGAAAACCACTATCTCGGAGTTTTCGATCATCTTTTTCATTTTTGTCTTAAACTCATCGGCCTCAGCCTGTGTCACTTCGGAATTAAGCCCGAAGAAAGTCGTAAGGCGCCCTTTCCCCTCTTCCATAACAAGCGAAGCCGTACGGGTTTCACTTTTTGTCTGCACAGCCGTAAAATTCATGTTTTCGGAACCAAGCAGGCCTCTTAAGATTTTCCCGTTATTGCCTCCCAAGAAGGTAAAGGCAAGGCTTTCGGTTTTAAGACATTTAAGCTGGCGGCTAACGTTAATTCCCTTGCCGCCGGCGGTGAAGAATTCATTTTGGGCGCGGTTGTTTTTCCCGGGCTCAACTTCACGGAAAACAAGTCTGCGTTCCAGAAGAGGATTTAGTGTAACTGTTAAAATCATGCTGATCTGTCCCAAATTAAATACAAAAAAATACAGAATACCGTTATAGTGTTATTCACTAAAATAGCATTCTGTATTAAAAATTTCTATCGAGTTATATATTATTGCACAGCTAAGAACTACTGCCTGTATTTCCACCAGCTGCCGTAGACCGGGTCAAGGAGTCTGTAGTCTCCGAAGCCGGTCTGGTCAACAAAAACAAAGCGCTTGTTTATATCGTAATAATCCCAGATCTCGTATGGTTTAGAATCGTACTCAAACGGATAGCGCTCTATGTTGCTGGGAGGCCCGAGTGTAACAAACACCATTCCCATATCGGTTCTCCAGCCTTCCATGTAGTTCTTGAAGTGCTCATTTGCATAGGCAATTCTTCTGTAGTATTCCTCAAAGACTTCATTCTGTTCTGTTGAAGGGGAAGGATCCTTTGCCTTCCAGAAGTCCAGGAACAATTTCTGTTTTTCCTCCTTTGTAGGAGCCTTTTTAATTTTCTTCAGTTCAGACTCGCTGGCAATGTAAACCATTTCGTCAACGGCCTTATCCAGGTCGTTAATTGCCGTCGGCATGCCAATCCATCTGGAAAGAAATCTTTTCTGTGTTTCTGCCTTGGCACTGCCCGTTTCATCCTGCACGGAGACAAACAGGTCGTACTGCCCAAGGCTGAGTTCAGGGTTCTGCAGCGAGTAATTTACCTGGTTTGTACCCTTGGCTACATCTCTTGAGTCTTTCTGTGTATAGATCTTCTTCTCGTCCTTGCTATCCTTGTTTTCCTTGCCTGTTTTGTTTTCAGCAACGGAATAATTTATATCGACTTTCCTGGCGGTATCAGAATATATTTCATAATACATCATAAGTCCCTCTTTTCTGGAGGCGACATTCCTTGAAATATTAGGGATCATCTTCTTCTGTCCGGCCACCTCCATAGTTTTCTGTATGAGCAGTATATCGCTTAGGGCCAGGGGGCCGTCCATATTCTTAACAGTAAACATACTCTCCAGGGCGGTGCTTTTCTTAGAATCCTTGTCTTCGACCTCAACCCTCAGAAAATAATTGGCCGGGGGGAGATCAAAGGATTTAAGGCTCAGATTAAAATTATCCTTTGATGTTGTAGCATCGAAGTTATCGGCATTAACAGTTTCGCCCCAGGACTTTTCGGTTACCATTTTATCCTTTGATTCGCCTGTATAGACAGAAGCTGTCACGTTATATTCCGCAGTAAAACCCTGAGCGGATTTTACGAACTGAATTCCGTTATAGGGTACTTCGACGTACAGATCCATGCGTGTTTTGCCCGGCTGGGTTCCCCTGTAGTTATAGGCATCAAAATAAAACTTCGGGGCTCCTTCTCTCGAGGTCTGCCCCCGGGAAGCCTCTACCTGAGCCCATAGGGGCATCACCATGGCGAGCAGCGCAAAAATAACGGTTTTCATTTTAGATCCTTTTATATACTTAAATTCTTAAGACTTCTCCATAAAGGTCGTACTCGTTGGAGTCGTAAACCCTGACATCGTAAAAATTTCCTGTCAGGAGTTTTTCCTTTGCGGGGATCAGCACTTCCCCGTCGACTTCGGGAGCGTCCTTCATTGAGCGCGCAATATAAAACCCGTCACGTCTGGAGCCTTCAAAGCCGTCGACAATTACACGGATCTGTTTACCAATCATTTCCCTGTTTTTGGCCAGTGAGATATCCTTCTGCAGTTCCATCAGTATAGCTTTACGTTCCTCCTTAACCTCCCCGGGGACAGGATCGCCGAGAATAAATCCCGCCGTATTTTCTTCCACCGAATAGGTAAAGACTCCGACTTTATCGAATCTGTATTCCTTAACGAAATCGCAGAGCTCGTTGAAATCCTTTTCCGTTTCTGCCGGATAGCCGACAATGAATGTTGTCCTGAGCGCAATCTCCGGTATGGCCTGTTTTATCTGGTCAATTGTCTCTCTTGTCCTGCGCGAGGTAATTCCGCGCCGCATCGACTTTAAGACGCCGTCGGATATATGCTGCAGGGGCATATCCAGGTACTTACATAATTTCGGGTTACTTTTAAGAACATCCAGAACATCTTTCGGAAAATGCGACGGATAAGCATAAAGGAGCCTTATCCATTCCAGCCCCCCAATACGGCTTAAGTTTTCAAGGAGCTCCGAAAGATTTCTTTTTCCATATATATCGATGCCGTAGTCTGTTGTATCCTGCCCTATAATAACAAGCTCTTTAGTGCCTTTCAAAGAGAGGTGTTCAGCCTCACGAAGGAGTTCCTCCATATTGCGCGAGGCATGTTTTCCTCTTATGAGAGGGATGGCACAGAACGAACAGGGGTTGTTGCAGCCTTCTGAAATTTTCAGATATGCCAGATGCTTTGGAGTAGTAACTACTCTTTCCCCCAGAAGTTCGTACTTAAGCTCTCCCCCCAGCTCTTTAAGAATTCCGCCGTAGTCCTCTGTGCCGAAATAAACGTCCACTTCGGGGATCTCCTTTTCCAGATCGCTTTTATAGCGTTCGGAAAGACACCCCGAAACTATTACCTTCCTGAGGCTCCCGTTTTTCTTGAGTTCAACGGCGTTCAGAATAGTATTTATAGATTCTTCCTTGGCAGCTTCAATAAAACCGCATGTATTAATAATTACGACTTCAGCCTTCTCAGGGTCGTCGGTCAATTCACAGTCATTAATTATAAGTTGATTCATCAAACGCTCAGAATCAACGACATTTTTAGAACACCCTAAAGTAATTACACCAACTTTTTGTTTCTTTTTCATTCATCCATCTTTCTAAAATTTCAGGCATTCATTCTTAATGTTAAGCACTTGTATTCAAAGGCTTCATTATGCCATAACGTTTAAACAAATGTTCCTTTTCAATAGTTTATTTAACAAAGTAAACCATATAAAGATACACAACCGGAGAGGTAAGAAGAAGGGAATCAAAGCGGTCGAATATCCCCCCGTGGCCCGGAATTAAATTCGAGGAATCCTTAACCCCGGCATCCCTTTTAAGAAGCGACTCCGTCAGGTCCCCGATCTGCCCAATGGTTCCTACTACAAGACCTATTACTGCAGCATCCAAGACAGTTATAAAATTCAGCAGAAAAATTTTCATTACCACCATGGCTGCCACAGATGCAATGAAACCTGCTACGGCGCCTTCCCAGCTTTTCTTGGGACTCACCCTTGGGAAAAGCTTATGACGCCCCAGGGCGCTGCCGGCAAAGAAAGCAGCCGAATCGCAGACCCAGATAGAGGCAAGAATGGAGATCATAAGAAATCCTCCCTGGCTGTAGTCATCTGTAAAACCTTGACGCGTAAAATATTCACGGATCTCAATCATCGCCCCTGAAAATAGCCCGATGTAGAAGACGCCAAGAAGTGTTACTCCCAGATTGAATATTGCGGAATTCTTATTCCTGAAAAGCTCATAGACAAGAAAGAGCACCATAAAGAAATAAACCATCATCTTAAAATCCATGAAGCGGAAATAAGCATCTGTAATAATGAGTAAAACGGCTATGAGTCCCAGAGCATCCTGAGCCAGGGCATTCTTCTTGCCTGCCATGCGGCTGAATTCCCAGAATGCCACGGCACCAATAGCCGCTATAAATAACAGAAAAAACACTCCGCCAAAGTAGCATGCCAGCAAAATAAGCGGTATGGCAGCTAAAGAAACAATAATTCGGGTTGCAGTATTTCCAAGAGACATAAGCGCTAAAAATCTTCTCCGGTTTCGTTTTTATTTGAATTAATATCTTGAATTATCTGTTGGGCCTCTTCCAGATCTTCCTTTCTGACCATCAGCTTTATAAATGAAAGATCTCCGACGGTTGGGAAATTCCTGTCCTTTTTAGAGACTATCAAAGTCTCGATACCTGCACCTTCCAGGTTGGCCTTCAGCATTTCAGCCTCGTAATTTTCGCTGCAGGTATAGGCAGTTTCCCAGTCCTCGGGGTCGACCATATGGCTTTCGAATTCATCCTTGTCAACAAGTTCGACGTCGCAAACGGGACACACGGTGATACCCTCGTTATATTCAGATTCGCAATTCGGACATATCAGCATATTACCTCCTTACTTTGACTTTTTATAATAGATCCGGTTTACATAAATCATAAAAAAAGTAAACAAAGCCACCATGCTTAAAAACATCATAACTGAGAACCTCAGATCGGCCGCAGGAACTGACTGGGGCAGACTGACATCATCAGATCCTAAGATAAAGAACATCACAACCGCTATCAAATTATTCAGGAAGTGAAGTATCATCGGCAAAAATATGGTTTCACTCATATATGCTGCAAAACCAAAATAAAGTCCTAAAGCTGTAAGAGGCACAATCTGATAAGGATGAAAATGATACAGGCCGAAGAAAAACGCAGTTATAAGTGCGCTTGTAAAAGGCCTTAATCTAAGTTCAAAACTCCTCTGAACGAACCCCCGGAAGAAAAATTCCTCGCAGATGGCAGGAACAACCGCAACCACCACAATAATAAGAAGAGATTCCAGTATGGACTTTGAGGTAAGAAGCGTGTCGTATGAACTCTCTACAACTTTATCAATCTTGTCTATGTAAGACTTAATCCCGTTTATTGAGGGATAAGCTTCCGCAAGCTTTATCATTGCTGCGTTCTGTATATAAAGATAACTCTGCAACAGACTGGTAAGAATAAAAAGCCCTAAAGAAAATATTACAATTTCCTGGGCATTTACCGGTCTGATACGTATATGGGCCGAAACATTTGTGTAAATTGCACGTGTCAGGATAATTGCAGGCAGAAGTATAAAAAGCATCTGCCCGGCAGTCGTAAGCAGCCTCATTGCCGTAATATCTGCATCCTTCAGGTTAAAGCCGAAAATCAGCAGTGTAAGCACGCTGCCGCCCACCTGATAGAGTATAAAAACCGCTAAAAGACCTAAAAATGCGGCACTTAAGGGTGATATTTTGGGCCTGGGCCCTCTCTCAGCCTCCGGATTCAGCTTTAGGTTCTCATCCTCCTGGGGCATATCCTCCTGAAAATCATCTTTCCGAGGATCCTCTTCCTGCCCGCTATAATTACTTTTATTTTCCATCGTAATAGACAAAATAAAAAAATAGGGAAATATTTCCTAAAAATATCTCCCCATCCGACAATTTTTGATAATCAGGTTTTTATCTCTGAGTGTTGATTTTTCCGGCCAGCCCTTGGTAACTTGTCAGTTCAGCGTCAATTGAACCTACAATAACCTTTGTCTTTACCTTTACCGGCACCTTCAGATTATCGTTTGAAAGCCATATGAGTATGTTTCCTTCACTCTTAAAGAGACCGCCTTCCTTAACCAGGGGTTCAATAATAAAGCAGTTGAACGTTCCGGCGTCCACCTTAACCTGTTCAGTGCCATGATATACAACATCCAGGGGGAAAACCTTATCATTGTAGAAGTTCTGCAGGTGAATTCTGTTTCCCGGCTTCATATGGGAAAAATCATAAGTCCTGGCCAGATAAAAAGCCGATACTATATCGTTAACATACTTCGGAATATCATATTCCCCCTGGCTAGTTTTAGCCTTGCCGGCACGCTGGTCGAAAAATGCAGAAAAATCCCTTGAATAGCCCCCTTCTCTTATGTGCTGTTCAAATCTCCAGGGAAAAAGCCCCTGGGCATCCAGATAGGTTTCATACCTGTCGCGCACCTTGTAGAACCAGTCGAAACTAGGCACCGAGGCGACCTGGAAGGTAATCTGGTAGACATCGCGCCCTGCAATCTTTTTCATACGGGGGATTTCCATTGTTGCAACGCCGGCCTTAACGAACCCGTATTTAACATCGAAGGTTAATTTTTCTCCGACCTTAAAGGCGTTGTTGTCGAGTTTGCGGAATTCAGGGCTGCTGCCTGAGCTCCCGGTCTGGTCGCGCCTGTTAGTCTGCTGGGAATTTATCTCTGAGAACATCAGTAAGACTATGAAACAAGAGAAAAATACCTTCATTAGTTTAGCCATGTAACTCTCCGTTATGTACTCTGTTTAACACACTTTTTATATATTCAAAAACTTTATCGGGTTTTACCGTGTCCATACAATTCAAGCGTTCACATTGTTCCCTTGTACAGTTTGTACAGTTAATCTCAGGACTAAAAATCATCCGTTTTTCAGTATAAGGCCCCCAGCGTTCGGGCGACATTGCCGTAATGCGGGGGTAAAAGCCTATAACATTCTTCCCCAGAGCCGCCGAGAGGTGAATGGGACCCGTTGAGTTGGCAATCATCATATCGGCCCGGGAAATTAAAGCCATTAAAGACTTCAGATCAAACTCCCCGGCCATGTTTAATGCCCGGGTTCCTGAAGCCAGTTCACCGCATATTTTCTTTTCACTTTGGGAGCCGGTAATAATGACGTTATAATTCAAATCCTGTACCAGCATTTCAAGAAGCTCTCTGAACCTTGAAATGGGCCAGTCCACGGCACTTCCGCCGCTGCCGGGATGGATAATAATGACCGGATAGGTAAAATTAACACCATTTTCAGACAATATCTGTTCAATTTTCTGTCCGTCCAGTGGATTTACACGTATGTCATACGGCGCATTTTGAGGCGTTACGGCTTCATTTATACCCAGGTGCTTAAGCAGATTTACGTTGTACTCGAGCTCATGTCGCCGGGCATCTTTCCTGTGCTCAAACGTCTTATGATTAAAAAGGAATGAATACCACCTGTAGCCTGTTCCTATACGGTTACGGATGCCGGAGAGGAATACTATAATAGCCAGACGGAAGGTAGGATGAACCACAATGCAGCTGTCGAATTTATGTTTCCTTAAGAGCCTTACGTTCTCAAGAATTGAAGTTTTACCCTTCTTATCTTTTAACAAAAGAACAGTATCTATCCTGCTATTTGATTCAGCTATATCTTTTGTGTACTCCCTGACCAGAAATGAGACACTTGCACCGGGGAAGTGCTTTTTCACAATTCCGGCCATAGGGAGTGTGAGCACCAGGTCGCCAATTCTGTCTGTACGTACTATTAAAAGGTTTTTAGGTTCAATCATTTTATTTTGAAACAAAAGGGTTATTCCTTATAAAAAAGCGCCATGGCAGCTCCACGGATTTTGTAATGCCAATTCTTCTGGAGGTAACCACGTCTTCGTCTTTAATGCGGTCACCTTGAAGTATATAAATTCTATCTCCCAAGAGATCCGTTCCGTTATCACGCCGCGTAATATTAAATGCCTGGCAGAGCTTTCCGGGGCCGCTTGTAAGGTTAAGGAATTCCTTTTTAGTTAAGGACTCCGCGTCTATAATATCTCTTTTCAGGCGCCTCTGAGCCATAAAGCTTATTCCTTCCACGGGTTCAACGGCCCTTATGAGGAGGGCCTTACCCTCTCCCTCGTGACCTGTAACCACATTGCAGCAGAAGTACATGCCGTATGTGAAATAGACGTAGAGATATCCCCCGGGGCCGAACATTATCTCATTGCGGGGAGTCCTGCCGTTAAATGTATGCGCCGCCTCGTCGACTGAGCCGTCATAAGCCTCAACTTCCACTATGCGCCCGGCAAAAAGCCCCTGGTCATCCTCTTTAACAAAAATCTTACCCAAAAGGGACTTGGCTACAGAGATGAGCTCCCCGGCGTAGAATTCCCGCGTAAGCTTTTTAAGATTCCTATGGGAAAAGTCCCCTTTAATCACATCAGATCTCTTCATTTAAGCAATAAAAACACACATTAAAGCATCAAAAGAAAATTCAATCCGTTAAAATACGTTAAAATAAGAGATGAATCCAGACGAAAAGCAGTCACGATTTTCTTTACAAAGGAAAGCTTTCCCTTTTGGGAATATTTTACCAGCCGCTCTGGCCTAACTGCTGCTCGATTTCTTCTATCTTTGACTGGTAGAAGTCTTTGCGGTCGGGACTCTTGCTGAGAAGTATTTTGTAGATGGCTAAGGCTTCACTGAATTTGCCCTGCGAGATGTAAATCTTGGCCAGGGTTTCTGAGGCTATTGCCGACGTGGCATCTTCAGAGGTTTCCTCTTCGGAAGTTTTACCTTCCATTCCGGGAATCGGTTCTTCAGGGTTCAAGGATATTTTTGCTGAGGATATCTCCTTTGCCAGATCGTCAAGCCTTTCTTCAATTGATGAAGGACTTGCCTGGTCTGTGGATTCATCCTTAGAGGGAATATCATTAGCTTTGTTACTGAGTTCAGTTGAGTGCTCTTCATCAAAAAATGAAACCCTGCGGCTTTCAAGATTTGAACTTTTTCTTCTCCTTTTTTCCAGCTCACTTATGTAATAGTTAAGGGTTTCTTTGGAGTGTATTAAAGAGGCGCCTTTCTTAAACGACTCCTCGGCCTCCTCAAAACTGCCCAGCATCATCTGAGCCTTGCCAAGGAGTATGTAAGCCGTGGGGTAATTGGGGTATTCTGCCAAGCCGCCATTAAGTATGCTGACGGCCTTGTGCAGATTGTTTTTTTCAATTTCAATTCCTGCTGCCCTTACGAACAATGGGGATTTCCTGTTGTATTCGTATACAAGAGCAAGCTTTTCTTCAAAGAGATCTTTCTTAGGCAAAAAACACCTTATTTCTTATTATATACGCTTTTAAGCGACATTGATGAAACCATGGTAAATCCCAGAAAGAACAAAAGGTGGAACGGCAGAGCTGCAATTTCCATGAAATAAATTGAAGCAACCACACCCACCAGGCAGTACGCCGCTAAAAGCATTTCAATATAAACCGTAGGACTGAGTTTCTTTCTTGCACTGTAATTCGGTTTCGGCTGAGTGTCGCCCGGTTTTACCTTGGGCGTACGTACGAACTCACTTTTCCGGCTTAAGAGACCTTCAACAACGGCTCTTGAGTTATTTACTGCAAAACCCATGCTGCCTGCCATAAAAAGCGGGAATAAGGCTATCTTCTTTCTCCAGTCGGTATGAATATCTTTCTGTGAATAAAGATAGAACAAAAATGAGCTGAAGAATGCCAGAATGAAGACCGACATCATATTAAAGAAAGCCTCGTGCGGTCCGCTGTTCTTAATAAAAACAAGCGGAACGTTAAGTATGCACGCCAATAAAGTGATCGGGAAAGCAAAATTAATGCTCAGGTGGAACGTGCACTGAAGCTTGGTTCTAAGAGAGATGTCACTTTTCCAGACCAATGGAAGGAGTTTCTTTGCAGTTTCGATGTGGCCTTTTGTCCACCTGAACTGCTGTGCCTTAAGGGCATTGATCTCATCGGGAAGCTCGGCAGGAGTTGTAAAGTCCCTAAGGTAAACAAACTTCCAGCCTTTAAGCTGTGCCCTGTAGCTGAGATCCAGGTCTTCGGCCAGTGTGTCGCCCTGCCAGTTGCCTGCATCCTCAATACATTCTTTTTTCCAGATGCCTCCCGTGCCGTTAAAGGTGATAAAAAATCCGGCCTTGTTTCTGACGCTCTGCTCAATAACGAAGTGACCGTCGAGCGCGAGGGCCTGAATTTTTGTAAGAAGAGAGTCTTCGCTGTTGGCGTGGTCCCATCTGGTCTGAACCATACCGATCTTGGGATTATTAAAATATCTGAGAGTTTTCTTGAGGAAGTCCTGTGTCGGCATAAAGTCGGCATCAAAAATGGCAACGTAGTCGCCCTTGGCAATTTTAAGTCCCTCGTAAAGTGCTCCGGCCTTAAAGCCTTCCCTGTTGCCGCGTCTGATCTGTTTAATATCAAATCCGAGGGCCTGTTTTTCAGCTACAAGTCTGGCAACGAGCTGTGTGGTTTCGTCTGTTGAGTCGTCTAAGACCTGAACTTCAAGGAGTTCCTTCGGGTAGTCTATAGCGCAGACGCAGTTAATAAGTCTTTCGACCACATAAAGTTCATTATATAAAGGGAGCTGAATTGTAACTTTTTTGTCCTCTTTGAGGTCCTTGTTTTCCTGTGGGCGGTTTTTGCCGTATTTGCTATGATAGAACAGCATCACGAAACCGTGACTGCCGAAAATAAGTAAAATCGTAAGTGAAATGAAATAAGAAATCAGAACTACATCGTCCATTGTTATTCCTTGAAGTTGTTACCAATTAGATACTGTGCCGATTAGTATGTCCTCCGTCAGCCTGTCCAAGGCAGTCTGGATGCCAACCGGCCTGTTGGCCGCTATATTATCCGTAGTATAATCACCGTAATTAGAATAATTTTTTTCGGAAATGGTTTTCTTTTTAACCAGATCCCTGAAGACAACCCTGGCGGTAATGGTTATTCTTCTTGTAGCAACATTTTCCCTGTTGTTTCCTGCTGCTGCAATAACCGCAGGGGCGTCATTAAAAGAAACAATTGTACACTCCAGCAGGGCATCTGCCGAGGATTTTTCAGCCACTCTGAGCGTGTTGTCGTTATTGAATGCCTGAATAAGCTTGCTTGTAAACTGTTCCCTTAAATTTAATTCCCCGATGCCGCTCCTGTCCTCAGCCATCGGAATGGCTACTGTTTTTAAGTGCGGAGCGACCGAAGCTCCCGTAAAGGAGTAAAAACAGCCACTAAAATTAGCAACAAACAATAAAATAAACAATAGCCCCATGGGGCGTATAATTTTATAGGTCATATTCCTGCATCTTCCGGTAAAGTGTTCTTTCGCTTATCTTTAAGAGCTTTGCAGCTTCTTTTTTGCTGCCTTTTGAGTAATTAAGGGCATTTCTGATTGCTTCTTTTTCCATTACCTCAATAGGCACCACTTCATCTATATTTATGTGTGAATTATTATTATCCTTTTCGCGGATTTCCTGATAGTTTTTATATACCACCTGCTTTAGCTCTACGAGGTCACGCTTAATCTCAATAAGGGCACGGTAGATCATCTCCCTGTCGGACTCCTCCGGCGTGCGGTGGACAAAAACCGGGAGATTACGGTTTTCCTTTTCCTCAATTTTGCTTTTTATTAGGAATGAAAACGACTGTACGTCAAGGACCCCCGTGCGGTTTAAGGCAATTGCGGTCTCCAGGGAATTCTTCAGTTCGCGTATGTTTCCCGTCCAGGAGAAGTTTGTAAGGAGGTCCAGAGCCTCATTTGTAATATGGACAAGGGGGAGATTGTTTGCCTCTGAATACGATTTAATAAAATGGAGAGCCAGTTCAGGAATATCTTCCCTGCGTTTTCTTAAAGGGGGTATGAAGAGCGTAACAGCCTTAAGGCGGAAGTAAAGATCCTCCCTGAACCTTTTGGCGTCCACCTCCTTCTGGAGGTCCTTATTGGTGGCTGCAATTATGCGCACGTCCACCTGAGTTACGGTTTCACTTCCAATACGCATAAACTCCTTATTTTCAATTGCCCTCAGAAGCTTTACCTGTGTGGTAAGAGGCATTTCAGCCAGTTCATCCAGGAAGAGTGTTCCGCCGTCGGCAATCTCAAAATAACCCTTCCTGTTCTCAACGGCACCCGTAAAGGAGCCCTTTCTGTGCCCGAAGAGTTCACTTTCAAGTATGCCTTCGGGAATAGCTCCGCAGTTGACTGTAACGAGCGGCTTTTGGGCCCTTTTACTGTATCCGTGAATTGCACGGGCGAAGACTTCCTTTCCTACACCGCTTTCCCCATATATAAGAACTGAAATGTCAGACTGGGCTACCTGCATTACAATATCAACAAGGTCCTTAATTTCCTTGGATTTACCTATAATTCCGAATTTTTCCTGAAACTGACTAATGGTCATTCTTTTTCTTGCAATAGAAGGATAAAAACTAACCGTAATTTACGACATATTTTGATTTATTTAAATTCCAAACGGATACCCCATGGGGCTAAATAAAAGATCCGAAGTCCCATTTCATAGTATCATACGCAACTATAAATTTTTCACTTTCGTATGGGCCGACCGTTCCGAGCCATTCTTTTATTGGAGCCTCATCGCTAATATGCGTAAGCAATATTTTCCTTATGCTTAACTGCTCCCTTACGGCTTCAAGAATGTCACTAAGCTCCACGTGAGTCGTCTCCGTAATCATTATGCCGGGCTTTTCACTATGGAATAGATAAAGATCATTTTTCGCGCCCATGTCACCAGTGTAAAACAATTTAATGTCTTCAGCCTTAAATAAAAACCCGCATGAGACGAGCAGCGACTTATCGCGCCCCGACTTATAAACATCGAAGGTCCCTTCATACTTATCCAAATGTGAGTTTTCACGTGCAGTGAAGCTAAGGCGCTCTGAAAGGGAAAAACTTTCACCCGTCTTAAAGCCCAGGACATTCATCTCAAAGCCCAGGCGTTCCCGGAAAACGTAGCCCGTTTGAAGGAACTCTGTTAATTTTTCCGTAAGGTTTTCGTGCACAATTAAATGAAGCGGAAGTTTTCTTTTTCTCATCTTCATCTGAATTATGAGTGAGGAGATTCCGTTAACGTGATCGGGGTGAAAGTGCGAAATAAGAATTGAGTTAATTTGGGTTATGTCCACCCGGCTTTGCTCCAGGGCCCGTGAGGCTCCGTCGCCCGCCTCAATGAGGAGATTATAGCCCGGAAGAGACAAAAGGAAAGAAGAAAAGTAGCGCTCAAGGGATACTTTTCCCGATCCGGTGCCGGCAAACGTTATTTCCAAATGAAACCTTTAAGACCGATAGACATAATACTTAGCCCCCTTAATTTACCCTATTATAAGAACCGAAAAATTAAGAAACAAGCGGTAATCTCACTTCCCCCCGGTTCTTACTACCCTTCCGCTAAGTTTGTAGCGCATATTAATAAAATCGAGCGTCTTATGTGCCTCAGTCCCGTTTTCAAATTTACCCACATTTACAATGTTCAGCGTGCTCCCTGCAACATCCTTTTTCTTCAGCTCAGTAAAGTACCCCGCGCTGCGGAAGCTGTCCATAAGTTTTAATGCATTCTCTTCGCTTAAGAATGCCCCGGCCTGTATGGTAAAAGGTAAATTCTTTTTTGACTGCGGCACAGCAGCCTTCTGAGGCTGCCGGCTGAAAGACTTCTCTTCAGCAGGCATCATATTTTTGCTGTCACTTCGGGAAGAAGAGTTCTCCTTTCCGGAAGTTAAAAAAGATGATTTGGGATAATTTTTTTTAAGCTCATCCATATAAGAGGCGGCCCTGGTATAATTTCCAAGCGCATAATGGTATGAATAGACCCAGTAAAGAGAGGCATCGGCATATCTGCTTTTAGGATACTTCTGGTAGATTTCGGAATATTTTGCAAGGGCTTCTTTACCGTCCTGAGTAAGCATGGCATCCAGGAACATTACAGAAGGAACCTTCGGATTGGTTTTCTTTAAGTTTTCACACCCCTGCCTGGCCGCTTCCAGCTGTCCCGATTCGATCTGCCTGAGGTATGGGGTTATGTTTACTTCCTCCTGAGCATAAGCCGGAATAAGGCACAGCAGGAACAAAAATAAAACCGTTTTAAGAATAATGCGCACTACTACTACCTTCTCCTGTATATAATTATTTACTGCCTGAAATGTTTCAGGCAGTCAAATGCAGATTTTCCCCTGCCTCAGGATAAATTTCAACAACGTCTGCAAACAAGGTGCCTGAGGTTGCCCTGTTGATCTTAACTTTTACGTAGCTGCCTTCCTTAATCTTTTCAGAACGCGGGAAGATTGCAACCTTGTTAGAATCTGTACGGCCCGCCATAAAGTCATCACTCTTACGGCTGAAGCCCTCAACGAGCACAATTTCCTCTTTTTCAATAAGGCTCTGATTGACTTCATGTGAGATCTGCTGCTGGAGATCGATAATTTCACTGAGGCGCTTTACCTTTACCTCCTCAGGAACATCGTCTTCCATTTTATAGGCCTTTGTACCCTCGCGCGGTGAATACTTGAACATGTAGGCTCCGTCGTAGCGCACACGGCGCATGACTTCAAGCGTCTGGAGGTGATCTTCCAGGGTTTCAGTCGGAAATCCTGCAATAATATCGGTTGAAAAGCTGACGCCGGGAATTATCTCCTTGGCTTTTTCAACAAGATTCATATAATGCTCAATTGTGTACGTTCGGTTCATCAGCTTAAGTATTCTGTTGGAGCCGGACTGCACGGGAAGATGAATATAATTGCAGATATTGTCATTGCCGGCAATTGTATAGAGAAGCTTGTCTGAGAGGTCCTGCGGATGAGAAGTTGTAAATCTTATTCTCATCTTGGCGTCGACCGCAGCCGAGGCAGCAAGCAAATCTGCAAAGTCGGAACCGTTATCATTATATGAATTCACGTTCTGCCCGAGGAGTGTAACTTCCCTGAAGCCTCTTTTGGAGAGGACTTTAATCTCATCGATAATTGAGTTCAAAGCGCGGCTTCTTTCGCGTCCGCGTGTAAATGGAACTACGCAGTAGGTGCAGAACTTGTCGCATCCGCGCATGACAGATATCCATGCCTGAAGGCCGTCTTCCCTGTAAGGGGTAATGTCGTCGTAAGTCTCGGTGCGTGAGAGTTTGACGCCGATGCCCTTATCGCCGTTAAAGGCAACTGATAAATATTCAGGCAGCCTGCGGTATTCATCGGGACCGACTACCAGGTCCACAATTTTTTTATCTTCAATCAGATCTTTTTTAAGTCTTTCAGCCATACAGCCGAGTATACCCACAACAAGTCCCGGCTTTTCAGTCTTCAGTGTCTTGAAATTTCCAAGGCGCCCGTAAATTCTCTGCTCTGCATTATCCCTGACGCTGCATGTATTTAACAGTATAACGTTTGCATCCTCTGCAGTCTGTGTAATTTCATAGCCGTTCGTTTTCAGTATGCCCATTACAATTTCCGTATCGGCAAGATTCATCTGACAGCCATAAGTCTCTATATATATATTATTCTTACTCATTTTCCCGCTTTCATTTTAAGCTCAAATATAAAGATTTCATGTCTTCTAAACAATGAATTTATTGGCGGAAAAAGGTTCAACGTGCGACGTTCAACGTGCGACGTGCGACGTTCAACGTGCAACGGCAAGACTCATTTCAATAATGCCATTTTGCGGGAGAGGGAAATATTTTTTCCTTCCAGGCGGTATAAATAAATCCCCGATGGAAGGCTCTGTCCGTTAAAATTAAATGAATAACTCCCCTGCGTGAAATCTCTTTGGGCTAGCAAAGCCACTTCTCTTCCCAGCATATCGTAGATGCGGATGGAGTATTTACCGGCCTCAGGAACTGTAAAATTAATCGTAGTGGAAGGGTTAAAAGGATTAGGGTAGTTCTGCTTAAGCTCAAAGGCTGAAGGTTTCGAATTACTATTTTCCACCGGAGTTTCATCTTTGGAGAAGAAATATTTCAGCATGTCATCCAGCGTGGCTCTCCATAATCCCCAGCTGTGTCCTTCCGGGTATTCAGCCCACATGAGACTATAGCCCTTCTGCAGAAGTGAATCTTTATAAGGCCTCCAGAACTGATACAAGCCTTCATAGCTTCCCCAGACTGAAAAAAGCTTTACAGGCTGAAGAGGTTTTGAGCTGATAAGGGAAGCGGCTTCAAAGTTATAAGGCTGGAAGGCGCCCGAATGCAGCCCGCAGTTTCCGAAGATATCAGGATAATTAAATGCAATAAGTGCTGAAATGTTGCCTCCGTATGAATCCCCCAGCACAAGGCGGCTTTTGGGATCAGTGAGAGTTTTATACAATGAATCAATAAAAGGCACAAGTTCATAAGCAAAAAATTCCCTGTATGCTGTTCTTTTACCTCCGGCATACTCATCGTTGCGGTTATTGGGCTGGACAAATACTGCAATTACGGGTTTAATCTTACCGCTGTCTGTCATGTTGTCTATTACGTTTACAGCACTCCCGAGGTTAATATATTCAAAGCCGTCCTGGAAGTATGCGGCAGGGTATCTTTCAGCGTTATCCTTATTATAGCCTGCCGGAAGATAGATTCTTATCTGGTATGATGCCAGGGCTTTCCGGCTGCTGATTGTTCTGTTTTCAATTTTCCCATGCTTAGCCGAGGGGTTATAACCGATCTCCCAGGGCTGAACATAGCCCGGCATTGCCAGTTCCGAGTTGGGGCCGTATCCGCCTGAAACCTGGCGGGGATTCAAAGGGTCGAGTATCCAGCTGGTGCCGTTTAGAACAAACTTATAGTCCAGTCTTGCCGTCTGTTCAAATGTACGCGAAAAGTAATAGAGATCTGTATTTGAAAGCCTTGTCATCATATCCCGCGAAGCGTTCCAGTCGTTGAAATCGCCCGATACACTCACTGTTGAAGTTTTTCCCCGGTAAAGGAAGTTAGCCGTGCTGCCTTCAATAAAGGGGATCCCCTTTGTCTTTGCATAATTTACAAAGCTGTCGATGGCAGCCGTCTGGGCCTGAGAGTTGCCGTTTAATGAATTTACGTGTGATATGAACCTCTGAAATTCCGTTTGGGCCGACAGGAACTGAGGATATAAAGAAATCATCAGTAATAAAGCAAGCTTTTTCATGAATACCCCTCATAGATGTTAGACTGCAGGCAAAAAAAAAGCGGGCACATTTGGCCCGCCTGTAAGATACTTCTTTTTTACTTAAGGAACATCATTTTTTTGATTTCCTTGAAGTTATCTGTTCTCAGCATATAAATGTAAATTCCGCTTGGAATGTTTCCGGCATTAAATTCAACCTTGTAGCGTCCTGCCGACTGCTGCTCATCTACAAGCGTTGCAATTTCACGTCCCAGGAGATCATAGACCTTTAGTGAAACGAAGCTGTTTTCAGGCAGCTGATAGCTTAAGCTTGTTGAAGGGTTGAAAGGATTCGGATAGTTCTGATTAAGAACGTAGTTTGATGGCTTAAGCGACCCGTTTTCCTTTTCAACTCCGGTATAAGCCTCACTTGTAGTGCGCAGGTTGTCATAGCAGATAAATCCTGACGTTGGATTTCCCGGTGTATATGTCAGCTGGAAGCTGTCGAATTTAAGAGCTCCATCCAGAGTCCCGTTTCCTGCTGTATTTCCGTCCCAGCTTCCGAGGCCGTCATGAGCCATATCCCAGCTTATAATGCGCCATCCTGTCCAGTCGACGGTAAACCATGGGCTTACTTCACGTCCGGCAAAGTTTGCCCCGTCAGCAACACAGAAGCGGAATTTATTACCGCTGCCGTCGCCGAAGACATATGCCTGAAGGATGCCCTCATTGCTGAAGCTTACACTCTTCGGATCACCTGCCGAGAGGTTTTCCCTTAAGAGCCATTTTGAGGCGTTCTTATCCCAGCTGTAGTTTATCTGCATGCTCGATGAGCTTCCGGATAAGCGGTAGATTGAGCTGGAGGCAAAATTGGTTCCTGCACTTACAATGCCAGATGAATAGGGTACAGGATTTGCCCAGTTGGAAGTAAACCCCGATTCGAACTTATCTATATTTAACATTGGAGGAAGCTTCTTTCCTGCCTTAAAAGTATATACCTGTTCTGCACTTATTGCATTCTGAAACTGGTCTGTAATTCCGGGAGATACTACTACGCTGTAGCTTTCATTTTCCTTAAGCGTATCAGCCGGCAGAAAGCTGAAGACCGATTTTAAGCCGTTTAGCGAATAGTAAGTTCCCTTGATGACAAGCTGTGTCTGATCGGAAGTTCTGAACAGTTTTATTCTTCCGCTAAGTGTGGAGGAATTAAGCGATTCGTTAAAGCTTATGTTTACAATCGGCATTACTTCAACATTTTCCTGGTTATCGGCCGGATAGATAGCCTCCACAACCGGAGCACTTACATCCTGGACCTTCGTCTTAAATGAACAGCTGTAGCTGTCGCCTCCCAGGCCGTCGCCATTTCCATCCAGGTGCAGGCCGTGAGGTGACTGTGCTGCTGCTCCTATTGTAAGTGTAAACGGTGTATTAAAGGGCAGATTTGCGCTGCTGATTATAAGCCTCCTGTCGCCGTTCTGCCATGCAATTGTAAGGGGAACCTGCGGGGAGATTGAAATTGCTGACTCAACGGAAGCCCTGTCCATAATACTTGAAAACTCGATCAGTATATTCTGTTTTCCGGGGTAAAGAGAATCCCCGGGCGCAGGACTCATGGCTGTAACCGTCGGCACAACATTAGAATACAGGTTCTTATCTGCAAAAGCATTTTTACTTGCCAGTACAGTAACCGTTGATGAGTCGGCAAAATATCCCGGAGCCTCATAATAGACTTTATACTGCCCGGGAGTAAGTTCATCGAACATGAAAAATCCGTTATTGAAGCTGTCGCCCTCATATACTTTTGGCGCCATGGTATTGGAAGGATCAACTGCTTTAAGTGTAATCTTTATATTATTGATCGGTTTTTTAGTATCCGCAGTGGTCAGAGTTTTATAGGTAACACCCTGATCCGGATCTCTTACGATGCCGGCGATAATACCTGTAGTCAAGGCGGGTTTTTTCCAGAATGCAAGGAAAGCCTTTGCAATTGCCCATGCCTCGTGCTTGAGGTAAGCCTGATTCTTAAGGCGCCATGATTCAGGTATGTAATCGTGGAAAGAGCCCTCAGAGAGTGATCCCGGCATGTTGAGCCCCCTGAATACGCCAAGATAAGGCATTCCTGTTCCGTAGAAATCGAAATCCCCGGCCAGGCGCAGATCGGTTGTTCTGTGAGCACTGTAGATTTCATTGCCGATTAGCTGCGACATTACTTTGGAATCTGCATATGTCGGGGTGGCAGTAGTGCCCTGATAGAGCATAAGTGTGTAATTTCCACCGGCAGCATTGCTGTGTATGGAATGCATATACTGGACGTTATTGTCGTTTGCCATTGCCACTATGGAAGATAAGGGAAGATCATCCGAGGTATTGTTCTGAGTCCTCGACATGATAACCGTCGCACCGAGCTTCTGGAGTATGTCCCTCAGGTAAAGCCCCTTTGAAAGATTTCCTTCGGATTCCCAGAAATCGGTCTCAAGTATATGCCTGTCATTGCTGTCGTGACCGCCGTGGCCCGGATTAATTAAAACCTTGACGCCGTTTAAGTCCTGGGCGAAGATTAAAGAAAGGTTCAGAAAGAAAATTAAAAATAGTAGAAATCTTTTATTCATGACGTCCCCTTACTGCTCGTTTTTTAATTTCATTAAATAAATTGCGCCCTTGTCTGAATGGAAAAGTATGCTCTTTCCATCCGGGCCCCATTCGGGGTACATTTCCAGGGTGCCATCTGTCGCCGTCAGCTGTATCTTCTGCCTTCCGTCGGATGAAACCGCGTAGATGTCGGATGCCGTATATTCAACACCATTGTCCCGCTCAACCATATATGTGATCCATTTTCCATCCGGGGACCATTTTGGAGAAGCCATTTCACTGCCCAGATTAACCAGCACATTACCATCAAGATCCGAAATAAAGGTGCCCTTGCGCACTTCTGTACACAAAATCCTGGTCCCATCGGGTGACAATGAAGGCCAGATATAGCTTCCTTCGCCTAAGGGGGTCATCGTTTTTTTACTCCCGTTTGAATACAGGACCAGCTTTTGGTCCTCGATGTAAACTGCTGCATCACTTAAGGCTTTTTGAGTATTGGACTTTCTCAGGGCTGCAGCTGTCTCTTTCAATACAATTTTGTTATTGGAAGTATAGGCCAGTTTGCTTCCCATAAGCATTCTGGGAGCAGACAGTTCGCTGGATGTTTCCAGAACCTGGCGCTTTTTTGCAGCAATGTTCTTCTGAATCATGCTCTGAGACAGTCTGAGCCCGTTTTTATCAAAATTGTTTACGCGGTAATAAACAGACTTACTGTCGCCTGAAAACTGGTATTCATAACCGGCACCCGGCTCCTCTGTAAAGGGAACAATTTTCTTTGTCTGCATATCGTAGTACCAGAGGCCTTTATAGCCTGCTGAAGTAAAAAATAATTTGGAACCGTCCGGACTCATCTTGGGGAAATAGAATTCTCCCTGAGATGGGTCGGTAACTTTTACTGTCTCTAAAACTGAAAGCTTTTGTGCCTGAAGAAATGAAGACAGTAGAATTACTGAAAGGAAATAGTAGCTGATTTTTTTCATTTGTGTCTCCTGATAAGAGTTAATTTTTACCCGGTCGCGGAAAGGACACGAGGCAAAACTAGATGATTATGAAAAGCAGAACCGGAGGAAGGAATTAAATTATTGCATAACAATACCGTTTCTGCCCTTGTCAATCGTATCTCAAAGCCTGAACACCATTAAGTGAGATTTTCCTACTCAAAAATATGAAAATAAAAATAAATTAAAAGCAGTATATTGAATAAGTTTTCATATTATTTCATATTCATGAGTCCTGGCTTGGGTTTCAGGTAATTTGACAGCAGAAAAGGCCTGAAAAGTTTAATGCGAATAAGGAAAATGGCGCGATTTCTCCCCGGAGATTGAATAAATCAGAAAGAATTTGACAGAATATTATTATTTTAGCAAATTAGAATGCAAAATTAGAGCACTTTAAATTCCGGGAGACATTTCGATAATACACCGGAGAACCCGCGAATAATAACCCTATGCCTTAATTCTGATTCAGGGACTCCTGTTATAAAAACAATTAATGCTGGAAAAATTGCCACAAAAGGAACTTTTAGAAGAGCTTGAATGCCTCAGGCGTGAAAACCTTAAGCTTAAGGCAGAACTTCAGAACTTAAACGGATCCCTGGAAAGGGAAAGACTGCTTGCCAATACGCTTGAGAGCATCAGGGAAGGTGTCAGCATTACTGACATGAACGACATTTTAATATATGTCAATGATGCTTTCTTAAATATTTACGGTTTCAGCCGTGAAGAAGTTATCGGGAAAAACATCAGCATCGTGCGCTCCAGTCTGAACCCGCCCGAAACAGTAGCGCAGATTCTGCCCAATACAATTAATGGGGGCTGGGAAGGGGAAATTTACAACAGAAAAAAAGACGGCACAGATTTTCTGATTTCACTCAGGACCTCAATTGTACGCGACAAAAGCGGAGAGCCGATTGGGCTTGTCGGAGCATGCTTCGACATCACGGGAAAGAAACTGGCAGAAGAAACCCTCAGAAAGTCCGAGGAGAATTACCGCTCGCTCTTTGAAGAGATAAAGGATGTTGTCTATGTAAGTTCTCCTGAGGGAAAATTCCTCGAAATAAACCCGGCCGGCATTGAACTCTTCGGCTACAGTTCAAAAGAGGAATTGCTTAGAGAAGATATTGCAAGCAGTTTTTATTCTGATCCCGAGGCCAGGAAAAAATTCCAGGATAAGCTTGAAAAAGATGGCTATCTCAAAAATTACGAGATTTCCATCAGAACCAGAGACGGCAGAAAGCTGACCGTGCTTGAAACCTCCTCTGCAGTAAAGGATAAAGACGGAAAAATTGCAGCCTACCGGGGCATACTCAGGGACATTACATTTATAAAGCACACTGAAGCCAAGCTCAAGGAGTACGTGGGTGAACTTCAGAACAATAAGCTTGAACTTGAAAAAAATGCAAAAGAACTGGAGCTTCTTAACTCACAGCTCTTGCACTCGGAACTTGAGCTGAAGGAAATTAACTCGTCAAAGGATAAATTCTTCTCAATTATTGCACATGACCTCAGGAGCCCTTTTACCTCGCTTATCGGCCTTTCTGGCATAATTGTAAGTGACTGCGACACACTTAGCCAGGAGGAAATCAAAGCATTCGCCACAGGCATCAATAAATCAGCCAGGAATATCTTTAACCTGCTGGAAAATCTGCTCCAGTGGTCGAGGATACAGACAGGCGGGATGGAATTCAAACCCTCGGAAGTGGATATGTGTGAACTGGCAGAGCAGACTGTCAGCATGCTTATGGGCAACGCCCTGAAAAAAAATATTGAATTATGCAGTGAGATCCCTTTAGGCAGTTATGTTTATGCAGACAAGAATATGATCAGCTCCGTGCTGCAGAACCTCGCGGCAAATGCCGTCAAGTTTACTGCAAGCGGAGGAACAGTCAAAATGTCCTGCCGTGAGCTTAATGGACAGCTTGAAGTTTCCGTAAAAGATAACGGTATCGGTATAAACGAAAAAGACATTGATAAGCTTTTCAGAATTGACGTTCATCATACAACAATGGGTACGGCAAACGAGAAAGGCACCGGACTTGGACTTGCTCTTTGTAAGGAGCTCGTTGAGAAAAACCGCGGCATTATATCTGTAAAGAGCCAGCCGGGTGAAGGATCTGTCTTCAGCTTTATTCTGCCGAAAGAGGCGGAAGATAAGGCTGAGAAGAGAACTGAATACAGCTGCCGCTTATAATAAGGTAAAGGCAGAGATAAAGAAAGAACAGAAAAACTCTTTACCTCTACCTTTGCCTATACTTTCTAATTACCTACTTCTTACTACCTACCTCAGAAACTAATTTTGCATCCAGCACCATTTCAACTCCCTTAAGAGCCTGTGAAACAGGGCAGTTCTGCTTTGCGTTCTCGGCATATTTCCGGAATGCATCATCCTGAATTCCGGGTATATCGGCCTCAGTTGTCATTTCAATTTTGGTAATCTTAAAGCCCTCACCGACTTTTTCGATATGGACTTTGTCTTCAGTTTTTATGGATTTCGGATTGTAGCCATCCTTTGCAAGTGCTCCTGAAAGAGCCATCGAAAAGCATCCGGCATGCGCTGCTGCGATGAGTTCTTCGGGATTTGTACCCTGCCCCTCTTCGAAGCGCGATGTAAATGAATATTTTGCGTTCACAGTACCTGTTTCCGTTTTGACTGTGCCTTTACCCTCTCTTAAATTACCATTCCATTCTGCACTGCCTTTGCGAACCGGCATAAATACCTCCAAGTAAATTTCTGATAAATAGTTTTGTTAAAATTGATAACTCAGGATTTTCTTGCACCGACAACAACCATTATAATGCCTGCCACAACAGCAACACCCGAGGCAATCGGGGTAACGGGAACAGTTTCCTTCTTTTCCGTCTGCACCTCCACAGGGCCCAGGTCAGCCACCTTGCTTTTCTTCGTAAAGCTTATGCCGCCGAAAATAAATCCGGCAATGCCCAGCAGTATCAGAATAATTCCGATCACAGTCAATGCTTTCATTCCAACCCTCTCTTTCTGTTTGCAAAAACATTTTGAAGTGTAAAATGAAAATCTCCTGATATGGCAGACCTTCTTAAATGAGCCTGCGCATGTATTATGGTACGATTAAAAGTTTTAATTTTCAATGGGTATGAAATAAAAATGAAAAGGAAATTGAGGCGGAGGCTCTCTCAGGACCGGACTTTCTTTAGAGTATTTTCTCCAGGATTTCATCGCAGAGGGCGTAGCCTTTTTCGGTAAGATGAATGTGGCCGTCTTCAAAAAGAAGGAGCCCTCTTCTCTGGAAAGATTTAAGCTGGCTCTGGCGGCTTTCAAGCCATTCATCGCCGAATTTTTCCCTGAATGCCGCGAGGTTGAGTCCGCTGCTTCTGAAGGCAAGCATTATATATTCAGTAAGCATCTGGCTTTCTGTCAGCTCCTCAAAGCCTGCAACAGCGCTTTCAGTCTCGCTGATTTTTTTTATATAAAGGCTGATGTTCGAATAATTCCACCAGCGTCTTCCATTAACAAATGAATGTGCCGAGGTGCCGAAGGAAAGGTAATCCCTGTAGTGCCAGTAGGCATTATTGTGCCGGCATTCAAAGCCCTGCTTTGCAAAATTTGAGACTTCATACTGATGGAACCTGTGTGATCTTAGAAAGTCCATTGTAATTCTGTAGATTCCGGCATCATAATCTGCATCCTGAAGTTTTACTTTTCCATCCAGTACGAGTTTATTGAGGACTGTTCCCCGTTCCAGAATAAGACTATAGGCTGAGATATGTTTTACCGGGAGCTGCACTGCTGTTTCAAGATTATCGAGCCACTTTCTTTTTGTCTGCCCGGGAAGGTTAAATATCAGATCCAGATTGATGTTCTTAAATCCCATTTTATCGGCATCGAGTATTGTATTTATGGCCGTCTGGCGGTCGTGTATGCGTGTAAGGAACTTCAGTTCGTCGTCATTGAAAGACTGGATGCCGATGCTGAGGCGGTTTATGCCGGAGGCCAGAAACTCATAAAGTTTTTCATTGCTTACCGTACCGGGGTTGGTTTCAAGCGTGATTTCGGCGTCATCTGAAATTCTAAAGTGCCGTCTGAGGCTCCCAAGAATCTCCTCAATATATTCAGGCTCCATAAGAGAGGGCGTACCGCCGCCGAAGAAGATTGAAGTAAAAATCCTCCCATCGGAATAAAGCGGCGCATAATGATCTACTTCCTTTTTAAGCGCATTAAGATATGCCTCTACATTATCTTTTGTAATAACAGAATAGAAATCGCAGTAGATACACTTATGCTCGCAGAACGGGATATGTATATACAGGGCAGCTTCTTTTAATTGCATAGATGCTATGTTCTTTCTGAATTTTTTCTTATCCGGCCCCGGGTCATTCTCCGGGTGTTTCTGCTACTGTTCAATGCCCATGAGTTCTCTTGCGCCTTTAAGGCTGGCTTCGGTAATTTCCTCGCCGCTCATCAGTTTAGCCACTTCACGGATTCTGCCCTCACGGTCGAGTTTTGTAATATGACTTACAACCCTTTGGCCATGCACGCCTTTTTCAACGGCGTAGTGCTGGTCTGCAAGTCCTGCAATCTGAGGCAGGTGTGTAATTGAAATTATCTGGTGGAAGCCTGCAAGTGTCTTAAGCGTATGGCCCACCTTCTGCGCTATGCGGCCGCTGACGCCCGTGTCGATTTCGTCGAATATGAGCAGAGGCAGACGGTCGTTCTTGGCAAGAATTGTCTTAAGTGCAAGCATTACTCTGGATATTTCCCCTCCCGAGGCAACTTTTACCAGAGGTTTTGGATCCTCCCCGAGGTTTGTCGAAATAAAGAATTCCACCTCGTCATATCCGGAGCGGTTGTATTTATAATGTTTTCCACCGGCTGTGATAAATGAATCGGAATCTTTCTCAGAGGGCAACTGCGTAATATTAACCCTGAAGACTGCATCGGTAATGCCAAGATATGCCAGGGCCTTCACAACATCACTTTCAACTGACTTTGCAGTTTCCGATCTTTTCTTTGAGAGCTTTACGGCCGAAAGACCGCAGGCCTCGCGCGCACGCGTTATTTCCTCCTGGAGTGCCTTAATGCTTTCGGCAAAATTTTCAGCCAGATTAAACTCTTCGCCGATTTTACCGCGGTATGAAATCACATTCTCCAGAGATCCGCCGTATTTCTTTTTCAGCATGTTTATGGCGCCGATACGTTCACGCACCTCTTCCAGTCGCTCGGGTTCCAGATCTACTTTCCCTGAGTAGCTGCGTACAAATTCAGATATATCGCTTATCAGTGTCAGAGCGCTCTGGCACTCCCCTTCGATATCGATGAAACTCCTGTCTATTTTTGAAAGCTCCTGAAGCTGATGCCTGATCTCGACCAGGGCATCATAGACCGCAGTCTCCGACTCATATAGACTATGATAGATTCCGTTTGTGGCCTCCAGAAGTTTTTCTGCGTTCTCAAGTATCTTAAGCTCGTCTGAAAGCTTCTCATCCTCATTTTCTTCAGGGTTCACGGCATCAATTTCCCTGATCTGGAATGAATAAAGCTCTTTCTTTTCTTTCAGGAGATCTTCTTTTTCCCTGAGCGACTTCAGTTCATGCAGAAGACTGTTCAGTTTAGAGAAATTCTGCTGGTAATCACTCAGGAGCTTCTCATGACTTCCGAAATCATCCAGCATTTCTATGTGGGTTTCAGTCCTGAGGAGCGACTGATGCTCATGCTGTCCGTGAAGGTCTACAAGAAGGTTTCCCACATCCTTAATTAAAGATAGAGAAACCGGTGTATCATTCAGGAAGCAGCGGTTGGAGCCTTTGAGTGATATCTCACGCCTCATAATAAGTTCGGGCATATATTCGATGTCGTTCTCCTCGAGAACTTTCCTGACCTTTATATTTTCGTCGATATCAAAAATACCTTCGACTACAGATTTGGAAGCTCCTTTTCTTACAACCTCAGTTGAAGCCCGTTCGCCAAGAAGCAGGCCCATCGCATCGATCAGAATAGACTTACCCGCACCGGTTTCACCGGTAATGATGTTAAGCCCCTTTCCAAACTCGATAAAGATCTTATCGATAAGGGCATAGTCCTGAATTTGTAGTGATTTTAGCATATTTTCTTATAATTTTCCTGTAAATTTACGTGAAATCAAAGGAATATAAAAGGAATAAAATAGCTCCAGATGCCTTATTTTTCGCGGAATTTCCACTCTTCTTTCCTGCCTGGAATATGGAGGAAAGATAAATATTTTTTTAACAATTTCACAGGAAGTTTCAAGATTCAGAATTTACTGTCTTCTTTAATTTGACTATAAGGTTTTTTTTAGGTATATTTATAAGACAAGATTTAATGATGTTCAAACACCATATTTAATAGATTTTTACATCGCGGGGTGGAGCAATTGGTAGCTCGTCGGGCTCATAACCCGAAGGTTCTAGGTTCAAGTCCTAGCCCCGCTACTAAATAAAGCCGAAGACAAAAGTTTTCGGCTTTTTTGTTTTTAAACAAATTTCCTCGGGCTCATCCCGCCTGAGGCGGACTAGGTTCAAGTCCTAGCCCCGCTACTAAATAAAGCCGAAGACAAAAGTTTTCGGCTTTTTTGTTTTTAAACAAATTTCCTCGGGCTCATCCCGCCTTGTAAGCAAAACAGACTGGCGCCTGTATACCTATATTCCGTAATTTTTACTAAATTGAATTATAAAAGAAAGGATTTTCTTATGCAAAGAGCTATTATGCGCCCCGATTCAACGGAATATGCTCCCTACTATGAACAGTATGTCTCAGCCGTTCCCGAAGGAGATCTGATTCGAATTCTGGAAGTACAGCTTGAGACTGCCTCTACGCTCTTCAAGGCCATTTCCGAGGCACAGGCAGTTACCAGCTACGCCCCGGGGAAGTGGACAATTAAACAGGTCCTCAGACATATCATTGATGCCGAACGCATCTTTACATACAGAGCCCTCTGCTTTGCACGTGGAGAGCATCATGAACTGCCGTCATTTGACCAGGATGAATACGTGCGCCAGAGCGACTGCAATGAATTTCCCTGGAACGACCTTGTCGAGGAGTTCCAGCACATAAGACGTGCTACGATCAGCCTTTTCAGATCGCTGCCTCCGGATGCATGGTTCAGACGCGGGGTGGCTTCCAAAAATGAGGTTACCGTAAGGGCCCTTGCCTATATAACGGCAGGCCATGAACGCCACCATACCGATGTGATCAGAACAAGATACCTTTAAGAAGATATCTTTTTGACAGATCAGCAGCTATGAATTTCCCCCTGCTCATCAAGCTCTGAGGTCATCTTAACAGGATTTTTTTCAAGTATTCTTCTTAGACTCATCTCGAGGTTGAATCCTGGCGGCAATCCGCGGATGCCTGAATTTCTTGGTTCAGTTAAATTCATCCGAATTAAGCCATCTTTTAATTGCATCCGGAGCCTCCCACATAATACAGCCGTTATCAAGGGAAATAGGCAGAGATATACATCTTTTTCAATGCATCCGGCGGTCAATAATTATTGCGCCTGTAAGGAAGTAAGCTGAGGTTTTACAGCAGAGAAATTTACTGCTGCAGAACCATTGAACCGGTTCTGCAGCAGCCTGGAAGAAATACTACTGTTTTATGAAGTCATAAGTTGTCATTTCAACGAAATCGGCAACCTTCAGTGTCATCGATTTGACTTTGGATCCTTCAACTGTAAAAGGAAGCACCTTTATTCCGAAAACGGGATCGCTGTAAGTGCACAGAAAACGGCTGCCGCCGAGGCTCTCCAGCCTCCCTTTAAGTGTCGGGTGATGCTGGAAAGTCATTAAAAGCGTGTTCCCCTGCCGCTCTATATTAATGTATCCGTAAACATCATTAATATACTTACCCGTAAAGGCATCGAGATCAGCTGCAGGCTTAAGATTCATACTGACCGTATCTCTTTGGGCCTTAAGCTCCTCGTCATCCTTAAGCTGTCTTTTCTCGTAGACGCCCAGGTAGAACTTGTCGTAGTTGCGGTATGGGAGCTCCAGGAAGGCATCAATAATTTGCCACTTAAGCGAGGTGTAGAAGCCGTTGTTATCGTTATTTGTAAGGACCACAATTCCCAGCCTGTCGGCGGGAAGAAGAGTTACAGACGTAACAAAACCATCGACACCTCCTGTATGCGAGACGATCTCATGCCCCCTGTAGTCCTCAATATTCCATCCCATGCCGTAAAGCCCGAACGGATTTCTGTTGAAAGGGTTTGAATTTCTCCCGAGTATGGAAAGAGGCTGCCTTGTTTTGCGGATTGCAGCAAACGGGATTACCTGTTGCCCCTGATACCTTCCGCTATCGAGCTGTGCAAGGATCCAGTGGCTCATATCAGAAACGGAAGAGGAGATGCTTCCGGCAGGCGCCAGATGATCTACACTCGGATATGGAATCACCTGAAGTTTGCCGTCAACCCGTGTGTGCGATTTTGCAATATTTTTTGACTGCGGAATCTCGCCTAAAAGAGCAAGCGTGTTATCCATTTTAAGAGGGCGGAAGATATTATCCCTGACAAAGTCGGCCCAGTTCTCTCCGCTTATCTGCTTAATGACCTGGCCTGCAATCACGAAGCCGGCATTGGTGTAACCCCAGCGTGTACGGAAGTCGTACCTGGGGGTAAGCATGCCGAACTTTTCAATGACCTCATTAGTGGTAAGATTGGCATCCCAGTACATAAAGTCGCCCTGGAAGGTCTCCATTCCGATTCTGTGCGATACTATGTCTGCAAGATTAAGGTGTTCAGCCACCCAGGGATCCTTCATCTTAAAGTCAGGGATGAACTTCTGGACCTTGTCGTTAAGGGAACATTTTCCCTCTTCCTCCAGCATGGCAAGAGCAGTTCCGGTAAAGGCCTTCGTGTTTGAGCCTATTAAGAAAAGCGTATTCTCATCTACTTTATCGCTTTTCCCGTATTCACGTACACCGTAGCCTTTCATAAAAACCACATGTCCGTCCTTGACAATGCAAACGGAAGCCCCGGGTATGTCCCAGCTTTTAAGAGCCCGTTCAACATAGGTATCGAGACTGTCTGAAATAAAGGCGGGAAGTTTTTCCTGAGCAGTTACATTGATAAAAAGCACAAGAATCCATAACAGCAGCAGTTTGTTTCTCATTTTTTTCCTGAAAGATTATTTTTTGATATTAGCTAAATCTAACAATTTTTTTGTTAAGCACTAACTTAAAAATGCGAAACTATTCCGGAAATATCGTAAATTTGAATCTTTCCTTAGGACTTGATATCATATTAAATAAATATGATTTAATGCAATACAATCAAAATTTCATAAAATGACGGTTTTCTGATGAATATTCTGGAATGGACAATTATTATCTCAGGCGGCTCTTTTCTGGCCGGAATGCTGGGCGCACTGACGGGTCTTGGAGGCGGCGTTGTTATAGTCCCTATGCTTTCGCTTCTATTCGGGGTTGACATACGATATGCAATCGGGGCTTCACTGGTCTCCGTAATTGCAACTTCCTCTGGCGCTGCCGCCGCATATGTAAAGGAGGGTTTTTCAAATATCAGAATCGGTATGTTCCTCGAAATTGCTACAACCATTGGGGCAATTTTCGGGGCATTCATTGCCACAAGCGTTTCAACCGGTGTTATTGCAGTAATTTTCGGAATTGTACTGATTTATTCGGCCATTACATCTGTTAGCAAGTACAAGCTCAAGACTGCTGAAGATCCCCCGGACAGGCTGGCAACAAAATTAAGACTAAACGGAAGCTATCCGGTAAAAGGTGAAGAAGTTCATTACAACGTTTATCATGTACCCGGAGGATTCGGGATGATGTTTGTTGCCGGCTCGCTTTCAGGGCTCCTTGGAATAGGCTCAGGTGCAGCTAAGGTAATTGCAATGGATAAGATAATGAAAATCCCGTTTAAGGTTTCCACTACTACAAGCAATTTTATGATCGGTGTTACTGCTGCAGCAAGCGCGGGAGTCTATCTTACACGCGGCTATATAGACCCTGGTCTTGCAATGCCTGTTATGCTCGGAGTACTGCTGGGTTCAGTACTGGGAGCAAGAATTCTTGTAAGGGTAAGAACGAAATGGCTGAGAATACTTTTCAGCATTGTTGTCTTTGTGCTTGCCGTGGAAATGATATTTAACGGAATTGCGGGGAAAATATGACAGAAGAAAAAAATACAATCAGTGTCCAAAAAGACAGGGACATTGAAAACATCATGGGCACCCTCCTGCGAACGGGTGTTGTTGCAGCAGCTACAATTGTCCTCATCGGAGCTGTTCTCTACCTCATAAAATATGGACTCACGTTACCCGAGTACTCTGTTTTCAGGGGAGAACCTGCAGCGCTTAAAAGCATAGGAGGAATAATCGGCCAGGCTTTCTCACTTCACAGCCGCGGCATAATGCAGCTTGGACTTCTGGTCTTAATTGCCACTCCTGTTGCAAGAGTTATCTTTGCAATTATCGGTTTTACAATTGAAAAGGATTATATGTATACCGCTGTTTCCGTTATTGTTCTCTGCATTTTATTATTCAGCCTGCTGACTTGATACAGACAATGGCTGTGGAGTTTACTTGTAGAGTTTCACCTCTGGAAGTTATTCCTCAACATAGGGAAAAGCCCGGCCTTGCAGCCGGGCTTTTTTTATTTTGCTTTTGGCGGAGTATTTTTAATTTTTCCCGTAACTTGTTCTGCAACTATTTTATAAACCGACAGCTTCGGGTCTGCCCTTTTTATGGCCGCTTTCCCCTGCTCCATAAAATCGGGTGAAAACCTTTTTACCATTTCAAGCATTGCCTCTTCTTTTTCGCTGCCAGTTACTTCATATGCTTTACCAAAAATTACCGTACTCTCATAGTTTGCAGTAAAATCCCCAATGATATTCTCATTTTTGCCAACAACACAAAAAGAGACCCTGTTATCTGCCTTTATATTATCCAGCTTGTGCCCTTCCTTGGCACAGTGGAAATAAATTACGTCATCTTTGTACCAGTAACTCAACGGAACGCCGTAAGGATATCCATCCGCTGACATTGTGGATAATACTCCATATTCTCCCCTCCGGATAATTTCCTTTGCATCGTTTTCAGCTGCAGCATATTCTGTTTTGCGGATTACCCCTCTCACTTTTAACTCTCCATTTTTATTTTTGGAATTTCTCACGCCAAACTTAATAAATTTCCCTGAAATTCTGAAAATATTCACATCTCATTTTAATTCCTGCTTGTTCTGCACCCTGTAATTACCTTATATCAGTTAAAGCAATACAGGATGGATAATATGGAAGAACTTCAGAAGCACAAAGAATAAAACAGACGTTTTAGATCTCCTTTTGAAGAGCTTTCTATTCTGAATGCAGTCCCTGCAAGCTTCTGCAATGCGGGCCATAACCCTCCAACTCTTTTTTCTCCGTGAAAATTTCTGTCCCGCATTAAAAACAAAGCCCCGCAGGTTTTATTTGCGGAGCTTTGTATAAAATTGAAGAATACTATAGTGAGTTGTTATTTAAGCAATGTCATTTTTTTGCTCATCTGGAAGTCATTTGCCCTTAGCTGATAGATGTAGATTCCGCTCGGCAAGTCCTGTGCGTTAAAGCTGACGGAATATTTTCCCGGCATCTGGTTTTCATTTACAAGCTGTGCAACCTGTCTTCCGAGAATATCGTAGATCTTAAGTGTCACTATTCCTGCCTTCGGTATTTCGTATGTAATAAAGGTTGAAGGGTTAAACGGGTTCGGGTAGTTCTGTGTAAGAGTATAACTCTCAGGAGTAAAGTTTTTAATGAGTTCTACCCCTGTGGCAGTCTCGGCGCTCAGAATCACATAGCTGCTTACAATATTCTGAGAGAATGTAACGGTATTTTTTGCAGTATTGATTTTTGCATTATCTACTGTCACCCAGCTTTTTGTCGAGTCATTCCAGTACTTGACTTTGATGGTTTTCTTATTGAACCTGCCTCTTTCAAGCTGATTTCCGGTAAAATGCAGCTGCATTATTGCGGGGCTGTTGAATCTTATATGGCCTCCGCACGAAGCATTCTGCCTCATCATGTTCATTCCATTATTCGTAAAGATTCCGATCTCATAGCCTGCAAGAACTTTCTCATTGCCTCTGTTGGGAATGCTGCCCGGAAGGACTTCAAGTATCTGCCCGTAAATGCTGTCGGGCATCATCATTCCACCTCCCATTTGAGAATGCCAGTTGGGGCTGATTGAAATCCAGGTTGTTGAATCAAAAGCCGAATGGAATTTGGTTTCCTTTTTCGTACCCTTATTCACCCAGCCTCCCCCCAACGTTTTACCTACAGTAGTGCTGTCGCGCCAGAGTTTTCCATTTATTGTGTAGACGATTACCACCTTCATAGGCGTCCTGGCAAGGAAGCCGCCTGTTATGGTCACAGAGTCTCCGTTTCCCGGTCTCTTCACAGTTGAATCGGCAGGCTGATACCAGTACGGTCCCAGGTTCAGGAAGAAATCGGGTTTTCTGGTCTTTGAAGTATCAACTTTCGAAGTATCAAGATAGGTCATCTCATAGATAAAGGTTGTATCAACAAGAATTCTTCCTTTCAGCGTAACGGACTTAATGCTGTCGTGCATAAATCCGTAAGCATTTCCAAGACAGCTGTCCATCATATGGTCGCCCATATGAGAATAGCGTCCAAGGTTATTCCAATCCGAGTCAAACGGATCACGCCAGAAAGCCCCGTTGATTTCATAAACTATAATCATCTTAAGGCTGTCCAGAACGGCAGTACTTGTCTGACCGCCTTTAATAGTAACCTGCTGACCGTTTGCCGGTCTCAGCGCAGTACTGCTGTCGGGCTTATACCAGGCGGGACCGAAGCTGAGTATATAATCGCGGGTGCCATTTCCATCTATATCCAGGTAATACCTGCTTACATTTGAAGCGGTACTGTCCACAATAATTTTACCCGACACAGTAACAGTCTGCAGTGAGTCGGGATCGATACGCCACATCATCTTCTGCGCATGGGCACCTGTTGACAGAAGCAGCAGAAGAAGAAAAGCTACGGCATTTCTGTAAGTACAGAGTTTCATTTTTTCCTCCTTGTTTAATTTATTTCATACTTATTCATTTCTTCACTTGTGAAAAATATTTATCGAGCATTCATTTAATTTTTCAGTAGGACCGGCACAACTAATAATGTAAAATATTTCCTGATAGCTGTAAGTCCATTAATAAGGTGTACAAGAAATGCAGCCTGTGCGGAGGATGTACCGGTTCTAATTCAGAAACCGGCACCGTAAAAGGTTAATTTCCAAGGCAGGCATCTTTAAGGCTTCTTACGTAATCTGTTACAATGGACAGATTTCCGCCCTTAAGGAATTCAAAGAGTTTTTTAATGATTGCACTTCCTACAATCACCCCGTCGGAATATGGTGAAATACTTCTGATGCTTTCAGCACTTGAGATCCCAAAGCCTATAAGCATCTTATTATTCTTTACTATTTTGCGCGTTTTTCCCAGGGCCTCCAGCGTTTCTTTTGAAAAGTTTGTTCTTTCCCCTGTTGTTCCGTAAACACTGACGCAATAAATAAATCCACGGCTTAATTCATCAGCCTTCTTTATTCTTTCCTCAGTTGAATAGGGCGTTGTAAGCATTATTGTATCAAGACCCTGAATGCCCTCTTCATAAAAAGCATCATATTCATCAATGGGAACGTCCGGAATAATTATGCCATCCGCCCCTGCATTAAGGGCATCGGTAAAGAAATTCTTTCTTCCGTAATTTAATACAGGATTTGCATAACCCATAAGGACAACGGGCTTTTGGGACCTGCTTTTAATTTCGGAAGTAAATTCAAGTACCGACTTAATATTTATTTTGTTTTCAAGAGCAATCTGCGAGGAATGCTGAATGACGGGCCCGTCGGCAAGAGGATCACTGAAGGGTATTCCAAGTTCAAGCAGGTCAGCTCCGGCTTCCAGAACGCTTAAGGCTATATCGGTAAAATTTTTCTTATCCGGGAATCCCGCAGTTAAAAATACAGAAAGCGCCTTTTCATTTTTCTTATTCACATTATCTATATACTCATTCAGCCGCATTATAATTTATCCTCCATATGACTTATAATTGTGTTCAGGTCCTTATCGCCCCGTCCGCTTATGTTTACGATAACTATTTCATCTTTTTTTGTCTCAGGCATCAGGTGTTCAAGGTATGCAACAGCATGAGCGCTTTCCAGGGCAGGAAGTATTCCTTCATAGCGGGAAAGATCTATTGTTGCCTTTACTGCCTCCTGGTCAGTTACGGAAACATATTTTACACGTTCAAGATCTTTCAGGCAGCTGTGCTCGGGCCCCACGCCCGGATAATCCAATCCGGCTGAGATCGAGTAGACTTCATTTATCTGCCCGTCTGTGTCCTGGAGAACGTAAGTCCTCATTCCCTGAAAAATAGCATCTTGCCCAAGTGTAAGCGATGCGCAGTGTTTTCCCGACTCTATGCCTAGCCCCGCAGCCTCAACTCCGATGAGCTTAACCTCTTCATTTATAAATCGGTAAAACATTCCCATTGCATTACTCCCCCCGCCCACGCATGCAAGAATGTAATCGGGCAGCCTTCTCTCAGCCTTTAGGATCTGCTCATAGGTTTCATTACCTATTACAGACTGAAAATCTCTTACGATCTGAGGATACGGGTGCGGACCTACGACTGATCCTATTATGTAATAAGTATTCTTAACGTTAGCCACCCAGTCGCGTATGGCTTCATTGGTTGCATCCTTCAGGGTTCTGCTTCCTGAAGTAACGGGCCTAACCTTAGCGCCCAGCATTTTCATTCTGTAGACATTCATCTTCTGGCGTTCAATGTCGGTCTCCCCCATAAATATCTCGCACTCAAGTCCGAACTTTGCACATACGGTTGCCGTTGCCACCCCGTGCTGTCCGGCACCGGTTTCTGCAATAATTCTTTTTTTGCCGAGCCTTTTGGCCAGCAATATCTGTCCCAGTGTGTTATTAAGCTTGTGGGCACCTGTGTGGCAGAGGTCCTCACGTTTTAAGTATATTTTAGCCTTCCCGTAGCGTTCTGTCAGTCTATCGGCAAATGTAAGAGGGGTTTCCCGTCCGTTATAATTTTTCTGCAGGCTGTTAAATTCAGAGATGAAGGCTTCATCACCTTTTACCTCGTTATATAAGGCTTCCAGTTCCTCGAGTGCGCTTATGAGGGTCTCGGGAACAAAGCGTCCTCCGTACTTACCGAATTTACCCTTCAGGTCGGGCATACTGTAGTCATGGTTATTTGTCATTTGGTTTCACCTTTATAATTACTTTTCCTGTTCTTTTAATGACTTAAGAACATTAAAAAATTCGTGTACTTTACTGCGATCTTTCCTCCCCGGGCTTTTTTCAAGCGATGAGGAAAGATCGACTGCATATGGTTTAATTGTACTATAAATATATCCTATGTTTGAAGCCGACACTCCGCCGGCAAGGATAATACTTTGTCTTAAGTTTTCCGGAATCACTTCCCATCTGAAGCTTTTTCCCGTGCCGCCGAATTGATCAATATTAAATGAATCCAATAGAGCCCGGGCACTGCCATAGGATTCCAGAAGTGAAAAATCAAACCCTTCTTTTACCCTGAAACTCTTTATCACAGGATGGTTAATTTTACTTACCTCTTCCGGTGTCTCATCGCCATGAAGCTGCACAAAG
Organism: Ignavibacteriales bacterium; assembly: GCA_036261625.1. GTDB lineage: Bacteria > Bacteroidota > Ignavibacteria > Ignavibacteriales > SURF-24 > JAAXKN01. The sequence continues at coordinate 60,499 of DATAKL010000054.1, read as the reverse complement.
TTAAGCTTAAGCATACCTGCAATTTCATTTATCTTCTCAGCCGGCTCATTTACAAACACCCCCACTTTTCCAGTCACGGGAGAAAGCCTTTTTATTATTTCTCCGGCTGAATTATAGTCAATAAATCTTTTGCTCTTATTATAGAAAATAAAGCCCAGCAAGTCTGCTCCCAGTGCTTCACAAAAAAGGGCATCCTCAGCGTTTGTTATTCCGCAAATCTTAACCTTCATCTTATGCACCACTTCCTTAGTTCGCTTAAGGCTGCCCCCACGTCCGCTTTCCTCATCAGATGTTCGCCTACCAGTATTGCATGGGCCCGTGTTTGTTTAACTAAATCCACACTTTCCCGGCTGCTTATTCCGCTTTCTGAAACCACAACAACGCCCTGAGGCAGAATTTCAGAAATCTCCTGAGTCGTTTTTAGATCAGTTACAAAGTCTGAGAGATTACGGTTGTTAATACCTATAAGACTGTTAAGACTAAAATCGACCTTATCCAGCTGTTCTTTTGAATGCACTTCAAGCAGCACTTCAAGTCCCAGGTCCTTTGCTGCAAGGGTAAGTTCCGAGATCTCACTTTTTGAAAGGGCCTCAGCAATTAAAAGCATGGCATCGGCTCCACAGGCTTTGGCCTCATAAATCTGAAAAACATCTATCATGAAATCCTTTCTTAAAACAGGTATAGTCCTTACCTCTGCAATGTCCTTCAGGAAACCGATCTTCCCCTGGAAAAATTTTTCATCCGTAAGTACGGATATTGCACTGGCTCCATATTCCATGTAAGAATTTGCAATTTCCATGTGATTAAAGCCGGCTCTTATTAAGCCTTTTGAAGGGCTGGCTTTTTTGACTTCAGCTATAACCGACAGATTACTTTCACTTTCAAGCTTCTTCTTAAGGCTTAGAGTCTCACGGCAGAAGAATGGGAAATCCTTAAAATCGCCAAGGCTGTAATTTTTTCTTAACGCCTTTACCTCTTCTTTTTTCTTATCAATTATTTTTTCCAGAATACTCATGCAGCTTTAACTCCGAAACTCTTAAGCTCATTTAGTTTAGCCAGGGCGCCTCCGCTTAAAATGGATTCCTCGGCCAAACGCTTGCAGTCAAGCAGGTTATCCGAAAATCCGGCGCAGTATAAAGCCATTGCAGCATTAGCCGCAATCACATAAAAAGCAGAATTCTTTTTTCTGCCTTCAAACAGGTCCAGAATAATTGCGGCGTTTTCCACAGGAGAATCCCCTTTTAGTTCATCAATTGATACTTCAGGGTATTCAAAAGTTTCATTTGAGATCTGGTAAAATGAGCCGGTCTGATCCTTCGTATACTCGTAAACACTAGTCGGTTCGGTAAGAGAAATTTCATCGAACTTATCCGCCGTGTTTATAAAGCAGACCTTTTCCATATCAAGATACATAGCAGCTTTTGAGAGCATCTCAGATGCATCTTTATTGAACACTCCGATAAGCTGCTTTTTTGTGCCTGCAGGATTTGTAAGCGGACCCAGGAGGTTAAAGACTGTTTTAATGCCGAGTTCCTTTCTTACTGTGGCGGCATACTTCATTGCAGGATGGAAGTTAGGTGCAAACATAAATGCTATTCCCACCTCATCCAGAGCCCTTGCGGTGTCGTCGGCCGAGAGGTTGATATTGACGCCCAGCTCCGCGAGGACGTCGGCGCTGCCGCATTTGCTGGAAATGGAGCGGTTGCCGTGCTTTGCAACTCTTGCCCCGGCACCTGCAACAACAAAAGACGTTGCAGTGGAAATATTAAACGTCCCCGAGTAGTCGCCTCCCGTGCCGCAGACGTCAATCAAGTTATTTGTATCTGTAATAACCCTGATGCTTTTATCCCTCATTGCTTTTACAAAGCCCGCAATTTCCTCGGGAGTTTCCTTTTTTGCTTTAAGTGCAATTAGAAACCCGGAGAGCTGGGAAGTATTAGTGCTTCCGCTCATGATACGGTCCATTACATTGTATGCTTCCTCAAAGGAAAGGTTTTCTTTTGATATAACTTTTTCCAGGTATACTTTCATCATAGTTTTAACCAGTTATTAATAATATTTTTACCCTCAGTAGTTAAAATGGATTCCGGATGAAACTGAATGCCTTCAACCGGATAGCGTTTGTGCCTTACTCCCATAATAATTCCGTCATCGGTCGAAGCAGATATTTCGAGCTCCCCGGAAAGGCTTTTCCTTTCAATAATGAGCGAGTGATACCGTGTTGCAGTAAACTTCTGTCTTATGCCATGAAAGATAGTTCTGTTGTCGTGCAGAATTTCCGAAGTCTTGCCGTGCATCATATGGGGAGCTTTTATGATCCTGCTGCCGAATGAGTAGCCAATTGCCTGATGCCCCAGGCATACGCCGAGCGTGGGGATGCCGGGGCTGAACTTTTCAAGCGCCGTCAAGGCGGCATTTGAATCCTCCGGGCGCCCGGGTCCGGGAGATATAACAATTTTATCGGGAGAAATATTTTTTATATCCTCCTCACTAATTGCGTCATTTCTTTTCACTACAAGATTGTGCCCGAAGCTCCCAAGGAGCTGCACAAGGTTATATGTAAAGGAATCGTAGTTATCAATTACAAGTATCTTCATCTATTCCTCCATTTCATCATCTATTTCACCGGCGTAAATTAAAGCGCGGTATAATACTTCCGATTTATTTCTGATCTCTTTGTCCTCAAGTTCAGAAATGCTATCGGCAACAATTCCCGCACCTGCCTGCCAGCGGATTTCTTTTCCGTTGGCAAACATGGTTCTTATGGCAATGCAAACGTCGAGGTTGCCTGAAAAATCTATATGCCCTATTGCGCCGGCATAAATGTTCCGGCTAGACTTTTCATAGCCTTTAATTAACTGCATGGCCCTTATCTTTGGGGCGCCAGTTACTGTTCCGGCCGGGAAACATGCCTTAAGGGCATCCACACAGTCCTTTGTTTCTTCCAGCCTTCCTTCAACGCGCGAGACCATATGCATTACGTGCGAATATCTCTGCACCGTCATCTGCTGAACAACATTTATTGAATTATACCGGCATACGCGTCCAAGATCGTTTCTCCCCAGATCGAGGAGCATTACGTGCTCTGCCTGCTCCTTGGGATCGTTCACCAGATCCAGTTCAAGCTCCATGTCCTCCTGAGGTGTTTTGCCTCTTTTTCTTGTTCCTGCAATAGGCATTGTTTCAGCCATGCGGTTTTTAACTTTTACCAGATTTTCAGGCGATGTGCCGATAACTGTTAGATCTTCAGGATATTCAAGGAAGTACATATAGGGTGAGGGATTAAGAATTCTTAAGGCACGGTAGACGTTAAGAAGGTCGCCTTTATAGCCGGAGGAAAACCGTTTGGAAAGCACTATCTGGAATATATCCCCTTCCGCTATTCTTTCTTTGCTTTCTTCTACAAGGCTCTTAAATTCCGCGCTGCTTAAGTTGCTTTTAACTTCACCCGTAAGGTGGAAATCCGACTTGAAACTGACAGGCGTTGAAAGCTCTTTCCGGAGTTCTGAAAGTTTCTTCCGGGCAGAAAGATAAGCCTCTTCAGGAGACTTATTCCCATCAATAGAAACATTAGTAATTAAAATGATCTGGTGCTTATAGTGGTCAAATGCAATTATGGTCTCATAAAGCCCGAGAATTGAGTCGGGGTTTTCCGTTTCATAACTCCCGAAATCGACTGTATTTTCTATCAAGGCTATGTTCTCATAGCCTATATAGCCTACAAGTCCACCCGTAAAGAACGGCAGTTCCTCAAGACATGGGAATCGTCTTAAATTCATCTCCCGGCGTATAAAGTCAAAAAGGTTCTCTTTGAATGTGGTTTCATTTCCATCCTCAATGACCTTTATATTTTCACCGTGGTTAAGGAAGAATTTCTTCGGGTCCTTACCGATAAAGGAATATCTTCCTATGGCTTCTTTCCCTTCAACCGATTCCAGCAAAAAGCAGTGCTTAGCCTTATCTCTAAGTTTAAGATAGGCCAGAACCGGTGTAAGCAGGTCTGCCGTAATTATTTCATAAACCGGTATCAGGTTATACTGAATAGCCAGTTTTTCAAAATCTGTAAATTTCATTTTATGTCCTTTGCTGCAAAAAAAAAAGCCCTTCTTAGTAAACTAAGAAGGGCTTTTCAGGATAAATATTATATATCACTCTACTCTAATTCACTAAGTCTCCATATATTGGTCATACGCCACCAGCTTCCCCATGAGGACAAAGTTAAATTAAAGTTATATGCAGTGTTTTTCGTTTTCATAATTTCTTAAAGGCAATATATCAAAAATTAATTAGACCTGTCAAGTGCAATCTGAAATTTTTCAATTAATTTCTTCCTGTCCTGCATGAGCCACTGCCCTAAAGCGCCCTGCAACTTCGAGATAGCTGTCGAAAAGTCTTGAAAATATATTAGGCCACGTCTGCTCTTTTGCATACTGGTATGCCTGCTTTCCCATACTATACCGCAATTGAGCGTCATCGCTCAGCCTCAGTATCTTCCCGGCAAGATCCTCAGCATTCCTGGGTTCTGCAATGAGGCCTGTAATTTCATCCTGAATTACGTCATAAGCGCCTCCTTCCCTGACGCATATGGCAGGAACGCCCGAAGCCATTGCTTCTAGAGTAACGTTGCCGAAAGTTTCCGTTGTTGAAGGAAAAACAAAAATGTCGCTTGAGGCAAATGCCGTCGACAGGCTTATTCCTTTCTGGTAGCCCAGGAAAAAAGCCTGAGGCATCATTTCCCGTAAGTCATCCATTATGGGCCCGTCGCCGGCAAGGACAAAAGCAATATCGCTTCTTTTCTGTGAGATTATTTTATACGCACTTGCAAGTGTCCTAAGATCTTTTTCCCAGACGAGCCTTCCCGCATAGAGAAGAACAGTTTTATTCTCAAGCCCGAGTGCTCTTTTCCACTCCTGGCTTCGGAACTTCGGGTTAAACATTTCTGCGTCAACCCCGTGCGGAAGCTGCATGAGGTTATTTATTCCATGCGAGCGCAATTCCTGTATGATGGGATTGGAAGGGACATATACCTTTCTGCATTTGTTGTAAAGCGAGCGGAAGTAATTCCAGCCGTATTTTTCCAGCGCCTGCACCCTGTAGTATTTTGCATAGCTTGCAAAATGCGTGTGATAAGTAGCAACGGTAGGAACTCCCAGCTTTTGCCCTGCCTTTGCCGCGGCATAACCCATCGGGCAGGGGCTGTTGAAATGAATAATATCGGGATTAAACTCAATTAGCTTATCTTTTAACCGCCTGAAATAAGGCATGGCAATTTTGTAGTCTTTGTATAAAGGAAAAGCAAACGATGGAACGGTATACATTTTTGTGGGGCGTTCCTCCAAAGGAGGATTTACAGCTGAGAAGAAGATATTCTGAATTCCTCTTTTATTCAGTTCATCTATAAGATTGTAAAGGACGCGCGTAACGCCGTCCAGCCCCGGCTGCATGGTGGCAGAAAAATAGGCGACCCGAAGACTTTCAAGGTCATAGATATCTTTGAACATAGAGTAAAGGTATTATGTTATTTTAGAGAACACGTATTATTAATTTAATGTACGCATTTTCTCTAATACAAGCTACTCACTTTACTGGTCCATCCACTCCTTAAAACTCTGGGCGCGGCGGCGCGTTACAACTGCCTCCAGAGGGGTCTCCGGAATAAGCCTGAGCTTAAGGCTTCCGCCGAAATAGGTGTGCACACTTTCCACTGAATTAAGATTTACAATAAACTGCCTGCTTATTCTGAAGAACACCTGCGGATCAAGTTCACTTTCCAGCGTGTCCAGCGTGTAATCTGTTACAAATTTCCTCCCGCTGAAAAGAACAATGTAGGCAAGTTTGTTTTCAGTGTGAAAATAGGCAATATCCCGGCAGCTTACCCTCTGAAATGTCTGCCCCGTTTTCACAAGAAAGCCGGACTTAAATATCTTCTCATTTAAGCTCATTCGGCTCAGGATTTCCTGGATTTCGGCAGCATTGAGGGCCAGGGGTGTCGGGGTCTTAAGCCTGTTAAACTTTTCGAGACTTCTTTCAAGATCTGCTGCCTTAACCGGTTTAAGAAGGTAATCGATGCTGTTAACCCTGAAGGCCTGAATGGCATATTCATCATATGCCGTGGTAAAGATTACCGGGGAGGCGACTTCGGTGCGGTTAAATATCTCAAAACATAAGCCGTCTGAAAGCTGAATGTCCATAAATATCAGGTCCGGGGAAGGATTTTTCACTAGCCATTCCACAGAGGATTCAATGGAATCCAGACTGTCCAAAACTTCAATTGAATTGTCAGCCGAATGAAGGAGCTGCTTCATTCTTCGTGAAGTTAATATTTCATCTTCAATAATCAGTACTTTCATTCCATCCTTCAGATTTAATCATCCCTTCTGGTTTAATCATGGGAACCCTGACGCAGAAAATAGCATCCTTATCCTCAACGGTGATATTCTTTCTGCCCAAAAGCCTGTAGCGGTCTGTAATGTTTTGCAGACCAAGACCTGTACTCATCTGCTGCGAGAGTTTCTTCTGCAGATTATTTTCTACAACAAGATCGCTTCCGTCGTTATAAAATTTAATTGTCAGGGGCTTCGTTTGTGAAATAATGTTATGCTTAATTGCATTTTCTGTAAGTATCTGCAGCGTATTGGGAGGAATGAGATAACTGCCGTAACTCTCATCAATATCTATTTCAGCCTTCAGGCTTTCGCCGTGCCTTGCTTTATTGAGATATATAAATGAATTTATGAACTTCAGCTCATCGCACACTTTTACCAGTCTTTCACTTTTCTGCTGCAGGAGGTACCTGTAGACATCTGCCAGCTCCTGTACAAACTGCACTGCCAGGTCCTTGTCCAATTCGATAAGCGAGATGAGCGAGCTCAGGCTGTTAAAAAGAAAATGAGGGTTCACCTGCGCCTGAAGCGCCTGCAGCTGCGAGGAAATGTTGTCCTTCTCAAGCCTTTCTTTCTCTACAAGTGTGCGGCTCCACTGTCTGAAAAAATAAAATGTTATATAAGCAATCTGGTACAAAAGGAATATTACAATAAAGGCATATACCAGATTTTTTATTACCGGGTAAGCCCCGCTTATCTGCGACCGTCTTACAGCCTCAGGCAGAAGAAGCGAAAGCATAAAGCTGTAGCCGGCAATAATCAGGAACATGAGAAGAAATGAATGTACAGTATTAAGGCCTATCTGCAGCGAAAGTCTTTTTATCGGGCCGTCTTCCCAACGGAAGCGCCTTTCAAGCCAGGAGTTAACCTTGAGATTTGCCTCCCAGGTAATAAGAAGCATTATAAAGTTAAATAAAGTATCGGCCATAAAATGCAGCAGATACGATCCGCTGAACTCCACCTTATGCCCGGGGAGAAAATTATGGTAAACGAGCGTCATCACAACGGAGAGCGCCGAGAGTATCTCAATTTCCCGCAGATTATTTTTTTTAATTTTCATAAGCAAAAGTAAAAAGCCCGGCTGAAAAAGGCAAAAATAACATATTAATTACAGCTCGTATTCAATTCCGAAAATCGGCATAATGCCCCACTGGTATGTTACGCCGGGAGAGTTCTTCTCCATGTTCCAGTAATATCCCGATATATTTTTTCTGTTATATGCATTCCAGACCGAGAGGTAAATGTCCAGGCTCTGCGAGCTGAAGAAAAATTTCCTGTCTGCCCTTATGTTAAGTGAATGATAGTCCGGGTACCTTAAAGCGTTTATATTGTTAATATCTATAACTCCCGTCCTTAGTTCATAGGACTTTTCCATGTCGAACGGTGTATACGGGCAGCCCCCGGCATAAGTCCACCTCATACTGAATTCCCATTCCTGCTCGGGCTTATAGCCTGCAATGAAGCTGAAGATAAATTTATTATCGTATGCGCGGTTGCGCCAGAGTCCCTCATAATCCCGGTAGCGGCTTCTGAAATATGAGGCGCTTACTATTCCGTAATAGTTCTCTGAAAGTTTTTTCTGCACGAGGAGTTCTATTCCTCTTGTGTATCCTTTTCCTATGGAACTAAGGCTGTTAAAGTATCCGAATGAACTTCCTGTCATCCCCCCGTCAATTACGCTTAAGGAAGGATCGTCTTCTGAAAGAGGAAGACCGGTGTACTCCTTGTCGTATAACTCAAATGTAAGTCTTGTATCGGGCGCCATAAGATATTCAAGCCCTGTTCCCAGGTGGTAAGCCTTTATAGTTTTTAGGCTCTGGAATTCTGACTTCTCAGACAAAAGCACCATGGGAAGCCTCTGATAAAAAACTCCTGTGCCGGCATTAAGCTTCAATACAGGAGAAACCTCATATGAAAGGGAAATTCTTGGAGAAAAAAGAACACTCCTGTTTAAAGAATAATAATCCGTTCTTAATCCTAAGGATGCGGTAAGGTTTTCTATCGGCCCTGCATTAAATGTTAGAAAAGCGCCGTATCTCTGGGGCATGACCTTCCGGCTTACAATAAACTCCCCTTCCGGAATTCCCAGCCTGCTTGTATCTGCAAATTTTGTGTAGTCATACTTCCCCTCGTCGGTTGACATATCCAGGCCAAACTCAAAGCGGCTTATCTTACTAAGGTCCAGATAATTAATATTTTTAATGTTTAATGATCCTTCAAAATTATCCGAGACGTAATATTTGCCTTCTGTACTTACCTTATTGAAATCGTTCTTAAAGCTCTGAACGGAGTAGGATAAGTTAGTTACAGAATACACAGAAGCGTTCCAGAGCGCCTTCCAGGATAGTCCTGCCGTATTCTGAAAGTTATCAATTAAGCCGTAGCAGCGCCCTCCCTGATCCAAAGCATCCTGCCTGCTGAAGGATTCGTGGTCGTCTCCAAAAATTTCGAGCAGAGAGATCTTATGGTGTTTATTAATGTCGTAAGTAACCTTTGCCTGGGCGTCGCCGTAGCGGATAGTCATCCCCCAGCCTTCGGCTTTGCTTATAAGGTCGAGGTAGCTCCTCTTAAAAGATGCCAGCCATGATCCGCCTCCTCCGGGGAGGGGGCCTTCCAGTGCGCCGCCGAAGCCCGCCCAGTTGAGGTCGGCCTGAAGGTTCACTTCATCCTTATTGCCCTCTTTGAAAGTGATGTCGACAATGGATGAGAGTCTGTCGCCGTACTGTGAAGAAAAGCTGCTGGTAAGGAAATTAAGGTTATCAATATATTCTGCGTTAAGAATTCCAATGGGGCCGCCGGTGGAGCCAATGCCGGGGAAATGGTTGATGTTTGGAACGGGCATGCCGTCCACGTAGAAGCCGTTTTCGCTTGGGCTTCCGCCTCTTACAATAAGGTCGTTATTGTCGTCGGAAACCTTTGCAGTTGAAGGCATTGCCATAAGAATGCGGCTTAAGTCCCCCATTGCGCCGGGCGAGCGTTTAATCTCCTCGTTATTGAAGTTCACCATTCCGGTGTTACTTACTTCGGGCGACTGGAAGTATCCGGCAGAAACGATCACATCTTCCGTTGAAATTACAGTTTCCTTCATTGCGGCATCCAAAGCTGTAATTCTGCCGGGTCTTACCTGAACGTCAGTCTTCATTAAATTGTCATATCCCACAGATCTGAATTCAAGCGTGTAGTTTCCGGCAGGAAGGTTTGTTATTATGTAATACCCCGCGGAATCTGTTACCGCGCCTGTTCTGGTGTTATGAATAAGCACCGTTACACCCATCAGAGTTTCATGTGTCCTTTGGCTTACGGCATATCCCTTGATAGTCCCCTTTCCTTCCTGAGCATGAAGAACTCCTGAAAGAAGCATTAGAGCTGTACAAAAAGTAAGCAAACGTTTTATTTTCAGCATTTTCCCTGTGTCCGTAATATTTTACATCCATGCCGAAAATACCACATAAATATTACTTTACTAAAAGGAAAAGTCCCGCCGGCCAAAATTCCTTACCGAACGGAAGAAAAATCAGGATGAAATGACAGGCTCCCCCGGGATATATTTTTTCAATTTGGCCGGGCGTGCCAATTGGCGACACCTTACATCTCTAAAAAACAAAGCCCGCTGAAAGCGGGCTTTACTTTTCTTAACCTCGAACTTCGTATTCCGAAACTGCACTCCCCTTCCTGCGGACTATTCCACAACCTCCTTAAGCGTTGTTTCGAGCGTTGTGCCTCTTAAAACAGTTTCATTGCGGATGACCTTGCCTTCCTTATCTACCAGATAAAGCGTGGGCCAGTGATTAATTTTATATGCCCGGTGAATCATTCCGCCGTCCAGCACATGATTCCAGCTCATATCCTTTTCATCTGTAAATTTCTTCAGATAATCCTTGTCTTTCTTTCCATTAATAAAGTCGCTGCTTACGCTGATAATTTCAAAACCCTTATCCTTAAATTGCTTATAGGCTTTTACAAGATTCGGTATCTCGCCTACGCAGGGACCGCACCATGTGCCCCAGAAATCGAGAAGCACATATTTGCCCTTAAAGTCGGAGAGCTTCTTTTTCTCTCCTTTAATTGTCTCAAACTCAAATTCCGGGGCATCTTTACCTACAATGGATTCGGTAAACTTCTGTCCCTCTTCATTTCTCTTCATCGCATCATAGCTGCGCTTTACCTGGGGGACCATCTTTTCGGGAGGGATATTAGCAAGCAGACCCTTATATATTCCTCCTATATTTACATATTCCTTATTGTAGAGTCTTCCAAGATTGTACATGTACTGATCATAAGTCCTGACCTCAATGTTAAGCAGGTCATAATTATTTTTATACTTCGTTTTAAGACCCGTAAAGTAATTCTCAAAATATTTTCTTTCCTTGAAGAGACTGTTAATGTCATTTACCCTGGCCATTCTTTTTGTGAGGTAAGCGAATCTTGCAATAAAGTTATCCGGAAAGTCCTTAATTTCAGCTTCCAGTTCACGGATCTGATCATCTAAAGATTTTCCCGCCATCACCATAAAGTCCACATTGGAGAACCTTGCATTGCGCACAGGTTTCATTTTAGTGTCGTAGATATAGGAGACGTATGTTTTTCTCCTGTTGTCGTCGTGCCTGATACCGTCAGTAAAATAATACGACAGGAGTGAAGCCGACTGAGGTATTTTAATTGAAGCCTTCCACAGGTTCCCGTCTTTAGTCATCTTCTGGCTGAATGCCCGGCCGGAGTCTGGGTTCTGCACATTCCTGAACAGGTCGCCCGCATTATTTGGTCCGCTTACCTCCCGGCCCCAGTAGTCGAACGCATAGACAAGAGTAACTGAATCGGATTTTTCGAGAATGGCTGTCAGCGACGGGTCGAATTTAATGTTATAAGTTTCGCCTGCCACAGGTTTCGTCTGCCCGTAGAGGCTGCAGACAAGGAATAACATAATAAAAATGATCTTTTTCATATTGCTGCTCCTGAAGTTAAAATAATTTATGGTTTAACCAAAACGATTATCAGTCAGCTTTGAAAGAGTATACTGTGAACAGAGCGGGCCATGATCAATAATAGACTAAGATATTAATTATCTTTTTTAAAAGCGACTTAAAAATAGCCATAAAATATTTCATTAAAGGCGAAAAAGAATTATATTTCGGCCAAAAATAGGTAAAAAGCTTGAATTTCCTGGCTATAGATTTTGAAACGGCTAATTATAAAAGAGACAGCGCCTGCGCAGTGGGACTGGTGCGCGTAGAAAATAATAAAGTTGTTGAAAGGCAGACGCACCTTATTAAACCCCCGAACGCCTGGTTTGTCTTTACAGACATTCACGGCATTACATGGAAGGACGTGAAAAACGCGATGACCTTTGGAGAACTGTGGCCCGAAATTGAACATATGTTCAGCGGTGTGGATTTTCTTGCTGCCCATAATTCGTCTTTCGACGAGGGGGTCCTGAGAGCATGCTGTGACCTGTATGATATTGAATACCCGGATATTCCTTTCAGATGCACGGTTAAAATTTCGCGCGAGCTGTGGAATATACGTCCCACAAAGTTAAACAATGTCTGCGAATATTTCGGAATCCCCTTAAATCACCACGAAGCCGGCTCCGATACGGAAGCCTGCGCACAGATTATGATAAGAGCATTAAAGCACATGAATAAAATTGAAGACCAGACCTTTAAGAACGAGCCCTTTAAGAGCCGGCCGTTTAAGAGGAGGTTCTGAAACCCTTCCCCTTCCTTTAGGTGTTACCATAAGAATCCGTAAACCTTTTCAGATGCCGCGGTCAGCCTGCCCGTCCCTGACGCGGCGGCATTTGAATGCAATTCTTCATAAAATCAATTAATGCCATAATTTATTAAGATTAATTTGACAATTAACTTAGCTTTATATATTTTGCCGGATATTAACCTTAATTATTTAGGTTACGACTTGATTGTTTTACCAGGAGCAACTATGAAAACCATGAACGGCTTTGTTATAATTTGTTCAATTTTATTTTTTACACTTACGGTTTTTAATTCTTCTAGTATATATGCCCAGGCCGACCCGGCCGGAACTTATACAGGTACCATAAAAGATGTGCCCGCAAAAAAGGCGGGCGAACCCACTTTGACTGAAGTGGCTGACGCCCTGGGACACAGCCGAGTGGCAATGAACATTATCTGGACTCTCCTCTGTGCCTTTCTTGTAATGTTTATGCAGACCGGCTTTGCCATGGTTGAAACCGGCTTTACTAGAGCCAAAAACGTGGCGCATACTATGGGAATGAACTTCCTTGTGTATGCTATCGGAATAACAGGCTTCTGGATATGCGGTTTTGCATTCATGTTCGGCGGCGTGGGTTCGGTTTCTTCCCTGGGAGGCACACCGGGCCTCGTAAATGAAATCGGAATAAATCTCTTCGGCAAAACATTTGGCCTCCTTGGAGCTAAAGGCTTTTTTCTGAACAACAGTGTCTATGACGTGGGTATATTTGCCCTGTTTTTATTCCAGATGGTGTTTATGGATACTGCCGCAACAATTCCCACCGGGGCGATGGCAGAAAGATGGAAGTTCAGTTCCTTTATATTTTTCTCATTTTTTATTTCCATGTTCGTCTATCCCGTTTTCGGCAACTGGGTCTGGGGCGGTGGCTGGCTCTCACAACTGGGAGTTAATCTGGGTCTAGGCCACGGGCAAGTGGATTTTGCGGGCTCATCGGTTGTTCACCTTACCGGGGGCGTGGCAGCTCTGGCCGGTGCAATTGTACTTGGACCAAGGATAGGAAAATACGGTAAGAATGGAACATCAAACGCAATTCCCGGGCATAACCTTCCGATGGCAATTATTGGAACACTCATTCTTGGCTTCGGATGGTTCGGCTTTAACGCAGGATCCACACTCTCGGGAAATGATCTGAGATTTACAATTGTTGCAACAAACACTCTTCTTGCTTCAGCTGCGGGCACACTGTCGGCAACTTTGTATATGATGTGGCGCTTCAGAAAACCAGACCCCAGCATGATGGCAAACGGCATGCTTGCCGGACTTGTTGCAATTACGGCCCCCTGCGCTTTTGTGAATGCACAGGCAAGTTTTCTAATTGGCGCCATAGCCGGCGTGCTGGTTGTTGCTGCAGTTTTCTTTATCGATCAGAAATTAAAAATAGACGATCCTGTGGGAGCCCTGGCAGTCCACGGTGTTAACGGACTCTGGGGTATTATTGCACTTGGCATATTTGCCGACGGCACTTACGGCAGCGGATTAAACGGCGTTTCGGGAAATGTAAGAGGCCTCCTCTACGGCGATCCCGGACAGCTTTGGGCACAGTTGATAGGTGCAGGTACGTGCATAGCGTTTGTTTTTTCCACGATGTACGGATTCTTCAAACTAAGCCACAAACTCTTTGGAATAAGAGTATCCGAGAAAGACGAAATTGAGGGTCTTGATATGGCAGAGATGGGAGTAAAGGGTTATGATGATGCCGGAATTCAGGGCAAGGAATACTCCCCCCTGCCCGGAAAGGAAATTTACAATTCACTCTGAAAGCCTGTAAATTCCACCCGAACCGCAAAACCGTGTATGCTACTATCCCTGCAGGAGAAATTTTCTCCTGCAGGGATAACTTTAAGTATATCCGGTTATCTTTTAGCCATTGTTGAAATGTACTGCCATACTTTCGCATATTCGGCATCTGTAAGTTTTGCCTTTCTGCTCATTTTATTGAATATTGGTCCCCACTCTTCTTCTGTATAGTGCGAGGGGACCTTCGCGCTGTGGCAGCCTGAGCATTTTTCAATATACATTTCCCTGCTTTCCGAAAGCTCCTTTTGCCCCGTGCCGGGCCATTTTTCTGATGCCCACTGGGCCTGCTGCAGTGAAGGTTCAGGTATTGAGCTTGCACAGGACATGATAAAGAGTCCAAGCAGAAGAAATAGTGCAAAGTAATATTTCAGCATATAATGTTTCTTTCTGATTTATGTTTTATTATAGATGGAATGAAAACAATAAACGGGTTTCAATCTTCTCATGGTCATCAAGAGAAAGCCTGCCGTCTGTTGCTCCCTTAAATGCCGTAACCTGAGGCATTACGGTTAATGCCGCCCACCAGTTCTCACCGGCATATGAAAGAACCGGGCCGGCAAAAAGTACGGAATTTTCAACTTCGCCGTCCTTAATGGTATTTGTATTTCTAAGCTCCACTCCCATTGCAAATGATCCGGCGGCTAAATAGGAGGCACCTAAATTAAACTCAAGATTAAGTTCCTTTCCGGTACTGCTTAATCCGTTTTCAATTTCCGTTTCCCATTCATTCTCAACAACCCCGTTAAAGGCCACGAGGAGATTGCCTATCTCCTTATCCATGATAAGTTTTCCTTCCAGCTCAAATTCGTTTAATCCCATTGTCGCTTCGCCGTACAGTCCAAGGCCTACAGGATCTGCAACGCGGTCCAGTAACTTGTATTTCCATTCAGAGGCAATGCTTACTTCCTGGCTGGGGGCTGCATCGCCCCCCGGGGCCGCACCGTTTTCATCCTGAAGACGCCAGCTTGAATTAAGATACAATGCCGACATGAGATTACTGCCAAGGCCAAATTCAAACTCTATTGTCTGATCCAGCCGGCGGTAGTAATATCCCCTGTTTGCCCTGTATGTATTCCAGATCTCAAGCTCGCGCGCCCCGCGCGTGAGAACCAGAGATTCATATATGTATGTAAAACGCCTTTCGTTGGCCCTGGTATCAGTATTGCTGATTAATAATACGCAAAGCATGGAAAATAAAAGTAAATATGTCTTCATTCTGTCTGTCCCTTTGTAAATATTTCTGATATTTGTACGGCCAAATTACTTTCGGAAGCACCCGCTTTCAATCCCCACTATTGGGGATATTGCGCTTAACTTAATCATCTGTTATGGGTATTTTTAAAGGGACTGAGGTGATAAGCTGTATTAATCGCAGAATTTTTCTAAATTGTACGGTAACAAAGCTTATACATTATGAATCATAGAAACAACCTATTTGTAACGCCTGACGTAAAAATATCAGAGATCATCCTGAATAATCCTTATTCATTGCTGATGCTTGAGCATCTGGGACTGGAGCTTGCAGTAAAGGATAAAACCGTTGAGCAGGTCTGTCTGGAAAATACTATAGGCGTGGATCTTTTCCTGACTTTTGCAAATCTGTTTAACGGGACTGTCCCTTCCGGAAATGAGGAGTATTCATTTAAGGATATTCAGACAATAATCCGGTATCTGCAGAAAGAGCATCTGTATTATCTGGATGAAATGTATCCTGGCATATTGTCATACATTGAAGAGATGAATGCAGTAAATAACCACGCTGAAATCATTATGGTGGAAAAATTCTTTGACGAATACTTCAATGAAGTAAAAGAACATCTGAATTATGAAAACGAAGTGGTTTTCCCCTACATTATTTCTCTTTACAACAAACTGAATACAACAGAGACAAAGAATTTCTCAATTAACTATTCCGCATCTGAATACCAGGAGCACCACAGCAATATTGAAGAAAAACTGACAGATCTGAAAAACCTGCTTATAAAATACCTGCCGCAGAAAAATGACCAGCAGATAAGGAGGAAAATGTTATTCAGCCTTTTTGAGCTGGAGTACGATCTGAATATTCATACGCAGATTGAAAATTCAATTTTGATACCGCTTGTAAAGCATTTGGAAAAGCACCTGAAGCTGAAAAATGAAAAATAAGAAATTTAATATTGTAATAGCTGAACCTTCATGCATAATTTTTGAGGGTCTCTCCGGCATCCTGGGCAGGCAGAACGGACTGCAGTTTATCATTCATAAAGCCGACGGACTTTCAGAACTTTCCCAAATTATCCAGAGTATATCTGTTGACTTTGTTTTGATTAATCCTGTTCTGGTTCAGAATCAGACTAAGCTCTTTTACAGCATTAAGAAACTGCTTCCCGAAGCCTATTGGATCGCAATTGCATATTCGCTTTTCGACCAGCAGCTTATGAGCCAGTTCGATTCTGTTATTACTGTAAATGATTCCCCGTCACAAATTGCAGATCTGCTGGCTAAACTTCTGAACTCCCGGACCGGCGCTGAAAAGGAAATTCAGACCGGAACACTCAGCGACAGGGAAACAGAGGTTCTGAAACTGCTCGTAACAGGCAATTCGAACAGGGAAATAGCCGAAAAACTCTTCATAAGCCCGCATACCGTCATTACGCACAGAAAGAACATTTCGCAGAAAACCGGCATCAAATCGGTTTCAGGACTTACAATTTTTGCGGTAGTAAATAATATAATTGAACTCGATAAGCTTAACGGATAAGCTGAACTCTCTTATTCAATGGTATTTTATAAATCCCCCGCATGGAAATCCCTTGATACTTTAACCGATTTTTAGAATAGTATTGTAACCACATTTTAAGGAGATTCGACATGACAATTAAAGAAGTTATGACACCGCACGTTGAGATTATTAAACCGGATATTTCAGTTGCTGAAGCTGCCCAGAAAATGAAATCACTGGACTGCGGAATCCTGCCAGTCTATGAAAACGACAAACTGATCGGAATGATTACCGACCGCGACATTGCAATCAGATCAAGCGCTGAAGGGCACGACCCCAAGACCGACAAGGTACGCGATATTATGACCAAAAAGGTTGTCTATTGCTATGAAGATGAGCCGGTTGAGAAGATGGCCGAGACAATGGAGAAAAACCAGATTAGAAGACTTATCATTCTGAACCGCCAGAAAAGGCTTGTTGGCATCTGCTCATTGGGCGATCTGGTTCTGGCTTCGCGCAATAAGGAGCTCAGCGGCGAGGTTCTGGAAAAAGTTTCAGAACATTCATAAGTCCGGAAATCATTCAAATAACTTGTTGTGACTGCTCTGGGAGAAGCCCCGGAAACAGGTATGCTCCGGGGCTCTGCCGCTCCCGGTCAGTTTTTGCTTTTATGCCGCTAACATTTTACTCCCCCGTCCGGCTCCGCATTCAAATAATTAAGTTTAGGCAGAAACAAGCGTTAACTTTTCCAGGAATGAAAGCTTTCCAGGAAAAAGACTTGACATTCGAAAGAACTCTCCTTAGGTTTGAATGAACAATTATTCAATCATAAACTTATGCCCAGAACAAAAGAACAATTTGAACTTCTCAGAAAGGAAAGCAGGCAGAAAATACAGGACGCTGCTCTGGAAGTTTTTGCCAGACAGGGTTATCACTCTTCAACTGTAAGCTCTATTGCAAAAGCTGCCGGCGTCTCGCAGGGGCTGCTGTATAACTACTTCAAGAGCAAGGAGGATGTACTCCGGCAGCTGATGACAGGAATGATTAGTGACGTTATGGCAAAATACCTGCCTTTTAAGCCGGGTGATAAAATTACACGAAAGGACTTTATAAACGTCATTAACTTCAGTGTCGACGTTGTACTCGAAAAACCCAGTTACTGGAAACTTTACTTCAGCATTTTTGTCCAGCCGGAGGTAATGTCAATCGTAATGGACGAGGTAATGAAAATGTCCGAACCGTATTTGAAAACTTTCACCCGGTATTTTGCTGATAAAGGAGACAAGGACCCTGTTACAATGCTGAGGTATTTTTCTGCCGTAATGGACGGCATTCAGCTGCACTGCATGATCGACCCGGAAACTTTTCCGGCCGACAAGATAAAGAAATTATTAATTAAACAGTTTGCTTAAAGTACTGCCACGGGGATAATTAAAATGAAACTGATAAGCGCCATAATTTTATGTTTTGTTTCAGCTTCTTTTGCACAGAATGCAAAAGATATTGTAAAAAAAGCCGATGAACTCATGCGCTCTAAAAGCAGCTATTCTGAACTGAAAATGACCATTGTAAAACCCGACTGGTCAAGAACAATGACTATGAAAGTATGGGCACTGGAGCCCGACTATGCCCTGATATATATTACCTCACCTGCGCGCGACAAGGGCACCGTAACACTTAAAAGAAAAAATGAGGTCTGGAACTGGCTGCCCTCCGCACAAAGAATCATCAAAATACCCCCTTCAATGATGCTGCAGCCCTGGATGGGAAGCGATTTTACAAATGACGACCTTGTAAGAGAATCCTCAGTTGTGGAGGATTATAATCACAGGCTCCTCGGTGAGGAAAAACTAAACGGCTACGACTGCTATAAAATTGAGATGATCCCCCGCCCTGAGGCAGGTGTGGTCTGGGGAAAGATAATCACCTGGATTTCAAAGGGCAAATACTTTCAGCTGAAAGCGGACTACTATGACGAAGACGGCACACTTGTAAAAACTTATCTCGGCACGGATCCAGAGAAAATGAGCGGACGGGAAATCCTTACTTACTGGGAAATGATACCTAAAGATAAACCGGGAAATAAAACCGTGATGGACTATTCGGAAATTAAGTTCAACTATAATGTGGATGCTTCTTTCTTCTCGGAACAGAATATGAAGCGCGTGAGGTAAATTAATGAAAACTTATGTGAGCCTTGCCTGGCGGAACCTATGGCGGAATAAAAAAAGGACACTGATAGCCGCCTCGTCGGTTTTCTTTGCAGTTGTTCTCGCCCTACTCATGAGATCTATGCAGAGCGGCTACTACGCTTACATGATAGATGCTTCTGTCAGGACATATACCGGATATATACAGGTGCACGGGAAAAATTACTGGGAAAAACGTTCGCTTGAAGAGAGTATGACACTCAGCAGCAATAAGATAAAAGAAATTCAGAGCCTCCCGGGCGTAAGGCAGACTGTAAAAAGATTTGAAACATTTGCCCTCCTCTCCCATGGAGACGTCACCCGTGTTGCCCAGGTGACAGGTATTGATCCCGAAGAGGAAAATAAGCTTACAGGCCTCAGGGGAAAGTTAATTAAAGGACAATACCTCTCTCAGAACTCAAAAGGACTTCTGCTCGGCCAGGGGCTGGCAGAGCTGATGAAGGTAAGTGTAGGCGACTCGGTTCTGATTTACGGACAGGGTTACCATGGAGTTTCTGCAGCAGAACTTGTGCCGGTTGAAGGAATTCTTAAGTTTACTATTCCCGAACAAAACAAGACATTCTCTTACCTGAGTATTCCTTATGCACAGTGGGTATTCTCAGCTGAGGACAGACTGACGTCACTTTCAATTATGATTAAAGACCCCGCGAAAGCTGACGATATAAGAGATAAAATAAAAAGCCTCCTGGATAAAAGATATGAGGTAATGACATGGGACGAACTGACCCCTGAACTTGTACAGGCAATACAGATCGACAATTCACAGGGAATTATCATGCTTGGCATTTTATACCTGGTTATTGCTTTCGGTATTTTCGGCACCATAATGATGATGACCGCTGAACGCCTGAAGGAGTTCGGAATACTGATTTCAGTTGGTATGAAAAAGTCGCGCCTGTTTCTGGTTACAACGCTTGAGACGCTTTTTATTTCTTTTATCGGCGTCCTTGCGGGCTCACTTTTCAGCCTCCCTGTCCTGCTTTATTTTTCAAAACATCCGGTTCCCCTTACCGGCGAGTATGCACAGGCAATTCTTGCCTGGGGGCTGGAGCCCGTTCTTCCATTTGCAGTGAATGCCGGGATGTTCTTTGCACAGATATGGACAGTACTTGTAATTGCCCTGCTTTCAGGACTTTATCCAATTAATTTTATCAGGAAAATAA
This sequence comes from Ignavibacteriales bacterium, assembly GCA_036261625.1. Classification (GTDB taxonomy): domain Bacteria; phylum Bacteroidota; class Ignavibacteria; order Ignavibacteriales; family SURF-24; genus JAAXKN01. The sequence goes on along the minus strand of DATAKL010000054.1, from coordinate 40,491 downwards.
AACCTTCCGAGGCTCTGAGAGGTTAATAATATGATTTTAAGTTTGGCATGGAGAAATATCTGGAGAAACAGGCGCAGAAGCCTGATTATTATTTCAGCAATTACGGCAGGTCTGCTCTCGGGGCTCTTTGCAAGCGCCTTACTGTTTGGAATGTCAGACTCGCTAGTCAGCTCCACCATTAACCGCGATATTGGCCACATTCAGATTCATACGGCACAATTTGAGAACGAGAAACTCCTGAGAGATACACTGCCCGATCCCCAGAGAATAATGGGCGAGGTAAGAAAGCAGGAGCATCTTGCAGGGGCTGCCGAAAGAATTGTTATGGAAGGAATGGCCTCTTCGGCCTCGTCATCCAACGGCATAAAGATTGTGGGAATAAATCCCCTTCAGGAAAAATCCGTTACGGATATTTACAAACAGGTTATTTCAGGGAATTATTTCGATAATGACGGGACAAAGCATATAAACGAAATTGTAATTGGCCAAAAACTGGCAGAAAACCTGGGCGTTAAAGTACGTTCAAAAATTGTTTTGAGCTTTCAGGATTTTCAGGGCTCAATTGTATACGGGGCCTTCCGAATCAGGGGAATTTTCAGAACCGAGTCTTCAGGTTTCGACAAAAGCACTGTTTTTGTACTTCAGAAAGATCTCCTCCGGCTTCTTAACTCCGGCCCGGTCAGTCATGAGATAGTTGTAAAATTAAGCTCTGTTGAATATGTGGATTCCGTTTACTCCAGGCTTAAGAGTGCGCTGCCTGCACTTTCTGTCAAGAACTGGAAGGAGCTTTCACCCGACCTGAAACTCATGGATGAAGTAACCGGGCTTCAGCTGAATATATTTCTGGGCATTATACTTTTTGCACTCGCCTTTGGAATAACAAATACCATGCTCATGTCGGTTGTTGAACGGGTGCGCGAGTTCGGTGTGCTTATGGCAATTGGTATGAAAAGAAGCAGGGTCTTTTTCATGATAATTCTTGAAACGGTTTTTCTCTCCCTGGCCGGCGGAATTGCAGGAATGGTTCTGGCCTCAGCACTTATTGCATATTTCGGTGCAGCGGGAATAGACCTATCAATGTTTTCTCAGGGATTTGCACAGTGGAACTTCAGCCCGGTGCTTAAGCCGACACTGCCCTTATTTTTCTATTTTACAATTACCTTAATGATACTTGCCTCAGCAGTTCTCTCGGCAGTTTACCCTGCTGTGAAAGCAATAAGATTAAAGCCGGCAAGTGCCATAAGAACTTATTAATATGGAGAAAAGAAGCGATATGCCGATTATAAGAATTACCAGTTTATCCAAGATATACGACGGCGGGGGTGTCCCTGTACAGGCCCTGAGCAATGTTGAGCTTTCAATTGAGGCCGGTGAGTTTACAGCCATTGTAGGCCCTTCAGGCTCCGGAAAAACCACACTGCTGAATATGATAGGAGGACTTGATGTACCCACTTCGGGAAATATAATTGTGGACAATGTAGACATCTCCACCTATAAGCCGGATGAACTGGTCAATTTCAGGCTCCACCATATAGGGTTCGTATTCCAGGCTTATAACCTTATACCGGTCTTCACTGCCAGGGAAAATGTGGAATTTATTATGCTCCTCCAGGGCTTAAGTAAAACCGAAAGAGAAAAGCGCGCAGTTGAACTTCTGACTTCAGTAGGACTTGGCGACCGCCTGGACGCCAGGCCTTCAGAGCTCTCAGGCGGACAGCAGCAGAGAGTTGCCGTGGCCCGCGCACTCGCTTCAAGACCCTCTTTTGTTCTTGCAGACGAACCCACGGCTAACCTGGACTCGCATACGGCAGAGGCGCTGCTGGATTTGATGGAGGACCTCAACAACAGATACGGTATGACATTTATTTTTTCTACTCATGATCAAAAGGTGATTGCAAGGGCACACCGCGTTATTACGCTTGAAGACGGGAAAGTAAAAGCAGCAAGAGTTATTAAGTATGATGATAATGAAAGTTAAAGTTACTCTGCTCCTGCTCCTGGCTTCTTCCGGCCTTAGTTTTGCACAGCTGAAGGATTTTGATATCAACGGATATGTAAAATATCTTTTCAGCTCTTCAAAATATCCTTTCGCTCTGGAAAGATATAACGACCACCTTATCCATGCAAGACTTAACACAGGATGGTACCCAACGGAGAACTTCAAGGCCATTATGCAAATGAGACTCAGGGGCTACTACGGACAGACAGTTGAAAATACGCCCGACTTTCTGGATGAGATAAAAGGAAAGTACGACTTTCTAAATCTAGATGCAGAGCTCTGGAAAGGGAAAAGTACAGTCGGCCTGGCTGAAATTGACAGATTGTACCTCGACTGGAACTACAAGAAGCTTCAGCTTACTTTAGGGCGCCAGAGAATAGCCTGGGGCACAAGCTGGGTGTGGAACCCGATTGATATTTTCAACCCCCTTTCAGTACTCGATTTTGATTATGAGGAACGCCCGGCCGTAGATGCCATGATGGCACAGTATTATACAGGTCCGGTTTCAAAAGTCGAACTTGCCTTAAAGCCCGCAAAAAGTAGTAATGACGTTATTGCCGCGGGACTTTTATCGGTTAACTTTTGGGATTACGATTTTAATTTTATTGGGGGTAAAAAAGGAGGCAAATGGTTTACAGGAGCCGGATGGGCCGGAGACATCTCAGGCGCAGGATTCCGCGGAGAAGTTCTCCTCAGCCAGGGACGCAAATTGAGCCTGCCCTCAGGAATGGGCTATTTCGGGAGCGACGGAGCAGTTTATTCCTTTGTCCTTTCAGGCGATTACACTTTCCCTAATTCATTTTATATTCATACAGAATTACTTCACAACAGCACCGGGGTAAGCAGTCTGACGGCATTATATCAGCAGGCGTCTCAAAGTCTTGGAATGCTTACGGCAGCAAGATGGTCTTTGTATCAGGAATTCGCCTACGATTTTCACCCGCTTGTTAGAGGTTCGGTTTTCGGGTTGTTTAACCCTGACGACAGGTCCCGCGTGGTGGTGCCGTCTGTCAGCTACTCGGCAGCTGAAAATCTCGATCTCATGCTTCTCGTAATGTTTTTTGAAGGCAGTACCACTACTGAATTCGGGAGCTACGGCAGCACGGCATTTTTCAGGCTTAAGTATTCATTTTAATTCTGTGGGTAAGACTTCATGCTGCTTACTTAGGCCAAGGTCTTACTTCACCACAAGCATCTTCTTAACTTTCCTGTAATCCCGGGAGCCGTCGGTTGCCCTTGCCTCAAGGAGATAAAAATAAACTCCCGAAGCAATCCTGCCGGCATTGAAGTTTATCTGATGATAACCTGCTCGCTGAATTTCATTTACAATATGTCCTACTTCCTGGCCAAGGAAATTATAAATCACCAGGTTTACATGGCTTTCAGCCGGCAGCCCGTATTTAATTACTGTAGCCGGATTAAAAGGATTAGGATAATTCTGAAGGAGACTGTAATCCTTTGGAATAATGTCCTGTTCACTAATACCGGTTATCATAACTGAATCTAAATTGCTGTAAGCCGACTGCACATACTGCGTGTAGGACCTTACCCTGTACTTGTAAGAAGAAAGATGCTGTACAGTACTATCTGTATAGCTTTGAACATCTGCCTCTACAGTATCAATTGCAACAAAGTCAAACGACTGTTTTCTTTCTATTATAAAGCCGGCTTCACCGCTGGACTTGTCTTTCCATGAAAGCCTGAGCTCGTTCCAGCTTATAACACTATTCTTCAGACTGTCCGGGGCATTGAGAAGCGTAGTGAAGTTCCATACTTCCGAGGAAGGACTCTCCCCTGCGGGATTTTTTGAACTCACTTTCCAGAAATACTTCATCCCTTCTTTTAACTCTTTTACTTCCTTCAGCGTATCTTTTAAGGTGGAATCCGCAAACTTTATATTCTTAAAGCTGTCGTCTTCTGCCACAACTAACCTGTAGTTATCCGTAAACTCATTTGCCTTCCATGAAAGTTTGAGCGCCACACCATTATCCCTGGAACTATTTGCTGGTACAACAAGCTGCGGCATTGGCGGCATAGGAGGCAAAGTCTTAAAAGTCCACTCCTCAGACCATTCGCCCACTCCTCCCTGATTTACTGCCCTAACCCTCCAGTAATAAACAGCGTTTGTGCTCAGGCCGGTTATCTGTTTAAGTGTATCAACTACGGAGGAATCGTTTACCTGCAGGCTTGAAAAATCCTTAAGGCTGGAGAAATTGTTATTTGCCGAAATCTGCAGCTGGTATTTTTCTGCACCATTAAGTTTACCCCAGTAAAGCGATAATGCTAAGGGCTGGTTAAGAGAGTTGTTATCGGGCTTTTTCAGTACGGGAGCCAAAGGGGAGGCCATTAAAGTGCTGAAGCTCAGCGCCGCCGACCACTGTCCCCACTTAAGAGTATTCTTCGCCATAACACGCCAGAAGTACTTACTGGAAGTACTAAGACTCAAAGATTTGGAAGTATCTGTTAAAGTGGAATCGGAAAATCTGGTCGTCGTAAAAGTACTTGTATCGCTTACCTGCAGATAATATTTTACCGCGCCCGGCACCGGCTTCCACTTGAAAGTTACGTCTTTGAAAACTGCTGCCTGATAGGTTGGGGAATCCAGAACCGGTATTTCGGGTTCGGGGGAATATTTCTTTGAACCGTATTCATATGCCCCCATGTCAATCTGCCTGTTCCAAATTCTGTAATTTCCGGAGAGGTCTTCTACAGGGAACGTCAGCTTTGCATAAGTATTTACCCCGGCATTAATGCATGGCGAACTGGCGTAAAGAACTCCTGTGGTATCTGCAAAATAGGGATCCGACTGCAAAGTTGAATTCCTTACCAGTTTCGATCCTGAAGGAACAAACAGTTTTACTAATCCGCCCCTGATACAGGAGTATGATATATCCAGATAGATCTTTACATTCGGATCTTCAATTGGGTCAGTCCTGTTACGCGACATTAAACTTATTTCATATTTTGCATTCGCAATCAGGTTATCTGAAATAATTGAATTTACAATTATGCACGTATCTTTGAGTGCTCCTGCTGCATCTGTTCTAAGTATTATTCCGGAAGCCGATTTATTATTGAATACCGAACTGCTGCTGATGTAAGTTACGCTATTATCCAGGAGAAGATAACTCCCCTGGCTCGTGTTTCTGCTGATAAGGCAGTTGCTCAGAAACAGCTTTCCTGAAAGCAGATAAAGTACGGGTCCCTCAGTAATATTTCGGCTAAACCTGCAGGCGTTAAATTCTGCTGTACTGTTCTGAATATTGAAGAATGGAGAATTTACTTCAATTGAATTTCTATTGTCCGAAAATTCACAGCTGTTGAATATAATCCTGTTTGTTATTGACTGAATATTAAATCCCAGCATTTTCCGGACAACTAGATTATTCAGAAGAATATTTTTCTTGTTATAAGATCTGAAGGTAACTATCCCTGCATACAACCCCTCCTCTTCAGGAGAGAATATCACCTTTTGTTCTTTTGTACCTCTTACTTCAAGATCTCCTTCAACCGTAAGTTTTGTATTAGGCTGAAACAAAAGACTTACACCAGCATCAATTGTCAGTGATGAGTCTTTAGGAACCAGGATATCGCTCAAGACGTGATAGACCCCGCCGTTTACATTTTTCAGTTCGCCTGAAATTGATCCGAATAAGGAGTTTATATCTTCACATACTCCGCTCAGCAATATTTGTATCTGTTTTGCCGGAGTGAAATTGGTATTTATGTACAAAGTATCCGAGTAGCTCTTTACCTGTTTAGGACTAAAGCTAATAAGGATTCTGCTTTCATTGAACGGCAGAATCTGCCCCGGAATCAGTGCAACTGTAAATGCATCAGAAGACACATTCAACGACTGGATGGGTACGGCCTCTTTACAAAAACTTACACACTCAACAGGGACTGTTTTTATTGGAGAATTTACAGGTCCGGTTTTATCAAATTCTATTTTGGTTGGATAAAAGGCCAGTTCATTTCCGCCCTCAAAACCCAAATCATTTTTCGATCCGTCCTTATCATTAAATACTGCAAGCGGGTTGCCTTTATCTTTTAAGGTGCTGCCTGATGAAAGTCTGAAGGATCCGTCAGCTATAAAGTCAGGTGCCGTACTTAGGTTTCCGGTTCCGCCCGAATAATTTTTTATTGAGTTGAATGAGGGGGTAAACTTTTCGTTGACCTGCACAGATGCATTTATTTCATTGTTAAAATTGTTCCACAGTATGGAATTCTCCAGCATGCACTTACTGACTTTTGTTGTCTTGAGCGACGCACCGTCCCCTCCGGTGCCGTTATTGTAGAGAGTGCAGTTGGAAACAAGGGCAGTTGAATCTGAATTTAAGTTTATAATTCCCTGGCTTATGCCGATACTGTTCCCCGAAGCAAGGCAGTTCTTAATAACAATTTTATTCATATAGGAGGCGCCAATCATATTGCCGCTATTTATTATGTTATTCAAAAAAGAGCAGTTATAGACAAAAGCTTTTCCATCGGAATTTGGAGCAGCCGATAGAGCCTTGACCATACCCAGTGTGCAATTATTATCTCTGAACCGGGAATTCATAAGCCAGTTTTCTTTACCCTGGAGAAAGAGTGCTGCTCCCGAAGGGGCATCATTGCCAGCGAAACGTGAGGAATCTATGAAGACATTTGTGCCGTTATACCAGACTGCGGCGCCTTCAGCAGAGGCATGATTTCCATAGAAGCCGCAATTTACAATTCTAAGATCGGGACCTGAACATGATATTGCACCTCCATTGCCGTCCGTTTGGCCTGCAGCGGGTTTTGATGCATTCAGGAAGTTGCAGTATTCGAATATATACCTGCCGCGTCCCGATATGGAAAATCCGCTCCATGGTGCCGCGGGGTCAATGGATTTGAAACAGATCGAATCCTGCTTGGATCCGGCAGCCCTGATTATAAATTCAGAACTCAAATCTTCTGAGACGGAACTGATTCCTGCATTGTTAAAGAATATTACCTCCGTTCCGGGACCCACGTCAAGCTTCTGCCCCTGCAGGACTTTAACCTGCCCATTAATAATTATTGGGGACATTGCTTTACTCCAGACGCCGCTTACTTCAGATGTCGTAACTAGTGTCCCTTTAGAAAAAGCGGTCATGCGGCATTTAACTTCTTTCCAGACTTCAGTGCTGCCTGGTATTTTAAGTCTTACCGTGCCCTCGTATGGTTTTTCCTCATTCGGGTCAGCCATTACCATGATGTCAAACGACTGACCAGGCTCGAGTTTAGAACCTGTAAGGATTTCAGAAAAAACACCGCTGCTGTTTGCAATAAGGAATCCTTTCTCTGACTTAATTGTATCTATAGAAATGCCCGAAGCAGAGTTATTAAAAACAGTAAATTTTTTCCGGGGCATATCGATGCTGTTTAAGATTACTCCGCCGAAATTCAATTCCTTATCAGAAAGTGCTACATTAACAATTCCGGCACCCATAAGCGTTTTGTAGATATTAAGTCTTCCTCCGCTGACAGTCTTCTGATAAAAACTTGTTCCTGGATCGGCCGATGATAAAAGCAGGCTCTTGATTTCAGCATTTGTTTTATCCGGGTAGACAGATTTAATAAGCACAACTGCACCTGACACAAACGGAGCTGCCATTGAAGTTCCGCTCAGGTATTTGTAAGTATTGCCGGGTGTTGAGGAGAATATATCCACGCCGGGGGCTGAGAGATCGACACTGGTTTTGCCATAATTTGAAAATGACCACAGATTTCCCAGTTTATCGTTTGCTGCAACGGAAATTATATTCGGAAGATCGTAAGAAGCCGGGTACTGGGGTCTGCTGTCATTATCAGTTCCAAAGTTTCCGGCTGCGGCTATAACCAGCACGCCTGCATCGTTAGCTCTGCTTATAACATCATATAAAGCCTGTATATACGTAGGGCCGCCCCAGCTGCAATTAGCTATTTTAATACCGTTTTTGATGCAGTATTCAAATGCCAGAAGTGCCTGATCCGTTGTTCCGTTGCCCGTGCCGTCCAGGAACTTCACTGCAGCCAGTTTCACCTTCCAGGCCACTCCGGGAATTCCAATGCCATTTATGCCTTTTGCAGCAATTATTCCTGCCACATGTGTGCCGTGGTAATAGTCATCCATGGGATCATTGTTGTTTTGTGCGAAGTTCCATCCGTAAATGTCATCAATGCTGCCGTTATTGTCATCATCAATTCCGTTGCCAGGAGTTTCCTTTGGATTTCTCCAGATATTGTCCTTCAGGTCCTCGTGCAGGTAGTCTATTCCGCTGTCCAAAACGCCCACCACGATTGAGGTATCGCCGGTAGTAATATTCCATGCCTTATATGCCCCGATATCGGCCGGTGATGTGCCGTTAACTGCCCAGCAATAGCCGAGGTAAGGGTCGTTAGGCACCATGCTTGCACTGAGAATGTAATTAGGTTCAACGTACTCGACCTCAGGATTGTTTTTGAGTTCCTGGATCAAAGATTCGATATTATCTGTAGAGATCTGCCAGCATTCAGCACCGATTGAAAAGACTTTCTTTACAACGGCCTTTTTACTTTTAAGAATGGAAGCCCTTGCATTAGACACATTGGACTGTGCAGTTATCCCCTGGTGTTTCTTAAATTTTATAATCAGCTCATCCTTTACAGCATCAGCCCCGCGGTATTGTATTTTCAAGTATTGCTGCGGGCTGACAGCTGTATTGAAGACAAGGATTAATATTGATATAAGGATAACAGAATGTTTCATATTCTACCGTTTTGCTTCATTTTGCTCAAAAAGGCATCTGCTGTTTTAATTATGGTACAGCAGAATTTGCGAGAGTTCCTGCAATAACAAGATAGAAATTAGAATTAAGCCGGGAAGTGACGCAAAACAAAAGATTTAATGCCTTTCCGGCAGTAGTCAGAAATAAAGCCGCCATTTTCCCATAGCCGAAAAATTCCGGTTCCGCCGTATTCAGCCGTCCGGAGAACGTTGATTTAAATCACAATCAGGTCAAAGCATAGGCATAGTGGATCAAGGGATTGGAAGCACAATCGGGTCACAATCAAGTATAAGATATAAGTATATAAAATATTCTGCCTTTGTCAAATTTATACCTGCCGGGAGGAAGTCCTGGGGGTAACGCAGCTAACAAACCCGCCTGAAGCTTCAGGCGTCAACATGAGGATAATGGAATAAGGTCCAAGCAATGTGAGCATATGGGATTACATTAAATAAAAACGGCGTAGCCGTTTCATGTCTGTAGCCCAGGGTTGCAAGCTCCGAAGGAGCGTCGGAACCCTGGGTAAGGATATCCCAACCATTCCCAAACCGCATAGCGGTTTCATGTCTGTGCATCTCTTAAATCCCCATATTAGCCAGAACAGTTGCAATATAATTGACCGTTTCAACCAGTTTCGGGTGTGAGACTTCAAAATCCTTTACTGAATAGGTGAGCGATTCAATTTCCGATCTTAAAGTATCGGGATTTTTCTCCTCCTGCATTGCTTCATTTGCCGAGCGCTCGATGGAACCGGCAATATTTTCGGCGTGTTCGTTGTGCGTTCTTGACAGTTCCATTATCTGGGGATGCAGCTGCGAGAGCAGGGAAAGAAGTTCGATCTTGTTTTCTTCGCTCAGGGAGACGTTATTTCTTATTTTCTCTTCAATTTTTTCAATTGTATCCTGTATCATTTCTTCACCCTGTCTTAATTGATTTTCTTCAATTTCAGATTATTTCTGCAGAAAGCAGTTCTATAATAAATTACACATACTCAGAAGATTAATCAATCCTGGTACAGGCTGATGGTTAATTCCCCCATCCATTTTTAAGCACACGCATAAAGTTGTTTCCAAGTATTTTGCCTGCAGCCTCTTCACCGAAGGCGCCGGTAAGACGTTCTCTCAGGAATTGAAAGCAGCTGGTGTTAAAGAGGTCGTCGCTGGGATCTGTAAAACCGTCAAGGTCGGAGCCTATTGCAATATTGTCAAAGCCGGAAGTTACCTCTCTTATATGCTTTACCGCATCTATTATGTACTTAATTCCGGGCTCCTGCTTTGAGAAAGGAAACGGATTATCTTCTTCTTTTCCGCTCAGATAAAAATTATAAAATATAAGTCCTATTACACCTCCCGATTCCTTTATACGCATGATCTCATTGTCGTCGGGATTCATACCGTTGGATCCGAAGCTTCCCGCACCCACGTGGGAAAACACAAGCGGCCGCTTTTTCTCACCCAGAGAATTATTCATTGCAAAGACCTCTTGCCTGGCCTTTTTGGTGCAGTGCGCCAGGTCCACCACCATTCCAATTTTCAGCATATGCTCCACCACTTTTTTGCCTGCATCGCTCAGCCCTTTATCCGGGTCCCTGTAGTCCGAAAGATCAAGCGCATGCAGGACCGAAGGAGGCATTCCGATTACGGGTGCTACAATGTCGTTTTTATAGAAGTGCGCCAGAGTCAGTAGGCAGACTCTTTTTTCAAAGAGGACATTCAGATGTGAAATGTAATCGGGCTCACGGCCGTCTACCTTCCGGCCCAGGCTGTGTGCCCCCTCTATTGAATGGATGACTGCCCTTTTCCCATCCCTCATAAATCTTTCCAGTTCATCATAGCTTCTTGCAACTGCAATATTGGCTCCGGAATCCGCTGCTCTTTTAATCTTCTTTTCAAAGAGGTTGATAAACTCCAAAGTTTGTTCAAAAGGCCGCTCCGGCGTGCTGTTGAATTCAGCTTTTTCCTTCACATTTATAAAACGGCTTAGTATATGTATCAAAGGGCTCGATTTTATAACCTCACTTATGAGGGGACTTTCAGGGATGTAAACCGATGATAGTATTACATCCACTCCACCCTGAACCATTTTGGGATAGTCCACCCTCATATCTGTCGGAAAGAAATCCGTTGAAAATGAAGGGTGGTCATCGTCAAAATCGGAATTGAAGATCCACGTTTTCAGCCCCGGATGGCAATGAATATCTATTGTAGGCATAAGGTCCTCACTTATTAATATATTGTTTTATTCTGCCGGGAGGAATTGCCTCCGGCAGATGCATATTTCCCCACTGAGCATCTTCTTTATGGGTTTACCTTTAATACCTTCTCGAGCAAAGCCGCTGTTGATGCAATTGCAAGCGGCATTGCCATAGAGATAACCTCCTTCCAGGCATCGTGATCTGCTGCCTGGAGTGCGCCCTTAACATTTTTAATAACAGGGTCCTTTATCGGACTTCTTATAACAGCAAATGACTTCTGCAGTATCATTTTGCCGAATTTTTTAATTTCCTTAGAATCACCGGCATTCATGGGGAATCCTCTCAGAATATTCAGAATCCTTTCGGCCTCCACATTGAACTGATTTGGCCTTTTTATCATAAGTTCATTTGCAAATCCTTCAAAAGGTGAATGTGTATCTCTGCCTTGGTTTACATCAATGAGGAAAGATGGAATAATTGCAGGGATATTCGCTGCATGATGAGGAGCCGTTATATCCTGCAGAAAATGCAGTGCCCATGCAAGATACTTTACCTTTGGCCTGTCATCTAAAAATTTTTCGGAATATGTTTCAAAATTTGTAAGTGCCGTTTCATTGAGGTGCTTCCCCAGTTCACCAAAATTTTCGAGCAGGTCGAATATTAAATGAGGCATATACTTCTCGAGAAAATTTCCCAGTCCGCCGTTTGATAATCTGCCGCAGAAATGCCCCTCCATTACGAATTTTACATTCTCGGGGTCATTATCCGGACCTGAGCTTTCACCAATAAGATCATCTGCTTTGGGGAAGTTATTCATATTAATAATGCAGAGCGCCTGTTCGGTAATCATCTGATGTGTGGTTTTTAAGGAATCCCTGCGTTCCCAGGTTTTTTCCGTCTTGTAGTGTAAGGAATATTTTTCAGACAGATCCATTAAGGCACTGTAATAGTTCTTTGTCTCCTGAAGGTCTTCCGCGCTTGCAGCAATTTTGTTTATCAGATATTCAGCTGATGCACTCACGCCGGGAGGCATAAGCTGAATTAAAGGAGTTCGGATATCCTCATAAGCAGATTTCTTAAGCCTGGGTTCAATTTCCGGGAGCATATATCCTCCGAATGTTATTGGAATTGACTATTGGAATTGATTCTTGCGGATTTAATCTCGTAAATCCGGCAAACAGGTGTTTTGAGAAGTGTAAGATGAAAGTCTGAACAAATTATAACAGGTCAATCACCAGGACCATACTGCAGGTTAAGCACTGAACTTTCAGAGTAATTAATGGGTAACAAATCAGCATTAAGTTGGGGAGTGTGGTAACGGAAAGATACTGAAAACAGCACATTTTCCCGTTGCTCCAGATCACATTTTTAAAATGTTGTAGATGACGGAGCTTCCCCCATCAGTATTATAAAGTTAAAAATTACTTTTATGGCTGAATTGTAAATATGCCAATTCCCATTCTAAGGCCTGCCCGTCCGGCTCCTTGCCCCGTCTGAAACTTTGCAAAACCGGAAATATTTTCTGAAATCCTGATTAATGATCGCTATATTGCGCCCTCCGAATATTAATTTTTGATTTTTCTGAAATTGACACAACCTTTTTCTGCCTGGACCTGTATAGCTATATATAAATGGATAACACTGACATAAATATAATGAAGTATTCCGATGAAGATTTGATGGCTTTGGTAACCGAAAGGAATACTAAAGCCTTAAAAGTCCTGTACGACAGATACGGTAAAAGTGTATATAATTTTATACTGCGCTATACGAATCACAGGGAGATGGCAGAAGATCTTCTGCAGGAGACTTTTACAAAGGCCTGGTTTGCTTCTCATAGCTTTGATCCTGATAAAGGAGCTTTCAAATCGTGGCTGTTCACTATCGGAATTAACCTGACCCGTAACGAAATGGTAAAGAAGCGTTACAGTTATCCGCATATTGACCTTGAGGAAGTGATTTTGGATGATGAATCCACTGCCAAAGCGGGAGAAGAACCTGCGGGATGTTTTCTGGAATATACAGAGCTTAAAGATACAATAACCAGCGCGCTTGAACAGCTTAGTCCTCTTTTGAAAGAAGTTATTATTCTGAAGCACTACCAGAAGATGAAGTTTTCGGAAATTGCCGAAATTACAAATACGCCTGAAGGAACCTTAAAAGCCAGGTTCCATAACGCACTGGGTCAATTAAAAAGGATTTTGCAAAAGACGGAGTACTGATATGTATTGCGATAATAAGAATCATTTACTGGATCTTTACTTCCATGAAGGCAGTGAAAAAGAACGTGCAGAAATGGCAGAGCATGTTAAACAATGCAATAGCTGCCGCGAATACCTGGAAGGTCTGGAAGAAACTATGAATCTGCTTTCAGAATTGAAAGAGGAAGAGCCGGCAAAGGACCTCTTCGGAAGCATTCTTGCGGAAGTTTCCGTTTCTGTCACTAAACCATCTAAAAAGAAAACGGGCGTGGATTTACTGCCAGTTCTGCAGATTGCATTCGGTGAAATATTTTTATTCTCACTTATTTATTTCATTAAAAGTCAGATAACTCTCCTGCCCTTCTGGAATATTTTAGAAAAGAATTGGATAATCCAGTCCATAGGAGGCGCCGGAGTGTCGGTTGTACTCGTTCTTATTGCAGGATCATTTATAACTCTTGCAATGGCTCCTGTACTGCTATTGGAGTCGGACAGAAAGAAAAGTTTCAATTAAAATAATTATTCGGAGAAAAAATGAGCAAAAGAAAGCTGATTCGAAAACTTGCAATACCTGCTGCAATAATTGCAGGAGTATCAATTGTGTTTCTGCTGGCAACAATACCCATATATAATGCCCAATTTGAAAATCACAAAGAGGAATTCAGCAAATATATCACTTCCTTTATGGATCAGAACACAAAGTATTTAAAAGGGATTGCTTCCAAAATTAAATCGGCAAAGCCCGATCCGGTTCTTGTCAGCGAGCTTCAGTCGGAATACATGATAGAGCATCAGAAAGCAGGCGAGCCCAAGAAATATTTATGGATGTCTACAATGACCGGCGATTTCCTATTCGGCGTTCCCTCGGCAGATTTCCAGAAAGTTAACGATGCGTTCGATAAGTACCGCGACAGGATAAAGGCCGATGATTTCTACCGTGACCGTAACGACTTTCTTACTAAACTGGCTGATAAGGCAGACAGAGTGGATTTCTCGGAGTTTGAAAGAGCCGAGCGGCCGGAAAGGTGGAATGATGATGAAAACAGCTGGCGTTTTTATAAGGGCGATCACAACGAGTCGATGCTGCAGCCTGTAACAACTACCTTTTCAACTCCGGTTTATGACGCCGACGGGAAACTTATAGGCAAATTGTTCATGAAAGTTGATGACAGGGCAAATGAGAAAAAGTACTACAACGAGTGGCGTTTTGAAAGAAGTGATTTAAGTGATGCCATAAGAATTATTCCGACAATGTTACTTGTCATTTCCGGAATATTTCTCTGGTTCCTTCTTCCCACCTGGGTTTACGTCGATGCGAAGGAACGAGACGTAAAGACTCCAGGAATCTGGGCATTTCTGGCTTTAATTTCTTTATTTTTCGGACTGACGATTTATCTTATAACAAGACCGGATTCATTGAAATCATCTGCATGTCCGGAATGCAAAGGCGAACTAAACGGCACGAGGGCCTACTGTCCGCATTGCGGCTTTGACCTGTCGAACAGTTTCTGTCAGCAATGCCAGTATCCGGTAAAGCCCGAATGGCTGTACTGTCCCGAATGCCGTTCAGACCTGAAGAAAAAGATAAAGATCCGTCATGAAATAAGCAGCGAGGAGTTGGTTTAATAAGGAGTTGGTTTAATAATATTTCAAATTTATTACCAGGGGACTGCCGGGGTTATGACGCGCAGCCCCCTGTTTTTATTTCTACCATTACCCCCTAACGCTAACAATTATGCAAATTTCCTGTTGCAATAAAATCTATTTCACATTAACTTGCCCTTGCTTTCCATCCAGACATTTTAACAAATCAAAGCAGGCTGGTTCAGCCGTAAAATTAATTGTTAACACATATTGCAGGAACCACAAAATGGATAATAAGGACTACTCGCGCAGGGATTTTATAAAACTTATGGGGGTTTCAGCCGCTGCACTGGCACTGCCGGAATTCGATTTTTTTATGGAAAAGAAAAAGCCTGCAAAGATAGGCCTCCAGTTATATACAATAAGACGTGAGATTGAGAAGGATTTCAGCGCGGCGATAAAGAAAGCTGCTGAAATTGGCTATTCAGGCGTTGAGACATATGCCCTTCCCTCCAATATAACTTTAGAACAGGCTGCAAAGGTCTTTAAGTCAAACGAACTCAAAGTCTTCAGTATGCATACTGATATGCCCGAAGGTGAGCAAAGGGACGCCATTGTAAAGATGGCCGACATTTATCAATGTAACCGGGTTGTCTTTGCAGGTTATCCTGAAGGAGAAAAATATAAGGACATGGATACGATAAAGCGTACAGCAGAAAGGTACAATGAAGCAGCCTCATTCCTAAAAACAAATGAATTAAAATTCGGACTGCATAACCACTGGTGGGAATTCGAAAAGAAGCCGGATGGATTTACACCATTTTATTATCTCCTGGAAAACTTAAGCAAGGATATATTCTTTGAGCTTGATACGTACTGGGTAAAAGTGGGTGGCAAGGATCCGGCAAAGGCCGTTGCTGAATTTGGCAGCAGGGCTCCATTACTTCACATAAAAGATGGCCCGGCCATAAAAGGTGACAAAACATATGAGCAGCAGCCTGCAGGCAAAGGAGCAATGGATATTCCAGCAATAGTAAATGCCGCCAAAGGAAACACCGAATGGATGATTGTGGAATTTGACGAATATGCCGGAAACATTTTTGAAGGTATTAAAAGCAGCTACACATATCTGACAGAAAACAAGCTGGCTAAAGGGAATTTATAATAATTTCCTGGAATCTCCTCTGTACTGTACCGGAATGTAATCAGGAACAGCATTAGTTCGGCACGCACTGTATTATTTCAAAGAGACTTTCTATTCACGTGGAACGACTCCTTCAATACAGACTCTTCAAAGGATTTATTTTGGGATAAAAACGCATAATTGATGCTTCTGAAAACAAAAATTTTTCTGAAGACTCTTGCAAAGTTTAAATATATAATTTAACTTTGCAATAAAAAGTACTTTGCATGAAAGAAAACCAGGATTATATTCGCGATATAGCTGAGATACGCTCAATGATGGAGCGGTCGTCAAAATTTCTCTCACTCTCTGGCTGGGCCGGCATAATGGCAGGTATTTACGCTTTGGCAGGAGCCTATATTGCCTATTCGATTTTTAATTTTAATCTGTATGAATCAGGTTACAACTCTGTTGAAACCGGTACTTTACCTTCTGGCATTCCGAACCTTATTTTCTTAGCTGTTCTGGTGTTGGTGCTGGCCATAGGTACAGCAGTCTTTCTTTCCGTTAAAAAGGCAAAAAGGAGAGGTGAAGTTGTGTGGAATGCCGCATCAAGACGGCTTTTGGCTGATATGGCCGTTCCTTTAACTTCAGGCGGAATTTTAATACTGGTTTTAATTTCAAAAGGCCTTATTGGTTTAATTCCATCTTTAACACTGCTTTTCTACGGTCTGGCTTTATATAACGCCAGCAAAATCACGTACAATGAGGTAAAGTTTCTGGGCATGATCCAGGTTGCTTTAGGCTTAATAAGTTCCTTCTTCACCGAATACGGCTTGCTTTTCTGGGCTTTCGGTTTCGGAGTTCTTCATATTATCTATGGAATTTACATACACTTCAGGTATGAGCGGTGAAACTATCGTTCAACGAGTTGCATAAAGCTTTCGAGAGCCGCATAAGACTAGGAATTATGTCGGCCTTGGCGGTCAATGATACGCTCGACTTCAACGCATTGAAGGAATACCTGGATGTGACCGACGGGAATCTGGCAAGCCACATTAAGATACTGGAAAGAGAAGGCTTTATTTCTGTGGAAAAGTCTTTTACCGGAAGAAAGCCCACGACAAAGTATTATATGACAAAACAGGGGAAAAAAGCATTCAATGACCACCTGAAGGCATTGGAAGAGCTGATAAAATTACAGAAATGATCAGCCCCGTTATATTTTTTTATAATTTTACTTTGCAATACAAAGTAACTTCAAAAACAAACAAAAGGAGTTAATTCTAATGAAAATCCCCGGCCAATTCAACAAATGGCTTAAAACGCCTGATTCCACAGGCAAGTCTGTTATAATTGCTGCTCTTTCCTCAGCATTCTTATTACTCGTGCCGCTCGTTGCCATGCAGTTTGATAGCGGAGTAAACTGGAGCCTTTTCGATTTTGCAGTGGCATGGATACTTCTTTTCAGCGCCGGTTTCAGCTATAAGCTCGCAGTAAAAAAAGTCAGCAATAACGCACACCGGTTTGCAGTGGGCTCGGTTGTGGCAATTTCGCTATTCCTTGTCTGGTCGAATCTGTCCGTTGGGCTCATAGGGGATGGTAATAATCCAGTCAACATGATGTGTTTCGGGGTGCTCGCCATAGTAGTCATTGGGGCTGTTGTTACACGCTTTCAGCCGCGCCTGATGGTTTACGTTCTGATTGCAGCGGCACTGGCACAGATGCTCGTGGCATTGACCGCCCTGTTAGCCGGATCCAGCTTATTACATGGAAGCTCTACACTCGAGATCCTGGGTGTAAACGGATTTCTCGCCATGTTATGGATCGGGTCTGCATTATTATTTAACTATGCGGGGCGTAAGCAAACTTTTACTTCCTGAAACGTTGCATACCTGCAGCCAGAATATATTTTTTGCGGTTGTACTTTGTAGTACAAAGTATACGGTTATTTTCGCTTTTAAGTCTGATGACAGGGGTACCCGCGGCTTTAATTAAATACCTCTTCGCCAGGATACTTAATTTAGGCTAAGTTCTTTTTTAAAGGCAGACGAAGCTTTCGCCGAAGCATTTTAAAGATGAGCTCTCAAAGCTAAGGTAAAGACCTTTATTCATTCATACTATTAAGCCCTTCGGTACTTTACCGAAGGGCTTAATTTTATCAAATTCCCGGATCAACCGGCTTCCTGCTTATTTCCTAAAACATCATTTTACCATAAGCATCTTCTTGTTCAAATTTACTTTTTCACCGCTAAGCCTGTAGATGTAAACACCACTTGCGAGATCAGAAAGATTCAGCCTTACTTTGTGATAACCCGCCGCGAGTTCGCCATTGATCAGTGTCCGGATTTCCTGGCCTAATAGGTTGTAGACTTTCAGGGAATACTTCCCGTTAAACGGAACTGCAAATTCTATTGTAGTCTCCGGATTGAAGGGATTTGGATAATTCTGCTGAAGGCTGAACTCCTCAGGGGATGATAATTTACCGTTAACAGATGTAGTACCTTTTAACCCGGAAATTACATATAGCTTGCCGTCTTTTGATCCTGCATACATTTCTGAAGCATCCGGACTCATTATAATGCTGCTGACGCCTGAACCTGCCAGCCCCAGCGTTTTTGAACTGTCCTGATTACCGTATACTACAAATACCCCGCCGGTCCATGAGCTCAAATAAACGTCATCGTTTTTACCGGTTACTATTGAGTAAATAAAAGGAACATTAACAGAGGGAACTCTTTCCCAGTTGGCACCCTCGTCAGTGCTTCTGTAAAGGCCATCGCTGTACAACCCTGCATAGAGGCAGCTTTCTGATGAGCCGAGTGCCCAGACAAAATTGTTGCCCACCTCATGCCTGTACCATTTGCTTTCTCCTGAGTGCAGCTTGAATATGCCGCCTCCGACACTGCCGGCAAAAAGATTTCCGTTCTTATCCGATGTAAGCGACTGGATTGCTGTATAGTATCCAAGACCGTCATTCATTTCGCTCCAGCTTGAGGCATTGTCCTCTGACCTGTATATACCATAGCCCCAGGTTCCCGCAATAAGTGAGCCGTTAAATGATACAAGAGCATGAATATCTTTACCCGACAAGGAAGTTAATAGCCATTCATAACCATTCAGCTTATAAACGCCTTTTTCTGTAGCAGCAAAGAGAATGCCGTCATGGAGACATAACGACCAGATCCAGCCTACATTCATATCGCTGTTGATCCTGGTCCAGGTTTTGCCCTTATCGTCAGATTTATATATCCTGCCGCCGATGGTACCGGCATACATTGCATTATCATCGTTTGCCAGGGCGTAGACAATCTCACCCTGAGTAAAGGAGCTTACTTCCTGCCAGCTTCCTTCACTGCCGCTGCCTGTACTTCCGCTGTTGCCCGGTGAAACAGAAGATATAGTAATTGTAACACCTGAAGAATTATTGCTGTCGACAGGATCCGTAGTTAATGATGAGCTTACCGATGCAATGTTCGTAATTTTCCTGTCGAAAGGAATGTTCCCCAGAAACTTTGAATTATTAAACTGTCCCTGCCCGGTAAGCGACTTGCATATCATCTGACCATTCTGTACGCCGCTTGTGAAATTTACTTTTGCCAGCGGTGCCAATATGGAACCCCTTACATCGATTCCGCCAATAGTCAGATCTGCCGCCTCATAGAAATTGTACAGTACATTGGTGATTGCGGTACCGTTGACCGTAAGGCCTCCCGTCCACTTTACACTACTTCCGCTTATGTTTACAAGAACTACGGCACCGTTAGGAACGTCTATCTGGAAATTATTGGCGCCCGACATATCCGAACCGTCCACCATAAAGACATTCAGATACGGATCGGTGCCCGATAACATCAGACCTCCCCATTCAAATTTTGTACTGCCGTTTATAACATAAGTGCTTAAAGTTTTGGAAAGATTTTCCAGATAAGACTTTGCCGAAGCAAAATTTACCGGACTATCGTGGCGAAGCATCCCGTCTACCGATACGGCTGAAAGCGGAAGGTTGGTACTGTCTCCATATACCGCATTACCATTATAAACCCTGCCGCTTGTAAAGGTAAGTTTTCTTCCAACTATAAGTACATCTCCGCTGTTGGGTGCAAGCTGGTCGCCTACGCTATAGCCTCCGAAAGAAGCGTCCCTTCCAATGGCCGCCTTGCCCTGTGTATCAGAAGATGGCTGTGAGGCATCCTGCAATACAAACAAATTATAATCCTTTGCAATGCCCAGGTCGAATGCCATATTGTTCAGTTCGTCGCAGTCAATTTTAACTGTTACAGTTAAAGTTGCTTCTTCTCCTGCAGCCAGATTGCCTAATGTCCACAGGCCTGTCAGTTTGTCATAGTCTCCCTTTGAAGCATTATGCGAAAGGTAAACTGCGCCTTTGGGCAAAAGCTCTGTAACCTGAACGCCCTTTGCTTCTCCGGGGCCGGAGTTTGAAGTTTTAATTGTATAGGTAACATTTTCGCCGCAGGCCGGATTTAATGAGCTTGCAGTCTTTATTACCTTTACGTCGGCCTGCATAGGAGCCGGAGGAGGACAAACATATGGATACCAATAAAGATCGCGGCCTGTCCCTTCCTTTATAGTGTTGCCGTTTATATCCAGCACATTTACGCCGTAGTGAATTTCCACCACCTTATCATCGGGACGTATGCCGGGCCAGTATGCTGAAATTGAGAATGAAGTGTCTTTTGTAATTTTTACTATTGAATAGTGAGTGGAATTATCTGCGCTTCCATCATCAGGCTTTACAATCCGCCATGAAGTCTGAAGATAAGCCACAGAAGGATTGGGAGTAAGATGAACAGATCCTGAAACAGGAATCCAGCGTGCATCATCCTCGCAGATAGCTGAATCGGGACTAATAACTGCGCTCCAGTCCGTTGCTCCGGGGGCGCTGCAGTCTATCTCTACAGATGCCGCTGCATCAAAACTTACGCTGGCAGAACCGTCCACCGGGTGGCCTTCAGCTGTCGCCTTATTTATAAGCTCACCGCAGTCGGTATTCTTTACAGTATATTCTTTTGTAAAAGTATAATTTGCCCCTGGGTTAAGAATATCGATGTGATAAATTATATATGGACTTGCGGGGTTGATCATTTTATCAAAGATATCCACTCCGCCATGATGCTGAACATCGCCTGTATTTTCAACAGAAAATGAATATGTAATCTTCTCACCCGGTTTTGCTGACGTCTTGTCTGCACTCTTTGTCATGCTGATACCCGTCTTATAGAAGCCCAGGTTAACCGACAGATTATCTGCGCAATTAAGTGTTACCGGTTTGGAGGTTACATTATTATCTGCATACCATTTAGTCTGTGTTGAATTATTAAACTGGCCGCCGCTGTTGAAATTGGATGCAGCAACCCTTACAGAATAGCTGCCGTTAGAAACATCTGTAAATAAATATTTTCCTGTATTATCCGTCAGAGTGCTTGCTGCCACTGTATTATTGAGCAAAAGTTCCACTGTAACGCCCTGAATGCCGTCTTCGCCCTGTTCCCTGGTGCCGTCCAGATCTTTATCATGCCATACATAGCCGCCGAGAGAATTTTTGCAATCGGTTGGCGGAACGGGCAGGTTACCGCTAAAGCCGCCCGAAGGATTGTGTATTTCACTTTGAATGTTCAGGTTCTCTACAACAACAGATCCGTCCACATTTGAATTTGTAGTAAGAGTTGCCGTTGGAGCAACGAGCGTTCCGCCCAGACCTGAATTAAAGTTTATTGTACCCATATCCCCGTTATTTGCGGAGGTGTAAACATTCCATACTATTCTTGCACGCCAGTAATCATTTGTAAAATTACCGGTCATGTTGCCTGTGGTCCAGTTTACATTGCCGTCAATTGAATTAACATTTATAATAACGGTTTTAGTTGTCGAAGAAGTAACGAGGTCGAACTGCTGGACCTTTGAATTTTCAAAAACCTGAGTATCGGTAACATTAAATACAGCAACAGCTTCAGTTGAAGAACAGTTGAATCTGAGTGGTCCGGGCTGTCCTGAAGGTATCTGTACTGTACTGTTCGCTGGAAGGGTTTTCCAGTAATCTGCGGCGGCTTTAATATCGTTTACAGGAGAATTATTCTGAGGCCAGCTGTTTTGAGCCTGAAGTGTTCCGCCTGAAGTTTGAAAGCTGAACCACGACGGGTTGGAAACAGAAGAAGATACAGCGGCACTGCCGTTAAAGACCTTAATGTTTGCCATTCCGTTAGTAGAAACGCTTCCCATTACTGCAAATACAATATCTGAAGCCGGGTTGCCTGAAAGTTTATAGCCGAACTGGTGTGAATTTGAGGCCGAGTAGTTCCCTCCGATAAATGTACGCCCCTCAATTTCGCTTACATTGTTAAAATTATTTACAACAATGGCATTCCATTTTTTTAGAATGCTGTTCGGATTATCTGCATGTAAAATTGCAGGTAAAAGCAGCCAGATAGTAAAGGCTAATAATCTGCCGGTTCTGCTGAAGGAACGTTCCATATCCAATCCTGTTATTCATTAAAGTTTATTAGTATGCCTTCCAGCAGCTTCAACATACATGCCATAAGAAAGCTCTTTTATTGCCTTAATATGCCTGTTCGATTTTGATATCCGCTGCCGTATGTCTTATAATGAGAAAGCGTCTAATTACGGGACATATTCAATTGTAATGATTAATCAGTCCGGCCCCACTAAGCCTACGGTTCTGCAGGTGACCTGTTGTCAATATGCAGTCATACTGATTATTTTATAAACCTTTACTTTTTTTTGCATTTAGAATTTTCCGCTTCAGGCACTGAAAATTGCCGGTTTTTTTTTCTTCTCCGGAATGATTTATACTGTTATATTATTAGGAATTAAGATGAATTTTACAGAAAGGGCATTTGTTTGAGAGAAGGAGACAAATTCGAAATACCCGTAAAAAACAGTTCTTCTATGGAACCGGCAAAAAGATCTTTGTGGGGTGAACTGAAGAGTGCTGTTATGGGGAGTGAGGCCGATTATACACAGATCGCATTAAGCAGGGCAATCTTTCTGCTTGCCGTTCCGATGATCCTGGAACTGATAATGGAATCGACCTTTGCTGTTGTAGATATCTATTTTGTAAGTTCACTCGGCCCTTCTGCAGTGGCAACTATAGGTCTGACGGAAACATATTTATTCCTTTTGTATTCTGTGGCAATGGGATTGTCCACAGCAGTAACGGCAATCGTGGCAAGGCGGATTGGCGAAAAGAATAAAGAGAAGGCCGGAATGACTGCCGTTCAGGCAATATTTATAGCAATCATAGCTTCGCTCCCCTTTGCCTTTGCGGGTATATTCTTTGCAAAAGATCTGCTGCAGCTTATGGGAGCAGACAGATGGACTCTGGAATATGGTTACCGTTTTACACAGATAATGATGGGGGGAAATGCAGTTATCATGCTTCTTTTTATGATAAATGCAATTTTCAGGGGGGCTGGTGATGCAGCAATTGCCATGAGGGTACTATGGCTTGCAAACGGTATCAATATTTTCTTAGATCCGGCACTAATCTTAGGACTTGGTCCTTTTCCCCAACTGGGAATTCAGGGAGCGGCAATTGCAACAACCACAGGCAGGGCAATCGGAGTGCTTGCACAGCTTTGGCTTTTGTTTCATGGGGGCAAGCACATAAAAGTGTTCAGTTCCTATATAAAGTTTAATTGGAAAATTATTTCGGGGATAATCCGCACTTCCTTAGGCGGAATAGGTCAGATGATAGTTGCCATGACATCATGGGTCTTCATAATGCGCATTATTGCAGACTTCGGCAGTCAGGCAGTTGCAGGGGCAACAATTGCGCTGAGAATAATGATGTTTACAATGATGCCCGCCTCTGGAATGTCCAATGCAGTTGCCACGCTGGTCGGACAGAACCTGGGTGCACACAGGCCGGAGAGGGCCGAGCGCAGTGTATGGATTGCGGGCATTTGGACAATGATATTTCTGATTGGGGTTGGAGCAGTTTACTATCTGTTCAGTGAACCGCTTGTAAGAATTTTCTCGGATGATCCGGAAGTAGTATCAATTGGCGGAGAATGGCTGAGGATAGTTTCATACTCATATTTCGTATATGGATGGTGGATGGTATCGGTGCAGGCATTCAATGGTGCAGGAGATACGGCAACACCAACGAAGATCAACCTTGTTTTTTTCTGGATAGTTGAGATCCCGCTTGCCTATATACTTGCAAAGTCATTAGAGATGGCTTATACGGGTGTGTTCTGGTCAATTTTTATAGCGGAGACATCTGTAGGGCTCTTTACACTCTGGCTGTTTACAAGGGGAAAGTGGAAGAAGGCTGTGGTGTAGCGTTTAAAACAAGAAAGCCTTGTAAAACAAGGCTTTCAAATGCGGGGTCGACGAAGCTTCCCGCTTAGGCGGGACGACCTCCTGCGTGACAGGCTTTTTGAAGTATTTTTCTGACTGATCCGTATGGGTAATTATAAATTACCCATCTACAATTAAATGCCGGCCTTCATCAGGTTCATAAAAAGCATTATGAGATAATAAATAATTATAGAGGTCATCATAATTATCAAAGTGCAGATCCTCACTGAATGCATGTGCCTTACTCAGCATTTGCACAAATGGGGCTGCGTCCTTTTTATTTGTCAATTTTTTTAATGTAAGCAGGTAATCATCCCGGTAAACAGTCGGTATAATTATTTTACATTGGTTTCGGTTTACCAGTTCAGCATTCATCATCACTCTGGCAATTCTGCCATTGCCGTCTTCAAACGGATGAACTTCACTGACTAAAAACATCATATATGTTGCCCTGGCAAAGGGATTTGTCAATGCTTTATAATATTCAAATCCTCGCATGAGAGTACCCCGGACAAGCTTATAATCGACAAAATGTGTATTCCCTGCCCTGTTATTTCTTTCCTTGAATTGACCGGGATTTTTTTCCACTCGTGCTGACAGAAGCAGCTTATGGCGTTCCTGGAGTATTGATAAGAATTCGTTTTCATCGGCAGGAATGATTTTCATTTCGTTTCTGTCGGAAACTAATTGATATGTCCCAAGAACGTCGTGAGAATCGCCGCCTCGGGCATCTAATGGAACTCCGGTATCAATTATTTTCTTAGCTTCGGCTACCTCAAATACAGTACCTTCAATATAATTGGAGAAGTATGCTTCAAAGAAAGCAAAGTTTCTGAATGAACTTATCGAGAGATTATTTTCAGGCCTGTCCTTAAATTCCTTATTATGAAGGTAATTAAATAAGACCTCAAAAAGTTCTATTCTGTTTCTATCATAAGGATGACCGGCAGCACGTGAAAGAGCAAGATCTGATTTTAGTATTTTGGATGGTTTGGTTGAAAGCAGCGCACCGATTATTTTATTAAGCAGTTCAAATTCTCTGGGCATCTCTAATATTTTTGATAATTCTCTGGCCCTGTCACGAATCCTGTTTAATCCATCCTCCCCGTTGGTTCCCAGGATGTCATCCAGCTTTTCTTCAATTTGGGGAATACCTAACGTTTTGGAGTCGGGACCCGTTTTTTTTGTAATCTGCAGATTTTCAAGAAATGTCCTTTCTTTAGAAGAAGCATAAAGCTCTCCGAATAACTTATTATCTCCTTCAACTGCCCCTTTGCCTTCCAGAAAATTAATGGTAAGGCCGGGGAGTTTAATTTTTTTTGTATAGGAGTATGTAACAAATATTTGATTCGTTGAAGTTGGCTTGAATTCAAAGGCCGAGCGGTGGCTTAATACTGCACCCGGATATAATCTGCCGAGAATCTCCAGAATATTTCTCTTAATAATTTCTGAAGGTTCTTCCTCCAGGTTGGTGGAATATATTCTTGGAGCTACCTTCCTGATTTTTCCTTCCCGAAGCATTTTGGAGGTTTTATATTCCTCTTTAGGATCCGACGACGAAAATATTAATTCACTCATAGTTTTTTCCAGAATAATTAGCTTTGGCATATAATTTTATGGAAATTTTCCACAATAAGCAAGATTATTTAAGATTTTTTCCACTATGATTGAATTTTGAATAATTTTCCACAATAATCTGGAAAATGGTTTATATTTTAGGATTATTTTCCACAATAAGGAAGGTTTTTACAAATATTTTCCAAAATAAAACAACTTGAAGGGAAAGAAAATAATTAAAGACAAAAAAGCCCGGAAAATCACTGTTTAAAGGCTTTTTATGGTGGAACCGACCAGGTTTCAATTCTCATATTCCCGGGATAATCTCAAACTCCGTTAGATCGTCAATAATTTTCGGATTCTTTCTGTGCTTTGATTTTTTCTTTATAAACTGCAATCATTTCGCGGGCATGTTTATCATTTTTTCCATTTTTGCTATTGTTCAGATATTTTTCCATAAACAAAAGTGCATTAGCATAATCTCCCGTGAACTCATAGGAATGTGCCAAAAAGAAACAAATCATTCCGGTCATTCTTTTCGAATTAATTTTGGAATCGTTATTAGCATCATAATATGATTGTCCTACCTGAATTACTTTCTTATAATTTTTTTTAATATTAAAATAATTTTGCATCAGATAAACTGTAAATATACTGCTGTTCGGATATTTAGAATGCAGTTTCGAAAGATAATCGCGTGATTTATCATAATTGCCCTCCTTGTCGTAAATTAAGGCTAAAGTAAAAGCAGCATTGTCCTTGGAGAGTTTTCCTTTTTTGCAAACCGATTCCAGGTATTTTATCCCCTTTTCCTTGTCTGCGGATTGAAAAAAAATCGGCAGTATTAAACGGATGAGAAAATTAGCTGAGCCGGCGTTATAATTATATATACCCAATCCGTAATAACAATCAATGTTTGAGGGGTTCAGTTTCAATGAGTTATTAATAAAGTCCAGCCCATTCGAAGCATTTTTTATTGCTGAAAACATAGATTTATGGTCCATATAATAAATTCCCTTATAACCATAGGCAGCTCCTAAAATAAAATTTGAGCATGCATTGTATTTATCCTTCTCATACTCATGGCTTGCAAGGTTTATAGAATTTTCAATGGACTTTAGAAATTCATCTTCCATGCTTTTATTATCCGCAAACACCAGAGTTTTCCAATAGTTCAGCATGCTTTTAAGAAAGTGGTACTTCGACTCATTTGGGTGGGTTTTTAGCAGGTCATTGATTTTGTTATCAGCATCGGCAAAATTTTCGTTAAATATTAAGCTTTCTATATTGCTACAGAGTTTTACATAATCATCATCTAATTGGCATTGGCCGAATTGATTTTTATTGGAGAGCAGCAGAAGTAAAAAGCATAATATTAACTTTTTCATCGATTTCATCTGTTGAAAAATTATCATATGCTTTTTCACAAATGTTTTCGCCATAAAGTTCCTGCCCCTGTTAGAAACCAGGCGGGAACAGTTAATATCCGATTCTGATATAATGGTTCTGTGTAAACAATATTCCTGCTCCCAGGCAGAACCCGAAGTCGTACCACCTGCCGTTATTCCGGGTTTCATAAATACGCACATCCTGACTGAAAAGGCTTATTAGAAATGTAATAGGAGATATGAAGCCATGCCAGAGTCCACCAAGGAATCCCGCAGGGTCTGCTTCCTCCATCTTGTACTTTGAATTATCCCCAGCAACTGAAAGAATATTTGCCATGAAAGTACTCCCATTTTATAATTATGATTTAAGAGACTTCATTCATACTGTTTTGATTAATGCTGCAAGTTTAGTGATTTCATTTTTAAGAATCAAAATTTATAATCGTTTTAAAGCAAAAAAGCCTTGTAAATATCTACTTTTGTTTCACACAGTTTATTTCTTAATCGAGAATAACTCCCTCAAGCCTTTATCCGACAACTCGGTTATCCAGTTCTCACCGGCAGTAATTGTCAGGTCGGCAAGCTCCTTTTTCTGTTTTATCATCTCGTCTATCTTCTCTTCGAATGTACCGAGCGTTATCAGTCTGTGGACAGTAACATTTTTCATCTGGCCAATCCTGTAAGCGCGGTCAGTTGCCTGGGCCTCAACGGCGGGATTCCACCACAGGTCGTAATGAATTACATTGGAGGCTTCAGTAAGGTTAAGTCCCGTACCGCCTGCCTTAAGAGAGATTATCATCAGCCTGGTGTTTCTATCTTCCTGGAATGCAGCCACCATCTTATCGCGCTTAGCCCTCGGCACCCCGCCATGAAAGAACAAGGGGATCTCACTAAGGCTCCCGCCGATCATTTTTTCAAGCAGCATGCCCATTTCTTTATACTGTGTAAAGAGGAGAGCTTTTTCACCATTGGCAAGTATCTTTGTCAGCAGTTCAATCAGCTTTTCAGATTTTCCGGAGTATTCAATTTCCGGCCTGCCTGTCTTCAAATAATGGGCCGGGTGATTGCATATCTGTTTTAACGAAGTGATCAGCTTAAGAATAAGCCCCTTGCGGTTAATACCTTCAATTCCCTCAATGGATTTAAGTGAGGCTTTGACGGTCTGTTCATAAAGCGCCGTCTGCTCTCTGGAGAGATAACAGTATTCATCAAAGATAATTTTATCAGGCAGGTCGTTTATTATGGTTTTGTCGGTCTTAAGGCGCCGCAGTATAAAAGGTGAAGTTAATTTCCTCAGGCAGTCAATGCTTTCTTTATCCCGGTATTTTTCGATTGGAGTGGCGAACTGCTTTTTATAATATGAAAGGCTGCCAAGGAATCCCCGGTTCAGGAAGTCAAATATGCTCCAGAGCTCACTCAGCCTGTTTTCTACCGGTGTGCCGCTCAGGGCAATAAAGCCCCGGGCTTTGATGTTCTTAACTGCATGGCTCTGGTCTGATTCCGGGTTCTTGATATTCTGTGCTTCATCAATAATCAGGCATGCCCATTCTTCAGCCTCCAGCTTTCTGATGTCACTTCGCAGCGTACCATAGGTCGTTATTACCAGGTCGATGCCTTTGGTATTTAGTTTCCTCCCCTGCCCATGATAAATAAACGTCTTTAATGAAGGCGCAAAATTACCGCATTCCTTAAACCAGTTGCCAAGCAATGTTGTCGGGCAGACAACAAGCGCGGGATTTTTCAATTGCCCCTCTTTCTTTAGTTTAAGCAGCAGCGAAATAACCTGTATGGTTTTACCCAAACCCATATCGTCTGCAAGGCATGAACCCAGGCCTTTAACAAGATTAGAATAAAGCCAGCGGTAACCCCGCACCTGGTACTGGCGCAGCGTGGCATTAAGTTCAGAGGGTATATCGATATCTTCGGCTTTAAGGAGGTTATTAATAATTTTCTCTATGGCCTCATCCGCAATGAAAGGTATGCCGTCGTACTGGCCCGTCAGTATCGTCTGCAGGGCTTCGGCCGGTGAGAGCCCGGAGGCGGCATCCTGAATTTTCTTAAGTATATTTTTTACTTCATCCGGGTTCAGTATCAGGTACTCATCCCTGAACTTTATAATTCCTTCGGCGGATTTGATAAGTGAAAGGAATTCCTCCTTTGAGATTTCCACATCGCCTATAGAGACGCGCCAGTCAAAGGAAAGAAGCTTATCAAGCGAGAGATAGCTTACAGAGGAAACTGATTTTTTGCCGGTGCCTTTGAGTATAATGCGTGGCGAGGAAATGTTCCTCAGACCTTTGGGTATAATGATATTTATCCCGAGCATCTTCAGTATCCCCGCCTTACCGGTCAGAAAACCAAACATGGCTTGGGAGTCAATCTGCCCTGCCAGTTTTCCCTTGCTGTTAATGACCTTATCTAGTTCGGGAAGGTATGATGCCGCAATCTTTGCCTGCCTTAGCACGTCCATTCTTATAGATTCACTCGAGGCGGTAAATATTTTATTGCTTGAGTCGAATAGCTTTTCAAAGGGCTCGGGAGCGGCCATTGGGTCTTTCTTGTTTTCGATCTCGAGTGATATTGTAAAGCTTTCATTCTTAAGGGTATCGATCCTGATAAGCGGAGAGATGCTTTTGGTGCGAATGGAGATTGTCTCTGTCCAGTCCTTTATAGCCTTAGCCGTATTTGTTTCTTCAAACTTTGAGGGGACAAAACCGGCATCAAAGAAAAATGCCTTATAAATTTTATCGGCAGTCCTGACAAGATCAGCTTCAAGCTGCCAGGTAAAGATAAAGACAATATGCGTGAGAAATACAGAGACTATATATTCCCCCGGATCGCCATTATAAACGGCGGAGTCTTTCTGCCTGAAGATAAAATTTACTGGCCTTATCGATTCAAGCAGTTTGAGCGCCTTATTTATTTTCTCATCATGAATGAGCGGGACATAGCTGATGGAGAACCGGCCGTTCTCACTGCTAATAATTTCGGGGATAAATGAAAATGACCGTACCAAAGCCAGCGCTATAGAAGAGGCCAGGGAAAGATATGCCGCTGACGGTGAAGCCTTATCAGGCGATATGGTAAGCGGGCGGCGGATAAAATAATCTACCAGATCATACTCAGCTATGGGTACTGCTTTACGGGCCCGGGACGGGCTTCTTTCAGCATTAACGCTGGGGATCTTAACAGTGAGCGCGCCCGCAGCAGGGGGTTTTGACTGTGCTTTGGAGCTCCTTTGATCTGTTATGGAAATAAAACCCATGGACGCATCCATAAGTCCACCTGAAGAATTACCGGGGGGGTTCTTTTTATTTCCTTCCTTACTTATAACCAGGTAATAATCCGTTTCCATCATCTGCGATGAATCGTCTTCAATAATATTTATCAGTCCGGAATATTTTGAAAGGTCGCTGTATTTTTTTCTCAGTATCTCATTGAAATTCCCATACGGGTAAAACAACGGGCTATCCTTAAGCAGGGCAAAGAGCGAATTAATATCCTGCGGGGGGAAAGTAAGGTCGATATTTTTTATATCATCCCCGGAAACCTTTAAGGGAGCTTTTGAGGGCTTAATAAATTTATCAGGATGCAGCATTGATCTTTGCTCGGGGATTGTTTCCTGCTGTTCGCTGCCTTCTGAGAGGTCCTCCGGCGGGATGCCCTTCATCTTAAAGATAAGGAATGGGTTTTTATCTATCTCATTTGCAATTATATAGTATACGGCTGCCAGGTGTTTGCAAGGGTTGGCCCAGTCAGGGCACGAACAATTTGCATCGATGCTTCTCCAGCTTTTGGGCATAATCGAAATATGGTTTGCTTCCAAAATTTCAAGCAGCTTTGAAGGAAGATTCCCCAGGCTAAGTTCAGATGCTATAGAGGGATTATCCTCAATGATTTTCTTAATTGAAGTTTTTTCTGAGGCGGAAAATTTACTTATTTTAATTGTTATCTTATAAAGCTTTGGACGCGAACCCTGTACCAGCGCCTCAACATTTCCTTTGCCGCTGATTTTAATATCCTTTACGCGTCCGGTATTTGCATAAGTTCTTCCTCTTGGAAGGCGGTTGGCATCATAATCAATCCTTTCGAGCGCATTTATCCATGCCTCGCCCCACCATGTCTTTCCATACCTGATCCTGACAGACATAAATTATCCCTCTGATGATAAACATCAACTTAAATAATTATTTAAATATACAGATTTTGAATATGAAAGAAATTACTTTTTGTCAGGTTCAATTGTTGCACTCAGGCTTAAATTACGATTTTTAAATTCCTGTTCAATTTTGTTACAACTTACCTCCGCAATATCGGAATAAGAACTTGCCAGCCCATATTGATTTTGCAAACACTTCACTCATCCCGAAATTCACAAATTAGAGAGCCGGTCAAATAAAGGATGTCTTTCAGGATCTGACAAATTCACTTAGTGACTTGTAATTAAGGTTGTCAGCTTCGCGAAGAGCAGCCAGATATGCCGTACGCGCATCACCGTCTTTAACAAGGTTGCAGCTTCCCCAGGTAAAATAAGGCCTGCCAAAGCCTTTATTAATTAAGACGTCTGCTATTAAACGTGAATGTCTTCCGTTCCCATTGGCAAATGGATGTATACATACCATACGGTGGCTCAGTCTTACAGCTATTTCGTCTTCCGAAAATGTTTTATTCTGAATCCAATAATTACAGTCGTCCATGAGGTTTCTGAGTCCGATTCCTATTTCATATTTATCCACACCAATATTTTTATTTGTAGTTCTGAATTCACCGGCCCACTTCCAGACATCCTTAAACATCCTTTTATGCAGATCTTTAATAAAATCTTCCGTCAGAATTTGATCTATAGCCAATTTTTTACCCAGCAGCCATTCATTAGCCTTTTCAACACCAAGCTGCTCAAACTCATCAAGTTCGCCGCGCGTGGTAATGGTTTTAATCAGTAAACCCTCCTTCTCATCATCATCCAGAGGAGTTTGTCCATCTTTATACTCAAGGTCTAGTCCCATAAGTATTTCGGCATCTCAAATTTTATTTTCTCAGCCCGGCTCTTTATAGCTTTTGAAATGCGTTCCCGGCTGTTTTCCTGGTCTTCAAGTTTCATTGTGTGGGACGTTCTTAAAACAATTTCCATGGCAAGCTCCTCTGCTCTTTTCTCTATCATCTTTTCAAGAGAGCCTTCAACAGGAATAAAACCATAAACAAAGCGGCAGCCGAGAGCTTCTGCGACTTCTGTTATTTTCCCTATTGAAATCGTGCCATCCTTTTCATGCAGTTCTAGCTTTTTAACACTTTGCGGAGTGATTTTTAATCTTTTGGCAAGTTGTTTTAATGACATATTCAGGGACTTTCGTATCGTATTAATCCATCCCTCAGATGGAACATTAAAAGAATTCACGACGCTCTGAATTGCCTTTAATCTTATATCAAGCTGTTCGATGACAAGCCTTTGTTTTTCAGAATCCATATATTCACCAGCTATGTTTACACAAATATAAGCCTATAGGCTTATATTTCAAAGATATTTCTCAGCCCATAGGCTGATTATTATTAAATTTTTATCAGCCTATAGGTTGAAAGCCATTAACTTTTACAGATTAGCTGCGAAAAATGATTAAATAGTCGGGTCTACTTGACTTTTGTGACCATCCGTGCACCCTGATGTTTTCTTTGCATGGATTATAATTATTTAACATAAAGCCGGTAATAATAATTATCGTAAAGAAGTAATTCTAAATATTCTTAATCACAAGTTCTTACTTTCTTGTAAATTGTTCCTCTGGACAAAAAGGGAGGTTGTTATTGGTATCGCATAGAAAAGGGCCTTCATCCAGTGTTTTCCATTTGTTATTACAAATATTTACCCGCTTTATTCAAGCGGTTAATTTAACTCCACTTAGAATTCGCTTTATTTTTAATTGTCGAAGAATCTGTTGTTTTTTTCAAAGGGAATAAATAATTATCCAGTAAGATTGAGCCCAAAGCATAAATCATTGCAATATGACCCAGCCAGCTCCTTCCATTTGAGAAATACTCAAATACCGAATACAGTAATGAAAACGACACTGTTATTGTCCAGATTTTATACCAGACCGGCATATGAAAAAACTTTCTTAACATGAAAACTCCAATTGTCCGATTGTTAAATGATCTTTTCCGATTGCCGCCATATATTAGCTTGGTTTTTCCAAATTGTCAAGCAACAGATACATGGATAAGTCTTAGAGGAATTAGAAGTGAGAGTTCTGATAATTTTTGCTGCCCGATTTGCTGCCAGAAGAAAATATTACTTCTATTTAATAACAAAAACGACTTGTAAATGCTTAATTTACAAGTCTTTATAAAATCAGGGGCGACGAGGCTTCATGCTATTGCTAGATGACATAATAAGCAACAGGTCAATTTAAATATTACTTATGGCAATACATCTATGTGAACAAATGAGCCTTGAAAAGAAATTCCTATTTCAAAAGCCATAAAATTACTATCTAAGGCAGAATTTACTTTTGAAAAATCGGAAAAATTATAATTGGAATTAAAAAATAGCTGAAGTTTTTGATAAGGAGAATATTCAAATATCTCCTTAAAAATACTGCATCCAATTGTCAGTCCGCCTTTGGAGGGTATATCATATTTCTTTTTTAATTCATCCTCATTTATTACAACAAAGGAATTATGCAAGTACCCTATATAAGGTTCAATATCAAAATAGTGAGGGTAAGATAAATTGTAGCCGATTGTTATTTCTGTTTTAATCGGATTCAATTCTGCAAAAGTGGACAGAGTATCATTCTTAAATGTCAATTCTGAATTTGGATTAACAGTCCAGGGTTTGAAACCAAGCTCAGCTCTGAAGTTCTTATAATAAATTGAAAAGTTAATGTCAGGACCATAATGATTTCCAAGCCATGCTGCAGTTTTGGGTCCATAATTATATTTTGAAATACCAGCATTAAACCTGTAAGCCCAGTCTGATTTGATTATTCTTATATTTTCCGATTTTACAATTATTGTATCCTGTAATGAATCCCGATATATTGTTTTTGAGAAACAAACAGATAAAATCGGGCATAGTAAAAAAACAATAATAAATGTTTTCATATTAATAAAGTAATTATAATAGGAAGAATTCAATTCTTAGTTTATAAACCGTAATTTTACTAATTTCAGAGTCAGAGTATAGGACTTTGAAGAAAATGTTTTCTCTAATATCACGCTATCAGAATAGAATTCTTTCGATACTCGTCACTCCCCCAAATCGCCTGTGCGAATTTAACCAATTTTTTTATAACTAGCGACATTCAGAACGACAAAGCATCTTAAAAATGAGCAATCAAAACTGAAGTAGTAGAGTATTTCCCAATGTCCGGATAGAGTAACTCTATGCCGGGCTCTTTTTAACAAAAGTTGAAGGCCTTGGTAATTTCTTGGTAAAGTTTGCTACAAAATTTGCTACAAAATTTGCTACAAAATTTGCTACAAGAAAAGATTTTAGAGAAGATTTAAAAACAAAAAAGCCTTGCAAACATTTAGTTTACAAGGCTTTGTAATGGCGGGGTCGACGAGGCTCGAACTCGCGACCTCCTGCGTGACAGGCTTTCTGAAGGATTTTTATGCCTGGGAAACTGCGTTTTAAAGCTGTTTTCAAAGGGTGAAAAGTCCAAATGGTCCTGTTTGTGTCTGAATTTGCTACGAGTTTGCTACATGATATTTTCTAGCAGCTTTCAATACTTTTGACCAATCTGGCTTTTGGAATCAATATCTCAAATGTCAGTACGTCAAAGTACTTTCCTGAATGATATTAGTCTCTTATTTGATATAATACGATTCCTGGCCTTGGATAAGAAACTGATAGCGAATTTTTATCTGCTCCGGACTTTCAGGAATAAGATTATCAAGCTTTATTTAGGGCAAAACGAGTCTGTCCAGACTCTTTTATTCTTAGTTGCGCAGTTCACTTGAATAGATAAGAATTTTCTTTAACCATCATACCATATCGGCTTGCCTCGGGATTAGTTCTGGGCTTTCTTTCTTCACCCGACCTCGTAAACAGCCCGGCAAAATAGAGGGTCCCTATAATCTCCGGTTTATTGTCTATGGGAAATCCTGATTTTGACCATCTTGTGAGCATTATTTTGATGTACGCCGCGGCATAAAGGATGTTCTGGTAGTCGCTGTTAAGCTTTACGATCAGCTCTTCAGGGCTTTTGCTCACATTTAATACTCCCTTAAATTTATCTCCCGGGTAGAAAATACTCTCCGGAATATTCATCTGATGTTCTATCCAGTAGGCTGTCTTAAGCTTAACTTGGCAGAACCCTAGGGAACTGTTAAGACCTATTCTGGCCAGAATGTTGTCAAAAGCCTCGTCTTCCCAGTCAAAGTTCATTGTTCTTTCAGTATAAATTACAGCTTTAAGTATCCTTGGATCAATTTCCAACAAAAGTGAGGCCTTATTTATCTTACTTTCAAGAATCCATATTTTATGGAGTGTAGAATCGGGGTTTTCAGCTAGAGTTTTAGTGCTGAGTAAGATGGTAAAGGTAAAGGCAATCAGAATTGTCAGAATGCTGGGTTTAATTTGCATGTAATTGTTTTGGTATTATTTTATGCGGAAAGTATTTATAAGGCAGACTGCAGACCTTTAATCTGCAATCTGCCATAGCATTTATCATTAACCCGGAATCACTTTAACATCATCATCTTGGCTGATTTGGTAAACATCCTCTCCGGATGGACATTTGAAGTGGCATCAAGGCGGTAGATGTAAATTCCGCTTGAGACCTTGTTCCCACCTTCATCCTGTCCGTTCCAGGTGATATTCCTGTAGCCTGAAGACTGGGAGCTAAATGTAAATGTCCTTACCAGTTCTCCCATAAGGTTATATATTTTAAGCTCTACCTTTGATTCTTCGGGCAGGGCATACCTGATTACAGTCTCAGGGTTGAATGGGTTTGGGTAGTTGCCGAGAAGGTCATATTCCTTTACTGTTTCTAGTGAATTTGTCGCTTCTGCATTGTCCTTCCTTTCAGAGGATTCTTTTCCAAGCAAACTGCCGTTAAAATTATCCGTTTTCCCGTCAAATAGAAGATGGGCAATGCCTGAGGCCTGAGAATCCGGGAACCGGGCATCTACCTCACCTAACACTGAAGATGCTTTTTCCCTGTCCTCGGGACGGCTTAAAAGTGAGCTGAACTTGTCCATCAGGATTTCTTCAGTCAGCAGTTTATCGCCTTTGTACCTTTCCGCTACTTTATCCAGAGCATCAATTCTATTTATGGAGTCACAAAGAGCCAGGATGAGTTCAGCCTTCCCGTGTAGGTATTTCTTTTCACTCTTAGCTGTCATTTCCTTAAGGAAACCATCAAAATCCTTATATCTGTCGGCACTTGTTCTTCCAGATTGCCACAAAAGGTCAAGAGCATAAACGGAAAGAGTAGAATCGGGGTAGCCTTTTACGAGTTCTTTCCCTATTTTTATCGCACTGTCATACTTTTTCAGTAGGACAAGATTCTTAAGAAACGAGGTCTTTGTCTTAAGTGGCCATTTCTCTTTAAACTGTGGATCGGTATTTACCTGTGAATTGTTGTTTTCTTTAGCCGCATCCATATTTACTGAATTGGAACTTGCATTTCCTAAATCCACATTGTACAGCTTTTCTTCCGGGGACTGGCTCATTGGGCTCTGGGCCAGAGATCCCATGGGGTATCCGGTAGCATCTACAAGGAAATAAGGGTCATAGTGGACGTTCACTCCAGTTATTTTAAGTTCGTTCCAGTAATTGCTTCTTGCCTCAACAACACAGGAGTAGTCAGCCCAGATATGACCTGCAAGACTTCTTAAAAACATATTATAACCGCCGCTGTTTACACAGTCTACAGCTCCTAAAACAGGATTGGAACTATAGCGAACCATCATAGCATATGTGTTATCAGAGAAAGAACAGTTACCCGATTCATCTGCATTTCCAAATGAGGGAGATGAATTGCTCATGCAGTAGATACCATAACCGCTATGGCTAAAGGTATTCCAATTTATTCTTGGAGATGAAGCACTTAAATATATTCCGGTGCTATTATTATAAAATGTGCTGCGTTCAATTATTGGTGTTACTCCTGTAGCATTTGTGTTAACACTATAAAATCCTGAAACATTGCTTGTAATATTAGAATTATAAATTTCTGCTAAAGCCCGATCATTATAAAATCCAACGTCGCAGCTTGTAATGGTTGAATTTGCAAATAGCACATTCGCCGGGTAGACTATTTTTATTCCTCTACTAGCATTTTTAATTGTTGAATTATTAATATATGCATATCCATTGCTTCCTGAGATTTGTATGCCGTTATAAAACGTATTATTAATCTGGCCAAAATCAAAGGTGACCCCTTCGGCACTCAAGTAGCCATTTACTATCAATGATGAATTATTATTAAAAAGTATGTTCGTCCCTGGTTCAATATAAAGCTCAACTCCTGATGCTACAGTTATATTTCCATCAACAATAATATTACCGTTCCAGGCTGTTGAACTGGTTATATTTGAAGATCTATGCTTATAAACTGATGGAACCATTGATGGATCACCAAATAATGCAAGAGAATTGTAGAAGTATTCAAAGTCCTTATAATTTGTTTTGAGTTCATTTTTCAAAACCGAATTAATTTGTCCATAGGTAAGGCTTTTGTCCTGAAATATTAAATCATGGAATCTATTCAGCACATAACCATTCGCATGCTGCTCACTGTTTTCCGTTGGTGCAATGGCGCCAATTATACCTCCATTTTGAAGGACCATTAAGCGTCTCAACACAGATTCATCTGTCGGATGATTTACCGCTCCCTGCTCACAGTTAGGAGCTATTAAAAACGGCAAAGAAGTATTATTATTGTTAAAATTGAATGTACTTTTATCTGACCAATACCAGCCTCCAAAATTTACGGGACCACCCATTGTTGACAATAAAGATATGATAGATACACCCGAATTTACGTTGTTTTCAAAAAGTAACTCCCTATCAGGTGAATATCCAAATGCGCTGCCATCTGAATAGTCGTTGAATCCATTATAATGTTCTGAGACTTTTAATTGCGTGAGGCTTAAATTACCTGGAACGTGTGAACCTGTGAGAGTACTATTTATTGACTGGACTAAACTTCCAGTACATAAATTACTCGGGAAAGTAACATCTAAATTGAGCATTAATTCACGGTCTCCATAGGGAGCACTAAGATTTTTATTCTGATAATATATTCTAAGTTTGTTTACATAGTTACTTATCTCCTGGCTTGAGGAAGCAGGTATTCTTCCGATATATACGGGTCCTCTTGAGGTCAATCCGCTCACATATGGATCATCTGTTGCAACATCCACTCCGTTTGGATTCCAATAAGTGTTGCAATGAACAGAATAGAACGGAATATAGGTCCCGGATTCATATGCAGCCACAGTATTTACTGTTCCATGCTGCTCATACTGATAATAAATATTGAGTGACGGAGCCGTTACATTGTTGTTCTTGCCATTTCCTATTAGAAGAACATATTTGAGGCCTAGATTACTTGTATTATAATAATTTGTTATTATTGATCTTATTTCATCATTAGTAGTATTTGATGTAACAGAAACTACTACAGGATGAAACCCTCTTGAAATTTGCAAGTTTACCAAATCTGAACTCCAGAGTGAATTCTGCAGAAAAATATCTGGTGTAACTATGAGGTAATCACAACAATTCTGCGCAGTATTTGTTTTATAGGTAGCAAATAACAAAATTAATATGTAAATAATTGCTTTACTTTTCATTACTTCCCCCCTTCTTTTTCTCTAACTCGCTGAATGACTTTGATTTATTTGTACTTTCAAGGTTGCTCCCACTTGGGACATTTGAAGGAGTACCAGGATTCTGGAAACATATATCATTATTGTTACATAAAAGCATGCAGATGTTTAATAACAAATAATTGATAGTTGTAGTTGAGGAACCGATGGGGCTGTATGTCATTGTTGTAGCAGTTGTTACTAATCTATCTAAAACCTGTTGATATGTCCAATCCGGATGTTGTTGGAGGAGTAAAGCTATTGCACCTGAAACAAAAGGAGCGGCCATACTTGTACCTGCCAAATATTGATGTTTCCCATCTGAGGTTACTCCAGAAGGCAACCATGGTGTGCAACCTTCAGCCATAGAAGAAGCAATTAATGCCCCTGGGGCGTAAATTTCCGGTTTCGGTATATTTCTTTCGTTGTCCCTTGTAGGTCCAGGAGAACTAAAGTAACTTATTTGATTTTTGGGGTAGTCAGAGGTTAAATTTATAGGGTTAGAATTCATGGCTCCTACAGTTATAACATTTTTTGCATTGCCAGGTTCCGTGATTACTTTAGAATTCGAGAAACCTGTCAAAAAATTTGCATTAAAGTCCATTGCATTTGCCAGGAGATAAGCATCCCATTTTTTATTACTCGTTCCAGAACTTCTTGCCATTTTAAGAGTCCATGTACCGCTTTTCATTTCATATGCCGTCCCATCAATATTGTCATCAGCTATTGCGCAAAAAATGTAGTTATCTGTTGTATTAAAATAGAAGGTACGCTTATCATTGGATGATTGACTCCAGTGCTCATTATGTATATAAACAATTCCATCTGTATTGGTCTTATAATACCAACCTTGACCAGGCTCTCCAGTCCCTTGTCCCTTAAAAAATGGGCCATACTCACGACCACCTGGGGCCTGAATTGTAATCGAATAATTATCGTCTTTTGGATACCAGATTTCAAGGAATAGTACTTCATTTTGAACTGCTGGATTAGAATTAACATTGAATGTAGCTGTTGTATTGCCAATACCCTCTGCTGAACTGCCAATACCTTCTGCGTGAATACGTTTTTTATCATTTTTTTCAGGATCTTTATCATTATACCCTTGGTCGCCTGCAGATTTCACTAATATTCTTCCTTTTCCCAATTGACTCAAATTTGTAATCCCCTGAATAAATTGCTCATAATCACTTGTTCCATCATGCGGTCCCCAGTTGGTACCAAAGCTCATATTGCAGACCCATGGTTTCCCTAATCGTTGCGCTTTCTCACCATGAACTATTCCCAGTATTG
Source organism: Ignavibacteriales bacterium (assembly GCA_036261625.1). Lineage (GTDB taxonomy): Bacteria > Bacteroidota > Ignavibacteria > Ignavibacteriales > SURF-24 > JAAXKN01. The sequence continues at coordinate 240 of DATAKL010000054.1, read as the reverse complement.
TAGACAAGGAGAAAAGCAACTATATTATAAAAATAATATAGGGGATAGGAACAATGTCAGAGGAAAAGGTAAGGAAGACGTATGACCGTGAGTTCAAGATTTCAGCCGTAAGGCTCATTCTGGATAGCGGACGATCGGTAGTCAGTGTTGCACGCGACCTTGGGATAGCCGAGAACACTTTATTTATCTGGAAAAAGAAGTACCTGGCAGATATTGAGGGAGCATTTCCGGGAAAAGGAA
>DATAKL010000052.1:0-11885 GCA_036261625.1 Ignavibacteriales bacterium | reverse complement strand
GGTTCAGTCGCCCGCCTCAGGCGGGCTTCCTCACCCCGGGCTAAAGACAATGCGCCCCTTATCGGGGCTTAATGACTGCGCTATTCCAGATGCTCTGTTTTCACGAAGTTTTATGAATCGTTAAGTTGACGCGTGAAGCCTAAAAGGCGGGCTCTGAATATCTTTTTTGAACAGCATTTTCTTAAAAAGAAGATGCTGGAGGATGGTGCCCGACACCTCTAATTATGGCGAACCCTTCCAGGGCGAGCGCCGCTCGCCCCTACGGAAATTAATTTGTGTTTGGGAAATTTAGAAGCCTATGCCGATGCGGAACATGGCTATGTTGTTGTTGTAATTGAATGTGCTTTCGTTGGATTTGTTCATTACTCGCATGAATTCCACACTCGTCTCAAAGGAGCTTATAAGCGGCAGATCTGAAAATTCTTTCGTCAGGCCGAACCATAATTCCGAGCGGGTGTCCTTCCTCTGGTTTACTGTGCCCGCCTCGGCCAGGTTTTCATTGTAATTCCTGTAGGACTGCTCCAGACTCGTCTTAAATGTCAGCTCCCACGGCAGCCTTACCGTAATCTCACTTCCAAGTTCATTCGATTCGAAACTGAAGGGGTCATCCCACAAGTCCTCGTCATCCGAATACATGAACTCCGAAAGGCTTATTGCATTGTTGCGGTCCAGATTCTTCCGCCACATGTAATGAACGTTTGCACCCACACCTGAGAATAACGCCTGCGACACTTTGGGCATTATTCTTAACTGCGTTACACTCGTCGTTATGTAATTCTGCTGCAGTTTCCCGCGTCCCCTTCCCATCATTCCCCCCATGCTTCCCGGGGTATAGACCGCGGAACTCGGGTCTGCCACCGAGTATGCCTTATTGCCTAACTGAAGTTCCAGAAATAAAGACGTCTTTGTTTCAAAGAACATCGAAAGCCTTGTAAAGCCTGAATTTACTGTGTAGCTCAAATCGTAGAGCGCCGGATAACTTTTACCGGCAAGGCCGTAGCCCGCTGTAAAAAGCAGATTGTCTGAAAGAAAATATTTCCCGTTTGCAAATACTGAATATGCATCGCTGCTGTAAAGCCCGTCGCCCGCATTGTTGGAAGACTTAAGGTACGATGCCCCCATGAATATGTTCTCATCTTCGGAGGTGTCGACCCCTAAGCGGAAAGCGTAGTTAAGCGAGGCCGAATTGTAGTAGTAATTCCTGTCGGACAGGTTATTAAAGCGGCTGTAGCCGAAAGAGTACCCCAGGTAAAACTCGCTCTTAAAAGGCTTGAATGACAATGAGGGCTGAACAAAGTTAATAACTTCCTGGCTGCCGTCGTTATTGCGGAATGGGTTATCGGTATAAAGAAGCGAGTAACCCACTTCTCCCGAGATCTGTGCCTTAAGCTGTATTGTAAGGAACAAATTTAAAATTATAAGCAGTGAAATTTTAGTAACATGGTTTTTCATTTTCCTCCTCCTCCTCCGCCTCCATGACGTCCCAGGCTGCCCTTTCTGCCCTGTCCCTGCCAGCCCATGCCGCATGCGCGGTTATCGTTAATTCCGTCGCCGTCTTTATCCACAAAATTATCCATTCCCTTGCCGTTTCCCTTCTGGCCCATGCGCATTCTCATGCGCCCGTTGGGAGCGTTGTCGTCCACGCCGTCGCCGTTTTCATCAATAAACTTGTGCTTCTGCCCCCGAAGCTTCTGCGCGGGGGTCTGAGTGTCCTGATCATCCTTCGGCTTATCGGTCCGGATGGATTTTTCCTGCGGGTCCTTAGGACTTTCCGTCTTCTCCTGTGCCGAAAGCGTCAGCGAGGAGAGGATCATAAGCAGCGATATAATAATTAATTTTCTCATAATTACCTGTTAATCAAATCGGGTGCCAGTTATTTTTGTGCTGTTTTCCAAACAATATTACATAATTTCGTCAATTCTGCCGTATTATTCGGCAGAAACGCCGTTGTGGAACTTCAAAAGCTTATAGCGGAGGTTCCTTTCCGATATATTTAAGAGCCGTGCGGCTTTGGACTGGTTGCCGCCTGTTTCCTTCAGGGCCATTTCAATTATCTCTTTTTCGAGGGCGTCTGTCTGCTCGTTTAAGTCCCCCACGCGCGGTGAAAACCCCCCTCCCGCCGGTTTTTCATTTACCGAAGGCTTCATTGTAAGGGGAAGGTCGTGCTTTGTAATTACATCCCCGCGCGATAAGACGCAGGCGCGCTGAATTATATTTTCCAGCTCGCGCACGTTGCCGGGGTAGCTGTACTTAAGCATCAGGTCCATGGCCTCGTTGCTCATCTGTTTTTCCAGGGGGCAGAATTTCCTGATGAAATAATCCGCCAGAAGGGGAATATCGGATTTTCTTTCCCTTAAAGGAGGGATCTGAATGGAAACCACGTTGATCCTGTAGTAGAAATCCTCCCTGAATTTATTCTCGCGTATGAGCTCCTCCAGGTTGCGGTTTGTAGCCGTAATGATGCGTGCTTTTGTTTTCTGGACGTGGTTCGATCCCAGGCGCGAGAACTCCCCGCTCTGAAGAACCCTGAGGAGTTTTACCTGTGTAAGAAGCGGAAGGTCGCCAATTTCATCAATAAAGATTGTGCCTTCCATGGCCTCCTCGAAGCGGCCTATTCTTCTTTGGTCGGCGCCGGTAAAGGCACCTTTTTCATAGCCGAACATTTCGCTTTCCAGGAGCGTCTCGGGGAGTGCCGCGCAGTTGACCACAACAAAAGGCTGATCCTTTCTTTCGGAAGCAAAGTGTATTGCCCTTGCAAAAAGCTCTTTTCCGGTGCCGCTTTCGCCTCTGATTAAAACCGGGGCGCTGCTTTTGGCCACGCGTCCGGCAATGTTTAAGGATTCCTCCAGCTCCCTGCTCTGGGAAATGATGCTTTCAAAGCGGAAGCGTTCGGCCAGTTCCTCCTTAAGCTTTTTGTTTTCACTTATGAGCTGCTTCTGCATCATGGAGCGTTCAATTAAAATATCCAGCTCATCGAGGTTTACGGGTTTCTGAAGGTAATAGAATGCGCCATCTTTCATCGCCTCGACGGCAGTTTCAATGGTGCCGTAGGCGGTCATAAGAATGACCTCAATTTCAGGGTTGATTTTCCTGATTTCCAGGAGCACTTCGCGGCCCGTCATGTCGGGCATGCGGTAGTCTGTAAGCACAATGTCCACGGTTTTCTCCTTTACCGAAGCAATGCCTTCTCTGCCTGAGGCCGCAAGGAGAATCTCGAAGCCTTTTTTTCTGAAGTATCCGCCGAGCGATTCCCTCTGCGGCTTTTCGTCGTCAACTATTAAGATTGTTCTGTTCATAAAGCGGTGTCTCAATTGTAAATGTTGTCCCGCTGCCGGGATTAGTTTCAACTCTTATGTTTCCCCCGTGCTCGGTAACTATCTGGTTCACGATGCTTAAGCCCAGACCGGTGCCGTCGGGTTTTGTAGTAAAGTAAAGATTAAAAATTTTATTTATGTCGTCATCCTTAATTCCGCAGCCGTTATCTCTTACTTTTATTATCAGATTCCCGTTCTGCGCGCGGGATTCAAGGCTTACCTCCCCTTTGCCGTCTGAGGCCGAGGCGGCGTCGAATGCATTCTGAAGGAGGTTAATCAGCGCCTGCTTCATCTGGTCTGTATCTATATCGGCCTCAAAGCTCTCACTTCTGCAGCTGAGGCTTATGCTGTTTTTCTGTGCCGCGCCCTGGAATGAGCTGCAGACGGCTTCAATATATTCCTTCATTTCGGTGCGCCGCAGGCGGAGTTTCGGGGGGCGGGCAAATTTAAGGAACTGGTTTATTATGGCGGTTACCCTGCGGATCTCGTCTTTCATATCCTTAATAAGAGCGTAGTATTCAGCCGGGTCGTCTGCCGGCACAAATTCCTTTTCGAAGCGCTGGGCAGTAATGCTGATAAGGTTTAAGGGATTTTTAATTTCGTGTGCCACGCTGCCGGCAAGCTCACCCATTGCGCTCAGCTTTTCCTGGCGCTTCTGCATGGCTTCCATGCTGCGCTGGGAGGTAAGGTCGCGTACGACTGCAATAACGGAATCCATTTCACCCGAAGCGTTATAGATAATTGAAGTGCTGCCGTCAATAATTATATGTCTGCCGTCGAGGCTCTGAACCGTGTGCTCAAAGTATTCCACGGGGGTTTTGGTTCTGATGGTGCGTGAAATAAGGCTTTCGGGCGATTTCATAATTGAGCTGCAGTCCTTGCCTGCGGCATACTGTGCATCAACAGAAAATATTTTCTCAGCGGCTTTATTGAAGATGCTGATCCTGCCCATTGGGTCGGTTACAATAACGCCGTCGGACATGCTTTCAAGGATTTTGCCCGTATGGGTCTGCACCTTTGCATAGTCGTTCTTAAGCATTGAGTAGCTCTGCTGGTTCACGAGGAGTGTTATTACAACAATTCCGATCAGCAGGAGCATAAGCGAGATAAGAACCGAGCGGAGTATCATGCGGCCGATCATGCTGTTAATGGAATCGAGTGAAAAGCCTATTCTAATAACGCCTGCAATTTCGCCGCCCATCATAAAGGGTTTTACAGCTTCAAATACAGTTTTGCCGTTAAAGGGAATTTTCCGGGTGGAAATAATTCTTTCGTTTATGGATTTTCTTAAAAAGCTGTCGGATGAAATTGTGCTGAGTTTCTCCACGCCCCGGCTGGCTGTTATAATGCCGGTGGAATCCTGAATAACTACATATTCAATTTCACGTTCGTCGGCAATGCGCTGGAAGAGCTGGCCAATTCCTATTTTCTTTCTGAACTCGAGGAAATATTTCGGTTCCACGGAAAGCGCCATAAGTCCCTTGCCTCCGGGTCTTTTATGGACCACAGTAAGGTCCAGGTTTCCGGACGTGTCACCGGTGCCGGGGGAGATAAAGTAATCGTACTTCCCTGCAAAGATGGAATCTGTTTCCTGCGGGTAGTTTCTGAAGATGTTCAGTTCAGAATATGGGTTATTGCTGTTTTTAAGTTCAAGGCGTCCCGAGGGAGAGAACAAGTATATATGGTCTATGCCGTTAGTAGCGGAGATATGGTCAAGGTCGCTGCTGCTCAGGGTTCTTCCATCCTCAAGTTTATAGATAAGGAAAGCGTTGCTGAGGAGTTTATCCTCGGTAAGGTTTTCCACTTCCATGCTGCTCAAGTAGACGTTCTCGCCCGACTTCTGGACCGTGCGCAGGAGAGTAACGGCCTCATCGTCCTTGGCCTGGTAAATATCCCTGTAGCTCTGGTAAATGTCGAATGCCGTAACGGCAGCCAGCACGAGTGCGAATGTAAGAGTTATGGGGATAAGGTATCCCGGTTTTACAATGAGCTTAAATTTCATGGTTTATAATTAAAAATTAATTCCGTTAAAGAGCCCCGGAGCGAATTCGCCCTGCCGTAAGTTTTTTCCTAACCGCTTTCAGCGGTTACCCATTTGTAGAAAACGGGATAAAAACCTATCCCAAACCACGTCAGTGGTTTCATATTGAACCACTACGTGGTTCAATGCTGGTGTTGGATCCATTTTCTACAAATATATAACCGCTAAAGCGGTATTGGTTAACTCTCTCTGCGCGTCTCATTATATGCTAATCAAAAATTATTCCTATTTCCAAAACATGCAATACGGGCTGGAAATGCGCTTTCACGGCAAAATTTGTCACGCATCTCGGCACTTCTGCCGAACGCCACATGCAATAATGCAATTTAAATGCGTAAAAATCAGCTTATTTCTCTTTGGCACGGCAGTTGGATACTCTATATCGTACATGTACTAAAATATAAGAGTGTTTTATTAATGCAACTTTAAAAAGGAGAACAAGTCATGTTACACACAAGAAACTTTGCAGCAATGCTTTTCGTAATGCTGCTTGCAGTGCTTACAACCAATGCACTGGCTCAGGATCAGACAGGAACCGGAAAATCAATTAAACACGGCGCGGGTTTTATTGACGCTAACGGCGACGGATACAATGATAACGCCCCCGACATTGACGGCGACGGTATACCCAATGGGCAGGACCCCGATTTTACCGGGCCTAAAGCCCGCCGCGGACACGGCGGCATGAGAGGATTTGTTGACGCTAACGGCGACGGTATTAATGATAATGCCCTCGACAGCGACGGCGATGGCATACCCAACGGCAAGGACCCCGACTTTGTGCGCCCGCAGAACGGACAGGGCAGAAAAATGGGTATGGGCAGAGGTAACGGCCAGGGCAAGGGCTACGGCCTTAAAGGCGGCGCTCAGGGCACCGGCACAGGCGTCTGCGACGGCACCGGTCCTAAAGGCAACAGAAGCGGGAAATAACTGATTTTTCAGCGGATCTGCGGACCCTGGCTCCATAAAGGACCAGCGGAAAAAGATCCATCTTCCTTCGTTAACGCGTACTGAAAAGTGCCGCAGGATGATTCCGGCGGCACTTCTTTTTTATTGTACTTTCAGATCCGTGCTTATTGTAAAATGGAACCTGGAGCCTTTCCCCTCTTCCGATTCCACCCAGATCTTACCACCGTGCCGCTCAACTATTTTCTTGCAGACGGATAAGCCTATGCCTGTTCCCGGGTATTTTTCCTTTTCATGCAGGCGCTGGAATATAACAAATATGCGGTTGCTGTATTCGGGACTGATGCCGATGCCGTTATCGCTTACCGTAAAATGCCACTCATGGCCGTTTCTTTCGGCTTTAATGCTAATTACGGGATCAGCCCCGCCTTTGAATTTGATTGCATTCTGTAACAGGTTCTGAAAGAGCTGCCGCATCTGTGTGGCGTCGGCAGTTAAAACGGGCAGTTCTCCAATTTCAATTTCAGCCTTATGGTCCGTAATTGCCAGCTGAAGATCACGCATCACCTCGGCCGTTATTTCATTCAGGTCGGCCTGCGTAAAAGGCTCTATTGCCGAAGTCAGGCGCGAATATGCAAGCAGGTCCTGCACCAGGGCGTGCATTCTTCTGGATCCGTCGGAGAGGAAGAACAGGCACTGAGAGGCCCTTTCATCCAGGCGTCCTTCAAGCAGTTTTTCAAGCATTTTTGTATAAACCGAGACCATGCGGATAGGCTCCTGAAGGTCGTGTGAGGCCACATAGGCAAACTGCTCGAGCTCGCGGTTGGAGCGTTCCAGCTCCTGGAGTGTCTTTAAGAGCCGTTCTCCGGTCACCCTGTGCATTTCAATTTCAGAGTTGAGTTTTTCATTTACTGTCTGCAGCTCAAAGTTTTTCCCGACAAGTGATTCCTCTCTTTTTTCAATTTCAAGTATCTGTCCCAGTGTCCTGTTGATCTCGGCGGATTCAATATCGGGACCCAGGTACTCCTCAGGGGGGATATATTTGTAGTTTCTGCAGACAGCTCCTTTATAAATAATAACGGGGTGAGTATAAAGGATGTGGCGTATCATACCGGAGCTGAAGCGGTTTCTGTTATACTGGCACACAGCAACGGCGTCGAGTTCCTCATAGAGGCGGTTAACCTGCGATTCATATTCCATGAGGCGTTCTGTTCCGGGGTCGCCCGAAAGGGCCCAGGTCATTTCACCGGTTACCCTGAATGCCTTAAAGCCTTGCAGTTTTGCAGTGCTGACGTTTTCCTTAATAGCTTCAATTACAAGTTCGGGTGAAAAGCTGCCGGTTTTAAGGTAGACCTCTTTTTTGCCCAGAATGGAAAAAGCATTTTTCTCCATGTAGCATTTAAGATCGGGAATGTCCTTTTCCAGAAGTTCAAATACTTCTTCAGCTGTATTTTCATCTGCCACGTAGATGCATTTTTCATTATTCTCGAGCCCGTATCTTATAAAAGGCGCAATTACGGCAAACTGTTCATCGCGTGTTTCATAGATTGAGCAGGTATGGTCGTGCACCTTAATATTCTTAACGGCATTGGCTACCCTCTCCAGATAATCGGGTGAATTAAAAAACATGTATTCTCCTTCCAGGTGGCAAACTCCCTAAATTTCCGGATTAAATCCGGGATACCTCAGCAATGAAATTTCAGATAAACTAAAAGATTTCAGGCGTAAATGCAAATGTTTTTTCCGGCTTCGCCGGAGCAATTAAAAAGTAAGGAGAGGCTGGAATATTGAAATGAATAGTCGCGGCCTTCAGACCGCGGCTATTCAGACCAGGGGGAATTCTAGAGGCCGGGTATTCTGGGGAAGCGGCCTGTTTTAACGGCTTTGGCGTAGATGCCCCAGCCTTTTTTCATCCAGTGGCCCAGAATGGGCATCGGGATGGCGAACTGTTTTTTGTCGTCGCGGTAGACAAATGCCGCGCCGTTTCCGGTATCCATAATGCAAAGAATGCTCAGATGCTCTTTGTAGCCTTTGCGTTCAGGCAGACCCTTCTCCGAATTGTAAATATTCTCAGCAGCGCATCTTGCCATCACCTCTGCCGTGTGCCCCTGCTTGGCTTTCCAGTCGGGGCCCTCCAGGGCGGCAATATCGCCGGCGGCATAGACGTTATTTGTGCCTTCAGCCAGGCAGTTGTCGTCAATTTTAATAAATCCCGCTTCGGAAAGACTGAGGTCTGAATCCTTGAGAACGCTGTGTCCGGCAGAGGCAGGAATGAATATTGTAAGGTCCGATTCAACTTTAGAGCCGTCCTCGAAGGCTACGCCCGCGGCTTCAAAAGCTGTTATCTTAACTCCGTAATGTTTTTTTATATCAAGATCCTTAAACATCCTGTCCACCAGTTTAAGCGAATTTCTGCCCATTCTTTCCCCGGGTTCCTTCATGGGGGCAAAGAAGGTCAGTTCAAATTTCCGTCTCATGTTTTTCTCTTCCAGGAGGCGGTGAATATTAAAGAGGAGTTCAAATGCGGGGCCGCCGCGCACGGCGGACTTGTCCTTAGGATTTCCCCCGAATCCGACGGCAATTTTCCCTTCACCTTTTTCAATAAGGCTGTTTAACCTTTCTCTTATCTCAAGAGATATTTCAGGCTTTCCGCAAATGGAGAGAGTGTTTTCAATTCCCGGATGTTTTACCTTATGCGCACCCATTGCAGCAACAAGATAGTCATATTCGAGTATATGGTTCTGACAGAAGACTTTGTTTTCGGCAGAGCTGATTTTAAGGACCGGATCTATTATTAGCTCAAAGCCGAATGCATCGCTAATACGGGAAAGAGAAACCCTGGCGTCATCAAAATCAAGTTTGCCCGTCGGGATCCAGATCGAGATGGGATACATGTAAAGGTAGTCCCTGTCGGAGATGAGAGTGACCTCAAAAATATTTTTCTTTGACAGTTCAATTGCCGCCTGGACGCCGGCGAAGCCGCCTCCAATGACAACAGCTTTCTTTTTCATAATGCAGTCCTCTTTTAGTTTTCTCTTAAGGCCAATAAAGGCTGGTGGTTAAAAACCCTGTCCTTAACTACAAGTGTTGTAAAATCCGCCTTCAGGTTTTTCTGGAGCAGAATATCGTGCCCCAGGCAGATGCCCATAATTATAACAAAATCGGCCTCTTCTGCATTCAGCTCTTCGGCCTGAGCCAGAGGGTTGCAGGAGACCTTATGGATGCAGCTATTTTCATTGAGCTCATCCTGCGCCATGGCGCCGGCCGTGCAGGAGACGGTTCTAAGTCTGATGCCGCGGGACTTAAAGAAATCCCTCACGAGTTTTGCATCCTGTTCCATGCCGTAGCAGTAAGCAAGGCCGGGCTTTTTGTAGTTCATCATCCTGATAAATTCGGCAATTTCCTCCATGCGCGAGAGTGTACCGGCGCGCCCATAGTCCACAAGGCGCGCTGCAGCCTGCAGGATTTTCTGGTTATCTGTTTTTTTATATTCTTCCTTAATTTCGGGCAGGCTGAATTTTTCCACTCCGCAGCTTTCCAGACTGCGGCACGATTTTGCCCGGCAGCTCACACAATTCATTATATATCCATTATTATTTCAGCAGTTTATAGAGTACGAGGTTTTTAAGTTTGTGGACTTCCACGTTTTTAAAGCCTGCCTTTAAGGCGAGTTCCTCAATAAATTCTTTTTTAAGTCTGTGTTCCAATGGGGGTCCGAATTCCTGTGCCGCATATTCCCATTCAAGTATGGCGGCCTCTTTTCTTGTCACTCGCGAGGCTTCCTTAAGTGCCTTCAGGTAGTCATCCACCTCGTGGAGAACGAGTCCGAAGAATACGACATCGAAAGAAGAGTCGTTAAAAGGAAGGTTTTCAGCCTGAGCGTTATAGAAGCGGGCTTCAGGTACAAATTGTTTTGCGGCCTCAATCATTTCGGGATTCGGGTCCACGCCAAAGACCCTAAAGCCGCGGTTAGCAAATTCCTCTGCAAAAAGTCCGCTTCCGGTACCAATGTCGAGCACGAAGCTGACCGGTTCGTGGTCGAGGCTTAAGTCCACTACACGTTTTACCTCAAGGCGCTCTCTGCGTTCTTCGGAGCGGAGTTTTTCTATATTCTGGTTAAATACTCTTTCGTTCATGATTCCAGTTTTTCCTTTTTTTCTTCATTTTTTTCTTCCGGCAGGGTCACAGCGCAGCTGCCTCCCGAGAATCCGCAGCCGATTCCGAATGCCCCCATAAGCAGGAAGGCGCCCAGGAGCCACACATAGCTATGATACATTACACCCGCGGCAATCAGCGCCACACCAGCAATTCCGCGCACAAGCTTACTTATCAGATCAGCATTAAATTCCATCAGTTTATCCCTGTTTTATATTTTACGTTACATATAAGATGTGCACTTAAAGAAAAAGATTCCGGCCGGGAAAAGTTTCCCCTGCCGGAAGAAGGTATTTATGTGAGCAGACTATCTTTGAAATAAAATATTCCGTTTAAAACGACATTGTAAAAGAGCTGAAAATGCTGCTGCCTTTGAAATCGTTTTTTCCCCAGAGGTCTATCTGGTCGCCCAGGACAAGGATGAGCTTTTCGGAGAAAGTATAAGTAAAGCCCGGCACAAGAGAAATCTTAGACGAATAAAGGGTACTGCTGAAAGCTGAGTAACCGTCCATTTCCACAATTGCCTGAAGGTTATCCAGAGACCAGAAACCAAAAGAGGCGCCGAAGTTAAGGGCGTTGCTGTATTGCGGGTTATTTTCGTATCTGCTGTAGGAAAAGAACAGATCGAGGCTTGATTTATCTGAGATTTTATTGGATGCCGCGGCGCCCAGTGAGAATGAGTAAATAGAAGGCGGATTATTTAGTGTATCGCCGACAGACCTGTTTCCGGCCGGCAGTGTCACTCCTGCCAGCAAGGCCATGGCAGTTTTATCTCCTGTAAAGAGTACAGCTTTGGAGCCCAGAAGAATTTCCTGCATATCGGTACAGAAAGATGTACCCACTTCAAGGCCTTCCATAGCACCCAGTGTTATACGGAAGTCCAGCGAGGAGGCGCTGTTATGGCCATTCAGGCTTTTTTGTTTCCCGAGCGAGTCAAATTCCTTTGAATAGCTGAATACTGAAAGTGTAGGTTCAAATTCAAATTTGCCTTTTTCAACCGGTTCGGCGTCCGGAACCAGAAGTTTTGAGCCTGAGATGCCCCCGATCTGTGCGCTGGAAACGCCCAGCGGAATTAACAGCATAAGCAGAAAGTAAGCCGGATTTATTTTTATAATTTTATTTTTCATATGTTTTTCAGCAGTTTATCCTTTCATACTCCCGAGAGGAGTTCTTTTTCTTCTTCCACCAGGACCTTATCGAGATCAAGTAAGATGAGGAGTTTGCCTTCGAGCTTGGCAATGGATGTAATATACTCGGAGTTGATTCCGGCTACCAGGCTTGGCGGTGCCTCTGTGGTATTCTGAGGTATTCTTAAGACCTCGCTTACCCTGTCGACAATAAAGCCTATTGTACGGCCCGAGAGTTCAACTACAACAATTCTTGTGTTGCGGTCATGCTCAAGGCGTTCAAGTCCAAGACGTTTTCTCAGGCTGATTACAGGAATGACCTTTCCCCTTAAGTTTATGACG
>DATAKL010000051.1:0-13272 GCA_036261625.1 Ignavibacteriales bacterium | reverse complement strand
TAAAGAAAACCTCGAAACTAGGAGATAAAAACGTAACCTTAAAGAATCAGGAGCCTCATTCTTGAATTAAATTAAGATCCCACTTACAATTAAGTGAGATCTTCAAGATGTCCACGATTTTGAGTTTTCACACAGTCTCTTTAGCTCGTGGATTACGCGATCCACCTCTCGTTTGGGCTTTAGCCCCAGATTATCTCCGAGAAGGATCTGGGGCTAAAGCCCGAATATTGTTTTGCTCTTAATCCACGGCCTGAAGGCCGTGGCTATTCAGCCGTGAGCTATTCAGTCGTGAGCTATTCAGTCGTAAGCTAGCCAGGACGTTGGACGTTGTAGCCGGCGATGTTGCGGATCATGCCGTTGAAAATAAAATAGTGCCATGGAAGAAGGCTGTACCAGTATAACCTTCCCGGCAGTCCTCTGGGGCGGAAGGTTGCAGTCTGATTTAAGAAATAGTCATTCCCTTTCTGAGTTATTGAAAATTCGAGCCAGGCCTCGCCGGGGAGTTTCATTTCTGCATATAAAAGAAGCCTCATCCTGTGCCTGTCGGCCACCAGCACGCGCCAGAAGTCGAGTGTATCCCCGGGATAAAGTTCAGAATTGTTTGTTCTCCCGCGCCTTAGGCCCACGCCCCCGAATGCCTTGTCGAGAAATCCCCTTATTCCCCACAGGAAATCTGCATAATACCAGCCCCGCGAGCCTCCGATTGACCAGATATTTTTCATTACCCTTTCGGGATCTCCTGTAATCTTCAGCTCTTTTTTATCCGAATAGCAGCCGAACTTCGGAATGTTCAGATGGTCGTTTATGAGAAAATAATTTTTGTTGTAGTTAAAAGCATCCTTCCAGCTTGAAATGACAGAGTCCTGCTCCACTTTGCCAAATGCAAGCCTTAAGGACTCCCTGTAAGAAAGCAGTTTAATATTCAGCATTCCGGCCAGATCATTCGGGCGGCCGATGACTTCAACCGTCATGCTTTCAACAAGGTTTACAGCCAGAGGGTAGGAAACAGAAGTAACAAAATAAAGCCAGTAGGATGAAAGTCTTGGAGTAAGCAGCGGAACTATAAATATATATCTTTTAAGTCCCCTCATTTCCGCAAGTCCCAGAAGCATCTGCTTATAGGAGAGTATGTCGGGACCAACTATATCAAAATGTTTATTGTAAGTAATGGGGTTAAGCAGTACTCCCGTGAGGTATTCAGTAACATTTCTAATTGAAATGGGCTGGCTTTTCGTTCTAAGCCAGCGCGGCGTGATCATAACGGGGAGCTTTTCAACCAGGTCGCGCATGATTTCAAAGGAAGCGCTTCCGGAGCCTATAATTATTCCTGCTCTTAAGACTGTAAGGGCAATGCCGGAATTTCTAAGAATTTCTTCAACGTTGCGTCTTGAATTGAGGTGAGGCGAGAGCTCCTTTTCGTTTATTATTCCGCTCAGGTAAATTATCTGTTTAATGTGTGAGGCTTTTGCGAAGCTGACGAAGTTCTCAGAGGCCAGTTTTTCCATTTCCTGGAAATTTCCTGTTGAAGTCATGGAATGTATGAGGTAGTAGGCGGCATCAAAGTCCATTGCCGTGTTCTGCGCAGATTCAGGCTTCAGGAAATCGATCTCCAGAATGTTGAGCTGTCCCGGTTCGGCCGGTGAGGTCTGGTAATGGAAGCGGTTTTTATCCCTCACGCAGCAGAATACCTCGTGCCCCCCGGCAAGCAGAAGAGGCAGAAGTCTTTTCCCTATATATCCGTTAGCCCCGGTAAGAAGTATTTTCATTTCCGTTCTGGTGTTTTCAGATTAATTTACCATAAATGGAGATTAATGAAAATGCAGGTTTTCGGGGAGGAATCAACTAACAATTAAAAATTAAAAATTAAAAAGTGAAGAAAAGGAAGAGGCAAAGCTTTGACGCAGGAGCGGGCAATGTATTGATATGGAATCGTAGAATCTTTTAATTATACCATGCATCAGATTTATAATGTGAAGATGTTTTAAGGAAAGGCAAATGTATGAGAAAAGATCTTGTGATTTTTGAATTAAACGACAGTCACGGCTACCTGGAGCCTCACCAGGAATACTTCTGGACGGGCAAGGGGGAAGAATATAAAATAACGGGAGGCTTTGCCGGAATTGCCTCCGTGATAAACGATGCAAGGAAAAACAACCCGGGCAAAGTTGCCCTCTTCGACGGCGGCGACACAATTCACGGCACTTTTCCCGCTGTTAAATCCAAAGGGGAACTGTTCCTTCCCGTACTGAATGAGATTAAATTTGACGCCATGACGGCACACTGGGAGTTTGCATATACACCAGAGGGCTTTAAGAATTTTACCCGGAAACTTCAATACCCGATGCTGGCCGTTAACTGCTACTATAAGGATACAAATGAGCTCGTCTTTGAACCTTACAGGCTAATGGAAGTAAATAATATACGTATAGGCGTAATAGGAATTGCCGCAACCATTGTTGACAAAAGCATGCCCGAACATTTCAGCACCGGGGTTTATTTTACTTTGGGCAATGAGGAGCTCCCGCATTATATAGATAAGTTAAGAAATGATGAAAAGGCAGGTTTAATTATTGTGCTCTCGCACCTCGGGTTTCCGCAGGACGTGAAGCTTGCCCAAAAGGTAAACGGAATTGACATTCTCCTTTCAGCCCATACTCATAACCGGCTCTACAAACCCGTAATTATAAATAACGCAATCATAATCCAGTCGGGATCACACGGAAGTTTCCTCGGGAAGCTGGAGCTGGAAATTGAAAGCAGCCGCATAAAAGATTTCTCTCACGAGCTTATTGCCATAGATGAAAAAATTGTTCCCGACGCTCACATTGAATCCATTATAAATGAGGCATTAAGCCCCTTCAGAAAAGAGCTCTCGGAAACCTCGGGCTATACGGAAACCTCACTCAACAGGAACATGATTCTGGAATCCACAATGGATAATTTTCTTCTTCAGAGCGTTATAGATTACACAGGGGCTGAAATTGCTTTTTCAAACGGCTGGCGATATGGCGCACCCGTGCCGAAGGGAAAAGTTACAGTTAATGATTTGTGGAACATCATACCTGTAAATCCTCCCGTAATGCTGACAAAAATAACGGGCCGTGAAATACTTGAGATGATGGAAGAGAACCTGGAGAGTACATTTGCCTCAGATCCCTGGAAGCAGATGGGAGGTTATGTAAAAAGAGTTAACGGGCTTAACATTTACATAAAAATTGAAAACCCTGCCGGGCAGCGTGTGCAGGAGATATTTGCAAGGGGGAAAAGACTTCTGCCTGAAAGAGTCTACACGGCTGCATATCTGACTCAGCAGGGAGTTCCGAAAAAGTACGGCACTGACAGGCAGGAGGCAGGAATAAGTGCAATAGATGCGCTTAAGCTTTATCTTGGGAAGCACAAGGCTCTAAGGTCGGACCTCTGCGGCAGTGTGGCGGCAGTATAAAAAAAATCCTGCACGGAATGTTACCCCGTGCAGGATTTGCGCATGGTACTATATTACTTTAACTAATGGTTACGGCCGCACTGGCAAGACGGTTCCAGTATCTCTGCTTATCAGCAGCCGCCTACAACGCGTTTGGCCGCGGTTTTTGTCACTCCCGTGTTCTTTTTAGCCTCTTCAATCAGCTGTGGAATTACCTTTCTGGCTTTTGTCCTGAATCGGTATGTATCCATTTCCTGTTTGCTGTGGGCTACACTGAGCGTATCGAAATCAAGTATCTGGCTTTTGAAGCTGTTTAAGCCCCCCTGGAGCACCCTGATATTTTCAAAGCCGAGTTCTTCTGCTGCAACGGCCATTTTTCTTGCCGTAAGCTCATCGCCGGCCGCAAAGATGTTCATCTGATGCTTAATTAAAAGAGGCTTTGAAGGCTCCTTCTCGAAGAGGCTGCCTGCCTTAAAGGGCACGGACTTCGGAAGATGGAACTTCGTAAATTCCACGGGGTTTCTGAAGTCAAAAATCTGAAGGTTGTCTTCCTTATCCATAAGCCTGAAGGCAAGCTCATCCGGAGTAATCAAATTTACACTGTGCTTGTTGAGGAACTCCTGTTTTTCAACCTTATCCAGAACCGATTCCTCTCTTTCAGGAAACGCAAAGGATGAAAGGGCAACTGCGGCACCAACGAGACTGAGGCTTACATAATACGGGGTAAGTCTTACGGCAGGTTTCTTTATTCCGTTTACCCTGTTTTCGATTATAGAGGTAAACCAGAATGCAAAAAGTGCAATTGCCGTAAGGAGGAATGCAAAGAGCCCCTGCGACACATTAAGTGTAGTAAAGATCTGCGGGCTTCCCAGGTTTGCAGACTTATAGAGGCCTTCAAACATGGGATAGCCTTCTGCAAAGACAAACACGCCCAGGAGTGAGCCGGCAACAAATATCATGGCGTCAATTTTACCTATTGCCATTGCGCACAGACTTGTACCCGGGCAGAAGCCGCCGACCACAAAGCCCAGGCCCATAATGAGTCCCCCCACAATAGCTGACCAGAGGAAGGTGGGGTTAATGTATGTTAAGTTCATATCCAGAATTCCAAAGTGCTCGAAAGCAATTACGCCGATCATTGCAACAACGCCGGCCGTAAAGAAGACTCTTAAGACTGTAAAGTCGTAGCCGTAGAAAAGGCCTACCAGTTTTTTGGAAGTTGAGAATCCGGCCTGTTCAAGTATCGCACCGAAGAGTATTCCGATAAAAAGAGCAACCACGAGGTTCAGCTGATTTCCGATAATATCCGGAACTAATGGTCCCATAAAATAAATCTCCTGTTTTGGTTTATATCCAAAGTTTCCTGAAAAAATAAGCGAATGCATAAGCACCGCCGAAGATGGCAAGCATTGTAATTATTCCGCCCGTAGAAAGAACAGCCATGCCGCTTAAGGCAGCGCCGCTTGTGCAGCCTCTGCCCAGCTGGGCACCGAAACCGAAGAGAGCACCGCCGATTAAGGCTGCAACGGTCCTCGATCTGTTAGTTGCCTTAGGGCCGTGTTCCATCTTAAATGTGAGACGGTTGGATACAAGTCCCGATATAAATGCACCAATAAGGACGCCCACGACCTCAAAGACGAGCCAGTTCATGAGAGGGCTGCCTGAATGTTCACCTGCGTATTCCTTATAGAACTTAGTTGTTTCGGTGTGCTGTTTTGCAACGGTTTCAACGGCGGCAACAGTAAAGCTTTTAACGGCTCCGCTTGCGCCGAGGCCTCTTCCAGTGATATAAACCGTAGCCAATAGCAGGAGCCCCAGGAGGGTGCCTGCCAGATAAGAATTCATATATTTTGTCTTTTCCACTTAAATTCCTCTTTTATTTAACTGATGAGATTTCTTCAACTACTTCTTCAACAATTTTTTCTTCTTCATTAGCATGTTCATCATCTTCCAGGTCCTCAAAACCGGTAAGCATTGCCTTCAGGTTTGAAGTTACTGTTTTGCCAGTTGTAATCAGATAAAGATGAGTTATAATAAATGCAACAAGAAGAAATGCCGCTGCCGTGTGCACGAGTGCCACAATCTCAAGCGACTGGATATTCAGGGCCTCAACGCCGTGCCTCTGAGGGTAGCGGTAGAACATGTAAAGAAGCCCCGAGGTAGCGATAATGGGAATTACAAGTATCTTAAGTCCGAAGTAAACTATTCTCTGCAGCGGGTTAAGCTTGCTTAGGACCGTCTTTTTAGTCGGGTGCGGAGCATTGCGGAAAATGCCGAACAGGTAATAGTCCAGCTGTGCCTTCATATGCTCATAGGTAGGGATGTACTGTCTCCACTCGCCCGTTGTAAAGTGCCAGAATATGGCAAAGGCAATGAGAATGAGGAACATATAAGCCGCAATGTTGTGGTACTTTACGGCGTTTTCAAATCCGAAGAAGCTTACCGATCCGTGTATTTCAAAGCCTGAGAAGGCCAGGAACATGATTAGTATTGCCTGTGCCCAGTGCCAGAAGCGTTCGAATGCCTTATAAACATATGCTCTTCTCATTATTTGACTCCTTTCTTTTTAAGCTTATATGAACTCAGTATTCTGAGCGCCCCGTGAATCAGTACTCCAAGCAGTGAGCCCCAGATTAAAAGTTTTCCAAAGATTTCAATAACTGAGGAATAGTTTCTTCCCGGCATATAAAAGTCGTTCAGTCCTGCCAGGCGGCCGTCTTCGCGGGTATGGCATTCATTGCATTTAACGGCGTTTTCCTTTGTTGCCACCATATGGTTAATGGGCCAGTTGCTTTCAGTTCTCATAAAAGAAACTTTTCCGCTGAAGGGCTGACCGATCTGCTTCATGCCGGCTTCGGCGGCCGTCTGCCAGTTGAAGTCCTTCCAGAAAGCCCCTTCGCCTTTATTTTCAGCAAAAAGTTTGGGCTGAATAAGAATCCGGTTTACGGGATCGAAAGGCTGCAGAGCCCTGTGAATTTTGACCGGGATAATCTTTGAATCAGGATCGCTGTAGCTTCCCTCGAGCGGGTTGAGGACAAGGGGCTTAGTGGTATCCTTAATTTTATCGCCCAGGAGGTAATGCGTGGCGTTTCCGTTAAACCAGGTATATTCGGGCTTCAGGTTGCGTCCCCATTTGAAGCTTCCCTTAATAGACATATAGGCGTGGTTGCCGAGGCTGTCTTCTTCTATGAAAGGCTCGCCGTTTTTAAGTTTTCCGGCAGTTGACCAGTTCCAGAATTCCTTTGTTGAGTTAACCTTTGCATAAGTTGAAATATGGCAGGTCTGGCAGGCGACCTTAACTGTATGTTCGTTTAAGATATCGCTTTCATGAGGAGTTTCAGTATGGCACTGTTCGCATTTAACGCGGTTACGGTTCATGGATGAAAGCGAGTAGAGTTTGCCCGAGATATTGTGTTTTTCAGTCACGTGGCAGTCGACGCACTGAAGGTTAGCGCCGTCAGTAGCCATATGGACGTCGACCTCGCGGGTAGGCTGGAACATGGACTGCTCCAGGTCGCCGTGTTTGACGTTATTGCCGCCGCCTCCGAAGAAGTGGCAGACACCGCAGTTGGAACGCTCCGGGCGGCCTACGTGCTGGGCAATATTGTTCAGGTCCAGTTTCGGGTCCGGGGCCCCACCTTTTTCAGGAGCTTTGGCATAGGTTTCCGTGTTATCGTGACAGATAAGGCAGTCTATGTTTTTAGCGTCCGTAAAATTCATTTTATCGCCCGTAAGGCCATAGCCAATGTGGCACTTAGCGCAGCTTTCCTCATTGCCCTGGACGCCGATGCAGAAGTTATTGATTGCGTTTTTCTTCCCAACGTAAACAATTCCGCGTCCTTCAATGTATTCCTCCCTTTCCCAGTTCCAGTGGTTGGAATTCATGACTTCTTTATGGCGTTCATTATGGCAGCTGATGCAAGCTTCGGTTACTTGCTGAGGTGAAGTGAATTTAGTTTTAAGAACTGCAAATTTGGTGTGATCGACCGAGGGTGTATGCTTTTGGGCATATTTAGCCTTAAGCGCAAGAAGGCCGTCGGGCTCCTTTTCCTTTTTTGTGACCGTACTAATAATTACCACTGCTGCAAGGCTTAGAGCAGACAGTATCAGGATTATTTTTTTCATGTACTTGTTTATCCTATTTTAGTGTATTTCCTTTCTATTTATATCCAATTATTTTACAGGCTAAAGTTTATTTTCATGCACCCAATTACTAAAAATCTCATCCAGCCTCTGGAGTGTCCGGAAGAGCCTTTCCTGGTCATCAGGGCTTACGCTGTCGAGCACCCTTTTGTAAAGGTCGTGATAGCTCACGTGCAGGTTATTTATAAACGGGGCGCACTTGGGCGCGGTTGAAACGACAATATTTCTCTTGTCATTCGGGTCGGCACTTCTTATAAGGAGCTTTTTCCCCTCCAGAGAGGTCAGAATATGCGTTATTCTGCCCGGAGTTAACTGCAGAATGGCGCAGATCTCCTTTATGGTCAGTGTCTTGTAAAAAGCAAAGAGCTTAAGAAGCTTAACCTCGGCAGGCGACAGGTTAAAGCTTGCGGCAAAGTACCCCTCGCGGATGTTACAGTTTCGCGTAAGGCTGCAGATAAGCTCCCCGAGTTTTTCGGCCTTTTTAAGATCTTCTTCCATGTGCTGTTTCTTTCAAAATTATTTTAGCCCCTAAAATAATATCTTTTCAAATTCCTTGCAATATCCGGAATGAAAAAATTTTCAGGAAATTTTTGAATCCTTCCGGAAATATGCCCGTCATATCAGGCGGTGAATGTTTAATATTTTAATTATATTCATGGCAGCCGTTAAATTACATTGAGGAAACGATGGCAGAAGACAAAAAGCACTGGTACGACGGATGGTTTTATGAAAGGTTTATTGCAGAGCATCAGGATGAACTTTTCAGGCGGATAACCGGACTTATGGAGCCGGATAAGGACGTTATTGACGTGGGCTGCGGAACAGGGCGCTTCAGTTTCCTGGCAGCCGGGAAGTGCAGATCGATACTGGGAATTGACCTTTCCCGGAAGAATATACTGCGGGCTCAGTACAGCCTTTTAAAAAGCCCCCTGGGCAATGTTTCTTTTATGCATAAAAGCATCGGGGAAGTTACAGACAGGCATTTTGATTATGCCGTACTGACTTTTGTCATTCATGAGGTTGATGAAAGTGAAAGGATAAAGCTGCTGAATGAGATTTTCGGGACTGCAGACAGGATAATAATTGGAGATTATCTTATTCCCCAGCCGCATGGACCGATAAGGCTTGTAAATAAGGCCGTGGAGTTTCTGGCCGGGAAAGATCATTATGATAATTTTAGGAATTATGCGGCCGGAGGGGGCATTTTGGGACTTGTGGCCCGAGGAGGCTTTAAGCTGGAGGCGGAAGTAAAAGAAAACCTCAGCGCCATGCATCTGGCAGTAATAACAAAATAATAAAGAGGTAAAATGGAAAATAAGGCGGTACAGGACTTTTATCCCGATGAGCTCAGCTACTGTTACGGCTGCGGGAGGTTAAACCAAGAGGGGCATCAGATAAAAAGCCATTGGGAGGGTGAGGAAACTGTAGCCCGATACAGGCCGAAGGATTATCACATAGCAATTCCGGGCTATGTATACGGGGGATTAATAGCATCCTTAATCGACTGTCACGGCACGGGCACGGCAGCGCTGGCTTCATACCGCAATGAAAACCGGGATGTGGATACAGAGCCCAAATTCCGTTTTGTTACGGCCTCGCTTCATGTGGATTACCTGGCTCCCACGCCATTAGGTGTCGAGCTTGAATTGAGGGGAAAAGTTGAGGAGTTAAAGGGGCGGAAGGTGGTTTCAGAGATAACGCTCTCAGCCAATGGCGTAGTAACAGCCAAAGGGCGTGTAGTAGCCGTTCAGATGCCGGCGGCGTTCGGGAAGGGATGAAGCCAATATAATTGCATCATTGTAGGGGCGCACGGCGGTGCGCCCAAAGGACGGGGCCAAGTGGAGAATATATAATAAAATGTGATCTACCCCGTTATATTTCGGAATTTCCCAATCTCATGTTTATTAATAGTTATGTTTACCCGTCTGGGCGCACCGCCGTGCGCCCCTACATGATGAACATTAGGCTTATTATTTATAGTCGGCTTCAACCTCTCAAGTAACCCATTATGCCATCTTTATACAATGTCGGCTTAAAATTAAAGAAAGATTCGAATTTGGTGCTGTCGAAGAGGTAATCGTATTCGTTCTGGTAAAGCATTTCATAGGATTCCCTTATTATGGGATCGAATAACCCGGCCATCCGAAGCTGCCATTTTTTGAATACCATAAATTCAGGCTTCACGTTCAGGATTTCTGCAGTCAGATTAATGTAACCCTTCCCTGTCAGTACGTTTCTGTCAGAGGGTGCATGCCACGTCTGATTGTATGCCGAAGGGTTATTGCCTATCATGGCCATGGCTTTGGCAGCATCGGGAGTGTAGGTATATGTGTGAAGTTTTTCTGCATTCACAAGCCAGTTTGCTTTCTTTGCCTCTTTCAACTTGTCTAAGACCAGCATATTAAGTACCGATCCTTTATTATCGGGGCCGTAGAAATCGGCAGCTCTTAAAATGGCGGCTTCAATTTCACCGTTTTTATAAGCACGGGTAAGTCTTTCGGCTATTCCGGCGCGAATTTCTCCTTTGAGGCTTTGGGGATTAAAAGGTGTCTCTTCAGTCATCCATCCTTCAACGCGGCCGTACATATAAACGTTATCCAGAAAGACAAGCTTTGAATGGCATTCGCTGCAGGCCCTTATTACATTTTCCATTATCAGGGGCCATTCCTTCTGCCAGATTTCTGTACTGTACTGAAGCCCAACTGTAAGGTAGGCAACTTCAGAGCCTTTTACGGCCTCAAGCACCTCTTTCGGAACCTTAAGGTCCGCCGGGAAGAGTTCATCTTCAGGGTTTATCTTTTGAGGATTCCGGCCCACGAGTCTCACTTTGTCAGTCCTTGCCGAAAGTTCCTTTGCCAGGGGAATTCCTATAGCTCCGCCGGCGCCAAGAATTGTCTGCATGCTTCCCTCCGTAGACAGAGTTAATTGAATACTGTAATTTAACAAATTTTTGTTTATGCGGCAGGCCCTGCAAGTCCCTTCAGGACCATGCCGGCAGCAAAGGCCACAAAGAATTCTTCAGGCTTCCCAAAACCAGAAATAATACGCCTCTCTGCGAAGCGATGATAAAGATTCCTTTCCGCGCCTCATATCGCCAAATTATTCCCTTTCATTATTCCGCCGAAATTTATAACTGTATAATGTAACAATTCCACAGGCAATGGAGGAGTTTATGCGCTTTAGTTTATACTATTTAATATTAACCATGGTTTTTACCGTGCTCTGCTCCGCTTCTGCATCCGGGCAGGAGGCCGGGAAAAATTATTATCCCCCCTGGAGCAAAGGGGACAATAATCCAGTCAGTGAAAAAGGCATCGACTTTACCGTTTACGAAATTGACAACATGCCCGACTTCCATGGAAATCCTTTTAATGCTGAGCTGATAATTTTTATGGGCGGAAATTACTTTTTTGTCCTGCCGAAGCTCATTGATGAGTTAGTAAAGGAAAATCCTGATCTGAAAGGAAAGATCTTCTATGAGACACTGCCGCCGGGAATAGTAAAAAAGCAGCTTGAAAAAGGCGGAACTATTACTACGGGAAACCTGACGCTTTCAGTTTCAGCCGATGTCTTTCACGCCGGGAAAGAACAGGTACAGGAAATGATTAAGAACGGGTCTTTGACCGGGCAGTCTGTACCATTTATAAAGAACAAGCTGGCCATAATGGTATATAAAGGTAACCCGCACGCCATAAATTCGCTTTCAGACCTGGGCAAGCCGGGCTTAAAGGTTGCAAATCCGGATCCTGAAACTGAAGGAATTGCAAAGAAAATAAAACTGGCGCTCAAAAAAGCAGGAGGGGATAAGCTTGAAAAAGAGGTATATGAAACAAAAGTAAAGAACGGCGAGGCTGTAATTACCCAAATACATCACCGTCAGACACCTCTGTTTATAATGCAGAAGAGAGTTGATGCGGGAGTAGTGTGGATGACCGAAGCAAAATTCCAGAAATCGCTTGGGCATCCGGTAGACATTGTGGAAATAGATGAAAGCATCAATGAACAGGGCACTGAATCTGCAGCAATGGTCAAAAATGCCAAAAACAGGGAAGCCGCCGGTAAATGGCTGAAATTTCTTTCCTCTTCCAAAGCACAGGAAATCCTCAAAGGCTTTGGATTTGAAATTCCTTAGGGATTCCCCGGATAGCATCTGTTTTTCCTCTTCGACCTGGACCTTGTCCAGGTCTAAAAGGATGAGGAGATTGCCTTCCAACTTTGCTATTGAAGAAATGAATTCAGAATTGTCTGCATTCATTTCTCCATTAAACAGAAGCTAATTATTTTTCTCAAGAAACGATCTGATCAGGCTAAAATATTCCTGCGGATTTTCTATATGTACAAAATGGCCGCTTCCTGGTATTATATGAAGTTCAGATCCTTTTATTGCCGAGGCCATCTTTTCAACTGCTTCTTCGGGCACGGGGTCCAGAGCCCCGTGAATTATAAGTACGGG
Organism: Ignavibacteriales bacterium; assembly: GCA_036261625.1. Lineage (GTDB taxonomy): Bacteria > Bacteroidota > Ignavibacteria > Ignavibacteriales > SURF-24 > JAAXKN01. The sequence goes on along the minus strand of DATAKL010000051.1, from coordinate 1,255 downwards.
GCAGTTTATCTTCCCCATGCCGGCGTAAAGATCGTAATTCAGAAAATAGGGTTCAAAGGCCTTTGAACTCCCGAAGAATTTTTTCACCCCCTGCTCATCAAAATAATCGAGGTAAACTTTGTTTACGAGTAAAGTGTCTTTGAAATATGCCTTAAAGCGCGTTCTCAGGAATGCCTTAAAAGCTTCAGGATCGAACTTTGAAAATTCATCCGAATTTACAATCCTTTTTAGTATCTCTTTATTCCGGTCCGAAAGGCGCCGGACAATTTCCTCAGAAAAATCCTTAATATATTCTGTCTTTCCCGGAGCAGGTTCAAGCAGCAGAAGTGTTTTAACGTTCTGAGGATATTTTAAGGCATAATTTATTGCTATAAGCGCTCCGAAACTCTGTCCCGCAAGGTTCATCTTTTCAATATTGAAGGCTTTTCTTACGCCTTCGAGGTCGCTGACCATAGAATCCATCAGGTGAAGTTCATCTTTTTTGAGGGGTTCCGAAAGTCCCGAGCCGCGCTGGTCGTAATAAATCAGGCGGTAGTTGTCAGAAAGTTCTTTAAAGTGAGGCATAAGGTAGTTGTGTGCAAGTCCCGGCCCCCCGTGCACAACAACAATATCCTCCTCCCCGTCTCCTGTTGTCTGGCAGTAGATTTTTTCGCCGTTGATATTTTTAATGCCCGAAAAATTCTCTTTATGAACCCTGCTCTGCGAGCAGGAGATAAATAAAAATGCAAAAAGGATGAACAGAGCGTACAGGATTTTCATTTATACTCCTAAATAATAAACTTGGGAAAATTGCAGCTTTGCGGATTTGAATACAAACAAACTAATAAAATATGCAAAGAAAACAAAAAAAAAGACAACTGCGGGCTGAAGCCCAGGGGGTATTTTGGGGTGCATTAGACCCCGACCTGGAAGGTCGGGGCTAGTCATAGGAATTGTTTACACTCCCGAAAGAAGTTCTTTTTCCTCTTCCACCAGGACCTTATCGAGATCAAGTAAGATGAGGAGTTTGCCTTCGAGCTTGGCAATGGATGTAATATACTCGGAGTTGATTCCGGCTACCAGGCTTGGCGGTGCCTCAGTGGTATTCTGAGGTATTCTTAAGACCTCGCTTACACTGTCGACAATAAAGCCTATTGTACGGCCCGAGAGTTCAACTACAACAATTCTTGTGTTGCGGTCATGCTCAAGGCGTTCAAGTCCAAGACGTTTTCTCAGGCTGATTACAGGAATGACCTTTCCCCTTAAGTTTATGACG
>DATAKL010000028.1:0-9105 GCA_036261625.1 Ignavibacteriales bacterium | reverse complement strand
CTTTGTAATTTGAACGTTTATTGATGCTTTCCTTTCATTGGCTTTTTGAAATCTACCAGTGACAATAAGGTCACACAATTAGTGAATCATAGCAAGGCTATGTCAAGTGCCTTAGGTTGACGCGCAAAGCCTCTGGCGTGGTGGTTCTATATAAATGTTTAGGATTTCGCATGAATTGGCCTATGGAACCACTGACGTGGTTCGGATGGTTTTTGACCCCCATTTCTACAAATAGTTAACTGCTAAAGCAGTTAGGAAATATCCTTTCAATGCATTATTATTTCTTTCCTATCCGCGTTAGCGGATACCTATTTGTATGGAATTGAGCCATTCTACAATAGTTGAGAAGATCTCGTCGCTGTGCGGTTCATTATGGATCTCGTGATAAAGCCCGGGATAGACCTTAAGCGTGCAGTTTTCGCGGCTTCGGGAGGCAAACTCGCGGCTGGCATCGACTGAGGTCACGTGATCCTCGCCTCCATGGAGGATTAAAATAGGGCAGGGAAAGTCATGTGCATTCTCCAGGGCATAACTGCCGGCCTCATGGACTCCCAGGAAAGTATGGACGGATATCCAGGGGTGGAGGAAAGGATCCTTCTGGTGTTTTTCAGCCTTAACTTCCCCCTCTTTATTATGGGAGAGCTTTTTAGGCCTGATGCCGTTCCAGAGTCTCAGGCTCGGCCAGTACCTGTCGAGCCAGCGGACAATTGAAATAAGAACGGGTTTCGGGGGGCGGGAAAGTTTAAGCCATGGACCTGTAGCTATAACCCCCTTGATGTCGGGCCGCATGCGCAGGGCGTAGTTAATCACAAGATTGCCCCCCATGCTGTGACCGTAAAGGAAAAGATCTTTATCAGGGAAATGGACCCGGGCCTGTTCCAGCAGGCGCGAAATATTCTCCAGCATAGCCTCATATGAAGGTGCATGGCCCCTTTTCCCCTCAGAGCGCCCGTGCCCGTACTGGTCGAAGGCAATAAGGGCAAAACCCTCTTCAGTAAGTTTACCGGGGAGTATCTTATAGCGGCTGCAATGCTCTCCAAGTCCGTGTATCAGGCAGACCACGCCTTTAATGTCATCCTCAGGCTGCCACATCTGTCCGTAGATTCCGGCGCCGTCTTCAGTTGTCCAGTTAAATTCCCTGTGTATCATCAGATTCAGAATCCTAATTATGTTTCAGCTTAAAAAGATTTCACCGCAATGGTTTCTTTACTGGCGATAACAAATTTCCATGTGCTGAAGGTTTCATTAAGTGAACAGATTAATTTATGCACAAGTTTTCCCCTGAAGCCTCTAAAGCTGAAGCTTATAATTTAAGAGCCAGGAGCTTTTGGCCTGTTTCCAGATAGTAATTCAAGGATTTTTCCCACCACTTCATCATCTCCAGGAACTGTCGGGCAGATTTTCCGTCAATAAACTCGTTGCCCTTTTCAGTTATTGGAGTAAAAATATATTCAACATGGAGATTAGACGATCCGTCGCGGTTATCCTCAAGGCGCAGCTTAATATTCACCACTACCACCTCCCAGGTCATTCTTACGAATTCAACCAGGAAGTTTTCCTTGTCGTAATGGGTAACCGTCCAGATTGTATTTACCTCGCCCTCATGTTTGGTCTTAAATACAGCTCCCGCCTCAGCAAAGCCCGATTCCGAATAGATCATTTCATAATGCCAGCCGTCGAGCCAGTCGAGTTCTCTTCTGGGGCATAAGAGGGGGAAAACCTTGTCGGGGGTTGAATTTATTTTCTGAATATAGGTTCTGTTTACTCTTTTAGAAACGAATGCGGGTTTCTTTTCTTTTTCTTCCTTCTTCATATTTCCCTGGAATTGATAATGGAATTAAAACGTGTTCGGATTTCTTACGACTGCAAAAATAATAATTAAAGGATGAGAAAACATAATTTATTTAAAAATTTATATTTTCTCTTTAATGAATTCACCTCCATTCCCAAAATATGGCGCGGCCACGTCAGAGACGGGCAGGCTGGCCGCGGCGCCTGGAATTGTGGGGGGGGATTCCGTGGTCCCGGGGTTCAATCGCCCCCATCCGGGGGCTCAATCACCCGGGGCTATCAACATGAGGCCGCTGACCGCGGCCTAAAACCATATCCCTTCTATAATGTATCCCTCTTTTCCTGTTTTGAATTCAGCTGTTCGTTTTTTGTCTGGACCGTTTTTGTCTGGACCGTTTTTGTCTGGTCGGTTTTCGGCTGTCCGGCTTTAAGCTGTTCATTTTTCTGCTCTTCGGCCTTCAGGCGGGCATGCTCCTTAATTACGGGCTTTTGCTTTTTCAGAAAATCAAATAGAAAATACATTGTGGCAAAGAAGGCGAAATGAAAAAGAATAATGGGGATGAAACCGAGCGTTACAATTTTGCGCATATAGGACAGATCCTGCCCCTGATTATAAACAATATTTGTAAGCGCAAAATAGTCGTAAAATATCCATACGAGCGATATGACGCCTAAAACAATGGTAATAATGGCGGCAATTTTAAGTTTTAACATAACACACCCCTCCATTAAATTTGTTATGCCAGTTATCCCGTTTTAACTTAAGGCTTTTTTCAGCCGATCCAGACGGTTTTAATATTTAAGAACTCCTTAATGCCGTACTGCGCCAGTTCGCGCCCGTAGCCCGAATTCTTGATGCCTCCGAAAGGAAGCCTTGGGTCTGAATGCACCATTCCATTTATAAAGATGGAACCCGCCTCAATTCTGTGAGCCAGGCGTTTTGCCCTTTCTATATCGCCTGTCCACAGGTTTGCCCCGAGTCCGAACTGCGTATCGTTTGCAATTCTAACGGCATCTTCCTCATCCTCAGCCTGAATAATTGCAGCAATGGGTCCGAATGTCTCCTGCCCGTAAGCCGGCATTCCCGGTTTTACATTCGTAAGAACGGTAACAGGATAGTAGTAGCCTTTCATTCCGAGGCGTTTGCCTCCTGTTACAATTCTTGCCCCCATTTTAACCGATTCCTGCACCTGTTTATCGAGCTCCAGGAGGAGGTCTTCTCTTGCAATGGGGCCAATATCGTTCTGCTCCTGCATCGGGTCGCCGATCTTAAGGTCCTTTACAATGGCAACGAACTTGCTTTCAAACTCTCTTATTACGTCTTTTACAACAATAAATCTTTTTGCTGCAATGCAGCTTTGTCCGTTATTTATAATTCTGGATGCCACAGCGGTCTTAGCCGCCTGGTTGATATCGGCATCACTCAGGACTATGAATGCATCGCTTCCTCCTAACTCAAGCACTGTTTTCTTAAGGTTCCGTCCTGCAGTTGAAGCCACCTGGCGCCCGGCGCCGTCGCTGCCGGTAAGCGTTGCCGCCATAACCTTCGGGTGCGAAATGATTTTTTCAATCATGGATGAACCGACCAGGAGTGTCTTAAAGACGTTAGGAGGGAAACCGGCTTTTGTAAAGATCTCTTCAATTGCCAGGGCGCTCATGGGAACGTTGGAGGAATGTTTCAGAAGCCCCACGTTGCCCGCCATTAAAGCCGGGGCGGCAAAGCGGAATACCTGCCAGTAGGGGAAATTCCACGGCATTACAGCCAGAATGACTCCAAGCGGGTCGAACTGCACGTAGCTTTCCGAGGCATCTGTCTCAACAGGCTCGCGCCCGAGGATCCTTTCGGCATTTTCGGCGTAATATTCACAGACCCAGGCGCACTTTTCCACTTCCTGAAGCGCCTGCTTGATCGGTTTACCCATTTCAAGGGTCAGAATTTTCGCGTAGCCCGAGCGGTTGTCTCTAAGAATACTGGCGGCTTTCAGCATATGCTGCCGTCTTTCGTGGAAGCTCTTGAGTTTCCATTCCTGGAAAGCATCATGCGCGCGGTCTATTTCAACATAAACCTGGTCCTCATTAAGCTCATCATAGCTTGCAATTACTTCTTCTGTAGCCGGATTTACAGCTCTCATTGCCATAAGATTTCCTCCGGGAAATATAAAATTAAAAAAGAAAGTCTGAAGCTTCAGTTCAGACTTTGCTGATATAAACTATTCAAAATATTATATACAGAATCTATTAAATAATCCATAAATAAAAAACCCCTTAAAGCTCAGCGAAAGCCCAAGGGGTAACATATATACAGAGAGTATTTTGTTTTGCGAAAATCTATTTATGAAATCTTTTTTGGATGACCTTAATCTTTATTGTTAACCGACACGTCTATTTTTGTATCGAACTTGACCGATGAAAGCACAAAAGTGGTTTTAACCTTGCTTACGCCTTCAATCTTTGTCAGCTTGTGCAGAATGAAATCCTCATATTCACGCATATCCTTAAGAGCGACTTTCAGTATGAAGTCTTCCTCTCCTGCCACATAGTAGCACTCGAGCACCTCGCTGAATTTTTTAATCTCTTCCTTGAAGTTTTCCAGGGCGTTAAGCTGATGCACGGCTATGGAGACCAAAGTAAATGCCCAGAGCCCCTTGCCCGCCTTTTCAGCATCCACGAGCGCAACGTAGCGCCTGATGATGCCGGAGTTTTCCAGACGTTTTACTCTTTCAAGCATGCCGGCAGGGGAGATATTAAACTCCGAAGCAAGCTGTGCATTGGTGATGTTGGCATCAGTCTGCAGTCTTTCAAGTATTTTTTTGTCGGTTTCGTCGAGCTTCATTTTTTAGGCTCACGCTTAAATGCGAATAATATTTAGAATTAACAAAATTTACTCTAATAATATACAGCTTGTATTAATATATTGCAAATAAAATTTAAGTTAGTTATCAATTTAATAATTAAAATAAAGCATAGTGCCCCCTTCGGGCCTCTTTTTAGCTTCCCGTCTTGCTTTTTACAGTTTCCCGTGTATCTTAAATAGTCAGGAGGGTGAGGGGTAATCCAAAAAAACTGTTCCCCCAATTCGGTAGTTAGTCGCCTGGTTTACGAAAACTATCGGGGGTTTTATGAAGAGTAGTTATACTGTTGCTCTTATAAGTGTACTGTTCTTTTTACTGCCGGTTAACACTTTTTCACAGAAGAAGATTGACCTCAGGATTTCCGAAATTATGTTCTATGCGGTTTCGGCTGACAATGAGTACGTGGAAATCTTCAATCCCGACTATAATAATTCAATCGATCTTGCGCATTTTGCAGTAAAATACTACACCTCGCACGCCGATACAATTGTTTCAGCAGGAATGGGAACACTTCTTAAACCCCGGAGTTATGCCGTTATTTTTGAAGGCGATTACGACCTCTCGTCCGGCATATATAAAACTTCAGTCCCGCAGGAAGCGCTCGTCCTGAAAATTAACAACAACTCTTTCGGAACCTCAGGCATGTCTAACACTTTAGACAGAACCCTCTGCCTCCTGGCTCCCGGAAATGATACTCTGGATATCCATATGTATTCGGCCGACAATAAGGCTGGCATTTCAGATGAAAGGATCGTGCCGGACGGACCTCCGGAAACGTCTTCCAACTGGACGAATTCGCTTATTCCGGGGGGAACTCCGGGGCAAAAGAACTCCGTTACTCCCGGGGATTTCGACCTGAGCCTTATGGCCATTAGAATTATTCCTTCAAATCCGATACAGGAAGAAGCAATTAGTGTCTCCCTTATAATTAAAAATTTCGGGCTGAAAACTGCGGACGGTTTTTCAGTTGAAGCTTTTCTGGACCGGAATAACGATTCAACCGGAAGCCCCTCCGAAAGAATATATTCCGGAACTTTGGGCAGCCTGCAATCCCGTGATTCAGCCGTGGTGACATTCCGGATGCCGGGACTTCTTCCGGGCACCTACAGGATAATAGGGATAGTTAACTTTACCCGGGATGAAATTCCCCTGAACAATAAAAAAATATTTACCTTCCGCGTAAATCCCGCTTCCGGTAAATACAACGACCTTGTAATAAGCGAGATCATGTTTGCCCCATCCCAGGGAGAGCCTGAATGGATTGAACTTTTTAACCGCTCTGCCGCTACGGTTAACTTAAAAGAATGGGGGATATCCGACAAAGTTTCACACGCAGACCTGACACATAAAGATGTATTTCTTAAGCCCGGGAGCTTTATTGTCATCACCCGCGACTCCTCGGTGCGCAAATATTACGATATACCTTCAGAAGTCCTTACCTGCAGTCTGCCTTCACTGAATAACACTGGCGACATGATAGTTATACAGGATTCCGCCGGAGTTACCATAGACAGCCTTGAATACACTCCCCCCTACGGATCGGGCAGGTCACTCGAAAGAATTGACGCGGAGCATTCTTCCACCGACGCCTCCAACTGGGATATTTCAGTCTCTCCTTTTAAGGCAACACCCGGAAAGCCCAACTCTGTAGCCCGGCTGGACTACGACCTCGCCCTTTGGGGTCTCACTCTCCGGCCCGAAAAACCTTTCCCTGGAAGCAGAATTGCGCTTAAAGTTAAGGTAAAAAACACCGGGCGCAGCCCTATGGATTTCAGCCTTCATCTGTTTAGCGTTAAAAGCGGCAGCTCCCCGGAGGAAGAAAAACTTTCCGAATCCGCAATGCTGCATCTTGAGACACAGGACAGCCTGAACTATGAATTTAACTACTCGGAGATTCTCCATGGCGAACGCTTGTTTATTGCGAGGCTTGCTTCCACTGAAGACCAGAACCCGACAAATAATGAACTTAGGCTAAACGTTCTGCCTTCATATCCTTACAACGCATTTGTTGTAAATGAAATTATGTATATGCCTGAAAGTCCCGAGCCTGAATGGGTGGAAATCTATAACTCATCTTCCGATTTGGTTAACATTAAGAACTGGACTTTGTCCGACATATATTCTACTCCGCAGAAAGTTACCATTACAAAAAAAGATGAATACATTCAGCCGGGTGAGTTTCTTGTCATCAGCCGCGACTCCCTCATATATTCCGTTCATAAAAGCATTCCTTCAAAAGTTATTTACTTAAGCCTCCCCGCGTTAAATAACGACAAAGACGGCATTGTGTTAAAAGATGCCATGGGCGGCGTAATTGATTCAGTAACATACTTTTCCATGCCGGGGCATAAGACAGGCTATTCGCTTGAAAGACGTTACACCGGGGAATCTTCCATGTCCCCGGACAACTGGGGCCAAAGCAGGTCTACTGAGAAAAGCACACCCGGGCAGGTAAACAGTCTTACCCCGAAAGAGTACGACCTTTCCTTAGAAGAGATTTCAACTACTCCCAATAATCCCATGTCAGGAGATGATGTTTCCATAAACGTTAAAGTTACGAACTGCGGGCTTAAGGATGCAGATGGTTTCTCAGTAAATCTCTTCTATAGGGATTATGATTCCGAGGTTTATAATCCTTTGGATCTGAAGACAGATCTTTCATTAAAAAAGTCGGACACCATAAACATAAGTTTTGAGAAACCGCTTAAGAGTCTTAAAAAAGAAGTTTACATTGCAGCCCTGATAACATATACGGCGGATAAGGACACCACGAACAACTACCTTCAGAAACTTCTGCAGCCGGGCTTTAGAAGAAACGCACTACTGATAAATGAAGTAATGTTTGCCCCCATGCCGGGAGAAAGCGAGTGGATGGAACTTGTAAATGTATCGGAAGATACGCTTAATCTGAAGGACTGGACAGTCTCACAAATTACTCCTTCTGCAGCAGAGGCAAAAATTACTTCCGGAGGCGCACCGGTCTATCCGGGAGAGTTTATAATTCTGGCCAGTGATTCATCTTTCTTAAAGCGTAAGCTCCAGGCCCGAACTTTCATTACTCCATTCGGATCCCTGAACAATTCAGGCGATATAATTCTTATATGCGACATAAAAGGGAAAGTGATCGACAGTCTGAAGTACCGCGGCCTCTGGGGCGATAAAAAGTACTCATCTATTGAAAGAATTTCCTTTGCCAAAGAAACCTGCGACAGCACAAACTGGATGCCCTGCCCCCAAGTTTCAACGCCCGGCTTGCCCAATGCCGCAATTGGGCTGCATCAATACTCAGGAAACTCTGCAGTCATAAATGAGATCATGTACGAGCCCGCAAAAGGCAACTCGGAATTTATAGAGCTGTACAACCCAGGCAGTGACGAAATAGATTTATCGAACTGGAAGATAGTTAATGAGAAGGGGGATTCGTATTATCTGACAGACAAAAGCTTCACTCTTTCCAAAGGAGAATATTTTATTATATCCTCCGACAGCGTGGTATTTAATAATTACGGATGGCTTAAGGACTCATGTCTCTATTCAATTAAAAACATTTCATCGCTGGGCCTGTCAAACACCGGCGGATTGATACTCCTGAAAGACGCATTCGGCAGCACAATTGATTCAGTTCATTACTTAGATTCGTGGCATTCCAAAACAGTGCATGAAGTAAAGGACAGGTCGCTTGAGAGGATAAATCCTCTTTTATGTTCAAACGACCCATCCAACTGGCGCACGTGTGTATCAAAGGAAGGGGCCACGCCGGGGCGGCTTAACAGCATATTCGTGCTTAATCAGAAATCCGAGGCGCGTTTTTCCATTCTACCAAACCCGTTCTCGCCTGATGACGATGGATTTGAGGATTTCACGATAATAAATTACAATCTGCCTGATGATATTTCCTCAGTGGCCGTAAAGGTTTTCGACAGTCAGGGCCGCCTGGTAAGAACCATTGCATCGCAGACCCTGGGAAGCCGGGGTTCAATTGTCTTTGACGGCATGAGCGAGGATGGGAGTCCCCTCCGCATGGGAATTTACATAGTTCTTCTCCAGGCCTTAAACAGCAGCAACAGTGTAGGGCAGACCATCAAATCCGTTGTAGTTGTAGCGCGAAAGCTTTAAGCTGTCCATCAGCCATTTGCAAGCGTTGAGTTAACGTGAATGAAATCCGAGCATTTGGAAATACGCACAAACAAAGCCCCGATGAGGGGCGCTCTGTCTATAGCCCGGGGTGAAGGAATCCGCCTTTGGCGGATGACCGAACCCCTGGGTAACGAATTCCCCCACCAAACAGAGCCCCGATGAGGGGCGACTTGTTCATCCCGGGTAAATACAAATCGCCCCTCTCGGGGCTCTATGATTATGGGGTGATCCTGTTCCCGGGGGTTCCCGCACCCGCCAAAGGCCTTACGCGTCAACTTAAGCCCAATGAAAAAAGAGCATTTAGAGCAACGCACTAACTAAGCCC
>DATAKL010000009.1:0-71270 GCA_036261625.1 Ignavibacteriales bacterium | reverse complement strand
GCAAACGTATGGCTTACGAAGCTGAGGGAAACGGATCAGTGGATAAGAAGAAAACTGAGGTGCTACCGCCTGAAGCAGTGCGGAAGGAAGTACTCCATAGTAAAATTTCTTCAAAGTCTTGGATGTGAGAAGAACAAAAGCTGGAATGTCGCAATGTACTCGCAAGGATGGTGGAATATGTCAAAGAAGATAGCAGTAGGCAAGGCAATGAATAACAAATGGTTCCAGCAATTAGGTCTTCAGTCACTTTCTCCAACATGGTAAAGTGTAACGGTTACTTGGAAACCGCCCTGGTACGTAAGTATGCCGGGTGGTGTGGGGGGACAGCGGCTACGAGCCGCTTCCTACCCGATTTACAAAGGTTTTCCAAATCATAGTTATTTATACGGAAAGGTGTTTAATATTATAAACAATTCTTCGGGATTTTTAATTTCATGGCGCGGGTAACAGACATGAAACCACTGACGTGGTTTGGGGATGATTTTGTTTTACGCCCCCAGGGTTCTACGAACCCTGGGCTACAGACATGAAACGGCTACGCCGTTTTCTTGTGCCTGCCTGCCGTCAGGCACTGCGTATTCTAAATGCTCACATTGCACAGGCATTATTCCAATTGATGAAACATTGCGCTATGATACTATAGCGTCTGCTTGATAAGGAAGCCGTACTTGTCGGGGATCGGAAGCTTCATGCCTTTGAAAAACTTCTCGAATGCCGTGGTCATCCACTCCCTCGAAGATGAAAACCTGTGGATAATCATGTAATAATGTGACCCTTCTTCCAGAACCTCATATTCCCTGATATCAACGCTTAGCGGACGGGTTTCACCTTTTAAGTCCACGGTGAGCCTGATTGCCTTGTTTCTGGAATCTATTGCCAGATCGGAAATCTTTCCAATGTCTTCAAATAGATTGTTAATTACTTTTTCTGCTCCTTTTGAAACCAGCCTGTCTTTTATACCCATATTCAAATATAATAATGTTTTAGATTCTCTTTCACCTTTACGGGTATAGAGATCCCCCGAAACCTGAATACAGGCCCTGAAGAGCTTTTTTGCTTTCAGGGCCCGTGAAGTTAACTTACTTTACTGATTGTGGAATCCGAAGAGGAGTCCTACAGTAATTACATAGAACTTGCTGCTCAGATCCCCGGTGCTGGCTGCTGTAGCAAGCTGCCCGAAATCATAGTTCAGGAACACATAGCGTATGTCGCCCGTAAGCCATGCAGCCTGTCCTAAGGGTACTTCAACTCCGCCGCCTAGATGCCAGCCGAAATTCTGCTGAGTGTTATTGGCGAGGTTTTTCAGCGTCAGTTCCTGATTGTAGTCGAAAGTTGTGTTATACCAGCCCACGCCTATTGCTCCGTAAACTACAGGGATAGGATAGATAAGTCCCGTAACCATTACAGGCCAGCTGCGGACCGTAAGGCCTCCGTTAGCGTATTTTTCCTGTCTGTAGTTAACAGATCCTTCTATTCCGATTGCCGGTGAGAGTTTGAGCCTTAATGCAGCGCCGTACATAAGTGAACCATTATCTGCGCTGCTTGATTTCTGCCATCCAATTTGAGGTCCTATACCTATTCCCTGCGCCTTAATCTGAGGAGCAGTGAAAATGACAATGACCATGATCAAAACCAAAAGAGCCACATATTTTCTAATCATATATTCCTCCCATTATTCTGCGTTCATACAACAAATGAGGCCTACTTGTCAGATAGTGCCATCAATATAGATTAAAAATCTTTCGGCATACCAATCAATACCTAAAAACGGCCGCTAAGGGTTTGCCGTCGGGCATCTTTTCATACGGGAGCGGGTAAACACTTCCACCGTGCAGGAGTGTCTGCACTACTGCCGCTTCCACCAGGTCCTCTCCTTCTTTAGGCCTGCCTGTTATGTTCACCTCATAAGTATCAGGGTTGAATGTTCCAAATACCTGTTCGTTTGTATTGAAGAAAAGAGAGTCTACGCGGTTTGCAAATGCAGCCTGCAGAATTTCGCTTATATCATCACTTGCCTGACTGCCCACAGAAAACTGATAATACCTTGAGAGGGCGTTGTTTCCCCTTTTCTCAAAGTATGGGTGCATTATCTCAAGAGCCTGCTTGTGCATCTCGTTCATGCCGAGCTCCCAGGTTCCTCCGGCTACACCATCATCCATAATGTTGGGATATGAGCTTGCAGACTTGAACAGGGGCAGCAGGTATTCAACACCTGTTAAAACCATGGGAAGGTTTTCCCCCATTACGCTGTTAACTATTCCCTTATCAGCTCTCTGAAAAAATCTCAGAATATCCCTGTCCTTTTTTGCATCATCGGTGCCGGAGCCGGGTCCAAAGTACAAAGATGCGCGGTGCAGACCGCCTTCGGATCCCCGGAATGTCTTCTGCTCGCTTTCATCCAGCTGGAGCGCGTCCTTCAAATTTGTGACAACATTCTTCAATTCCACTTCCTCGTATCCGAAAGGATCGGCGCGGAAGAGTTTGAGGTTCTTAAGGTCCAGAAACATAATGAAAAAAGCATTCATCTGACTTAAGGCCGGGATGATGGGCTTGATATAAAATCTGCTGTTAACGTTTGACTGCTCGTCAACGTTTATTGAAAGCCTGTAGATGTGACTTTCCCCTTCGGAGAGGAAAATAGCGAGCGCATCCTCCTGGTGATTCCAGAAGAATTCATCACCCACTACATCATCTGCCGGGGAGAGAATTTTACTGATTAGGAATGAATTTACATCTTTTTCCTTCAGCTGGCGTTCAACGTCACGCAGATGGTTCTTCAGGCGTATAGAGGCCTGTATTACTTCTGTGCCCCTGCGGCTGGTTGGTATGTATATCGAAATGCAGGGCCATTTACGCTCCTGAGTCAGCATTTTAAGTTCATCCAGGTTTAACCGATCCATAGTTCCTTCTCCATACTTTGTTACAAAATCAAACAAAACATTAGCTCTGAACTATATTCAGTTTATCAAATACGTGAGACTACTTCAAGGGATAAAGGCGGAGGGGATTATTTAAGAAAGAAGGTTAACCGCGTGGCAAATCAGGGAAGGATGCCGGGGCTGAAGGCTTCACGGTCAATAAGCCAGTAGAGTTCACCCGTTTCGGGGCGGACCCCTTCGGCCGGAAACTCTTCTGACCCCGAAATGCCTTTTAAGACTTTGGAGAGCGCAGGAGCCTTATCCTTCCCCTGAATGAGGAATACAATGTTTGAGGCCCGGTTTATTACCGGATAGGTAAGGGTGATCCTCTTGCTGTCCTTTAGATACACCTCCTTAACCCAGCGCTCCTTTTCATTCAGTACCGGGTTATGAGGAAAAAGTGAAGCCGTATGGCCGTCATGCCCCATTCCAAGCAGCACGAGGTGAAAAGCAGGAGATGTATTTTTGAAATATCTGCTGAAAAAATCCTTCAGGGTTTTTTCGTAGCTGAGGGCTGAGTCTTCCACAGTGGAAAGGTAAGGCACGGGGTGAATGTTTTCTTTAGGCACCGGGACATTTTCAAGCAGGTTCTTAAATGCCATGCCGGCATTGCTCCTTGTGTCGTTTAAGGGCACGTAGCGCTCGTCACTCCAGAAGAGGTGAATTTTTCCCCATGGGACGGTTTCCTTAAAAGGGCTTTCAGAGAGTATCTGATACATTCTCTTAGGCGTACTGCCTCCTGAGAGTGCGGCCAGGAAAAAGCCCGAGCGCTCTACACTCTCCAGGGCAAACTGCCTGAAGAGCCCGGCTGCTGCCAAAGCCAGCTCTTCGGATGAAGGATAATCCTGCAGTATAAATCCTTTTCCGTACGGTTCATCCATGTTTATTCTCCTTTAAGCCACTCTGTATGGAAAACCCCCTCACGGTCGATGCGTTCATAAGTGTGGGCGCCGAAAAAGTCCCTCTGTGCCTGCACAAGATTGGCCGGAAGCCATGGGCTCCTGTAGGCATCAAAATATGTCAGAGAGCCTGAAAGTGCCGGAACAGGTATTCCCATATTAACTGCATTTGTTACAACAAAGCGCACGTCTTCCTGCATACGGTTCAGCAGGCCTGAAAACTTTTCATCCATGATGAGGTTGTTTAATCCGCTTTCCTTGCCGTAGGCATTCATTATATCCTGCAGTATTAAGCTTCTTATAATGCAGCCGCCGCGCCAGATGGAGGCCACGGTCTTAAGATCGGTGCCGTAGGAATAAGCCTCTGAGGCTTTCTTTAGAAGAGCCATTCCCTGTGCATAGGAGGTTATCATTGAAAAGTAGAGCGCATTTTTAAGCCTGGGGATAATTTCATCTTTATTTCCTTTGTAGGAAGGAGAAGGGCCTTTGAGTGTTTTGGCGTTCTTTACTCTGGATTCCTTATCTGAGGAAAGATCGCGCATCATGACTGCAGCATCAATTGAAGGCAGGGGGATCTGCAGATCCATGGCATCCTGCGAGGTCCACTTGCCCGTTCCTTTCTGTCTGGCGCGGTCCAGAATGGAATCTATCAGGCGGTGTTCTTTCTTTTCTTTAGTTATTTCACTTAAGTCCTTATCTTCCATTCTGAATATTCTGGCAGTAATCTCAATCAGGAATGAATGAAGTTCTTCATTGTTCCATTTTTCAAAATTCGCAGAAAGTTCATCATCGTTAAGCCCGAGGCCGGTTTTCATGAGGTGGTACGCTTCCGAGATAAGCTGTATGATAGCATATTCAATTCCGTTATGCACCATTTTAACGTAATGCCCGGCAGAACCTTTTCCCATATACGCAACACACGGCTCGCCATTGACCCTGGCCGCAACGGCTTCAAATATATCCTTAAGATGGTTATAAGCCTCCTGGCTTCCTCCCGGCATCATGCTCGGTCCCAGCCTTGCCCCCTGTTCGCCGCCTGAGATGCCGACACCCATAAAATGTATATCTTTTCCGGAAAGCTCTCTTATGCGGCGGTCTGTATCTGTGTAGTGCGAGTTTCCCCCGTCAATAATTATATCCCCTTTTTCCATAAAAGGCAGGGCCTCCTCAATTATTGCATCGACAGCACGTCCTGCAGGCACCAGCATCATAAACCTGCGGGGTTTCTTCAGCAGGCCTAAAAAATCCTCCAGCGATTTTGCCGCCACTATCTTTCTTTGGCCGGCTTCTTTTTTCAGAAGATCAATTTTATTAAAATCCTTGTCGTAGCCTGCGGCAGAAAACCCCCTGTCGCCGATATTAAGGACAAGGTTGCGCCCCATAGTTCCAAGACCGATGATTCCGATGTCACACTGCTGCATAAAAAAGTCCTCCGGAAAAATTATTCATAAATAGTATAATAAATTATTTCCGGCATTTTTCAATGAAGAAGGAATTCAAAAAAACCGCGCCTTCCGGGGCTTCAGGCGTGTTTTAGAACTGAACTACCGAAGGGGCCGAGATCTGGAACTGATTAAAGTGGTAGAACATCGACTGCTGGCGGAAGACTTCAAAGCGGTTGCCCCCTTTTATGCCGTCATTCGGATAAAAGCCGAGCATGAGCTGAAAGGTTGGAAACACCAGGTGTTCATTTCTAATCCTGAAGCCTATGCCGTAGCCCTGGTAGAGTTTGCTTTGGAAGAGGGTCTCATCTTTCCCGGCAAGGAGGGCAAAGTCTGCAAAAGTAATAAAGGCGAGCTTGAAGTTTAAGAATTTCAAGGGTACGAAAATGTCGTTCTCGTAGTTCAGGACCAGTTTTTTATTTCCCCTTTCCTCCGTGTCGAAGCCCCTTAAGCCCATATCGCCGTTTATGTTCAAGAGGTCTTCAGCAATAACCGGGTTATAGCTGTAGGAATACCTCGTTCCCAGGTAATGCCTCCATTTTAATTTACCGATAGGCAGAAGCTTTGAGTAAAAAAGCGATTCAAGTATCATTACGCCGTTTGTCCATTTGCTCTTCTGCCGGTAGCCCCCCATCTGAAAGCCCCCGTAGAGATATCCGAAACTGTCGCTGTAGTTGCTGTATCCGGTCTTAAAGCCCAGATAAGGGCGGTCGGCATACTGCCCTCTTTCAATTCCCATGAGCAGTTCTGCAAGGCTCCCAAGCGGAATATCCTCAATTTTCCCCAGTCCAAAAAGGTACCTGTCGCGGTAGTATGTCCTGAAGGAATAACCCAGCCGGGCAAGATAAAATGTGTTGTTCTGGAAGGCCCTTAAGGGATCCATTGGCGGAGCCTGAGTATACTGGGTGCGGGTTAATCTTAAGGATAAATTAAATCTGTTGAAGTTGACACTGTAAGGGTCAAAGGGCTTAAGATCAAAAGCATAGCCCAGCCAGTAATCCTGCCGGTTGAACCTGAGGTCCCGAATCGTATGCGTGGTATCGTTCAGAACGGCAATCTTGTCACTGGACCACTGCATGCCCATTCCTCCGGCATACCGGGTGACGGGACTGAAGAAGTCGCGGTTAAAATTAAAGCCGTAGCGCTGATTAAATCTTTCAGAAAAGTGAAAGAGTGTGCCCGTAATGTATGTCCTGTCGATATTGCTGAACGTGTAGCTGCCGTCCCAGTCCCAGCCGCTCTTATAAACGTCATCAAACTTCACGGTGCCGTTGATCTCGTTGCCGAGACCGAGGAAGTTGATATCTCTTAAGGAAACCTTGCCGGTTTTAGCCTGCGGCTGATAAGAAGCTCCTCCGGTAATGCTCCAGACGTCCTGAACCAGTACGATGACGTCCACGCTGTCGCTTACATTTTTAACGCTCCTGACAAGGATCTTGGCATCATAGATAAAGTCATTTTGTCTTAAGAGGCGTTCGCTTTCGGCAAGTTCAAAAGGGAAAAGCGTGCCCCCCTCAGTAAAAAGAAGGCGGTCTTTAATAAGCCACGAGCGCGTATTGAGGTGGACTGCATTGCCTGTCTGCTGGAGCCAGCTTTGGGCTGTGTCATTGGGGTGATCTACCGAGGTGCCGAAGACGTCGAGGACGCGCACATCTATGTTTCTAATAATTTTCCCGGCATATTTTCTATATTGTTCTCCACTGGAGCTGCTGCTTCTGGGGTCGTCCACATCTGCAACGAGGACGTGCTTAAGCAGCCGTGAGAAGAAATTATCTTTCTCTGAAAACTTCTTTACCGATTCTATTACATCCTTGTTGTTTATACTGGAAATTGTAATGGAATCGCGGTTAATGTCCTCTGCCCTAATTGTATCAGGCATAAGCGTAAATGCGCTTGCTTCGGCAGTAAAAGTGATAAGTACAAACGCAATGTATAGCAGTTTACGAAAAAAGATATTGCTCATATTACAGGCAGAACTCTTAAGTATTTCATCGGATCAAGGCAGTTATAAAAAAGTGCGATTTATTATTACAAAAGCTTACATTTTGGCAGAAGAAAACCCGGGGTAAAGAAGTTTTCAATTTGCTTATAAACAAATTAAAGGAAATGATGAATGGAAATCTACGGCAAAACTTATAACTTTATTTTTATTCCGTAGATATCCTTCAATGCAGCCCTGGCGGCATAAAAGCCGCACATTCCATGCACTCCGCCCCCGGGCGGTGTGGAAGAAGAGCAGATATAAACTCCCTTAAGGGGGGTTCTGCAGGGAGTAAGGCTGAAGTATGGCCTGGTAAACAGCTGCCTTAAGTCCTGAATGCCGCCGTTTATGTCCCCTCCAATGTAATTGCCGTTATAGTCCTGAAAATCCGGGCATGTCATCTTGTGGACTGAAAGTATCGTTTGGCGGAAGCCCGGTGCAAAACGCTCTATCTGGGAAATGATCCTTTCGGAGATGTCAATCTCAGACCCGTTCGGCACATGACAGTATGCCCAGAGTGTATGTTTTTCTAAGGGCGCACGCGTTGAATCGAATAAGCTCTGCTGGGCCAGCATGACAAAAGGTTTTTCGGGATGCCTGCCCTGAAAGACCTCGTTTTCGGAAAGTGCTATCTCCTCCATTGTTCCGCCTAAGTGCACTGTTGCTGCAAGAGCGCACTGGGGGGAGTTGAACGGGACGGGGCTTTTAAGGGCAAAGTCCATCTTGAAGACCCCCGGTCCGTAGCGGTAGCCTTCAATCTGGCGTCTATAGCCCCGGGGCAGGCTGTTGCCCGCAATATGAAGGATCTGCCTGGGAGTAAGGTCAAAAAGTAGAACCTTACCGGGTGGAATATCAGCCATGCTCTCTATCGGGGTATTAAGAAGAAACTCTCCGCCAAGCGATTTTATGTATCCTTCAAGCGCCAGCGCAAGGTTTCCGGAACCCCCTTCAGGAAATGGCCATCCGAAGGAATGCCCGAGCAAGGCAAGGACAAGCGCGAAAGCCGCGGTAACGGGCTCTTCAAGCCTAAGCATGGAGTGTGCCGAGAGGCCTGCAAAAAATCCCCTGGCAAGCTGTGAACTGAATTTCCTTTCAGCAAGCCTTGATGCAGACATTACGCCATGAAGCGCAAATCTGAGAAGCGCAAAAGGATGCCGCGGGATGTGAAAAGGCGCCAGAACTTCAGGAAGTATGAGGTTCCACTTCGAAAGGACAGGTTTAATAAGGCGGATGTAATTTTCAGTGTCACCGGGGAGAGTTCCGGCCGTTTCAGTAACGGAATTTAACAGAAGCGCCGTCTGACCGTTATCCATAGGATGCGCAAGGGCTGCCGGAGGGAAAATCCATTTAAGGCCAAAGTCCATAAGAGGAAGGCTCCTGAAAAATGGCGATCCCACGGCCAGTGGATGAATAGCCGAACAGATGTCGTGACGAAACCCGGGGAGTGTCAGCTCCCCGGTTCTCATTCCGCCCCCGATGGAATCTTTGGCTTCAATTATAAGGACTCTTTTTCCTGCCTTGAGAAGCGTTATGGCTGCAGCAAGACCGTTTGGCCCGGATCCTATTACTACGGCATCATAGCGTTCATTGTCTTTCATCCATGCTTATCCTTGTCCTTCTGAAGCTTCAGGATGCTGTTTCCGATCCTTTAGGTGCTCCTTCAGGAAATTCTTTCCCGACGGCATCAACTTCTTTTGTTATAGACCAGCCTGTCTTAAGGCCCATTACAAAGTAGCCGAGTGCAAGTATTCCGAAGGCAAAGATTGTGTCGCCGATTACCCTCAGCCATCTAAGCGTGTCAAGAAGAGGGATCTTTGTGAATTCAGCCGATCTGGCATACCACATTCCATGCTCCACGCTGGCCCAGGTCTGTATAAGTCCTAAAGGGAGCATGCTGATAAGCACCATAAGACTTAAACCTATATTAATTGCCCAGAAAGCAAACGAGAGCGCTTTTGTCTTCCAGACGTAATGCACAGTAAGACCTTTCAGGCAGAAGAGCATAAAACCGATTCCCAGCATTCCGTATACGCCGAAGAGCGCCGTGTGCCCGTGCACGGGAGTAGTCTGAAGCCCCTGCATATAGTACAAGGCAATCGGGGGATTTATGAGAAATCCGAAGAGTCCCGCGCCAACAAGGTTCCAGAATGCTACGGCTACAAAGCAGTAGATGGGCCACTTATAGGCCTCGACCCACTTCTTTGCGCGGCTTAAGGTAAGATTCTCATAGCCCTCAAAACCTATTAAAACAAGGGGCACAACTTCAAGCGCGCTGAAAGTGGCGCCGAAAGCCATTACAGCCGTGGGGGTTCCGGTAAAGTAGAGGTGATGGAATGTCCCTACAATTCCGCCCGAGAGGAATATAATGGTTGAAAACAGAACGGCAGAGGTTGCAGTGGCTACTCTTAGTAAACCCATCCTGGTAAAAAGGAACGCTATTGCCACGGTTGCAAAGACTTCGAAAAATCCTTCCACCCAGAGATGCACAACCCACCACCTCCAGTACTCTGCTATTGCCAGGTTGGTCTGGCGCCCCCACATGAGCCCGGCAGCATAGAACAGAGCAATTGCAATGCTGGCGATTAGAAAAAGCCCCAGAAGGTGCTTGTTTTCCGCCATGTTCTTAAATGCCGGCAGCATAGCGCGCCCCATGAGGAAAAGCCATAGGAAAAGCCCCACAAGGAGGAATATCTGCCAGAAGCGCCCAAGGTCCACGTATTCATAGCCCTGGTGCCCGAACCAGAAATTGATTTCGAGCCCAAGCTTCTGCTCGACTCCCAGCCACTGGCCTGCCATGGAGCCCAGGACAATTATAAGCAGGCAGACAAAGAGGAAGTTAACCCCTGCTCTTTGGAGTTTCGGTTCATAGCCCGAAACGGCAGGTGCAATAAAAAGCCCCGTTGCAAGCCAGGCCGTTGCAATCCAGAAGATGCCGAGCTGAGTGTGCCAGGTTCTTGTTACAGAATAAGGGAGCCATTTTGCAAGCGGGATGCCGTAGAGACCGTTGCCTTCAACGCCGTAGTGAGCTGTTATGACGCCCATAATTACCTGAAGGACAATCAGGGCCGCCACGACCCAGAAATACTTAAGCGTTGCCCTCATGGAGGCTGTGGGTTTTAAGGCCAGAAGCGGATCCCACTCGGGCAGAACATGTTCTTCTTCCGGTTTCCTCCTCTGGACTGCATAATACCAGGCCAGGGCTCCGATTCCGGCAAGAAGAAGTACAAAACTTATAACAGACCAGATTACAATCTGACCCGTGGGCTGGTTGCCGACTAAAGGTTCCGAAGGCCAGTTATTCGTATAACTTACATTCTGACCGGGACGGTTAGTAACGCAGGCCCAGGATGCCCAGAAGAAAAATGCGTTCATTTTTCTTTGGCGTTCAGGGTCTTTAATCGTGTTTTCGGGTATGGCATAGTCACGCCTGAGCTCGTCAAGTTCAGGATCATTTCCGAACAAAGAGGCATAGTAAGAGCTTATATCGCTTACTGCGCGTGCGCGGTCTTCAGATATGGTCAAGTCTCCGGTTTCAGGGTTATAGGTATTACGCCTGAGTTCCTCTTTCAGTTTTTCTGTGAGGGAGGCTTTTTTTTGGTTATCTATTTTATCGTAAGCGGTGCCGTATGAATTCATAGCGTAATTGTTCAGCATCCACACGGCTTCGCGGTGCAGCCAGTCTGCCGTCCAGTCGGGCGCCACATAGCTTCCGTGCCCCCATACTGTTCCAAGTTCCTGTCCGCCAATGGACTGCCAGACGTTCTGTCCGTCTTTAATATCCTGCCCTGTAAAGAGCACCCGTCCCTCAGTTGTCACGACGCGCTTTGGTTCAGGGGGTGCCTGCTGATAGATTTCCACGCCGTAATATGCCAGAATAAGAAAAGAAAAAATTATAACAGCTCCCAGGCCGATCCACAGTCTCTTATAGTTATGCCTCATAATGGTCTCATCCTTTCGGTGGTCATGTTCAAAAATTACTTTTGCAGCGGATTACTACTGTAATGGATTACTTCTGTGCAATGCCAATTACGCCCACGGCCAGGCGGGAGCCTGCATTGCCCGCCGGCTGCGACATCATATCGTCTTCTTTTTCATGTACTACAACAGAGCGCCCGATGATTGAATTTGGGCCTGTAAGACTCACGCCCTGGAGCGTCATCTCGAGGTGTGCCTTTCCGTCGGACTGAGCCTCGATGTTACCCAGATCTCCCATATGGTGCTGAACGTCTGTAGGTCCGCCGTGCCGTTGTTCTGTGGGGTTGAAGTGGTCACCAGCCGATTTGCCGTCGGGCGAAGTCAAGTCTCCGAATTGGTGAATGTGTAATCCGTGTTTGCCCGGGGTAAGCCCTTCCAGGTCGGCTGTAACTTTAAGGTTATCCCCGTCTTTGGTAAATGTTACTACACCTTTTACATTGCTTCCCTGTGTAGGTATCAGTACAGCAACAGCTTTTGTCACGTCCTCAGCCTGGTTCTGCATCTGTGCATATGAAGTAATGCCTGAAAAAACTACAAGCAAAAAAAATAAAGTCATATTCCTTAGCATATTAACCTCTCTTAATAATTAATATAATCCCTGTGCATTACAAATTACTCAGACAAATCATTTCTTTAGCAGAAAAGAATAAGCATTATAGATCAGACTTTTTAAATATGGCCCTCAGACCCAGTACTTGGGAAGTCCGTAATGTTCATAAAGCAGTTCTTCATAATCCCGGTTCAGTGTACTGGACGGATCATAAGGCGGGCTGTTTTTAATGTCCTGGTTCTTTAAGACGACATGGACCGAGGAATCAGCCCACTCTACTTTATTGATCCAGTGAGGAGCGATGAGAAACTTTTTGCCGCCGGTAAGCCAGCTGCCGGTGTCGAAGACCATATAACGGATGATCCAGGTCTCGTCATCCAGAATGAAATCCTCCACCTGTCCTGTTTCGCCGTCGGCGGCCAGGAGTTTATAGCCCAGAATTTCCCTGCAGCTTCTTAAGTGAGGATCTCCCTTTTTTTCATTATGCTCTTTTTCGCTGCCTGAAGATTGCTGCTCCTTATTTTCTTCGTTTAAGGCACCTTCGTTTAATATAGGTCCTGATGCCATAAAGCTGGCGGCTCCCGGCGTATACGGCAGTCCGGCCTCACCCCAGTCCCAGTACCTGGGCCAGTTATAGTACCTCATAAGATCAATTTCGTTCTGCCGGCTTACAGGTTCATCTGTCGAGACATCGGGGCTTTGTTCGATCTGCTTTTTGGTAAGATTAAGTGAGAGTTCTTTTTCTTCCGGGCCGGTTTTTTGGATTGAGTAAGGGGAAATAAGCACCTGTTTTTTGGAAAGCCATCCGCCGGTTTCAACAACAAGATAGCGGATAGTCCATTGCAGGTCATTAAAATAAAAGTCATAGGCATCGCCGATTTCACCATCCGTAGCTGCTATTCTGAATTTTTCCATTTCCTTTACACTTCTTAGCATCTTAAAGATTCCTCCCTTCACAATGTTTTGCTTGAAAGACAAAACTTAATTCAAAGGTGAGTTCAAAAAACCGGTTTTGAGAGGGGGTTAATCCCCTCTCAAAAGTCACCTAAATATTAAAATAGCAAAAACACTCTGCATGTCAAGCTATTTAGTGCAGGGTAAAAGAAACCGGAAAAATCTAAAAAGAACGCCGTGTAAAGTACACCTAGAGAACTGATCCGTCTGCCATTGATATCATGGCATCAATTTCTTCCAGCATCTGGTCTGTGTTGCCGCCGAAGCCCACGACCTTGAAGCGGACTTTCCCGTTTTTATCGATTACAAATTTAGTCGGAATTCCGGGCACCTTGTAAAGCTCAAGAACCTTGCTCTCCAGGTCCAGCAGCACATGGAACGGGTACTGGTTTTTGGCCAGGAAGTCGGCTGCATTTTTCTTCTTATCCTCCACGCGCTCGCGTGTATCAACGAAAAGAAAACGCACGTTCGGGTTAGATTGGTATTTCTCAACGGCTTTCTTCATACCGGGGAATGAAGCCCTGCAGGGAGGGCACCAGGTTGCCCAGAAGTCGAGTATAACGGTTTTCCCCTTAAGCGAAGAAAGTTTTACTTCATGTCCGTCCAGATCCTTCAGCTTAAAATCTGGTGCTTTATCATTCAGCATCTCTTTTTTAAGTTTCTTTACTAGTCCTTCTTTAGCCGCGGCGTCCAGCTGTGCGAGAAATTCCGGAAATCCCTTTTCACTTCCGTTTTTCTTTGTGTAGGCTGTTTTCAGATAGTCTTTCATGAGCGGAGTGCCGTTGCCCGATTTGATTACAGATTCAAGGTGGGCTATTGCCGCCTCCTGCTGTCCGGTTTCAATAAGGAGATTTGCATAGAGTTCATTGGCCTCCGGCTCTTGATTCTTAAGAAGTTTTGCGGCAGTCTGAAAAGATTTTGTAGCCTCGGCTTTTTTACCCAGTTTACTGAGCACTTTGCCCTGGGCAAAAAAGTTGAGTCCCAGGATGTACTCCTGTTCCTGCCTGTATTCACTTTCCGTCTGGAAATTTGGTTTTCCTCCTATAAAGGCAATTTCCTCTCCGGTTCTTTGAATGCCGAGCGGAGCAATTTCACCGGCAAGATTCATGTCGGCATCTTCCTTCAGCATCTGACTGACTAAAGTATAGAATGAGTAAGCGCTGATCTTTGACTGATTGGCTTTAATGAATTCATAGGCGTCCTTATACATCTTCTTTGATTTATATGAAGAGAGGACACCGTCATAAAGGCCGGCGGTATATTCGCTTTTGGGGAATTTGGTCTCAAAAGACTTTATGAGTTCAAGTTTTTTATTTAAGTCTTCAGTTTTATTTATTTCAGCAGCTTTTTCTGCCTGTGCCATCTTGCCATTCGGGAATTTCTCAAGAAGCTCTTTTTTATACTGTGCACTTTTAGCTTCATTCTTAAGGCTGCCGTACCAGGTAGTCATTAAGGTTAAGTACTCTTCCGAATTAACGGGATTCTTCTCCTTAAGGCTGAGTTCTTTGGATATAATACTATTGGCTTTTTCACCCATCAGGGGGAAAATTACCTTAAAGTACTGATCGAGGTATTCTGATTTAACCTGCGGGTTTTTCTTGAACTCCTCGAGGAAAAGCTTGTTGGCAGCCTCGCGGTCGCGATCCATATCCAGGTAGCGCACACCCCAGTTGCCTTTTGCAGCAGCAAGGCCTGCCATGCTTCCCGGTATGAGTTTGCCGTCGGGGCCGTAGAGGTTAACAATGTATCCCTGCCCTTTATTGTTATCGGCAGTCTCGCCGTCCTTAAATTTAATAATCAGACCGCGTGTTTGGGGACTTGTCTTAATTACTCCTGTAAAAATGTTCCCCTCTTTCTTCATTTCGACGCCTTTAGCCTCATCCAGATCCACGCTGTAGAGGTAAGCAGTCACTTCAATATTCTGAGCATCGGCAAGAATGGTTCCAGCAGGATTGAATTTCACAGTAATTTCCTCACCTGCCTTCGGATGCTCAGGTGTAAAGGAAAACTTCGGTGAAGCCTGTGCGGCAGCGGATGAAAAAATAAAAAGTAAACCTATGGCTGTTAGTAAGAGATGCCTTTTCATTGAAACTCCATTTAATTGTTCCTGGGTCCGGTATATCAGGATAAATGTTTTTCCTGATAAATATAAAATTACTTCCGGGTAATTTAACTTTGCTTTTCCTTTTTATCAATAAAGTTCTTAAATTAAGACCTTCAGGGCGGAATTGATTTTTAGGGTTCGTTATTTTAGTTTTGTAAAATAGTACAAAAACATAAAAAGAATTAAATTGAAAAGCTATTCAATACTCACTGATCTGGAGCTGTTCCGGAAAATCTCCCAGTACGATTCCAGAGCACTCGAAACCTTATACGACAGGTACTCACCCATCTTATTTACATTAATAAAAAGGATAGTAGTTGAGGAGCGCCTGGCAGAAGAGGTTCTCATTGAAGTCTTTGCCATAATCTGGAGAAAGATCGACCGTTTTAACTTTTCTACCGGGAACGTCTATGCATGGCTCGTCCTTCTTTCAAGAAACAAGGCCGCAGACTATTTAAGAAGGAACCGCCCCGTCCAAAGGGGGCAAGCGCCTGCCGTAGAAGAATACACAGAAGAGTATGAAAACGCATTTATAATTCCGCATCTTTCCCGCGGCATAGATCAGCTGGATCTGGAATCCGCCTTGAACGTCAAAAGCAACGTTGAAGTGGCCTTAAACCGCCTGACAGACGCACAGAAGTACGTTATTTACCTGGCTTTTTATGAAGGCTTTACACAGGCCGCAATTGCAGAAAAGTTAAACATTCCCCTGCCTACCGTTAAAAGCAAGATTCAGATCGCTCTCGGCAATCTTAAAGACAACCTGATAAAAGGATAAGAAGATGAGAAATTTGAGCGAACAGAAATTTAACGAAATGATTCACGCATTCAGTGCAGGGTGCCTGGATAGAAATGAATACCTGGAATTTCTTGAATACCTTTCCTCGGGTAAGAAGGCTCCGGATAGGGAACTTGGGGAACTGCAGAATGTAGTTTCCTTATTGCCTGCAATACTTGAAATTGAACGGCCCGCCGCGGAAGTTAAGGACAGGGTAGCCAAAAGGCTTTACCGCATGCGTGAGGAGCTGAAGGAAAAAAGAAGACAGTCGCAAAATGAGGCTGCCGCAGGTGAAACCGCTCCGGCAAATGAAAACATATTTTCTGAAAAAGTGGCTGAAAAGCCTGAAATGGCGCCCCCGTTAAAAACAACGGGCAGAATGACCGTGGAAACTCCTCTGCCTCAAAACCCTGAATATGAAAGTCCGGTGCCAGAAGGCCCGGCAATAGAAGGCCCGGTGCCCGAAAGAGAGCGGAATAACCGCGGGCTTAAGAAGTCCACCATATTTGAAGTGCCGTATACGGAAGCGGATAAACCTGAGAGTGAAGCCGCCGGGGCTCCGGCGTCTCAGAATACAGCAAACCGCGCCTACAGGACGATGGAGCCTGTTATGCCCGAGGCAGCGCGGCCCGCTATGGAAGAGCCTGAAGCCGAAACCAAAAGCTATTTTAAGACTATTCTTGTCATGAGTGTAGTTCTGGTATTAGTTCTAATAGCAGGAGCAGTAACTTATCTTTTAATGAACCGGAGGATCAGTCAGGGAAAAGAGCAGATTGCATCACTTAGCGGACAGGTCAATGCCTTAAACAGTGAGATGCTGCGTCTGGACAGAAACCAGAAGGTGCTGGCTGTATTGAGTGCAAAGGATCTTAGGACAATTAATCTGGATGGAACGGCAGCAAATTCCGGAGGTTTCGGGAAGCTTACGCTTCTAGAGAACGGAAGCGAGGGAGTAATTCAGTTATACAATATGCCGGCACTTAAAGACAGCAGTATCTACGAGCTCTGGCTTCAGAGCGGCAAAAACTATTATTCGCTTGGCACATTCAAAACGAGGCGTGAAGTAGAATATTTCCCCTTCTCCGTTCCCGGGGACAAGCAGGGAAAAATTGATTCATACATCGTAACGCTTGAAACTGGCGAGGGCAAAACCGCGCCATCGGATAAGATATATCTTATGACCACGTTTAACGGGAAGTAGTTTTCTCATGGCCAGGATATTAAATCCTCCGCCGGCCGAAAGCTTTCTTCAAATGCCGCGGCCAGCGGCCTGGTATTGATAGCCCAGGGTGAGGAACCCGCCTTTGGCGGGGACTGAACCCCGGGACCAAAGAATCCCCCAACAATCCCATTGCGCTGCGGTCAGCTGCGCCATATTCCGATGCCACAACAAATATATAAATGAAATTAAATCATTATATATTGTCATTTTATCAGTCTGGCAATTCTGCTAAATCTGACCGATCCCAATAAATCAAATAATTCATAAAAAGGAATGGATGGGTCCCACGACCAATATACTATTTCAGCTCTTCCGATTATCTTATCTCTCGGTACAAATCCCCAATACCGGCTGTCTGCGCTGTTATCCCTGTTATCACCCATCATAAAATAATAATCCTTCTTCAGAGTATATGAACTGGCGGGCTTTCCATCAATGGTAACCTGATTGCCGGAAACATTTACAACCCGCCGTCCAAATTCGCGGTCAATTATAGTTCTCCACTGTTCAAGGTTGGAAGGATTTAGCTTTATTACCTCTCCCTTTCCGGGAACAACTATAGGGCCGTAGTTATCCCTGTTCCAATTGGCAGATCCTGGAAATATATCGCTCTCATCCATTCCTGCAGGTCTTACTACAGGATCAATATATTGAATGTTCGGAGGCCTCCGGAATTCCCGTCCATTTACAAACAGTACTTTATCTTTTATTTGGATCGTATCGCCCGGCAGGCCGACCAGCCTTTTGACATAGCTCATAATAACGGGTGATTCCAATTCATCAGAATTGCCCGGGTAATCAAAAACAACAACATCTTCCCTTTTGGGCTCACGAAAAGCAGGGAGTGTATAGAAAGGGAGCGAAATATTTGTAAATGGAATGTTTCTTGGCGTGGATGAGCCATAGATCATTTTGTTTACAAGTACGAAGTCTCCAACCAGCATTGTCCCTTCCATGGAGCCGGTAGGGATTCTTGATGATTCAAGGAAAAATGTTTTGATAACAAGAGCCCCTATAAGGGCAAACAAAAGATTCTTAATGAAATCTCTTGTTCTACTTTTAGGCTCCTCTTTTCTTTTTAATTCGCTTTCGGTTTTGATTCCAACGAACTGTTTCATGCTGGCTATAGCTTTCAATGGTCAGTCCCCCTGTTTCAATTGGAAATGCTGCTAATTTGAGGTTTCTAATAACTTATAACATCGGGACTAATTCTTTGTTTCATTTTTAGAAGTGTTATTTTCTGTTCTCTTTAGGAGAGGACTTGATGTAATCTTTTACATATTTGCGTACGGAGCGGGTTATTTCTGTAGTATTCCTGTATGGATATGAAAGTTCAGGGTAGGAAAATGATAATACAGAGTTATTGCCGCCGTCTTCAAAACTTATGGCATTAATTCTCAGGCTGTCATCCAGTGTCACATAGATATTAAGGCAGGGCTCACCCGGTTTCCCAATGTCTACATTTGAAAGCAGCTGTATCCCTTCTGAAGTAAGTATGCCTGAAATCCTGTCCGCGATACTGGCCGTATGGAATTGCTTGCTTTCAATTGCCTTGCCCTGGAAGCTGACAGTAAGGTATGCCTTAATATTTATAGGATTTGATTGAGCAGACAGTCCGGAAACGAATTGAAAAGATAACAGAGCCGCTAAAACGAACAGGCGCATTGTTTTCATATTCCAGAATCCTGAATTGTTGGTATTAAAACTTATGGTTTATGAAATTAAATTACAAGTGCAGCATTTCACCTACGAAAATACATTTAATTCCAAGGCTAGTCATTTCTCAAAGCTTAACTGCCTCATGCAAAATATTTTCTTTAATTCTGCCTTTAATAGTACTTTCAGAAACTACATCTACTTTTACTCCCAATTCCTCTTCAAGTGCATGAACCAGGGAAATATGCTTTAACAAGGTTGTCCCTTTTTCCATTTTTGCTAAAATGTCCACATCACTGCTTTCAGTCTGCTCGTTTCGGGCAATAGAACCAAAAATCCGCAAATCCTTTGCCCCATAAAGAGATGCTATCTGCAAAATGCGATCCCTTTTCTGTCTTAATTCAAGCAGATTCATATAATTGTCTCAGTAGTGTTATTAACAAATTGATTTTACGATATTCGTTTTTTCCATTCTTTAGGATTTCTATGTACATGGAAAACAGCAAGCACTATGACGCGGTTTTTTTCAACAAAATAACAAATTCCAAAGGGAAATCTTCTAATCAGGGCACGTCTTATATTTTTATAGATTTTGGGATAGGATTCGGGATTGCGGGAAATTGAATCAATTGCGGCTTCAATACTTAAAAGAAAGGCTGATCCTAATCCTTTCATTCTGTCTTCATACCAGCCAACAGCCTCAAGGAGTTCCTCTTCAGCTTCAGCCCGAAACAACACCTTATAATTCATAGTTTTTTTCTGATATTGTCTCTGACTTCACTCCAGGGTTTTACCTCGTTTGGATTTTTACCATGGGCTTCTAAACGTTTATCCAATTCATTTTTCTGTTCATCAGACAGCGGGAATTCCTCGTTTGAATTTAAGATGCTGTCCCAGATCTCTTCTACAATGAGTATCCGCTCAGCAACACTTAAATTCTTTATATTCTCAAGAGGATTAGAACCTGATTGTTCATTCGCCATTTTAGAGTCTCCTTTCTCAGTTTCAATATAATTGAATATAACCTTTCATTCAACTGGTGTGCTTTTCAGAAGTTAAATATTCGCTCCGCAAACTGAAAATCAATTATAACCTGTTTTATGACATTTGAGGATTTTAAGCAGTATAATCGTGTGGTTAATTCCGCTAAGAAGCTGAAATTAAACTTAATATAAAGGCAGAAGCCCTGTTAAAAGCCTCTGCCCTACAATCAAATTATCCTGAGCAGGTCATTTCAAAAGCATCATCTTGCCGCTCTTGACGAAGTCATTGGCACGGATCTCATAGATATATGTCCCGCTCGGGAGGTTTGAGGCATTGAATTGAACAGAATACCTTCCCTGCTCCTTGTATTCGTTCACAAGAGTTATGACTTCTTTACCCAGCATGTCATAGACTTTTAGCATAACTTTGGATGCCTTCGGGATCTGGTAGTTTATGACTGTTGTAGGATTGAATGGATTAGGATAATTCTGGCTTAAGCCGTATTCCGTTACAGGTTTTACTTCACTGAATGAGAGGTCAACATAACTGCCTTTCTTTATTTTGCCTTCAGGCTTATAGTAGTTCAGGAGTTTATATTCAACCTTTACGGAATCTTTTGTCTTCATGTCATATGAAATCCTGAGCTTAACGGTGCGGCTTCCTATTCCATTTAAGTCAAGCCTAAAGGCCTGAGGTTTCCCCATGGAAATGGAGTTAGAGTTAAATTTTCTGGAACTGAGCCTTTTTAGGAGCTCATTGCTTTTTGCGTCAACTAACTCTAGAGAAAAAGTCAAAGATTCAAGATCCTTCGGGAAAATTGAAGACATCTTAACTGAATCATTCATTGTGAATTCTGAGGTATAGCTAAGTACGGTCTTATCTGAGGTGTTAAATTCCTTGGATTCGAGTGCATAAGGGAAGGTTTCTTTTTCAGTCGTGAAATCATTCTCTATATCTCTGAACTTGACATAACTGTCTCCTGCCTTTATTTCCCCTAGAGTTGCCCTAAAAGAGGCATCATTGATCTTTATTATTCCTGTACGGCTTTCTAGTGTTTTGGAGGTATTCTGTCCATCTGTTTCTTTGGAAAGAGTTACCTTGGCCAGAGTCCCTGTTGACATGGGATTTGATGTGGTGAAATAATATGGAACTGCATCAGTCATAAATGAGATGAGTCTCGTATTCGTGAAGTCAGATCCGTTTGCAACCTGTAAGTCACGCCCGGAGGTATTTGTAAAATAGGGGGTTGACATCGAGGTGCTTCGAACGAACTCGTTTCCATAGCCGTCGACATTCCAGGCAAGTACAAAGTCATTCTGTCCCACATTATTCATATGCACTGAGGTAATGTCGTCTTCTTTTCCGTAAGTATCGAATAAGTCCCATGAGCCCGAGGTACTTCTTGCCAATGCTGCTTCATGCAGGTAGGTCCAGTCGCTGTAATGAAGCCAGCTTATGTAAGGCACTCCGTTTACAACCGTAACAAGGGGCTTCTCGTTCTCATCTGTGGAGGTAGGAAATATGTCGGAAGAAATGTCAACAGGAGCTGAAACAGAAGCTGCACCCGACCGGTTTATATTCAGTAATGAGTAATTAACTGAACTCCCGTTGCCCTGCTGCTCAAAGGCGATGTGGAATTTTTGATCGGTGTTATACTTGGAAATGTTTGCGCTGTAATATATGGATTTTATTGACGGATTAACCGAATTTTCGTCAGTTCCGTTTATTCTTGCGGCACTGTTCTTCCACTCGTAATGTAAATTTGTGCTGTTAAGACCTGCCAGCCGGTAAAGTATTCCGGGAGCAGAGCTTGAATTATCCTGAAAAGCCACTGCAACCCTGTCGGATACATACTGGTTAAAATCAAAGGCCACAACAGGATTTGCATTATAGCTGTATGGGGCTGACTGCCAGGCATCAAGTATGTCCTGCGGACTGTCACCGTCAACATTATATACCATAAGCTCAATTAAATATGAGTCGGGAGGAAAGCCATTTTCGAGTTTCTTCTGAAATGTTATGAATATTCTTGAATCGATGTCATAGGCTTCAATTGAAGGGAGTTTTGCATCCTCACTTACCAGGGGTTTGCCCCCGTTCATAAGCCTCCAGCTTACGCCGTTATCCGTACTCATTTCATACCACACCTTCCCCATGCTTTCATATACCAGGTGCAGGCTGCCGTTGGGGGTCCGGACTATCTTTCTCTGACTGGAGTTGCTGAAGGCAGTAGAAGTGCCGCTATATTTGCTATGCTTATAATAGGCCGTAAGAGTTTCTGTAGAATTAATTGTTATGGGTGGATGCGCAGCCGTGGTTACCCCGTCACTCCAAATGCTAAATTGATAATCTTCGCCATCTTCCCTTGTAAGAATCTCAAAGGCTGAAATATTATATTGTGTGCCAGAGACAATATCAGTTTCGGTATGTCCAGAGATAACTTTTCCTCCATTGAGCATTATTTCCTGTTCCCCTATTCCCTCCAAATTATTTTTAACTGTAAGTTTATATAGTTGAGTGAAGTTTGTAGTAAGTGTAGTATTGCTCATCAGTTTAACTGATTGACTATAGGAAGTTGGACCTCCTACCCAATTAGTAAATTTCCAATCATCCTTATTGTTATCTTCCACCTTTTGAGGAGCCTCAACCATGTGTGTGGTGCTCCACTTTGCTGAAATGGAGAATGGGGAATTTTGCCAAACATTATCAATAGCTATTTCCCCCTGATTATATTGTGTATCCTCTGTCCCCAATTGATTTCGGGCAGTAAGCTGTCTTGTTGGTGAATTAAATGTTATCGTTAATTTAGAATATTGTGAGGCGACATCAATAATAATAAACTTATTTTGGTCACTTTCATTTGCAGAAATAATTCCTAAAGTAAAAGAATGATATGAAGCAAGGCTTTTCTTTAGTTCGCTAACAAAGGTGTCAAAATATGGAGTATTTGGCGTAATATCGACAGTAAGGAATGAGCCTGATACAGAAATTGGAGTATTAGTTAATAGAATACCTCCCGATTCCGAATTTATTGATTTCCAAGTATTCTCAGCACTCAATAAATTTAACCCAGTTACTTTATAAAGATTTACTAATTGAGGGTTTGAAGTTGGAGGGTATTGATATAATGTGAACTCTAATTTTACACTAGTTATTTCGGCATCAGCAGGAATATCAGTTTCCGGAAGCATCCATTGGTAAAACGATCTTGCTATTTCTCCTGTTATTGTTCCGCCATAAAAATCCCCTGTACCAACTCGATACCTTGAACTGCCATAATAATCCCATTCCCAATAATCCTTACCATCATAAGAATATCTGATTGCTCCCTTATAAGTAGAAGGTTTTAATTCCCACAAAACTTTATCCCCAGGAGGTGGCGCTGCTTCATTTTTTACTTCATAAACAGCAGCGCTGGTGTAACTATTCAGCATGTCAAAAAAAACTTTCACTTTGGGAGTTTCATTGCCGAATAAAGAGGCATTCTGAATGCTGAATATAACCGAAAAAGCAAACATGAGTACAGAGATGAAACGTTTCATGATACACCTTTGGTTTTTGAGAAATGAATAATTTATTTAGAACTGATTATTCACCCTAGGTTATCTCGTTCCAATAAAGACTACGCCTTTTCTGTTTATAAAACCTGTTCCTCCCTGCCCTGCAAAGAACACCTTGTCTTTGAAAGCAAGAATATCATTGACATAGAACTCCTGCTGGTCCGCATATATATCCATATTTATTTTCAGCGTATTTCCGTTAAAATGCCCAATTGCGCCATTGTATCCGCCGGTAAGGATATCGTTTCCTGAGAGTCCCCTTATTTTTCGAAGCCCGTAATTTACCCATTGGGCTTCCCAGTCATCACTATCAGCTCCATCACCATGGAGTATCATGCCTATACCTGCAACCCAGACCGTCTTTTCCGATTCCACCCATACTGAATGGAAGGGACCATGAGCATCATAAAATGATGTCGGAACCCTTTGCCAGCCTGTACCGTTAAACTTCAGGAGAATCCCTCTTGAGTAGCTGTTATCAGCCCCTGCAGCATATAAATGTTTTGGATCTGTACCATGGATGTCGTAGAGCATATAGCCGGGATTATTATACTGCTCCGTCCAGTTCTTACCGTCATAATAAAGGATTGATCCCGAAAGGTCGACTGCCCACACATTGTATTCATCATATGCCCAGACTGCCCACAGACGAACATTAAAGAATTTGGGCGAGATATCCACCCACTTGTCTTTATTCCAGTATGCGGCGAATGCCCAGGTTGTATCTCTTTTTTCAAGTGGAATTGTAGAGAGACCTTCTCCAACAACCCACATCTTATCCTTGGAAAGGCCATATATTCCATTAAGATTGCCACCCTGGATACCTGTGGTAAAAAGGGGGGAATAATTCTGTGTCCAGCCATAACCGTTGTAATGTGCTATATATGAAGTCGGATAATGCCCATTGTAGAATCTTCCAACAGCCCATACATCATTGCTGCTGCTGCCCCAGATGCCGTTCAAAAGGCTTTGTGTGGTCCCGATGGAGTCCACCTTCCAGGTGAAATAATAGCTTGTTGTATCCAACGTCCTTATAGTCAGGATGTTGCTTGTATTTTTCAAATCATCTTTAGACAGGGCTTGATTATCACTTACATAAAACCAATATGTATATTCCTTGCCTGGAATAAGCCCTTTGAAGTGGAACATCGTGTCTTTTGTCGAAATATGATGTACATTATAACCGTCAGAGTCACTCGACCTCATAAACAGCAGCTTGGGAAGAGAAACGTTACATAAGGAGATTTTAAGCCATGCATCCTTGCAGGACACCTTCTCAGCCGATATGGTGAATGGCAGACTTGCCGGAGGCATTGTGGAGGATTCACAGCCGAAAAACATGGGGAATAATAGTATCAGGTGAATCAGCTTTTTTTTCATAACTGTTATTTTTTAAGAGGGATTCAAAAATAAACTCACATTTAGTAAGAACCCACATTACTGAATGGAAACACCTGTAAACATTTCAGAACTGAAAATAAGATTTGACTATTCTGAGTTATCAATATTTTTGGTGAATAAAGCTATTTTTTTGTATTCGACCTAATGAAAGGACCTTAAGAATATGACCACAATGAAAACTCTAATTGCTTTGTGTTTCATTCGATTAAGGATTATAACTGCTTTCCCTATACAAATGAGACTGAGTATAATACCAAAACTGCAAATATGCTTAAGACTTCTTTTCAAAGCTTATAATGATTTTTAACTTGGGTCCCATCTGATTCCTTGAATATGCGCTCTTATAAATGTTACCGATAAGAAAGAACGCCCTCGGGAAATGCTTTATTATTAAAGTTAATACCGGAGTAATAGTATTCATCTTTGCAGATACTTATTTAGACTTTGTTTTGATTAGTTCTATTTTACTTATTAAAGGGAAATTTATTTGCCGACGTTAAGGCGAACAAAAATACTTTTGATATGAATTATTTTTGGGAATGGAATAAATGAAATAGTATCTGCAATTGGCCAATAAATTCTTAATACCTACTATAGGTGTCTTTCTTAATGCTTTTAAGCTTAAAATAACTATATTGTTTCTTGCTGTCAAGTAATAAATTAAATATCGAGTTGAACGAATTGACTCATAAATAATGTAACCATGAGGGTATGAAAAATGATTCGTTGCCTCAAAAGTAAATGTAACCGAAAGATTTGCCTGAAATTTATGTTTTCAGGCTGATTTTACGGGTACATAAGAGGCTGACTCATAGTATAAAGTACTCCAAAATAAAAGGACTGAATCCAGTGGTCAAGTCTTTTTTATTGTGTAAAAATATTTTTCATAGGAGGCTCTACGCTGCCAGTCTATATGAAATATAGTCTCCGGTTGATTCTTCATTAGTCATCAGTTTCCTGATGTTCTTCAGTATTTTCAGTTCATCATCCCTCATCCCAATTCTCTTCCAGTTCTGTGATGCCCTGTAAAGGACAGAGAAGACAAGACCCGTAAGGGCCTTCTCACTTGCATGCTGGGGGAACACCTTGGTCCTTCTTTTCTCTTCCTCAAATGCCCTTTCTAAGAGGTTTGTAGTGCGAATGAACTTCCTGTGACTCATGGGATAATTGAGATTGACCAGGCAGGCATCCAGATCCTCACTGAAGCACTTGACTGCAGAGGGGTAGTTGTCAATATTCTTGTCAATGAAATCAGAAGCCAGGACCTTTGCAGCCTCGTAATCAGAGGCATAATAGATCCCTTTTATAGCTGCAAGCACCTCAGCCTGGCGGTCCCTTGGAAGCTTTGAGGCAATGTTCCTGAGCTTGTGGGCCAAGCATCTCTGCCGGTCAGCCTTGGGGAAGCTTTTTACTATGGCAGCACCTGCCCCTTTACCCCCGTCACTTACAACGAGCAGTGGATGCCTCATGCCACGGCTCGTCATATCCTCAAAGAACACCTCCCAGGATGCCTTACTCTCACTTTCAACTGCCGCTACATGGATTAAGCGCTTTGTCCCGTCAGACAATATGCCCCAGGCACAGAGCAAGGCCCTATTACCCGTAAACCTGCGAACAGCCTCATAAACCCCGTCAATAAAGAGATAAACCACATCCAGTTCCGAGAGGTCACGGCAGGTAAACTCCTCATATTCCTTTATCATTTCAGAGTTTAGGCGGCTTACGGAGCTCTTGGACAAAAGTGCCTCTCCGCTATCATCTCTAAAGGTATCCTCTATGTCACGGGTTGAGAGGCCCCTAATGTACATCTCACGGGAGAGGTACTTGAGGTTGTCCTCCAGGCTGTCAAGCCTTTCCAGGATCCTGCTTCTAAACTCTTCATCGGTGTCCCGTACTCTAGGCTGCCTAAGTTCCAGGAGACCCTCGCTTGTTTTTACCTGCCGGTCATAGTATCCGTTACGGTAGCCTTTTCTTTTCCCCTCCGGGTTGTGCTCATACCAGCTGCGGCCAAGGAAGTCCGTTACCTCTCCTTCAAGGCTTTCCTGAAGGAGCTTTTCCATTCCTCGCTTAAAGAATTCCCGGAAGAGGCCGCCTCCTCCTTCCAGCTCTAACATTTCTTCAAATAATTTGTTTTTTTGACTAGATGCATTTAACTTTGTGCTCATGGTGCTGTCTCCTTTTTTACTAAATTTTGTTTTTTGCAATTCAAATTTAATAAACTGGAGCGGCACCTCCTTCTTTTTATTTTTTACACAAAGATAAAGACATTACCGGACTGAATATTTATGAGTCAGAAGGCAAAGGAAGAATATTTAAGGAAAATAAAGCCAAGATATAAAAGGGCCGACAAGCTGGAAAAGCAGAAAATCCTGGATGAATTCTCGGAGACCTGTGGCTATAACAGAAAATATGCAATAAGACTCCTCAATGGAAAAGACAAAGAGGTAAGGAATAATAAGAAAAAGAAAAGGCCGGGAAGGCCCAAGCGATACAATGATCCTGTGATAATTCACTTTCTGAAACTACTCTTAAAGAGTACCAATATGATATGCTCAAAAAGGCTTAGGGCCGTAATCCCTAACTGGCTGCCATTCTATGAAAGGGTCTTCTGTCTAAAGCTGAATGAAATAAATAGAAGGAGGATTCTAGAGATTTCACCAGCAATAATTGACCACATTCTTCTTAGAGAAAGAAAGAAGATGACGAGGCTGGGGCTTAGCACAACAAAGCCCGGCAAGCTCTTGAAGAATCACGTTCCCATTAAGACAAACCAGTGGGATGAGACGAGGCCGGGCTTCATTGAGGCCAATACGGTGGCACACTGCGGTAATAGCGTTGCAGGAATGTTTGTCTATACCGTAAACACGGTCGATATTGCTACAGGATGGGCTTAAAGCCGGTGCCATCTGAGGCAATGGTGAGAAAACGGCTCTTGAGGCCATAATATCAATAGGGGATCTGCACTCAGAAAGCTTTCAGGGCAACAGCAGGAGGCTCTGCCGGACTTTATAATTTACAACTGAAGCTCATTATTTATCAGGTGCCTTATCATAATTGAACTCTTCCAAGATTTGACCTTTCTTTCAGCACTCTGTGCTTCAGATTTTCCGTAGTATTCTCTCATAAAGACAATTTCCCATTGCCGGTATCTTGAAGTAAACCCATTTTCAAAAGTATTATGGTAAGTGAGTCTGGTTTGGGGATGTTCCGAAGAGCCGACATAGAACTTATCTGCAGACTGGGATTTCAGCATGTATAGGTAATATGGCATACCGGAATATAATGCTTCAGATCCAGAACGTCTTGATATATCTCACATTTAAAAAGAAAAAACCCTGAGAAAATCTCAGGGTTTTATTCGCTCTGCAAACTGAAATTAATCAGAACCTGTTTTATGACCATCCAGGGCTTTAAAGCGTACAAATTTGTGATAAATTCTAAAGTTTAGGGGTGCAAGCCTGATATGAGCTGATTTCATGTTGTACACCCCGGGACTTTTAATCGGGACGAGCAGTGATCACTAATCCTGAAAATTGAGATTTGTCGGTTCCACCGGTTCTCCTTTATCATTTATTATAGAACCCAAATCCGTAGTCGGTACAGACTTATCCACCACTTCGAATTTCAAATTGCTGAACCATACCTGTCCTTTACCTGTAAGGAGTCCGCCCAGCATAATTTCGGTACTGTTTTCAGGAACATCAAGTACAACCTGATAAATTTTCCAGTCCGTATTTCCTTTAACAGGACGGTTACTCATATTATCAAATCCCAATGGATGACTCCTATCTTCCTCATTTTCGATTCTCATTACAAAACCCGCGCTATTTTCAACATCCTTTGATTTCATATATCCGCTTAATCTTACTCTTTTCCCGAGATACTTTTCCGCAGAGAAGCCCTGAAGTAAAACTCCAAATCCCTTTATGTCGGCCTTGATGGATTTTATATAAGCGGCATTGCTGCCGTCGTTTCCCGCGCCTTTTTCTATGCCCACTTCATAACTTTTACTATCGGTTCCCGCTTTTATCCACCCCTTAGGAATACTGCCGTCCGGGTTTAATTCAAAACCAAAAAATGATATGGACAACATCACAAAAAATATTCCTGCAGCAGTTCTCTTATCAGGTTTCATTTTAAGTTACCCTTGAAATTAGTTTAAGATTTGTAAGTTTTGTTTTAATAAGGCACTGTCAATAACTGCATTGAAATCCTCAAATTCAGAATACCTGGAAAAGGAGACCAAATAGCCTGTATTTTTAAGTCTATCTTTGTGAGCCGCTATAGCCTTATCAATTTCCTCATTAAAGCATTCAACAGTCAGGACATAATTATTATCTAGAGAATCAGTCTTCAGCCTTTTTATACTTTCAACCTGATCTTTTAGTGCCCTGGTACTTTCCCTCGTCGTCTGGTCTTCAGCCGCATATAGATGAGGGGAATAAGTATTCTTGTTGGAAGTTGTCTGTTCTATGTCTTTTTGAAAAGCAGGAGTGCTGCCGCTCTTAAATGTATCTTGAATATCATGATGCCAAAGATTCCAGAAAGCTAACACGGCAATAATGAAAGAAGCAGCCGCAGAAACTGGTATAAAGAATTTCTTCCTTCTAAAAGATTTGATTTCAGTATTAAGGCTGTTTTTATGGATCCCTTTTATTATACTTCTATTAAAATTGGTGCTTAAACCACTTTGATTCAGTTCCTGAATATCCGAAGGCAGGTTTTTATAGAATTTTGAAACTTCATTTTTTATTTCCATATAATCCGATAAAACCTGTCTGCAGCTTTTACAGCCGGCTAAATGCATATTCAGTAAAGTGATCTGCTCATCCGGCAGTTCATCTTCAACAAAAAGGCTTATTTCATAATCATAATGTTTCATATTAATACCGGTCTTTTAATATTTTCCTTAGCATCTTCTTTGCTCTGTGTAATCTGACGGCCACGTTATCCAGTGAGGTTTCTGTAATTTGAGATATTTCCTCATACGAATAGCCCTCTGCTTCTTTCAGATATAACAATTCACTATATTCAGAGGGGATTTTCATTAACGCATCTTTTATAGAAATATTAATTTCATAGTTTACTTCAAAAACAGAATCATTAAGTTCTTCGTCAACTCTTTCATTTGTAAAGCTTTTGCTTTTGATTTTAGAGTAAAAGAGATTCCGGGTAATGATCAGG
This sequence comes from Ignavibacteriales bacterium, assembly GCA_036261625.1. Lineage (GTDB taxonomy): Bacteria > Bacteroidota > Ignavibacteria > Ignavibacteriales > SURF-24 > JAAXKN01. The sequence goes on along the minus strand of DATAKL010000009.1, from coordinate 41,662 downwards.
AGCCACGTTTTATAACTGCAGGCTCCCTTAAATGACTGTTCGTTTTCAAAATGCCGGATAAATACTTCCTGCACCATATCCTTAGCTTCCTCATAATCTCTTAGGATGCTAAAAGAATATCTTAAAATATCATCAGAATACATTTTATATAATTTTTCTGATGGGATATGAACTAAAGTATTATTCAAAGAGTAATTATTTGTTGTTAATAAATAGACGAATGAAAGATGAAAAAATTACACGAAGCATAAAAGATTTTTCTGCGAGACAAAATAGTGTTGGAGATTGGGCAAAAAGAAGCTGAACTGTGACCCACTCCAGATATTATCTACAGGTATATGTTCTATAGAGAAGGCCTGTTCGCAAAGATTTACAATTATTTAAGTTACTTTGGCTCCTGCCTCAGGGAACAAGATAATTGAATTCGCTGCGAATTGAATGTGCATTTTATACCAGTTACAGTTTTTATTTCTACTTCTTAATGCTGATAGCCTGGTCGATTACTTTTTCAAGTTCAATGTATTTATTGGCTATTGCCCCAACTTCATCATAAATCACTTTACCTTCATGGTTTACGATGATATTTCTTGGATATCTAATGCCAAAGTAATCTGTAATATCTTTATCTGAAAAGCAGTGAATGTAGTCGAATCTATTCCCGGACAGGAACTTCTTTAAATTGTTATTGTCGTGAATCACTGAAATAAAAACAACGCTGTCATTGCCTTTATATTTCTCCACCAGTTTATTCAAACCGGGAATTTCTACCCTGCATGGTACACAGCCCGTTTCCCACCAGTTGAATATGAATATTTTGTCTCTTGTAATCTCAATATCTTTGCCGTCACAGGTATTCATTCTTTTGAAGGGAAAATAACTTCCTATGTTCTCCCTCTTAAAGTAGTATGGCTCATTCTTCCCGGATGGATTGCTGCATTTATAAAATATGCTGTTATTCTTTCGGTCAAATACGATGCTGATAGGTTCAACAGGGAAACCATTCCTGCTGCTTAATCCTACTTTCCCTATATATAAAGAATCATTCATTGCTTTTAAGGGCTCCTGACTCATATCAAAGCCCTCACTGAAGATTGCGATCACTTTTATATCCAAAACTTCTAAGGAGGGATTTATTGCAAGATAAATGGATTTGCAATAAGTGCCCGAGGGCAAGATAAATACAGAATAGTTCTTATAGCCTTCATTAATAAGAGTTTTATCAAAATCGTCCCTGATAGACGTAATATCGATAGCTGGGGATTTTGAATAATTAGTTTTTAATGAGTCGCTTTCTCCAAAAATATTGGATGCAAAAACAAAAATACTCAGAAAGAAAACAGATACTCTTCCACCGAATTTCATCATTCAAATTCCTTGCTAAAACGAAAAGTAAAAGCTGATTAAGTAGATTTCAAATAGATTTCTGTATAATAGTTTGCAATATAAAATTATAAGTTTTCATTGTCCAACTGTAATTGCAACTCTAAAGGACTGCCACTTACTCCAACTGTTTCCTGATGCTTCATGTTTCCTGCAAAGGAAATTAGGGAAACTTGAATTTATCCAATGTTGAAGTTGAAAGGAATAACTATTTTGGTTTTTACCGGCACCCCATTTTCAATTCCTGGCCGAAAGTTTTTCAAGAGACCCAATACTCTCTCGGCTTCTGCTTCGCATCCGCCGCCAATGCCTTTTAATATTTTTGCGTAAGCGACCCTGCCGATTTCATCAATATATACTTCCACAATAACTTTCCCTTCAACGCCTGCCTGTTTTGCCGCTTCCGGGTAAATGATGTTCCTTTCGATAAACTTTGCCATGGCCTGTGTCCCACCGGGATACTCGGGCATTTTATCAGCTGAAGATTTGTATTCTTCAAGTTCTCTTCTTTGACGGGGGCCACGCGGGCTTTTTAGTGCATAGTTGTATGGTGCCATGGATATTCCGGGCAAAGTTTCAGAAAAGTTCCACCCTGCCCTGGAGTTTCCGTTCTTATCCACATAGATCGCCAGATCTTTTATCATAAGGCTGTTAACAATTTTCCCACTGTAAACTCCGGGCTGATATTTTGCGGCAAGATTATTAATTAGTGCTTTGCCCTGAATTAAGTAATCTGCATTTCTAACACCCCCGCCTTTGGTTGTATTAATGATCTTGCGGATATTGCAATCGATCGCATTTCCATTCTTATCAATCTGGAAAATAAAATTGAATTGGTGCGTGCCTTCTCCGCAGTTGTCAAAAACTGTTTTAACGGGTATGGATTTACCTATTATATCAAGGAACTTCTTGTCTCCCATATTGATCTGAGCTGATTTGTTTACGAACCTTGTATCATAATAATCCTGAGGCACCGAAATGGAGTAATATGATATTGCCCAATCAGAAGTGTTGTAAACTTCATGCTGTTTAATTGAGGAGGATATAAAATTAGGGCGCTTATTTATAAAGAAACCCGCAGCCAATCCGATAATAAATACCAGCACAATGATGCTGATTGCAATAAAATATCTGTATCTGGATTTCATTTCACTGCCTCACAATTTTCTGTTAACGAATATTTCATTTACCTGTTTAGGCCGAACCTGAATTTCAGGGTAGCTGTTCAGTATAGTCTGAATCTGCTTATTCTGCTGCTGCATGTTTTCCATGGCTTCATGAAGCTCCTGCCTGTATTCTGTTGTTGACTTAAAAAGCAGGAAGAGCAATAATATCACAACTGCTCCGAATGAAAAGGAAACATATGCCGGATATTTCATGGTAAGAATGTTTACGTGCTTTTTCGCTTTCCTCTTTTCGGTTTTGCTGATGACCTTCTTGTCCAGTTCAGGAGGGAAATAGAATTCTTCTCTCTGAGCTGAAAAGCTAAGCGTGTTAATAGATTTTAAGAATGTCCTGCACCCGGGGCACACCGACATATGTGCAAATATGAAGGCCTCTTTTTCTGTTTCCAGAGAGCCGTCACTAAATTGGCTTATCAATTCTTGAATTTCTTCGCATTTCATATGATCATTCCTTTTATTATAAAATGACCTTGGCTATTTTAGCTATCAGTTTCTTTCTTGCGTGGAAAAGGCGGCTTTTGACCAATTCTTCATCAATGTCCTGAAGAGATGCTATCTCTTTATAGCTGAAGCCTGAATATTCTTTCAGCAGGTAAGCTTCCCTTTGCTCTTCAGGGATAGTTTCAAGTGCCGACATAATCATTTCCCTCAACTCAACATTATCCATTTCATCCGTCAGCGTTTCAGAGTATAGCGGCTCTTCGTCGTCAATCAGCTCCTCGGCTTTTCTTTTTTTATGCCTTAAAAAGCTATAAACCTTATTTCTTGCAGTTTTATAGATCCATGATGCTATAAATTCCCGGTTATTAATATTATCCATATTCTCATAAAGTTTAATAAACACATTCTGCACAATGTCATCGGTAAGCATCTTATCATTCAGCATTCTGAATACATAAAAGTACAATTTGGACTTATGTTTTGCATAATAAAACTTAAATTCCATTCTGCCTTCAGGTTGAGTATTGGTCAAGTCCTTTCCGATTGTTTATATTATAGACGCCGGCAAAAGAAAAATGTTGCTGCAAAGTAAAAATATTTTTGGAGATTAGGCAGAATTGAGTTCCCTTATCTGGAATATCTTAACATTAAAGATATTGTCACTTTGTGCCTTAAATCTGCCGGCAAATGCCGGCATTGCAGCTTCCTCTGAAAAGTTGCGTTTGTTTTTAGGAAACGCACATAAAAAAAGAATAAAAATCCATAAAAAAGCTGGAAAATCGTATAATCTGTTTCCTTTTAATATCTGTTCCTTACATACTTGCTAAATTAAAGATATATTAAATTATAGTTCAACCCGGCTGCTTTATTGAATTATGGCCGAAGTATCGATATATTATTTATAAAATTGGGAGAGAAAGATGACAATTGTAAAAATCTTACCGGAATATCAGGTTGTTATCCCCGAAGAGATACGGAAAAAGCTGAAACTGGAGCCGGGAGATGAGCTCGAAATATTTCAACTCGAGGACAGTATAGGACTTATTCCCCTGAAAGCAATGAAGGAATCGGGAGGGCTGTTCAAGACGGCGAAAGCTAACACCGGACAGGTCGCGAACACTGAGGGTGCCGGTAAAAAGGGCAGTAAAAAGCAGTTTGAAAATGTTTATCAGTTCAAAATCACTCTCCACGATGTAAAGCCGAGGATATGGCGGCGTATACAGGTGCCTGAAACTTATAATTTCGAACAGCTGCATAATGCAATTCAGGATGCAATGGGATGGCTTAATTACCATCTGCATGAGTTTAAGATAATGAACCCGAAAACAGGCCTTGAGGTAAGTATCGGTATACCAGATGAAATGGCTCCCGGGGTAATTGAGGGGAAAAAACACAAAGTTGCGAATTATTTCTCCAGGCTGAATTCGAAAGCATTATATACGTACGATTTTGGGGATTGCTGGGAGCATACAATAAAGTTTGAGAAATCCCTGCCAAGGGATGAAAACCTTACCTACCCGGTTTGCCTTGCCGGTGAAAGGGCTTGCCCGCCTGAGGATTGCGGCGGTTCCTGGGGCTACGAGGAACTTCTCGATACTTTAAGCAATGAGGATTCTGAGGATTATGAAGAGATGAAAGAATGGGCGGGAGATGATTTCGATCCCGAATATTTTAATGCCGATGAAGTGGTATTCATGGATTCTAAATAAAACAAGGGGCTCAACTCAGCCCGATAAATGAAGAAATACAATCGAAAGTCTTCCGGACTGAAGCCGGATAACTGCTTAGAAGATGTTTAGATATTTACTCCTTCTTTGCTTATTATCCTATTGCTGATCTGTTTTGCTTCATTAGTGACTTGCTCGGGGTAGCCTGTCAGCTCCAGGAGCTTAATGGCATTGCCGGAGGAACAGGGACCTTCCTTTATCCTGAAATCAAAATAGTATCTGTCTCCTTCTACCTGCTCACTGAAGTGATACATGGAAAATGAGTTATCCAGCAGGTCCTGAAGCTCAATGTCATGTGTCGTAACCAGCACCAGGTTGTTATGGTTTAACTGCTTAAGTACGGCTGCGGAAATTCCAAGCCTTTCAACTGTATTGGTCCCTCTGAAAATCTCATCTATTATAAAAAGATATTTCTTCTCCGTTCTGCTCAGACCGATAAGTTTTTTAATCTCTTCAACTTCCGAAAAATAATAACTCCTGGAATCTGCAATGCTGTCTTCGATCTTTATTGAAGATTTGACAATCAGCTTTGGAATTACTGTTCTTCTGGAAAGAGTAAACCCGAGTGTTTGGGAAAGAATTGTGTTTACACCTATACATTTAATAAATGTGGTTTTACCGGCCATATTGGACCCGGTAATCAAAGCCGACCTGCTTAACCCGCTTATAGAATTCGGTACCGCTTCATCAATCAATGGATGATAAACCTCATCGAAGGATATTGTGTTCCCCGAAATAAATTCAGGCTTTGAATAATAAGGGATGCTGCAAAAGTAGGATGCAATTGAAATATGTGCATCCAGACTTGCCACGGCATCAAAAACCTCTTTAAGCTCTTTCTTGTATTTGTACAATTCGATAACGGATCTGGTGTATGCAACCAGATCGAACAGGCAGAACATATTTAAGTATTCTATAACTGTTTGTGCAAAAGTATCAAGCTGCGATTTATCAATTACAAGGTGGGAAACTTTTTTATTCAGCTTTTTCAGGACCCCGGAATGTTTCTTAAGAACAGAAAGCTGTTCAATTGCTGTTTCAGACTCTAAGCCGGCAAGCTCATTTGCTGAAACTATCATTTTATTTAGATTGGAAAATCCGATGAAGGATTCATAGATCCCGGAAGAATATATTTTAGTTATTATCAGGTTTAGCACCGCCATAAACAATACGGCAAAAAAGAAAGTGCTGTTGTAAAATGCAGCCAGAATAGAAAGAATTGAAAGAGCCGAAGATAAATAAATCAGCCTGGGATATTTGGGAATTATGGGCTTTTCACCAAGAAGAAGGCTGATTATAAAGTAAGTATCGTCGCTGCTGAGTCTCTGAAGGGCTAATTGTATTTTTTCTCTTATTCCCTGGTTTTCTTTGAACAGTTTTATCTGGTTAAACCGGCTGTCAAGTTTGTCATCGTTCAGTTCATACTTATGAAGCAGGTGATAAAGATACTGTCTGCCGGGGCCGCTGATATTCCTGTCAATTAAGGAGTAAACATCGTTAAGATTGAGGTCCGACCAGGTTTTATCATCCACAAATTCATCCCCAGAGTCTGTGCAGACCAGTTCATGATAATTCCTTATAAGATCGAAATTGTGAAATCGATCAAGAGGCTGACCCCAAGCAGACCTTAGCTTTTCCAGCTTATGTTTACGGGTGAATCTTTTAAGGTTTAAAATAGATAAGATGGCTGCAGTAATGTTGTTCATACGATTTATGACTTTAAATATTAGACACTTCCGCGAATTTAGCCAAATTTATTGTAATTCTGAAATGGTTCTTCTCATCAGAACATGTCGCGGCCACGTCAAAGACGGGCAGGCCACCGCGGCTCCGGGGATTAGTTTGGATACGCAACTAAGAATTATCGGGATCCTTTAGGACTTGATTGAGATTGTTTTTCAGAACCGGGATATCATGGGTGACAGTATTCCAGATTTCCTCCAGGTCAACTCCAAAATACTGATGCACTATAAAGTTACGCATGGAGATGATGTCTCTCCAGGGGATTGAGGGATATTTTTGTTTTAGATTTTCAGACAGTTTACCGGCTGCTTCACCAATTGTCTGCAAGTGGTGAATCATCCATGTCTGAATTAATTCATCCTTCTGGAAGGCTAGTTCTCCTTTCACTGAATACTTTTCAATCAGCGCAATTTCATCTAAAATATCTTTCAGCCATTCAGTATCATTTCTCAAAGCTGAATTACCTCACGCATAATATTTTCTTTAATTCGGCCTTTAATAGCATTTTCAGAAACCACATCTACTTTTATCCCTAATTCTTCTTCAAGTGCATGGACCAGAGAAATATGCCTTAATAAGGTCGTCCCTTTTTCCATTTTTGCTAAAATGTCCACATCACTGCTTTCAGTCTGCTCGTTTCGGGCAATGGAACCAAAAATCCGCAGATCCCTTGCCCCGTAAAGAGAGGCTATCTGCAAAATGCGATCCCTTTTCTGTCTTAATTCATGCAGATTCATATAACTGTCTCATTAGTTTTATTAGTATTTTGTGATGAACTAACTTAAGTTACTTAATTTAGAAGAAAATTGCATCCGGGCTTAAAGTTCCGCCCGGAAAATTAGAAAGAATCACTGCCTCTTCCTGTTAAGAAGAATGTATATGCCGAGGAGTATTAGGAAAACGGGGTAGTAGTCCAAAAGTCCCGAGCTAACCCTGTTCGCAAAGCCGAACATCGGGAAACGCCTGGTTAGAAATGCCGAGAGGATGGAGAAAAATACAAGCGTGCCTGAGGTGTAAAGAAATACCCGGTTTGAAAAATCGTCGAAGAAGAGCATAAGAAATCCTATGCCTATAATAAAAAGCAGGGCCGGCAGAACCAGTATCCCGGGCTGAATTATATCGAAGTACTCTACAATAAATAAAACTATACCCGTAAGAAAAATGGCCGTCCCAAAGAATAGTCCTGCCCTCCTGTGCGTCCCCATGGTAAGATAAACTGAAACTATGCCGTAAAGTAAAAAAGCGTAGGCTACTATCTTTCCGGTGCTCAGTGTTATAACACCGAAGAGCTTTAAGATGTAAGCAGCTATTATGGCAATGAAAACCAGGCTGAGCGCAGAATTGTCATTTCTCAAGATTTACCTCGCTGTCTAAAGGAACTAAAAGAGCAAAAAGAATATAAATCAGTATGCCGATCCCAAAGGATCCGAAAGTTAAGATGACCCAGATTATCCTTATAAGCGTGGGATCAATATTTAGATAATTCCCCAGCCCCGAGCAGACCCCCGCAATCATCCTGTTCGTACTGGAACGTGTGAGCTTTCTGCTGGCGGGAGCTTCCCTGTAGAAAAATTCCCTGTGCTTTGTAAGCAGTACAATTCCCAGCACAATGAGTATGAGTGGAATAATAAATTCGTGAGTTATGCCGAAGAAACTGAATACACGCAAAAACCCCGTTGTCCTTAAAAGAGCATAAAGCCCGAAGAGAATTAATGCCCCGCCCAGTATAATCTTGCTGTTCTCGGAACTGATACTTTCCTCACTTTCAGGCGCTGCTTCAGTCCTGGGACTTCCGGGCATTACAATGGCCGCTATAATATATATCAGAAAGCCCCAGCCGCCAAGAAGAAAACTTAAGATAAAAATAAGCCTGATTATTACGGGATCGATGTTCAGATATTCCCCCAGGCCCCCGCATACGCCGAAAAGAATCCTGTTGGTTCTGGATTTATGGAGCCTTTTGCGGTAGTAAGTCCCGGAATATGGAGCTTCCCCTGCCGGAGGCGGAACCTGATGATGCTCTTCTCCGCCTGTGGTTTCCTGGCGTCCTGTGGTTTCCTGGCGTCCTGCAGTATCCCCTTCGCCGGTTTCTTCTTCCGGTCTTTCGAAAGGTCCATTCCCCGATTCAGATGCCTTTTCAGGTTCGGGTTCTTTTCCGGGTTCTTCTTTGTTGGGTTCTTCTTCCATTCAGGTAAATATTATTGTTAAAAGACTGCTCCACTTTGCCTATAAGTACAATCTAGAAAAAAAATCATTTACTTCAATTGGAATAGCCGTATCCATGCTCAATAGCACATTAACCGGTGGAGAATTCAGGAGGCTTACAATATGTAAGCCTCCTGAGAAAGAAAGTAATAAATTATTTCAGATCTTCCAGCATTGCCTTAAGCTTACCGAGCTTTTCTTCCCAGTCGGCTTTCTTCTGCCTTTCTTTTTCAACAATGTCTTTGGGAGCATTATTGACAAAGCTTTCGCTGGAGAGTTTTTTGTTAACGCCCGTTAGGCTTCCTTCAAGGCGCTGAATATCCTTTTGAAGACGCGTGCGCTCAACGTCCAGATCTATAATGCCTTCAAGAGGAATGAATATTTCGGAATCCTTTACAACAGCTGAGGCTGAAGCCTTCGGCTTCTGAAGATCAAGCCCCCCGAAGAGGTTTTCCACCTTGCCCAGCTTCCTTATGTATACCTTTTCGTTCTCGGTCAGTTCCTGCCCTTTAACGTATACGTCCACAGACTTCGAGGGCGGAATATTCATTTCCCCTCTGATATTACGTATGGATGTTACGATATCCTGAACGAACTCGATTTCCTTTTCAGCTTCTGTGTTGATCAAAGAGGGGTTTTCCTCTGGGAAGTTCTCAAGCGATATGCTTTCCTTATCCCCTCTTTCTCTTACGAGGTGCCAGATCTCTTCGGTTATAAAAGGCATGAAAGGATGGACAATCTTAAGCATTTCCTCAAAGAGACTGATAGCTCTTGTAAGGACGGCCGACTTAACCTCTTCATCATCGGAGTAAAGGCGGCTTTTTGACATTTCAATGTACCAGTCGCAGAAGTCATTCCATACGAAGGAATAAATAATTTTAACTACGCCGTTTACGTCGAAACTGTTCATGGCCTCGTTTACTGCGTGAAGTGTGCTCTCGAAGCGTGAAGTGATCCACCTGTCGGCAAAGTCGAGGTGCTTATCCTTAAGAGATTCATCGAGCTTAATAGTTTGTGCATTCATGAGCAGGTAACGGCCTGCGTTCCAGATCTTATTGGCGAAGTTGCGTCCGATCTCGCATTTTTCGGTGCTGAAGAGAACGTCCTGCCCGAGTGGTGCAAGATAAAGTACACTGAACCTTAAGGCATCGGCGCCGTATTCGGCAATAACGTCAAGAGGATCGGGGGAGTTTCCGAGCGATTTGCTCATTTTCCTTCCCTGCATGTCGCGTATGACGCTCGTAAAATAGACGTCGCGGAACGGGATGTCCTGCTTAAATTCAAGCCCTGCCATAATCATTCTTGCAACCCAGAAGAATATGATGTCGGGAGCTGTAACAAGTGTATCTGTGGGGTAGTAGTAATCCTGCTCTTCTTTTGTTGTAAATACGTCAAAAGCCCAGAGCCAGCTTGAAGCCCACGTGTCAAGGACGTCTTCATCCTGATGCCAGTTTTCTATATCCTGCGGGGGCTTAGTGTCGCAGTAGATCTCATTTGTCTTATTGTTATACCAGACAGGAATACGGTGGCCCCACCAGAGCTGGCGGGAGATGCACCAGTCCTTGATGTTTCCCATCCAGTGCTCATAGGTTTTAACCCAGTGTTCCGGGTGGAAGTGGATCTGTCCGTCACGGACGACCTTAAGAGCCGGAGCGGCAAGTTCATCCATCTTTAAGAACCATTGTTCCGAAAGATACGGTTCAATCGGCACACCGCCTCGCTCGGAATAGCCAACGTTATTTGTATAGTCCTCAATCTTATAAAGGAATCCTAAAGCTTCAAGCTTTTCCACCACTTTCTTTCTTACTTCATAGCGGTCCAGCCCCTGAAGGTCTTCCGGCACATTGGAGTTTGTTGTTGCGTCGGGATTAAAGATGTTGATAAACTCCAGGTCGTGACGCTTACCCATTTCATAGTCATTTACGTCGTGGGCGGGTGTAACCTTAACGGCGCCGGTGCCGAAATTCTTATCTACATATTCGTCTGAGAAAATTGGTATCTCCCTGTTAACTATAGGAAGCATAACCTTTTTGCCCAGAAGGTGGAAATATCTTTCGTCTTCGGGGTTAACTGCAATACCCGTATCGCCCAGCATTGTCTCAGGGCGGGTGGTTGCAACAATAATAAATTCATCCGTGTCCTTTACGGGGTACTTCAGGTGCCAGAGTTTTCCGTTAACCTGGCGGTAGATCACCTCTTCATCCGAGATGGCCGACTTGCTTGCCGGATCCCAGTTCACCATGCGGTAGCCGCGGTAGATCTTGCCTTTTTTATAGAGGTCCACAAAAGATTCAATAACCCTGTCGTAATAATGCTCATCCATTGTAAAGCGTTCGCGCTCCCAGTCGCAGCTGACGCCCAGCTTTCTAAGCTGTTTGGTTATAATGCCGCCGTACTTATGAGTCCATTCCCAGCAGTGTTTTAAGAACTCCTCGCGTCCGATCGACTTTTTATCTATCCCCTGCTCCTTAAGGAAGTTTGTAACCTTGGTTTCAGTTGCAATTGAGGCGTGGTCGGTTCCCGGCACCCAGCAGGCGTTAAAGCCTTTCATTCTTTTATAGCGGATGAAAACATCCTGAATGGTGTTGTTAAGAATGTGTCCCATAGTCAATATACCCGTAACGTTGGGAGGCGGGATAACTATGGTATAAGGAGTTTTATTTTTATCCGGCTCGGAATGGTAAAGCTGGTTTCCTTCCCAGAAGGAGTACCACTTGTCTTCAACCTGACCGGGGTTATAAGCTTTAGGAATTTCTCTTGTATTAGACTCAGGCATTTAGCACTCTTATTAATGTTAAAACATAAATTCAAATATACGCAAAAAGCGGGATAATTTGGCAGGAGAAAATTGGGGAGGCTTCGCTAAATGACTTAAAAACAATTTATTCCGGGAAGTGGAATGGAACCGGGGAAAATGGTATAATTGAGGAGGAATTTTTCAATCAGAAGAGAGAGCACTTCAAATGAATTTCCAGCTGGACAGTTTCTTTTATCCTAAAAGCGTCCTTGTTGCCGGGGCTTCCACAAAGGAAAAAAGCATCGGCTACGAGCTCCTTAAAACCATGCTTTCCTACGGCTATAAAGGGGAAATACTCCCCGTTAACCCTAAGGCCGAAACAATTCTTGGACTTAAATGCTACCACACGGTTGAGGAAGTCGACAGGCCCGTGGATATGGCAGTTGTGCTCGTTCCCAAGGCCTCGGCCGAGGAGACCATAGACAGCATCCTGCAAAAAGGGGTAAAATCAATAGTGCTTATAACCGCGGGCTTTAAGGAAGTGGGTGCTGAAGGCGCGAAGGCGGAAAAAAGAATTGTGCAGAAGATAAAACAGTCGGGCGCCCGCCTTGTAGGCCCTAACTGTATGGGCATTATCAATACTCTGGATGACATAAAGCTGAATGCAACTTTCGTTGCTGAAAAGCCCGAGTGCGGCTCGACGGGATTTTTATCGCAGTCGGGAGCTTTGGGGGCGGCAGTCTTAAACTCTCTTAGAGAAACCGATATCCGTTTTGCTCATTTTATCAGCGTGGGAAACAAGGCCGACATAAATGAAAATGATATCCTAAATTACTGGCAGTCAAACAGCGATATACAAACACTCACTTTCTACCTTGAAAGCTTTACCAGCGGAAAGGAATTTATAGCTCCTTTTGTAAGAGGCGAAATCACAAAGCCTGCAATTGTCTTAAAGGCAGGCAAAACCTCCGGAGGCATGAAAGCCGCATCTTCACACACGGGAGCCCTGGGGAGCATGGATAAGGTGGTTGAAGCCGTCTTAAACCAGTTCGGCATTGTAAGGGTTAACGACTTAAACGAGCTTTTTAATACGGCAAAGGGTTTTGAAAACTTCCCCCTTCCTAATGGAAAGAAAGTGGCAGTTGTAACAAATGCAGGGGGACCTGCCATTCTTGCCGTGGATGCGCTGGAGAAGGAAAACCTCGTTTTAGCTGAACTGACAAGTGAAACCAAAATGAAGCTCCGCCAGATAGTGCATCCCGAGGGAAGCGTTGAAAACCCGGTGGACCTGCTCCCCGGAGGCTCGGCTGAAACGTACCGCCAGGTAAATGAGCTGCTGCTTCAGGATGAGAATGTAGACAGTGTAATTTCCATATTTGTTGAGCCCGTAATGGTTCAGCCTTCCAATGTGGTGGAGGCTGTCTCGGAAATTAAGTCCCATAAGCCTCTTTTCCAGGTTTATATGCCCCTGCCCGAGTTCTGGGATTACTACCGCCATCGGCCGTGCCCAAGAATACCCCTTTTCCGGAATCCTGAGGATCCGGCAGAAGTAATTTCAAATATGCTCTTCTACAGGAAAAGAAAATTCAGAATTGAAAAAAGCTTCCCGAGCCGTCTGAAAGAAAGCGGACACCCGGGTGAGGATAGGTACAAATTTCACGCGGGGAATCTCCTGCAGGAAGAGGTTTTGAAAATTGCGGAGGACTATAATATACCTGTTGTTAAATCGCTTCTTCTTAAACAGGAAGAGCTGGACACGATTCCGGAAAACTTCTTTCCGGCAGTCCTTAAGGGAGTAAGCCGCGAAGTAGTGCATAAGTCTGAATTTAATGCCGTAAGGCTTAACATCCCTTCAAGGGATAGCCTCCTCAAAGAAGCAAAGAATATGGCGGAGGAGTTCGGACGGAAAAATTTCACACTGAACAGTTTTCTTATTCAGCCCTATATTAAAGTTAAGCATGAGATACTGCTCGGAGGCTTCCGTGACCCGTCATTCGGTCCTATGATCATGTTCGGCACAGGGGGCAAATATGTTGAAATTATCAATGATACCCTCATCAAGTCGGCCTTTATGTCGGATTCAGATGTTAATGAGATGATAAATAAAACAAAGATCGGGCAGATAATTAAAGGCGTCCGCGGGGAGGCTCCGGCCGATATCCGCTGCCTGAGGGAAGTAATCAAGTCGGCAGCCCGTATGATGATTGAAAACAAGCGCATTGAGGAGTTCGATATAAATCCCCTGGTAATTACAGAAACAAACGCCATTTACGCTCTGGATATAAGAATTAAGATGGGAGAATAGATTTCAGGATTTAGGTATCAATTTAATATTTATATTGTCTTAAAGCCGCGGTCAGCGGCTTGGTGTCGATAGCCCAGGGTGAAGAAGCCCCAGAGGGGCGACTGAACCCCGGGATCACGGAATCCCCCCACAATCCCCAAGCGCAGCGGTCAGCCGCGCCATTTTTCGTATGGGGGGGAACCCGTTATGGAAATTCCCAACAAAAATAAGCGACAATTTAATTTCATTAAAACGTATCCGTTGTGCAATCGGAACATGTCGCGGCTGACCGCGGCTCCGAAAATTTTTTTATCCATAACCCCGGGTTCGGTCATTCGCCAAAGGCGAATTCCGTCACCCGGGGCTATCGACACTATGCCGCTGACCGCGGCATCTGAAGACATCCGATTTATAAATTGTTAGGCTGATACTTAAAATTTGATCCGGGCAAAGAAAATAATACCCCGGCTTTTGCACCTGGCAACTTGAGGAGTAATTATCTATATTTTTAAGAAAACCGGTCTTCCGGTTTTCTTTTTATTTAACAGTAAAATTGAATTAGTTATGAAGAATTTCATTATATTTTTTTCCATCGTACTGCTCTTATACGGACTCATTAACTATTATATATTTATCCGCGGCTGGCAGGCGATCCCTAAAGGCTCACCGGTAAGAGCCTATTATCTCATTATTTTTCTTTTTCTGGCGCTTTCTTATTTTGCGGCAAGATGGCTCGAAAAAAAGGCGTTCTACGCTGTAAGCGATCCCTTAATGTGGATCGGCGCTTTCTGGCTGGCGGCTATGGTCTACTTTTTATTTGCCGTTGTTTTACTGGACATTCTCCGCCTTGCGAACCATTTTACAGGATTCTTCCCTGCCTTTATAACAAAAGATTACACGAGGGCTAAGTACTATACCGGAGTTGCAGTCCTGGCAATTGTAGCCCTTACAGTTATCTTCGGGAGGATCAATGCGGTTCACCCCAGGCTTAAGGTGCTGGAGCTGGCAATAAATAAAAAGACAAACCCGGTAAAATCGCTAAACATTGTTGCTGCTTCCGATATACATTTAGGCACTCTTGTCGGCAACTCGCGCCTCGACAGTCTGGTTCAGAAAATAAATGATCTTGATCCCGACGTGGTTCTGCTCCCCGGGGATATTGTGGATGAGGATCTGGGCCCCGTAATAAAGAAAAATCTGGGTGAAACCTTAAGAAAAATTAAATCCCGCTACGGAATATTTGCCGTGCCGGGCAATCACGAGTTTTTCGGGGGAATTCAGGCGGCTACACAGTACCTTACAGACCATGGAATTACAATGCTGAGAGATTCGGTTGTAGTGCTTGAAGGCGGAGTTTATCTCATTGGGCGCGACGACCGCTCGGTTAATCAGATCAAGAAAAGAAAATCTCTACAGGAACTGATGCTTCAGGTGGATAAAACAAAACCGGTAATTATGATGGATCATCAGCCTTTTGACCTTCAGGAGGCGGAGGATAACGGCGTGGACCTTCAGATCTCGGGCCATACGCATCACGGACAGCTCTGGCCTTTTAATTTTATAACAAACAGGGTCTACGAACTCAGCTGGGGCTATAAGAAAAAAGGAAATACAAACTATTACGTTTCAAGCGGCTTCGGAGGCTGGGGACCCCCGATAAGAACGGGCAATACTCCCGAGGTGGTAAACTTCCGCCTCAAATTTGAATAACAGGTTTTTCAGCGCTGGAAATTTCCGGGAGTCTTAAAAAGCCTGCATCGTATCAGAGGAAGCTATCGTAAAGTATTCACTGAAAATGTACTCGTCGGGACTCATCGTGTTGCTCAGTCTTATCCTGTAATGCACTGAGGCGGGAATATTGGTCGGGATCTTCCAGTTGAATGTCCCGTCATTTTCCGTGGCCCCGGAGATTCCTGTAATCTCTTCAGTCTTTCTGAAGAGTGTCAGCGAAACGGTTTTTACTGCAGGCGATACAAACCAGCTGATGCTGAACCGGGACCCTTTTTGCATTACTTCTCCTCCTGCAGGTGTTTTCATATAGAGGACATTCGGCGCATCAGTGCTTGAAATCAGAAGATTTTCCGCCGGCCCGGGGTCGGTAAGGTTGAGTTTTTCGCGGCAGCCGGAAAGCAGAATTATTGAAATAAAAAAAACGGGAAATAAAAGCTTCTTAAACATTTTGCCTTCTAAAAAGAGTTAATAAATATTGTGCTGGAATATTTGACACCCTCTTCAAACATAATGTATCTTCATTTATACTAAGAAAATTCAGGATAAGAGTAAATCCATTTTTAGCCGATAAAAAAAGCTCTTTACTGTCTGTCGTGCGCCCTTAAAAAGGGGCGGAAGCCTGTGGTGAATTATTTATGCAAACTTTGTATGTTTCAGCCGGAAATTACAAAGTATAATCATTTAAGTAAAGGAATAATCCGGTAAGTAAGCCGGCATTCAACGATGAGTTCAGATAAAATAAAACATTACACCATACCGGTATTTGTTCCGGAGCTTGCCTGCCCTTTCCAGTGTGTCTTCTGCGATCAGAGGAAAATCTCGGGGCATGAGGAAAGCCCCGATCTAAAGGAAGTAAGGATAACCATAGAGGAGCATCTTAATACAATTCCTAAGGCTGGGAGCCATATTGAAATAGGTTTCTTCGGGGGAAACTTTACGGGAATAGATCCCCTCATTCAGGAGATGTATCTGGGTGCTGCAGCGGATTATCTTTCCGCAGGAAGGATCCACGGCATCAGGCTTTCCACGCGTCCGGATTACATTTCACCTGAAAAGCTCCATATGCTGAAACATTACGGCGTAAGCTCCATAGAACTTGGGGCACAGTCGCTGGACCCGGATGTCTTAAGGCTCTCGGGGCGCGGCCACAAGACGGAAGATATTGAAGAAGCCTCGCGCCTTATCATTCAGGACGGTTTTTCACTGGGGCTGCAGATGATGCTGGGGCTTCCGGGCGACACGCCTGAAAAATCGGTCTTTACGGCAAGGCGGATTGTGGAACTGGGAGCCGGTAATACAAGAGTCTATCCCACGCTTGTAATAAAAGGAACAAAACTTCACAGTTTGTACTTATCGGGCAAATACAGGCCTCTCGAACTCGGTGAAGCCGTCAGTCAGGCAAAAGAGGTCACGAAAATTTTTGAAGAGGCCCGTGTCAGTATAATACGCATGGGGCTCCACCCTTCCGAAGGGCTTCTTTCGGGTGAGGATCTTGCGGCAGGACCTTATCACGTATCCTTCCGGGAGCTGGTCGCAACTGAAATCTGGAATGAGATACTGAAGCCCTTAAGCACTAAAAAAGGAAAAGTCCTTACCATTTCAGTCCCCCCTTCGGAATTTAATTATGCAGTGGGCTATAACGGGCGCAACAAAAAAGAGCTTTTGGTGAATTTCCATAAAGTCAGGTTTATTAGCGATCCCTCGCTGGAGGAAAGGCAGTTCCGTGCAGATTATAATTGACAGGAAAATGCCCGAAAAGGCTAAGGAGACTCTTGCATACTACGGTGAAGTGCTTGAATTTGCAACTTCAGGAATAACATATGAGGCAATTTCAGGCCATCCCGACATATTTTTCTTCCTGAGTTCATCTCATCTTATTGCTTCACCCAACATCCCGGCTGAATACTTCAGAGTGCTGGATGAAAAAAAGATAAGCTATATTAAAGGAACGTCTCCCGTAGGAATGAAGTATCCGGATTCGGCACGCTACAACGCCTCAGTGAGCCGGAATTTCCTTATTCACCGACTGGATATTACGGAAAGAAAGATTCTGGAGTATTCCAAAGAAAAACAGACAATTCATGTCGGTCAGGGCTACTGCCGCTGCAGCCTGCTGCCTTTGAAGACAGACAGTTTTATTACTTCTGACGAAGGGATTTATAAGAAGTTAAAAGAAACGGGACTGGAAGTTCTTTATGTTTCCTCTGAAAGCGTTGTGCTTCCGGGCTTCAGGCACGGTTTTTTCGGCGGCGCCTGCGGAGTAATGGATAATACGGTTTTTCTCTGCGGGAGCCTGAAATATCATCCCCAGGGGGATGAAATAAGATCGTTCCTGAATAAAAACGGCTATGAGACTCTTGAGCTTTACGATGGACCTCTTTTAGACGGGGGAAGCATTTTATTCACAGAAGAATGACAGGTAAAGTTAAGGGGATGATGCAAGTGCTTCATCCCCTTAAATAAAAGAGATCTGTTTTACTACTTGTTTCTGTTCCACATGTGTGTGACGATCTTCCATGTATCGTCGGGCTGACGTTTCCAGACGAAAACAAATTTACCCGTTTCCTGCGCCGGAGCCAGCCCCGGTCTGTTGATGGTGAGGAAATAACGCCCTATTTCATCAACTGTTGTATTGTTTACATTAACTTTGGAAGTTGTCAGTGTATCGAACTTGCCTCCTACGGATATAACTTTAGCCCAGAAGTTCTTAATACCGTTAGCACCCTGAATCATATCTATATCTGGTGGCATAAGAAAAGCATCGTCAGCATAGAATCCTGCTGCTGCAGCGGCATCGCCGCGGTTAATAGCCTGCATGAAATCATTGCTTGCCTGTTCAACTTCAGCTGCAGCCGAGCCGGAAGCGGCTGTAATGGATCCGGGTGCAGGAACTGATCCCGGTGCAGGAACTGATCCCGGTGCAGGTATTGTAGAACCCGGAGCAGTAGTGCCAGGTGCACCCGGAGCAGTTGTGCCTGGATTATTTGTCCCGGGTGTAGTAGAGCTGCCGGAAGCCGGCGGATTCTGGTTAGGGGTGTGCACGGCGCCGCCAGTTGCGTCCGGGTTATTATTTGTTCCGCTATTTATACTGCCGTTATTCCTGGTTGTGTCAGTCGTCTGTGCATTTACAAAAGATACAACAGAGAATGAAACAAAAATAGCAAATAATAATCTGCCAATTATACGCATATTTTTTATCCTTCTTTGTTTTATATACAACGTGTCTTCTTTAAAATGTACTGATTTAAGGGGTAAACAAAACGGGAAAAATGAGTCCCTAAAGAGGGTGCATTGGGTTAAAATGCAGCGAAATTTCCATGAATAGCCACGACCTTCAGGTCGTGGAAAAATGCCCAAAACAGACCTGGGACTTTAGTCCCAGATTTCGGATATAGGATCGGGGGCTAAAGCCCAAATATTTTTGGAATCATTAAACCACGGCCTAAAAGGCCGTGGCTATTCAACTAAACAAAAAAGGCAGTCTGCAATATTAGCAGACTGCCTTTTATAAAATTTTACCCGGGCTATTTAATCTGAATGACGGCTGCTGTAAAGCAGAGGGTAATCTTTTTCCTTTCCTTTCAGATACCAATCCTCAGGAATTACTTTCCAGTTGCCGAAAGCTTTGGGGGTTACGGTCTTCTCCTTTTCAATCCATTTCATGAGATAATACCTGAGATCTTTCTCCGTTGAGTTGATGATCCTATTGGGAAGCTCATCCTTCGGGATCTTAGCTCCTTCTACTAAGTGGCCGCCGCCGCCGTTGCCCCTGTAGGAATTGACAGCCGCTTTGTAGGTCTTATTCATGTCGAACGGGCTTCCGTCAGCCATGGAAATAATATTCACCCTCTCACCTTCAGGCTTCGAGACGTCCACGGTATACTTAATCCCCGCGGCACAGTCGAAATTGTAGTACGGGGCCTTCAGTTCATAAATGTTGTTCCTGGCGTTCTTAACGGGATTTCCGTTTTTATCCGTCTTAAAGTTAATAAGATGGCTGGAGCTGTCGGTCATCCGGTTAAACCACAGGGCGTATGAATGCTCAAGGAAACCCTTGATTTCACTTCCTTTTAATTTCATCGTATAAAGCAGGTTTTCATACTTATAGAGCTTAAACATGTCGCGCACGTAAATTTCCCCTTTATCAATTTTTGTATCGAAGGAAAGGGGTGCGGCAAAGGAAACGTCGGCTTTTGTCAAATCGAGCTGAATGGCATGAATAAGATCCATAAACTTGGAGTCGCCGAACATCGATTCCCGTGTTGAAATTGTCTCGGTAAAATTCCCGATCGGTTTTGCAACGTATGTCTTAACCTCTTCCATTGCAGGGGTGAACTTCTTCATGAACTCTTCATCGGGCTGATAGTTCTTAATTTCAATGATGTTCCCTTTGGCAGTCTCTTTTTTCCAGCTCTTGGAAGTCTTGTCGTAGTTAAGAGTAAGGCTTGCCTCGGCAGCGGTACGGGCGTCGTTATTGGGGCCCAGAAGTAATACATCAGCGCCATCGGGATTTTTAACGTTCTTATTCCAGATTTTATGGTCGTGGCCCGTAAAGACGACGTCAAAACCCGGAACCTTTTCAGCAACGAGCTCCGAGGCGTTTTCATTTTTAGGCATATCGGCTGTCTGGCCGTTGTAATTCCATTCCACGCCTGCATGGAAGAGTCCGATTAGAACGTCCGGCTTTTCCTTTTCTTTAATTATCTTAACCCATTTTTTGGCGGTTTCAATCATATCCAGAAATTCCATCCCGGCCCATATCTTCTCAGGCAGCCAGTTCGGTATAGCAGGAGTAATCATGCCCAGAACGGCAATCTTCACGCCTTTTCTGTTAATGATAGTGTAGGGTTTGAAGTAGGGTTTGCCTGTTTTTTTTACCACAGCGTTGGCAGCCATCCAGGGAAACTTGAACTCTTTATTTATACGGTCATAGACCGGGTGGCCGGTTTCAATATCATGATTGCCGACTGAGGCAGCGTCGTACTGCATGAAGTTCATAACTTCAGATAAGATATGAGGCACACCGGTCTTTTCAAAATTATAGTAATAGACTACAGGCTGTCCCTGCAGTATGTCGCCGTTATCAAGGAGGACAACTTCCTGATCCTTATTATTTCTTTCCTCTTTTACATAGGTGTATACCTGGGATAAAGATGTGCGGGCGCCGCGGTTATCGCGGAAGTCATAGGGAAAAACCGCTCCATGGACGTCGCTTGTCTCAATCAGTTTTAGTTTCAGGCTCTGTGCCTGGGAAATGCCTGAGAAAAGGAAGTTTAATAAGATCAGAACATAAAGGAGCTCTGACTTCAGAATATATTTTTTCATAAAAGTGCTTACTTTCTTAAAAAAGAAATTGGTTGTTAAATGAATTATAAGTGAACCAAGTTTTATCCGATTATGATCTCGCCGAGAGACCGTTTGGGAACGTGATGCGTGCCGTCTTCACTTCTCCAGTAACGCACGTCGCCCGAAGGAGGCAGATCTTCCAGGACAACATTTTCCTTTGGTTTGCCGAGGGCAATTACGAGCAGGATTTCCAGGCCTTCGGACAGGTTCAGTATCTCGCGCAGTTTCTGCTTCTGGACTGAAGCTATAATGCATCCGCCAAGGCCTCTTTCGGTGGCCCCGAGGAGTATGCTTTGGGCCGAAATGCCCTGATCGCTTCCGAAATTCCTGCTGATCGAGGTGTCGCCCAGCATTACAATGTAGGCTGAAGGTCTTTCCCCTTCCGAGGGCCCCGGCCAGTCTTTCAGGTATCCGGCCCAGGCAAGGCATTGGAATATTTCAGCATTTTTCCGGGTGTCGCATGAGAGAATATATTTTAAGGGCTGCAGGTTGCTGGATGAAGCCGACATGCGGGCAAGGTCAACAAGTTCAGTTAAAGTCTGGCGGCTTACCGGCTCATCCTCAAAAAATCTTCTGTAAGTGCGGTTTTTCAGTATTAAATCTCTAAGCACTATTTCTCCGTTGGAAAGTATGTTTTATAATTATTAAATCTTCCAGTATATATTCCGTTTATTGCACCAGAGTAGCACTACCCATATAATTGCCGTCCATATGAGTCCAAAGAGCATTCCATCCCAGCCGCTGTGGCCCGAAAAGAAGGGCTTGAAGCCCAAGGCGAAAAGAAATATTCTTACGATCGGCTGCAGGAAGTAACCCAAAAGGGCATTTGAGCCGAAGACCATAAAGGCCCAAGCCCATTTCTGAACTTTCCAGACATCCATTATGAGATAGAAAATAAGAAAAGTCAGAGATGCAACGCCGGAAGTAAATATTGCATATGAAGCTGACACGTTTGGCTTGTTCATTGCAAACAAGGGCCAGTGATAGAGATGCAGAAGGTATCCTGCCGTGCAGAGAACAATGCCCATTATAACCGACTGTCTGATAATTTTTTTCGGATCGCGTGTCAGTACGGCTTCACCTAAGAATGTGCCGATTACAGTAATTACGCCGTAGGAGATTGAAGCCCATGGCGTGCAGTGCACGGTAAGAGGGCGCAGGGGATCGCCTGCAAGGTTTGTGATTGTAAGAAACGGTTTTGTAGGGTCGCCAAGGCTGAGCCACCAGGGGAAAACAATAGACATTACCTGGTGGAACCCTGCAATTAAAACAACCGCTGCCCAGCGCCAGGAAGGCTTAACGAGCATCAGTGAAGCCCCCATAAAATAGGCAATTCCAATGGCCTGAAGAATACCCCACCAATAGGAAAGATTAAGAATTAAGGAAATGTATAAGATGCCCAGGCCAATTAAAAGGAGAGTCCTGGTTCCCACGTGTTTCCAGAACTCGCCTCCGCGTTTTTTCCGGCTTAAAGGAAGAACCATGCCCACAATAAAAACAAAGAAAGGAGCAACCAGATCTGTAAATGTCAGTCCCACGCCATTAGTACTTCCAACGGCATCTCCTGCGTGATGGAACTGTGAGACCGGCGCGCTGCCGAACCAGGATTGTGTAAAGGGCAGGTTGGTATAGCCGGCAACCTGAATTACAAAGATCATAGAAAGAACCGTAAAGCCGCGGAAAGCGTCAATTGAAGCTATGCGGGCTTTCTTAACAGGAACTTCAATTCTTTTTTCCTGGATTTCTTCTGCCGGGGCAGTTTCTAATGTGCTCACGATGTTTTCCTTTTATATTTTAGTTCACTCCCAAAAAAGGAGCCAAAAAAAAAGTTCTTTAGACTAATATGGCAAATCTAAATAATTATAGGAATAAGTAAAATACAAAAGAAAGAAATCCTCATGAGGCCTGAGGCGTTAATTTAATTCAAAAATAATAATGAAAGGAGAGTATGCAGATTAACGCATTTAACAAGCCCCGATGAGGGGCGATTTGTCTATAGTCCGGGGTGAGGAAGCCCCCGGATGGGGGCGACTGAACCCCTGGGAAACGGATCCCCCCACCCCAAAAGAGCCCCGAGAGGGGCGACTTGTATAAATACGGGCCGAACAAATCGCCCCTCTCGGGGCTCTGGGGAATTTGGGGAATTCGTTACCCGGGAGTTCCCGCACCCGCCAAAGGCGGGTTTGGTCACTCCGGGCTATAGACAAATCGCCCCTCATCGGGGCTTAATAACTTCCATTTAAGATGCTTACCTTTCATCGGCCTTTTAATTGAGTTGGCACATAAGGCCTGAAGCGGTTTTTCTTTTGTGGCACTAAATTTCTTACTTCTTTACTTCCGGTTTGATCTTTATTTGTCCCGCATGCCTGAAATAAAGGGTCACTTCGCCGCCCGGGGATCCTTTCTTTAAATTCTTCTTAAGATTAATGAACATTATGTGATGCCCTCCGGGCTCAAACTTAAAAGAAGAGTTTGCGCCGACGGCAACCATTTTAACCGGGCGCATGCCCATCATGTCGCCCTGCCTGTAGGTCTCATGCATCTCAACTTTCTGTGCGAGATCCGATTTTACATCATATAATGTATCGGCCTTATTGGAGCGGTTTATGACTTCAAAATAGAGCGCTGAATTCATGTCCTTTGCCCCGGGCCTCATCCAGGCGTTCTTAACTTCAATCTGAGCCTTCTGCTGAAAAGGCATTATCATCATAAGCACGATTAAGATAAACACTTCAATACCTCCTTTTAAGATCTCTCTCTCTCAGTCGGAAAGAGTTTTTATGTCTTTCATTACTTCATCAACGTTTAGGCTGCTTCCTTTGTATTCCTGCCTTGTTCTCCCCTCTTTATCCATCAGGGTTATACGGTCGGTGTGGACGAAAAAGTACGACGGCTCACCCGATTCCGAATAAGTCGTATCTCCTGCAATAGATACATAATGGAGCTGTTTCTTAAGAGAATCGATTTCACTCTGCCTGCCGGTAAGAAACACCCAGTTTGACGTGTCGATTTCTCTTACATCGGCATATTCCTTCAGGACCGAAGGCCTGTCTCTTAAAGGATCGAAGCTGATTGAGACAAACGATATGTCATTTATCCCCTCTTTTTTTGCCTCCTTCTGTATGCGCTCCATATTGTTTGTAATAAGAGGACATATGTCGGGGCAGTGCGTGAATATGAGCCCCAGCACTACGACTTTGCCTTTCACGTTCTGAGGAAAAACAACGCGGCTGCTGTCCTGTGTTAAAAAGACGTAGTGCGCATTTGAAAGGTCATCCTTTACGGGCAGTTTATCTTTGCATCCGGAGGTGAGGAGTGCAAGAAAGAAAAAAAACAGGGGAAGTAACCTGTAAAAATTTCTCATATATATTCTGCTTTATTCTTTGGTTAATTTATCCTTAAGTCTGCCCAGCTCCTCCAGCTGTTTACCCTCAACTTTGGGGAAATTTATATTCATAGATTTCAACGTCTCGACAATGACCTCGGAGACTGCAAGGTGGGCAAACCACTTTTTATCACCAGGAATAATGTACCACGGGGCGTGCTTCGTGCTGGTTTTAGAAATTGCCTCCTGGTAGCACTTCTGGTAGTCATTCCAGTACGCACGCTCGGCAATATCCTCTTCAGTGATCTTCCAGTTCTTTGCCGGATCCTCAATTCTTTTGAGGAATCTTTTTTTCTGTTCATCCCTGGAAATATTAAGAAAGAATTTAACGATAAAGGTGCCTGTCTCATAAAGATAGCGTTCAAAGTCGTTGATCTGCCTGTAGCGCATCTTCCAGATATCGTCGTTAAGTACCCAGTCGGGCAGCCTCTCCTGATTCTGCAGGCCGTGCACTCTTACAATCAGGACCTCCTCATAGTGCGAGCGGTTAAAGATCCCGATTCTTCCTTTTTCCGGGAGGGCTTTACTTATTCTCCACAAATAGCCGTGATCCAGCTCTTCCTTCGAAGGCTGCTTGAAGCTGAAGACCTGCGTACCCTGCGGGTTCAGTCCGCTCATAACGTGCTTAATGGCGCTGTCTTTGCCGCCGCCGTCCATTGCCTGGAAGACCAGGAGAAGCGAATACTTATCCTGCGCATAGAGTCTGGCCTGCAGGTCATCCATTTGTGTAATATTGTCTGCAAGTTTTCCTTCGGCATCCGTCTTCGACTTATAGCCATTAGTATTGTCTGTCTTATAGTCCTTCAGTTTTACTGAACTGTCAGGCTTTACAAGGAACCGTGAGATATCCATAATAATCCGCTTTTATTGTGAAGTCCTTTGTTAGTCTTTCATTTCTTCTTTCCAGAACTCAAGGGCCTTCTGTGCATAAGGGGTTTCAATAGATCCTATGACGTCATCAATATACTTCATTGAGCGCATGCCTACAAGTGTGCTTGTAACCCCGGGCAGGGAGTTAATCAAAAGGATCGCCTTCTGTGAAAGCGTAAGGTCTTTAGAGCTTCCGTTCAGGTATGGCTCAATCATCTTGTGGACCTTCTGGTTCCTGCTGTTGGACTGTCTGGCAAAAACGCTTTCCATCGAGTCGAGCACAATATTAACTGTAGTGGCATAGAAGTTCAGCTTTGAGATCACATCCTCTTCGTTGTCGTGATGTTTATAAATTTCATTTATGGCGTAATTGGCCCTCGGAATAAAAAACTGTTTTTTAATCTCTATGAACTGGTTGGCGCTTTCAAATTTATTAAAAGTGTTCTCCAGAACAGAAGCAAGCGACATCGATTCAAGTATCGTCTCTTTGTCTTTTGCCTTAATTGAAAGGTCGCTTACATAGGACGCCTTTATCGTGTCTTCCTGTTTCTTCAGGTCGCCAATAAGCTGATTGATCTCGGGCACCGAGCGGTCCTCTTTCACGTTAAAATCTGCCAGCCTTACGATCTTATTTCCCCTGATGGCGTTAAGCGGGCGGTTTACGAGCACGCCCAGATCGTTTTCAGAGGCCAGTTCGAGGAAAGTTTTCTTTCCCTTCTGCTGGTTAAAGTTGTCGGCTCCCCCTTTTTCAAGCAGGTTCATCGGGAGCTGCACAACGGAGAAATGGTTTTCAGGGGAGATTTTTTCTGAGAGCTTTAAGACCTCCTCAAGCGAGGTAAAGCTTCTTTTGTCTTCCTCCTCTCCGAAAGTGTTGGAAGATATTCCGTAGTGGAGTATTCTTCCTTTCCGGACTTCCTCTTCCAGGTACTCAAAAGCCGTTTTAATTCTTCTGTAATATTCTTCCCTTAATTTCCCGAGGTCACGCGTTCCCGTATACATGAGGAAGTACTCGGGATTATGCAGAAGGTAGACGTCTATGTGATCCTGCTTTAACTTTTCAAGTGAGGAGGTGATCTGGTCGTGAAGAAATTCCGGGTGTATGCTGTGCCACAAGTCCGGTGCGCAGCGGACGATCTCGGGATAAGCGTGCCCCAGCCTTTCTTTTTCCATAGCCAGTTCCTGATTTTGCCCCTGTATGTATCCCCCTTTGGATACAATTACAATCTCATCGCGGTCAAGGCCGCCTGTTTCAATCAGGCCGTTTACGGCGTTGCCCACAAGGGTTTCACTTCCGCCGTCGGAGTAATTGGAAGAAGTATCAACGAGGTTAATGCCGCTCTGGATGGCATAGCTTAGCGCCTTAACGTGCTCGGGGATCCTGTAGTCCACCCTGTAGGTTCCGAATCCGCAAATGGAAACCTGATAACCTGTTTTTCCCAGACGCTTATATTTGATATTTGGATACTTTTCAGAAAATTTATAAGTTTTTTCTAATGTCGACATAAAAACCCTTTTAATTTCCGGATAATGATCTTACAAAGCCTTTCTGCCTCCCGGACAAAGGCGTACAGAATAAAGAATCAAAGACTTTATAATTTAAAGATTAAGCAAAAAAAACTCCAAATCCAATATTATGCAATTTTCAGAGCCCTATTTTTGTATACTTTAGCGCTTTTTTTTGATTCTGAATATTTTTATATTTGGGAGAATAAATTCAATGGAGTAAAAGATGGCTAAACAACAAACCTTTGGCGACAAGTCGAAAAACAAGGCAAAGTCTTCAGGAGTTAATGTAAAGGTTATTAAGGCATTCAAGTCAGATGAAGGAAGCACAAAATTCCAGGAAAAGTTTGTCCGTCTTGACGACGTCAGCAAAGTAACCGATATAAAGTAATTATTGAATAGACTTACTTTGAAAAGAGCGGTTTTAAGCACCGCTTTTTTTATTTGTACCAGATAAATTGAAAGCCGTCCCGAAAGTTTTTCGGGACGGCTTTTATAATTTAATCTATTTTAAGAACGATTTACTCTGTGCGGAGAATTATCATCCCGGAATAACTTCAATTGCCGGATTAATTTCGCGTTTAAGCAGGTTTTCAATGGCGTTCAGTGTACCGCTTATCGAGCTCGGGCAGCTTCCGCATGCACCCTGGTAGCGGATGCGCAGCAGGTAGCCGTCTATACCAATTACTTCCAGACCTCCGCCGTCGCCGGCCAGGGCAGGGCGCACTCTCTGATCCAGAAAAGCATTAATCAGCCTTAAAAGCTCGCCTTCTTCTTCTTTTCCTAAAGGCTCCGGTTCTTTTTCCTCAGGAAGGAGCGCTTTATCGAAACCCTGTATAAACTTAATAAAAGGCATCTGTATTTTGCCCCAGTCAACTGCGGGGTTTTTCTCGACGGTTACGAATTTATCCATATAAAAGACAGATTCAACCCCTTCGATCTCAAAAATGCCTTTTGCCAGGGGGTCTGCCTGGGCCTCTTCTCTATTCTTAAAGTGTCTTGTCTCTCTTTTAAGCAGTTTTTCGCTTAATATAAATTTCAGAGCCTGGGGATTCGGCGTTAAATCCACATCCTGAACTCTTAACATGTTTCCTCCAATTATATTCTATTATTCAGCAAAACCCGGTTTTACAATTCAAAGTTCAAAAGCTACCCTAATTTTATCAAAATTCCCGCGCTAAATCAATGGGAAAAGACAACATAGCTCTTTAATACTAACGTCTGAATCTTTTGTTATTGATAACGAGCACAAATTCCCCCTTGAGCTGCCTTTTTTCTGCTGTCTCCAGCACCTGGGAGACCGTGCCGCGGAAGAACTTCTCATCCTTCATTGTGAGATTATACCCGAGAGCCACCCTTAGGCCTGCGCCGAAGACTTTTTCAACGTCCTGAAGGAGCGTTTTCAGGCGGTAGGGGGTATCCATAAGAACAATCACCTCGTTAACTGCCTTGAGCTTTACAAGTTCAGCCCGGCGTTCGTCTTTTTTAGGTGAAAGCCAGCCGTAGAAGTAGAATTTTTCAAAGTCGAAGCCCGAGGCTGTCAGGGCGGGCAGAAGCGAATTGGCGCCCGGAACCGGTACTACGTCAATTTTCTGGCTTATGCACAGGTCCACCAGAAGATGCCCTGGATCTGAGAACAATGGCGTTCCGCAGTCTGAGATCAAAGCTGCCGACTCCCCCTGCACAATTCTTAGCAGAATGTCGTTGGCGCCTTCATTTTCGTTGTGCTCATTGAGGGATAGGAGTTCTTTTTCAATTTTATACTGTGAAAGAAGCCTGCGGGCTTCCTTGAATTCCTCGCAGATGATGAAATCTGCCGATTTCAGCGTGTTCAGCGCCCTGAGTGTAATGTCATCGTAGTTGCCGATAGGTGTTGAGACGAGATAAAGCTTGCCGTTGTCCATATGTCAGACTTATTTTTCCTTGTTTTTATGAGGAGGAACGAACCCTCTGTAGGTATCGAACCTGGAGTTGTAAAGCACAATGTTCATATTTTCATCTCTTAAGGCCCCGCCGCTTGGATAGAGATAGAAATCGGAAATTGTATCGGTTTTTCTTTCTGCGAGGCGTCCCTCTTCGGTATAGAACCTCACCTTATAAAACCCAAGTTCATATGTCCCTGACTGAATCTGCTCAAGCAGGTTTTCTTCAGAATAAATATAGATATCGTTCATTGTATATTTTATAAAATAAGGCATGAGAAGTTTGTTATTCCTTCTGCATGCCTTAATTTCAAATTACCAGGAATTAAATTAAATAAGCTCTCTTAATTTATCATAAAGCCTGTCAATTTCAATTGTAAAGCGTTCCCCTGTTTCCCTTACCTTTACTTCAACCTTGTTTTCCTTCAGGTTCTTGTCGCCTACAATTACCTGGATGGGGAGCCCCAAAAGGTCGGCATCATTAAACTTGAAGCCTGCCTGTGCATCCACCCTGTCGTCAAAAAGAACGTCGTAGTTCATAGCCTCAAGATCCTTATAGATCCTGTTTGATGCGTCTATGACTTCCTGTTTTTTCATGTTAAGGCCCATGAGGTGGATCTGGTACGGGGCCAGTGTCTTATCCCAGACGATCCCTTTTTCGTCGTGGTGCTGTTCGATGTAGCACGCAATAACGCGTTCAACGCCAATGCCGTAGCTGCCCATGATGATCGGGTTAACTTTTCCCTGTTCATCCAGGAAAGTGGCTCCCATGGCTTCAGAATACTTTGTTCCGAGCTTAAAAATGTGTCCAAGCTCAATTGCCTTAAATACGTCGAGCGTTCCGCCGCACCTTGTACAGGTCTCGCCTGCCTGAACGGTTCTTAAGTCGAAGTATTCGGCACTTGGGACGTCACGGGTCATGTCAATTCCGCCGATATGATAGTCGTTTTTGTTTGCGCCGCTATAGAGATTATTTGCGTCTTTTAAGCGGAGGTCTGCAATAATTCTTCCCTTAAAACCGATAGGACCAATTGAGCCTGCTTCAGCGCCCGTAATTTCTTTCAGTTCATCAGGATGCCCCGGTCTTAACGTGCCCGGAAGGACACTTCCAAGCTTGGTCTCATTTACTTCGTCGTTTCCAAGCATAAGGACTAATACCGGCTGATCGTTATGGATATAAACTCTCGACTTTGCGCACTGAGTCTCATTTATCTTTAGGAACTCACAAAGTTCATCAATTGACTTCACATTGGGAGTTGAGATTTCATTTATTTCAAGTGACTCCTGGGATCTTGGAGCGCCGTCTACAACAGAGGTTGCAACCTCTACGTTTGCAGCGTATCCGCACATTTCGCAATGTGCCACGGTATCTTCACCTGCCTCCGATTTAACCATGAATTCTTCCGAGCGGCTGCCTCCCATGGCGCCCGAGGAAGCACCGACAACAAAATACTTGAGGCCGCAGCGGTCGAATATCCTCCTGTAGGCCCCGTCGTGCAGGGCGTAGGACTTGTCCAGGTTTTCCCATGAAGTATCGAATGAATAAGCGTCTTTCATTAAGAACTGACGGCCTCTTATAACACCGCTTTTTGGGCGCGCTTCATTTCTGAACTTTGTCTGTATCTGGTACCAGATCTGCGGCATATCCTTATAGGATTTAACGACACCCTTGGCGTGGTAAGTCATTATTTCCTCGTGTGTCGGGGCCAGGACGTATTCCCTGTTTTTAATGTGGAACATGGTGTCGCCGAAGGCCTCAACGCGGTTTGTCTCTTCCCAGATTTCCCTCGGGTTTAAGGCCGGAAGGTGGAATTCCTGTCCGCCTATGGCATCCATCTCCTCGCGGATGATTTCAACAACCTTCTTAACCACTGTATAGCCCAATGGCAGAAATGAATAAATTCCAGCTGAAAGCATGCGCACCATGCCGGTACGGAGCATTAAAATGTGGCTTGGAATTATTGCGTCAGTCGGGACCTCTTTTAAGGTCGGAATAAAAGCTTTGCTTAACTTCATAGTATTATATTGATTACTTGATAAAAACACTTTTTGTACAATAGACAAAGATAAGGAATTGACGTGGCTAAATCAAAAAAATGTAGGGGCGGGCGGCGCTCGCCCGAACGGCTTGGCATTTTGTATTTGATTGTTTTTGCCCTTCCGGGCGGGCGCCGCCCGCCCCTACAGAAAAATTAAATGGGCTGCCGTGCCGGAATGACTTTGTAAACCATGTCCTTAGGACGGATAACCTCACTGCACTCAAATGTAACCTCGTCGCCTTTCCGGGCCTCGGTTACAGGAAGTTCGTTATTTACCATATTCGGGAGTTTTAACTCCACAACGCCTG
This sequence comes from Ignavibacteriales bacterium, assembly GCA_036261625.1. GTDB lineage: Bacteria > Bacteroidota > Ignavibacteria > Ignavibacteriales > SURF-24 > JAAXKN01. The sequence goes on along the minus strand of DATAKL010000009.1, from coordinate 10,857 downwards.
TCGTCTGACCTATTACAAGAAGGTCTTCACCGACGGTTATATTCCCTGTTTCCAGCTTAATGTGCGCAATAGCCGTCTTTTTGTAATAATTTATTACTTTCCCGACGTATTCCTTTTTAGTTGTAGCTATGCTCCCGTAAATAGTGGCATATTCGGCTGAACTTGGGACATCGAAATAAAATCCAGAGGAAAAGCCCCTGTTATAGACTTTTTCAAGCTCATGGAGCATATCTTTCTTAATTTCGCCGGTTAACTTCCCCTCAAAGTACAAGTCAATTGCCTTTCTGTAGACTGAAACCGTCTTGGCAACGTATTCGGGACTTCTTTTCCGCCCTTCAATCTTAAAAGAGTCTATTCCCGCCTCAATTAACAAATCTATATATTCAATGGAGCACAGATCCTTGGGCGACATTACGTAGTCCTCCCCCAGGAGCATCGATTTATCTATTTGATTGTCCTTTACCTCGTATTCCCTGCGGCAGGGCTGAATGCATTCGCCGCGGTTTGCGCTTTTTCCGAAGAGGTGGTGGCTCATAAAGCATCTTCCGCTAACGGCAACGCACATTGCTCCGTGTATGAAAGCTTCTATCTCAAGGTCTGTTTTTGCCCGGATTTTCTTAATTTCATCCAGGGAGCACTCGCGTGCCATGACAATCCTGCGTGCTCCCAGGGACTTAAAGAGGTTTGCCGAGGCTGAGTTGGAAATTGAGGCCTGAGTGGATACGCAGAAGGGCATATCGTGCTCCCGGCACTTCTCGACAAGGGCCAGATCCCAGCATATTATCATATCCACGCCCGCTTTTTTTGCCGCGGGGATGATTTCGTCAAGCTCCTGGACTTCCTCTTCAAAAATTATAGTGTTCAGTGTAAGATAGGTCTTAACCCCGTGCTCTTTGCAGAAGGATACAATTTCAGGAAGGCCCTCAAGCGTAAAATTCCTGGCTTTTGCCCTCATATTCAGCTTTTCAATGCCGAAATAAACCGCGTCTGCCCCGCTATTTACGGCCGTAGTGAGCATGGTCCAGTCGCCTGCCGGAGCCATTAGTTCAGGTTTCTTCATTTATGACTGCTTTCTTATATGTTTTTTGATTGGTAATGGATACAAACATAAGAGCTTTTAGGCAAAATTAACAGTCAGTAATTCGTAAATCGGAAAAGAAATTTAAGGGCGGTTTGACTCCTACAAATAGGTAACTGCTGACGCAGTTAGGAAATTTCCCTTCAATATAGAGACATTCCTTCCTAACCGCTTTAGCGGCTACCTATTTGTAGGAACGGAATAAAAAAACAATTTCATGTTGAAGATTTTGCATGAATTGGCCTATGGAACCACTACGTGGTTCAGAATGGATTTTGGGGTCCCTGTTTCTACAAATAGGTAACTGCTAACGCAGTTAGAAAAATCCCTTTGTATTCAGAACAAAGTTTTTCCTTTTCTATCCGCTTTAGCGGCTACCTATTTGTAGTCTGATGGAACAGCTACGCTGTTCGGGGAGGTTTTTTACACGGTCCCTACAAATAGGTAACTGCTAACGCAGTTAGGAGGATTCCCTACAGTATAGAGACATTCCTTTCTATCCGCTTTAGCGGCTACCTATTTGTAGCAATATGGAACAAAAACCTCTTCCAAACCACGTCAGTGGTTTCATATTTTCAGGTAAATAAAGGCATATAGACCGCCTCTGGCGGGCTGAATTGTTTTGGGGTCCGTTTTTCTACAAATATGAAACCGCTGAAAGCGGTTTGGTATGAAATTTCGGATAGTCTTAAGAGGCGGAGCTTTTTTGCGTGCTCCGCCTCTTAAAAAAGAATTACTTAAGGCTCAGGGTTGTGGAGCTTTTTTCGCTTTCATTAAACAGGCGGTCGAGTGCTGTAACTATATATATGTACTTTGCGCCCTCAGAAAGCTTAACGGGGTCCTTATACTTTGTTTTCCTGGAAGAGATTACACCAAGGAGAAATCTCGGGTCTTCAGTGTTTATCTCATCCTTATCCGTAAAGCGGTAGACGGCGTAGTAGCTTGCAGTCTCTCCGTCGCTGGCAGCTTTGGGGGCGGTCCACTCTAAGGTTGCTCCCGTAGAATCCCCCTTAACGGTAAGGTTTTCCGGTGATAGAGGGGGCGTGGTCTCTTTCCATGGCATTAAGGGAGGAAGTGCCGGATACTTATAGAAATTATTCTTCAAGGTGTCAGCAAAACCCGAATAGTTATCTGTCAGGCTCTTAGAGCTGAAGAATACCTCTCCCTGGACGTTCGGAGTTGTGCGGTTTAACCTCATCTGGTCTTCAAGCTCAGTTTTCTTACCCTTGTATTTAGGAGCTGCCATCTGACTGGAGAACTGTCCGATGTAAAGGTGCATATCCTTGGTTACAGAAGCCCACCAGGGAAGAAGCTTTCCGTAATCCGCCCTTGCGTGGCCTATTTCCCAGTAAAGCTGAGGGTTCATGTAGTCCAGACTCTTATTTTTAATCCATGTCAACGGGTCGCAGTAAAGAATATTGTAGGACTGGAAACCATCTGTGCCGGCGTACTTATTTTCAACAATTCCGAACGGGCTTATACCGAACTTTACCCTGGGCTTAATAACCTTAATGGTATCATAAATGCTTGCCATAAGGCTGTTTATGTTGTTTCTTCTCCAGTCGTCGACGTTTGTAAAGCTGCCGTGATACTTTGCATAGGTCAGTGAGTCCTCGTTTGAGACCTTGGGTCCGTAGGGGTAGAAGTAGTCGTCAAAGTGAATTCCGTCTACGTCATAGCGCCTGAGGACGTCGGAGACAATGGAGAGAACATAATTTTTCACTTCAGGAAGACCCGGATCCAGCATCTTGTAATCCTTAAAGGTCAGAAGCCAGTCGGGATGAAGAACCGAGACGTGATTGGGGGCAGCTTCGTATTCGCCTATCCCCTTAACTGCCCTGTAGGGGTTAAACCAGGCGTGGAGCTCCATGCCTCTGGCGTGGGCTTCACTGATTGCAAACTGCAGGGGGTCAAAAAATGGCTCGGGTGCTTTGCCCTGCTTTCCGGTCAGCCAGTACGACCAGGGTTCAATTTTGGACTGATAGAGGGCGTCGCACTCGGTTCTTATCTGGAATATAACAGCATTAACGCCCGAGGCCTTCAGCCTGTCCATTATGGAAACCAGTTCTGCAATCTGTTCTCCTGAGGTGGCATTTTTATTTGTGGGCCAGTCGATATTGGCTACCGTTGCCACCCAGGCGCCCCTGAATTCCCTTTTGGGGGGAACGGTCTCCTGTGCAAAAAGCCCCGTAAAAGAAAAGGCTAAGAGAAAAAGAATAAGTTTTTTCATGAAAATTATTTCCCGATGATATTGAATAAAAATGAAAGCAGTTTTCCCAAAGGTAAGCACTTTGAAAGAAAAAGTCACAGAACATTTTTTATAAAAAAATCTCCTTAAATTATAAGTCAAAAGAAGGAGTTTTAACGGGATTTGAATATAAAGAGCCCATTCATTAAATTAAACTTCATCAAAAGCGGTTACTTCTTCGGCCGGCTTTTCCTTCAGGAATACTAATTCAGGTAAATAAATGAAAAGAAAGTATATCATCATAGTTTCCCTCGTGCTTATCGCTGTAATTTATGGCATTTACAAAGCTTTTTTTAATCATGAAAAGGTAAAGACCGTAGAGGTTACAAAGGGCAATCTTGTAACCTTAATTTATGCTACTGGAACTGTAACGGCCGATTCTGTTGCCGCGCTGCGCTCGGAGTCGGGCGGAATAGTAAAGTATATAATCGGAAAAGAGGGGATGACAGTAAAAAAAGGAACCGTTCTGCTCCGTACAGACAGAAGTGATCAGGAGCTGAGGCTTAGGGATGCCGAAAGCCAGATCAAGACGGCAGAGATTGACCTCTCGGCCAAAGAACGGGATCTTGGAAGAAAAGAAAGCCTGTACAAATCAAACAGCATCACAAAAAAAGAGCTTGAAGATGCAAGACAAAGCTATGAACTGGCAAAAGTAAGCCTCGATCAGAAAAAGGTGGCGCTCGATATTGCAAGGCAGAACCTCACAAAAACAGAAGTTATAGCGCCATTTTCAGGCGTGCTTGTTAACGTAAAGGTAAACCTTGGCGACAATCTTACTCCGAACGCCGAATGTTTTGAAATCTTGGCTCCTAATTCAATACTCGTTCAGGGGGAAGTTGATGAGCAGGATCTTGGCAAGATAAACAAGGGTATGCCTGCAGTAGTAGCCTTCGACGCCTATCCGGATGAGAGATTTGAAGGAGTTCTACAGAGGATTGTGCCCAGAACAGATGAGGCTACAAAAACATCCAGGGTTTATATTAAGCTTAAAACTTCGCCTGAAAAGCTTAATCTCGGCATGACAGCTACAATTAATATTAAAGCTGGTGAAAAGGAAAACGCTCTTCTTCTTCCCCGGACGGCTGTGCTTGAGGAAAACCGGAACCGCTACGTCTTTAAGGTTGAAGGTGAGCGCCTGAAGAAAGTCCAGCTTAACGGTGGGACTTTAGACGGGAAGTTTGCCGATGTCTCGGGAACCGGCCTTTCGGAAGGGGCGAAGATTGTGGATGAGCCCAAAGGAAGCTACACCGATAATATGAAGGTCGACGTAAACTAAAATGGCTTCAAAACTTACAGTTATCCCGAAGCTGCGCTTTATTCTCTCAATTGCCTTAAGGCACCTTGAGGCAAAGAAAAAGCAGACCATACTGGTTGTAACCGGCGTTGCAACAGGCGCAATGGTAATGATCATAACGTTTGCGCTTACTCAGGGGATAATCAGTGACATTCAAAGCAAGATAATTGAGATCTCCCCTCTTGTAACAGTTAAAGGCGAGAAACTTGAAGGTAAAGAACACCTCCTCTTAAAATCCTCACCCGGACAAAGTGACGAGTTTTACATTGCAAGCCGTATAATCCCCGATGAGAAAAAAGAAGTAAAATCTTACCGCGAAGTAATTTCAGTCATGGATGCAATCCCTGAAATTGATGCTGTCTCCCCTTTTGTTGAAACCCGCGGCGTCTTAAGGGAAAGAACGCTCTACAGGACGGCAATTATAAAAGGAATTATACCTGAAAGGGAGCGAGGGATTGCAAGTCTTGAAAAGAATGTGAAAATCGGCAGCTTAAACGAGCTTAATTATACAAAAAACGGTATCATTCTTGGTTCCGGCATGGCAAAGAAGCTTAAGGCAAAGTACCACGATCAGATCCAGTTGGCCGGAGAAAACAGCGAGATTTATCGTCTAAGGATAGTTGGAATTTTTACAAGCGGCTTCAGCGCAACGGATGACAATTTCGCATACGTTAATCTTAAGCTTGCGCAGACGATAAACGGCTTCAGCGACAATGTGGTCTCCGGTATCGGAATGCATACAACTTCTCTTGACGCTGTAAACGACGTTGCCCGCCGTGTAGAAAGCCTTACAGGCTACAAGGCAGAGACATGGGAGGAAGCAAACTTAAATCTGCTTACGCTTTTTAAGCGGAATAACAACATAACGCTTTTCCTTGTCATCTTTGTTTTTCTTGTTGCGGGCTTCGGTATTGCAAACGTGCTTATAACAATAGTGCTTCAGAAGCAGAAAGACATTGCAATAATGAAGTCCATGGGAGTCGACAGAAATGAGATAAAGCTCATTTTTCTTTCTGAAGGGATGATATTTGGAATTGCGGGAGCCGTAATCGGAATGACTGCAGGGCACTTCCTTACAAACTTTATCGCCTCACTTCCCATTTCATACGGCGAAAGCGCAGTTGTAAGAGGCGATCATATAGCGATGGTTGAGACCCTTTCATCGTACATAATTGTGGCGCTGTTTTCAATTATCGTAAGCGCCCTTTCGAGCTACATTCCATCGAGGCGCGCGGCAAACCTGAAGCCGGTGGAGATACTGAGGGCCTGAGAAATCAATTAAAAATTAAAAATGAAAAATTAAAAAGTATTTGAAAATAAATTATCAAATATTGAATATTGCTCTCAGGCAGCTTACTTCGAGAAAGCGCCAGACGATCTTAACTATTTCAGGCATTGGTGTGGGCGTTATGGTGCTTATATCAGCTGTATCCTTGATGGACGGACTTTTAAGCAGCTTTATAGATAAGATTGTAAACATTGCGCCGCACGTTGTGGTATCGGGTGAAAAGGTGACTTCCATTGTAAGCGATACGATTTATCAGGCGAAGAAAGGCGAGACAATAAACCTCATCAAGAATGTCGAACGGCAGGATGAGGAGATAATAAAAAATTACAAGAGGGTTGAGAATCTGATTAAGTCGGATCCTAATGTTAGCGTTACATCTCCCGTGGTGAATGTTACGGTAATTGCAAAGTTCGGCACAATTTCACAGCCCCTCGAAGTTTTCGGCATCGATCCCGGTCCCCAGGATGAAATTGTAAAGTTCAGCCAGAACATGACTGAGGGAAGGTTCACGGAGCTTGAAAGGACGCCTGACGGACTAATGCTCGGAACCACCTCGGCCAAAGACTTCGGTTTACGACTTGGCGACAAGCTGCAGCTTGTGTCAAACCTTGGGAAAACTTTTGATGTGAGAGTAGTGGGAATTTATTCAACCGGAATAAACGACATTGACAATAATGCTTACGTAAACCTGAGGGTAGCGCAGAACATTGCAGGCTACCGCCCCGATGAAGTAAGCCAGATATACTTAAGGGTAAAGGACTTAAAGCGCGACGCACAGGCAGCTCGCACAATAGAAAAAGAGACAAACTACAAGTCGAAGACGTGGGAGGAAATCTCGTCAAGCGTAATAGCGCTTTACAAAATGATTTCCATGATGGTTTACTTCCTGGTATTCTTTGTAATACTTGTTGCAGGCTTCGGTGTGGCGAACGTGCTTATTACAAATGTTTTGGAGAAATACAGGGATATAGCGATATTAAAATCGATCGGATACAAGAAAAAAGAAATCACAGTAATCTATTTACTCCAGGGGATATTGGTTGCCTTAATAGGCGCAGCCATTGGGTGCCTGTTGGGATACGTGCTTATTTTCATCATGGGTTCCATACAGGTTACCCCGTCCGAGTCGAATACATCTATGCGGAGCGACCGTCTTCAGATGGGAAAAAGCCCGTGGTACTTTGTGCTTGCATCCCTTTTTGCATTTGTAGTAAGCCTTATTGCATCCATAGGTCCCGCCCGCGGGGCAGCCCGTGTAAACCCGGTAGAAATCCTGAGAGGGGAAAGATAAAAAATGTCTGACGTAATAATCCGTTTTGAACACGTTTCAAGAACACTCGTTTCAAAGTCCAATGGCTCTGAGGTGGATACTACAATTCTTCCCGATCTGTCATTTGAAATTGAAAAGGGTGAATTTACCGCAATTACTGGCCCCTCGGGATCCGGTAAAACCACAATGCTTTACCTTATGGGAGGCTTGGACAGGCCGACCTCGGGAAAAGTATTTCTGGATAATCTCGAGATATCTTCCATGAGTGAAGATGAATTATCGGAGGTAAGAAATGAAAAGCTGGGCTTTGTCTATCAGTTTCATTTCCTTCTTCCTGAATTCTCAGCGCTTGAGAATGTAATGATGCCGATGGTGGCGCGCGGAAAATATTCGGTTTCACAGGCAAGAAAAAAAGCCACGGAGCTTTTAAGCGACGTTGGGCTTTCGGATAAACTCAATAGCAAACCCAATCAGCTCTCTGGAGGTCAGCAGCAGAGGGTTGCAATAGCACGCGCGCTTGCAAATGATCCGGTTGTCCTTCTAACAGATGAGCCTACAGGAAACCTGGATTCAAAGAATTCAGCTATGGTATTTGATCTATTTAAAGAGTTAAACGAAAAGCACAAGCAGACAATTGTAGTAGTAACGCACGATGAGACTTTTGCAGAGCGCACGCAAAGGATAATCCACATACTCGACGGCAGGATACACAGCGACACACGACTGAAAGAACATTAATTGATCCGGCATAAATTTAACTTTCGGGAATCAAAATATTGGAGTAATGACCATGTATAAGATTACCTTAGTTCTGCTTCTGGTTCTGCTTAGTACCACAATTAAACCGCAGGCGGTAGAGCTTGGATTCAGGTTCGAATCTTTGGGGATGCATCGGAGTTATTCAGAAGTAGAACATGGCATTTCAAAGAACACCGGTGCTGATTTCTTCATGGCTCCTTTCTTTACAACATTTCAGACTAATCTGGCAGTTTATCCAACGGAAAAAGTATCTATTGAAGCCAGATTCGGCCGGGAATTTCTCTGGGATAACTTCATCGGATTTGAATACGGCATATTCTCAAAATATTTCTTTAATGAAAACGTTTATGCAACAGGCGGCCTTGCGCTGCACGTAAATGACGGGGGCAATGGCGGAATCTACAGCGGAGACTCAAGAGCAAGAATCTACATGCCTGCAGCCGGAATCGGAGTGAATATGTTCAAATTCACGGGATTTGAGCTGCTGTTCCAATATGCCGGAGGTAAAGTAATCGGCTACAGCTGGGATGGTTACGTAGGAGATATTACCACTAACAATACCGAAGTCAACTGGCTTATTAAATTAAACCTAGTCTTTGGCTGGAAGCTGTAATTACTTAGGTCTCTTGATATTAGATAGCTAATGAAAGCTGAGAATTTAGAATTACGCAATCACTAAGCCCGACTGAGTCGGGCGAGACATTTGTAGCCCGGGGTGCTGGAGTCCGACTCTTAGGCGGACGACTAAACCCCGGGTTAATGATCCCCACCCCACGCATCCCCAGCCCCGGTCAGGGGCGGCATATAAAAAAGAAACCCGATAAATAATTTCATTGCATCATCCAACCCGCATGTTTAATTTTTATTTTTTAACATGCATAAAATTCGTATGGATATAAACGCTTATCTAAATAGAATAAATTACAAGGGGCCCCTGAAGGCAGATGCCGCGACACTGAAAGCGCTGCACAGGGCACATATGACGTCTATTCCATTTGAAAACCTGAGTATCGGAATGAAAGAGCCCGTGATTCTGACTGATAAAGATCTCTTTCAAAAGATCATTTTAAGAAAACGCGGCGGCTTCTGCTATGAATTAAATGGCCTGTTCGCTTCTTTGCTCCGGGAGCTGGGCTTTAATGTATCGATGCTCTCGGCTGCTGTGGCAAAGCGGGATGGCGGCTTCGGTCCCGACTTCGACCACATGGCGCTTCTTGTAAAATTGGGAGAAGATTATCTTGCCGATGTGGGATTTGGCGACCTGTTCCTGGACCCCATTCTTCTAAAGGAAGGAATAGAACAGAAACAGGGAAACCGCACATTCCGTATTGATCAGGAAGATAAATATTTTATCTTGAATCAGCGTGATAGAGACGATGATTGGAAAAAACAATACCATTTTACGCTGGAACCCCACGGGTATGAAGACTTTTCTGAGATGTGCCAATATAATCAGACATCTCCAAAATCGCATTTTACGCAGCACACCATCTGTTCCCTCGCCACACCGGAAGGCAGAATAACAATAAGCGACAAACGTTTAATTATTACAGAAGGAGAAAATAAGCAGGAACGTTTATTAACAGACAACGCAGAATACTATGATTTGCTGAACAAACATTTCGGGATAAAATTATCTGCCGGATCTTAATCAAACACAAGTTTGATCTCGCCAAAAAAACTTAAACTTCTAAATCCCTTCTGTGTGTCAATAACAACCTTTTTTACATTAAGTTTATTGTATTTTCGTCTTACAACATATTCTTTATTTGGCATAAAATGGTTGAATGAACTGACTGATACATTTGTGTAATAATTAATTGGATTTGGGACAATATCTCCAAAAGATTGTCTCAGAATAAAGAAGCTTTTATATTTATTATCAGATTGCCTCCTTAAGAATATTGTTGCTTCGACAGAATGCTGGATTTCTTTATGTTCATGTCCTGAATAAGGGAAAACAAGTTTTATAGTATTTTCATCAATTGTTTCCAGTTTGTAAGTAACGCCGCCAAAACCCCAGAATTCATCATATGAAACAGACACAAGATAAGGATAAAGATTGCCATTTATTTCTGTATCCACGGTAAAAAGATAATCAGGCAGATCCTCTTTGACCACAAATTTTAATCGCGGATGGTTGATTAAAGAAGCCAGAATAAAACTTACCGATATGGTCCAAAGAACCAATACAAATGTCAGATACCTGTTTATTCTTTTGAAAAACCTCATAAGTTTTTCCGCCGGGAAATTATTTTTCAGAATAAAATTCATTAGCAAAACAGAAGGTTCAAAGTACAAATATTGCAAAATTTTAGCAAGAGCAATCTGGGCACAGGTGGGATTTGTTTAGAAGGCGCCGAATTTATGTGTCAATTTAAAATGTACAAATCTGTTGTATTCAAATGCCGCGGTCAGCGGCATAGTGTTGATAGCCCCGGGTGACAAACCCGCCTCTGGCGGGTGCCGGAACCCGGGGTTACGGATCCCCAAAAATTTCGGAGCCGCGGCAGCCGCGACATATTCCCATGCATACGGGGGGATTTTAATGAAATCAGATTATCATTTATGGCGTGTTGGAATTTCCATAATGAATTGGCCCTATCAAAAACATGGCGCGGCTGACCGCGGCGCTTTGGATTTTGGGGATTCCTTGGTCCCGGGGTTCAATCGCCCGCCAGAGGCTTCATGCGTCAACTTAACGATTCATAAAACTTCGTGAAAACAGAGCATCTGGAATAGCGCAGTCATTAAGCCCCGATAAGGGGCGCATTGTCTTTAGCCCGGGGTGAGGAAGCCCGCCTGAGGCGGGCGACTGAACCCCTGGGATACGGATCCCCCCACAATTTCAGAGCCCCGATGAGGGGCGACTTGTTCATCCCGTTTAAATACAAATCGCCCCTTGTCGGGGCTCCGGGGG
>DATAKL010000027.1:0-49502 GCA_036261625.1 Ignavibacteriales bacterium | reverse complement strand
AAGGCTCAGACCTTCAGAATGCCGATCTTGAAACCATAATAAAGAAAACATACGGCGATCAGTCAAAAACGGGTCTTTTTAACAATGCCGCTCAGGTATGGAATCACACCTTCCTGTGGAACTCAATGAAGCCGAACGGCGGGGGTAAGCCCACAGGGGAGATTGCCGGAATGATTGAAAAGGATTTCGGGGGCTATCAGAAATTTGTTGATGAATTTAAGAACGCCGGAGCCACACAGTTCGGTTCGGGCTGGGCATGGCTCATCTTAAAAGACGGGAAGCTTCAGGTTATAAAAACCCCGAATGCCGATACACCGATTGCTCACGGGGAGACTCCGCTATTGACCGTGGACGTCTGGGAGCATGCCTACTATCTGGATTACCAGAACAGGAGGCCCGACTACCTGACGACATTCATAGATCATCTCATTAACTGGGATTTTGTGAACGAAAACCTGAAGAAAAAATAATTTTTGGTTTTTGACCCGGCTAATTGAAAATAATACTTTTTGTGTTTATTTTGGGGCGCTAGGGGAGGGAATTTTCCCTTTTTTGGGCGCCCCATTTGTTTTTTTAACACAATAAATCAGAAAGGGAGTTCGTATGAAAAAAGTGCTCACAGTTCTTGCTATATCTGTACTGCTTATTACATTGTCTTCAAATAACAGCCAGGCACAGTTCCGCCTGAGACTGGGTCCCCAGGTCGGTATGAATTTTAACATTATGACAGGCAGTGATGTTTCGGAAACCACAAACGGTTTTGGTGCCGTCATAGGCGCTCAGGTAGATATGAGCTTTACACCGGTCGTTGGCTTGATGGCAAACATGCAGTTCTATGACAACAGGTACAGTTCTTATTCTGTGGATAAGACTGTAGACAATACACCGTATACTGAAACTCTGGGCTACAGCATGGCTTATTTTATGATCGAGCCGTTATTCAAGTTGAGCGTTCCAAACAGCAGCTTTTTCTTCTTTGTTGGTCCTTCGCTCGGTTTCCCGGTTCAGTCTTCCTATGAAGACAGACTTACTTCATCAGCTAACGTAACATTCAATGACGGGACAAAAAAGCATACCGGAACAATCAGAAATACCACAACACGTTTCGAAATGAAGTTAGGTTCAGGCGTTGACATTAACTTGGGTGGCGTTTACCTGGCACCGCAGTTTTCTTTCGGATATGGCCTTTCAAATTTTATCGAGGATACTGAAGCAAAGATTCTTACATTCCAGGTCCTTACAACTGTAAAGTTCCCGCTATAATCTGAGATATTTGAAATATAAAAACCCGCCTTTGAGGCGGGTTTTTTTACTTTAAAGCGTTTAATTTATCTCTTAGAATTTCATTTACTGCTTTCGGGTTGGCTTTGCCCTTTGTTTCCTTCATAATCTGCCCAACGAAGAATCCTATCACCTTTTCTTTTCCAGAAAGAAACTCTTTAACGTCTTTTGGATTACCTTCAATTACCCTGTCAATTACACCTTCAAGCTCCGAAGTGTCGGTTATCTGAACGAGGTTGCGTTCCTTTATGATTTCTCCCGGCTCCTTAGCCTCACTCAGCATGATCTGGAAGACATCCTTGGCAATTTTACCGCTTACTGTGTTATCGCCTATAAGGTTAATCAGTCTGCCCAGGTTTTCAGGCTGAACGGGAAAGTTCTGGATTGGGGTTTTTGTTTCGTTTAATATTTTCAGCACCTCACCCATTATCCAGTTGCTGGCGGACTTATAATCCTTAGTAACGGAAACGGTTTTCTCGTAGTAGTCTGCCAGCTCACGCGAAGAAGTCAGTACTCCGGCATCGTATGAGGGGAGGCTGTACTCCCGGATGAACCTCATTTTTCTTTCCTTCGGAAGCTCCGGAAGCCCTGACTTAATTTCCTCAAACCACTCCTGGCTAATGTGAACAGGCATAAGGTCGGGTTCGGGGAAGTAGCGGTAGTCATGTGCCTCTTCCTTGCTTCTCATTGAAACAGCTACGCCATTATCGGCATCCCAGAGGAGTGTCTCCTGAACGATCCTGCCGCCGTCTTCAAGGATTTCAATCTGGCGGTCAATTTCATAGATGAGAGCCTTTTCGACGTTCCTGAAGGAGTTCATATTTTTTACTTCGGTTTTTGTGCCGAGTCTGGTTTCACCTTTAAGTCTGATGGATACGTTTGCGTCGCACCTTAAGGAGCCTTCTTCCATATTGCCGTCGCAGATGCCAAGATACTGCACCGTCTGCCTTATGCGGGAGAGGTATTCATAGGCCTCTTCAGGCGTATGCATTTCGGGTTCACTTACAATTTCAATTAGAGGCACGCCGCAGCGGTTTACGTCAACAAGCGTCTCGTCGGCCTGGTCGTGAATAGACTTTCCTGCGTCTTCCTCCATATGGATGCGGGTTAAGCCTATGTTTCTTTTTGTGCCGTCTTTAAGTTCAATTTCCACAAAGCCGCCTTCGCAAATGGGCGCTTCAAACTGCGAGATCTGATAGCCCTTCGGAAGATCGGGATAGAAATAATTTTTCCGGGCAAAGACCGAATTAAGGTTGATTCTGCAGTTAGTGGCAAGTCCCATTAAGACTGCAAATTCCGCAACTTTTTTATTCAGCACGGGGAGCACTCCCGGGTGCCCAAGGCATATAGGGCATACATTTGTATTTGGCGGATTACCAAATTTTGCAGAACATCCGCAGAAAATTTTTGTATCTGTAAGCAGCTGGGCATGGACCTCAAGTCCAATGACGGCTTCGTATTCAGGCTTCATAGATTTACTTTTATGGCTAATAATAAAAAGGCAATATAAAGAATTCTGAAAAAAGTTTATAGGCTTTTAAGTGTATGGAAGAAATATTGTGAGGTTAAAAAAGAAAGCGGGCGGCAGTTTTAATCTCTGGCCCGCTTAAAATAAGTAATGTACGTATAGGCTTTAGCTTTCAGATCCGGAAAGATATTCATTTATTGCAGCTGCAGCTTTCCTGCCGGCGCCCATGGCAAGAATAACCGTGGCACCGCCCGAGACTATGTCGCCGCCGGCAAAGACACCTTTCTTTGAAGTTTTCATTGAGGATTCATCGACTACAATGTTTCCTCTTTTGTTGAATTCAAGGTCGGGAGTGGTCTTCTGTATAATCGGGTTACTTCCGTTACCGATTGCAATAATTGCCATGTCGATATCCATGAAGTGTTCCGAGCCCTGAACGGGGACTGGTCTTCTTCGGCCTGACTGATCAGGCTCTCCGAGTTCCATCTTCTGGAGGTTCACCTTCTTAAGCCAGCCCTGTTCGCCAATAAACTCTAAGGGGTTTTCAAGGAACAGGAATTCAATTCCTTCTTCCTGAGCGTGGTGGACTTCCTCTTTTCTTGCAGGCAGCTCCACTTCGCTTCTTCTGTAAATGATATAAGCGTTTTTAGCCCCAAGCCTCTTGGCAGTTCTTACTGCATCCATGGCAGTATTGCCGCCGCCGAAGACAGCAACATTTTTATCCCTGCAGTTGAAAACAGGCGTGTCGTATTCAGGGAAGCGGTATGCTTTCATAAGATTAACGCGTGTTAAGAACTCATTTGAAGAATAGACTCCGTTCAGGTTTTCACCCGGTATATTAAGGAAGTAGGGAAGACCGGCGCCTACGGCAATAAAAATTGCGTCGTATCCGTTTTCTAGGAGTTCGTCAATGGTGTCGGTAAAGCCTATTACGGCGTTTGTCTGGAAATCGACGCCAAGCTTACGGAGTCCTTCCACTTCAGCCTTGACGATCTCCTTGGGGAGCCTGAATTGCGGGATTCCATAGACTAAAACGCCGCCAAGCTCATGAAGGGCTTCAAAGACCGTTACATCGTGTCCCATCTGAATGAGGTCTCCTGCGCAGCTGAGGCCTGCCGGGCCGCTACCTATAATGCCTATTTTTTTGCCGGTTTTGGGTTTAATATTCGGGGGGCGTATTCCTACGTGTTCACGTTCAAAATCGGCCACAAATCTCTCCAGGCGCCCAATTCCTACAGGTTCATTTTTCTTTCCCACAACGCAGCGGGCTTCGCATTGTTCCTCCTGCGGGCAGACTCTGCCGCAGACAGCAGGCAGAGCATTGTCTTCCTTAATTTTGGCAGCTGCTGCAAGATAGTCCCCCTTTGCCACAAGTGAAATGAAGTCGCGGATATTCACTCCAACCGGGCATCCCTGTGTGCAGGTGGGTTTCGGGCATTCGATGCATCTCAAGGCTTCCATTCTTGCCAATTCCTCGGTAAAACCTAAATTGACTTCCTCGAAATTTGTGATCCTCTGCGTACCGGACTGTTCCGGCATTTTCTGGCGTGGGATCTTCATTCTGTCTTTTTTTGAAATTTCTTCCATTTACTTTGTCTCCGCTCGCTTTTTAAACGTTTAGGTTTTCACTGGATGTTTTGGCAAAAAACATCTTGTCGTAATTACATTCATGATCCTTCTTGTGTGTCGATTCCTCCTCGAGTGTAAGTTTTTCCAGGGCTTCCTTTTCGTCGCCCAGGTAGGACTTGTTTCTCTGCATAAGAAGATCGAAATCGACCTTATGGGCGTCGAATTCAGGGCCGTCGACGCATACAAAGACAGTTTTATTGTCGACCGTAGCCCTGCAGCCGCCGCACATTCCCGTGCCGTCGACCATAATGGGGTTTAGGCTGACCATGGTATGTATTCCGTAAGGGCGGGTGGTCTCGGCAATGGCTCTCATCATCGGGATGGGCCCAATTGCCAGCACAAAATCGATTTTTCTGCCTGAATCGATGAGTTCCTTTAACTTCTGTGTTACAAAGCCGTGGTATCCGTAGCTTCCGTCGTCGGTTGTGGGATAGACCTCATCGCAGACCTTGCGCATTTCATCTTCAAGAATTACAAATTCCTTCGAGCGTCCGCCTATGATAGAGATGGTGTGATTTCCTGCCTGTTTCAAGGCAACAGCCGTAGGGTAGGCAATTGCAGTGCCGACGCCTCCGCCGATGGAGACTGCAGTGCCGAAGTTTTCGATATGTGAAGGCTTGCCCAGGGGACCTACCACATCCTGAATGCTCTGGCCGGCCTGTAAGGAGTTTAATTCCCTGGTCGTTTTTCCGATTCCCTGCACAATGATGGTAATTGTACCCTGGGTTGTGTCTGAATCGGCAATGGTAAGAGGAACTCTTTCGCCGCCTTCCTTAATTCTGATTATAACAAATTGTCCGGCTTTCCTCTTCTGTGCGATCTTAGGTGCTTCGATGACGAATTTCTTGATGTTTGGGGCAAGAAATTCGGCTTGTCTGATCTTATACATAGGCGCTCAAAAATTGTTTAATAATTATAAATTGTTCCAAATATAGCTATTTAAAAATACAATGAATAGAGAATTAATTATAGCCGAAATGGAAAAAGGATAAAAGGTTGGTTATAAATTTACAAAAAAAATTCAAGTCTATAAATATTTTTTAAAAATCTGTTGATGACTTAATTAAATATTTTTCTTATGTTGTTTCTAACCAAAAACAACCATGAAAACCCCATGCATATGAACTTAGATGTACTCGTCTTTGCAGCTCATCCTGACGACGCCGAGTTGTCGATGGGCGGCACAATCGCCAAATTTACTAAAAGTGACCTCAAGGTTGGTGTTATCGACTTCACGAAGGGCGAATTAGGCACACGCGGTTCAGCTGAAACAAGGCAGAAAGAGGCTTTTCAGTCGGCAATCAGCCTTAAACTGGCAATCCGTGAAAACCTGCACATCCCCGACGGCGGTATTGAGGTCTCTAAGGAAAATGTTACAAAAGTTATTATGTGCATAAGAAAGTACAGGCCGAAGATCATTTTTGCCCCTTACTTTAACGACCGCCATCCCGACCACATCGATACAAGCGCTGTTGTTAAAAGGGCCATGTTCAGCGCGGGTCTCGAGAAGATCAAGACTTTCGATAAGGAGAAAAAGCAGGATCATTACAGGCCAAAGAAACTGTATTATTACATGCAGACTTACGCCTTTAATCCATCTTTTATCGTCGACATCAGCGATACATTCGAAGATAAAATGAATGCAGTTAAGGCCTATACAACACAGTTCTTTAACCCCAGGAGCGTTGAGCCGGAAACTTTTATAAGCCAGCCCAACTTCATGAAGTTTGTTGAATCCAGAGCCAAACTCTACGGCTTTAAGATCGGAAAGGATTACGGGGAACCGTTTTTCTGTGAAGAGGATATTGAGCTCGATATGGTCCATCTGATCAATGGCGGCAAGTAGCCCCGGAAGGTCACTTGTCAAGGTTATTTTAGAGAAAGAGTATTTTACATCAAGTTTCATTAAGCCCCGGGCTTCTTAAGGCCGCGGGGCTTTTTTATTTAATGAGGCACCTTAACCTGCCTTTTGGCATATTGCTTAAATTTTCAGGTCCACCAAAGCTTTCGTTGATTAAGTGTCAAAAGATACTTATGATATAAAATAGACCATAAGACTGAATTAAAAAGTTTCTTATATAAGGAGCAAGTAAGAGATGCAGATCTCATTTATCGGAACAGGGCTCATGGGAAGCCCGATGTCTGAAAGGCTGCTAAAGGCCGGGCATGAGCTTTATGTTTACAACAGGACGCTGGAGAAGACCGTTGCCCTGAAGCAGAAGGGAGCAAAGGTGGCAGTAACGACCCACGAAGCCAGGCATCTGGGCGAAGCGGTTATACTGATGCTATCGGATGCTGCAGCAGTAAACGAAATGTTGTTTTCCAATGATGAAGGGGAAAAGTTCGCAGGGCAGACCATTATCCAGATGAGCACTATTTCCCCGGATGAAAGCAGGGCTGTTGCAAGAAAAATTTTTGCTGCCGGCGGTGATTATATTGAAGCCCCTGTTCTGGGCTCAATTCCGCAGGCAACAGAGGGCAAACTGATCATAATGGTGGGAGGCAATAAGGACATTTACGACAGGTGGCGCCCGGTGCTGGAAGCCCTGGGCCCGGCCCCGCTTTACATAGGTGAGGTCGGCAAAGCCTCGGCCATGAAGCTTGCCTTAAATCAGCTGATTGCATCCTTAAGCGC
The DNA here is from genome assembly GCA_036261625.1 of Ignavibacteriales bacterium. Lineage (GTDB taxonomy): Bacteria > Bacteroidota > Ignavibacteria > Ignavibacteriales > SURF-24 > JAAXKN01. The sequence goes on along the minus strand of DATAKL010000027.1, from coordinate 42,489 downwards.
TGCTTTTTCTTTAAGTCTCGGCATGATAATGAATGAAGGGATAGACACCGAACTTTTTATGAACGTCCTCAGAAACAGCGCTCTTTATGCCAGGACTTTTGACGCAAAGCTGAGCAACATACTGAAGGACGATTTTTCAAATGTTAATTTTCCGGCAAAGCATCTTATGAAAGATGTTGGACTTACCATTGGTGAGGCAAAGAAACTGGGGCTTGATACAGTTGTGCTTGAGGCTGTGCAGGAAATATTAAAAAAGACAGCAGACATGGGTCTTTCCGATATGGATTACTCGGTTCTCTTTAAGGCCGTGAAAAACAGGAAGGCTTAAGGAAAAGAACCTGTATCCATAAAGAGTTTCCTGCATCATAAATTAAACAAATAAGATGGAGGGAAAAATGGATTATTACAATACCAGAGTTGTCAATATGCCTTTTGAGGAGGCCATAAGCAGGGTTACCGAAGAGCTCAAAAAGGAAGGGTTCGGGGTTCTGACAGAAATTGATGTCAGGGATACACTTAAGAAAAAGCTGGATGTGAATTTCAGGAAATATAAGATACTAGGGGCCTGCAATCCGCCTTTTGCATACAAGGCACTCCAGGCAGAAGATAAGATAGGCACAATGCTGCCGTGCAACATCATTGTACAGGAGACTAATGACGGGAAAACTGAGATCTCATCAATAAATCCAAGAGTATCCATGCAGGCAGTAAAGAATGATTTGCTTGCGGGAGTTGCCGCCGAGATAGCCAGGAAGCTGCAAATAGTTCTGGAAAACGTATAGTTTCTGCTTTATCATCTTTTGGGAGCGGGTCTCTTTCTCTCTGCCCGCCCCAAAAGAGTTCTTCTGCTTTTTTCCCTTCAGAAATAAATCACCCGGGCCGTTTACTTTTTGTCTTAATTCTTAATGCTATTTGTGTTAAATTTCTATTTTAAAATAAAGGATTTTAATATTGGCACAGGTATATCTCAGGAAAAATGAGGAACATCGCCTCAGACACGGGCACCTCTGGGTCTTCAGCAATGAAGTTGCAAAACTTGAAGGCGAGGCACAGAACGGCGACCTGGTGGAGCTTTTAGATTCCAGGAATAACTTTTTGGGTACAGGATTTTATAATAAGAATTCCCTTATATCAATAAGACTCTTAAGCCGCTTTAGTATAGCTGACACGGAGGCTTTTTTTAAGGAAAGAATACTTAAGGCATATGAGTTAAGGAAAAATCTTTATCCGAAACGGGATTCCTTCAGGCTCATATTCAGTGAAAGCGACTTTATGCCGGGACTCATTATCGATAAGTACAATAATACTTTTGTACTTCAGGTCTATTCATTCGGAATGCAGAAAAATATTGATAAAATTGTTTCTGTTCTGAAAGAGGATCTCAAGGCAGAAAATATTTTTACAAAGAATGAGGAGTATTTCAGGCGCCTGGAGGGATTGCCTGAAGAGGATACAGTATACCTGGGCAGCCGCAAGTCTGAAGTCATCAGTGACGGCCGTGTCAGCTACAGGATAGACTTCGGTGGGCACAAGACCGGTTTTTACTTTGATCAGGCTGATAACAGAACTTTTATTGAAAAGATTACCGAAGGGAGAACTGTAATTGATGCATTCTGCAATTCCGGCGGCTTCGGCCTGCATGCCGCAAAAGCCGGGGCAGGGAAAATTACATTCCTCGACAGCTCAAAGCCTGAAATTGAGACTGCAAGGGGGAATTTCCAGCTGAATAACCTCCAGCAGCCGGCAGAATTTATAACCGGAGATGTTTTCGATACATTTACGGCCATGCAGAATGAAAAAAGGACCTTCGGCGTCGTGATGATAGATCCCCCGGCATTTGCAAAGAATAAGAAAAGCCTTCCAATGGCGCAGAAGGGGTATGAAAAGCTAAACCGTATGGCACTTGGGCTTGTTGAAGACGGAGGATTCTTAGTTACCTCATCCTGCTCTTATCACCTTAACCGTGACAGTTTTCTGCAGATTGTCAGTCTGGCAGCACAGAAAGCAGGGCGGCAGGTGCAGCTCATTCATTTCAGCGGGGCATCCATGGACCACCCCAGGCTTCCGGCAATGGAGGAAACCTCATATCTGAAATTTGCCGTTCTAAAGGTAAGCTGATTAATAGTACGCTCACAAAAACATAAGAAAATTTTGAAGGGTGGAAACCTATTCAGCCTTAATAATGTAAAAAATGTAATTTTAACATACAATTGAGAAAAAACAGAGGAAAACATTGGAAATAACAGAGCTTAATGAGAAAATTAAAAATGAAAGCGCTTTTGTTGACCTGCTTTTCAGCGAAATAGGCAAAGTTATTGTAGGGCAGAAACCGATGGTTGAACGCCTAATTGTGGGACTTCTTTCAAACGGGCACATTCTCCTGGAAGGCGTGCCGGGACTGGCAAAAACTCTTGCCATAAAATCCCTTGCCTCGGCGATGAAGGCAAAATTTCAGAGAATTCAGTTTACCCCCGATCTACTGCCTGCAGATTTGATCGGTACAATGATATACAATCAGAAAGACGGCAACTTTTTCATTAAAAAAGGCCCGATATTCTCAAACTTCATTCTGGCCGATGAAATTAACCGTGCCCCCGCCAAGGTACAGAGCGCACTTCTGGAAGCCATGCAGGAGCGTCAGGTTACTATAAGTGAGGATACCTTTAAGCTCGAAGAGCCTTTTCTGGTGCTTGCAACACAGAACCCGATTGAGCAGGAAGGAACTTACCCTTTGCCTGAGGCACAGGTGGACAGGTTCATGCTCAAGGTTAAGATTACCTACCCCTCGCGTGAAGAAGAGCTTAAGATCATGCGTCAGAACGTTGAAAACTCTCAGGACGGGAAAATTAAGCCTGTTATTACGCCCGAGGACATCTTAAGGGCAAGAAAGCTCATACAGGAAATTTATGTCGATGAGAAAATAGACCGCTACATTCTGGACATTGTTTTTGCAACACGTAACCCTAAGGAATACGGCCTTGAGAGACTGACCGACCTGATCAGCTACGGAGCTTCACCTAGAGCTACCATTAACCTGGCACTCGGGGCACGTGCAATGGCATTCATCAGACGGCGCGGCTATGTTATTCCTGAGGACGTCCGGGCAATCTGCATGGATGTTCTGCGCCACCGCATTGCCGTAACCTATGAGGCCGAGGCCGAGGAGATTACAACTGAACACGTTATACAGGAGATACTCAATAAAATTGAAGTGCCATGATAAATCGTTTTTAACCGATATCACAGCAAAGAAATTTATTTGAAGTTTAGCCTGATACATCCATAAAAGAAGTTTATGCTGACAAAAGAAATATTAAAACAGGTACGCCAGATTGAAATAAGGACCCGCGGAGTAGTAAACCAGGTCTTCTCGGGAGAGTACCATTCGGTCTTCAAGGGACGCGGAATGGAATTCTCGGAGGTGAGGGAGTACCAGTACGGCGATGACGTAAGAAACCTGGACTGGAACGTTACGGCCCGGTTCGGGCATCCTTTTATAAAGGTATTCGAGGAGGAACGCGAGCTTACGGTAATGCTGCTGGTGGACTTAAGCGGATCGCTCGCATTCGGAAGCCTCGAGAAAACAAAGCAGCAGATTGCAGCCGAGCTGAGTGCAATACTGGCTTTTTCTGCCATGAAGAATAACGACAAGGTGGGGCTCATTTTATTTTCCGACAGAATAGAAAAGTTTGTGCCTCCAAGAAAAGGGCGCAAGCACGTCCTCAGAATCATACGTGAACTCCTTTCCTTTGAACCCGAAGGCAAGGAAACAGATCTTAAGAAAGCCCTGGAATTCATGAACAGCACCATCAAGAAAAGGAGCATCGCATTCCTGATCTCCGACTTCTTTGATTCAGGCTATGAGAAAATACTCAGAATTGTAGGGCGCAGGCACGACCTGGTTGGAATTGTTCTTACAGATGAACGGGAAAAGACTCTTCCCGGAATAGGGCTTGTAAAGTTCAGGGATTCTGAAACCGGTGAGGAACGATATATTGATACGAGCTCTAAGGATCTGCAGAAGTGGTTCACAACCTCAAGACGCAGGGCTATGGAGGAAAGAAAGTCGCTATTCCTTAAAAACCGCCTGGATTCAATTGAAGTCCAGACAGATAAATCCTACATGAAACCTTTGGTTGAATTTTTCAGATTGCGCGAGAGAAGATGGTAAGAATTAAAATAACTATTACGGCCCTGATGCTTATTCTCATGGGCACTTATCTGCATGCGCAGGAAATTACTGCAAGGGCAGGAGTGGACCGTCAGCAGTATGAAGTGGGCGACTATATAAATTATTCAATAAGTGTTAACACGGCAAAGGATGTTAAGGTTTTCCCTCCTGCACTCAAAGACAGCCTGAAGGGTGCCGAAATTATAGAAACAGCCAAGCCGGCAAGTGAAGAAAAAGACGGCAGACTTACTACAACATTTAAGTACACGATTTCAAAATACGATTCGGGTGACGTCAGGATTCCCCCTCTTGCCGTAAAGTACAGTTCACAGGGCTCAGAGAAGACCGTTCTTACAAACGGAGTCTCTTTTACTGTTACTACGCTTAAAGTAAAAGGAGAGGATATAAAGGATGTTAAGGATCCTGTTAAGATTCCGCTCGACTGGAAGCTGATTCTTCTTTGGGCTCTTATAATTCTTGTTGTACTTGCAGGCGCGGTTTATCTTTATATGTACTACAGGAAGAAAAAGCTCCAAAGGCAGGGCATAATACCTGTAGTTATAAAAGAGCCTCATGAAGAGGCGCTCGATGCCCTGGACAGCCTGGAAGAAAAGAAACTCTGGCAGTCGGGCCGCATAAAAGAATATCACACCGAAATTACAGATATCATTAGAACATACTTTGAAAAAAGATTCCGTGTGCCGGCTCTTGAAATTACGACAAACGAACTGATGGCTAATCTGTCAAAAGTAAAGGAAACTGAAAACCTCAGGCAGATTACTTCCGACTTCTTAAACAATGCCGACCTGGTAAAGTTTGCAAAGTATGTACCGATGGAATCGATAAACGAAGAGATGATGCTTCAGGCCCGGAAGATAGTAAAAGACACTGTTCCGCAAGTGAGTCCTGTAGTTGCAAGTCAGGAGGAGGGGGCTTCAAATGTTTCATAATGTAACATTCGCCTATCCCGGCCTGCTCTATCTTCTGGCAATTATTCCCGTAATGATAGTCTGGTACTTTAAGAACGGGAAAAAGAATACTGCTTCTGTTACATATTCCTCCATCAGGATGTTCAGGGGATATAAGCCCACACTGAAGGAGAGGCTCAGGCACATGCCTGCGTTTTTGAGAATGGCGGCTGTTGCTCTTTTTATTGTGGCGCTTGCAAGGCCTCAGACATTTGCCTCCGGGGAGAACATTTATACCGAAGGAATTGACATTGCGATGCTCCTGGACATTTCGGGCAGTATGCTTGCCGAGGACTTCCACCCGAACAGAATTGAGGCCGCAAAGAAGGTAATTGACGACTTTATTCAGGGAAGAACCTCAGACAAAATAGGCCTTGTCATATTCTCATATGAAAGCTTTACGCAGTGCCCTTTGACCATTGACTACCCGGTCTTAAGAGGACTCTTAAAAGACGTAAAAAGCGGAATGATTCAGGACGGCACGGCAATAGGAACTGCAATTGCAAACGGCGTCAACCGCCTCAAGGACGCCAAGGGTAAAAGCAAGGTGATTATTCTCCTTACTGACGGCGTTAATAATGCAGGTGAAATTGACCCCATTACCGCTGCCCAGATTGCAAAGACTTACGGAATCCGCATCTATGCCATCGGTGTTGGTACTATTGGCGAGGCCCCGTATCCGTTCCAGACCCCCTTCGGCATAAGATACCAGAATATGCCGGTCGAAATTGACGAAGGAACCTTAAGGAAGGTGGCCGAAATTACGGACGGAAAATATTTCCGTGCAACCAACAACAAGAAACTCGAAGAGATCTATCAGGCAATAGACAAAATGGAAAAGACCAAGGTCGAGGTTACCTCCTACCGCAATGCAACCGAGCTTTTCTACGGCTGGCTTGGAGCCGGACTGATACTGCTTTTGTTTGAAATCGGGCTCTCGAGAACGGTTTTTAGAAAGATCCCTTAATTATTGAGAAATTATTATGTTTCGTTTTGCACATACAGAATATTTATACGCGCTTTATCTGGTGCCCTTAATAGCTGTCTTCTTCTATCTTGTATTCAGGAATCAGAAAAGGCTTCTTGAGAAATTCTCAGACGCCAGACTCCTGAAGGTGCTTGTTCCTGAAAGAAGTGTGTTGAAATACTTCTTAAAAAGCGGGATAATATTACTGGTCGTTACTCTTCTTATTCTTGCACTTGCAAACCCTCAGGTAGGAACACGATATGAAGAGGTAAAGCAGACCGGAATAGATGTGTTTATTCTGCTGGATGTTTCCTTAAGCATGAAGGCTGAGGACATAAAGCCCAACCGCCTGGAGATGGCAAAGCATTCAATTGCCTCTTTGATCGACAGGCTGAGAGGAGACAGAATAGGTCTTGTGGTGTTTTCCGGCGATGCATATATACAGTTTCCCTTAACAACCGATTATGCTGCAGCCAAGCTGCTCTTAAGTGCCGTAAGTACAAGCACGGTGCCTCAGCCAGGTACGGCAATCGGCTCTGCCATAAGGCTCGCTGCAAAGTCGTTTAAGGGAGATGCAAGAACGCAGAAGGCAATGGTTGTAATTACTGACGGCGAGGATCATGAGGGCGACGTCATGGATGCCGTAAAGGAAGCTGAAGACAAAAATATTGAAATCTATGCCATAGGACTCGGCTCTCCCTCGGGAGTGCCGATTCCGCAGTATAATGCTCAGGGAGCACCGTCGGGCTACAAACTCGACCGCGACGGCAATATTGTTGTTACAAAACTCGATGAACCGATTCTTCAGCAGATAGCTAGTGAAGGAAAGGGCAAATATTACCGCGGAACCTCAGGCGGCAATGAGCTGGATATGATCTACAGGGACCTTTCAAAGCTGGAAAAGACTGAATTCGGTACTACACGCATAACAGATTATGAGGACCGGTATTACTATCTCCTGGGCCTGGCGCTCATTCTCCTCATTGCGGAATTCTTTATTTCAGAAAAGAAAAATGTACTCTTGTCTAAACTGAACAGAAAACTTGGAATAGATTAATTGCACGGTATGAAAAATAAAATATATTCACGATCTGCCCGGCGGCTTTTAGGCTTTATTGCAGCGGCAGTTGTTTTAATGATTTCTTCTGAAGTACACGGGCAGAGCCTCCGGGGCATTGTTAATGATGGAGTGGATCTCTACAAGCAGAAAAAGTATTCCGACTCAGAGGCAAATTTCAAAAAGGGTGCTGATAAGGCGCCTGATAACTTTCAGAGCTATTTTAATTTAGGTGACGCGCAGTATAAACAGGAGCGCTATGATGAGGCGCTGAAGTCCTACGAGAAGGCTCTTTCCAAAACGCAGGATAAGCTTCAGAAAGCCGGCACTTATCACAATATCGGGAATTCACTGCTGAAGTCGCAGAAAGTCGAACAAAGCATAGACGCATATAAAAAGGCACTGAGGCTCAATCCGAACGACCCGGCAACAAAGTATAATCTGTCCTATGCCCTTAATCTTCTAAAGCAGAATCAGAACAAGGACAACAAGCAGAACAAGGACAACAAGCAGAATCAGGATAAGAACAAGCAGGACCAGAATAAAAACGATCAGAACAAGCAGGATCAGAACAAGCAGGATCAGAACAAGAATGATCAGAATAAGAATGATAAGAATGATCAGAACAGGCAGAACCAGCCTCAGGATAAGAACAAAATGTCGAAAGATGAGGCTGAGCGCATTCTGAACGCCCTGAAAAATAATGAACTGGATCTGCAGAAAAAGCTCCGCAAGCACGAAGGCAGACCGGTTAAGACGGACAAGGACTGGTAACAACAAAATTGGATATAAACAAACATACTATGCGTAGAACTAAAACACTATTGGGAATACTCCTTACTGCATTAATGCTGAGTACAAACATTCATGCACAGTCATTTACGGCTTCTGTAAACAGTACAACCGTTCCGCAGAATGAACCCTTCCAGGTAACTTTTCAGTTCGGGGGCGATGACATCCAGCCAGTAAGAAATTTCAGGGCTCCTGACTTTAAGAATTTTCAGGTGCTCTCCGGGCCTAACCAGTCGACCAGCATGCAGATAATAAACGGTGCTGTTTCGGCCTCTCTTGCCTATTCTTTTTACCTCCAGGCTCCCGGTCAGGGAAAGTTTACTATAGGGCAGGCTTCCATAGATTACAAGGGGAAAACTTTAAGAACGCAGCCGATTTCAATAACAGTTACCAAAGGGCAGGCAACTCAAAACGGCGGGCGCGGGCAGCAGCAGAATCAGACCTCAACGTCAAAGGCTATCGGAGACAATGTTTTTATCCGGGCCATTGCAGATAAACAGAAGGTGTTAAAAGGAGAGCAGGTTACAATTACCTATAAGCTTTATACGAGGATGGATATTGCATCACCTCAGATATCGAAACTCCCCACGTATCAGGGCTTCTGGGCTGAGGAGCTGGACGCCAACAGGACAATCAATTTTACTACGGAAGTTTATAACGGCAAGCAGTACCATGTCGGCGTCTTAAAAAGAGCTGCCTTATTCCCGACACAGACCGGAGAGCTCTCGGTTACCCCCTTCGAACTGAAAATTCCTGTCGTGGTGCCGAAGCAGAGAAGGCGGGGCGATATATTCGACGAGTTCTTTAACGACCCGTTCTTCAACCAGGGACAAACTGTTGAATATAATGCAAAATCAAATGTTCTTAAGATAGATGTTCTTCCTCTGCCGCAGGAGAATGTTCCAGCCTCATTTAACGGCGCAGTGGGCAACTTTACGTTTAAGGCAGAGGTTGATAAGAACACAGTTAAGGTAAATGAGCCTGTTTCACTTAAACTTACAGTCTCGGGAACAGGAAACATAAGTCTTCTGGACTTCCGCGAGCCAAAGCTCCCCTCAGGCTTTGAAAAATATGATCCAAAGGTTAACGATGAGGTAAACCGTTCGGGCAGTTATATCTCCGGGCAGAAGACAGTTGAATACCTCCTGGTGCCGAGGGCAGAAGGGCAAAAAGAAATTCCACCCGTAGAATTCTCATATTTTAATCCGTCGACAAGAAGGTATGTAACTATTGCGTCTCCATCTTTTAAGATCAATGTTCTGAAAGGGGATGGCACATACGCACAGAACGGATCGGGTTTTAATAAAGAGGATGTAAAACTCTTAGGAGAAGATATAAGGTATATCAAAACAAATACAGGCTCTCTTTCTAAAAACGGCAGCTACACGGCCGCATCACCCTGGTTCTGGATGGCTGTTATCCTACCGGCTTTCCTCCTTGTTGGAGCGGTTGTCTTAAAGAAAAGAAATGAGAAGCTTGAAGGAAACGTTCAGCTTATGAGGTACACCAGGGCTGAGAAGATGGCTCGCAACAGGCTTAAAGAAGCGCACAGGTCCATGGAAATGAACCGCCAGAAAGAGTTTTATTCGGATATATCGCTGGCGCTCTTCGGATATCTGGAAGATAAGCTCCACATATCAAAGGCATCTTTTACGCTGGACTATGCCATTGAAAGGCTGAAAGAAAACCGTGTTCCTGAAGAACTAATCGGCCAGGTAAAACAGGCAGCAGAAAAATGTGAATTCGTGCGCTTTGCCCCGATGAACGACGGAGCGGGCGCCATGAAAGAAATGTATGACCAGGCGGTTAAGATCATTGTGGACCTGGAGAAAAATAAAGTCACTCGAAAAAATTAAAATATAGCAGTAACTAAATATGAAATATTTACCGGTAATTTTACTTGTCCTCTTCAGCATGAAACTTACATATGCCGCCCCGGAAGAGGAAAACCTTATGCAGAAAGCTAACAGCTTCTATCAGCAGGGAAGCTATGATAAGGCGATTGAAGTTTACCATAAGATACTCGGCGACGGATATTCCAGCAAAGAGCTCTATTACAACCTGGGAAACTCATACTTTAAGTCGGGCATGATAGGCTATGCAATATTAAATTATGAAAAGGCACAGAAGGTTTCCCCTAACGACGAGGATGTGGCCTACAATCTCAGGATAGCTAACGCAAGAACTGTTGATAAGATTGAGGCTATGCCTAAAATATTTCTTGTAAGGTGGTGGGAAGGGTTCCTTAATTTCTTTTCTGTAAATGGATGGACAGTGGTCTCTTACCTTATCTTTCTTGCTCTTCTTGCAGTAACAGGTTTGTACTTTTTTGCCAGGAGCCAGACTATGCAGAAGTGGCTTCTTGTTACGGGGCTGGCTTTTGCTGCAGCACTGATATTTTCCATTATTATTCTCTTTTCCCGTTATAATTACGATAACGCAAAAGAATATGCTGTTGTAACCCAGTCCGCCGTAACGGTTAAGCTTTCACCTGATGAGAAAAGCGGGGATGCATTCATAGTTCATGAAGGAATAAAGGTAAGTCTTGAGGACAAGGTTGACCGGTGGGTAAAGGTAAAGCTTGCCGACGGAAAGGTGGGCTGGCTTCCCGAGGGAGATATGCAGAAAATTTAATTCCGCAGGACATGGAATAAAGCAGCTTTAAGGCTGCTTTTTTTTTTGATCCAAATTATTCAGATTGCCTTGAAATGGTGTAATAGGTATTTTTAAGTATGGATTCAAAAAGATATAATAATATTAAACTCGGAGTAGGTATCGGAAAGGGGATATTGTCCTTCCTTCTCATATTCTTATTCCTTAAGTCGGGCTTAAGCCTCGGCCTGGAGAACTATCTTTCCGGCTTTATTTCAAACCGTTATCTCCTTTTTATTGCCTTTGCAGTAACTTTAAGCATTGCAGGCTCCGTTCTTTCTTTTCCCGTAAGCTACTACACGGAATTTTACCTGGAGCATAAATTTAGTCTTTCAAACCAGACCTTCCGTGCATGGCTGTGGGAAGGAGCCAAGAGTGCAATGGTTTCAGGCGTTATCGGCATTCCGCTTTTATTTGTTTTTTATTACGTTTTGAACCGCTTCGGGAACCTCTGGTGGCTCCCGTTTGCAATTATTTTATTCCTGGTCTCTGTCGTTCTGGCCAGGATAGTGCCGGTACTTATAATGCCTTTATTCTACAAGATTACCCCCCTGGAAAATGAGGATCTTAAGATGAGGCTTGAGAGACTTGCCCGTGATGCGGGTCTTAAGCTTAAGAATGTCTTCAAATTCGACATGAGCAAGAATACCAGAAAAGCCAACGCGGCATTTACAGGCATGGGAAAATCCAAAAGAATACTACTGGGGGATACACTCCTGGAGGGATATTCTCCCGATGAGATTGAAACGGTTATTGCCCACGAGCTGGGGCATTATAAGTACAAACATATAGTAATAAATATTGTGGTCGGTACCGCTTTCAGCTTCCTGACGCTTTACCTTTTGGCTCTCTTATACAGGGTTTCTTTACCATGGTTCGGCTTCAGCTCAATTACGCAGATCTCAGCTGTTCCGATAATTATACTCTGGGGGATGGTGCTGGGAGTAATTGAGACCCCTCTTACAAGTTCTCTATCCAGAAAGCATGAATACCAGGCCGACCATTATGCAGTCAGGGCAACCGGTAAGCCTGAAGCCTTTATCAGCACGCTTGAGAAGTTAAACGAACAGAACCTCGGCGACAAGGAGCCTCATCCGGTGGTGGAATGGTTCTTCTACAGCCACCCCTCAATAAGGAAAAGGATTTCCGCAATAAGAAAAGTTTCGCAGGATCTGAAGCAGGGATCCTAAGAACTTATTTATTTGAAAAAGATTATTTATATTAGATTTTAATTTATCGGGTGTTAAATATGTCTGTAACAAGAAAAGATGTTGAATATATAGCTTCGCTGGCAAAGCTGAAGTTCAGTGAAACTGAGCTCGAAAATTTTACCGGCGAGCTGAATCAGATACTCAGCTATGTGGAAAAGCTAAATGAACTTGATACCACGGATGTTGAGCCGCTCTCATATCCCGTTGAAGTAACCGAGGCGATGCGTGAAGATGAAAGAATGCCTTCTGTTACAACTGAAGAAGCCTTAAAGAATGCCCCCGACTCCACGGGAGAGTTTTTCAAGGTCCCCAAGGTAATAAATGTTGAATAATTCCATTAAAACTTCAGGCCTAAAAAGAAAATGAATCTAGGAATAATTCCGGCCAGGTTTGCCTCAACCCGCCTTATGGGTAAACCCTTAGCCGATATCGGCGGCAAACCGATGATACAGCACACTTATGAAAGCTGCCTTAAGGCAAAAATGCTGCACGAGGTTATCATTGCCACCGACGACGAAAAAGTAGCACAGGTGGCCAGGGACTTTGGGGCACGGGTGATCGTAACCCCGAAAGACATTGCTACCGGCTCAGACAGAATTGCATATGTGGCTCAGAATATGCCGCATGCCGACATTGTTGTGAACATTCAGGGCGATGAGCCTTTCATACAGGGAAGAATGATTGATGAGGCTATTGAACCCCTGTTTTTTGACCAATCGGTAAACGTTTCCACGCTTGCCAAAAAAATTACCACGGTCGAGGAACTTGAAAGCCCCTCGATACCGAAAGTGGTCTTCGACTACCACAACTTTGCACTTTACTTTTCGCGTTCGCCGATTCCTTTTGTAAGGGATGCGAGAAGCCAGCTTGAAAGCCTGAGGATTGCAGATATCTATAAGCACATCGGGCTTTATGTATACAGAAGAGATGCGCTTTTGAAATTTACCAGCCTGCCTGCAACTGACCTGGAGAGAATTGAAAAGCTCGAGCAGCTCAGGATGCTTGAAAACGGCTTTAAGATCAAGATCGTTGTAACAGAGCTTGAAAGCCTCTCGGTCGATACGCCCGAGGATCTTGAGCTGGCAAGAAGATATTACAGGAGTATGTTCAGAAATTCCAAATAAAACCTTTTTAATTATATGCAGTATCCAAAAAGAATTCCGCTTGCAAACATTCCTACACCTCTTGTGAAGATGACTTTCGGGGGGTGCCAATTCCTGATGAAAAGGGATGACTTCACCGGCCTGGAGATGTCGGGCAATAAGGTAAGAAAGCTTGAATTTATACTTTATCAGGCAAAAAAAGAAGGTGCCGCAAGAATTTTTACCTGCGGCGGCGAACAGTCGAACCATTCCAGGGCAACCGCTGCGGCTTCAAAGGCTCAGGGGCTGGAGGTAAAACTTTTCCTCTGGGGAAAGAAATCCCAAAAGGCCGAAGGCAACCTGTTCATAGACAGGTTCCTGGGCTCGGATATCCGATACCTGGATAAAAAGGATTATTTCCGTGTAAATTCAATAATGGAAGAAGAAAGGCTTTTGGCCGAAGAAAAAGGGGAGAAGGTTTTTGTCATTCCCGAAGGAGGCTCCTCGGCGCTCGGAATCTGGGGCTATATCAACTTCATTGAAGAATTGAAATTTCAGACAAACCTTCAGAAATTAAAAGGTATAATTACTGCCTGTGGTTCAGGCGGAACGAGTGCTGGTCTTTTAGTGGGAGCTGCTCTAAACAGGCTCAAACTAAAGGTTTATGCCGTCAATGTGCTCTATTCGGCAGAGGAAATGAGGAACAGAATACTTGCACTTGCCGAAGAATGCATAAGTCTATACAAGCTTCCATGTAAATTGGACGAAAATAACCTTGTTATACTCGACGGTTATTCCCTTGAAGGCTATAAGAACATCACAGAGCAAAAGCTGGACCTAATCAGGTCATTTGCCCACGAAACAGGTATTATTCTGGATCCTGCATATACCGGAAAAGCCTTTTATGCCTTTAATGAAAACTTCCTTAAGGGGAATAAGAAGACGGATGTTATGTTTGTGCATACAGGGGGACTCTTCGGAGTATTTTCAAAGAAGGAAAAATACCTGGCTTTTTGAGAGAAAATTAAAAATAAGATGCCGGGCTCCACAATAAAGTGGCGCTTTTGGTGGAAAAATTAGTAATTTTGTCATTAGAAAATAGCGGGACCTATGAGCTGTATTTTCTGTGATATCATAAGCCGCTATGATATCAAATTCATGCTGAATCTAAAAAAATATAAAGAAACTGAAAAATGAATAAATTTGCCTAGAGAATCAGGCAGGAAATTCAGTAAAAGGAGACTTAAATGGATAAAAAAATCAGAGTTCTTGTTGCCAAAGCCGGTCTCGACGGTCACGACAGGGGTGCCAAGGTAATTGCTGCAGCATTAAGGGATGCCGGAATGGAAGTCATCTATACGGGCCTCAGACAGACTCCGGAGATGATAGTGGAAGCAGCTATTCAGGAAGATGTGGATGTCATCGGGATCAGCATACTTTCAGGTGCGCATATGACAATTTTCCCGAGAATCATGTCCCTCATGAAGGAAAAAGGGCTCCACGACGTGCTCCTTACAGGCGGGGGAATTATCCCTGAAGGGGACTTAAAGGAGCTTAAAGCTATAGGAGTTGGAGAACTTTTTACTCCTGGAACACCGACCTCGCAGGTAATTGAATTTATTAAAAGCTGGTGCCAAAGCCACCCGAGAGATTAAGACCGCCTGGTTTTTAACAAACCGGGAGAAAGTGTGGCTTTTCACTCTTTCCCCGGTTTTTTTATGTACTGTTTTGCTCCGCCCGTATGAACAATAATTCTGTTTCTATTTTTCGCTAAAATCGCTATTCTGTAGTTATATGCAAAAAAGAACTGCATATCCTAAATAAATATTTAATTATTTGGATAGATTGCGTATTTTTGGAATCAGAATTACAGATTGTATGTTTATGGTACTTTAGGAGACACATAGATTATAATGTTGAAAGACAAGAAAAAAAACAGGATCATATTTATAGATCTGATGCGGGCTTTTGCCGTACTGATGATGGTTCAGGGGCACACAGTAGATACTCTTCTTGCAGACAGCTACAGAACATTCGACTCACCTTTATTCAGTTTCTGGTTTTTCATGAGAGGCTTAACTGCTCCTATATTCCTTTTTTCCTCAGGAACTGTTTTTACGTATCTCTTCCGCGTGAATAAGCTTCCATTTAAGGAAAATCCCAGGGCAAAAAAGGGTCTGAAGAGATTTTTGCTCCTTCTGGGTCTGGCATATTTTTTAAGGTATCCCACACCTTACATTTTTGATTTTTATAACGTTTCAAAAGCTCAGTGGCAGACATTCTTTCAGGTTGACGTGCTTCATTTGATAGGCTTCGGCATCCTTTTTCTGATCGGGCTTTTATATCTTGCCGAGAAGTTCAGTTTAAGGGACAGCCTCGTATTCTCAACTGCAGCCTTTGTTGCTTTTTCACTCTACCCGGTATTTTCAAAGATTGAATGGATAAAGTTTCTGCCGCTTCCGATAGCCGGGTACCTTTATCAGGGGACGGGCTCACTGTTTCCTCTTATTCCATGGGTTGGATTCATGTTCTCCGGCGGCGTACTGGGCAGCTATCTGGCACACAATAGCGAAGTTTTTACAACTAAAAGGTTCAGCCTGAATCTTTTATATATGGCATTTTTGTTTATCGCAATTTCCTTGATCGGAAACACGCTGGAGCTGGCGATCTACAAGCAGAGCAATTTCTGGACTACCAGCCCCAACCTGATATTCTTCCGCCTGGGCATAGTTCTCCTCTTAAACAGCGGAATGTCTTACCTGGCGGTAATGGTTAAGAAGGTTCCGCCAATAATTTTTCATATCGGAAGAAATACGCTTCCGATCTATGTGGTTCACCTGATTATTCTTTATGGAAGCGCCTGGACGCTGGGCTTGTGGAGCCTCTTTGCAAAGAGTTTCAGCGTCTGGAGTACAATAGGGGCTGCCATTTTAATGATTACGCTTATGGTCAGCATGGTGCAGGGATTTCAGTTTGTGAAGGTAAGGATAAAGAAAAGAGAAGTTGATGCAGGAAATATTCAGGTTCAATAATATAAAGTTGATTTAATAATGAGAAAGTCAGAAAACACCGATGCAAATCAAAACGATGAGGAAAGGCAGTTTGAGCAGAGCCTCCGCCCGAGCCGTTTTGATGAATTCATGGGGCAGAAGAAGATTACAGATAATCTGAAGGTCTTCATTGCAGCCGCACTTAAAAGGGATGAGGGCTTAGACCACGTGCTCCTTACAGGGCCTCCGGGGCTCGGTAAGACCACACTTGCCCACATCATTGCACACGAGATGGGTTCCAGGATTAAAATTACTTCGGGACCTGTTCTTGAAAAGCCGGGCGACCTGGCCGGGCTTTTGACAAACCTCGAGGAAAAATCTGTCCTTTTTATAGATGAAATTCACCGCCTGAGCCCCGTGGTGGAAGAGTATCTTTATTCGGCAATGGAAGACTACACGCTCGATATTATGATCGACAGCGGTCCTAATGCGCGCTCAGTGCAGATCCGCCTGCCTAAGTATACCCTCGTGGGGGCTACAACCAGGGCTGGGCTTCTTACTGCCCCTTTGCGCGACCGCTTTGGAATTAAGGCCAGGCTCGATTATTACGACTCGGAGCTCTTAAGCCGGATCGTAAAACGCTCAGCCGGGCTCCTCGGGCTTAAGATAGAGGAGGAGGCTGCCTACGAGCTTGCTAAGCGCTCGCGCGGAACGCCGAGAATTGCAAACAGGCTCCTTAGAAGAACACGCGACTTTGCAGATTATGAAGATAAAAAAATAGTTGACCTGGCTGTTGTGAAAAAGGCCCTTAATGCCCTCGACGTGGATGAATACGGTCTGGATGAAATGGATAAGGATATTATTCTTGCCATAATTGAAAAATTCAAGGGGGGACCGGTGGGCCTGAGCACTCTGGCTGTAGCCGTAAATGAGGACCCCGGGACAATTGAAGAGGTTTACGAGCCGTTTTTAATTCAGCAGGGTTTCATTCAGCGCACTCCAAGAGGCCGCGAGGCAACGGACCTGGCTTATATCCGCTTCGGCATGAAAAGATCAAAGCCTAATGAAAGCGGAAGCCTTTTCGGAGAGTAAATTACAGAAAGCTTTTTTAGGCAGTTAAGGTTAAAATTAAGGGAATAAATGGTAGAAATCTCAAACCTCAGAATCGGAGGCGGTAATCCTCTCGTTCTTATTGCCGGACCCTGTGTTATCGAAGGGGAGGAAATTACATTAAAGACAGCCGAAGAAATCCGGAATGTCACCTCCGAACTCGGGATCCCTTTTATATTTAAGTCCAGCTACAAGAAAGCCAACAGAACAAGCCTCGAGTCCTTTACAGGCCTTAAGGAAGAAGAAGCCATTGGAATACTTAAGAAGGTTAAGGACACACTTACGATTCCCATACTAACGGACATTCATACTGCAGAGGAGGCCGTAATGGCATCCGGTGTTGCAGACGTTCTTCAGATACCGGCATTTTTGTGCCGGCAGACGGATCTTTTAGTTGCGGCAGGAAAAACGGGCCGTGCCGTAAATATAAAGAAAGGGCAGTTCCTGGCTCCTGAGGATATGAAGCATGCGGCTGAGAAGGTCCTCTCGACGGGCAATAAAAAAGTTTTACTGACCGAACGCGGCACCACCTTCGGCTATCATAACCTTGTAGTTGACATGCGCTCGCTTGTGATAATGAGGGAGTTAGGCTACCCGGTTGTAATGGATGCCACGCATGCCGTACAGATACCCTCCCAGGGAGGGATTTCGGGCGGGCAGCCCAAATTTATTCCGGCAATTGCCAGGGCCGCTGTAGCAGTAGGCATCGATGCGCTCTTTATGGAAGTTCATCCTGATCCTCCGCACGCACTCAGCGATGCCGCAAGCCAGTTCCCGCTTGAGAGGCTTAGAAGTTTCCTTATTGAAATTAAAAAACTTGATGAAGCTGTGAAGAAAAATGGTTCTTTATAATAAACTTAACAGGATGACATTCCTGCTTTTTGACCTTCATGGCGTCATTCTTCCTGAGGGAAATATTGAAGTTCCGGCTGTGGACGAAGCTCTTTCTGATTTGAAAAAGAATATACTGAGGGCTGAGGCCCTGGGAGTTAAATTAGGCATTATTTCAGCTGCAGAAGACGTCCGGCTTCTTGAGAAAATTAAGGACTCGGGCATCACTGAAATATTTTCTCACTCACTCGATAAGGTTTCGCAGGCGGAAAAACTCTTAAAGAAGTACGGCCTCGGCTTTGAGAATATCGGCTTTATAGGCGACGACATTCTGGACATTCCGCTTCTGATGAAAACAGGTTTCAGCGCTGCCCCAAGAGGCGCTAGGCGGGAAGTAAAAAGAATCGTAAATTATGTTGCAAGGGATTCTGAAAGTAAGACGGTTCTTTCGGATGTTTTGGATTTAATATCTAAGGCAAGGGAAACGAAATTAAATGAATCCAAATGATCTGCCGGAAAACGGCGAGTCTTTTCCCAGGAAACTTTCTCCAAGAGAGAAAGAGTGGCTCTTTTATCTTCTGCCCAGGGACCGCCCGGGCTACAGCGCCTACCGCGATAAAATTGAAAACCTCTTTGTAATCGGACACGGGAATTTCAGCAGTACAAGTTACATCCTGGGGAAATATGAGGACAAGGCGGACCTGGCGGCTCCTCCTGTTCCTGTCTTTGCCGCAGGGAGCATATTCTACAAAGAAACTGAAGTTTACGCCGTTATACATGAGGAGTTTGAAGGGCAAATTGAGATTGATATATCAAGAACGGGCAGTAAAGTACTTCCTAAGGAACTCCATGAATTAAAAAGGTGGACTTATTCCGACTGGAAGCCGGGAAAAGGTGCACCCGGGGACTCCTCTGCCCTCCGTGAAATCCATATTGTACCGGGCCGTGTGGTCCTCGTAATTGCAGGTGAGCATAAAAGGATCTGGGTCTATGAAGCTCAGTCAGGCGTTAATCATTTTATTCCTGTAACAAATTTTTTCAATGACCTGATGAGGGTCAGGAATATCAGGGATCCCAAAATTGTCCTAAATTCCAGCCTGATATTTGACCCGTCGTTTGAGCTTAAGGATGAGGAGCTGGGGCAGGCATTTTTATTATATAACAAGAACCGGAAGAAAATCAGTCTGGATTATTCTATATTTGTAAGTACGGAAAAGAAAGATAAGGGACATTCCTTATTCAGAATATTTAAAAGAGGTTAAATTTTGTCTATAGAAAGTATTGTACAGAAAGCAAAAGAAGTCATCTGCAAGGAAGCTGAAGCTGTTGCAGGTTTAATGGAAAGAATTGACGGGGATTTTGCCCGTACGGTTGAGGTTATATTTGCCTCCAAAGGCAGGGTAATTCTTACAGGTATGGGTAAAAGCGGGCTCATAGCACGCAAGATAGTAGCCACAATGAATTCAACAGGAACGCCTGCCATATATCTGCATCCGACCGATGCCCTGCACGGGGATTTGGGCATGGTGCGTCAGGATGACGTTGTAATTCTGATATCCAAGAGCGGAAGCACCGAGGAAATCATTAATCTGATTCCCATGCTCAAGAGGCTGAACGTTGTTATGATTGCCATGGTGGGCAACAAGAATTCCAGTGTGGCACGGGAATGCAAATTTGTGCTCGACGTAGGTGTAAAGGAAGAAGCCTGCCCGTATGATCTGGCGCCCACGGCTTCCAGTACGGCAACACTCGTAATGGGAGATGCGCTTTCGATGGCGCTTTTGGAGTTAAGGGGATTTACCAAAGAGGACTTTGCGCTTCTGCACCCGGGAGGAAGCCTGGGTAAAAGGCTCTCGCTTAGGATCTCGGAACTTATGATTAAGGGAGAGGATATTCCTGCTGTAAGCTGCCATGCATCCTTGAAAGATACAATCCTTGAGATTACATCCAAGCGTCTGGGAATGACAACAGTTGTTGACGAAATGGGCGTACTGGCAGGAGTAATAACCGACGGCGATTTAAGAAGACTTCTGGAGAAAACCCTGGATTTCAGTTCACTTAAAGCTGAAGACATTATGACCAGGAACCCGAAAACCATAAAAGAGGATTACCTGGCATCGTTTGCACTGCAGTATATGGAAAATTTTAAGATCACTTCGCTTATTGTAATTGATGAGGAAAGCCGCCCCAGGGGAATAGTCCACCTTCACGACCTTGTAAAGCTGGGTCTCCAGGCAAGATGAAAGTCCGCACTAAACAGATTCTAAAATGCAATTCTCATTTAATTATGGGAGTTGCTTTGTTGTTTCTGCTCTCCATGCTTTTTTCCCTGGGCTGCTCCGAGGATAAAATTAAACCTCCCGTACTCTCCCTCGGCAAGGAAGGGGAACTTCCCAGCCAGGAAAGCTGGAACTTCAGGATGATGTTTACAGATGAGGGGAAACTGAAGGCAATACTGACATCTTCACATGCCAGGGTTTTTGACGAGAGAAAAGAAACACTTTTAGATACGGTAAAAATTGACTTCTATAATGAGCAGGGACAGAAGACTTCCACACTGACCTCACTTAAGGGACGGGTTGACGGCGTGACAAATAACATGTATGCCATAGACAGCGTTGTTGCAAAAAACGACAGCGGAACCACTCTTAAGACACAGGAACTTATGTGGAGAAGCCGCGACAGGAAGATAGTTTCCGACAAGTTCGTTACAATTGAATCCCCTACTGAAAAAATACAGGGTTACGGGGTGGTTGCCGATCAGAACCTTTCAAACTATGTTATTTATAAACCTACATTCGTTACAACTCCTGAAGGTGCAGGAACTAAGCCGTGAAAAGAGCAATTACAATATTCGTCCTCTTTATGAGCTCCATACTCCTATACGGGCAGCAGCAGCAGGGGCGTGAAATGATAACCGTTACAGGCGACAGCCTGGCCGGAAAACTTGTAGGCGGTGAAAGCATAAGAGAGGTAATTGGCCACGTGGTCCTGCGGCAGGGGAACATCGTTATAACATGCCGCAAGGCAACACAGTACCTTGCCAAAAATAACGCCATTTTAGAGGGCAATGTGGTTGTAAGGCAGGATACACTGACAATTGAAGCCGAAAAGGGATTTTATTACGGCAACGACAGAATAGCCGAATGCAAAACAGGCGTAAAACTTAACGACGGAAAGGTAATCTTAACGGCAGTAAACGGGGACTATTACTTTAACGGGCAAAGAGCCTATTTTTCAGACAGCGTAAAGCTTTACGATACAGTATCCACAATGACCTGCCGGGTTCTGAACTATTACAAAAATGAGAACAGAGCCGTTGCAACGGGCAGCGTTACAATTTTTGATTCTGTCAACACGATTAAAGCTGACAGCATGACCTACCTGAGAACACAAAGAACCACCATTGCAGACAAAAACGTTGAGGTTTCCAATTCAAAGAGTAATGTTACAGTCTACGGTAATCACCTTGAAGACTACGCCCTGAAAAAATATACTCTCATAACTGAAAAGCCCCTTTTAGTGCAGGTGGATACCACCTCTGAAGGGAAGAAAGATACGCTAATTATATCTTCGCTGAAGATGGAATCCTATAACGACACTTCCCGCAAGTTTATTGCAACAGATTCCGTCAGGATACTCAGGGGCAGCTTTGCCTCGAGGAATAACTATTCGATATATTACAGAAGTGAAGAAAAGATAATTACTTATAAGCGTCCCGGGGAGAGTAACGTTCCTGTGCTCTGGTATGAGAACACGCAGCTTTCGGGTGATTCGTTAAATATCTTTACCCGAAAGAACCGCCTGAGAAAGGTAGAGGTTTTTAACAACTGTTTTATTCTTTCCCACAATGCAGGCTATAATACCAGATACGACCAGATCTCCGGGGACCAGATGACGATCTACTTTGACTCTACCGGCATAAGCTATACCGATGTTGACGGTAACGTCTTAAGCATTTATTATATGTACGATAAAGGTGAGCCGAACGGACTTACAAAATCGAGTGCGCAGAAGGCAAAAATATTTTTCAGCAATAAACAGGTAAGCGAGGTGAGGATGTATGTTTCGCCCATAAGCGAATACTACCCGGAAAACCTGGTGGAAAACAATGAACTCTCTTATACACTGCCCGCGTTTTTTATACAGAAGGGCAGGCCTGAAAAAGAGTCCCTGCTGAAAAAAGAGTCCTTGCTGAAAGGAAGTTCTGAGCCTGAAAAACAGCTTTGAGAGCCTTCATAATTAAACAGACAAGAAATTTAAAATGGAAAATTCTTTAACACTTAGAAGTGAAGACCTGGTTAAAATTTACAAGAAGCGGACTGTAGTTAAAAAAGTATCAGTCCAGGTAACCCAGGGTGAAATTGTGGGCCTCTTAGGTCCTAACGGCGCAGGCAAGACCACTACTTTCTATATGATTGTAGGTATGATTAAGCCCGAGGCAGGAAAGGTGTTCCTGGATTCAGAAGACATCACCTCAATGCCGATGTATAAAAGAGCCAGAATGGGAATCGGGTACCTGCCCCAGGAGGCTTCCATTTTCCGGCGCCTAAGCGTGGAGGAAAACCTCATGGCTGTGCTCCAGATGATGGATATTCCGGCGAAGGAAAGGAAAGAAAGGTGCAATCAGCTTCTTGAGGATCTGAATATTACGCATATCCGCAAGAGCCTGGGCTTCCAGCTTTCGGGCGGGGAGAGAAGAAGAACTGAAATTGCACGGGCTCTTGCAACAAACCCTAAGTTTATTCTTCTGGATGAGCCTTTTGCAGGAGTCGACCCTATTGCGGTTGAAGATATTATGAACATTGTGGCAAACCTTAAGAACCGGGGCATAGGAATTCTGATAACAGATCATAACGTCCACGAGACATTAAGTATTGTCGACAAAGCCTACATTCTCATCAGCGGAAACATCTTCAAGTACGGTACAGCCGAGGTGCTGGCTGAAGATGCCGATGTTAGAAAACTTTATCTGGGAGAAAAGTTCAAGCTGGACAGGTATTAAAAATAAAAAAAGCATGCCGCCTTTTAAGGCGGCATGCTTTTAATAAAACATTTCTGAAATATTTACTTCTTAAACTCACGAATTATCTTATCGATAGCATCCTTTGTCATTCCGCTGCCGAAGACGGCTCCAGCCTCAGGTTTTTTCTCTGAAGATTCCTTTGCTGAAGGTTTCTTGGTTTCGGCTGTAAAATTGACACTCGGGTTACCGGCGCGCGCCCTCAGACGGTCCTCGATCTGCTGCATGAACGACTGTGAGCTTCCGGCTGAAGAACCGAAGGATGAAACGCTGTTACCCTGATTTATCGGGTTAACCTCAAAGGCAAGTGTCTTTACGTTCATCAGGTGCTTTGCCGTAACGTTCTCGGAAACGATTGAGCCTCCCCAGGTGCCCGGGCCAAGAGTCAACGAAGGAGCAAGTCCTGTAGTGTATCCCACAGCGCCCAGAGAGTTAACGGTATTGACCATAATTCTGAAGGCAGGCTTTTCGAGAGCGAACTTCATAATTATGTCGTTATCGCTCGAGTGGATCGACATTGAGTGCCCAATGCCTCCAAAGGTCAGGATTTCAATGCATTTGTGGCATCCTTCAAGCCATCCGTCAACGGTATAAAAGGCAAGTATAGGGGAGAGCTTTTCCATCGAAAGGGGCTCGTCTTTGCCTACCTTGGTAATTTCTGCTACAAGAACTCTTGTTGTTTCAGGAACTGAGAATCCTGCATATTTTGCAATCCAGGGAGCCGGCATGCCAACGATATCGGGGTTGATCCTTCCGTCCTTTGCAATAGCGCGGGCAAGCATCGCTTTCTCCTCACCGGTAACAAAGTAGCCTCCCTGAGCCTTTGTTTCTTCAATTACCTTGTCGTAAATGGGACGGTCGACAATCATAGCCTGTTCTGAAGAGCATAGCGTGCCGTTGTCGAATGTTGTTCCGTAGATTATATCTGCAACAGCTTTCTTGTAGTTGGCAGTGCGTTCAATGAAAGCAGGTACGTTTCCCGGTCCCACGCCATAGGCTGGTTTTCCCGCGCTGTAGGCGGCTTTAACCATAGGGGTGCTTCCGGTGGCAAGAATGACGGCAATGTTTTTATCCCTCATTAAGGCCTCGGTTCCTTCCACTGTAGGAACACTCATGCACTGCATCAAGCCTTTCGGGGCTCCCGCCTTTTCTGCGGCATCTGAAATAACTCTTAAGGCTTCCATTGTGCAGTTTACAGTTCTGGGGTGAGGGCTGCATACAATTGCATTGCGGCATTTTAATGAAATAAGCGATTTGAACATTGCCGTTGAGGTCGGGTTGGTTGAGGGCACTAAAGCCGCAACAACTCCCATCGGTTCTGCAATTTTAATTAGTTTGCCGTTCATTTCGCTTGAAATAACGCCTACGGTTTTAAGGTCCTTTATGGATTCGTAGACGGCCTTTGTACCGAATTCGTTTTTGATTTTTTTGTCAGTCCACTTTCCGAAGCCGCTTTCCTCGCAGGCCATTTTAGCCAGGCGTTCTGACTCCCTGTAGCCTGCCTCAGCCATAGCTTTAACAATTTTATCTACCTGTTCCTGGTTATAGTGCTTGAACTCGAGCTGTGCTTCTTTAGCTTTTTTAGCTAAATCGCGGGCTTCCTGAATTGACTGAAGATCTTTGTCTAGATTCATTTGGTTTGCCTTAAAATCTTATTTCGGATCCTGGAAATAGGAATAAATTAATACTAATTCAGAGTCCAAAATAAAAAATATTCCTTTTTAATCAAATTAAATTCTGGAGGGAAAAAGAGAGTGGAATTAAGAAGTTCAGGCTTGATCGGCCGCGGCCTTCAGGCGGCCGGAAGGGGGGAATCCGTCCCGCTCTCCTTGGGGTTTTAATACCACAGGTACCGCTCTTGAAACCGGTTTATTAAATGCCCCCAGGGAGAGAGGGATGAATACTTTTCCACGGCCTGAAAAGCCGCGGCTGATCACCTGAATAAATATGTCTTAATAGCTGAACGAACTGGAATCTTCTATGGTTTCTTCGTAGGATTTCCTGTCCTCAAGCTTTTCCTCGTATGCCCTGCTGTCGTCCTGCATCCTGTAAACCTCTTCTTTCGGGATGATGTAGTAATTGCCTACTTTCTCAACATTGTGTATTATGTGCAGCCAGACGTAAAGGTTGATCTGTCCGATGCTTTTCCCCAGTATGAGTGCAGCCTCTTCGACGCTCAGATATTTTTCGCTTTTCTTAATGAACATAATCACCTCTCTGATTGATAACCATAGAATTAATTATTTTTAAGGAAAAAGCTGCAAAAACAGGGCCAGAGCAGGAAAATCAGGCTTAAAAGCAGAAATCGGGCCTTAAAAGGGGGAGACAAATGTATTAATGTAGATTTTACCTGTAAGAATTACTGAAAAATCTCCTTAAGTCTCGTGTATCCGCTTTTACTGACAGGCAGGAATTTGCCGCCCGGTATCTCTACGCGGTAGGATTCTTTTTCAAAAAGCTCAATCTGCTTAATTTCCGGCAGGTGCACAATAAAGGATCTGTGTATCCTGATAAATTCTTTGGGGTTCAGGTGGTCTTCAAAATATTTCATCGTTTTCTGCTTCATGAAGCGTCCTTCCGCAGTATGGAGCATCACGTAATCGTCCTGTGCTTCAATGTAGGTGATCCTGCCCGTTGGTATGATATGGATCTTAGGGCCGTTTTTAACTACCACTCTTTCGAGGAACTCCTCTTTTTTATTAATCTCTTCAACTACATTGTCTATTGTGTCTTTATTTTTCTTTTTATCTGCAAGGAATAAAGAGGCCCTGGAGACTGCTTCTTTAAATCTTTCCTCAGAAAAGGGCTTCAGCAGATAGTCGGCAGCATTTGTCTCGAATGCCTTGAGGGCATACTGGTCGTATGCCGTGGTAAAAATCACCACGGGGAGTTCATCCAGGAGTTCCAGCATTTCGAATCCGTTAATTTTTGGCATCTGTACGTCGAGGAATATGATGTCGGGCTTAAATTCCTGTACTGCTTTAATCCCCTCGAAGCCGTTAGAGCATTCGGAAGCGATCTCTATCTGAGGGAAAGCCTTCAGGTATGCCTTAACTATTTCTCTTGCAAGGGGTTCGTCGTCGATTATAACTGCTTTTATTTTTTCCATTTTAAGATTCTCCTAGAGAGGAATAAATATGTTTACCTTAAAAATCCCATCTTTGTTTTCTACTGTCAGTAAATTATCCTGATGATAAATCAGGGAAAGCCTGTTCTGAATGTTTTTTAGCCCTATTTTTTCTCCCGAGGGGGAGACGGCCTCCTGGTCAAAATTATTTTCAACGGTCAGCTTAAGATAGTTGTTTTCTTTTCTGCATTTAAGTCTTATGGTAACTATCTCCAGGCTTTCATAAACTCCGTACTTTATGGCATTTTCCAGGAGGGGCTGAAGAATCATGGGCGGAATCATGATTTCCGTGCAGGTTTGTTCAAGATCCTCTATATATTCAAATTTACTGCAGAAGCGGATCTTCTCTATTTCAAGGTACAGCCTGAGATTTTTAATTTCATCTTCAAGATTATGCAGCTTTTTTTCACTTTCAGAAAGAGTGCTCCTCATATATCCGGAAAGTTTAATAGTCATTTCCCTGGCCTTTGAGGGGTCTGTAAGTGTAAGAGAACTTATTGAATTAAGACTGTTGAACAGGAAGTGGGGGTTGATCTGGTACTTTAGGGATTTAAGTTCAGCCTCGCGGGCGTAGGTTCTGAGCTCGGATTCCTTTAAGAGCTTTTCGGTGTAGCTGTTATAGAATATATAAAGGTAATAAAACGAAGTAATAATTATATAAAAAACAACTCCTGTTAAAATTCTCCAGCCGTATGTATTCTGAACGAACCTCCTGAGGTCGGGGGATAAGTCCGGAAGGCTCAAAAGAATAAACGAGGAAACTCCCAGCCACAAGGCCGAGGAGAACAGGGCGGCCAGAAAGTGCTGGACAAAAAAGCGCAGGGCTGAGCTTTTTTCAATGGAAAGAAATCTTGCCGGATACCAGAGTCCCAGACCGAGTGCCATATAAACCAAGTTAAAGACAAGGCTGTCCAAAACAGCATCGCTTTGCTTTAGGCCTGCCGCATTGGAAAGAAAAAATATATGGATAACGGCAATTGTTATCCATATAAACAGGTAGAAGATAAAATTTCTTAATATGAGAACAGGATTATTCATAATGGTTTATGCGGTTTTAATTTCGCCGCCGCCGAATATAAGTGCCCCTTTAATGATGAGTTTCCTGTCGTCGTTGTAAGTTATTGAGGGGTCTTTTCTTCTTTCATCCGAAAAGCCTCCGAAAACAGGGGTTACGTCCACAACTACTTTCCAGTCCCTTGGAATATAAAGTGTCGTGCCGCCGAAGATGCAGGTTACTTCCAGAATATTATCCCCGGGAGCCAGCCTGCAGTTATAGAGGTCTATCTCAGAGCCTCCGAAGATGGAAGTGATCTTGCCGCCTTTGAAGTTATCGGAGGTTATTGATTTCTTTGTGCCGCTGAAGACAGATGTTTCGTCCAGAAAATCCTCGCTTATGGTTCTTTTCTTGTCGTAGTATTTTTCTTTGAAGTGGCTGGAGACCTGTTCTGCCACAGTTTCAGAGACCTGTTCTTTTATTCTTTCGGCTGTTTCACGTCCGTAGTCTCTGTAGTATTTTCTGTTGTAGCGCGGGTGGCGGCCAACATTAAAGAGAATATAGAGGCCCAGCAGGATCAGGAGTACAGGCCAGAGTGTCATTGAATCCATTGTATAGTATCGTGAGATCATGAAAAGGGCGCCGATGGCAATAAGTATAAAGCCGCCCCTGTAGTTGTCGTTGGCAATCATTACGATGCCTATTATGATCAGTATGCTCTCCCATGAAAAAAGCAGTTCGTGCAGGGAGAAAGGCATCATGTCCAGGTTTGATAAAAGCAGAAGGATGCCTAAGGCTATTATTACTGTCCCCAGGAAAAAAGTTCTTCCGGATCTTCTTCTTACTTCAGTCATTTTGTAAATCCTCTTTGATTATTTTACCTGATACAAAATTAACATGAAAGTAACTATTCCAAAGCAAAAATCGGTAAAAAAAAGGAATTTACCGGTAAACGGAAAAACGGGGCTGTCTAAAAAAGAACAGATTATTAACAGGATCTTTTGAAGGATACGGTAAATGTGGAACCCTCTCCTTTTTCCGAGCGGACCTTTATATCGGCATTATTCAGTTCGGCGTACTTCTTAACAAGCGCAAGTCCCAGGCCGTTTCCCTCGTATTTTCTTGTGTAGCCTGTTTCTTCCTGTGAAAAGGGAGTAAACAGGTATGGGAGGTACTCCTTATGAATGCCGATTCCGGTATCCTGGATGTCGACGCAGATAGTTCCGTTCCGGTTGTACATGTTTACATTAATTCCGCCTGAATGCGTATATTTTATGGCATTTTCAAAAATATTCTCAAAGATCTGGGCTACTGTGTACTTATCGGCAACAATACGGCTTTCAGGGGAACTGCTGCTGAATGAGAATTCAAGTCCCTTGCGCCCGGCAATTACGGAGAACTCCTGCTGAAGCCTTGCTATCTCTTCATGGAGATCCATTTCAGTGTAATGACATTCAATGTTTCCGGTCTGCACCTGCGCCATATTGAGAATAAGGTCTATTGTACGGATAAGTCTTTTACCCCCATTGTCGACTGTCTCAAAAAACAACGGCAGGTCGTCGAACTGTTTGTTTTCAATATCCTCTTTAATAAGGGATATATAGCTGAGGATTGTGTTTAAGGGAGTTCTGATCTCGTGCGACATCTGTGTAAGAAAGTCGGTCTTCAGCCTGTCTGAGCGCTCTGCGAGCTGAATTGCCTTAATTAGTTCATCCTCGTATGAGTTCTGAAGGATTGCAGCCCCGATCATGTCGCCTACGGTCTTCAGGGCTTCGATTTCAGAAGGTGACCACTTCCTGTCCTCGAGGCACTCATCGAAGCCTATGAAACCCCACCAGTTCTTTCCGGCAAATATCGGAACAATCAGTAGAGACCTGATCTGCTGAGGATCCAGGAGCTCTCTGTCTTCAGGAGTAAACTCATTATGGTTAGTAAGGAAAACTTCATTCTTTCTCAGGGACTCCAAAAGACGGTTGTTGAACAAGCCTTCATAAGGCATGTCCTGCATTCCGGGGTTTTCAATCTGAGGGGAAATTCCCGGGGCCGCCCATTCCCAGAGCTGACTGGCTGTGAAGGAGCCGTCGGCTTTTATGCTGTTTCTGAAGATATAAGCGCGGCTTACCTGTGCTGCCTCTCCCAGATTTTTCAGGACTTCATTTATATTGTCATCCCACCTGGATGATTTCAGGAATGTTTCCGCCTGATAGCTTACGGCCTTGAGTATGGCATCCTGGCGGTGAATCAAAATTTCTGAAAGTTTTCTTTTTGTAATATCCTGCAGCACACCGACCGAGCCTATTAAATTGCCAGACTTATCGCGCCATGCGAAAGAGTGATCGCTTACCCAGATTAGTTCGCCGCTCTTGCGGCAGATGAGGTAATCGGCGTAATATTCCCTGAAAGTGGGATCAGTTCTTAATTTTTTAACCTCTTCTGCAGATGCCAGGCTCTGGTACTCTGTTTTTCTAACTAAACTTGTAAAACCGATCTGATTTATCTCTTCAACTGAATAACCGGTAAGACTGCTTATGGCAGGACTCATATAGTCGTAAGTCATGGAGGCATATCTTAAGCGGTAGAGAACATCCTTTGTGGTTTCTGCCAAGAGGTGCAGGTTGTCTTCTGTTTCAGTAAGGGAACGCTCAACAGATTTTCTTTCTTCAATTTCATTTTTAAGGAGCTGGTTAGCCACCAGGAGCTCATTTGTCCTTTTAATTACTTTTTCTTCCAGATCATTATGTGCAGTTTTAAGTTCAGATTCCACCAGGAGTCTTTGCCTGATCCCTTCCTCAAGATCCTTCTTTTGTCTGAAGTAGCTGATAAGAAGATTTGCAAATTCCCCGAATTCAGATTTATTCTTCGTAAGGGGCAGTATAATGGAATCTTTGCCATCCCGGAGGCTTTTATAAAGGGTGCCTACAGGCAGAAGAATCCACTTTCGGAGGAGCCAGGCGGCAGAAGCGGATATAAACAAATCCAGAGATATGGAAAGGCCGAAGTGGCCGGGAAAAATAACAGCCGGAACGTTTAAGAGAAAGATCAGAGTTATTATAATCAAAACCTTGGTACGGATATTTATCATGAACGAAATTCCATAACTTTCATAAAAATGGTTTCCCAAATTATAAAGACAGAGAATGAATCTTACATGTATGGCCCCGGTATTCCGGTCTTATATCTGCAAACTTATCTCAGTTTGGGCCTGAAAATAAAGAGCATTTGTCTTGTTAAAACGATTTAACAGCGAATATATGTAAATTTCCTGAATTATTCCTCATTGTTTTCAATTAATAATTCAAGCGAATCTTTTGCGGGCAGGGCCTCAACGTCTTTTAGTTTTCTTTCAATTCTTCTGGATGCAGCAGAAGCGTTTTCAATTGTATTGCTGGCTTCCTGAAGTTTCTTCCTGGTTTTATCCAGAACGGCGCCGAAATTGCTGAATTCAGTTTTAACCATGCCCAGAAGGTTCCAGACCTCGCTTGAACGCTTTTCAATTGCAAGTGTTCTGAAGCCCATCTGCAGACTGTTGAGGATTGCTGTAAGTGTTGTCGGGCCGGCTAAGATGACGCGGAACTCGTGCTGAATTTTATCGCACAGCCCGGGTCTTCTTAAGACCTCGGCAAAGAGGCCTTCAACGGGGAGAAAGAGTATTGCGAAGTCCGTTGTATTCGGGGGATCGAGGTATTTATCCTTAATGTCCCTGGCTTCCGATTTAATTCTGTTTTCCAGGGCTCTGGCGCTTTCCTCCAGTAGAACTGAATCGGCAGAATCCTGCGCTTCGCAGAGTCTCTGGTAATCCTCCAGAGGAAATTTGGCGTCAATCGGCAGCCAGAGAATGTCGTCACTTCCGTTAGCCCTGCCGGGCATTTTAACGGCATATTCGACTATGCAGGAGCTGTTCTTTTTTGTAGCTATATTTTTTGAATACTGCTCGGGCGACAGGATCTGCTCGATGAGGCTGCCGAGCTGCACTTCGCCCCAGGTGCCGCGGGTTTTTATATTCGAAAGCACCCGCTTTAAGTCGCCTACCCCCGCAGCCAGTGTCTGCATTTCTCCTAAGCCCCTGTGGACCATCTCAAGGCGTTCACTTACCTGGCGGAAGGATTCCCCGAGCCGTTTTTCAAGAGTGGAATGAAGTTTCTCGTCAACAGTCAGGCGCATTTCATCGAGTTTCTGGGAGTTGCTTGCCTGAAGGTCTGCCAGCTTTTCCTGGACTTTTTCCTTTAACTGCTCGAATTTCTGCTCCTGGCTCTGTGTAAGAGCGGCTAGCCTTTCGTCAATTGTTTTTGAAAGTGAAACCAGATTTTCGCTGAATATATCCAGCTGCGACTTCTGCATTCGGGATATATCCATCATGCGCTTAAGAAGCGAGTCCTCCAGGCGGCTGAATATGCTGTTTAGTTCCGTCCTCAGCTGAAGGGACTGGCCTGATGCTTCAGAACGGCTTATGGCAAATTCAGCGCGTATATCCTTTTCTGTTCCTGTGAAGCTCTCCTGGACTGCCCGCCTGAAAATGTCGTCTGTCAGCTGGCCTTTGGATGAAATGTTTTTCCACATGATCAAAATAAGCACCACTATTAAGACGAGCATGGCCATAATTATAAAAATCAGCAGTTCATGCATATCCTGACTCCTAAATAAATCGGTTCTCTAATATTTTTTATTTCAGCTGCAAGTTAGGCAAAAATAATATTTGTATTTATTTTCATAAAGAAAAAATTTACAATAAATTTGTAATTACCGGTTCTATAAAGTAGGGTATTCTTAAAAAACTTTAATTGAAATTAGACATCATGCCAAACTGGATCAGAAACACCATAGCAATTATAGTCTCTTTGCTCATCGTTGCAGCTGCAGGGGCTTTCCTTTTTTACAGGCTTCTTATGAAATCGCTCCCTGAATATGAGGGAGAGTATCAGCTTGGAGGGCTCAGACAGAAAGTGGAAGTCTACACCGATCAGTACGCCATTCCCCATATCTACGCAGAAGAAGATGAGGATGCGGCATATGCTTTAGGATTTCTGCATGCCAGTGAAAGGCTCTTCCAGATGGATATTGCACGCAGGGCTGCCGAAGGGCGCCTAAGCGAGGTCTTCGGTTCAAAGACACTTCCATATGACAGGATGTTTAAGACAATAGGCATCGACAGGACGGTAAAAAGGGATATGGGAAAATTAAACCCCACGTACCTTTCAATCCTTCGGGCCTATTCTAACGGCGTTAACGCTTATATAAAAGAGGCCAAAGGGCATTACCCCGTGGAATTTGATGCCCTGGGATACGACCCTTATGCATGGAGGCCCGAGCACAGCCTGATGATTGGAAAGCTTATGGCCTGGGAGCTGAATATAAGCTGGTGGGCAGACATCTCCTTCAGCAATCTTATTCAGAAGCTGGGAGAAGAGAAGGTAAAAGAGATTCTGCCCGATTACCCTGAAAATGCACCCACCATAATTCCTTCCGGGCTTAAGACCGCTCCGGAAGTGACAACAGCTTTCATTGAAACCGACCGCTCCTTCAGAAATTTTGCCGGCTTCGGCGGCACCCATATAGGATCGAATAACTGGGTCGTAAACAGCCGTAAGTCCCAAAGCGGAAAGCCGATCATTGCCAACGACCCGCACCTTCAACTCCAGGCCCCCGGTAAGTGGTATGCTGCTGTGATAAGGGGTAAAAACTGGAAAGCCGAGGGCGTTACGCTGCCAGGAGTGCCGGGAGTTGTAATAGGAAAAAATGAAAATATCTCGTGGGTTATGACAAACGTTATGGCCGATGATGCCGACTTTTACATGGAGAAGATCGATTCGACCGGGAAAAAGTATTTCTTCAACAACGCCTGGCAGAACCTTAAGAGCTACCGCTACACAATTCATGTGAAGGATTCAGATGACGTCGAGCTGAGTGTAAAGGAAACCCACAGGGGACCGATAATCTCGGAAATACACCCCTATAATACAATGTTTCCTGACAGGTATAAGAAAAAGGCCGTTTTAAGCATGCGCTGGACCGGAAATGAATTCAGCGACGAGCTTTATGCCATTATGGCCATTAATATGTCCAAAAACTGGGGCGATTTCAGGGATGCCGTCGGGCATTACTACGTGCCGGGGCAGAATTTTGTTTATGCCGACAAACTGGGCAACATTGGCTATATCTGCGGGGCAAGGATCCCCATCCGTTCTTCGGAAAGCCCGACTTTTGTCTACGACGGCACAACGGATCAAAATGACTGGAAGGGCTATGTCCCCTATGATCAGATGCCATGGCTTTTCAATCCGCCGGAAAACTACATCGCCTCGGCAAACAATAAGACCGTAAGCAGCTTCAGCTACTACATATCAAACCTGTGGGAGCCGCCTTCGAGGATTGAAAGAATAACTGAGCTATTAAAAGGAAAGGAAAAGCATTCGGTAAGCGATTTTATGGGCTATCAGGCGGACTTTGTTTCCCCCTTTGCCAGGGAAATGACTCCATTCATTATAAACGCATTTAATGATGTAAAGGTAAAAGACAGAATACTTTCCGATGCGCTCAATCAGTTCAAAACCTGGAATTACAGCCTGGAGGAAGGAAGCCAGGTTGCCGGAATTTTCGAGGTGTTCTTCCAGTTCCTGATGAGAAACACATTTGAAGATGAGATGGGTAAAACTCTCTACAATGAATATGTCTTTACGGCTAACGTGCCGTACCGCAGCTTAATGAGAATGGTTAAGGAAAATAAGTCGGCCTGGTTTGATAACGTTAATACAAAGGGGGTTGAAACTCGTGATGACATAATCCGCAGAAGTTTCATTGATGCCCTCAGGTATTTTGAAACCCGCCTGGGCTCTTCAATACAGGACTGGCAGTGGGGAAAGCTGCACAAGGTAACATTCAAGCATATGTTCCATGGGAGGTTCGGTGCCCTGGACGATTTTATTGACATAGGTCCTTATGAGATCGGCGGAAGCGGAACAAGCATCTTTAACACGGAATACTCATTCAATGATCCATATGAGACTGTTCTGGGTCCTTCGATGCGATATATCTACGACTTTTCAAGGCCGGATGAGTTTTATCTTATACTTACCACAGGACAGTCCGGTAACGTCTTAAGCAGACATTATAAGGATATGACCCGGATGTGGCTGAAGGGGAAGTACATACGTGTGGCAACAGGGGACAGGGAAGTAAAAAGCGCGGGATACAAACTAATGATTCTGAGATAAGCTCTGCCCGTTGAGCGCCTTCATAAATGAAGTTTCATATTTAAGTGCAGAAAAATAAGCAGGAACTTTTAAAAAGAAATCATTAAATTACGCCCGTTAAAAACAGGAACTCTATGAAAGTAATTGAACATCTTGCCGTTAGAAAAGGTCCGCTTATCAGTTTTGAAATCATACCTCCTCAGAGGGGTGGAGATATAAAGGCTCTTCTTTCCGTAATAGATAACGTAGCCAGGTACCATCCGCCATTTATAGATATAACCAGCCATGCTGCTGAAGTAATATATGAGGAAACTCCAAACGGAATTCAGCGCAGGGTTAAAAGGAAAAGGCCCGGCACGCTGGGCATATGCGCTCTTATTCAGAATAAGTACAATATTGATGCTGTGCCGCACATTATCTGCCAGGGTTTTACACGCGAGGAGACTGAGGATTTTCTCATAGAACTTCACTACCTGGGAATCGACAACGTGCTTGCAATAAGGGGCGATGAGAATACATTTAAGAAGCCTCTGCATTACGGCAGAAGTGCTAACACGTATGCTTACGAACTCGTAAGCCAGATTGTTTCGATGAATCACGGGAAGTATCTTGAAGAAGGTCTGCTGGATGCAAAGCCCACGAACTTCTGTGTCGGTGTGGGTGGATATCCGGAAAAGCATTTTGAAGCGCCGAACAAGAAAATAGACATCAAGCATACAAAGCAGAAAGTTGATGCCGGCGCTGAATATATAGTTACACAGATGTTCTTTGATAACGGTAAATACTTTGATTATGTGGATCTCTGCCGCCAGGAGGGCATAGAGGTTCCGATTATTCCGGGCCTCAAGATAATTACTTCCAAGACGCAGCTGACGAATATTCCCCGGAATTTTTACATAGATATTCCGGATGAACTGTCAGAAGAAATTTTATGCGCAAAGCCTGAACACGTCATGGAAATCGGGGTTAACTGGGCCTGCCGTCAGGTAGAGGAACTCTTAAACAGAAATGTCCCGGCCGTGCATTTTTACATAATGCAGAACTCCAAGCCGATAATGATGCTTCTGGAAAAATTAAAGTTCTAATTTTTTTTGAAGTAAGCCGGTTTATGCCGGCACTTTAATGAGGGGGAAAAAGGATGTTAAAAATTGGCGGGAAAATCATAAGGCGCCTAAAATGGGGATTGGCCGGATGCGGCGATTTTGCCGAACGGGCGTTTATCCCGACACTTCAGCTTCTGCCTAAAAGCAGGCTGAATGCGCTCTACAGCAGTGATATTGGTCGTGCAAAGTTTCTGGCCGAAAAGTTCGGTCTGCAGAACTGCTACGACGATTTTGATAAGTTCTTAAAAAGCGACATCGACTGTGTCTATATCGCGAGCACAAACCTTGATCATTACCAACAGGTAATTAAGGCGGCAAAAGCAGGCAAGAATATTCTTTGTGAGAAGCCCCTTGCGGTAAACTCCACGCAGGCTGAGGAGATGGTAAGGGTGTGCGAGGAAAACAATGTTATGCTGGGCGTAAACTACGTCTACAGGTTTCATCCATTGGTCATAAAGGCTAAGGAGATAATCGACAAGGGAATGCTGGGCAAAATTGTGTCGGTTTCGGCAAACTTTAATACAGATTATGCTCCTAATGAAAACTTCCGTTTTAAGAAAGCCTTGAGCGGAGGGGGAGCCCTTAGGGATATCGGTACACATATGCTGGATTTGCTGATTTACTTTGGCGGAGATGCGGCTTCAATCAGCGGGGTTACAGACAACATTATATACAAAAGTGAAGTGGACGATTTTGCCGCTGCAACACTAAAATATCAGAAAAGCGGATACGGCTTTTTTAACGTTTCCTTTAACACAAAAAAGGCCTTTAACAGGGTGGAGATCCTGGGTTACAACGGAGCAATCAGTATTGAACACCTTATCGGCCGTTCGAACCATCCCTGCAAGCTTACAATAGACCTTAGCGGGGAGGCAAAAAAGGCATTCAGGAAAAGAGGAAATAAACTGCTTTTTGCCTTACGAGGCTTCCAGAAGTCGTTCTTAAGCAATAAACCCCTTCTTGTAACCGGAAGGGACGCATTAATAAATATCAAGTTGATGGAAGAGCTGGAAGGTAAAAATGTCAGTACGCCGGGAATTGGTTGAAGCCTGCCGCAGGGTTTATGAAAAAGGATTCGTAGCCGCCTACGACGGCAATCTTTCGGCAAGATTGTCCGAGGAGAGGATACTTATCACTCCTTCGGCAAAATGCAAGGGAGAGATTGAAATGGAGGACCTTCTGGAGATCGACCTCCAAGGGCATCTTCTTGAAGGAAAAGGCAAGGTATCCACAGAGGTTAAAATCCACCTTCTGGCTTATCGTGAAAGACGTGACGTTAATTCCGTTATTCACTGCCATCCTGTCTATTCAACTGCTTTTGCTTCCACCAGGGGCGAAGGCTTCGGAAAGCCGGTATTCCCGGAGGTTATTCTTTCACTTGGAAAGGTTCCCCTCTGCCGTTACGGCACTCCTTCCACGGATGAACTCCCGGAATCGATCAGGCCTCATATACATTCTTCCTGGGCCTTTCTGCTCGAGAATCATGGGGCAGTTACAATCGGGCGAAGCGTCAGGGAGGCTTACTTTAAAATGGAGAAACTCGAGCATGCTGCACAGACGCTCTACATTGCAAGAAGCCTGGGAGGAGAGAAGCCCCTGTCGGGCGAAAACCTGAAGAAGCTTTACGATATTGCCGAAAGAGTTTATGGAATGAAGTTAAATAAATAATTTTTATAATAAACAGAAACGATTAGGACATATGACTGAGAATAAAAAAGTTAAGATTGCACTGTTATTGGGCGGAACATCCCCGGAAAGAGAAGTTTCAAAACATTCCGGAAAATCCATTTATAAGGCGCTTAAGGATTCAGGCTATAATGTAATAGCCATTGACCCGGCTTACGGCCTTAACCAGCCGAAAGACGCTGAACTGCTTTTTGAAGATAAAGACTTTGCCGAAATAAGCAACAGGAACTGCATCACCGCCATTAATTCACCACTCCTCGACGGCGTTGACCTGGCCTTTCTTGCACTGCATGGAAGGTGGGGCGAGGACGGCACAATCCAGTCGCTTCTGGAACTGAGGGGGATAAAATATACAGGCTCTGGAGTCCTTGCAAGCTCACTTGCAATGGATAAGAGCATGACGAAAATCATGTTCCAGCACTACGGCGTAATGACGCCCAAATGGTTTACAGTAACCCCGAACGATTACGATGAGGAGGTTGCAAAGGATAAAGTAAATAAGCTGCTCGGATATCCGTGCGTAATAAAGCCTAATGAAGGGGGCTCGACCATAGGGCTTACCGTCTGTAATAATGAAAACGAAATTGATGATGCCGTAAAGCTCGCACTTAAGTATTCCGAATCGGCTGTCGTGGAAGAATTTATTCCGGGGCGTGAGGTTACAGTTACAGTGCTCGACAAAATGGCGCTTCCTGTCCTCGAGATCAGGCCCAAACATGAGCTTTATGACTATGAATGCAAGTATACTCAGGGAATGACTGAGTACATCGTGCCGGCCGAGCTCCCGGATGAGGTTGCAGGCAGTCTGCAGGAGCAGGCAATCATGGCCTTTAAGGCCGTCGGATGCAGGGGCTACGCCAGGTTTGACTTCAGGCTGACTGAAGATAACAGGATGTACTGCCTTGAAGTAAACACTTTGCCCGGAATGACCAGTACAAGCCTCGTTCCCAAGATGGCAAAAGCCATGGGTATGAGCTTCGATGAACTGCTTGAAAAAATAATAAAGCTGTCACTTTAAGATGCCGAAATTAAAATTTCTCAGGAATAAAAAAATAGTCCTACCCGCTGCGGCTGTTCTCGTTCTGACCTTCGGGTTTTTCTTTTTCTACCAGTTCGGAATACTTCAGTACTATAAGCTTTTCACAGAGAAGAAAGAGCTCATTGGGAAGATTGAACAGACCGAGGAGAAGAACCGGCTGCTCCGCTTAGAAATAGATTCCCTTAATACGCGTGATGCAAAGATTGAAAAAGTTGCAAGGGAGAAGTACCACATGGTGCGCAGGGGTGAAAAGGTATACAGGATTGAAGAAAAGTAGATGAAAAAAGAAATTCCTCATATCCCGCTGGCTGAAAGGGTCCGCCCCGAGGACCTGAGCGACTTCCGCGGTCAGGAGGCGCTTTTAGGCAAAGGCAAACCGATCCGCCTGATGATTGAAAACGATACCTTAAGCTCATTTATACTCTGGGGCCCTCCGGGAACAGGAAAAACCACAATTGCCAGGATCATTGCCCAAAAGACACGCTCGGAGTTCCATCAGATCAACGCGGTTTCCAGCGGTGTAAAGGACATAAGGGAAATTATTTCGCTTTCACAGCAGAACAAGCTCTTCGGCAAAAGGACAATACTTTTTATCGATGAAATTCACCGCTTCAACAAGTCGCAGCAGGATGCACTCTTATCGGCTGTTGAATCGGGACTCCTTGTACTAATCGGCGCCACAACTGAAAACCCTTCCTTTGAGGTTATTCCGGCTCTAAGGAGCAGGGTGAGGATATTTGTTCTTAATGAACTCTCAAAAGACGATCTTCTGAATATACTCAACTTTGCCCTGGAGAAAGATGAATTTCTCTCCAGCCTTAAGTTCGGGGCAATAGATACGGATTTTCTGATTTATGTTTCAGGCGGTGATGCCCGTTCGCTTCTGAACATCTTTGAGGCTGCCGTAATGCAGCAGATAAATCAGGAAAGCGTTGAAGTTACAAAGGAAGTAATTGAAAACGCCCTTCAGAGGAAGAACATACTCTACGATAAGGCCGGCGAGGAGCATTATAATATCATCTCAGCCTTCATTAAAAGCCTCAGGGGAAGCGATCCCGATGCGGCCCTATACTGGATGGCAAGAATGCTTGAAGGGGGAGAGGACCCTCTTTTTATAGCCCGGAGAATGATAATTTTTGCCTCGGAGGACATTGGCAACGCCTCGCCAAATGCGCTCCTGCTGGCTGAGACCGTCTTCAGCGCAGTGGAGAAGATCGGTATGCCCGAGTGCAGAATCATTCTTGCACAGGGGGTTACTTATCTGGCCTCATCGCCAAAGAGCAACTCCTCTTATATGGGAATTGAGCAGGCCTTTTCGGACGTCCGGAATAAGCCGCAGTACGCTGTTCCCCTGCATTTAAGAAATGCCCCCACAAAGCTGATGAAGGAGCTGGGTTACGGCAAAGAATACCAGTATCCGCACGACTTTGAAAGGAATTTTATCGAAAAAGATTATCTTCCCGACGAGTTAAAAGGAAAACAGTACTATTTCCCCACTGAAAACGGGCAGGAAAAGACACTTAAGGAAAGGCTTAAGGCCCTCTGGAAAAACAAAAAGAAGTATTAAGCCAAAAAAGAAGTACTAAATGCCTATAGGGCGGAAAACATCTTCCCCGGGTACTGCTTTACAAGCCCCTTGAATTCAAGCGAGAGAAGATAGACCAGACAGTCGGATGTTGAAAGCTGCGAAATGGCAGAAATGACGTCTATCTGTCTGGGCTCCTTATCGAGGCAGGCCATCAGTTTTTCTTCAAAGATGTTCAGTTCCTCTTCAGGCTTCGGAATATTTTTCCCTATTACCGGCTTAAGTTTAATTTCAAGTTCCTGAATGACGTCATCAATGCCAGAGACCAGCTTTGCGCCGCTTCTTTGAATGAGTGCATTTGTGCCTTCGCTCTGCCAGGAGCCCAGGTTGCCCGGCACGGCAAAGACCTCCCGGTTCTGCTCCAGTGCGAAGGATGCCGTCTGCATTGCGCCGCCTGTTATGCCCGATTCGATTATAATTGTCCCTAGTGAAATTCCGGAGATAATGCGGTTACGTCTGGGGAAGTTCTGCGCGTCTGGTTTTGTACCGAGTTCAAACTCCGTTAAGACAGCGCCGTTCTGCTGAATATCATGGAACAGGTCCTTGTTTTCCGGCGGGTAAATGACATCAAGCCCCGAGCCTATTACGGCAAGAGTGCGCCCTCCTTTTTTGATAGCCGCGCGGTGTGCAATTGAGTCAATTCCGCGAGCCATGCCGCTTACGAGGCTTACCCCCTGGAGGCTCAGTTCTGAAGAAAATCTTTCAGCCTGGAGTTTTCCGTAGTTTGAGGGCCTCCGGGTGCCGACTACGGCAATCGAATAATTATCCTGTTCTGTAAGAGTTCCAAGTGCATAAAGTATGATGGGCGGGTCGTAGATTTTCTTTAAGAGTGCCGGATAGCATGCGTCCCAGACGGTAATGACGCTGGCGCCCAGTTTGTCCAGGTTTTCAAATTCCTGAAGGATTTTCTTTCTGAAGGCCTCGCGTGAAAATGCGGCATGTCTTATTCTCTGAGCGAGTATCTGGCTGATCTGATCTGTTTCGAGGAGCTGCTGATGGCTGGCCGAAAGGATATTGTCGAGCGATTTGAATTGGGCAAGGAGGTTTCTGATCTTGCCCGGTCCAATACCTTCTACGCTGAGCAGAAGCCGGAGTGAAACAAGCTGCTCAAAATTTAACTTTGTCACGGGTTAAAAACCGGTTTATTGAGTTATTTTTCTACATCCACGTCGTCAACAATTGCAATAATAATGGTATTAACCGGAGCCTTATTATGTCCTAATATCTGCTGAACGGCATCCCCCTCCTGGGCAACAAGAACCGTATCGCCGATGCCGGAATCGATCAGATCGAGAGCAATAACATCTTTACTGCCTAAGAAACTTCCATCCAGATCCACCTTCTGAACCAGAAGAAGCTTATGACCCGAAAGGTGCTTGTTCTTCTGTGTGGATATTACGTTACCCTTAACTTTGCCCAGGAACATTGTCTGCCTTTTTATTATTCTGACGTTTTCTGTAAAAAATTGCAGCAGGCAATATAAACAGGTAGCCGATGACAAGTATAATCGGCGAGAGTACCAGAGAAACCGGATTATCCCATTTGCCGAGTGACATAACGAAGTAACCCACGATAAGGAAAACTGCTCCCAAAACAAGCAGATAATAATTTTCCTTTACCCAGTAAGTACTGAAAGGGGAGGTGTAGGTTTTCTTTACAGTTCTTATGTTTTTCTTTGAAGTAGTTGTTTTAGCCATAAAAATGATTCCCGGAAAAAGGATTAAAAAAAGCCCAGTGTTGGGGGGACACTGGGCCGACTCGCTAATTCAAAGTTCTGGGGAGAGAACTTTGATGAGTCATGAATTTGACAAAACTTTATTTATGAATCTGATATACAATTTTTCTGATTGTATCAAATTGCAGATATGGATATTCTTCTCTGAGAGCATCAATAGCATCGCTGGCGCTGAGCTTAGTGGCTCTTAATTCCTTAAACTTATTGCGAATCTGGTAATCCCTCACGGATTTTTCGTCAATCAAACCCTTCGAATTCAGAAGCTCGTAAATCTCATCGCTGATCAAATCGGATAACGGATTATCGATTTTAGATTTAATTGTTTTCATTATACCCATCCTTTTCTAGTTATTAAAATAAAAGTCTTCTCTTTTTCACCGTATCAAGTAATGCTATCAAATCCTCCAGTCTGTTATTCAAAACAAAAAAATCTGAAAAAGGATTCATTCCAGAGCAAAATATCTTTAAATCTTAATAATAAAATACAATAAAAAACGATTTATTGTCAATAGTCACAGAGCCGATAGTAAAAGTAAGGAAAAATAATCTTAAAAACAGGCATCTTTCTCCAAAATCGATAGGACAAATTTTTCCCTAGCAAAATAAAAGTTTTAGCTTCATATTAAACGAAGCGCCGAACAAAAAGCTATTTTCAAACTAAAGCCTGGTAAAAGATCCTGCATTTAAACAATGCCGGAGAAATAAAGTTCCCGGCTTATTCATTCTGCAGAGAAGGCCTGAAAACATTATGCGAAACAGGAATTTCAGGGTGCATAAACAGGTTAATCTGACGGTGCGGATTGTGAAAAAGATAAAAAAAGTTTTACATTTCGCTTGACAAACGTGAAGTGTTTTAGTAGATTTGTAGTCCCTTTCCGAAAGGAAGTTCCTTAGAAGAAAGGCTGTTCTGAAAGATAATGAAAATGAAAGGAACCAAAGGGTTTTATCTGCTGTTGAACAAAAACGCATCTTCAAAAAGAAGATGAATAAAAGTTCAAAAAAAAAGATGAAGCTGCTTGACAAACAGAGAAAAAGTTAGTAACTTAGAACTCTGAATTTGAAACGGTTCACGAAAGATAAAATGTTCTTTGAAATAGTGAGTGTAAGAAAACTTGTCAGTGAAATTTGAGTCAATCTATGAGCTTTGAAGCTCTCCTTAGATTACAAAATTATTAAAAT
>DATAKL010000074.1:0-105789 GCA_036261625.1 Ignavibacteriales bacterium | reverse complement strand
AGCATGACCGTTTCCAGCCATACTCCGGTTTCACGCTACGTGGCTTTAGAGTTTTACCACGATTGGGACTTGGCAG
This sequence comes from Ignavibacteriales bacterium, assembly GCA_036261625.1. GTDB lineage: Bacteria > Bacteroidota > Ignavibacteria > Ignavibacteriales > SURF-24 > JAAXKN01. The sequence continues at coordinate 105,713 of DATAKL010000074.1, read as the reverse complement.
AGACTTCGCAATTATCTCTGCCTCACCCAATTAGATTGGCCCAAGCTTAGCTTGGCGCTCATTTGATAATGATGATGTTAGTCCATACAAAGTATTTGAAACAATAAAACGAAACCCTCTATTCAATCCCGGAAAGACCGGCCGAATAAATGTCGGTCATTTTATGGCCGAGCTGATAACTGATAACGGATTATGGGGAAAATGTAAAAGCAAAATGCCGGTTGTTTACAATAAATAATCACCGCATTTTTCAATATTGCAAAATCTTCTATTCAGATAACCAGAACTCATTTAAGGAATCTGTTTAAGAAATAGTAAACGGGGGGAGGATTTATTCCCCCGTTTATTTTAGTTAATAAGAAGTTACTGAGGTCTGTTGCTGTCATAACTTAGCATCCACTGAATTCCAAACCTGTCAGTGGTCATGCCAAAATAAGCGCCCCAAAAGGTATTTTCAGGCTTCACTTGTGCTTTGCCGCCTGAAGAGAGAAGGTCAAAAAGTCTGTTTACTTCCTGTTCACTATCCACATTGAGAACTATAGAAAAATTGTTTCCAACAGTTAATTTTTGGCCCATCGATTCCAAAGTATCAGTTGCCATGAGCAAATAACCATTAAGTATCGGAAGGGCCACATGCATAATTTTATCACGATCTTTTTCTGCAACTTTACCGGCTTCAGGTGTGTCTCTGAAGCGCTGCAGGGAAATAAAATCACCGCCAAAAACCGATTTATAAAAGTTAAAGGCTTCTTCCGTATTGCCCTTAAAATTCAGATATATACTTACCGATGACATTTTTGTTCCTTTCATTTAATTAGTAATTAGAGCCTTATTACTGCTTTAATATAGCAGCAAAAATGAAATGTTAAAGGGAATAATTTCGACAAAAAGGAGTATAAATCTGCCTGACATATATTAAGAAAGATTTGGAGTTATTAGAATTTATGTAAAATTATTTTTGACGTGATTTTGAGTAGGCAAACCCGGTCAGAATGGCCGCAAGCAGATCGGCAATTGTGCCTGCAATTAAAATCCTGAGCGAGCGGTCGGCGACACACAAGCCGCCTCCTGCTCCATGACTAATTAATTTATTTTTTACATTAATTTATTTTTTACATTAATTTATTTCTTTTCAGTTTCTTTTATCTTTTTTTCAGCTTCCTCTAATGTCATACCTGTAATTTTTTTGAAGGCATTGTCAAATTTCCTTATTTCATCCGGATTGTCTACCTCTAACGCCGCTTTGGTCGATGGCAGTCTGGTCTCAGTTGCAAGATTCATTTTCCCCTGCATTGATTGCAGTTTGCCAATCACCTCATAATATTTGATCAATTTTGAGCCCATATTAAACTCCTTCATTTGCTTTATTTAACAAAAGTTTTTCAAACTGATCTTTTAAGAAATTTAACTCCATTGCTGCCTCTTTTCCGTATTCATCGGCTGGTTTCAGCAGCCAGGAACAGTGAGCATCGCCTTTGGCAATACAGGCAGTCTCAACGGCCAGTACGGGTTTACCAAGGAAAGCACTTGTCCAGCCGCTGGCATAGCCCGTCAGGGAGTAGCACACTGCTTTTTCACCAACCGGATTAAAAGTTAAGTACTGCTGTACCTGCCAGCTATTTGTCCAAATGCCCTCTGAAAAAAAATTCCCGGCTTGTCTGTCAGCTTCAATAGAAATCGGTTTAGCCTGGACTAGTCCTTCCCAGGAATGGATTACCGGCCCGGAGGCAAATAATTCAATCTCGTTGGCAAACTTATCGCCATATTTAGCTTCCATGGCAAGAAAGTCGGAATATCCATGTTCAAAACCGGACTGCATGAACACTTCCATCGCCTTATTGAATCCCATGTTTTTTATCATGGCATCCATTAGTAACCCCATGGCATTAGCATCCATTAATAATAAACGCCTATCTTCGTGAACAACTAACCCCTGTTCAGGAAGGTATGCAACCTCTTTTTTAAGGTTGAAGTCGGTTGCCTTCATTTTGCCTTTGCTTGCTGCCATTCTTAACTCCTTTTTTATGTTCTTGGTTGAAATCCAATTAGAAGTTATAAAAATCCATAATCCGATTCAATATCCTATTAAGTATATTTTATTTATTTCTGGTTCCGGGGTCGACAGCTGAAGAATTTCTATTTATTATCTAAACGCTATGATTTCTAATTTTAGCTGCGTTTTAGCAGCGGCAACTTTTTTTTAGGATCTTAAACAGATTTTTGTTTAATTAATTAAATCATAACCCTTTTTGATATGAGGATTAATTTATGAGCAAATTAAAAGTGCTGTCCTTTGGAGTTTCTGTTGATGGATTTGGAGCAGGGACTGATCAAAGTCTGGAAAACCCTATGGGAACAAATGGAATGGCGCTGCACGAATGGTTTATTCCTACCGATACTTTCCAGAAGATGCACGGCCAAATGCAGGGCGGAGATATAACCGAAGGGATTTTGGGAATAGATAATAACTTTGCTTATAAAGGTTTCCAAAATATTGGCGCCTGGATTATGGGGCGAAACATGTTTACGCCGGAAAGAGGTCCATGGAAAGATTTCTCCTGGAAAGGATGGTGGGGAGAAAATCCTCCTTACCACACTTCTGTTTATGTTTTGATACACTATGCACGGCCCCCTCTTGAAATGGAAGGGGGAACTACTTTTTATTTTGTTGCCGATGGAATAGAAACTGCTTTGGAAATGGCTAAAGAAAAAGCTGCCGGAAAAGATATCCGTCTGGGCGGAGGTGTTGAAACGGTTAAACAGTATCTGAAAGCAAAACTGCTGGATGAAATGCATATAGCCATAGCACCAGTTCTTCTGAACTCAGGTGAGAACTTATTTGCAGACATTAATTTAATTGAGCTTGGCTATAAGTGTGTTGAGTTTACTCCCTCAGGGAAAGCTGCACATCTGGTTTTTAGGAAACTTATTTAACTTGTTCCTGTCCAAAAGTCCGTCTTATCTGAAATCATGATCTCATTACCGTTATTTTTCCAAAGCACTTCCCTGACTTATCAGTTTTTTGATATGCCATCAGATTTCTGAAAGTATAAATGGAATTTTCATGAATATTGCGCCTTAATTTATAGCCCTTCCAAATATTTTATTTTGGCGTGATTATTGTATCTATTTTACTTAAATTGCTTTTGACTTTGTTGTATTCATGCCCTTTCTTTAGTTGCTGGGTTTCTTGCCTTTTACATAATTTCTGGAAATATTCTAACTTTTATTGAACCGGAGATATCATGAAATCAGTCAGGTACTTGTCCCTTATTTCTGCAATTTTCATAATTGCATTCTGCAGTTGCAATAAGGGAACTGAACCCGTTGAAAAAAACTCCAGTATCTTCAATCAGATAAGAGTAGTGGAGATCAACGCCGTAATCCCGGCAGATACAACAATTACACGGCCTTCGCCCTTATATTCTGTTTTATACTCATCGCTTAGCTTAAATGGAGTTGAACTATACTCTCTAAAATATACATACCCTGTAAAAGTCAATTGTGAATTTGTCCTATCACCAGACGATTCGTTTACCATAGAAATTAAAGGCTGCAATAAAGATAAAAGATGGCTGGTGGACCCTGGTGATATCAAATTAAATAGCAGTGCCACCTGGATTAACTCTGAAGTTCAGCTTATCAGCAGTGGAAAATCTTTCAATCCCGACAGCACTATAAGTAACCGTTTTACATTTAAGGCGTTAAAAAACAGCAAAGGCTACGTATGCTTTATCGAAACTGACCAGTCAGGGTCTGCATCCTCCAATGAATCTCACGGGTTGTTAATTGGCTATGACGTCAATCCATTAGGTAAAGTTTCTACCCAAATCACCAGCACGGAATGGAAATACAATGATGAAGGCGGTTACTTCAGTACAGTGCGTTGCCGGGTCAAAGGGACTACAAATGCCTATAGATTAAGGGGTATGACATATGGAGACGGCCTGGCAATGGCCATGGAAATTCCAATAATAAACAACAATTTTGACGTTGAAATACCGGTTGCATTTAGTCATGTAAAAGATATTACTTTAACAACAAGCACTAACCTGATCGTCTATGGAACAGTAGGTTCGCCTAAAATTATTAAGCTAATCAATCCCCGGTCACAAAACTAATTCCAATTTAAGGCACATTGAGATGAAATCTTTTTTCATGAAAATCTGTTTTTATTCTTTAAGCATTTTTCTGGCTTCATTTTTTATTTTGTCTTTTACCGGCTGCAGTGAAAGGTCAACTGAAGCAAATGATCTTATTCCGGTTAAACCGGTTGTCAAGGTTTCCAATGTAAATTACACCCGGGATAGTTTCTATCATCTCTTTCCCGACAGCGCCTCTTTGAAAAATATTGGTACTGCCTATTCAGGCAATAAGTATTCTGAGGAAGTAAAAAAAGCTTTGAATGATTACATGCGTCAGCAGGTAAGGATTTTGGGTGAAGATTCAAAAACATTTGACAGGATGATATCCCTTAGCGGATGCAGCATTACGGGAGAGTATGTACTGCCGACCTATGCTGAAAAAGCCAAGTATAATGGGCAGGATTGCTGGATTTTTCAGATTACCACCGGTCTTGGGGCACCCGCTTTTGGGCATTTTAAGTGCTTTGCCTTTGGGTTGGAAAAACCTGATACCCTGGCTTATGTGGGATGCAAGTAGGAGTATTACTGTAAAATGAAAAGTTTAATTTTGTTGTCTTTAATTATATTCGGCCCAGCTGCGGCACAGCCGGTTCTGCACCTGCAATTAGGATTAAGTCCCAGAACGAGCAGTATTATTCCTTTCGAAAGTGGAAATTCATTAAACAATTCATGGAAGGACGGATGGTCTGCAGCCCTGAGTACAGAGTTTCCAATACATAAGGATATTTCACTCTCTCCAGGCATTGAATATAACCATTATCCATTTGATAATTTATTTAGTCAGGTAACAGTTCCTGAAGTGAGTTTGAGGTATTCATCCGGAGATGCCGCATACATATACCGATTCTTCCTGGAAGTAAAGCTATTCGATTCCAGGATAGATAGGCTGTCCTTTTGCCTTTTGACAGGAATAAATTACGATATAGAAAAGTATGGAGAAATTAATGCTGTTTTCTCTGATATGAACGGACCGGACTTTAAGATAGTCTACCCCTCCCGCACGTATTATTACTGGATGCACTCAATTGGCGCAGGCCTGAGGTATTTCTTTTCATGCGGCTATGGTTTTGATCTAACAGCCAAGCTCTATACTGATTACGACAAACGCTCCCAGACAGCATTGCAGCTGGGATTTTTGGCCAAACTGGAGTTATGAACAGGTACACTTATTCTGACTCATATTATATTAAACTATCGTCCCCTGGTGATAAACTATCTTCCAGGAGTTTGCATATTTCCGCCATATAGAAGAGCGCCTTGTTATTCTTTCACCCTGAATGAGAGTATATGTAAGCAAAAAGTTATTTGCCGATATTTCATTGCACCATGCATCTTTAGTTTCCCATCTGTCGTCCGGGTTTGGATTTTTTACTCTCTCTAAAAGAACATCCAGCACAAAGCTCCTGCTGTAGCGGTTTCCTGAAGCCCCCACTTCCCAGAACAGCTCGTCTGTCATTTCTTCAAAATCTTTTCTCGTTCTGCCTTCTTCAGGATGATGAAGCCGCGCTTCAAGCCTCATCAATTCATCACGAACACTCAAATACTCTGGATCAGTTATTAAAACAGGTTTCATCTTCCCCTTTTTCAGAATATAAAATTTCAGCAAAAATAATAAATAATCTTCAAATCCGGAAAAGGGCAGCATATTCCACTGCCCTTTTGTAATATGATATGATCTTTTACTTATCTATGGCCGTGTCTGAAAACTTTGACCCTTGAGAAATCTGCTTTATTGAACCTGTTGACGCATAATGTAAAAAAGATTATACCCATTACAATAATCAATAATGTACTCATAAGAGGCATAATAATAAATCCATTTACATTAAAGGCAATGCCGGCCTTAACAAGATCTGCAACTGGTACATTCTCCATATGTAAGGCGATGTATCTGAAAGCCGATGTGGTGTAGGTTAATGGGTTCAGATAAATAACAGGAGCAAGGATCTTCGGAATTGCCATTGTTGGAATATAAGCTCCGGATAAAAAAGTAAGAGGGAACGAAACAATGGTAATAACCAGCTGAAAATTAGTCGATTCCTTTGCTACAGTGGCCAGATATAATCCCAGAGAACTGAAAGTTAATCCGACCAGGCACATTAAAAATGCCATTGTAACCCCATGGATAAGATCTATCTTAAGCCCCATGAACAGCCCCAGCAGAACGATTATAATTCCCTGGAAAACTGCCACAATCATTGAAGAAATGACCTGACCAATAGCAATCTGCCATCTGGTAACCGGTGCAACCAGTATCTCTTTCATAAATCCGTTTGAAATATCCTCAAGTATATTCATTGAGTTGTTCAGGGATGTCTGGAATACGGTCATAATGACGATGCCGGAGATAAGGTAATTCATAGGATGCTCCAAACCGGCAACTGCCGACCTGGTAACAAAGGAGAATATAAAGAGGAAAAGTCCCGACATGAACAGAGTAAAAAACAACCTCATTTTATCCCGGGAGAGTTTAATTAAATTTCTTAACACAATAGCTTTAATCGGACGAATCATTCTCTAATCTCCTTACCTGTTATTGCAATAAATACGTCATTAAGCGTGCCCTTATTGATCTCGATATCTTCTATAGATTCCTTAAAGCAGGAGATGATTTCCAGGACTTTTTCTACATCTGGTGCATATACAACAATCTGTTCATTGTCCGGTTTATATTTAATAGATGAATTATCAAGATAATTTTGAAGGCTATCCTGTCTGGATGTCTTAAGTTTCATAGTAGTGGATGTAAATTTCTTTTTCAGATTATATGGTGTATCGTGGGCAACTATTTTTCCGTGGTCGATAACTGCAACCTTATTGCAGATCTCAGCTTCTTCCATATAGTGGGTTGTAAGAAAAATAGTAATGTTCTTTTGTTTTTGCAGTTTATGGATATAATCCCACACGTTGGCTCTTGTCTGCGGGTCAAGGCCGGTTGTAGGTTCATCAAGAAAGAGGACTTTAGGGAAATGCACCAGTCCCCGGGCAATTTCAGCACGTCTTTTCATCCCGCCCGACAGGCTGTTTACGGGAGCTTTTCTCCAGTTGACAATATCCACAAGTTCCAGGACAAAATCGATACGTTGTTTAACTTCTGACTTCGGCACTTTGTAAAAATCGCAATGGAGTTTCAGGTTTTCCTCGACGGTCAGTTTTCCATCGAGTGTTGATTCCTGAAAGACTATGCCAATATCATTTCTCACCTTATCTTTCTGGCGGGTTACGTCATTGCCGTTAATTCTCAGTTCACCATCTGTTTTGTCGTGTATAGTGCAAAGTGTATTTATAGTAGTGCTTTTGCCGGCACCGTTAGGACCCAGAAAAGCAAAGATAGTACCCTCTTCCACATTGAAGGAGATATTATCCACCGCTGTAAAGGAACCAAATTTTTTAGTAAAGTTACTAACCTCAATACTGTTTGTTATCACAAAGCCGCTCCGGGTTATTTTATTGAGAAACATTCGAATAAAGTATTCTGACAAATAATTTTTATTATAAAAATATATTTCCACCTGTAAAGACGAATAAGGCGGAAATTTATTTTAATGACAAGAGATAAATTTTAATATTATTAGATTCAGAGCCAATTAAGTCAGCTCCGCTCTATGGAAAAGTAAAAGGAAGTTCTTCTCCTGAAGAATAAAAGCCTTGCTGCTTTTTTTGAAGCTAAGAAGCAGCAAGGCTTATTTTATGTTGTTTGACTATATTATCTTACCGGTCTTTTGGTTTAGGAATTACTTGCTTTGTAACGATTCCATTGGTGTAATATCCAGTGTCAGTCTTTCAGTGTGGCGGATGACTGTAACCGGGACTGTTACGCCTACCATTTCACCGGTAAGCTGCCTGTGGAGATCGTCAATTCCTTTGATATAGTGCCCGTTGAACTCCGTGAGAAGATCACCCTTCATCAGGCCTGCCTTTTCGGCGGCACTGTTTTCCTCTACCGACATTATCATTATGGTGGTTTCAATCGGGAGATGGTAATATCTCACAATTCTTCTGTGTATAGGAACATTTTGACCTGCTATACCAATAAAGCTGCGGGTCACTTTTCCATCTTTTATAAGCTGTGCAGCGATGAACTTTGTGGTGTTTATCCCAATTGCAAAGCAGATTCCCTGGGCCGGAAGTATTGCGGCAGTATTTACGCCTATAACTTTGCCGGAGGAGTTTACCAACGGTCCTCCGGAGTTACCGGGATTTAAGGCCGCATCGGTCTGAATAACATTATCAATCAGCCTGCCTGAGCCTGCCCTTAGTGTTCTTCCAAGGGCACTTACAACTCCGGCTGTTACTGTGCATTGGAATCCATAGGGGTTTCCAACGGCAATTACAAGCTGGCCTACCTTCAGGTTATTGGAGTTACCCAGCTCGACCGGTTTCAGGTCCGGGGCATTTATTCTTATTACTGCCAGATCTGTTTCAGGATCATCGCCAATCAGGTCACCCTCGTACTGATTACCATCTGTAAGTGTCACCTTCAGTTTTCCTGCATTGTGGACCACGTGGCTATTTGTCAGAATAAATCCGTCAGGAGTAAAAACAAATCCCGAGCCGCTTCCTGTACGTTCCCACGGATAACTTCTTCCGCGCTTGTCCTGCACCTGCACACTTTTTGTAACATCTATATTTACAACCGAAGGACTGATCCTTTCGGCGGCGCCGGTTACTGTTTTTGAATAAACATCCAGTAATTCATCGTCACTTAATATTTCTTCTTCCCTGCCTTTCAATGCTTCCGGATAAGTATCCTGCATCGTAAGCAGTTTTAATGCACTTGCCATTACTTATCTCACCTTTCTGCTTTAATACATATTAACCTAACATTTATTTCTGGTTTTTAGTTTACATTCAAAATTACCGCAGGCACAGGCTATTCAACTTTTCCGGTCTTTAACTTTTTCAGGCATTCTTCCCTTTTTCAAGCCTGCGGGACGTTTTCTCCAGGGTTTCCCTCTCCAGGCCTGTTCCATTCTTTACCGAATTTCCTGTGCATATAGTATCTGTAGTAAAAAGCATGCGGGCCGCGGCCGAAACCGCTGAAGAGGATCTTGGATAAAATAAACAGCCCCAAAGCCTGCCAGTATGTTATGACCGAAACGCCCAAAATTGCCGGCAGCAGGGCATTCCATAAGAGCATAAGTATCAAAGTAATTACTCCGATAAATACCAGGGCCAGCGGGAATCTTAGAAAGAACCAACGGTGTCTTCTGTGTTCACTGCACATTGTTTTTTAACTCCTCATATAAAGTTTTCAAATATTTTCTTAAGAATAAAACAGCATACCTTTTTCTTGAAAGAAGAGTATTGACGGGCAGTTGTTTTATTTCGGATATTTCCTTAAAGCTTAGTCCCTCAAACTCATTCATAATAAAAACATCACTTTGTTCCGGGGGCATTTCATCCAGGGCGTCTTCAATTTCCTCCCAGATCTGGTTTTGCCAGTAAATTTCATCCGGCAGACTGCTCAGGTCAGGCAGGATATCTGCAAGGGAAATGGCGTCGTCAGATTCCTCATCTGGAAAACCAATTTTCAGCTGGGGCATGGATTTCTCGCGTTTTTTCCTGCGAAAGTCGATGATCTTATTTTTCGCCACCTTTATAAGCCATGCAGAGACCCTCTCAAACAACTCTATCTCTTCGATACCGGAAGCAAACTGATAGAATACATCCTGGAGTATATCCTCAGCATCTTCCTTTACCGGTACGTTTTTCCTGATAAAGTTGAAGAGTTTCTGCCTTTCCTTTTTTACCGTAATCTCTATTTGCTTTGAAGTTTCTGTCATTTTATTGTTTTTAGTGCTTCCATTAATATAGACGAATAAGCCGAAAAAATATTTTACTTTCCAGTTAGTTTATTATTTTTTGTTTTTAGCTTTCATACGAAGCCGTAACATTAGCTCGGGAAATTATTAAAATTTACAGCTTATTCCAGCATTCCTCCCGGCAATTTCACCTTAATCCATGCTGTATTCGGCAAAGATAAGGAAAGCTGCTTTAGAATAATGCTGAAATTGAGTAAATTCGCGTGAACAAATTTTTGAACAGGGATAAACTCCACCTAAGGCAGGGAAGATAATTATGGATTATAAGATTGTAAGCGGTGCAGTAACCGGAGCTACGGTACTTCTTTTGGGCCTGATTTGGCTCGGCATCGCCGCGTTTTTTCTGGTGAGGAAAAGGAAGACTCCTGGATATGTGCTGCTCTTCACAATATTCTATATCTACCTGTATAAGGTTTTAGATTACACACTGTTCGAATTTCAATCCCTGCTTATTATAAAGCATTTTGTACCGGGCCTGATGCTCAAAGGCCTCAAAGCCGGGGAAAGCCTGAACCTTATTCCTCTTGTCAGACTCACGCCGGGGGACATAAAAACCTCGCTTCTAAACGTTCTGCTTATGCTGCCCTTCGGCTTCGGACTGCCGTTTATAACGAATTTTCGCATGAAAAGAGTAGTTGCTGCAGGTATGCTCTTTAGCATTGCCATAGAGTTTCTGCAGCTGATAACGGGATCCATGGCAGGTATGACATTCCGTGTGGCCGACATCAACGATGTAATATTCAACACGGCTGGAGCCGCAGCGGGCTACATTCTGTTTGCCGCATTCCTGCGCATATATCGCCGTGCATTCCGCAATTGGGAAGTGGGGTCAATGCCGGTCCTGCAATATATTGCCGAGCGGCCGCAGGTTGATGAATAGGAAAAAACGGATTAGCAGCAATTGTAATTCCTTAAATATTGAATATTTTTGATGTAGAGTATGCTGAGTTCTAATTTTGTCATTATAGGTTCCGTAGTTGGAGCTGTAGGCTCAATTGCTTATCTGACCGACACGGTTAAAGGAAAAATTAAACCCAACCGGGTATCCTTTCTGCTTTGGTCCATCGCCCCTTGTATAGCTTTTGCCGCGCAAATTAAGCAGGGAGTCGGAATGGAATCTTTAATGACTTTTATGACTGGTTTTCTTCCTTTACTGACTTTTGGCGCATCTTTTGTCAATAAAAAATCAGAATGGAAAATAACAAGGTTTGATTTGGCATGCGGTGCTCTTTCAATACTTGGCCTTATTTTATGGCTGATAACTAAAGTTGGGAATATCGCCATTTCCTTCAGCATTCTTGCCGATGGATTAGCCGCAGTTCCAACGATAGTAAAAGCTTACAAGTATCCTGATACAGAAGCAGCCTGGCCATGGCTTGCAGCGCCTTTAGGAATTGTCCTTACGCTATTAACTCTTACAGAACTTACCTTTGCTAATTCCGGTTTCATCATCTATATTCTGGTCCTCAATTTATTGATCTTTTCATTGGTTCAATTTAGAATCGGCGAGAAGTTGGGATATTCGGACAATAAATAATTCTTAAAAAGATTAGTAGAGCTCAATATGAAAATATGGAAATTCCTCCCAGTTATTTTTCTTTTGACTGCACCTTTTTGCCGGCTTTCTGCACAGCCGATCTTAGCGGCTCAGGATCCTTCAATCAGTGAAATGATTAAGGAAATATCTGCCGGAAACATTAAAAGTACTGTGGAAAAGCTGGTCAGTTTCAGAACCCGGCACACATTGAGCCCGTCAGTAAAACAGAATGAAGGCTTAAGAGCCGCTCAGGAATGGGTAAAATCTGAATTTGAAAAATATGCAAAAGATTCCGGCGGAAGGTTTGAGACAGGTTTTGATACATTTTTTGTTGAGCCGGATGGAAGGAGGATCCCCAGGAGGACAGAACTAAGAAATGTGATGGCAACATTAAAAGGTACCGATTCACGGGATACCAGGGTCCTTATCGTGAGCGCTCACCTCGATTCCAGGGCCGGCGCAGCGCTCGATTCTACCTCATTCGCTCCCGGAGCAAACGATGATGCCTCAGGTGTAGCACTCACGCTTGAGCTGGCAAGAATTATGTCGAAAAGAAAATTCCCCTGCACTATTATTTTTACTGCTGTTTCAGGCGAGGAGCAGGGATTATATGGCTCAACCTTTCTGGCCAAAAAAGCAAAAAATCTGAACTGGAACGTAACGGCAATGTTTAACAATGATATGGTAGGCAACAGCTTTTCAGACGGCACCACATTAAGAGATAATACACGCGTAAGAGTTTTCAGCGAGGGAGATCCCGCTTTTGAAACTGAGGAAATGGCAAAGTTCCGGAAATATTCCGGAGGTGAGAACGACAGCCGGTCGCGTCAGCTGGCCAGATATATCAAGGAAACTGGCGAGAAATATGTTGATCAGATTGAAGTAAAACTGATATACAGGAAAGACCGTTACCTGCGCGGTGGGGACCACACTCCATTCAATAATGAGGGATTTACAGCCGTCAGGTTCACCGAAATGAATGAAAACTATAACCACCAGCACCAGGATCCAAGAATCGAAAACGGAGTTCAATACGGGGACTTGCCTGAATTTGTCGACTATGACTATGCCGCCAAAATTACAGGCCTGAACCTTGCTGCACTTGCAAGCCTGGCACTTGCACCTGCCTCCCCTGAAAAAGTTGTTATTGACTTAAAAGAATTGTCCAATTTTTCAAAGCTGGAATGGACAGAACCTAACGACGTCAGAAAACCAGCCGGCTATAATATACTGATCCGTGAGACGGATCAGCCTTTGTGGCAGAAAAAGATTTTTGTTACCGGCACAAAGGCCGTTATTCCATATTCTAAGGACAATTATTTTTTTGCTGTAGAGTCTGTTGACAGCAGCGGGCACGAGAGTCTGCCCGTCGTGCCCATGCCAAATAACTGATATTTTATATTAAGCCTCTATGGCTTTTGCTTTTCATTTCAAATAATATATTTTATATGCAGGGATACTAAATAAAGTAAATCTATCGGGTATCCCGGTCCGCTGAAATTCCCAATTTAAAAAAGCAGAGGAGCCCTGAAATGAGAACATTTTGCCTCATTACCCTTTGTTTTCTTTTAGTCCGGGTTGTTTACAGTCAAACTTCAGAAACAACTGTAAAGTCCTATGATGTTAAGGTTGCAGTTTCAAAAACTTCAGAATTTATGGATGTTTCTTTGAAATGCAATATCATGGTAAATGCCAACAATGGAATGCTTTGCTTTTTGCTGAACCAGGAATCCAAAGTAAGTTCTATTAGTTATCTTAGAGGCTCCGAGTGGTTCAGCCTGCCTTTTAAGTTTACAGGCAGGGATTCACTTCTAATCTTTCCGGCTGACAGCCTGACTTCAGGCAATCTTTATTCCTTAAGGTTTGAATACTCCTTACCGGCGGGTATGCTAAGCGATACAATAATGGTATTTGACCGGGGCAACAGGTGGTATCCGATGATTGTTGACCAGGTGGCGCCATTTAGAATTGAAGCTCTTGCCCCGGAAGAATATCTGGTTCTTTCGGCCGGGGACCCGATAAGTTCCTACACCAAAGAAAATTTCACTTCTTATGTCTGGGAAAGCCGCACCCCTGTTTTTAAGCTGCCTCTGATTATTCTTAATTCCAATGTGATTAAGCTGAAGCAGATAAATTACAAGGGCGTAAACATAAGTATGTATTATATGACTGCAGATTCTGCTGCCTCAGATATTTTAGCTCTTTCAGAAGAGGCCTTCGGCTACTTTGAAACCGCATTTGGGAATTATCCCTATAAGAGCCTTAGGTTCGTTGAAATCCCTTATTTTGAAGGGATCAATACGGGAAGCGGCATCATAATGCTCGGCACCCGCTCAATCAATGATATTGCAAAGGGATTCAGTGACGGCCTTTATTTATCAATAGCACAGCAGTGGATCGGTGCCGGGGTATTTGCAAAATACGGTACACCGGGTTTCTGGCTTCTCTCACTTTCACTGCCGCATTATCTCAGGCTTATGTACATCAGGCACGCCTGGGGAGAGGAACTCTATAATAAATCTCTCCGTGATCCGCTGCAAAATTACATGGAATTTGCGGGCAAAGAAAGAGACATCCCCTTGATCGATATTACAATTCCCGATTCCAGGGAAAAAGGAATCGTATTATATGCAAAGGGGCCCTACGTTTTCGGCAGAATTGAAAGACAACTGGGGGCCGATAAATGGTCGGGCTTTATCCGCAATCTGTGCAGTATATGCCGTGGAAAAACGCTGACTTTCGAAGAATTTAAGAATCTCCTTTCGGCATACGACGAAAACGGAAATACATTAAACTTATTACAGAAGCTGGTAACTGGAATTGGAATAGAGATGGAATAATAATCTCATTTGAACATTGCCCTTATCTTTTCAATATCCAGCTCATGAAAATCTTTGATTACCAGATCAACATTTTTCAACTCCGAAGGATGGTGTGTAGTAGCCACTCCCACCACTTTCATTCCTGCATTTTTTGCAGCCTGAATTCCTGATAATGAGTCCTCAAATACTACACATTGTGAAGGTTGATAATTTATTGCTTCAGCAGACGCCAAATAAATTTCCGGGTCAGGTTTCCCTTTTGTAACCTGAGTATCATCAATTGTATTTGCAAAATATTCACGGATGTTGAGCGTCTCTGTAATATATTCCACATTAACCGGCGGGGCTGAGGTGGCAATTGCGGCAATAATGTTATTTTGTTTGAGCATTTTAAGAAAATCAATCAGCCCCGGGGTTGCTTCAACAAAAGGTGAATATTCCTTCCTGTATATTGCGTTAATTTCCTTTGCATATTCTTTTATTTCAGTTTCCGTTATACCCTTAAAAAGTATTTTAAGACAATCTTTTCCGGTTCGTCCAAAGACTGTCTCCTTAAACTCACTGTCTGAAAGACCAATTCCCCTTCTTTTAAGGAACAGTTTCCATGCTTTTTCATGATACAAAGCATTGTCAATAATAACCCCATCCATATCAAAAATGGCAGCAAAATTCTTATCGCCCATAAATTTGTAACTTTCCCTGTTTAATTTCTGATTTCTCCAATCAGCGAAAGTAAATAAAAATTCAAATTATACCAAATATCCATACCGGATAAATTTTATAATTTGCGCAGATAGGAATTAAATATATAAATTACAGATGTTTTATTAAGGGTATATATAGAATAGTATGAAATCAAAGAATGAAATGCGGTCACACCGCGATGTAGTCCTCGTTACTGGTGCCACGGGCCGGATTGGGCGCCTGGCGGGCGACGCTGGGTTATCCGGCATTTGCCACCTCCTCCGTGCAGGAAATTCCCGGATCACCGGCGCGGACATTCTATCAGTGGGCCCATGACCACAGGGCGGATTTCACGGCCGTTTAGTTAAATTGCATGGGAAGTTTTGAACAGGCATATGTTATTATATTAGCTCATAAAATTTAAGATAATAGAATCAGGGAAAGGGATATATGAAAGTATTTGTAACAGGAGCTTCCGGTTATATCGGCTCAGCAATAGTAAGCGAATTAATAGCCGGAGGCCATGAAGTCCTCGGACTTTCACGTTCGGATAAATCTGCAAAGTTAATTGAAGATCTTGGCGCAGAAGCAGTCAATGGAAGCCTTGAAGATCCGGAAAGTTTGAAGCAGGCTGTATTGCAGGCAGATGGCGTAATTCACACGGCATTTATTCACGATTTTAATCAATACAATCAGGCAAATGAGATAGATAAATCGGCAATTGAAGCAATGGGGGAAATCCTGAAAGGGACCCTAAAACCAATTATTATCACTTCAGGAATATTCCCTTCGCCTAAAGGATTTTTAACGGAAACAGACACGGCACCTTCCTTACCGCGGTCCTCGGAGGCAGCAGCCATGGCCCTGGCGGAATCCGGTGTCAATGCATCAGTAGTCCGTCTGCCCAGAAGCGTTCACGACAAAGAGCCCAAAGGCTTTATTCCATTTATCATCAGTCTGGCACGCAAAAACGGTGTTTCTCCATACGTTGAAGACGGCAGCAACCGCTGGTCGGCTGTGCATCGGCTGGATGCCGCACATTTGTTCTGCCTTGCCCTCAAAAAAGCTGAAAAAGGCGCCCGTTATAACGCCCTTGGTGACGAGGCAATTCCTTTTAGAAATATTGCAGAAGTTATCGGAAAAGGTCTGAATCTGCCCGTTAAATCGATATCAAAAGCCGAGACGGGAAAATATTTTGATTGGATGAGTGCTTTTGTCGGATTAGATACTCCGGCATCAAGTAAATTAACAAGAGAACAACTGCAATGGGAGCCAACTCACATCGGGTTAGTTGAAGAAATAGAGAAATATTACCTTTAACTGATACTGATTTTTGGGAAATTATCAAAATGATAATAATTTATTATTGATTTAATAAAAGGACATCCTTGTATAATCCAGATTACAAGTTTTTTTGTTAAAAACGCAGTGTTTTCTTGGAATGAATATTGACAACCTTAAAGTTGTTACGTTGTGTTATCCATCGATTAAGCTTGTTTTACCTATTATTTTTTATTCTTCCTGTCGCAATTTATCCGCCGGCTTCAAAAATAAAATTAAATAAATCCTTAACTGAATAAATATTCTTTAACATATATCAAGTCGCTTTCCATTTTAACAATATTCGCACAGACGTGGCTTTGGATGGGGACAAGCATTAATACCGGAATTTTTATATCAATTCCCAAATCATTAAATGAAATCACGAAGAAAACAATTTTATCTTAAGGTATAAAATGAAAATAAAATTACTTTTATTCTCTCTGTTCTTATTTATTACAACATTCGCCGCTCCAAATGTTAAACCCAAAGAGATACTTTACCTATATCCGGATCCCGGCTCACAATTTATACACGTCAATACAACAATTTTCGTAAAATTAGACGATAAATATCAATCCCGGCTAAAAAATTCATCAATGATTTTTTCAGTCACGGGGTCAAAAAGCGGGTACCATAGCGGTAAAATCTTACTTTCTAAAAATACAGTGATTTTTGAACCGGAATCCGCATTCGAAACTTCAGAGCATGTAGATGTTTCCATTACCTCACCTTTCTTTTCCCCCGGACAAGTGTATTCATTTTCATTTGAAACGAGTCCAATTAAGGAATTTGATCCTAAAGTATTTCAGCCATATTCGGATGACAATAATTCTTTAGCCTTAAATAAAACAATTCCCCAAGATAATACGGTCGGAAAGCCTACATCAATAAATGGCGTAACTGTTCCAAGCGATTTTCCCAAAATGAGCGTTTCTATCTCAAATCAAACCGCACCCGGGAAAATATTTATTGCCAACTGGGGGGGAACTTCATATATGATGATACTGGAAAATGACGGCACCCCATATTTTTACAAACGGTTTCCGGGAAGCAGCCAGACACGCGACTTTAAGGTTCAGCCAACGGGAACTCTTACCCGGCGTGTATATGAGAATCTTAACTGCTTTGTCGAAATGGATTCACAATACACAAACATCGATACTTTAATGTGCAGAAATGGATATGGCACTGATGAGCACGAATGCGTGTTATTGCCCGACCACCACAGTCTTATGATCGCATTGGATTATCGCACTGTTGACATGAGCCAATTAGTCTCCGGCGGCCAAACTAATGCTACGGTAATTGGAAACAGTATTCAGGAACTTGACGAAAAACACAACGTTGTTTTTCAATGGAATTGCTGGAATAATTTTAATATTAGAGATGCAGTGCATGAGAATCTCCAGGCCAATACCATCGACTATATTCACATGAATTCAATTGCAATTGATTATGACAGTAATATTGTTGTTTCCAGCAGACACCTTAGTGAAATAACAAAAATCAACCGCAAGACCGGTAAAATTATGTGGAGATTCGGCGGCGCTCATAATCAGTTTACTCTTGTTAACGACTCCTATGGCATATCTTATAAGCATAATCTGCGGCCTGTTCCCGGAAAACCGAACCAGTATACAATCTTTGACAACGGGAACTTTCACTCTCCAAATTTTTCAAGGGTCGTTGAATTCAAACTGGATACAACTAACTGGACGGCAACAAAGGTTTGGGAATACCGCCACTCCCCGGATTACTATACTTACTGGATGGGAAACGCCCAGCGCCTTGCAAACGGCAATACCTATATAGATTGGGCAGATAATCCGCTGCCTAAGGCTTATGAAGTAACACCTTCGGGTCAAACCGTATATCAGGCTAATTTCCTGCAGAGCATGCCATGTTACCGGTCTTACCGTTTTGAGTGGGAAAGTGTTTTGAAGGTTCCTTATCTGATAGCTGAATCTTATTCAGATAAAGTTACACTGATATTTAATAAATTCGGCGACAAATCGGTTAAAGAATATATCGTATATGCGGGACTTTCGCCTCATCCGGTAACCCCCATCGATAGTACATCGGGCACGTCAATTAATCTGTCAAATTTGACAAACAATAAGCTTTACTACTTTCGTGTAACTGCCCGCGACACCGCAGGAAAAGAAAGTGATTACTCAAACGAGGAGAAGGTTCAGGTAAAGTTTACACAAGCCGGTCAGAATTTGCTGCAGAACGGGGATTTTTCGCTTGGGAATGCAAATTGGACCTTTAATGCAAGGAATGGAGCCGCTGCACAAGGGACTGTAGAAAATGGTGAGTTTGTTGTTAAAGTTACCAATGCCGGTACGGCTTATTCCGATATACAATTAGTCCAGGAAAGTTTCCCTATAATCAACGGAAAGCATTATACATTCGAGTTTGACGCCAGAGCAGCCGGCAACCGTATTATGGAGCCAAGAGTAGCTCAAAACGGCGGAAATTTTGTCGTGTATTCTAAAACAGGTCCAATTGTACTTACTTCTCAAATGACTCACTATAAATATTCATTCGTTATGACCGATCCTACTGATTACCTGGCACGGGTTGTTATGAACTGCGGAACTTCCAATCTCACCTGTTACTTTGATAACATTTCTGTTAAAGAAGATCCGCCGTCCCAGGTAGAGGACCCTAACGTGCAAAATCCCGAAGAATTTATGCTTTATCAGAATTATCCAAATCCGTTCAATCCCGTTACGGAAATTAAGTACGCACTTCCGGAACTATGTTATGTCAATATAGAGGTCTTTGATATACTTGGAAGAAACATAAAGACTTTGATGAACTCGCAGCAGAATGCGGGACTGCATCATATAGAATTTGACGCATCAAACCTTACATCAGGGATATATTTTTATAAATTCGATGGAAGATCATTAAGAGACGGTAAATCTTTTTCAAAAATTAATAAAATGTTATTACTTAAATGATCAGAATATTCTGGAGTATTAAATGAAATCTTACTTACTGTGCTTATTATTTATCTTTTTTTATAATGCGGCTGAGGCACAAAATGCTTTCACTTACATATCGCCTAAACCAAACTCAGCTTTGGTATCAGGCAAAACAAATATTATTTTGAGAAGTGCAGAGGCTGTAGATCCTTCTTCACTGGCTTCAAACCTCATCAGCATTAAAGGAGATCAAAGCGGAGTTCATTCAGGGCAGCTCATTCTTTCTGATGACAAGAGAACAATCATTTTTAGCCCATCAAGTGGTTATCTACCCAATGAAACGGTTTCAGTGCATCTCTCCGATGGGATTAAAACTGCTGAGGGCAGGAAAGCGGGTACGCTTGAATTTTCGTTTAAGATTTCGCCTCTTACGGAAGATGCAAATTCTGCAGAAGATTCATTTTCAGGCGATGAATTCCAGAATAATAAGACTGGTTCAGTGAATTCTTTTTCTCCTCTTTCCACAGACCCTCTGCCAACAGATTTACCTGTTATCACGGTTGGAACATCAAACAATCCTGCCGAGGGCAAAATATTTCTTGCAAACCAGTCGCAGACCACTTCTAAAACTATCGGAAGTTATCTCCTGATCTATAATAATGATGGGAGCATAGCCAGGTATTTTAAGATTCCGCAGTCAGGAAGTCTGTTTAAGGTGGAACCGAACGGACAGCTTTCCTATAACCTTAAGGGTAATAATAACAGAATTATTATGGATACCTCTTTTGTTCCTGTCGATACACTAAAATGCGGTAACGGCTACAAGACAAATGGTCACGACGCCCTTTTGCTGCCGAACGGCCATGCCATACTGATTGCAAACGATAAGCAGCCTGTTGATATGAGCCTTGTAATACAAGGCGGTGACCCGAACGCACAGGTTACAGGATTAGTGGTACAGGAGCTTGATGCCTCACATAATGTCGTTTTTCAGTGGCGCAGCTGGGATTATATCCCCATTACCGCCTCTTACTTTGATCTTACCATGGCGGATATCGACCTGCTTCATACAAATGCTTTGTCGGTTGATAAGGATAGCAATATTCTCGTTTCCATGAGACATCTTTCAAGTATTGTAAAGATTAACAGAGAAACCGGAAATGTAGACTGGATTCTTGGAGGAAAACTGAACCAGTTTACTTTTATCAACGAGCATGAAGCTAACGGCCCGACCTATTTTTCATATCAGCATGACATAGAAGTTTTACCCAATTCAAATATTACTTTATTTGATGATGGCACTCAACACAGTCCTCAGTATTCACGCGGCGTTGAATATAAATTAGATGAACAACACAAAACTGCAACAATGGTATGGGAATACCGCCACTCGCCGGATATTTATGCCGATGCTATGGGTTCAGTTCAAAGATTACCCAACGGAAATACTGTTATTGGCTGGGGAAATAAAACAGGTGCCGGAATTCCTGTATATACTGAAGTTCATCCTGATAATTCGATCGCATTAGAACTGTTTTTTCCCGTCGGACAGTTTTGCTACAGGGCGTATAAATATCCATGGATAAGTCAGACTCCTGATGCATCCGTCACAATCAATGAGATACTGGAAGGCAACACTTACTCATACAGTAATTCATCGGCATCTACCGGCATTAAAATCAAGTTTAAGCAATTAGATGTATCATCCATATACTGCACAAGTATCTGCAGCAAATACAATTACTCTCCCCAAAAACCGGTTTTTATTGATAACGCTCCCTTAATGGCCCCGTATTATTTTAGTTTTACGGGTCTGGAAATTAATTCTTTTACTGGTGAAGTACACGTCGACTTAAGTAAATTTCCGGGGATCTCAGTCCCCCGAAAAACTCAGGTTTATGTAAAGCAGCTCTATAGTGAAGTATTTGTTCCTCTTGCTACAAGCTATGATTCTCTAAAAAATGAATTGGTGTTTAATGCAAATGTTTTTGGTGAATATGCTTTCGGGATTCCTCAGAACGTCTCTACTTTAGCCCCTGTTCCTTTTTCACCGAAAGACAATGAGATTGTAAATGGGGAAGCTTCAGTAACCTTGTCGTGGGGAACAAAAGGAATTGTCCAGACCTACAATCTTCAGGTATCAACCGATTCTACGTTTTCAAACCCAAAGGTTGACATCAAGGATTTAACAGCTACTTCTTACACACTAAGTTCCCTTGCCAATAATGCTAAATATTTCTGGAGAGTAAACAACAGCAATTCAGCAGGAATCAGTGAATGGTCAACGGTAAATAAATTTTTTAGTGCATCCCCATATATAAAGGTCATGTACCCTGGGGCTAATAAAAATCTTTATGTTGATTCCATTTATGTAATACGCTGGCAATCAAATGTCAATGATAAGTTTAATATCCATCTGCTTAGTGGAAATGGCTCGGTTACTGTAATTGCCGATTCAGTTACTTCAAATACGAAGGCATTCTTGTGGGAAGTCCCCTCATCGATAAAACTTGATTCTTTGTACAGAATCAGAATAACCAGTCTCGATCATGCGAATCTGACTGACACCAGTGATCATACATTTTCTATAGGCAAGGCAACATCAGGCGTATCGGACTTAAAAGTTTCCAGTACCAGTTATCAGCTTTGTCAGAATTACCCAAATCCATTTAATCCGATAACGACAATCACCTACTCGATACCAAAAGAATCCAATGTTGAATTAAAAGTTTATAATATGCTTGGCTCTGAAGTAACAACTCTCGTAAGTAAAAAGCAGAATGCAGGTGTATATAGTCTTCATTTCGACGGGTCAAACCTGCCAAGCGGAATATACATATATACAATTCATGCCGGACAATACAGAGCATCGAAGAAGCTTGTACTGTTAAAATAACTGTTAATTCCGGAGCCTGACGGCTCCGGGATCTTAAGGGGGTTTTACCCCCTGAGATTCCCTGCCTCTTAGCAAAAGGAAAAAGCCCAAAATCATCTGATTTCGGGCTTTTTCCATTTGATTTGGCTAAACTGCCTTTAATTAATTCTCATTAAATTTCTTAACCGCAGCAGACTTTGCAGCTGCCAATGTCTCACGGTTTACTTTCTCTGTGATCCTTCCGCGTGTAACGTCTTCAATATTCAGATATCCGCTTATTATGAGTATCTGAAGAACCATGTTGTTTACAATAGTATCCTTAGAGTATCCTTCTGCAATGTATAGGTTTGCCGTATCCTCATAGAACTCTTCTGCAAACTCAGGATTGCTCGGAAGGCTCATCAGCTGCTCATAGGTTTCGCTTACCGAATTCAGCTCAGCATTGATGTTCGGAGTTACCAAAAGCGGACTGAACTGTTTATCCGGACTTTCCTGCTTAAATCCCTTTATTCCCGAAAGATCAACTTCTTTTTTCAGATCGTCTATCCTAACGAAACGTGCCTTCCGCATCTGTTCAAGCTGGAAGAGCATAAAGTTATAGCGGCAGACCTCGCTGTTATGCTTGTGGCCTTCAAAAACATGGCTGTATTTTTCATAGACAAGCTGCTGGACATAATTCTTATTTTTATTGATATCGTTTCTGAATATCCTTACTTCATGTATCATGTTCTTCATATCTTCAGCCGCAGCCTGGGGACCTGTTATCTCCTTGCCCTTTCTACCAAGATCAGTTGAAAGTATTCCAAGCCTTATGTGCCTTCCGCGTCCGTTGCCTTCCTTGCCGCCTTTCAAGATATTGATCAGGTGTTTTCTTGATTCCATCTGACCCTCTTCGGCAACAAAAGGCTGTCCTGCCGGAGTGGAAGCAAGTGAGTTGAAGATGCTGTTAAAGATCTCCTTGTCTAATATAAAATCACATTTGCCGTCTGAATGGCTATTGCCGTTTCCGTTTACCGGAACACTGCCGGAGACCAGTTCAGCAGATGAAATGAATTTGTTCTTTATAATATCAAAGTTAACTTTTGTGATCTTATACGACTTATTCTTCTGCTTGAATGTCTTTCCCGAAAATATTTTATTTACCACGTCTTCAATGTCAATCTTATCTATCATCTTGTATGAAGCGCAGAGATAGTATTTATTTGAGTGCTCATCTTTTTCCCAGTCCAGCACGTCGTCTATATAATTGCCGTGGCGGTCCATCACATCCACAATATTTTTATCACCCGTGTAACGGAGGAGTGTTCTCTGCAGGTGCGGGTTATCGGAACTTGTGGCTTTTTCTTTTCGTTCTCCGTGCGAATCCCTGTAGAGCAGGAAGTTTTCAGGGTTTTCATACCTTGTAATTCCGGCCTCAGCACGCGCGTAGTTGCTTGCTGTGAGCATAATATCAATCTTAAAGGGCATAGTTATGTCACACAGGCCGCTTATTGTGCTCCTTGAGTTCAGGTCTTCAACGTTGCTGTCTGCCGCCTTGGCAAAAAGTGAATAATAATACCTGATGAAATCCGGGTCAAAATCAGTTACTCTTGAAAAGTCGCCTTCTTCGGTTCCTATTCCGTAGAGGTCACCCTTTTCATCAGGGAAAATATAGAACATATCGCCTGCAATCATTTTAATGGAACGAATTCCCTGCAGATCCTTTTTAAGCCATTTAAGCATCATTGCGGCAAGCATTTCAGATTTCCCGACGCCGCTGTCGCCGTCCACCTGTACAACAAACAAGCTTCCGTCTTCTTCCTCAACAGCAAATAATGAACCGTGAACGGGAACGCCTCCCATCTCTTTTACTTTTTCATTCATCATTGTAAGCCAGGGCTTCTTGATGTCGCCGAAGTAATCCACTTCTTTCTTAAGCGGAGTTACCATAGTCTTTATGTTTCCGTTCGGACCTTTAAGATCGAAGTAGCCGATCTGAGGAAATGACATTACCTTCTCCGGCGCGCCGTAGAACAGAATTACGTCAGGCATAAAGTTCTTCACATCCTCAAGCGTAACCTCATCTGCCTGTATGAGACGGAAATTATCCGTCAGGTATTTCAGGTAGCTCTTCTGAAATACATAAAGTACTTTAACCAGTCCGTGTTTAATTATCTTGCAGCGGTAATCATTCTCATCCATGTTCTCAATAAACTTCTCCATTCTGCGCCCGAAGAATACAGATGCCGGCTTAATATCCATGCTCTTTATAAATTCATGCGGCTCAGAGTAGTCGCGCCCCTCCTTCCCGTCTTCAGGCCTGTCTGCTTTATGGAATGGATATATCCTTTTCTTTGCATCGGTTGCAATTCTAGTATGTGACTGCACCGGCTGCTCAAGGCCTATAACACCGCACTTCGACATTACCCTGGCAACCCATTCAAGATTGCCTTCAAGAGGCGAGGCTGTCTTAAAATCCTTGTGGAGTGTTATTCCATGCTGTATCATCTCATTAATGCTGGAATTCTGTTTCAGGAACATAGTTTCAGTAAATTTGATCAGTGTATGATTATACCTGTTATAATATTCTGTCGCTTTTGTCTTGTTCATCAGCTCAATAAAGAACAGCGCTGCATCGCGCACTTCTTCATGCAGATGTGCCTGAGTTATCTTATTATCCTTCTGAGAATGAATACACCTTGTGATTTCCTTTATCTCACCCTTCAGTATGCCGTAGACAAAATCCTCAGTGAACAGTTTTACTTCAGCATCATCTTTTTCAGAGAGCTTTTTATTCAGGGCGTCAACCTTTTCTCTTAACTGCAGCTCAAAACGGTTTTCTTTCTTGAGCAGGAAAAGCTTCAATATTTTCTCTTCTGCCTGAAGAGATTCCTTAAGGACAAATTCCTTCAAGGTGTCGCGCACAAATCCGTCCAGCTTTGTCTTAAAGTTTTCCGGCCAGTTGAGTGAAGCGATATATGAAGCATAACTTTCCAGGTAAGTAGCCAGTCCGAATTCAGATGTCTGCTTTCCCGTAATTTCTTCAAATTTTTCTGCTGTCGCCTGAATGATCTCCCGAACCGAGGGTTCAACTCCCTCCTGCTCAAAGGGGAGATTAAAATGCAGCAGCAGCTCCTCAATATATTTTCTTAAGATCCTGTTTATGCCTTCCAGTTTTGCTTTGTCCCCTGCCGGATCATCCGATGCATTTAATGCGAGTATCTTAACCTTTGAGTCCGAGAATATTATTCTTTCCATCTCAATTAAGATCTCTTTCATTATATTCTTTTCATCCGGATCATCAAGCACATAGCTGTTCGGCTGAAAATCGACTTTATTGTTAATGTATTTAAGAATAGTGGCTTTGCTGAACCTCGATACAACAGTATTATAATCCAGATTCTTCAGAAGCGGAATTGTCTTATATATCTGCGGCAGAAGGTTCTCATAAATCTTGGTAAATGCCTTGCTGCTTATAAAGCTCTTAAGATCCGTGCAGCTTCCGATATTCTCATAGAATTCAAATACTGAGTTTTTTGACCCCCTGATCGTGTTGATCGTAACACCCGAATCTTTCGGGAATGCATGGTATAGCGTCATTATGTCGCTGATCGTAAGACTGCTCTTAGGCGCCTTGGCAAGGTTTTTTATTACATTATAGTCCTCAAGCACCCTGTCTACAAAATCCATATCTGACGTGGTTTTGAAAATTTTCTTCAGCACCTCATCAGCCGACTTTTCCTTATTTGCAGGATCGGACTTTTCATTGTAGAACAGCTTCCAGTACTTTAATACAATGCGTATCGAGTTCTCGATTTCCTTTACAAATACCTCATAGCTCTGCTCGCTTCCATCCAGATAATCGCCCAAAGAGAATCTTAAGAAGCCCGTCTGGTAAGGAATTACAGAAATGCCTCTTTGCGAAGCCAGCTTCTTTGTGAACTTCTCAAGATCCTGATATGAGAAGAAATCCTTCAGCAGTATATTAAAAAGATATGAGCCGTCGGATTCAAGCACTTCGCAGTAGTTTTCAGCGTTCTCCTGCGCTATGACGTCATTTGCCGTATTCTTTATAAGCTGCAGTCTTTTGTTGCATTCCTGACGGAAAAGCTTATTGACCCTGAACTTATTAATTTCCTTTACAATATGGTCCTGGTAATACCTGTAGAAGGGCTCTCCCTTGTATTTAAAGTCATCGGGAAGGCCGAGCACATCGAGTTTATTCAAGGATGCCAGCTCTTCGAGGAGAAATATGTGCAGGGGGCTTCCTTCAAAGGGGGAGAATCTTTTTATCGAATGGTTCTTCTTTACCTCCGATTTTCTTTCCTCGAAGCTTATGAGCTCTTCTATTATGTAGTTTTCTATCAGGGCCTTTATTTTATATCTTGAAGCATCCTTAGGCAGCTCACTTTCCATGCGGTCTTTTATTTTCTTCGAAAGCTGTGCTGCTTCAATAGTGTTTACAAGCATGTAAAGAGAGTTGGTATTTCCCTTTTCAATTCCATTCTGCTTCTTTGCAAAGTTTATAAGGTCCTTCCTTGCTGGAGTTGCAATAAGCGACCCGAGCCTGTTGCCCGTTGCACCAAGGTTCTTTGTAGTTGAAAGCGACGATACAATGCTGATATTCGGAAGCGAACCGATGTTATTCATGACATAACGCGAAATTGTTCTCCACTTCGGTTCATCCGGATCATCTATCTTTATCGCGTCACTGTATGCCTCATCTAAAAGCAGCGTAATCTTATTGTTATTTAGGAACTTCAGGAATTTAATGAGCGAGACATTATTAAAATCTGTATGACCCGATGGATTCGAAGGATCATTGATAACTATAGTAAGGTTTTCACAGAACCTGTCCCAGAGATTTCCCGTGTCGTCAAAAAGCTGGAATGTATTCTTCATCCTGTTCAGGCGGTGATAAAGCCTTTCGAAATCTATTCTGTTATCTTCAGTAAGCCCTACTTCAAGATCAAAGGGATTAATATCGAACCTGTCCACTGGGAAAAGATCCTTGTACTCCCATGAAGCCTCGGCATTAAACAAAATATAAGGTTTAAGCACAGAGTGGAAGAGTATATCGCGGATGATCATCTGCACGTCATCTGCAATGGATGTAATATCAAGGTTAGCCAGGTTGCTTATAAATTCCTTTATAATCTGCTGTTCTTCAGGCGTTTTTTTCTGGTAAGCCTCATTTATTCCGATGTCAATAAGGAAATTAGTAAAACGGCCTTTATTATTAGACTCGTTCTCTACCTTGGTAATATATTCCTTATACCTTTCCAGGAACAGGTTTATACCGAAATTCTTGTGATAATGATTTTTCAGTGTCCTCTGGAAATTATTCGGAATAATATCAATTATCGTCTTGCACTTCTGCACAATCACAGGATCCACCGCCTTAAGAGTCCTTTGAAGCAGGTATTCACCGTATGTTCTCAGCTGGCTTCTGCCGCCGCCTTCAACTATGGTTGCAATATTCACCTGCTCTATATTTGAATAGAAGTAAGCTTTTGTGCGGGTCTCAAACTCGTGAATGAGTTCCTTGTTCTGCTTCTGGAGCTTCTTGGGATCCTTGCAGTTCTGGATAAGCACTATATAGTCGTGCAGCTTCGTAATTGCATATTTATCCTTTATGATCTGCTTTGCATAATCATTAAACTTAAATAAAGTAATGTCTTTTTTATGATTTCCTGTTTCGCCCAGCTGTTCTTTCTTAAACTCATTAAGCTCTTCTTCATAATCGGCAATCTTTCTTTCAGCGCATTTTCTGAACTTTTCCAGGTTTTCATCATTGACCTTATCTATAATAAGGCGCAGGTTAAGCTGTGTATTTGCAAGCGAGCCCAGTTTCTTGGTATGAACCTTATTCAGTGTGTTGATAATCTTGTTATGGATGCAGAACACAAGTGAAGTGTTTGTGCTTCTGGATTCCGGAGAATCATCCACAATAACAATGCGTGTAAGATAAGGGAACCATTTTATATTGTTAAACATATTTGTACGCATATATTTAACTTTTACGACAAAGATGCTTGTCATGTCGTTCTTTATCTCTTCGTACAATGATGCCGCATCTGTAAACTCTATTATCCTCACATCATTTGCATTAAATACCTCGGATGATAAAAGATCGATTACAGTATTTGCCCCTCCGCCTACAACCGTGCGTATAAAGCCGTTTAAGCCCTTGAAGTTTACAGTTAGTTCTGTCCTTGAGAGGAAATCCTTTTTCTCTGCATTTGTTGTATAGTGCGTACTCTGAATTACCATCTGTTCAAGCACATCCATAAAGTAATTCCACTGTGCTTCTTCAATATCCCCGTTTACGCCTATAACATCCCTGAACTTGCGCAGTTCACGCACGTCGTCGCCGATGGTGAGCTTATACATCTGATCAATAAGGCGCTGTGTAACCGGCGGAGTACCTACCGAGTAATCGTGAGCTTTCAGGACATTTGACGTCTGCGCTTTTGTCTTATCATCCACCAGTTCGGTATCAATAAGTGAAGTCAGCTTTTCGGCGAACTTCTGTTTTTGTGCGCGGTACTGAAATGCCTTTGAATCCTCGTGAGGGAAAAGCATCAGTGAGACATCCGTGTAGCCGGGGATCAGTTCCTTCAGCTCCAGAATATATTTATCGATCCCGGTGCGCTGACGGGCCGGGTCGTCCGGTTCCTCGCAGCAGAGCGCAACGAAGTTTCGTAAGTTATCAACAATGTGTTTAGGCAGGAAATTCTCCGCCCTTTCGCCCAGCGAAGAATAAAGGTTAATAAAATCCTTTGCATCCGATTGTAAATTAGCTATAGGTTTTCCCGGTAACTGCATAATTTTTCTTTATTTATTTAATACTATTCTTTTTTTAAGTTTTTTATTGGTTTTTGCCGGTAATTTTAATGATTTCCGGAGTTTTACTTTAATATCTTAAATCCAGTCCGCAATTTAACAAAAATAATTTATTTTGCGCACCCGTTTTTGCGTAATTTATGAATAATTCCGCAAGAATTCCTCTACCCGCTGTATAAAATTTCATTATTATGAAAACAATTGAGAAAAATCAGCAAAATCATACAAATAATTGCAAATCTCAAAAATTCATCCCCGAAAAATCGCGTATTCGGGCTATTTTTTCCATGCAAATTTACGTGACAGAGTTACTGCTGCCCCCTTCTGAGGTGTTAAAACCGGCAGAATTTTCCCTTTATTTTGATTCTTAAATCACTTAGTTTGCAGCCCGAGGAATTCCACTTCGAAATTGAAACCCTGCCAACAGGAGGAATAATTATGGAAAATCATAAAGTGTTTGCGATGAAGTTTGCAAATCTATACCCGTTATACATTGCAAAAGCCGGACGTAAAAACCGGACAAAAGAAGAAGTTGATCAGATCATCTGCTGGCTTACCGGTTATGACGTTTCCGGACTGCAGCATCAGATAGAACAGGGAAATGATTTAGAAACTTTCTTTGCTCAGGCGCCGGCCATAAATCCGAATAGCTCACTTATCAAAGGTGTGGTATGCGGAGTCCGTGTAGAAGAAGTTGAAGATCCCTTAATGCAGAAAATACGTTATTTAGACAAACTAATTGATGAGCTGGCAAAAGGAAAAGCTATGGAGAAAATTCTCCGTAAGTGAACTCTATTAGTGATCTAATAAGCAGAGTTCAGGAAAACTTTGAAACCATTTTTTTAACTGTTGTCAGATTGCGCACGGTTATCTGCATTCCGAGTGTCTTTTCAAGCAAAGGACCTGAAAAAAGGGACTCACTGAACTTTACCCTGCAAAGCCAGTAAAGTTCTTTACCGCTGAATCGGAATTCCTCATTTTCAGTCTGTAAAGCTATAAGTTTCTTTTTCACGCTTTCACCGGGATCGTCCTTTAAGAAGCCTATATAGATGGAACTGCCTTCTGTTTCCACGTCAGCTCTTTTATCCATAAGCGGCCTGCACTCAGCGATTTCTTTAAGTTCATCTATTGACCTTATGAATACCGCCACGCTGTAGCCCAAAGCTTCCTTTAATGACTTTTCAATTTTATGTTCAAGTGCTGTTACATCTTCCCCGTTGGAATTAAAAATAACATTCCCGCTGGCAATGAATGTTTTAACATCTGAAAAGCCCATTTCCTCAAAAAGGCTGCGCAGATGTTCCATTTTAACATTATGCCCGCCTACATTAATTGCCCTCAGGAATGCAGCATACCTGGCCATTGCCATTGTTTCCCTTTTAATTTTTATCATCAAAATTTAGCTGTCGCTGTTCAAAACTCCATCCGGGCTGAATTTAATTATCCGGAGAAATTGCTACAGGTTAACTGCCTTAAGCTCCGACAGTGCCTGTTTTGACTTCGCCAGCCCGCTTGTAATTGGCAATAATTATTCCACTTGGAGTAACAGAACCCTCAATCAAGGTAAATGCCGCCGGAATAGTGCCGCTGTCGAACAACTTTTTCCCCTTACCAAGAGTCAATGGCATTATATTAAGCCAGAGCTCGTCCACTAAATCATGCTTCAACAGCAGCTGAATGAGCCTGCCGCTGCCCCAGACTTTGAGGTCGGAACCATTAGAATTTTTGAGCTCTTCGATATCTTCCAGGCTTTTGAGGAAAACTGAGTTTTCCCAGTCTGACTTATTCATGGTTCTGCTCAAAACGTATTTAGTGACCTCGTTGATACCAGGCCAATTATTCGCATGTTCGGGCCAGTAAGAGGCAAAAATCTCAAATGTTTTTCTGCCCAGAAGAAGATCTGCAGGCTGCATCTGTTTTTCCATGAACTTATCCGATACTTCGTCGGAATAAGGTGCACTCCAGCCCCCATATTCGAAACCGTCTGAAGTATCTTCTTCAGGTCCGCCAGGCGCCTGCATTACACCATCTAATGTAACAAATGATAAAACTATTATTTTCCTCATGTATTTACATCCTCAAAAAGTTTAATGTCTGAATATGGTTTATTTTCAATATGCATATAACAAATGTATTTGTAAAGGAACAGGACATTGAAAACTGCCAGTTTGAGTAAATTTCCGACTTGAATGTGCCCCCCGGATTGATAATACTGGAATATCAATTCGATTGGAGGGAATTCAATGAAAGCGGATTTTGACTTAATGATAATCGGTACCGGGCTAGCTGGAGAAGCGGCGGCACGAAGATGCAGTCAGGCTGAGTGGAAGGTAGCCATAACGGATGAACTTCCTTATGGCGGCACATGCGCGCAAAGAGGCTGCGATCCAAAAAAGGTTCTTGTCGGCGCTGCATATCTTGTGGACTGGTCAAGGAGAATGAAAGGTAACGGTATTGTTTCAGAGTCAAGGATTGACTGGCCTGAGCTTATGAACTTCAAAAGCACTTTTACTGACCCGGTGCCTAAGCACACAATAAAGACCATGGAATCTGCAGGAGTAAAAACATACCATGGGAAAGCGGAATTTCTGGATGAGAATACAATTAAAATAGGCAGCGATATTGTTTCGGCAGAGCATATACTGCTTGCCAACGGCGCCAGGCCTGCCTCTCTTAACATTGAGGGTAAAGAATTTTTAACCTACAGCGATCAATTCCTGTCCTTAAAAAACCTTCCCGGTAACATAACCTTTGTAGGCGGCGGTTATGTATCATTTGAATTTGCACATATAGCCGTAAGGGCAGGAGCAAAGGTGAGAATTGTTCACAGAGGGAAAAGGCCTCTTACACGGTTTGACCCGGATATTGTGGATATTTTAATGGAAAGCTCAAAAGAATCAGGTATTGAGATATTGCTGAATTCTGAAGTAACAGCGATAGAAAAGAAAGACGGGCATCTTGAGGTAACAATTAGACAAGGCCGAGGAGAAAATATCCTGTCAACCGAAATGGTTGTGCACGGGGCTGGAAGAGTTCCCAATCTGGATGGATTGATGCTTGAAAAAGGGAATGTCAGGAGTGATAAAAAAGGTGTAATAGTAAATGACTACCTGCAGAGTGTCAGTAACCGGAAGGTCTATGCCGCAGGAGATGCCACACAAAGCAATGGATATCCGCTTTCGCCGGTTGCTACAATGGAAGGAGATATAGCAGCTCAGAACCTTCTTGAAGGCAATAAAATTAAGCCCAATTACACCGGTATTCCGTCAGTAGTATTTACAACTCCAACTATGGCAAGTGTGGGGCTGACAGAAAAGGAAGCAGAAGACCGTGGAATTAAATACAAAAAAAACTTTGCCGATACATCCGGCTGGTATAACTCGAAAAGAATTGCAGAAAAGCATTCGGCATTTAAGGTTCTGGAAGATGAAAGGACAGGCAGGATAATAGGTGCACACCTGCTCGGTCATAATTCAGAAGAAGTAATTAATATCTTTGCCTCTGCAATCAGGTTTAAGATCAGGACAAATGAACTAAAAGAGATACCGTTTTCATATCCGTCGCATATATATGCAATTCATTATATGTTATAGAAAATTTCCTGATTTATTTGTCTGGCTATTTTTACTGCATTTAACGGTTTTTTCATTAATTTACCGATAGAAGAGTAAGAATTTTTATAAATTTTTCCGAAAACGCCCTTCGTCACCATATTATATAGGTATAAGGATATTTTTTATATTCCGGCAGTAAGGTAATTCTGAACTATAAATCTATTCTTTCTATAAACTTCGGAGAAATATAATGAAACGTCTCTCTCTTTTGTATTTAAGCGCTCTATTGATTGCAAGTTCAATCAGTAATGTTTCAATAGCTCAGGTTCAGGATTCCGCAGAGGTAAAGACAAATTCGCCCGGGAATACTTTTTATTTCTATTTCATCAACGGTTATGCTCTTGCCTATAAGTTCTATAATTCCGGGAACTCCGACCTCAGGCTTCGCCTTGATCTTTCAAGCTCGTACTCGGATGCTAAAAGCAACCGGGATAATGAATACATCAATCCCAAGCCGGACAAATATTCCTATGAAAATACCATCACAAGCAGCTTTAATAACTTTACAGCTGAATTTGCTTACTCTTATAATTTCTATAGATCACATCTTAGTCAGGCTTATGCAGGTCTTGGGCCTTTTATTTCATATAACAGAATAAAACAGGAGTCTACAGGCAAGGGAGTCTATCCTTCTAGCAGCAGCGGATATAATCAGGCCGACAAAACTCTTAGCCATGGGTTTTCTGCAGGACTTTCCGCATTCATCGGTCTGGAGGCCTTCTTAACTCAGAGTCTTCGTGTGTTCGCTGAAACACAGATTACCGGGGGAAGAACCTGGAGTAAGATGGAAACTAATTATGATTACACGTCATCGCAATCCAGTCCTCCAAGGACGACATCAGCCTCTTCAGATAAAGTCAACAGCTGGTTTTATAATTTAACTTCTGTAAGAATCGGCCTTGGAATAAGTATTTAGTAATTTTTTCCATGCTTATGGACTCCCCCGGAGACTATTTTTCCGCGGGACTTAAGCACCTGAAGTTAATGCCTCAAAATGGCGGCTTTTCTGCTGTTCTGAGGCTTTTTTATTTGTGTCCATTTAAGGTCCAGAACGGCTGCCCCAAATTCCATCTGACATGAAATTCAAAGCTGATCCCCGCCGGCAATGTTTGTGATCCTGTTTTGCCCTGACTCCCTGAGCGGATTTTTATTATATTCTCTTTAATAAAGGAAGGAGAACAAACTATGGTTACCCAGGATCAGAAAACAAAGGCCGAAACATTCTTAAAGCTTCACAACCGGAAGAAAATTCTTGTACTGCTTAATTCGTGGGACCCCGGAAGCTCAAAGCTTGTTGAGGCTGCAGGCTTTAAGGCCGTTGCTACTACCAGCATGGGTGTGTCAGCATCTTTAGGCTATGCCGACTGCCAGAAGATCCCACTTAGCGAAATGCTCAATGCCATTGCCAGAATTGCTGGCAGTGTAACAATACCTGTTACGGCAGATATTGAAGGAGGATATGGGAATAATACAGATGAAATTATATCCAGCATACGTAAAATTATTGACACCGGAATAGTAGGAATAAACATTGAAGACAGCGTTAATCTAAGTCCCGACCTCCTTGAAATCCCGGTTTTCTGTGAAAGGCTTCAGGCAATCAGAAAACTTTCGGACAAATTGGGTTTTCACCTGGTCATAAACGCAAGGACGGACGTTTTTCTTACTTCTTCGGGAGCACCTGAAGGCCGGTTAAAGAATGCCATAGAACGGGGCAATAAATACCGTGAGGCTGGAGCAGACTGCATTTTTGTTCCCGGCATATGGTCCAGAAGTGACATCTCGACTTTAGTCAAGGAAATTCAGGCCCCGATAAATATACTTGCAAACCCGACCAACGCACCATCTCTTCCACCTTCAGTCAGAGAGCTGGAGGATCTCGGTGTAGCCCGCCTGAGCCTGGGAGCATCTGTAACGAAGGCAGCATTACTGCTCATAAAAAAAGTTGCTGATGAATTGCTGACTGGCGGCACATATAACACATTGTATAATTCTCTATCCCCTCTTTCGGAGGTATCAAAGGCTTATACTATGGCTACAGGTATACCTGCACAAAACTCTGTTAATGCCGTTGGGAGCAGTTCAGTCACCTGAATCATTGGAATTGAAGGGATAAGTAAATTTAGTTGATGCCCGGAAACAACTTTATAAAGCTGCTTGCGGGCATTGTCATTCCATTGTCATACCTGTTGCCTCTATCCAATCCAGCATAATTATTGTCATTTCTCTTGCATATAGTGATCCGGCAATTTATCTTAGATTCAGATATCCTGACTAAACGCCCCCGGAGGGTAAAATGAGATTAGGCCAAACGATTTTACTGTTATTGCTAATTTCCTTACTCTTTATCAGCTGCCGATACACAATTCTGAATAAAGAGGCGCTTGGCCTCTACCCTCCGGATAAGATATACGGGCAATGGATTTCAGCATACAAGGGACATGGATTTCAGGACTCTACAGGTCTTTTTCGTCAGAATTATTATGAAGAGCATTATTCAATGACAATTGATAAAGATTCCAGCTTTATTATATTTAAGACGGAAGATTACGGTTTCCCGGATTCCTATGCCAGAATAAAAGGAACTTACAGGATTAGCAAGGATACAATGACAATTTCTATTGAGAAATATCCCGATAAAGTTGAAAAGTATCTCTTTAAACTTGATAAAGGCAATTTATCGTTTGTCCTTATTTCAAAACCATTTCCCGACATCAAAGAATATCCTTCAATGAGACCGGATAAAAAACAGACTCTCGAGAAGAGTTGGAAGCGTTATTAGGGAAGGATTCTGATTAGGAATAGCTGCTCATAACTGTCTGCTGGTAAAAATTATTTTTCTGCGATCACAAGCATTTCAAAATCGTCTACAGTAAGCCTGTCATTTCTGGAAAATGCTCCAAGCTTTGCCCCAAATATGTCAATCTTCTTAAACCCGAGTGACTTCAGGAGCCATGTGATTTCACTTGGAACGTAATATCTTTCATTGCAGACGAGTTCCCTTTTATTGCCATTGTCATCTTCCACAATTGTAATATTGTGGTCACGGAAGGTCATAATATCAAAAGTGCCCTTTCTGTATTGGGAATTGCCTTCCAAAGCAGCCGATTGGCTGAATTCTTCAATAGAATTAAAGATTGGGAAGAGGCCATTTAAGGTTGTAAAGATGAATTTACCCCCGTCCTTCAGAGATCGCGAAGCACTTTTGAGAATCTCGAAATTCATCTCGTCTGTTTCCATAAGCGGGAATCCGCCTTCGCAGATCATCAGGGCAAGGTCAAATTCATTGTTGAAAGGGAGATTTCGTGCATCCTCTTTACGGAAGTCGATGTTCAGTCCTGTTTCCATGGCTTTTTCCCTGGCCCGTGCAAGCTGGGAGTCCGACAGGTCGACGCCGGTTACATTATAGCCTCTTTTAGTAAGCTCAATCGCATGGCGCCCGGTGCCGCAGCCAACGTCCAGGATCTTCAGGCGCTTATTGCAGCTTATTTCTTTTTCAATAAAATCGCATTCGCCTGGTGTGCCCTGAGTAAAGCTTTCACAGTCATATTTCCTTGCGTAGTTTTCGAAGAGTAACTCGTACCATTGCTTCATTGCAGTTCCTCTTTTTATTATAATATCTCTGCTGTTATTTCCTAATCTTTAAGTTATAAAACAAGGCATTATTCAGCACGCCAGTCATCAGAAATGATAGCCCACCTTTCATGGTCACGCCACCTGCCTGAGACTTTGAGATAGCGGCGTGAAAAACCCTCTTTTGTAAAGCCAAGCCTTTCGACAAGAGCAATTGATGCAGTATTTCCAGGCTGAATGTTTGCCTCAAGCCGGTGAAGTTTCATTTTAGTAAATGCATATTTTAATACAAGGCTCATTCCTTCTGTCATATATCCTTTTCCGGAAAAAGGTGCCCCTATGCGGTAGCCCATATAGGCACTTTTAAATCCCCCATAGAATATCTGGCTTAGATTTATTGAGCCGATGATAGCATCATTATCTTTCAGGCAAATGAAAAAACCTTTGAAGTCATCTTTCTTACACCTTTCTATATAATCAGAAAAGCTTTTCTTAGTAAGAGTCGGCTGGATCAAGCCTTTATAGAACTTAATGCTGGCACGGTTAAGTCTGATATATTCATCAGCATCTTCAATTTTCGGGAAGCGGATATACACTGAAGCTCCGCTCTCCAGGACAATACTATGTTTTTTAATATGTTTCATTTTATCACAGTTTAACAATTTCTAATGCCGCCTTAATCCGGGCATTAGGCCAATTTATTTGTTAATAAATATGCGCTAAGATAAAAAAAGAAGTTTTCAAATTCATGCTCAATTACTTCAGGTCCCGGAATAACTCCGATGCCCGATGCCGGTCCTTACAGGATTTACTACTATATAGACAGTAAAGAGCTGTTCTAATAAATGTTGAGCGGACAAAATAATATTAATTTAAAAGCCGGGCGGAAATATCCATCCGGCTTCTTTTCTCACTTTAAATGATAGCAACTGTTCCCGCACCGCCGAACAGCAGGCATATCAATTCAGGGATTCAATATGATAAGAAAAGAATGCTTTTGAATGATGCTAAATTTGACTAACTTTATTTACACGAGGTTTTGAGCGGGGAAATGCATCCCGATTTGGGAAAGATTCTTTAACTGGTTCTATTTAGTTAAGAGGGAAAATATGTTCAAATTAAAAACCGCTAATTATGTCTTTATAGCTTTTCTAATTTTATTTGCCGCCTGCAAAAATACCGCAAATGCACCTGAAGACAGCACAATTGAACCTAAAGACACCTCAAGCGCACCTGGTGATACTACTAAGGCACCTGTAGATACCACTAAAGGACCTATAAATCCTGGTGATGATTATCTCCCGTTGAGTGCTGGTAATTTTTGGGAATACAATCTCCACTCTGTCTTTATTATGGGCGGCAGCAGCACTATACGTGATGGCAAGATAACCCTTAGAATTCTCAGCGGGAATCAGAACGAATACAAGGTTGAGACGACAAATGAAGTAAGGGTTATAGATATCACTTACATAACTGATACTAACATAAAACGCGATACCAGTTATCAGAATTTAACAAAGACAGGGACGATAAGAATAGACAGCAACAGGGTGTATTTCGATATTTCCACCCAAAGTTTCGGCGGTCTGCAAGAATTCAGTCACAACTTCCAAATAAACAGATTTTACCCGGCTGGTTCAGCCGATACGGTCAGTATCAGTGGCACATGGAATTTTTATAACAGTGCTACATATTCTGCAGTTAAAAACAAGGGTATGGTTCAGCTTATTGAAGCCGGAGGACGCGGAACAATTTTACATAATTCTGAGATGAAGTTAATAAACTATTCGGTAAAATAATAAATCTGCCCTGAGGTGAATCGTTGATTAATAACTTTTCACCTTCATCATTCTGCTTTAATCCCTGGTCATAGTCGTTAGGCGTTAGATTTTCCTTTCCCTTAACATCCTTTGATATTTAATATTTGTTTCAGTGGATCAGATATTATACTTGAGGCCTGTAAACTCAATAGTGCAAATAAACGGTCATGACTGATTTTTGCACAATTAATGCCTTTGAAGCGCTTGACAAGATTAAACATTTTTTTTACTTGTACTAGTAATTACAGCACATGACTGGTTCATAAGCTAAATAGATCGTTTAATTATTTTGTTTGATGAATGTATGAAAGGAGACTTTAATGAATGACGATTTAATTAATACAGAATTAAAATCAGCTTTTCGCGGGGATATAATACAGCCCCAGGACAGCACTTACGGCGAAGTAAAAAAAGTATACAATGCAATGATTGATAAAAATCCGAGCGTTATTGCTCAGTGCAGAGATGTTGCCGATGTAATCAGTGCCGTAAACTTTGCCCGAAAAAATAATATACTTGCAGCTATTCGCGGTGGAGGCCACAGCGGCCCCGGGTTAGGAACCTGCGATAAGGGCATGGTAATTAACCTTTCGCCAATGAAAGGAGTAAGAGTTGATCCTGAGGAAAAGACTGTGCTTGTACAGGGAGGATGTGTCTGGGGTGACGTTGATCATGCAACTCATCCTTTCGGCCTGGCAACTCCCAGCGGATTTATATCCACAACCGGAGTAGGAGGCTTAACACTTGGAGGCGGTATCGGTTACCTTTCGCGCAAATACGGACTTACAATTGATAACTTATTAAGTGTGGATATGGTGCTGGCAGACGGGAGTTTTGTTACTGCAAATGAAAAAAAGAATGATGATTTATTCTGGGCAGTCCGCGGCGGCGGCGGCAACTTTGGTGTTGTAACCTCATTTCAGTTCCGGCTGCATCCGGTAAATATTGTCCATGGCGGTCCGATGATCTGGCCTGCTGAGCGGGCAGGAGAAATATTAAAATTATGGAGCCGCTACATTTTAAATGCGCCTGAAGATATTAATGGATGGTTTGCCTTTCTTAATATTCCTCCTGGTCCGCCTTTCCCGGAAAAGTATCACCTGAAGAATATGTGTGCTATCGTATGGTGCGATACAGGTGAAAAAGGGCGGGCTGAGGAACGATTAAGTAACATCCGCAAGGAGTTTGGTGAACCGGCTATCGATTTTGCCGGTCCTATTCCATGGCCTGCTTTGCAGTCGTTGTTTGATGGTCTATTTACACCGGGCTTACAGTGGTACTGGAAGGCGGATTTTTTCAATGAAATTAATAAGGATGTAATAGACCTGCATTTAAAGCACGGCACAAAGCTGCCTACAATGTTTTCAACTATGCATCTCTACCCCATCAATGGAGCAGTCCATAATGTCGGGGAAAACGATACAGCCTTCAGTTTCAGGGATGCAAACTTTGCAGAAGTAATTGTCGGCGTCGATCCTGATCCACGAAACAACGAAAAAATGATTTCATGGGCAAAAGATTACTGGAACGATCTGCATCCTCATTCAGCCGGCGGCGGATACATCAATATGATTATGGATGAAGGGCAATCGCAGGTTAAAGCCGCATACGGCGGCAATTATGAGCGCCTGGCAAAAATAAAAAGAAAATACGATCCGGATAATTTTTTCAGGGTTAATCAGAATATTCAGCCGGCATAAATTTCCCGTAAAATTTACGGGAAATTTATGCAGGAGATTAAGGTTTCAGAAGATCTGAAAACCTTTGCCAATTATTACGCCCAAACTTATTTGTTAAATGGGAGACTGATGTAATACTTTCCCAGGGTGGATAACTCACCCGGGTTATTTGTAAAGAGCCGTGTAAAATGGCTGTCGGTCCCGCTTCCCCTTCCAATAAACCATGCATAGCGGAAAACATCATCCCGGGACTCGCAGATCTGGACCATTTCGGCCATCTGTGCTATCTGTTTATCATAAGAGTCGATATTTTTATTCCAGTTGGCCATTTCCGTAATCCAGATCTTTTTGCCGTACTTTTTCAGCCTGTCGAGCTGTGCGCTTAAACCATAGTCGTACCAGTGAAATGCCAGATAATCTATCTTCGGCTCCCGCCCGCCGCTTCCTGCCTTGTAGGCGGCATAAAAATCATCGAGCCACTTAACCGGATCAGAATAATTAGTCATGGTTCCCCAGTTCATCTGAGGCCCCACCAGATAAACCGTTCTGCCCTGGCTGGCAAGATCGGAAACAACCTGCTCATATTGATACCAGTCTGCGGCTGCCTGCTCAGGTGTCCTGTTTGCCTGGTCTACTAAATTGGGCTCATTCATAACAAGTAAATATTTGATCTCGGAATGAGACAATATAAAAGACTTTACTGCCGTCTTGTCGCTGCTGCCGGTGTTGCCTCCCCAGAGCATGGGAATATATTCCATATTGTATTTTTTATAGTAGTCCGCCGGAGCGCCGGTAATTGTGCCCCAATTGTACCACCAGCTGAGGTAATTTGAAAGTGTATCCAGATCTTTGGCATCGGTCAGGTTATATGCTATACCCCGCTTTGGGCTTTTATTTACCTGGCTGCCCGGGACTTCGGTCTCAGTAGAAGATTTCCCTTTGCATCCGGCAAAAAAACATAGTGCAATAATTATTAAAACTGCTGCTTTCCGGTAATTGGACATTTGAGGTTCTCTTATTTTCGGTTTAGATAAAATTAATTTTAGCCGTTCCTAATTTAATCAAATCTATGACTATTAAAATTATTAAATCACTAAAGAAAAAAACTGGGAAAGCGGCCTTGGATACAATTGAAACACACCGGAGAATATCTTAACTTGAGCATTCAAAAACTCTTAGCTAATAATCAATAGGAAGCAATTAAATGAAAATAGATGACGATAAAAGAATATGGGAGTTAAATGGGCATGAAGTCACCAGGCTTCTGATCGATAACCATTTTACTATTCAAGTCTGGTGGACTGATAAAAACATAGTGTCCGAAGCCTTAATAACTATCGAGACACCCTTTACACTCAGCCTGAATAATATAGATATAGAATGCAACCCTGAAGACGGAACCGGAATAGCTGAAGCCCTTTCCGTTCTGCATAAAGAGGCCGATAGCATTTCCGCCTCCCGATCAGGCGAACTTAATATCAGCTTTAAGGATGGAACCGGAATAATTGTAGGAAAGCACGAGTATTATGAATCCTGGAGCACACAAGGCAAAGGTGAGCTTTCTGAGATGAATATGCTTTGCTCACCTCATGACGGCCCACCGTGGAAAGAGTAAAGATGTTTTAAGATGATAGCCAGGGAAAACCCGGCTATTTTTTTGGGCTGCTGCTCCGCTTTTCCAGTGACAATTGACACACCGGAATATACATTAACTTTATACATGGAACTACTTTTGCAGCATGGATTATACAAAAATGCAGGCCATTACAGCTGCGAATTTTATACTTCCGGTGAACCCTATTATGGCTTTAAACAAATAGGGAATGAACTTGAAGTGACCTGGATTATTAAATTAGGTTTCGGCTATAGCTTCAGCTTATGAATTTGTGATGTAACGCCTGGCCGGTTATCTATGCGGTAGGAAGATGATTATTAGTGCACAATTTTCTTTTTTTAATAGCAATTGTGCACTATTTATAGTCACATTCATTTCCATTGTCTTTAAGAATTACCTGATTAAGAATTATTTACCTGCTATTGTCTGTCCGTTGCCGCAACTGGAACCCGTAGTGATATTTACCATTACAACCTGGCCTGTTCCGGGAGCACTGCTAAATCCATTGTTTGAAACATACAGGTTGCCGTCGGGGCCCAGTGTCATTGCTGTCGGGAAATTCAGCCCGCTTGTAACTTCTGAAACATTATTCGCATCACCATTTTTTATAACCATGATTTTGCCCGTATTCGGGGCAAAGAACGGGGGCTGCCCGTTACCCACTGATGACTCAAGCACGTAAAGATTTCCGGAAGAATCAAACGTAAGTCCTAGTACGGTTGTAAATCCTTCAGCATAAGTGCAAACGCTTTGCCCATCGCGGCTAATCTTAAGGATTTTCGCCGCACCTACCGGATAAGGGATTGTGGTTAAATTCCCGACATAGAAATATCCGTCTTTATATGCAATTGCCGTCGGGACAATATGCCCCTGGCTTTGAGAAATATCCACTACGCGTTCAATATTGCCTGTATTAAAGTCATACCTGTCAAGCTCACCGTGATTTGACTCGATAAAATAGAGATAGTTGTCAAGCACGATCATGCTGTAGAGGTCGCCGTCGGGTTCGAAATCATCGGCTTCAGGATTTGCCACTGGATTTGCTTTTAGAAAACTGCTTATATTTGCAATCAGTTTCCATGAGCCGTCGCTGTTGACCTGAAGGATTCCATTATCAATTTCCGAATGGCCATGAGAGCAGCCGGCTCCGGAAAGAAGGGCATAGAGATTACCCTAATAGAATGCCACTGAACTGATTGAGGTTTTTTCCTCTCCTGATGTGGCTGCGGTCTGTGTCGAAGGGAAATTGGTGTTAATTTTTGATTGTCCCTGCGGTGTATTTACTTTTGTTATGCTTCCATTATTTCCGCCCAGATAAGGTCCGACCGGAGGGGGCACCTGGTCGCATTGTCCTACGGTTGAAATATTGCCTCCGGTACCCGACTCAGAAACATAGAGTAGCTGATCCGGTCCGAATATAAGCCCGCGGGGCTCATTAAGATCCGTTGCCACAACTGTTTGTGAACCATAACTTACTTTATATAATGATGCAGTGCCTTTGGTTATTCCCGACTGATTTGCAGCAGTCGGCATTTCCGCTTCTTTGCTGCATGAAATAAAAATAAAAGAACAAAGGACCACTAAAGACAAGTAACCAGAAATTATACGTCTCATAGAACCTCCTTCAAACAAATTAAAGAACAATTAATTTAAACCGACGTTCATAATGCTCACCTCCTGCAGTCTACAAACAACAGCTTCAGCAGTTGGAATCATTCTTCCGGAGAGCCCTGCCCTTTGCACGCAAGAGATAATAACGAATTATATATTTATTCGGAAAGCCAGTATCAATGCACATTAGTTTACATACCTTTATTTTGGCACACACGCGTTCTTACATCAGGGGTGGCAATTCGTTTTTTGTGGAAGTAAAGAAAGGCTGTGAATAGAGGGGCAGTATGATTTTATCAAATTGCTCCATGATGTAAAACCCGGGACAGTTTTACCTTCTCTTCATTACAGGAGACGGAAAACATTAAGCCAGATGCTCCCGTTTCCTGATCTTCCGTAAATTCCTGAAATTTGTGTTTCATATTGAAATGCAGTTTTACTATTTTGCAGCAGTTCAGATCCCGTACTGTATTCCCTCCAATACTGGAATAATAAGTGATAATAACTGCAGCATTAATTAGGAGACAAGTGTTGAAAGTAAATGTTATAAAAGTTGTAATTGTATTTTTCATTTTTCTGTTAGTCATAAATAGCCCGGAGTTGTTTGCACAATCAAATCCTCCCATGTTTTCAGCAGCCAATAATCCGGCGGGAACGGCCAGGGGGATTTATCCCGGAAGAGTTGTCTGGGTGCACGATTCTCTTTGCGCAAATTGGGACGGACAAACAGGCTTCTGGTGGGAAGATAAATATACTTCTCAGAATGAAGTCCTAAAAATGCTCAGTATGTCTCTTACTTCCTTAACAGGAGAAACAAAAGAATCTCTGGCCTGGGATAAACTTTTCAGATACTTCAATAAATCCAAAAAGAATATTGATAAAGGATATGTTTCAGGCGAAAAGATTGCAATAAAGGTAAATGAAAACAACACCTCTTCTCACAAGGATAGTGATGAGATAAACGCCTCGCCTCAGCTTGTTTATGCTCTTATCCGCAGTCTGGTGCTTGAGGCAAAAGTTCCGCAGAAATGCATTACTGTTTTTGATGCGAGCCGATTTATTACAGATAATATCTTTAACAAATGCCACTTGGAATTTCCGGAAGTTATTTTTCTTGATAACGTTGGAGGAGAGGGCCGTGTTAAATCTGAGTATGTGGATAATGCAATCCCCTACTCGGTCGACAACGGAATGCTTGCCCGCGGGCTTGCACGCTGCGTTATTGAAGCCGATTACCTCATTAATATGGCACTCTTAAAAGGGCACGTCGGCCAGGGCGTCACACTTTGCGGCAAAAATTATTATGGTGTTACGAGCATTAACAGTGATTGGCGGAAAAATCATCACAATAACTTCAACCAGGATAAAGACGGTAAGCCCAAATATATGACCTTTGTCGATTTTCTGGGGCATAAGGATCTGGGGGAAAAGACAATGCTTTTTATGGTTGACGGAATTTATGGAGCAAAGGCTGTTAATGGAATTCCAAAACCGAAATGGAAGATGGCGCCGTTTAATGGTAACTGGCCGGGGAGTTTATTTCTCTCACAGGATGGAGTTGCAATTGATGCGGTCGGCCTTGATTTCCTGAGTTCCGAGTGGCCAGAAATGATAGATATCGCTTTTGCTGATGCATATCTTGTTGAAGCCGCACTGGCAAATGATCCGCCGTCAAAAACTTTTTACGATCCTGAAAGGGACAACACCCGCTGCAAAAGTCTTGGCGTAATGGAGCACTGGAACAACTCAAAAGAAAAAAAATACAGCAGGAATCTTGGCAAAAGTGAAGGCATAGAGCTGATATATTAACCACTGTAATGAAACAGGAGTTTTTAATTTCTTATTTTATTTGCCCCGGAAGGTATAACCTGGGACCTTTGTTTTTCCTGTTCCACCGCTGTGCAGCTCTGAATCCAGCCATTTCACCAGGTCAAGTGCCGTTTGGGAAGTGTTGCTATAACTGATGTCCCCCGTCACCTTAAGATCCACTCTTTCATAAGTTTTGTCCTGCCCGTTGAAGCGG
Organism: Ignavibacteriales bacterium; assembly: GCA_036261625.1. Classification (GTDB taxonomy): domain Bacteria; phylum Bacteroidota; class Ignavibacteria; order Ignavibacteriales; family SURF-24; genus JAAXKN01. The sequence goes on along the minus strand of DATAKL010000074.1, from coordinate 60,809 downwards.
TAGCCGGTATAGATGTAAGCCCCCATGTCGGCTCCCGTACCTAAAGTGTCGCTCATGGCTTTTAATGGAATACGGTACAGATCGGCAAGTTTTTTCCTCACAAGAACAGGGTCAATGTTTTTGACGAATTTCCTCTTAAAGCTGTACCTCAAATCCAGATAGCCTTCTTTTATTACTTCCCTCTGGTTTTGAATCACCCTCAAGGTATCGTCACTGATATGGTCCTCCTGGCTTATGCTGTAGCTGTACACGTCCCCGCTTTTATCTATGTAAATGCCATTTAAGACAAAACCCCAGGCATTATTTACATAATAAACATCAAAGAGATACTTCTGATCAGGCCCGTCAGGCCCGAAAAGATCGATGCATCCCGAAAAGCTCAGCGATAAGAACAGGATTAATAATTTCAGAATTTTCAATTGTTCCTCAGGCGTCAGAATAAAGATCAATTTTATATTAAAGAGTTACTCCTCTTTTGTCAGAATATCAAGGCTGTTTTTACGTCAACCCGGGAGTTAAATATAAGAGAATTTCTGCAGAAATAGAATAGTCCAATGCTTTGCCTATAAGGTGAATGGTATTGAATTAAAGTCAGATTTTCTATAGGCTTTATTTATAAGTAAGATTCGATGGCGAAATAAGGTTATGTGGTCCAAAGGCGGAGTTGTATGTATATACCGGGAGTAACTGATACTGCTGAAAAGTGTAGAATTTACCGCTTAACTATTGTCTTTTTGTTTCTTCTGAGCGGAATCTCCATGCCTCAGATAATTTCAGAAACAGATACTTTAGCAAAAGGGAGTAATCTCAAGACCTGCGTTCAGTATGCACTTTCGCATTACCCTGCCCTTCGGCAGTCTTTGCTGGATGAGGAAATTACAGGAAGGACTGTAAAAAGCAGGCTTGCCGACTGGCTGCCGCAATTAAACTTTAATTTTAACCTGCAGCATAATTTTCAGCTGCCGGTTTCATCATTCGGGGGAAATGCAGTTCAGATAGGCTTCAGGAATACTTCTGTGGCACAGTTTTCACTCACCCAGGCAATCTTCAACCGCGATGTCCTTCTTGCCAGCAGCACAGCTGAGGATCTTGTAAGACAGTCGGAGCAGAAAACCGTCAGCAATAAGATAGGTGTCGTTGTAAACGTCAGCAAGGCTTTTTATGCCGTGCTCCTTACAAGTCAGCAGATTCAGCTCTTTACAGATGATATTGCGCGCCTGAAGCGCAGCCTTGAGGATGCTATGAACCAGTATAAGGCCGGAGTAGTCGATAAAACAGATTATGAGAGAGCTAATATTGCATTAAATAATGCAACGGCACAGAAAAAACAGGCCGATGAAGCCCTGAAGACAAGCTTCGCCCTCTTAAAACAGCAGATGGGCTATCCTCCCAAGGCCGACCTGGTAATTGACTATGACACCACCAGAATGGAGAGCGAGGCACTTATTGATACTAGTCAGGTTCTGGATTATCAGAGAAGGATCGAGTACCAGCTCCTGCAGTCGCAAAGAAGCCTCCTTGAGGCCAATATCAGCTACAGCGAAATGGGATTTCTCCCTACGTTAAATGCATTCGGGAGTTATAATCTCGATTATCTGAACAACTCGTTTTCGCAACTATATAAAAGGATGCACCCAAATTCCTTTGTCGGTCTGCAGTTTTCAATTCCCATTTTCCAGGGAGGGAAACGTTATGAGCTGATCAGGATAGCCAAACTGGAGCTTAACCGCTCCGGCTTTGATATAACTGCATTTAAGGATGCGGCCAATACAGAATACACCCAGGCTCTGGCTCTCTATAAAAGCAATCTTACTAATTATTATTCACAGAAGACCAATCTTAATCTGGCAAGGGATGTTTACAATACAATTGAACTGCAGTACAGAGCCGGCGTAAAAACATACCTGGACGTCATTACCTCTGAAACAGATTTAAGAACAACACAGATAAACTATATAAATGCTTTGTTCCAGGTCTTAAGCAGCAAACTCGACGTGCAGAGAGCCCTGGGAATAATTCAATACTAAACATGTCTTAAATAAATTTTTAATTATATGATAAATTTTATCAAAAACATATCCTTTGCGCTTATCACTTCTCTTCTTATTGTTGCATGCGGGAAGAAACAGGATCCGCAGCCTAAAGGGCCTCCGGCAATGCCGGTTACATCCTACACAGTAAAGAAAGAAAATGCCGTTTACTATGACGATTATCCGGCTGTTGTCGTTGCCTTAAATCAGGTGGAACTGCGCCCCGAAGTCTCAGGCCTTATAACCGGAATATATTTTAAGGACGGCTCTCATGTAAGAAAAGGAATGAAACTCTATTCCATCGATGAGCAGCAGTACAGGGCGGCCTACGAACAGGCGCTGGCTAACCTTAGTGTAGCCAAATCAAACCTTAACAAGGCTCAGCAGGATGCAAAGCGTTATAATGAACTTGCAGAAAAAGATGCTATTGCGCGCCAGCAGCTAGAGCACGCACAGGCCGATCTTCAGGCAGCACAAAGCCAGGTCAAAGCAGCAGAAGCAAACGTGTCTGGCGTTCAGACGAACCTCCGTTATGCAACTATAACCGCGCCATTTGACGGCACAATAGGCATTTCATCTGTCAAACTTGGTTCCTCTGTAGTAGCCGGACAGACACTGCTGAACACCATCTCCACGGACAGCCCGATGGCAGTGGACCTTCAGGTGGATGAAAAACAGATAGGAAGGTACACTGAGCTCTTAAACAGGAAACCCGACCCGAACGATTCAACTTTTACTCTCCTGCTGCCGGATAAAACCCTGTATCCTCAGACCGGGCACTTAAGCCTCCTGGACCGTGCCGTAGATCCGCAGACCGGGACCATCAGAGCCAGGGTAATCTTCCCGAATCCAAAGGGCATTTTAAGATCCGGGCTTACGGTTGACCTGCGTGTAATGAACAGCAGCGCATCGGGAAGCATTCTTATCCCCGCGCGGGCTTCAACAGAACAGATGGGTGAATATTTTGTATACGTCATTAATGGCAATAAAGTTAAACAGCAGAAAATTGACATGGGAGTAAATATAGGTGATATGGCAGTCGTAAAAGGAGGCCTGAAAGCAGGCGATGAGATTGTGCTCGACGGAATACAAAGATTAAAAGATAATTCTACAATCAGGGTAGTCCCCCCGCAGCAGATGGGTTCCAACGCGGGGCAGCCGGGAGGACAGCAGTCTACGGGACGAAATCAGCCGGGACGAAATCAGACGGGATCAGACAAGCCGGGCAGCCAGACTTCACCCCAGGGAACGAATGAGACCGGAGGAAAGATGAAGTCATCCCCTGCGCCTCAGAAACAGGGAGTTCCGCAGTCCGGGGGTTCAGTAAATTCACGGGATTCGAGGTGATATTCTTTATTTCTATTATTCTTTAAGGACAGTATATGATTTCAAGTGTGTTTATAAAAAGGCCGGTAACAGCTATTGTAATTTCAATTGTAATAGTTTTGGTCGGCGTACTGGCAATTTTTAATCTTCCCGTCAGCCAGTATCCCGAGATTACGCCTCCTACAGTACAGATCTCCTCACTCTTTAACGGCGCTGATGCGCTGACGGTTGAACAGACAGTAACAACACCTATTGAAAGCCAGGTAAACGGCACCCCCGGCATGGCATATATTCAGGGCAATAGTACAAGTGACGGGCGCAGCACAATAACCGTAACATTAAAAGTCGGTACAAATGCCGATATTTCCACGCTCGACATACAAAACCGTGTCGGCATCGCAACGCCTTCTCTGCCCGATGAAGTACGAAGGCTGGGCGTCGTAACCAGAAAAAGAAATCCTTCAATACTTATGCTCGTTGCACTCTACTCTCCCAAAGGCTCACACAATGTTACTTTTCTGGATAATTACACAAATATATATGTCAGGGACGCTATTCTGCGTGTCCCGGGCGTGGGTGACGTCTTTACCAGGGCAGACGACTTCAGCATGAGGATCTGGCTTGAACCCGATAAAATGGCACAGCTGGGGCTTACGGCAAATGATGTTATAAGTGCGCTTGCCGACCAGAACCTTCAGATTGCCGCAGGGAGTGTAGGGGCTCCGCCCCAGGAAACCGGCCAGGCATTTGAGTACACCGTCTTTACAAACAGCGCTTTGAACAGCGTGGATCAGTTCCGCAATGTTATTGTACGCGTAAATCCTGCCGACGGCTCCGAGGTCTACTTAAAGGATGTAGCCCGTGTTCAGCTTGGAAAGTTCAGCTATTCCACAAATTCATATGTCGACGGCAAAAGAGGATCATTTCTGCTGATCTATCAGGCCCCGGGCAGCAACTCGCTTGAAGTTGCACAGGGCGTTTATAAAAGGATGGCAGAACTGAAGGGTTCATTTCCGGCAGATGTGGACTATATAATTCCCTTTGAAGCGGTCTCGGTTGTCCGCGTTTCTATCAGTGAGGTTGTAACAACACTCATTGAGGCTCTTATTCTTGTTATGCTCGTTGTGTTTTTGTTCCTCCAAAGCTGGCGGGCAACACTGATACCGATGCTTGCAATACCGGTTTCAATTGTAGGCACATTTGCTTTTTTTATTCCGCTCGGCTTTACCATTAATACTCTTACCATGTTCGGCTTTGTGCTGGCCATTGGGATTGTGGTAGATGATGCAATAATAGTTGTTGAAGCCGTGCAGCATTACATAGATACCGAGAAGATTTCAGCCAGGGAAGCTACAATTAAGGCCATGAGCGACATATCAGGACCTGTAGTTGCAATTGCACTTATACTGGCGGCAGTATTTATTCCTGTAGGTTTTATACCCGGCATAGTCGGAAGGCTCTATGAGCAGTTTGCAATTACAATTGCAGTCTCAGTCCTTATTTCGGCTTTTGTGGCCCTGTCGCTTACGCCGGCCTTGTGTTCCCTTATTTTAAGGCCTTCGGAACTCAGCAAAAAATCGAGAGGCCTCAACAGGTTCTTTTTCTGGTTTAACGATAAATTTCAAAAAACAAACAGCAAATACACTGAAGGGGTAAGGAAGGCAATTGCCAAGGCTCCTCTTGTTCTTATTGCACTTGTTGTTCTTTATGCCGTAACAATACTGCTTTTTGAGACCAAGCCTACAGGATTTATTCCTACTGAGGATGAGGGAAGACTTTATGTGACCTATGAACTTCCGGAGGCCTCATCAACCGACAGGAGCCTTGAGGCACTTAATGCAATTATGGGTATACTAAAGAACACACAGGGGATTGCTCATTTTGCAGGCTTAAACGGACTTAATGTCGTTACATTTACAACAAAATCCAACAGCGGTACAATATTCGTCCAGCTTAAACCCTGGGATGAACGCAAGGATAAGTCGCTGCAGATCAGTTCGCTTATAGCCACACTGCAGAAGAAATTCAGTGCCGTCAGGGATGCAAATGTGCTCGTTATTTCACCTCCTCCTATTCCGGGTTTGGGGCAGACGGGAGGCTTTACAATTGAAATCGAACAGCAGCAGTCCACACAGGACGTCAAACAGTTTGAAAAAGTCGTTCAAAGTTTTCTTATTGCTGCAAACAAGCGCCCCGAGCTCAGCCGTGTTTTCTCATTCTTTTCAGCGCATACTCCAGGCTATCAGCTGATTGTAAACAGGGAACTCTGTAAAAAGCTCGGAGTCTCAGTGGCAGATGCATACAGCACTGTTCAGACATTTCTCGGAAGCAGATATGTAAATGACTTTACAATCTACGGCAGGAATTTCCGTGTCGTAGCCCAGGCCGATACACAATACCGCAGTGCCATTCAGGATCTTTCAAAGTACTATGTCAGAAACAATGCCGGAAGCATGATTCCACTAAGTACATTTACCACTTATCAGGTAATTGAAAACGCGCCTTATATTTCGCACTTTAACCTTTTCCGCTCGGCCGAGTTTAACGGCAATGCTGCTGAAGGTTATTCAAGCGGTCAGGCTATAGAGGTCTTGCGTGAAGTGGCCGCAAGTGTTCTGCCGGAAGGCTACAGCTACGAGTTTTCCGGCTTAAGCCGCGAAGAGATCAATGCGGGATCAAGCACGCTGATAATTTTCGGGCTGTCTGTTTTGTTTGTATTCCTTTTTCTAACGGCACTTTATGAAAGCTGGTCGGTGCCGTTCTCTGTACTTTTGGCCGTACCCATAGGCGCTTTCGGCGCAATTTTGACCCTGATCATGCTGCCGCACCTGAACAATAATATATATGCACAGATAGGGCTTATAACGCTCATTGGACTTGCGGCCAAGAATGCCATCCTTATAGTGGAGTTTGCAAAGGAACGCCTGGAAAGAGGCATGGATTTAAGAGAGGCCACGCTGGAGGCTGTAAGACTCCGCCTCAGGCCTATCCTTATGACTTCGATGGCATTTATACTTGGCGTATCGCCTCTTGCCCTGGCAACGGGCGCCGGAGCACAGGCCCGCACAACAATTGGCTTTACAGTCCTTGGAGGCATGCTTGCAGCAACACTGCTTGCAATATTTATTGTGCCGGTTCTTTTTGTGACAATTACAAAAATTGCCTACAGCAAGGAGGAGCTTGCAGAGTTAAGGAAGAGAGGACAGCATCAGGAAGAGAGCCAAAGCGCTCCTGGCGAAAGCGCCCCAGATGCCGAGATTTGATTTAATGTTCCAGACAGATGTGTATTGGTTTTATCACCGGGTTTGCCTATTTTGGTATTAATTCTGTTGCTCCAATTTCGGGGAACTCAAAATGAATCTGGAACTTCCTGGCTTTGACGAATTTTTTACCGGCAAAACAGATGCTGAAAAACTGCAGCAGTTCAGCCTTGCAAGGGTAATAGCTGTAAATAAAAACAGCTTTCTTATTACAGACGGCAGTAATGAAATCTTTGCTGAACTGACAGGCAAATTTTTATTCGATGCATCTTCCCCGCTCGACTATCCCGTCACGGGCGACTTTGTTTACGCCAGGGTATTTAATGAAGAGAGCTTTGCGGTTATAGACGGGCTTCTGCCCAGGAAGTCTCTCTTAAAGCGAAAGATGCCGGGAAAGAAAGTTGACTTCCAGCTTATTGCTTCAAATATAGATACCGCAATTGTTGTGCAGGGACTTGACGGAGACTATAATTTAAGACGCCTCGAACGCTACCTTGTTCTGATCCGGGAGGGCAATATTAAACCGCTGCTGCTTTTAAGTAAAAGCGATCTTATGAGCAAAAGTGAAATTGAAATGAGAGTTGATGAAATCCGCCGCCTCGTTCCGGAGCTTGAAGTCGTTTCTTACAGCAGCCTTATTAAGGATGATCTTGAAAAAGTCCGTGAACTTTTTACTCCTAAGGAAACCTACTGCCTCATCGGCTCTTCCGGTGTAGGCAAGACAACGCTGCTTAACAGCCTTCTTAATAAAGAAGCTTTCAGCACACAGCCCGTGCGCGAAAAGGACCACAGGGGACGCCATACAACAACCCGGCGTGAGCTGATAGTTCTTGATAACGGCGCAATGATTATCGATACGCCGGGAATGAGAGAGCTTGGCCTTATGAGCGACGCTGATGCGGTTGATGAAAGCTTTTCCGATATTTATTCCCTTGCTCTGAACTGCCGCTTCCGCGACTGCACACATACACGTGAAGAGGGCTGCGCTCTTCTTGAGGCAATTAAAAAAGGCGAACTTAGTCCTGAGCGTTTTAACAGCTACATTAAGCTTATGAAGGAATCCCGTTTCTATCAGATGTCTTACCTGGAAAAACGAAAGAAAGACAAAGAGTTCGGAAAGATGGTCAAATCAGTACTAAAGAACCACCCCAAAAAGTAATTCTGCCAAAAGCAGTTCTGCCAATTGATTTTTATATTTCCATTTATTAAAATGGGCAGTCAATATTCTGCAGCAGCTCACGCACTTATCCGATACACATTTTTTTCTGTTTGGCAGTCCTCTGCCTAATAAAAGGACAGTGCATCCGGAAAGTTCAGCATAATGAAAGAAATTTCTTTATTTAAGCTATTTTTATTGTACAGGGGGCAATCTATGAAGAGTTTTCGTGTTTCTTTTCTTTTAATATTCGTCTTTCTTTGTTCTTCCCTTTCCAATGCGCAGTGGATTCAGGCTGATGGTCCTTATGGCGGATACGTTACAGGTTTTGCCCAGATGCAGGACGGCGTAAACGGAGCAATCATGTTTGCCGGGTCCAACGGCGGCGGCATCTACCGCTCAACCGACAACGGAAGCACCTGGACTTCAGTTAACGCCGGGCTGACTAATACTCAAATTTCGGGACTTGCAGTAGTAGGGCAAAATGTATTTGCCGGAACCAATGGCGGCGGAGTCTTTCTTTCAACTAACCGGGGTGCAAACTGGAGCCAGGTCAATAACGGGTTGAAAAATTTACAGGTCTATACTCTTGCCGTCAATGGATCTGACTTATTTGCTTCAGTTAACGGCGGAATTTATCTTTCTTCAGATAACGGGACAAGCTGGACTTCCAGAAGCAGCATGCTGACAAGCAACCATTATTATGCACTTCTATTCAACGGATCAAATGTGTTTGCCGGAGCAGATGACTATGGAGTCTGTGTATCAACTGACAATGGAGGCTACTGGCTCGAGTCTAATAGCGGACTGACAAATAAACACGTCAATGCACTGGCTTCCATTGGAACAAACATATTTGCAGGAACAGAAGGCTCCGGTGTATTTCTTTCAACTGACAACGGGAAAAACTGGACGGCAGTCAATAACGGATTAACTTATGGGAATATTTATTCTCTTGCCGTAAGCGGGACAAATTTATTTGCCGGAACCAGCTACGGCGGCGTATATCTTTCTACCGACAACGGAGCAAACTGGACTCAGATAAATAACGGGCTTACTGACTTAAACATTGTAAAACTTGCCGTATACGGATCAAACATATTTGCCGGCTCCATGTATGACGGAATATTCCTTTCTTCAAATAACGGGAAGAACTGGAATTCCATCAGCACTGGATTTGCCAACACTACTATTGATGCATTTGCCACAGACGGGACTAACTTATATGCCGGGGCACAGGATATTGGCGCATTTCTTTCCACCGATAACGGAAAGACCTGGACATCACGGAAAAACGGTTTTAAGGATGCCTACGTCAAAGCTCTTGCTTTAATCGGCACAAATGTATTTGCCGGCACTGAAGACGGAGTATATCTTTCAACCGACAACGGGATGAACTGGAAGTCTGTTAACAATAATATCGGCAGTTCTTATATTTATTCACTTGCTGCAATCGGGTCAAATCTGTTTGCCGGAACTTCCGACGGCGTATTTCTCTCAACCGACAACGGGACCACCTGGTCAGCTAAAAATACTCTAATCGGCACAACTTCCGTCTGGGCAATGGCAAAAAGCTCAGCAGGTCTCTATGCTGCCAGCAGTGTTGGCGTTTATTTTTCAAGTGACAACGGAACAAACTGGACCGCCATAAATAACGGAATGGGATATGGTTTTCTCCAGGCACTTGCTCTAAGCGGAAGCAATGTCTTTCTAGGCACTTCCTCGGGCGTATTTCTTACGACGAATAATGGAAACAGCTGGACCAAAGTTACTAGCGGCATGACGAATACTAATGTTCTCTCACTTTCAGTCTTAGGCTCCGGCATATTTGCCGGAACAAGCAGCGGCGTATTCCTTTCAGTTGACAATGGAGCAAGCTGGAGCGATATAAGCAGTAATTTACCCGCGGCCGCCATCAATTCAATTGCTGTCCAGGGCTCAGATTTATATGCCGGAAGCAGTTATTTCGGAGTCTGGAAAAGGCCTCTTTCTGAGGTGATTACCGCTGTAAACCAGGAATCCGAAACCGGGCTTCCGCAAAATTTCAGCCTGGGCCAGAACTATCCGAATCCTTTCAACCCAAGTACGACAATTAAGTTTTCACTGCCCGAGGAATCCCAGGTGAGCTTAAGCATTTTTAATTCGATGGGGCAGAAAGTGGCAGATCTTATTAGCGGAAATATGAATGCAGGAATCCACACTGCAGTATGGAATGCAGGCGGGTTTTCAAGCGGCATTTATTTCTACAGAATTACTGCCGGCAGATATACTGAAACAAAAAAACTGCTGCTGCTTAAGTAAATAATTTTTCAAGTGAAGAATAAAAGCCCGGGCCTGTTCTTATCCCGGGCTTTTTTATTTTATGCGCATCCTGCACGGATTCTGATCTGGAAAGGCTGAGTTATTGTTCAATTTTTGTTATTTTTGATGTGGCAAATATAAATTCCTGTAATCTTTAATTGTTATTTAAACCGGAAAAACATTACAAACTCATGAGCTACTTAAAATCGCCAACCGCTTCTTTTTCAGATTCCAAAAACCATTACGAAATACTTGACGCACTGCGCGGCGTTGCGGCAATAATGGTTGTGATCTTTCACCTTTTTGAAACATTCTCAGAAGGTAATCATCTAAAGCAGATAATTAACCACGGATACCTTGCTGTTGATTTCTTCTTTGCCCTCTCAGGCTTTGTTATAGGTTATGCATATGACGACCGCTGGGGGAAAATGTCTCTGAAGGATTTCTTCAAGCGGAGGCTCATAAGACTTCACCCTATGATAATTGTTGGAATGGTGATTGGAGCAATAGGTTTTTATTTCAGTTCATCACCAATACTTTTCCCCGGCATCAGCAGCGTCCCCGTGTGGAAGATGATAGCAGTTATGCTCGTCGGATTTACACTCCTGCCCGTAGGCCGTTCAATGGATATAAGGGGCTGGGCTGAAATGCACCCGCTGGATGGGCCAGCGTGGTCACTTTTTTTTGAATATGTGGGAAACATCCTCTATGCCCTTTTCATTAGGAAGTTCTCAAATAAACTTCTTTCCATTCTGGTTTTTCTGGCCGCATGCCTGACAATTCATCTGGCCGTAACGAGCCCCAACGGCGACGTTATCGGAGGATGGTCAATTGAGCCTGCACAGTTCAGGATCGGACTGACACGGCTGCTTTATCCATTCTTTGCAGGACTGCTCCTTTCCAGAGTGGTCAAACCAGGCAAGGTTAAAAACGCATTTTTGTGGTGCAGCTTAATGATTATTGTTGTTCTCTCATTCCCAAGAATTGGCGGCAGTGAAAACCTCTGGATGAACGGGCTTTATGATTCATTGTCAATTATTTTTCTTTTCCCCCTCATCGTTTACATGGGCGCCAGCGGCGAAATAAAAGGCAAATACGCTTCAAAGATAAGCCGCTTCTTAGGCGACATATCTTATCCCCTTTATATAACTCACTATCCTTTGATTTATATCTTTACTGCTTGGGCCATTGACAATAAGATCCCGATGGTTAAGGCATGGCCTGTGGGACTATTGCTGTTAGCCTCAGCAATTGCAATTGCATACCTTAGCTTAAAGTTATACGATATACCTGTAAGGAAGTGGCTCTCCGGAAAGTACACAACGAAGAAAGAGTATTCAGCAGAAATGGAAACTGTAAGTAAATAAATAATAAAGCCCCGAATCATATGAGTCGGGGCTTTATTAATCCAGCTATTGAGACTTACTTTTCATCTTCACTAATTTCAGTAAGAATTATCTCTTTCGGTTTTTCGGTTACTCTCTCCACCCTGTATCTTACGCCTCGCCATGTCAAAATTATAAGCGGAATAACTCCAATTATAACCATCAGGTCACCCGGAAGTCTTATCCACTCAATAATTGTATTCAGTTCAGAGGTAAGAAACTTAAGCGACCGGGCTTCAAAGTATCCCGCGCTGACCGAGTGGTAAAGCTGTATGACACCAAGCGGGAAGAGGGTGCCAAGACACATCCATGCCAGACCGATGTTTAAGGTCCAGAAGCTGAATTTTGCCATCTTGTCGGACCATTTATCGGCAGGGATTAAATAACGCAGGCAGAACAATGCAAGCCCCACGGCAAGCATTCCATAGACGCCCATAAATGCCGCATGGCCGTGATTTGCCGTAAGCGCCGTTCCTATTTCGTAGTAAGAGACTATCGGAAGATTAATGAGAAAACCGAATATTCCGGCTCCCAGGAAATTCCAGAACCCCACGGCCACCAGGAACATGACTGCCCACTTATGGGGAAACGGCGTTGTAGTCTTTGAGATCTGTGCTGTTCCAAGCTGCAGGAAACTCCAGGCCTCCACGGTAAGGAATGTAAGCGGAACTACCTCAGCGGCAGAAAACACCGCTCCGAGCGCCATATGCTGAACAGGTGCGCCGCTGAAATACATATGGTGCATTGTTCCGATTACGCCTCCTGCTGAATATAAAATGAAGTCCAGAAATATGAGCGTAAGAGCTGTCCTTTCCTGAACAATGCCCAGCAGGACAAAAATATATGCAACAACAACCGTTGTAAAAAGCTCAAGAAAATCCTCAACCCAGAGGTGAACAACCCACCACCTCCAGTAATCGGCTACCGTATAATTTGAGCCTGTACTTGCCAAAAGACCCACGGCATAAAAGGCCGGTATTGCAAGGGCGGCAAAAAAGAAAATCCACGGCATGTTTGCCATATGTTCGTTCTTTAATCTCGTGTGCATGGATCGGTAAAGAATCGCTACCCAGAACACAAGTCCTATGGACAAGAGAATCTGCCAGAACCGTCCAAGGTCTAGATACTCCCATCCCTGATTTCCGAACCAGTTCCAGAGGTTTCCAATAAAGCCGAATATTCCGAGGTATTCACCTATAAGGCTTCCAAAGACAACAATTGCCAGGGCCCCCAAAAGTCCGTAAGCCAGCCAGTGCTGCTTTTCCGGCTCATTTTGCGAGATCAAAGGAGCCAGGAAGATTCCCGCAGCAAGAAATGAAGTTGCCACCCAGAATATTGCCAGCTGGAGGTGCCACGTACGGGCTACATTAAAAGGAAGAATCTTTGCAAGGTCAAACCCGAAAAAGTTTGTCAGTTCCGTCCTGTAATGCTGAATTGATCCTCCGAGCAGCGCCTGAATCAGGAACAAAAGCGCCATTACAAGGAAGAAGTAGGCAGTGGATCTTTGTGAAGGTGTAAGGAATACTTTTCCCGGCTCGATAAAGTTAAGCGTGGCATTTTCCCTGCCATGCCAGCCTATAAATTTCCATCTGCCGAATGCGGCCATCATGAGGCCTATTCCGCCCAGCAGTGCAATCAGCGACAGCACGCTCCAGGTTACGGCCTCAGCGGTCTGCGTGTTCCCGACTGCAGTCTCAGGAGGCCAGTTGTTTGTATAGCTGTAGTCCTCTCCGGGGCGCAGTGCAGAGGCAAGCCAGGCTGTCCAGCTGAAGTAGGCGGTCAGTTTGTCCGTATCAGCCCTGTTTTTTATTGCCTCTGGCCTCAGGCCGAATTTTGTTGTCGGCTCAGAAAAGAATGCGGCATAATAGTCCTGCAGCTTCCTGAAAGCATTATTCTGCGCCTCAGAATATACTAATGTTCCGTTGGAAGGATTGTAGCGGTTGGTCTTAAAATCATCTTTTGTACTGATCTTTGCCCTTTCGGAATTAAGCCCTCCATAATATTCCTTTGCCAGGTCGGAAGCCCTGCGGAGGTAATCGGTAGTAAAGTCAGGACCTAAGTAAGCCCCGTGCCCTAAAATGGAGCCATACTGCATGAGTCCGTTTTTCAGAAATATTTTCTGCCCTTCAATTATATCACTGCCGGTAAATAGGACCTCCCCTTTTGAACTGAGCACCTTCTCAGGTATAGGAGGTTTTTCAGTATAAGACCAGTATGCCAGAAGACCGAGGACAAAAAAGCCGAAAATAAAAACAAGTATAGCTGCCTGGAACCACCCTTTGGAAATTATGAGTCCTCTTTTGTAACTGCCCTCAGGATAGTATTTCTCTTCTTTTCCGGAATCATTTAAGCTCATGGCCCTTCTCCCTCTATTGTTATTTTGATGAAGTCAGGTAAACAGCCCCAATGCAAAACGGGTATAGATCATCTTTCGGTTAATGTCTCTGAAGTAGCCGGATACAATTCCTTTTTATATCTACATATATAATAAGAAAAAAAAGGATTATGGCAACTGAAGCAGGACAAGTGCAGTTATAAAACCAGAGGAAGAGTTGTGGCTTTAGAGATCTTTTAGGAATTCAAGAGCCATACGCGAGACAGTTGAAGGACTTTCGTTATGGGGATTGTGGCCCATTTTGGGCAGAAGCCGGAGTTCAACCCGTCCTTTGGACAATCCGGATATGCCGGTCATCTGCCGCTCTGTGCCGTATTCGTCATCTTCCCCCTGAATAACAAGTACAGGCGAGGCTATATTTTTAAGGAAGCTTTCAATGTTCCAGCTGTGGTATTCGGGTTTAAGCCATGTCTCTCCCCAGGCACGGAAGGTGGTTTCAGCTTTTTCCCCGTGGTATTTTTTAAGCTTGTCAATTATGCGTGTTTCATTTTTCCTTTCGACTGTCCTCTGGACCCCTTCAATTGTAATGTCTTCAACAAATATATGCGGAGCTTCCACAATGAGGCCTTTTATAAGCGCGGGGAATTTTCCAGCAGCTATGAGTGCAATTGAAGCCCCGTCGCTATGACCGTAAAGAACGGCCTCTTTAACTGAAAGCTCTTTTAGAATTGAGGGGATCAGGTCTGCTTCATATTCAAGGTAACGGCTGTTGCGAACGTGAGTCTCAAGGGGTGAAGAGCTTCCGTGTCCGCGGCGTTCATAGACGTAAACTTCTCTTTGTGATCCTAGAGAAATTATTTCAGGATACTTCCTCCAAAGTGCAGCCGATCCCAGTGAGTCGTGCAGAAAAATTACCGAAGCCTTTGTAAAGTCTGTATTTACAGGCGTAAGCTTCCTTACAAAAAGGGACGATCCCTCAATATCTATAAAAAAGTCCTTCGAGGTGATCTCAGCCATAAATAAATTCAATCCTAAAAATATTAATCCACAATAAAAAGCGTGGCTCCATTCTTTGTAGCGGAGCGGTGGGGTTCCATATTGTCCGCCACCTGGTAGCTCATTCCGGGAGTAAGAGTAAATTTCCTTCCGTCTTTAAGCTCGGTTACGAGCTCCCCTTCAAGGCAGAAGAGAATGTGCCCTTTGGAGCACCAGTGATCGGCAAGATATCCCTGTGAATACTCAACCAAACGGATGCGTATACTTCCAAGCTGCCGTGTGTGCCAGAAGGCCGTTCCTGTTTCCCCCTTGTGTTCAGTTCTTTCAACTTTAAGCCAGTCTGTAACTTCGAAGGGAATATCTTTCATTTCCATATAAAGGCGTTCCTTTTTTATTTAGCAATATAGCTTAAATTTTTCATTCTGTTATAGCAATTTAGAAATGTCAGTACAAACATAGTTATTTATTTTATTAAAAACTTTAGGGTAACGCAATGAAGGCGCAGCCGTAATGGACTTACACTAAAGCTTAGGCGAAAAATCACATCAGCGCCAGGAGATAATTTCTCTGAAGATCCAGTTTCACTTTCTCACCAGTAGACGCTGCAACGGTCGGTGAATATGCTCCTTGGAATGCCATATAGCTTCACATACTCCCATATCGTAAGCATTGCGTCCTCTGGGTGTTCTCAGACTCGGAGAACCTCAGGTGAACCCGTCCTGCAGCATCATCGACACACAGACCAACAGGCAGCACTCAGGCTCACCCACTTCAAACCAGTCGTGAATGCTTCCGTCAAACTGCATGAGGCTCCCAAAGGCCGTTCGCCTTTGCCTTTTCTTCCTGTTTGGCCTTTTCTTTCTCAAAGAGGTCTTTATTGCCACCTGACATAATGGTTGCCCCAACCATTAAAGGCATCAAGGAAGGAAGAGATGAATTGCCGGAAAGGGCAGTTGACCTGATAAGCTCAAAGTAAAAGATTAACACTCAGCCAATAATTTTCACTGTAAAAAGTCCGGTACCAGCATTCGTTGCTTTTTTAATTGTTTCCTGGGAAAGATTAGAGTAATTTCAGTCACTGAAAACCACCAAATTACTTAAGCGGATGGGTTTATTTCTGCTGACTTGCGACAGAAAAGGTCAAGTTATTAAAAAATATCTTCTGATAAATGCAGGATTTAACTATCTTGCGTAAACCTTTTTTATAACATAATGAGCACTGATTATTTTTATTTACGAGATTGCCCGGATATCTTTTCCTGGTGAATGTTAAGGAATTTTAGTGGAAAAAATAAAAACTTACGGTAAACATAACAATGGGATTGACACTCTAAGAGGACTTTCGGTACTGTCTGTAATTTTACTTCATCTTAATATCAGAATTCCCTTTAAAACAACTCTTCTCGGCAGTATAATGCCGAAACCTGTTTACAACATTCTTTTTTTCAGCGGGTATTATGGCGTATGTATATTCTTCGTAATTTCAGGCTTTCTGATTACCCATTCGTCACTTAATAAATGGAATTCACTGCCCAAAATAAGACTGCGCGAGTTTTATTCAATGCGGTTTGCCCGTATAATGCCAATGCTTCTGGCACTGCTTTTAGCACTTTCGGTTCTCCACATAATCGGATTTTCTGATTTCGTAATAAATCCCAGGCAGACAAGCCTGGGCAGAGCAATCCTTGCGGCTTTAACATTCCATATAAATTTGCTGGAGCTCAAGGTCGGTTATTTACCAGGCTCGTGGGATATCCTCTGGTCACTTTCAGTTGAAGAGTTCTTTTATTTTTTCTTTCCCATAGTTTGCTTTTTCTGCCGTAAAGAGCGCCAATTTATTCTGCTGGTTTCGGCATTTCTTGTTCTTTCACCTTTTGCCCGCACAGTATGGTATCCCGGGAACGAACTTGGCGACAGGAACTATTTTGCATACCTGGATGCAATCGCTCTTGGATGCATTGCAGCACTTATTTCCAGAAGAATTAAAATAAAGAAGCTCTCCTTAATAATTATTTCTTCTGCCGGCTGGTTACTGTTTATACTGGTGATGGTTTTCAGAAAAGTTGTCTTTGCGCTCGGATTGTCTGAGATCGGATTAAATGTCACATTGCTGGCCATCGGAACTGCAATCATTCTTATTGCGATGCATAAGCGCTATACCTCCAGGCATCAGCCCGCATACAGGCTGACAGCGGCGCTTTCTTATTTGGGGCGGAGCAGTTATGAAATTTATCTTACTCACATGTTTATTGTATTATTCTTTGTTCAATTATATAATATGATGAAGCTTTCAGGAGAATGGGCCTGGGCACTTTACGTTTCAGCTATTATTGTTTCAGGTATATTTGGAAGCGTGATTGCGGAATATTTTTCTAATCCTTTTAACCTTTATTTAAGGAAAAGATTTAACCGTTTATTTAAAAAAGAAGACAGCCTTTACAATGTAGTCACTCTCCAGGATCAATCCGAGTAATTAGGGAGCATAAGTATGGCCATTAAAATTTCTTCTCCATCCGTAATAAAAGCCGCGGGTAATAAGCCCAAAATAATTGAGGAGTATGTAGGACGGGTAAATACAAATCAAAGCGGGCTCAGCATTGCCAGAATGAAGAGCCCCGGGGGATGGGTTGAACCGGGACAGAGGCCTGAATTTGATGAATACACAATTGTACTGAAAGGGATGCTTACAGTTAAAACCAGACAGGAAACATTCCTGATAAAAGAACAGGAAGGAATACTTATTTATGCGGGAGAATGGGTTCAGTACAGCACGCCTGAAGCTGAAGGGGCAGAATATGTTTCAATATGCCTCCCGGCATTTTCTCCTGAAACCGTCCACCGCGATGAATAGTATTTTTCAACGAATGGAATAAATAATAAAGGAAATCAGAAATTATGAAACAGGAAGAAGCCGTCCATGCGTTTATGGATGAATCATATAACTGTGCCCAGTCTACATTACTCCCTTTCTTGAAGGAATACGGCATTTTAGAAAACGACGGCAAACGGTTTGCTTCGGTATTCGGAGCCGGAATGGGCAGAATGCAGGAAACATGCGGCGCTGTAACAGGCGCCTTTATGGTTTTGGGCCTTGAATTCGGATTTACAGATCCCGTGGATCAGGAGCAAAGAACTTTACTGCTGGAAAAGACAAAGAGTTTTACCGGGAGTTTTAAGAATGAATTTGGTACGATTAAATGCAGAGAATTACTCGGGTGCGATCTTAATACAGAAGAAGGTCAAATCAAACATAAAGAAGAAAATCACAGGGAGTTAATTTGTAAAGAATGTGTTAAGTTTGCCGTTAAAACACTTGAAGAAATTATAGGCAGATAAGTTCAGGCTTCCACAGGCCACATCTTAATTTCCTCAAAGACCAGCCCTGTGTCCTTTCCGGGGCTTTTCCCTAAAGAAAATTTGCTGTAATGTGAGGTATATCACCTGCGGAAATTATTTTTTCGCTAAAATGCAGCAAAACCTCCTTTGTATCTTGCGGTTATTCGGACAAATTATATGATTAAATGTATACACCTAAATTACATTTAAAAATCATATTTTTAATAGAGGGGCCACATGAAAAAGATACTACTATCCTTTTTTCTTATATTCTCTAACGTCCTGTTTGCTCAAAGCTCACAATGGATTATTTTCAACGGAGCAAACTCACGTCTTCCCAACAACAATGTCTCTTCAATCGCTATAGATCACCAGGACTTAAAGTGGGTCGGAACCGACGGGTACGGACTTGCAAGGTTCGACGGCAGAAACTGGACCATATATAATTCAAAAAACTCTGGACTGAGCAATGACTTTGTACGCGTGATCTTCGTAGACAAGTACAACAACAAGTGGATTGGAACCAGGTACGGAGGCCTTTATAAATTTGACGGTACCAACTGGCAAAACTGGAACACATCAAATTCATTTCTGCCAAGCAACTGGGTGGCTTCTCTTGTTATTGACCACAATGGAGTTGTGTGGATTGGAACAGGAGACAATGGACTTGCCAGGCTAGACCTTGATAACTGGACCGTGTACAATAAGGATAACTCACCTCTTCCGGTCAATTTCGTTTATGCTCTTGCAGCTGATTCAGTTGGAAATGTCTGGATCGGCACCAACGGCGGCGGGCTGATCCGTTACGACGGTATAAACTGGGAAATTAAAAACAAATACAATTCCAATCTCACATGCAATGCTTCACTTTCAATTGCAGTCGATAAATTTAACGATAAATGGATCGCCTCTTACAGCTGCGGACTTTTCAGGCTGCATGATACTACATTTACAAAATTCGACAAGTCCCCCACCTCTCTGCGCGACCACTGGGTCAACTGTGTCACACTTGAAAACCAGGAGATTAAGTGGCTCGGAATGGACTCTACCGGAGTGGCAAGATTTGATGGGGACAAGTGGACAATCTACGACACTTCGAATTCGGCACTTCCTGATAAATATGTCAGAACTATTGCAGTTGATAAGCTCGGAAATAAATGGATCGGTACTGTCCGCGGCGGAGTGGCAGTTTTTAATGAAAACGGCGTAAATATCCCTTCCGTAATCGTCGTGTCTCAACCCGTTAATGGCGCCAGCTGGATTGCTGGAAGCCGTCAGGAGGTAACCTGGCTTAACAGCAACGTTTCGGGAAATGTTAACATTAAGCTCTCCACAGACGGAGGTTCAACATTTAACGTGGACCTGGCCCAGAATATTGCAAATGACGGTTCTGAAGAAGTCGATGTCCCAAATGTCACATCCCCTTCATGCGTCATAAGAATTGAATCTGCATCCGATCCCCAGCTGAAAGGAATTTCAAGCGGTGCCTTTCAGATTGTCGCCATGACTGCACCCACCCCATCCAAGCCGGCAGATAAAGCCGCCAAACAGCCTCTTGCCGTAAAGCTCAGCTGGAATAAAGGTGCATGGTGCACCAGCTACAGATTAATTCTGGCACTGGACAGCACATTCTCAACTTCAATCATTCTGGATTCAACCATAACAGATACGGTAAAAGAAGTAAAAGGACTTTTGGACTTCAGGCAGTACTACTGGAAAGTTCAGGGGCTTAATTCCGGCACAAGCACAAACTACTCCCCCGTGTGGAGCTTCACTACTGTGTTCAATGCTCCAAACGGCCTTTCGGCTTCGGCCTCGGGCAAAGATAAAATCACCATTTCGTGGAAGGACAACTCCGAAAGCGAAACCGGATATGTGGTTGAAAGAAAGTCTACGTCTGACTTCATAGCTGTAGCCAATCTAAAGGCTAACAGCACCACGTTTACAGATTCCATGCTCCAGGCACCGGCCTCTTATCAGTACAGGGTAAAGGCAGTTGCAAAGGAAGGTGAATCCGACTACAGCAACACTGCGTCAGCCTCTGTTACAGCAGTCAGCGATAAACCCGCTATAGTCAAAGAGTTTCTGCTTGAACAGAACTACCCCAACCCCTTTAACCCGGCTACAACTATAAGGTACAATCTGCCCGAAACAGCCGATGTTAAGCTTACAATATACAATACTCTGGGAATGGCAATTAGAACATTCACTTTCAGTTCTCAGCCCGCAGGATACCAAAGCGTACTCTGGAACGGGAAGAATTTCAGTAATGAACAGGCCTCAAGCGGAACTTACATCTGCAGAATGGAAGCCACAACGCTAAATGGAAAAGTAACAGAAAGGATTATTAAGATGATTATGCTGAAATAATTTAAATGCAGAGGACCAAATGAAGAAGTTATGTTTCTGCTTGTTAGTTCTTATTACGTCGTATACTTTCTCTCAGGAGACGGACTGGATCATATACAATTCTGCAAACTCTATTCTGCCCAGTAATAAGATAAATGGAATAGCTGTAGATTCTTTTAATGTAAAGTGGGTAATAGCTGAAAAAGGCCTCATTAAAATTGATGGGGATAACTGGAGCCTTTATGACAAATCGAATTCCGGACTTACATGCCCTTACCCGCTTTCAATTGCAATTGAGGGAAAGAATACGGTATGGGTTGGAACTTACTGCAGCGGCCTGGTAAGGTTTGACGGCAAAGACTGGAAAGTATACAACACATATAACTCGCCTTTGCCCGAAAACGCAGTCAGTACAGTTGCAGTTGATAAAGATGGAAATAAATGGGCCGGCATGCAGAATTCCGGAGTGGCAAAGTTCGACGGCAGAAGCTGGACATTCTTTGACAAGTCCAACTCACCCATCCCAAGCAACAGCATCAACTGCATTGCAGTCAACAGCAGGAATGAAATATTTATCGGGACAGATAACGGACTCGCGGCCTTTGACGGGGCAAACTGGGTAGTGTACAACAAGGACAACTCCCCTCTTCCCGGCAACGACGTCATTTCATTAAGCTTTGACCAGAAGGGCGTTATGTGGGTCGGAACAAACGGCCAGGGAGTTGTAGCCCATACCGGTACTGCCTGCGATATTTATAATTCGTACAATTCAGAACTAAGAAACGATTTCGTCCATTCTATCTATGTTGATGCCGGAAATCAGAAATGGATCGGTACGGAAGCAGGCTTAAACAAAGTAAAAGCTTCGGCCTGGAGTATCATTGATACTCTTGACCCGGTAATTTCCGGATGCTACATCACTGCAGTTGCTGCCGATACAAAAGGCTCAAAATGGATCGGGACTCACAGCCGGGGCTTAATGGTTTATTTGGACCCTGATACAATTGCAGCACCCGATACGGCTGCTGCTCCGCCCGACACGGTTGCATCGCCCGATACGGTTACAAGCATTGTTTCAGCTAACGGAACTTTCACTCATTCATATTCGCTTCTGCAGAATTATCCTAATCCATTTAATCCTTCCACCAGGATCAGTTATTCAATTCCCAGGCGGGAATTTGTAAGCCTGAAGGTTTATAATCTTCTGGGAAGTGAAGTAACAGAAATTGTAAATGAGGTTAAAATGGCAGGCAGCTATTCAGTGGAGCTTGATGCATCTGAGCTTCCGAGCGGAGTCTACATTTACACAATTCATGCAGGAAGTTTCAGCCGAAGCAGGAAGTTTATACTGATGAAATAAGGCCCTGGCGCGCTCTTTAATATCAGTCCCCGGCAGGGCATAACTGAAGCCTCTGCCGGGGGCATGTATAGTTCCACTTAAATGTAATTCCGGCTTTTTTCAAATTCCTGCCCATAAAATAAGAGCCCGTTTTTGGACTAAATAAATGTCTTAAATAAAAATTATTCTTCATATTCAATTATTTTTTCCTTAACTTAAAACTGATTGAAACATTATAGGGGAAAAATGTTCAATTTTTTAGTGCATGCGGCAAATCTTCTTTTAATTCCCTTTGGATCTCTTCAAATTGATTTTCTAAGTATCTGGCAGGTGAGCTAAAAAAGCATTGAGAACGATGTAAAAAATATGCCCGTCCCTAAATTAGACACAATATCCTGCTTTTAACAGAAGCGCTCCGGAAAAGTTAAAGTAAGCAACTATCAAATTATAAATGGAGGTTAAATGAGAACTAAATTCTACTTTGTTTTATCCCTGTTAATAATTCTTTCAGCTGAGGGTTTCAGCGGCAGCATTAAAAATAAAAAACAGTCAGGCAAAACCTTTTCCTCCTCCGGTGTGAACAACAGTTCCCTGGCAAGGATAAGCAGTAATCTGAACTCCCTTCTTCAGAAGAATGGATTTCATACGGGAGGGAAGACTTATTCGCTTGTTTCCGGACAGATGAATACAAATCTTTTTCTTCCCAGGCCCGGCGATTCAAATAAATTGCAGAAAGTATACTGGAATAAAGAATCGGGCACCCCCCGCTTAATTGAAATAAACAGCGCCCCGGGTAAGTTGCTCTCCAAAACTGCTCCGGGTCTAAACGCTGCTGCCAGTGCAAGTAACTTCCTCGTGGAAAACAAGTCCCTTCTAAAAATAAAAGATCCGGCAGCTGAATTTCAGCTGAAAAGTCAGTTGACCGATCAGTTCAACATGTCTCACCTGAAATTCACACAGACATATAAAGGTCTTGAGGTCTGGGCAAAGGAGATTATTGTACACCTGGACAATAGCGGAAGTGTAAAATCGGTTAACGGCATATATGAACCGACTCCGGATATGATTACAGATACTGAAGGAAAGCTCAGCTCTTCCGATGCCATTAAAGAAGCAACGGATAACCTCAAGAATAAAACGTCAATTACCAGATTTTCTCCTGCTCTGGCAAAAATAATGGACTATCAAGGGCCTTCTGCAAAAAAAATCATCTGGCACGACAACAGCCACATCCCTCACCTTGCATGGTTTGTTGAAGTAAGATCTGACATTGCTCACGACTGGTACTATTTCATTGACGCCAATACGGGCAGTATTCTCAACTCATATAATAATGTCTGTTATGACGGGGCACAGAGTGCAAGCGGAAAGGATCTTGAAGGAGTGACGAGGACTTTCCATACTTTGCAATACGGATCTACTTACTTCCTTTCAGATATAAGCGAGCCGATGTATAATGCAGCCGACTCCAAAATTCCTGACGGGCTCATAGGCGCAATTGTGGGTCTTGATTTAAGGAATAAAGATCTTGACGGCAGTTCATCGTTATATTTTGTAACCTCCTCAGATAATCAGTGGACCGATCCTGCGGCTGTCTCGGCACACTATAATGCAGTTACCACATATAACTACTTTCTGAATTCCTTCAGCAGGAATTCTATTGATGACAAGGGAATGACCATATATTCCACTGTCCACGTAACCGAAAGCGGCAAGTCGATGGAAAATGCCTTCTGGTCGGGCAAAATAATGTGCTATGGTGACGGCGGCCAGTATTTCAAACCCCTGGCAGGGGGTCTTGATGTGGCAGCTCATGAAATGACACACGGTGTAACGCAGTATTCGGCAGGTCTTGAATACCAGGGGCAGTCGGGTGCACTCAATGAATCGATGTCTGATATTTTCGGTGCTCTGGTTGACACAGAAAACTGGCAGATGGGAGAAAAAATAATAAAAGATTTAGGGTCATTCCCTTCAGGATGCTTAAGGGACTTATCAAACCCGCATAACGGCGCACCGCAGGGTTCACCTGCCTGGCAGCCCGCAAATATGACGGAGTTTGTTGAAACCGAGGAAGACAACGGAGGCGTTCACACAAACAGCGGCATTCCGAATTATGCTTTTTACCTTGCCGCCACGAACATAGGCCGCTCTGATGCCGCAAAAATATGGTATAGGGCGCTTACAGTCTACATGACAAAATCTTCACTGTTTGCCGATGCCAGAATAGCAACTGAAAAAGCTGCTGCAGATCTCTTCGGCCAGAGCAGCAGTCAGCTCCAGCAGGTAAAAAATGCATGGGATCAGGTGGAAGTCAAAGAAGACGGGGCTACCCCGCCGCCGCCGCCCAGCACGCTTGAAGGCGCCGAGTGGGTACTGATGACAAATACCGAGCCTTCAGATCCCAATTCTATCTACATGGCAAAAACAAAGGTAACGTCAAACTCCGACTTTTTCGCCCTTTCGAAGACGCAGGTCGGCAACCGCCCTGCAGTTTCGGATGCAACAGGCATCATTATATTTGTGGATAAGAGCAACAACCTGAGAGCACTTGTTGCCGATCCAAATAACCCCCAGGAAACAGTTCTTGAAGACAGCGGAGTCTGGGGCAGCGTGGCTATAGGCCCCGGCTTAAATTCAATGGCCCTGACTTCAAAATATCAGGACACAACCATCTACTACCTGGATATTACAAACAACGTGAGCAAAACTTTTAAGATTGCCACAAAGTCCTACGATGCCAGTGACGCCAAAACGGCCCTTTATGCAGATGAACTTTCTTTTGAACCCTCGGGAAGGTATCTCCTCTTCGATGCCTACAATGAACTGAAGAATTCCACAGGAAGCCCGATGAGTTTCTGGACTTTGGACATACTTGACGTGGAAACCGGATATATGGATGCCGTTTTCCCACCGCAGAATGAAGGCGTAAACGTTGCAAATCCGTCTTTTTCCAAGACTTCACAGACCCGCTTCACATTTGATTATTTTGATGCCAATATCAAGCAGAATTACGTCATGGCTGCAGATTTTAACACCGGGGATGTAGCCGCAGTTGCCGGGCCTCTTTCCGTCTACGGATATCCTACTTATTCCGCAGACGACAGGACAATTGCATATCATGATTACAAAACCATATCGGGCACTGATCATGAAACAATTGAACAGATAGCGCTGAAGAGCAATTTCCTCGAGCCTGACGGTACGGCCTCAGATTATGTTACAGACGCAACATACCCCAACTGGTTTGTTATCGGCACGAGAACTACCGGCGTAGAGAACAAGGGGAATACTCTTCCTGAAAACTTTACGTTGTCGCAGAATTTCCCGAACCCTTTCAATCCGTCTACATCAATCAGATATGAGCTTCCGCAAACAGTTCATGCTCAGCTGAAAGTATTTGACATGCTCGGCAAAGTGGTGGCAACACTTGTCGATGAGGTTAAAACGCCCGGAAGCTATACGGTAAGTTTTAATTCCGAACAGTTATCCCTGCCGAGCGGAGTATACATATACACATTACAGGCCGGGAGCTTCAGGGATAGCAAAAAGCTGGTCCTGTTGAAATAAGCACATGAAATTGTCCGGTTTCTTTAAAGCCCGGGGGAAGAGGCAGTTCCCCCCGGGCTTTTTTTATTTGCAGACTATTCATAAAACAATTAACACCGCCAGTTAATTTTTCATTATCATTTTCCCCTTATTTATAATTCTATTATCTTTACACTTGCAATTTTGTCATCCGGCCATACGGACTGCGGCAATATTATGCCGGAATAAAAATATCCTGTAAAACTAAACTTTTTTATAAACCTCAGCTGTCTATTCGCGACACAAATGCACTTTTAGGGCTCAGGCGTTGTATCTTAAAAATATTTCAGGGTTAAAATTGCACCCATGCAGTTCTATTTCTTAGTTATATATTTACTCTGGTTCTTTTGGGGGAAAATTGAAGACAAGTATTCAGATTAAAATGTTCCTGCTGATGCTGGGCATTGGAGCGATTTTTTCAACCGGCATCGTAATGTTCAGACTTTCCGAAAATGACAAAATTAAGGGGCTTCTGACCGATCAGAAATTAGAGCAGTCAAAATTGCTGAATGCCTCCTTTAAGATGATGGGGAAAAATCTTGAGGTACTTGCCAGGGATTATTCGCTGTGGGATGAAATGGTCCGTTTTATAAACACTCCCGAAAAAAAATGGGCCGAGGAAAACGTCGACCCGGGGCTAAGTACTTTTAATGCAAATTACATCTGGATATATTCTCCGGAATTATCCCTCATTTATTCGAAAAGCCGGAATTTGCCTTCTTCCGAAGTTGAACTGCCTGTTAAGAATAAAGGCTTTGCAGAACTGATATACAGGAAAAAATTTACTCATTTCTTTTTGCCGGTTTCCAATGGACTCATGGAAGTCTTCGGCGCCCCGGTTCAGCCTTCAAGAGATACATTAAGGCAGATGCCCCCTTCAGGCTATTTCTTTTCCGGAAGATTGTTATCCAGGTCTTACCTGAATGAATTAGACCAGCTTACTTCTTCAAAAACAAGCCTCCTTCCAGGCTCCCCTCTCTTTGACGCCAGTAATGACTCAACAATAATGAATCATATAGAGCTTCATGCATGGGATGGCAAGCCTGTAGGTGCAGTAAGATCTGAAAGAATCTTTTCAACGATCAGTAATGTTGAGGCCTCGGCAAATGCTCAGTTTATCTCACTTATTTTGTTTTTAGCTCTAATAATGGTTATTTCGTCAGTTTTTCTTCTCCTTACAGTCAGCAGTCCTCTCAGGTTAATATCAAAGAGCCTGCAGCTGGAAAATCCCGACTTTATCTCCAGGCTTCAGTATAAAAAAGACGAATTCGGGAAGGTTTCCTCGCTTATTATAAAATTCTTTCATCAGAAAGAAGAGCTCATGGATGAAATAGCTGAAAGAGGCAGAATTGAAGAAGAGCTGAGGAAAATTAAGAATAACCTTGAGGAGCTCGCAGCAGACAGGACGCTTGACCTTGCCGAAGCAAATGAAAGGCTGAAAGATGAAATAGTGAAAATCAAGAAAGTCGAAGAGGAACTGAGACTTGCAAAAGAAAAGGCGGAGGAATCTGACCGGCTGAAGACCGAATTCCTGGCCCAGATGTCACATGAAATAAGAACCCCCATCAATACAATTCTTAACTACATTTCTCTGATTAAGGAAGAGGTCACAAAGCCCTTAAGCGATGACATGCAGTTCAGTTTCAGCGCAATTGACAGCAGTTCCCGCAGAATGATCAGAACGATCGACATGATATTAAATATGTCGGAAATTCAGACCGGGCGTTTTGAATGCCATTATCAGGAGATCGATCTTGAACGGGATGTCATCAGCATGGTGAAAAATGAATTTTCTTCCATGGCCGCCGTTAAGAATCTGAAGCTTAATATTCTGAACATGGCTGAGAACCCGGTCATAAAAGGCGACCTGTATACTGTAAGTCAGATCCTGGTAAATCTTTTGAATAATGCTATTAAGTATACAAATTCAGGCGAAATTGATCTTAAGATTTACAGGCAGGACAAAGACAAGCTCTGCATGGATGTAAGTGATACCGGCATCGGCATGTCTGAGGATTTTCAGAAAAAGTTATTTTCGCCATTTTCCCAGGAGGAACAGGGCTACAGGCGCAAATTTGAAGGAAATGGTCTTGGCCTTGCTCTGGTAAAGAAATACTGCGAGTTCAATGATGCTGAAATTCTTGTGAAAAGCAAAAAAGGCGCAGGCAGTACGTTTACTGTTATATTCGGCGAGCCGGAAAGTGTTTCCAAAGAGCCTGAAAAAGTGAATTCTCTTTAATTTCAGCACTGTTTAATGAATTGTCATTTTCCTTAAAAAAGCGTAGTTTTGTGTCAGTTTTTTTTGAGTATGCGCTTATTAACGCTGCTTTAAGTTCTGAAGTTGGTTATTTTAAGATTGGTTTTGGATAATGAAGGAATTTACTGCTCCTACTACTGCCCACAAGGACGACAGAGTAACAAAAAACAGCAAGGCATTTAATAAAATTGCAAGAGGAATGTTCCTTGCGGGACTTTCCTGCTTCATGCAGCTCTACCTGTTTCAGCCCATACTGCCCGCAATCGGCAAGGAATTTTCAATTAACCCTGCTGAAAGCAGCCTGACAGTATCGTTTTCAACTATAGGCATTGCAGCCGGACTTTTTGCCGGCGCCCTTTTAGCCGACAGGATTTCGCGCAAAAGCCTCATCGGGCTTGCCCTTATTTCCTCATCAGTCCTGACGGTTATGTCTTCTTTTGTGACGTTTTTCCCCCTGCTTATAACCATCAATATGCTGAAAGGGTTTTTCCTTTCCGGATCGGCCTCTGTTGCAATGACATATATAGCTGAAGAAATCCATCCCTCGGCTCTGGGGAAGGCTACGGGTCTTTATATTACAGGCAATGCAATCGGCGGCATGAGCGGACGCATTGCGGCAACGCTTATTACAGGATGGCTTTCATGGCACTGGGCCACAGGAATTGTAGGCACAATATGCTTTATTTTCGGCCTCCTTTTTGTAATTGAGGCCCCCTCATCAAAACATTTTAAGCCGTACAGAACCGATGCCTTGAAGGGTCTTAAAACAATGAGCATACATCTGAAAAATCCGCTGCTGCTTTCGATGTACATTCTTGCAGGGCTTTACCTGGGAAGTTTTGTAAGCATATACAATTATTTGGCCTTCCGAATGCAGGATAGCCCGTTCTTTCTGCCTCATGAGGTACTGGCATCAATATACCTTATGTATATTGTGGGTTCGGCAGGCTCCATGACGGCCGGCGTGCTCTCAGACAAATTCACGTCTCAGAAGACTCTGCCGGCAATTGTATCGTTTCTTTTCATTGGGCTCCTTCTCATGCTTACGCCGAGCCTGATGCTGGTCATTCTGGGACTTGGGGTTTTTACCTATAGCTTTTTCGGCGCCCATACAATAGCCAGCAAAATTGTCGCCCAGCATTCCCCCGTGGGCAAACCGGTTTCAATATCCTTATTCCTGCTGTTCTACTATGCCGGCTCCAGCCTTCTGGGAACAGGTTCAGGAGTAATAATGCATAACTACGGGTGGGCAGCTTTCATATTCACGCTTTGCGCAGTAAGCCTGGTATGTCTGTTTATATCGGTATACTTCCGGCGCTGGGTGGAAAAGCCTTTGCCTAAAGTGCTTGTAAAAGAATCCGTGCAGCAGGAAGCCTGAAAGAAATTTTCTCTGCCGGACAGTGTGATCCCGGCAGAGAAAAGTTGACTTAATACTTCTAAAATCCGTTAAACATTATATTAAACGTGCTGAATTTCACGTTATTCAGGGGAGCGGAAGGATTATCCGTTTTTGTCTGGCTTATGCTGTAGCGGAAGTCGAGGTGGCTAAGCGCATAAGTTAATGCATTCGATCCGAACATTTCGGGGGAGATTATCCTGAGAACTTTAACCAGTCCCTGTGTTCTGATGCTCCACCCGTTTGAATTAAAATGTCTGTTGCCCATTTCCATATCCTCTTCAAAGCGGCCACCGTAAAGGCTTATGGTTTCAAGAAAGTTCAGCTCCCAGCCTTTCAGTTTCTCCGTCTCAAAATTCGTTTTACCCAGAATTACTTCTTTGAAGAAGTTAATGTCGCCGAAACCCGGCTGGTACTCCCACCCGTGGGGATCTTTCGGCTTTACAAGAAGGTCATTTGACTCAATTGACCATTTAGCTTTTATGGGCATCAAGGTAATACCTTCAGCCTCATAACTAAAGCCTGCCAGCAGGCCGATTCCCGTACGGGCTACACGCGGGAGAGGATCTCCCTGCTCGGGGAAGCTGTAATTGATCGAATCCTGCCCCAGGTTGCTCTTTGAAAATCCGAATGTCAGATCAAAAACGGGCGAAATACTATTATATATTTTTATGTGCCTTGCTGTCGTCTGTTCCAGTATCGGGAAAACTGGCACCTCAAGAAAAACGCCCCAGTCATAAAGATTAGTTTTTGCAGATAACTCTCTAATCCTTCCTTCAAGATCGCGTTCAACTCCCAACTTTGAATATACATGCTTGTAAGTAAAGCCCAAAGAGGCTTTAAGATAGTAGTCCAAAGCTGCGCTTAGAGTAAAATTATCCGTCTTGTCGTAGCTTTCAGAATTATTAGGGAGGTAAAAATTATCCTTCCCAAAATCAATTTTCAGCCTGGAATATCCGAATCCGAGGCTCAGGTGGGGTATCCCCTTTATAAAGCGTCTGAGGTCAATTCCTGTGTTAGCGGCAAAGGTGGAAACCTTAATCCCCGGAAAATAATTTTCCAGCCAGTTACTGGAATTAAACCCAATGGAAAGATTGTTTTGAAAGCTCTGCATTCCAAGCTGGGCCGGGTTATAGTACGGGTACATCGGGTCTTCGGAGGCAACAGCAACCGAAGTGTAGCCCATTCCGTACATCTCGGCGCTTGCCGGCAGCTCGAGAAACGTCACTGCTGCCACACCGGCCTGCGCACGTAAATTAACAGCAGCTGCCGCAGCCAGAATAAAGGAAACCAGAATAACACTGAATTTCATTTGGGGCCTCTATATAATTGATGTTGTCTCAAAAGTCACAATAAAAAATAAGACTTCGGGCATAAAAACACAAAACTATTCCCTTTGGCTTTACAATTTGCTGCACGGTTTGCTTCTTTCTATTCCGTGATGTATCTTAAGTTTAACACAGCTTAAAACGAACCTCCCGGAATCCAATGGCAAAAGTCAGTTTAAATAAGGTAATCATTATTGTGATTGCCAGCCTGTGCCTGGGAACCATCTACAATTATTTCTCACAGGCGGGGGTGCCTTTATTCGGCTTCAGCATGAAAAAGCATGTTACGGCTGAAATGACCGCAAAAGAAAATGAAGTGCCCTTAAGCGAACCCAAAGTCATTTCACTCAAGGAAGCCTTAAAGTTCCATGAGGCAAATGTTATCTTTATTGATGCCAGGGCAAATGAGGACTTTCTGAAGGGGCACATTAAAAACGCCATAAACGTTCCTTTCTATGAGTTTGACAAATATAAAGAGAATTTAAGGGGCATTTCAAAAGATGAACCCATTGTCTGCTACTGCGAAGGGGCCGAATGCGACCTGAGCGATATGCTCGGGGAAAAACTTGCCTCAATGGGCTACAAAATGGTTTTTATCTTTTTCGGCGGCTGGTATGCCTGGTCGGATGCAAAATTCCCGATAGCTAAATAAATGAAGACTAAAGACATTCTTTCAAATGAATACCTCCTGCTGCTTGCAAGGCTCGCACTCGGGGCGGTTTTTATTTTTGCCGGAATGGAGAAAATTTCAGATCCTGAAGGCTTTGCCAGGGCGATATACGCATACAGGTTATTCCCCGAAATACTGATTAACTTTCTGGCCGTGGCAGTACCCTGGATTGAAGTGGTCTCAGGACTTCTGCTGGTATTCGGAACTAGCATGAGGGAGAATGCGGCTATTATTACTTCCCTGCTTTTGATGTTTATAATTATTGTACTTATAAGCATCGCGCGCGATCTGAACATTGAATGCGGGTGCTTCGCCACAGCATCGGGCATGAGGGTCGGATGGCTGAAGGTTCTGGAAAACTCTGGTCTTGTAATACTTGGCCTCTATATAATTTTTTTTGACAACAGATCATTTAAACTGGAGTAGAAAATGTTTAAGAAATTATTTTTTACTTTCATTTTTATTTCCTGCCTGGCACTGGCACAGCAAGATCCCAAGGTGACGGTTAAACCTTTAAGTTATGATATGGGGGACATAAAACAGGGTGATAAGGTTACCAAAATCTACAACATAAAAAATGAAGGCCGGAGCACACTTAAAATTACAGATGTCAGGGCCTCGTGCGGATGCACAGCTGCAAAGCCTGCAAAAACCGAACTTCTTCCAGGAGAATCCACCGGACTGGAAGTAACTTTTAATTCAACCGGACGCTCTGGCAAACAGAATAAAACAGTTTATATCGAAACGAATGACCCCGCAGGCAAATCTCTTCAGGTTACATTTACCGCAAACGTTTTAACTGACAAAACCCCACAGGACGGTACTTATCCCGTTACCGGAGCAAGTACCTCAGACAAAAACAAAAAGACCATCATTAAACCTCCCAAACTCTCTTTTACTGAGTATACGCACGATTTCGGCAGATTAAACGAGGGTAAGATTGCACAGTATACTTTTAAGTTCACCAATGCGGGCGGTTCAGCTTTAGATATCGGCTTTGTAGTTACAACGGGATCAGGACTGATGACTAAGTTAAGCAGCAGGAGAATTGAGCCGGGACAGAAGGGTACCCTGAAAGTTTCATTTGACACTTCAAATCTGAAGGGGAAAGTTGCCCGGAACATTAAGATTTCCACAAACGATCCTCTCAATCCCACGCATACTCTGATTCTTACGGCAGATGTGGTAAAATAGAACTATTTTCCCCTGAAATGAAAAGCCCGGAAGACATTCTCTTTCGGGCTTTTCATAAAACACTTAAATAACTCAGAAATAAAGCTTAGTTATTTTCTGTATTTTCTTCAGCCCCTATTTTATATGCCGCTCTTAAAGAATCCAGCGAAACCTTCAGATCGTTGTTTTCTTTAAGTACGCCGCTCATCATTTTTCTCTGCGAAAGCCTTGCCACAGTCATTGGGGAGAGTTTAGCTTCGCCCTGTGTAACTGTTGTTAAAAACACGCCGTCTTTGTATAGGTTGTATACATAGAATTTCGGAATGAGGCTGCTGAAAAGTGCGGTCCTGTTAAGTATTGATTTAATCTGCTTGTCGTCAAGCTTGACTTCATTTTTCAGATAACGCTGTACTATAGCGCGGTGCGTCTCACCCTTCTGAACCTTTATCGGATTCGAAAGTGAACTCTCTATCCTTGCCATTTCCTTGCGCATCTCCTCAACGTTATCCAGCATAACATTTATTTTCCTTAATTCCGGATCCTGCGAGAGCTCCTTCTTTTCAGCATAAAGCACCACCTGGAATGCCTGGTCCACTACCATATCCTCATAGGAAGGCTTCGACTGCCTGTCAATTTTGAACTGCACATTGAATTCGGGATGGTGTTCAGAAAAGTTTTTTACTTCCTTCGAAAGATCACCCAGGAGGTCATCTGTATTCCTGTGCATTTTATCCAGGAGCAGGAAATCCATTATCTGGCTGGCATCCCTCTGCTCGAAGAGTTTTACGGCCAAATAGCCGTCCAATGCAAAAAACAGCAGCAGTACCAGAGCCGGAATTGCTAAAATCCCCTTTCTGGCGGACTTAAAGCTGGCCTTGAAGCTTCCGTTTTCAGAACTCACATCTCCGGCTTTCTGGAGCCTGGAGGCAAACATATATATAAGTACAATTACAACAAGTATCTGGATGATTGCAAGCAAAGATCCATAAAGATAACCCAACATTATAGTTCTCCTTAAAATTTTATCTTTTATATTTCTCCGGAGTGCGGCTCAATCGGGCCGGTCTAAAAGGAGGGCTTAATTTTTGTTTTCCTCCTTAACAAAACACTGTACCAAAGAAATTTGCACGTCAAAACTTACTGATTTAACCTTTTACAGTCAATTTACTATTCTATTAATATTTATAATTGCATCTGGGAATTCCCTTATTCATTTCAAAGTCGCCTGTGAGTTATTATATTTCACCTATATATTCAACAAATTAGGGCGGGCCATGAAGACTTTAAGATCCATTGCAGTTTTAATTGTTTTTATTGTACTTACACTTTTTTCAACAGAATTTGCCAGGGATAAACAGATGGACAAAATTGCTAGGTCCTACGTAAAACTAGTCCTGAATTTGGGACAATATGATGACGGCTATGTGGATGCATATTACGGTCCCGAAAACCTGAAACCTAATGCCATAAGTGAAAAGGAAAAGAGCAGTTTCCCTTTTAAGAAGTTTCACGATGAAGCCGAAAGGCTCCTTGAGGCGCTTAAAAAGGTTCCCAAAGGCAGTCTAACTGAAATTGAAAAACTCCGCCTTGAATTTCTCCATGCACAGGTCTCAGCCGTAAAGGCCAGAATCGAAATTCTGAACGGGAAAAAGATGAGTTTTGATGAAGAGTCGAAGGCGCTTTACCAGGCCGTTTCTCCGGTCCATAATAAGGAATACTTTGAAAGCCAGTTAAAGGCTATTGACAGCCTTCTTCCCGGTAATGGCAGTATCGCAGAGAGATATGAAACTTTCAGAAAAGGGCTCATAATACCAAAGGATAAACTGAATGCTGTTTTTACGGCTGCAATTGAAGAATGCCGAAGAAGAACGCTTGAGCACGTAAAGCTTCCAAAGAAAGAAAACTTCAAGGTGGAATATGTGACGGATAAGCCATGGGGAGCCTATAACTGGTATAAAGGAAATGCATTCAGCCTGATTGAAGTGAATACGGAGCTGCCGATATATATTGATCAGCCCCTTGGTCTTGCTTCGCACGAAGGCTATCCGGGCCACCACGTTTACAATGCCCTTCTGGAAGAGGATCTTTCAAAGGGGCGGGGCTGGCTTGAGTTTACAGTATATCCTCTCTACAGCCCGCAGTCGCTTATTGCCGAAGGAAGTGCAAATTTCGGCATCGATATGATCTTCCCCGGGGATGAAAGACTCATCTTTGAAAAGAAAGTCCTTTATCCTCTGGCCGGACTGGACACTTCAAAGGCCGATACCTATTACCGTTTAGGAGAACTGATAAACAATCTTCAGTATTCAATGACTGAAGCCGCCAGAAGTTACCTGGACGGCAAACTCACAAAGCAGGAGACCGTGGACTGGCTTATGAAATATAACCTGCAGTCCAAAGAGCGCGCTGAAAGGTCCCTCAGGTTCATCGAGCATTACAGGAGCTATGTAATCAACTACACGCTCGGGCAGGATATAATCAGGAATTATGTTGAAAAACATGGCGGCACTGTGGATAATCAGAAAAAGCGCTGGGAGATCTTCACCAGAATACTCTCCACACCGCAGACCCCGCAGGGACTGATGATGTAGTGTTTGATAAAATAATATTTATTAACAATTTTTCGGAAATTATGAGACGGCTGGATGTTTTCTTACTAACTGCTGTTGTACTGATACTAAGCAGTATTTTAAATGCACAGGATTTTGAAAAAAAATTAGAAAAAATTGCCAGCGATGCCAAAGGACGAGTCGGGGCTGGAATAATGCTGGCAGAAACAGGTGAATCCTCATGGCTTAATCCGGATGAGTCTTTCCCGATGCAGAGCGTCTATAAACTGCCTATCGCAATGGCAATGCTTTCAAAAGTTGACTCTGGTCTTTTCAGCCTGGACAGCATGATACTCGTAAAAAAAGAGGATCTTGTTGGGAAAAGGGTGCATAGCCCGATCAGGGATCAAAATCCTGCTGGAAATTTTTATGTGAGCCTTAGGGATCTCCTCCGCTATGCGCTTTCAGAAAGCGACGGAACTGCAAGCGATGTACTGATAAGACTCTGCGGGGGCCCAAGGGGGGTTATGAAGTATCTTTCATCTTTGGGAATAAAGGATATTCACGTACTTAACACGGAAAAACAGATGGGTTTAGATAATTCCCTCCAGTACAAAAACTCTTCAACCCCCGGCGGGGCTGTAAGACTGCTTTTACTTTTAAGCAAAGGGGGCTTATTTAAGACAGAGACAGAAAAGCTGCTTTTTAAGGACATAACTGAGGCTTCCACAGGAATTAACAGGATAAAAGGGATGCTGCCCAGAGGAACAATAACAGCACATAAGACCGGAACTTCCGGAACTGATAAAGGAATTACTGCGGCAACAAACGATATAGGCATTGTAAGCCTTCCCGACGGCAGACACCTGCTTATTGCCATCTTTGTGTCCGATTCAAAGGCTCCGGACAATGTTCGTGACAGCGTTATTGCCAGGATAGCAAAGACCGGTTGGGATAAATATGTAAAATAAAACAGTTCTTTAAGAACTGGACTTTCCATCTGCTCAGAAAAGAATGCACCCGCTTTATTCCAGCTGATCCTGTTGTTATTTTATGCCACATTTACTATTTTTTAATAAATTTTAACTTCCCGGCCTTTCTGCCGATAATAAAACAATAACCAAATCAGGAGATCTGTGAAACTGCCCAGGGAAAAAGTTGAAGCCGAGCTTGAAAAACAAAAAAGCTTCTTTGAGCAGATGTTTCTCCAATCTGCAACGAGCACCCAGATATTGGACAAAGACGGCTGGTGCCTTCGCATAAATCCTAAACTCAGCGAAATATTCGGCGTAAAACCCGAACATATTGAGGGGAACATCTATAATATCTTCAGGGACAAGGAAATTATAAGCAATGGAATTGATAAAATCCTGGTCAGGGTTTTCCATGAAAAACAAACAGCTTCGTGGGAGGTTAACTTTGATATCGGGGTCGCCTCTGAATCTCAGTCAATAGAAGTAAAGGAAAAGAAGAAAGTCTGGTTCTCAAATAAGGCCTACCCGATTCTTGACAGGAATGGAGAGCTGCTCTATGTCATTATTCAGCACGAGGATATTTCGGAACGGAAAAGAGCCGAGGAGACTTTAAGGCAGAGTGAAAAAAATTACAGGCTGCTTTTTGAAAACAACCCGCTTCCAATGTGGATCTACGACCTGAAGGATCTCAAATTTCTGGAGGTGAATAATACTGCCGTTATTAACTACGGATACTCAAGAGAAGAGTTCCTTAATATGACGCTTAAGGATATTCGTCCGGAATCAGATATACCTCTGTTATTGGCAGATGTAGCCAGCACACATGGCGAATTTAATATGGCCGGCAGCTGGCGCCATTTAAAGAAAAACGGGGAAATTATATATGTGGATATATTCTCGCATACAATTGATTTCCAGGGCAAAGCCGCCCGCCTGGTGCTTTCATACGATATAACAGAACGCGTTAGAATACACGAAGAACTTATTAGGGCAAAAGGAGAAGCTGAAAAATCCGACCGGCTGAAATC
Organism: Ignavibacteriales bacterium; assembly: GCA_036261625.1. GTDB lineage: Bacteria > Bacteroidota > Ignavibacteria > Ignavibacteriales > SURF-24 > JAAXKN01. The sequence continues at coordinate 24,033 of DATAKL010000074.1, read as the reverse complement.
AGAATTCCTGGCGCAGATGTCGCATGAAATCAGGTCTCCCATTAACACTATGCTTAATTTCGTATCACTGATCAAAGAAGAAGTCCCCAGGCCACTGAATGAAGAGATAAAATTCAGCTTCAATGCAATTGACAGCTCTTCAAGAAGACTGATCAGGACAATTGATTCTATACTTAATATGTCACAGATACAGACCGGTTATCTCGAATGCAATTACAAGCCTCTTGAACTGGAAAAAGATGTTCTAAGCGGTGTAATAAAGGAGTATTCCACATTGGCAGCATCAAAAGGGATAAGCTTAAATTTTATAAATGATTACGGAACCCCCACTGTAACTGCTGATCTTTATACCGCGGTCCAGATTTTTTCAAACCTGGTTGATAATGCGATCAAATACACGAAAGACGGAGAGATCACAGTCAGAATTTACCAGGGGCAGGGAAATTGTATAAGCGTGGATGTTTCCGATACCGGAATCGGCATTTCCGAGGAATATATTGACCACCTTTTTACCCCATTTACACAGGAAGAACAGGGTTATACGCGCAAATTTGAAGGTAACGGCCTTGGGCTTGCCCTGGTAAAAAAATACTGCGAACTGAATAATGCCGGTATTTCAGTCAAAAGCAGCAAAGGTTACGGGAGCGTATTTACCGTAGCTTTCATGGGGAACTGAGGAGTGGATTTAGCTATTTAAGTAAAGTCCGACCTGTCTTTCCGTCGCTGAAGATATACAGCCTTATCTTATTGTCAGAATCTCCAAGGGATATTTCAAAGAAATCCTGAGCAGTTTCAATTACCGGCGGCCACTGAAAGGCGGGAATGTCTTTCTTTTCGAAGTTAAGATCATTTAAGTCGCTTGTATATCTGCCATGGTCCGAATAATAAGCCCTTTCCTTATAGAACAGCTGCCTTAAAACCCGCTTTGCATTTTCTTCCGGCTTTTCTAAGAAACTGACCTCTGTGCTTCCGGCCGAATGGTCCGAAAACTGTACAAAGCCGTACATATCAGGATAATGAAAATCTACGAGTCCAATGGGCGACCATGCCCAGTAGCTGGTCTGGTCGTCAATTCTCTGATATCTGCCGTCTTGGGATTTAACGCCCCACTCGACCCTTGTAAAGTCTACTCTCCACTGTTCCCCGTCTTTCGGAAGCCTCTTGAGCCCGGTGGACTGCATGAGGACTTTCAGAGGCAGTGCAATTTCAACACTCCATCCATGGTCCTTATCTGAAGGATTATTTAGTGTTCCCTGGACGTACACAGCCGTTTTAATGCCGCGGATGTCCCATGCGCTTACCGGAAATCCCCCCGTGCGGTAAGGCTTTGTCATAAAGAGGTCCCAGAATGTATTTAAGGCATTTATCTCAAACTCGTAATAGTTTTGCGTGTCGCCGTCCGGATCAATGAACACCTCAAAATTATTATCATTATATATTGTGGTATCTCTTGTCTTAAGGGTTGCCCACACGTTGGGCTCTTCCAGTTCGGCTGCAACGTAGAGGAAGCTATTGTCCCATAGCATCTTAACCCTAGTCTTAAATTCCGGGGAGGGCTTTTTATCCCCTTGAACATCAAGAAAAGCTTCAGTCCAGGGAGCCTTTTGCCAGGCCTCCTCATCGGGTTTCCCGTCTATTGTGAGTTCGTGATCCGTCCTATAGCAGACATAGTGCCTTGGGGAAAATGACAAATCAGGCTCAGGTATTTTCTGGGAATACAAAGGTTTTTCAGCAGTCAGACAGACTGCGCCGAGAAGAATATATTTAAGAGTTTTAGTTATCCGCATGAGAAAAAAATCCGTCACAAAGTTAAAATTAAGAAAGGTGAAATTTATAAAATTAATACTGTTTAATCCAAAGCAATTTCATGCTGCGTCCTTTTGGGCTTCTGAAGGCGCAATTCTGAAAAAAGAAAAATACTGAAGGCGCGCACTCATATAGTGCAAAATTTTGCCCCTAAACAGCACAAAACGGCGGTTTTTGAGCCCTTAGGCAGGAATTGCGGGCTATGTTTAGACATATAAGGCGGGCAAAACTGCAAGGAAATTCTTGCTAATAATTATTTAATGCCATATTTTTACTTGGCCATTTAAGAGCCACATTATTACATCAAAGTTTTCCCCAAAAAATTCAACAGGACGGATATCGATATGGGTGTCATTATTGTTACGTTGAGTATAGCACTAATAATATTTTTGTATTTCTATAACAATCCTCTCAAACACGGCAAATGGTTTTTACTCCGCAGATTCATCAACTGGTTCCCTCTGGGCATGTCATACGCATTTTTATACATGGGCCGTTACAACCTGAACGTCTCAAAAAATGCCCTGGGAAGTCTGATGTCAAAGGAGGATTTCGGAATTATTTTCGGAGCAGGAACGCTCGTCTATGCAATGTCTTTTCTGGTCAACGGGCCTCTGGTAGATAAGATAGGCGGAAAGGCCGGAATAATTATTTCAACCATAGGCGCTGCAGCTGCAAATATTTTACTTGGAGTTGTAACCTACCTCGTATTAACCGGGCGCTACACGGGCAATCTGGTAGTGATTTTTTCAGTTCTTTATGCTCTGAACATGTATTTCCAGAGTTACGGAGCTGTTTCTATTATAAAGGTCAAAGCTTACTGGTTCCACGTCAGGGAGCGCGGTGTCTTCGGCGCAATATTCGGTTCATTGATCTCCATCGGCGTTTATTTTGCATTCGACTGGGGACAGGCTGTTGTCGACATGGTTAAAGTCACCCCTGGAGGCCCCACGAACTGGTTAAGCTCAGTTCTTCAGAGTATTTTTGCCCTCAAGACCGGATCCGTAGATGCTGTCTGGGCCGTTTTCTTTGTCCCCGCCATAATAATGGTCTTCTGGGCAGTACTCGACTGGCTCTTAATTAAGGATACACCCGAAGAGGCCGGTTTCGCTGAATTCGATACACATGATGCCTCTTCAGGCAAAATGGATGTGGAATACACAGCAAAAGACCTCCTTAAGGTTGTCTTCGGAAGCTCGCTCATGCTCACATTTGCTTTTATTGAGCTGACCTCGGGGGCTCTCAGGAACGGCATCATGCAGTGGTACACAATTTTTGCAAAAGAAGTAAAACAGCCGGGAGCTGAATTCTTCATGGATAACTGGGGACTTTTGCTCTGCATTTTCGGTATAATAGGCGGATTTCTGGGAGGGCTTATTTCGGATAATTTCTTCCAGTCGAGAAGGACTCCCCCGGTTGTATTCTTATCGGGAGCCATGTTTATACTGGCAGGTGTAATGGCGGTATTTTTAACCTCCTCCCCTTTAATTGTTGGAATATGTGCAGTACTAATTGTTACGGCCGTTACAGGGTGCCACTCACTCATGTCAGGAACAGCGGCTGCTGATTTTGGAGGAAGGAAAGCCACGGCAACAGCTTCAGGCATTGTTGACGGCTTTGTTTATCTCGGCTCAGGACTCCAGTCAATAGGCCTGGGCTACTTAACTACCTGGAGCTGGCACTGGTGGCCGGTATTCCTGATGCCCTTTGCCTTAATAGGAATGTTTCTGGCCATAAGGGGCTGGAAGGAGCTTCCAGAGGCAACCAAAAGATATATTGCCGAAGTTGAGAACAAGGGCAAGGTAAGAGTACCAGAGGTAGTAGCAGAAGAAGAAGTTTAATTTCTCATCAGTTTTATTATAAAGCCCAAAAACAGCATAATCTGTTTTTGGGCTTTTGTTTTTTAAGTTTTGTGTCTATTCTGCCGGTTCACTGACTTGCCTGTTATTCTCTTTGTCTTTTCATCTTCAGTTCCACTTTTAACCATCCCGGACTGCGCTTGTCGAATTCCTTATATGCATCCAGCACATCAATGAGAGATTCCTGTTTGGTTATTATTCTCCCCGGATCAATTTCTTCGCTTTGGACCATCTCCAAGAGGCGGGGTATGTACTTCCTGTGATTGCAGTTTCCCATATTCAAGGTCAGATTCTTATTCATGGCCATTCCGAGAGGGAAGAACTGAACGGTTTCAGGATAGACGCCTATTATTCCGAGCGTTCCTGCTTTTGCCAATGCCTGAACTTCCCACATCATTGCCTGCCCCTGAGCATCTCCCGGATGCCAGTCATCGCCCTTGGGATTTGTTTTAGGAGCAACTTTCTTTAGCTCTTCATCAAATTCTCCCTTCATCTTCCCGGATTGTTTTTCTGCAGGCCCCAGGTGAGCGGTCTCTGAATCAACTCCCACGGCATCAATTAAATCTCCCTTGAATGAATATCAGATGGCCATGCCTGGGCTTGACGTGCATTTCCAGGCATAACCTGTTTGCAATACTAAATTTCTTTTTGATTCCCATCCGGAATTTTTATATTATTCCTGCCAAAAATTTCATTACAGTCACAAATTGCTCTATAAGGAGAATTGAATTCCATTGGCAAGAGTAATTAATTTCATCTTTTGGTTTTCCGTCTGCAGCTTCACACTGGTAAATTCCGGGCTCTACTGCCAGTCGAATCCTGCTGAGGTAAATCAGCTTTTGATCACTTCACAGCCCGAAGGGGCCGCAGTATATATTAATGACAAATATTGCGGAAACACACCCTACATAAAAGATAATGCCGGAAATGAGCTTACAAAAATTACGGTAACCTTGAACAACGTTACCCGCGTAAAGACTTTTGCCTCAGTTAAGGGCATTCACAAGTTGTCGTTCATAATGGACGGCGACTACGGCATCCTCAATTTTATTACGGCTCCTGAAGGCGCTTCGGTATTTATTGATGACAGCCTGCATGGCCAAACGCCGCTTTCAGGCATTAAGTTTCCCCAGGGTTCTTACAAAGTAACCATAAAAAAGGATGATTACGATGTAATTGAAAGGAGATTCGATATTTATACTATGGAGTATGATTATAATATCAAGATGGAGAAAAAGTATGGTTTTGTATCCGTCAACAACCAGGAGACCGCCCCGTTTCTAATTGACGGCAGCATTGCGAAAAAAGATGAAAACAATGAGTATAAAATCGAGAAAGGAAAACGCAGTTTTAACATCAAGCCCGCTGAATTCCGCCGCGCAATCTCGGAGAGCTTTGTAATTGAAGGGGGATCTCACTATGAATTAAATACCCGGTACAACTACTTCACCCCGAAGTACCTGCTCTATTCATCTGTGATTCCGGGACTCGGACAAATTCTTGATAAATCAGAAATAAAAGGGTGCGCATACCTTCTGGGTACGGCCCTTTGTACAACAGCCTATATACTGGCTAACTCAAGCCATAAGGACAGGTATTCCGAATTTGAGGATTACCGCGAAAAGTATAATGCTTCTCTTAATGAAACGGATGCACTTAAATACAGAACTCTCATGGAAGGGAAAGTAAGTGAACTTAACAGGCTTTCCAGACTAAAAGGTATTTATCTGAGTGCTTCTCTGGGAATTTACCTGCTTAACATAGCAGATGCAGTCATTTTTCACCTGAACGGCTCTGATCTTGAACTGCGCAAAGTAATTGATATTGACACTCAAAACAGCCGGCTGGGATTAAAAATTAAACTTAACTAAAATTCAGATATGACTAAAGCAGTACTAAGTTTTTCATTCATCTTTTTATGCGGGATTTCAATTACCTCCTGCAGGTTTGATGAGACAATTGCAGAATACACAAATATTCACGACACAAAATCCGAAAGCTACGTCCCCAAAGGGCCTGGCGATCTCAAAATTACAAACGCCAGCGACAGCTTTATAGATCTCAACTGGACAGACAACAGTCTGGGTGAAAAAGGATTTATAATCGAGAGGTTTGATCCGTCAGCCAACCGCTATATAGTAATCGATACAACTCTGGAAAATGAAACAAAATACACCGACAGATTTGACGTAAAACTTGGGGTAAAATACTACTACAGAATTAAAGCTTTCAAGTCACAGAACAGTTCCGGGTATTCGAATGAGGCTGAAACCGTTGTCAATCTGGATGGACCTACAGATCTTAAGTTCTCTCCGGCAGATAAATTCAGCACTGCACCGCGTATTTCATGGACAGGACATTGTAAATTTGCCCAAAAATATATAGTACAATGGAGGATTGCCGGGGAAGATACAGACTTTAAGACTTTAGATGAAGTAGAAGCTGGAGCAAATGTGTATTATCTGCAGAATCTAAATGAAAGCAAGGTATATGAGTTCTGTGTTTCTGCTGCAACTGATAAGAATGTATCGCAGTCTTCAAACGTGGCCGCCGTTTTTTACGGCTGCAGACTGGAATCTTTCCAGCAGTACAGCGCCTCACCTCAGGCAAACCAGGTGGAGTTTTCTCCCAAGAGCAATAATTTTGTTGCCACGTGCAGCGATTACCACGTTTCCCCTTTTACTGTCTATAATGCCGACCTGCAGAAGCCGGTTTTTACATTAATTGGCGGCTATGCCGGAACTCCGGTCTACAGTCCTCAGGGAGATGTTATTGCTCTTGGTAAATCGGAGTATACAGATGTCCTTGCCTTAAGCTGTATATATATAATGAATGCACAAACAGGCAGCATACAGCATGCTGTTTATCTCACTGCCCGCTCTCTGGCCTTCAGTAATGACGGCACGAGGCTTGCCATGGGATGCCCCGCTACTCCTTATGGGCACCCGAATCTTGTTGGTGTTTTGGATATGAACACATTAAAACCTATCTGGACAAAAAACAGCTATAGAATTACTAAAGTAAAAATGACCCCGGATGGAAAGAAGCTGATTGCAGTACAGGATGCTTCTGAAAGTGACAACATCATTATATTCAATGCCGATGACGGATCTGTTATAAAAACCCTCCCATCTGAAAGCTACACAATTGAGGATTTAAGCCTTAGTGATGACGGAAGCCTGCTTGCTTTCTCAGCCAGCGGTATGGCCGGCAGCTTTATTCATATTTACAACCTGAATACCATGACGAAGGTAAGCCAAATAAGGACAACTGCCACATCAGTTGCATTTATGCATAATGCAAAGTATCTGGCCGCAGGCAGCGACGTTGTAAGAATATTCCGTATACCGGACGGTGTTGATATGGGAGTGCTGGATACCGGGTTCCAGGGATATATGGATATAGTTTCACTTTCATTTAATAGTCAGGATAATATGCTCCTTACCGGCAGGGAAAGCCGTGTGCCCACAGTGCTCAAATTAAACTTCGGCTGGAGAAGCAGGTAGAACTGCCAGTTCGGGAATTCTGCCGCATTTATCAGAGCTATTTATTCTTCAAAAGTTCAAACTCTGCCATGAGCGGCAGGTGGTCTGAGGCCTCAGAGTGAAGTACTTTTATAAAAACAGGCTTCAGTTTCTTTAAGCCTTCTTTTGAAATATAGATGTAATCAATTCGTCTGTCCGGATTTACTGAAGGGAACGAATATCCGGGACCTTTGCCAAGGATCTCCCACAGGTCGGAAAAATACTCCTTAAGCTTCGCATGCATTTTGCTTTCGGGACGATCGTTGAAGTCGCCGCAGAGTATAACAGGCAGTCCGTTATAGCTTTTAAGCGCATTTATAATCTCATCTGCATTCATCAGCTTTTCTGCTTCGGTGTTTTTGTCCCCCGTATGGGTAGCCATGAAGACAATCTTTTCCCCGTTTGCCTCAATTACAGTCTGCAGAAGTCCTCTTTGCTCCCCTTCAAGCATCATTTTGTAGTGAAGGTTTTTAACCGTATCGATATCGAACCTGGAAAGGATCGCGTTGCCGTAATCGCCTCCCTGAAAATCTATATTTTTCCCGAAAGCCATATGCATGCCGGTCTGATCTGAAAGAAGCTTCAGGATATCGATTTTACCCGTGCGTTCAACACCGCGGTCCACTTCCTGAAGCGCCGCCAGACCTACTTTGCAGCTGTCGAGGAAGTCACCGATTCTTTTTATGTCTATTCTCTTATCCGTTCCCTGTCCGTGATGTATGTTGTATGTTACAACTCTCAGGCTTTGGATTTCCTGTGCAGACAAAGAGCTGAAGGATAAAATTAATAGCGCCAGTAAAGTAATTACATTTTTCATTTTCGGCCGTAAAGAAGGTTTTAATTTAATTTTAATTAGCATCGTAAAAAAATAAGAAAAGTACATTATATATTCACCTGGAATCTATACGGATATTCAGGACGCAGTTGACCTGCAACATTATTACGTTATTCTTATTCATAGGACTTTAGGCAGAGATCATTGCTTTTTTCAGTTCCGGTTTTTAATTTTGGCATAAGAGCATAATACTTCTATTTTCAAATGGCGGAACTATCGAAATACTTTTACTTCATTGAAACTCATCCATTTCACACATACGGAGTCCTAAATGAAAAAGATAGTTCTTATCCTTTTCGCTCTCGTCTTTTATTCTTCAGACTATCTTTGCCAGCAATACCAGGGATACGCTGAAAGAATCCTTTTCTACCAAAGGCCGAATGCCCGATCTGAAGCCCTCGGGCGTGGACAGGCAACGCTTCATGCAAGTCCCTATTCCATACTTGACAACCCGGCGGCTCTTTCATTTTCCAAGGGAATGAACCTTGAAGTTTCCCATATGAATCCTAACTACCCAAAAGAAACCGAAGGATACTATAATACATATGGCATCAGCTACAATTCAGGCAGGTATGGGGCTTTCGGATTCAACTATCTCACTTTCTCGGTTGGAAGGCCCGACGAGGAGATATATTTTCCCGACAGGAACATAAACCGCCTGTTCATGCTGAACTTCTCATATCAGGTTTTAACGGATCTCAGCCTCGGGGTTAACCTGAACTACTTCTTTGAGAAGGAATACGATTTATGGAACAATATAGCTCCTAACGCACTGAATACTTACTATTTTGACCTGGGAGTATTAAAACGATTCCACTTAGACAGTATAGGTAATCACGATCTTTATCTGGGGCTAAGTCTTGTTAACGCCGGATACTCTGAAGTAAATCACCGTTTTCATAACACCTTTTATTTTCCAACAATAATGCACCTTGGAACGTCCTATGAATTTAAGACAAAGAAAATGGGCAGATATGATCTCATGCCATTAAAGCTCCTTCTGGCCGGAGAATATATGGATGTCTTTGAAACCAGGTATTTTACACAGATAAGACTGGGCTTGGAAGCAGCCTTATGGGAAGTGGTAAAGCTAAGGATAGGGCATTATTCCGAAACTCTTGACACACGGATTACTGACGGGTCAGTTACCAGCCTTAATCAGTTCACTTACGGTGCAGGGCTGGAAATCCCCCTTAGCAGGCTGACAAATATTGCATTGCCCCTCACAGTCAACATAGATTTCACCAGGCTTCCCCTTCCAAACTATGATGATTACAGTTATCGTGATCTCTTTGGCGACATCCGCATGAGCGGCCCTGGCTTTGAGCACTTCAACAGGAAGTATTATATAGTAAGCATTAACATAAATGCCGGAATCTGAAAAAACAGAATCAAAAAAGCCGCACTTTTCAGCGCGGCTTTTCTTTTTCGGTTAACTTTTCTATTCGGATTATTTTACTTTCTGACCAGGCATTTCGCGCCCGTTCTGGAAGAGTGTCATGCCTGTCACCTTTCCGTCTTTTCTCTGGAAACTTACCTGTGCATTTACAACTTTGAGGTAAAACTTATCCTTTGACATTGAAAACATTTCAAAGCGGGGCTGACCCGTTCCCTGCCCGAAAATTTTGTCGCCTTCAACCGTAACCGTAATGCTGAAAGCGGGTGCGAGCTCGTAAGTACCTGTAAATTCCTTAAGCTCACTATCCGTCAGTTTTAATTCAGATGTTTTGAGGTCCTCCATACCGAGTTCTTTGAGTACTTTCACGGCATTTTCATTCCCGGGGTTCAGTTCAAGGGATTTTTTGTAGTTCTTAACGGCTTCCTCCTTTAGTCCCTTCTTGAGCAGGGCCTCGCCGTAGCTGTCATATACATTTGAGGACCGGGGGAATTCCTCCGTATTGAGTTTGAAAATCTCTACTGCCTCGTCGGTCCTTCCGGCATTGAGGAGATCATATCCCATAAGATTAATTTCTGTCTCTGAATAGGCATATTCATCTTTTTTATCCTTAAGCTCCCTGAATTTACTTATTGCGCTCTCTACCCCCTGCTTTTCAAGAGTCCTCCAGAGAATACGGGCAAGCGGCTTCATGGGCTCGGTTGCCTTTTTACCGTTAAGTATATCTATTATCTGGTCGGTCATTTTATTCAATGGGGCGCTCCCTGTGTTGCAGAAAACAATTACGTATTGTCCGGCCTCAGGTATCATGTAGTTTATGGAATTAAAGCCGTTAATGCTCCCGCCGTGTGTAATTACATCCATGGAGTCGTGCCCGTTAAATCTTTTGCCTGTCATCCAGCCGTAGCCGTAGTACATTTCTCCCATTTTCATATACTTTTCAAAGAGTTTTTTCTTCAGTCCGGCTGACAAAAGCTTGTCGGTCTGAAGTGCCTTATCCCAGGTGAAGAGGTCTTCGACAGTTGAATACAAACTTCCTGCCGCATAAGGAAGCGACATGTCAATAAAGGATGTGTTCCTGTAGCCGTCTCCGCTTCTGTCATAACCGGAAGCCCTTTTCGGTATAATTTCCTCAGAATGATCGTAGCCGGTATTCTTCATTCCAAGTAAATCGAGTATATTCTCCCGGAGAACAGTTTCATAATTTTTTCCCGTAACGTGCTCAATTATGGCTCCCAGAATAAAATAACCAGAGTTGTCGTAGGAAATTTTCGAACCCGGTTCAAATTCCAGGTCGCCGCTGCACTGCTCCTTTATAAAGTCATCGGGCTTATAGCTCATTCGGCTCGTCCTGTCGAAAAATTCCGCCTTTGAAGTATAGCTTGGTATGCCTGAAGTATGCGTCAGGAGCATATGGATTGTTACCCTGTCTCCGGTATCTTTCCTGTAGTAAGGAAGGTAATCTGTTATTTTCCCGTCAAGGCTTATCTTCCCCTTTTCCACGAGCTGCATGATGAGCATTGAAGTAAACTGCTTGGTAATTGATCCCACACGGAACTTCGTGTCGGGAGTGTTAGGGATGCCCCATTCAATATTAGCCATTCCGTAGCCTTTCTTAAGGACAACAGTGCCCTTATCAGCCGCAAGTATGCTGCCGTCAAAGTATCCGTATTCGTTGTACTTACTTACCAGCTCATCAATACTCTTTGCCGCATCCTGGGCATATAGGGAAACTTCCGGCTGGGGGAGGAGAAAAAGGCCTGACAAAAGCATTAGAAGAGGAAGGATTTTTTTCATTTTATTCTGCCTTATTTATTGGATAGAATATTTATTAATAAGCATAAAACTAAGCTTACTTTCCATCAATTTCGACGCAGAAAAAGTGAAAAAGTTACAAATTTATCTCCCGGCCGGGAAATTTTATTTTACACTTTATCCCCTGCCTCCAGCTCCCTTTTATAAAATGGCAGAACTATATAGGTATAGACCTGGCAGCCCACACATATGTTCAGGGCTGCCTCAAGCAGTGCAAACAAAATTAAAACCAGGGCCAGTACTGCACTTGTGAGATTCATGCCCGCAAAATGAAGCAAAGTAATCAAAAGAGTGAACACAAAGCCCAGACGGGCTGCAAACATTTTTGGAGCCTTCGGTATTTTTATTACCGGCAGCCTCAGCAGCCTAGTAAGAGCCGAGGCCAAACCGCTTAAAGGGCTGTATTTAAGTGGAGTAAAAGTGCGGATAAAAAAATCCAGCATTAAGAATAATACTACATAAACATTATTCCAAACCAGATATAAACTTAACAGGAGTGCCGTTAAAAAGCCGGTAATCCTTACGGCGTTTTCATTTACCCGTTCCGGCGACAGAGGGCATATTACAGATCTCATCACGTGCCTTTCTTACTTGTTATCAGATCCACTCATAATCACATCGTCATTAATTATAATCTAATAATTTCCAAATGAGATGCGAGGTGTTTTTATGCAAATTCAAGTTAGACCATTATGGTTTCTTACCGGCCCCAACAAAAAAGCGAAGACTGACAGGCAGTTTATTAAGAACAGGTTATATAAACCCAAAAGGTGAATACGTCTGGCATCCTTCAAAATGACATCCATTTGATCCTGATCTCATTAATCACCTTAATTTTATTTACTTAATTTTCTTATCTTAAGTAAATGAGACATATAAGTGATAATGATTTTTGAGTGAAAAAAGATGAATGTGTTTTTAATTGTGGATATTCAGAACGATTTTCTGCCCGGAGGCTCGCTTGCCGTTAAGGACGGCGACAGGATAATTCCCCTTATTAACCGCCTCCAGGAAAAGTTTGACCTTGTTGTGGCTACACAGGACTGGCATCCCCAAAATCATAAGAGTTTTGCTTCAAACCATCCGGGCAAGATACCTTTCGACCGCATCATGCTTGGAGGGCTTCCGCAGGTCCTTTGGCCTGACCACTGCGTGCAGGGCTCTTTTGGGGCAGACTTTTCTAAGGAGTTTAATATGAACAGGGTTGAAGCCATTTTCCGCAAGGGAATGGATCCAGAAATCGACAGCTATAGCGCATTCTACGACAACGGTCATAAAAAGTCCACCGGCCTTGCCGATTACCTGAGGGGAAGAAGGGCAGACAAAGTCTTTATGGCAGGGCTTGCCCGGGACTACTGCGTTTATTATTCAGTTAAAGATGCGATTAAAGAGGGCTTCAATATTGCAGTTATTGAAGACGCCGCAATGCCTATCGACCTAAAAGAATCAGAAGACAAGATGAATGAAATAAGACGGCTTGGCGCCAGGATAATTCACAGCAGCAGCCTTTAAAATAGTTCCCCTTTTTCTCTCCAGCCATCTCAAGTAATTTCTCCATGGATAAATATTGCCATTTCCAAGTTTCCCGCAATTGAATTTATTGTTTCAGCACTGATGAGGCTTTTAGTGGCTCCTCATTGGTCTAATTAATAAATGTTACTTTCACATCTTTGAAGGAGGTAATTATGACTGCTCAGGAAAACAAGGATATTGTACGCGGAATTATTGACCTTATCAACCGCAAGGATTTTGAAGGCACGATGAAGTATTTTGATATCAATGCCGAATCAACAATCATACCCAGGGAAAAGACCTACAAAGGTCCCGAAGGCTTCAAGCAGCTTTTACAGCTGCGCAAGAATATAGCTTCTGAAACAAAATACGATGTTACCAACATTGTAAGCTGCGAAGACACTGTTGTGGTAGAATACAACCTGAAGGGAAAAAATGACGGTCCGTATCCTATTCCCGAAGGCGGAGAATTTCCTGCCAGCGGAAAGAATATTGATCTCAAATGCTGCGACCTGGTTAATATTCAGAATGGGAAAGTAACCAGCTGGAAATCCTATACCGATCTTCATACAGTTATGCATCAGATTGGATTTTTCCATGAAATGGAACACCACTAATATTTTAATGCTATTGCCGTAATGGTACATCTGCTCTTAATCGGGTGTACCTTTAATATATCCCGGCTGAACACTAAATTGTGATGAATAAGGTTTGCACAAAATGAATATTTTCAACAGAAATATTTCTTAAAAAGGTGTGAAACTTTCTTGTGTCGTTTTTCTCAGACAGCCATGGCAAGATCCTCCTTTTCAGCTTCAAGCACTCTTAAAAGCTCATCAGCATTAATATCAGTCTGGATCCCCTCTTTATCCCAGTGGCTTTTGCATCCGCAATAGTCCAGAAGAACGCATTGAGCTGCAATATCAAGTTCCTTCATTTCAAGGCCGCCGGTAATTAAATTCAGTATGCAGGCAACGCCCACAACACCAACGTTCCTGTTCTCTCCGAACCTCTTAAGCCACGAAGTAAAGTCAGATGAATGGGGTATTATGTGGACTTCAAAGCCGTGCTTTCTGCCGAGTTTTGAATACTGATTTATTCTGCAGCTGCTGCTGCAGCCCGTGCAGATAAGGTCCAGCGATTTTTTCCTGGCCTTGCATTTTTCGCCGTTATGGAGCCTCATGCATGCAGGCAGAAGAACGGCTTTTTGCGATGTATTCCTGAAGTCCGGAAGAAATGCCCTGTTCATTACTTCGGCACCGAACATCCCAAGGTGATATTCAACTTTTTTTCTGCCGCAGAAAATGTAATCTTCTTTCCATTTGTGGCTTTCCAGCTGCTCCTCCCGAAAACGTTTTACGTTCCCGGTATAGCCTCCCAGCATTATTTCGCTTTTAAGTTCAAACCATTCTGCAAACTCTGCATTTTCTTTCAGGCAGTTCAGGATATTTTCTTCCGAAGAATCAAAATATTCCTTCCACATTCTGAAGCGTTTTACCTCTTCATTAAATTCCCCTGTTGCCTCAAGCCACAGGAAAAGTTTTTTCAGGCTTGAAAAACTGATTTCAGGTAAAGAATCACCTTTAATTTCCGGAGCCAGGAAGACCGTTGATAAGAGGCCCCTTAAGGAATCGATATACTTTTTGACCGGCCTGTATTTTCTTCGCAGACTGTAGAGTTTAATGAGCAGATATCCCACAAAAGGGTTTAACTTTTGCGCCCATGCGCCGTAAGTTCTCCAGTATACCCCCATAGAGATGAACTCATATATATACTCGCCTTCCGAGCGGAGCTTTTCTGTACCCTTTTTCTCAAGGTGTCTCATATATGATTTGATAACAGGCGAAAACTGTCTTTGGGCTTCCAGAAGAATGCTGTCGGTAAATCGTGCTATATCCGAATAATATTGATCAGAATTCGTTTCGTTGTTTCTTAAAGAGTATGTGATAGTTTTCATTTTAATTCTCCCCTTTTCTGCCTGTTTTCCTTTACCTGGTTTCATAAGTATTATTTTGACTTACTGAGCGTATTACTTCAAAGATCCTGTCAAATTCCGTGGTTTTATCGAAAAAGTAATCCGCACCGGCCTCAAGGCACTTCTTTTTAACTATCGGAGCAGGATCATTTGTAAGAACAATAAAAATGGTTTTGCCCGGTTTTTCAGGCCTTAGGCGCTGCAAAATCTCAATTCCGGTCATTGAAGGCATCTGCACGTCAAGTATCATTATATCGGGCGTTTTTCTTAAGAACCACTCAAATGCCATCCTGCCGTCGCCGGTCTGCCAGAGAAGTTCAATTTCAGGAATTCTTTCCAGCTTCCTTATCATGCGCTGCCTGATGAGTTCTGAATCATCTGCAATAGCCGCCTTGAATTTTTCCATTTTATTCCTCTAAAATTTTTTCTTACACTGATAAATTACACAGTGCGGATGAGGGGGAAAATTGGCAATTTGCGGATAATTTTGTAGTCCAGGGACTATAAGAGACTGTTTTTTTGCCGGGTGGTGGAGATTTGAAAAGGGGGAAAGGTAAAGAGCAGGCCCCTTTACCTTTTAGTCCAGTAATTTATGTTTTAATGCATAGTGAGTGAGTTCGACGTTGTTCTTAAGCCTCAGCTTTTCAAGTATACGGTCGCGGTATGTGCGCACGGTTTTTACGCTGATAAACATTTCATCTGCAATTTCCTCTACCTCTTTACCTGAAACGATCAGGCGCAGTGTCTGGAATTCCCTGTCGGAAAGCAAAGCATGCGGTTCATCCTCGGCTTTGGAGGACAGATTGCGTACAAGTTTTTCAGCCTGTGCGGGACTTACATATTTGCCGCCGTTATAGATCTTTATTACGGCATTTACAAGCTCTTTGGGAGCTGTAACCTTATTCATATAGCCCGCAGCCCCCATCTTGAGCGCTCTTACGGCAAGCTGGTCCTCAGGATGAACGCTCAGCATCAGAACCGGAAGTCCAGGCCGTATCCTCTGAATTTCCTTAAGCACGTCGAAGCCGTCGCGGCCAGGCATCTCGAAGTCGAGCATCAAAACATCCCAGTCTTCAGCTGATACTTTTTCAAGGACCTCATTGCCGTCGAGAGCCTCGCCGGCTACGTTGATATCCTTCGACTGTGAAACGATCTGTTTTAATCCCTCTCTTACTACAGGATGGTCATCGGCAATTAAAAGCTTTATCATAAATCAACTTCCGCCTGATTAAACATTTTCATTTAATTAAAAAGGTATCTGAACGCTTACGGTTGTACCTTTTCCGGGTGTACTATCAATTTCAGTTGTACCGCCAAAGAGGTATGCGCGTTCTTTCATGCCTAAGAGTCCGAAGGACTTGGCTTTCCTGAAGTCCTCTTCGCTTATACCTTTACCGTTATCTTTTATTTCCATTAAATAATTTTGTTCTTCCTCAATAAACGACACAGTAACTCTTGAAGCCTCCGCATGGCGCATGATGTTTGTTAAGGATTCCTGAAGTATGCGGAACACGGCGGTTGCCTTATCGCGCCCGAGCCTGATTTCAGGAACCGTCAGGAAGCACTCGCATCGGATTCCGCTTCTGGAGCTGAAGTCATCAGCCAGCCACTCTATTGCCGCTTCAAGACCCATGCTGTCCAGTATGACAGGCCTCAACTCGCTTGCAATCTTGCGGACCGACTTTACAGTCGTGTCTATCAGAGCGGAAGCCGAGGCAATTTTCTCCAGCAGATGCTCCTTATTGGAGAGCTCCGTGTTATCATTGACAAGATCCTCAAGGAAAGAGACATCCATTTTAAGGCCGGTCAGGCATTGCCCCAGCTCATCATGAATCTCGCGGGCAATATAGGTCCGCTCTTCCTCGCGTGCTGCCTGGAGGTGTGCTGCAAGCCTCCGTAGCTCTTCTTTGGAGTCCTGCAGCCTGCGCTCTGCTATTTTCTCATTGGTAATTTCTTTAAGAAGCGTAAGAACTGCCGGGCTGCCTTCGTAAATAATGGGAACGGAACTTGACTGTACAATGACCTCCCTGCCGCCGTTAAATACCGCCTGGATCTCAAAAGGCTCCAGGATACTTCCGGAGGTAATTTTACTCATCCTTTCAGCAATGGTTTTCCTCGTATGCTCAGACAAATTACCAATTGAATCAACCCGTCTTCCTACGACCTCATCAGCCGAGGAAGCATTAAAGATCTTTACAGCTGCAGGGTTGACATAAGCCCACTTTAAGTCCCTCTGGATTCCGATGCCGATCGGAGAGGATTCAACCAGTGTCTGGTATCGTTTTTCGCTTTCCTTCCGGGCTTCCTCTGCCTTCTGCTTTGCCGCGCGGGCCCTTAGAGTTGAGATGCCGAAGGATATATCGTTTGCAAGCTGTTCGAGTAAGGACTTTTCTTCCGAATTAAACAGATCGTCTTTATCTCCATAGATTGCAAGTACGCCAAAGGGGTGTTGATCTTCCATCAGGGGTGCGGCGTAGATCGAAATATAACCCCGGTCCTGGGCCGTCTGCCTGAGCTGCGGACTTGGCAGGTCCCGTTCAATATTATGCAGCATGGCAGGCTTCCTCGTCCTGACCGCAATGCCTGTAGGACCCTGACCGAAATAGTTATTTCCCCAGGAGAGTTTTACGTGCTGAAGATATCCGTCCTCATGCCCCTTCCAGGCTACAGGACGGATCAGTTTTTCGGCATCATTTTCAAGGTAGCCCACCCAGGCCATCCTGTAGCCCTCGATATTGCATATAATACCAAGGACATCGTTTAAGAATGTAATTTCATCCGACGCACGGATAATGATCTGGTTTACCTGTGTGATAGCCTTAAGGGCACGGTTGAGCCTTTTTTGTTCCTCTTCGGCATTTTTGTAGTGGGAAACATCCGTCATGAAGCCTTCAACTGCTTCGATATGTCCATCGGGCGAGTATATCCCCTGCCCCTGTTCCCACACCCATTTGAGTTTCCCGTCAGCTGTAACAATGCGGTAAGATATGGTAAAAGGAACTTGCTTTTCAATAGCCGCATTTATCTGCTCGAAGGCTCCATAGATGTCGTCATGATGAATGACGCTTCCCATGGCAACGTTATACTTGCTGATGAGTTCATCAGGATGATATCCTGTAAGAGCATATGATCCTTCACTTACATATTCCATCACCCAGTCGCTATCCATCCTCAGGCGGTATGCCATACCGGGCAGGTTCTTCATAAGTGTCGACATGCGGCGCTGGCTTTCCTTGAGTGACTTTTCGGAGAGGATCCTTTCTGTTATATCCTTTGCAAATCCGATGAGCTGTTTTTTCCCGGAGGAATCTTTTATGTGAGACTCTGTAATCTCAAGTATAATACATCTACCTTCTTTGTGGCTGAAGGTAAGGCTTTCCGGAGAATGTTTTGATGTCTTAACGACTTCAGCCTCGTCTGCTTCAGAGGAAATTGGGACTTCCTTACCTGTGCACTTAAACTCAGAGAGCCTTCTGCCAAGGAGTTCTGACGGGTCATAACCGGTAACGTTCTTTAAGGAGGGAGAAATATAACGGATTTTACCTTCTTCAGAGCACTCATAGAAAAATATATCCTGACTGCCTTCAACAATAAGACGGTAACGGGCTTCGCTTTCACGCAGTGATGTTTCAATTTTTTTATAACTGGTAACATCGCGTGCTGCGGCAAAGACCATTTTTTCTTCACAGTAGGATTCTGCTATCCAAAGAAGCCACTTGTACGATCCATCCTTGCACCTGTAGCGGTTTATAAAGGAAGGCGTTTCACCGCTTTGGCTAATTGTGTCAAGATCAAAACTTTTCAGCTCAAGGTCATCCGGATGTATAAAGGAAGTCACCGGTTTTGAGAGCAGTTCCTCAGTACTGTAGCCCAGGCAGGATTCCCATGCAGGGTTCAGAATTTTGAAATACCCGTCATAGCCGATTATTGCGAACATTTCAGGAGAAAGCGCAAATAACCGGCGCAAATCCTCGTTTTTGATTTTATCAATCATAGCTGCTATTTTTCAGTAAAATACCGTGTTAGATTTATTATAGCAAGTTTAATTAAGAAACACCGTCTCTGCCAGGAATCCTGACTATATGAAACTTTCTTTACCAGACAAACGTGCCTGCCGCACCGGCTGCAAGCGAAGCTGTTATGTTCTTGGCTACTACTTTCAGATTGAATGCTTTTGCGGTTGATCCGTTGTTAAGCACAATAACAACAACCCTCCCCTCGGGTGTCAGAAAAGCCACGTTCGGCAGGTCAGAAGCGGGAATATTCGATTCTATTCTCTTTGAACCGGGCCTTACGAATTTGGAGGCATGGGCCATAATGTAGTAGCCCACGTTGCGCGTAACCTGGCTGCCGTCAACTGTTATGGATCCCAGGCACTGGTCGCAGCCTCCGTCAGTATGAGGCGTAAGGGCTGAGTTTGAAGCAAGATTCCACTCCAGCACAGTTTTGCACCAGTTTCTTGAGCCTCCGATTACAAGTTCACTTAAATGGAATTTAAGGTTGTCTGCAAAACTCGATCCGGCACCGACCCACTGCTCAGTGAAATAGAGGTTTTTATCAGGATGTAAGGAATGCACCTGGCTTAAGTCATTGATCGATCCGCCATAAAGATGAAAAGCTGAACCATCGATATATTTTTTTGCATCCGCATCGTTCAGAACAGATATCGGGTAATCGATCCGGTCTGCATTGTGGTCATAAATAATAATTTTTGTGTTTATTCCTACCGTCTTGAATGCCGGTCCCAGGCTGGTCTTAATAAACTCGGCCTGCTGGCTTGCAGGCATTACCATGCTGGGGTTGTTGCCGCCATGCAGAGGTTCATTCTGCACCGTAATTGCATCTATATTAATGCCTTCACTTTTCATACCCATTATATAAGATATAAAATACTTTGAGTATGCATCGTAGTATTCAGGCTTAAGGCTTCCGCCAACGCTTTTACCTGTTGTCTTCATCCATAAGGGCGCCGACCAGGGTGAAGCGAGTATTTTTATGTTGGGATTTACTGCCAGAATTTCCTTTAGAAGAGGGATAAGGCATTTCTTGTCTTCGGCAAGTGAAAACTTCTTCATATCCACGTCTGTCTGCCCTGCGGGGAGGTCATCATAGGAAAATACTTTTGCATCCAGGTCCGAAGCCCCGATGCTGATTCGTAAGTAACTGATGCCAATGTTCTTATCTTTATCATCAAAGAGTTCAGTCAAAAGCTTTTTTCTTTCAGCCTCAGGCATATTATAAATATGGTATGCACTTCCCCCGGTCAGGGCGCATCCGAAGCCGTCCATTACCTGGTATTGCTCAGCTGCATTTACAGCAATCGTATTCAAGGCACCCACGGCATCAGAATAAGAAATACTTTGCTGTTCAGTGAAATAAATATTCTTTGCCGGATCAGTAAGCCAGAACTGAACAGTTTTGCTTTCCTGCGAAACCGGGTTTGTCACGTTTTCCTTTTTCTTGCATCCGTAAGAAAGTCCTGAAGAAATAAGTAATATGGCTGCTATCAAAATATGATAGCTGTTGGTTTTCATTGTTTTGCCTGACAGATAATGCAATTGACTTCACCGTTATGTTGTTTGAAAATTCACCGAACTTACTTCACAAAAGTAGGATTAAGATGAAAGTAAAACAAATACTAATGAGAAAATTCTTTTTGCTGCTATAGTCCAGGGACTACAAAACAATCCGTCATTTGCCAATTTATTGCGCGGCTCTCAGAATGTAAATTTACTATGTAAGTTCAAACAACACTAACAACAATAAAAAATGGAGTTCAAAATGAAAAAGGCATTACTTATCGTTTTACTTCTTGCTGCATCTGTATTTGCACAGAGGAAATCATTCTTTGAAGGGGAAATGGACAATGGCGGCTTCGGCGGACCTCAGGTAAAGTTCTCTTCAGTTAAAAACAATTTCGGCGTTCTTGCAGGCGGTTACGGCGGCTGGCTGATAAACCACCAGGTACTCATTGGATTTGGCGGATACGGTCTTGCAAACAACATCAAGGCAAACAGTGACGTACAGAACTTATTTAACTACAGATCACAGCCTTATGTTAACTTTGGTTACGGCGGCGGCGTTTTGGAATATTATTTCACTCCCGATGAACTTCTGCATTCATCTGTCTCTCTTCTTATCGGTGCAGGCGGGGTTTCTTACCGCTCAGCAAACTCTGCCTGCAACTGGGATTCAGACAACTGGAACGACGACAATAATGGAGATGTGCTGTTTGTTCTTGAACCCGGAATAAGCGGAGAATTAAACGTTGCAAAATTTATGAAGGTTGGTTTTAACGTAAGCTACCGCTTCGTTAACGGGGTCGACACCTACGGCTTAAAGAATTCGGATTTCAGCAACTTTTCAGGCGGAATTGCATTAAAGTTCGGAGTATTCTAAAATAACCCGGAGCGCTTTTTACCTCTCAATATAACTGTTCTCATATATACCGGCCTTTTGTTGGAAAAGGCCATCTGATCTGCCCGGAGGAAGCTTCCTCCGGGCTTTTTTTTTGCGGAAGGATATAATTTACTTCGATACTTATAAATATATATTTGCATCAGGGCAAAGTTTTAATTACTTTTACTTTGATACTTATCGAAATAAATAAAACGGGATCTGTATGGGAATTAATGAAAGCATCAGCATAATGAAGGCGCTCGGGGACACATCGAGGCTTTTAATTGTAAATTCACTTGTGGAAAAGCCGCAGTACCTGGAAGAACTTGCCCGCAGGCTCAATCTCTCGGAGTCCACCCTAAGCTTCCACATGAAAAAACTGGAAAGCTCCGGCCTCGTTTACAGGCAGAAGGAGCAGTATTATGCTGTGTTTCACATAAATAAGGATATTTTTTCAAGTACACTTAAAGATATCGTTTCATTTGTGAATGCTGAAAGACCCATGCAGGATGAAAGAATGAAAGAATACAGAAAGAAAGTAATTGCCTCCTGCTTCAGCGGTGGTAAACTTTTAAGAATCCCCTCGCAGCACAAAAAGCGCCTCATTGTACTTGAGGAAATAGTTAAGATTTTTGACAGGGACAAGACCTATCCTGAAAAGGAAGTGGATCTTCTGCTGGAGGAAATTCATGAGGATTACTGCTCCCTCAGGCGCTATTTTATTGATGAAAAAATGATGGACAGAGAAAGAGGCAGCTACCGGGTGTGTCCACAGTACCGGAATAATTCGGGTACAGACACGCCGGAATTCCTTGAAAAGTCTTATACTAAGAACACAGACATTAAGCAAACGGCACAGGAGAAGAAAATGGATACGGCAAAAAGAAAGGAAATTGTAAGAGACTACAAAGAAAAAGACAAACCTGTTATGGGAGTATATCAGTTAAAGAACCTGAAGAACGGGAAAATATTCGTAGGCTCGGGGAAGAACCTTCAGGCCAAAAGGAACCTGCATATGGTTGCCTTAAGGGATTGGGGGCTGCACGAGATAAAAGAACTTCAGGAGGCCTGGAATGAGCTCGGGGATAAAGGTGTCTCTTTTGAGGTACTCGACACGCTTGAGCCAAAGAAGGATGCTCCTGCAAACTATAACTATGCAAAAGACCTGGCTTTTCTGGAAGAACTCTGGCTTGAAAAGCTTCAGCCTTACGGGGAAAGAGGCTACAATAAGCTGAAGCCGGCTAAGAAGGTTTAGCTCCCGTGTATTAAATACGGGGCGGACAGAGAGGTCCGCCCCTCTGAATAGGTCTGACAAATAATTTTCCATCCGCACACAGAATCATTTCTGATTTACGATTCAAAATTCGTAAATTTCCAGCCGTAAAATTTTTATCAAATCGTAAAATCAGGAGTTTACATAAATGAATTTTCAGTATAATATTCCGACAAAAATTTTATTCGGCGCAGGAAAGCTTAATATGCTTTCAAAAGAAAAACTGCCCGGCAAAAAAGCCCTGATAGTTACCACAAACGGCACTTCAATGAAGAAGTTCGGATATCTGGAGAGGGTAACTAAACTGCTTAAGGATAACGGCGTTGAATCAGTTGTTTTTGATAAAATACTACCTAACCCGATCAGACTGCACGTAATGGAAGGTGCTTTAGCGGCTAAGGAAAACGGCTGCGACTTCATACTGGGACTTGGCGGCGGAAGCGCCATCGACTCTTCTAAAAGTATCGCCGTAATGGCTAAGAACCCGGGGGATTACTGGGATTATATCCACGGCGGAACGGGCAAGGGGAAGACACCTCAAAATGGAGCCCTTCCCATTGTAGCCATAACAACTACTGCCGGCACAGGAACCGAAGCCGACCCGTGGAGCGTAATTACTCACGAAGAACGCAATGAGAAAATAGGCTTTGGCAACCAGGATACTTTCCCCTGTCTCTCAATTGTGGATCCTGAACTTATGATAACTGTACCACCCCATCTTACTGCTTACCAGGGTTTTGACGCATTCTTTCATGCAGCAGAAGGTTTTATTGCAAAGGCTGCAAACCCCGTAAGCGACATTTTTGCCCTTAAGAGCATTGGACTTTTAAGCCGTTATCTGCCGAAAGCCGTTAAAAACGGCAGTGATATGGATGCCCGTACAAATGTGGCACTTGCAAATACACTTTCAGGAATGGTAGAATCCACTTCAAGCTGCACTTCAGAACATTCAATGGAGCATGCCTTAAGCGCTTTTCATCCTGAGCTGCCGCACGGGGCAGGACTTATTATGCTCTCCATTGCATATTTTTCTTTCTTTGTGAAACATGTCCCGGAAAGACTTGCCCTGATGGCCGAAGCTATGGGAAAAGAGATAAAGGGGCTTACAGAAGAAGAAGCCGCATGCAGGTTTATAGAAGCCTTAAAAGAAATGCAGACAGCCTGCAATGTAAGTGAACTTAAAATGTCGGACTTTGGCATTAAGGAATCTGAAATTGAGACTCTTGCCAAAAACGCAAAGGATACGATGGGAGGACTTTTCTCGCTCGATCCCCGCGCACTCTCGAATGAAGATACCGTATCTATAATCAGAAACTCATTTAAATAAACATTCCGGTTCAATGTGTAAGATTAACGGCATAAAAATCTGAACAGATACAGATCGGCTAATGACAGAGCTCCGGAGGAGCGATTTGTCTGTAGTATATGCCATTCAAAAAATAATACAGAGCCTCGGAGGGGCAGGATGTATGGCGGGCATTACGACAACATGGTCCGCCTCAGGCTTCACGCGTCAACTTAACGATTCATAAAACTTCGTGAAAACAGAGCATCTGGAATAGCGCAGTCATTAAGCCCCGATAAGGGGCGCATTGTCTTTAGCCCGGGGTGAGGAAGCCCGCCTGAGGCGGGCGACTGA
>DATAKL010000073.1:0-23799 GCA_036261625.1 Ignavibacteriales bacterium | reverse complement strand
AGCATGACCGTTTCCAGCCATACTCCGGTTTCACGCTACGTGGCTTTAGAGTTTTACCACGATTGGGACTTGGCAGAGACTTCGCAATTATCTCTGCCTCACCCAATTAGATTGGCCCAAGCTTAGCTTGGCGCTCATTTGGAGAGCATCATCTTTCTTGTGAGTGTTATGTTCGTGCCTGTAAGCTTGTAGATATATATGCCTGAAGGCATCCTGGATGCGTCAAACACAGCTGTGTGGTATCCTACCGGAAGCTCACGCTCTATAAGCGTTATGACTTCCTGACCAAGCATGTTGTATATTTTTAAGCTGTACTGACCGGCCTGAGGAACTGCGAACTCTATTGTAGTTGACGGATTGAAAGGGTTCGGATAGTTCTGAAGCAGGCTGAATTCTGCAGGAGTTCCGCTTCTGTATGCAACATCTGTAGTCGGTTTATGCACAAGGGCAATCGGTTTTCCGATTGATTTGGTCGTATCAGCAACCTCGAAGCAGCTGCTCTGCCCGTTTGTGCCTAAATCTATATCCACACCTTCCTGACCTCCCTGCTGTGAAGAAGTACTGATCGTGTAACCATCGGGAATGACCACCTTCAGGTAATAGCTGTCAAGGAGAATGCCAGTGAAAGTAAAGAGTCCCGCGGCATCCGTCTTAACACTCTGAATGAGCGTGCTGTTTGAGCACTGATATAATTCAACCGTAACGCCCTGGATTCCTTGTTCACCTTCATCTTTCAGTCCGTTGTTATTATTATCTTTCCACACGTAGTTGCAAGCAGTTGTTGTGGCAAGATACATACCGCAGTCGATAGTCATGTTTACCTCATCCGGAAGAATGTCATAGTACCTGGTCATTCCGCTGCATTCTTTGGCACATACATCCGAATCGTAATTATCATTATTTCCCTCATCCAAAGGACTGAAGGTATATCCCTTAGGAAGATAGAACTTCACTGCATAGGTTGTATTGGGAATGAGATTCTTAAAAGTGTATTTCCCGTCCATTTCTGTCTTTGCTGCGGCAACCGGTTTATTAACACCGCACATATAGAGTTCAACCTGAACATTGCAGAGTCCCTTTTCACCATTATCCTGAATGCCGTTCTTATTGGCATCTATCCATACCAGATCGCCAATTGTGGCAGGAGGAGTCGGGTACAGGCCTGCATCGACCGTGTTATTTGTTTCTCCCGGATTCAGTTTAATACATCCCGTATGCTTCATTGAAGGGATTACGTCCGAATCCTTCCAGTCGTCTGTCTGGTCGGACTTGGTAACTGTGTAATGGCATGGAACAACTATTTCCACGCAGTAATATCCTGGCATAATGTTGCTAAATATGTACTTGCCTGCCTTATCCGTCCTGGTAGTTGCAATCACATTTCCGCACTGGCACGTGTCATTGGGGTTTGAGTGGTCACTTGTGCAGGCGTGGAGTTTGACTTCAACGCCTTCTATTCCGGTTTCGCCGCCGTCCTGAATTCCGTTCCTGTTGGAGTCGTTCCAGATTAGGTCGCCCAAGCTGGCATTCCTGACAGGTGCTTTGCAAAGTCCTGCATCAACATCGTTCTCGTGCTCACCTTCAGAAATAATAATAGGACCTGTCCAACCGTTTTGATCGGCATCGGAATCCTTTTCATCGAAGTGGTTATCCTCGACATTCATTACAGTAAAGCGTTCAAAATCGACAGGAAGTTCAAATTGGATGCGGTATTTACCGGCTTCCAGGTTAGTGAATGCATACCTACCATACTGATCTGTCATTGTTGACCTAATGAAGTCTGAATGCCCCTGAGCAAAAGAATAAAGTTTTACTTCCATGTATTGGACACCCGTTTCATTGAGATCCTGGATCCCATCACAGTCCTTATCATTCCATACCAGATCGCCGATGCTGCCGGCATTGGACGGAATGAGTCCCGCATCGACAAAGGTAATGTTACTCAGTTTGACCGGATCCAGCGTAATTGAGACCGTTTTGCCGGTCAGAGGATCGGCATCGGAATTTCTTGCAGCGGTAATTGCCCCGATCCGTTCTGTAAACTTATAACCGGCAGGAGCATTAAAGAGGACAAAATACTCTCCGGCTATCAGATTTAAGAATACGTACTTTCCGTCAGAACCGGTTGTTGTGGATTCCAGCAGTACAAAGGCGGTGCCATTAAACCAGTAGAGGTCTACTGCAACATTGGGAGCCCCGGGTTCCAGTCCGTTCTGAATTCCATTTGCGTCAAGGTCCTTCCATACAAAGTCGCCAATTCTGCCTGAAGCACCTGTCGATGGAATAAGTCCGGCATCAACATAATCGGCTCTGATCAGACTTGGATTTTCCGGATCCACTTCAAAAGATATAGTCCACCCCAAATTAGACGGATCGTTATCAGCGTCTGACTGTCCCTGCCCTCTGACATCAGACGGGAGGTATTTTGTAAAGGTAAAGTCTGCCGGTGGTATAAAGAGAACCTTATAAGTACCAGCAGAAAGTTCCGTAAACTCATAAAGCCCGCCGCCAGCAGTTACTGTTGTACCCATAAGTCCATAGGTACTGGTAGATGTATTAAGAAGGTAAAGCTGAACGGTCACATTATCTTTCACTGGTTCAGGTCCATTCTCAGTCCCATTTCCATTTACATCCAGCCACACATAACCGCTTACAGCGCCATTAGAGGGCGGCATGAACAGACCAGCATTTTTTGAAGACAGGACAACTCCAGAAGTGACATCAAAGCAAATTGTCTTTCCCGGCGTAACACCATCAGCAGCATAAGGCAGTGCAGTAACGTTATATCCTTCCGGGACTTCGTATTGCAGATAATAACTGCCCGGGATAATGTTTGAAAAGGAGTAAGAACCATCTGTGCCTGTTGTGCATACAGCTGCCTCCTGAGTTGTATTGCACCTGAACAGTTTAACTATTATGCCTTCCTTTATCGGTTCACCGGGAATTCCGGTGTTAAGTGTACCATCATTACTCAAATCCTCCCATACCACACCCTGCAGGCTTGCATTTGAAAATAAGCCGGCATCTAAGTGTGTACCCTCTGCAGTAAATTGAACCGGACCGGCCATTTCAGTTGACGGGTTGACATCTGAATCCTTAGTTTCATCACTTACGGCCTCCGGTGCGGTAAAGGACATTCCATTTGTTAATGTAAATTTAACGTCATATTCATTGTTCCCGTCTCCGTAGGCGGAACTATAATCAAAGGAATAGTTTCCTGCTCCATCCAGAGTTTTCGTATCCAGAATGTCTGCCAGGCCATGTTTTAGAAGCGTTGCAGTTACACCTGATGTAACAGAAGGTTCGCCTGCATCCTGAGCACCGTTGCAGTTTAAGTCGTTCCATACGTGTCCGCTTATAGGAGCATAAACTATCGGTTTATAGAGGATGGCATCTTTTGAAGTTAGGATATCGCCGGAGAATATATCAAAGCATTTGGTCTTCCCCTGGAAATGCCCTCCGGCGGGATATGGCAATGCCGTAACAGTATAGCCTGCGGGAATAACAAACTGCAGTGAATAACTGCCCGGTGCTATATTCGAAAAGGAGTAGTTGCCCTCTGCATTTGTTATACATATTATTGTCTCCTTAGTGTCGCGCTCGACCAGTTGAACCTCAAGATTTAGTATTCCGGTATCTCCAGTGCCGTCGTTATTCAAGTCATCCCATACCTTGCCCTGCATGGTGGCCTTAAAGTACAGGCCGGCATCAACTGACATTTGACTTGTCGCAAAAGTGTAACAATTATTTGTAATTCCCGTAATCTGGTCAACATCAGAATCAGTATCATCACTGCTCCCGCTGTTATTTCCAACCTCAGGGGTTGTAAAGGACATCCCATTAGTCAGTGTGAACTTAATTTTGAATTGTTCATAACCATACTTATTCAAATATTTACCTTTAAATCGAATAAAATAGCTTCCATCCGGCCCAACTGTAGTACTGGCTAGATCTTCTGATCCTGTGCACGGCACTAGTGTAGCAGTAACTCCTGTTGTAATCGGGAGCTCACCTGCATCCTGAATTCCATTGCCATTTATATCATGCCAAATATTTCCGCCAATGATTTTTGCTTCATCATCTCCTCCGGTTGAATCCTCACATCCTCCAGATCCCCCGGATCCTCCCGTTGAATCCTCACATTCCCCAGAGCCCCCGGATCCTCCGGGTGTATGATTCCCTCCCCCGGATCCGCCGGGCATATGGCTTCCACCCCCCTGGGCCTGTGTTAATCCTGAAATGGCAAAAATGCATACAAGCAATACCATTGCAAATAAGTACAAACGTTTCATGTTACATCCTCCAAATATTGAGTTGTTATTTGATATTGGAACTGTTGTTAATAGAACACCTGTTATTAATGCTGCCACGGATATACATGCACGCATACTTTGTTCATTCACTTTTCACAGTTCACGGAGGACATAGTTTTCCTGCAGAATGACAACACCACTTTTGAATGCACATTCCGAAAAAATCAAACTCAAAAGCAGATATTGAGTCATTCTGCCGGGTTAAGTTTTGCCTGCTATGTCGAAAATGGACCAGGAACCAAACTACAAATCATAAGTTTCATCCGTATCTTCATCAATCGGTACATCATATAAACTTTTGCATTCCTTTTTTAATCGTATCTTTTGTCTTGCTCCTGAAGATGAAGTTTTGATGGAAGTGACCTTTTGGATGCTATACTATTTCTCATTGCCCTGTACGTGCTGAGAAATACATCTTTAAGCTCCCTGTTTATTAAAACAGATCAGTTTTCCTGTTATATTGAAGGGCGGTTGGATCTCCTGCCTGATGCAGGGTGATTGAAATGCTTTGTTTATTTACAGCTACAATAAAAAAATCAAAACGTTTTGTATTGTCAATGCCAAAAAAAAATTTTTAAATAAATTCTGTAAAGCATCCAGACATGTAGCCCCTTCAGGGCTCTTTGGTATGGGGGTGGAACCGTTTTTCTTTAGATAGAGCGCCCGCCTCAGGCTGGCATATTAACTGCGCCGTTCTGAATGCCCGCCTTTCACGGGCTTTATGAATTGTTAAGATAATCCCTTTGACGTCCCTGGGAATATTAGGAAAGAGGGCTGCTTTGGGGCAGCCCTCTTTGGAATTAAGATGTGCTAAAGTTACCTGGAGAGCATCATTTTCTTAATGAGCATTACTTTCTTTCCTGTCAGCCTGTATATATAGACTCCTGAAGGCATCCTGGATGCATCAAATACTGCCATGTGATATCCTATAGGAAGTTCACGATCTATAAGCGTTAAGACTTCCTGCCCCAGCATATTATATATCTTTAAGCTGTACTGACCGGCTTCAGGAACCGCGAACTCTATTGTTGTTGAAGGGTTGAACGGGTTCGGATAATTCTGAAGCAGACTGAACTCGGCAGGAGTTCCCGATCTGTATGCAATACCGGAGGGTGTCTGTTTAACTTCAAGCGCTATCGGCTTACCGAACAATTTGGTGGCGTCTGTAATATCGAAACAGCTGCTCTTCCCGTCAGTACTGAAATCTGAATCCACACCTTCAGGGTTTCCTGACTTTGAAGAGTTGCTGATCTGGTATCCGTCGGGAATTGTGACCTTCAGGTAATAGCTGTCAAGCAGTATGTCAGTAAAAGTGAACAGTCCGGCGGCATCTGTTTTTGATGACTGCACCAGTGCATTGCTTGAACAATTATACAGATCAACTGTTACCCCCTGGATGCCTTGTTCACCTTTATCTTTTATGCCGTTGCTGTTAGCGTCATTCCATACATAATTACACGTGGATGTTGTGGCCAGATACATGCCGCAGTCGATGGTCAGGTTCACCTCATCCGGATAAACGTCATAGAATTTAGTCATTCCGCCGCAGGTTCTGGCACATACATCCGAATCAAAATTATCATTACCTCCCTGATCTAGAGCTGCAAATGTGTAGCCCTTAGGCAGATAGAACTTTACTGCGTAGCTTGTACCTGAGACAACATTCCTGAAGATGTATTTCCCATCATTATCTGTTTTAGCTGCGGCAAAAGGGCTGCCTACACCGCACATGTAGAGTTCAACATTAACATTGCACAAGCCTTTTTCACCATTATCCTGAATACCGTTCTTGTTGGCGTCTATCCATACCAGGTCGCCGATTGTGGCAGGAGGCGTGGGATAAAGACCTGCATCAACCGTGTTATTTGTTTCTCCAGGAGCAAGAAGAATGCATTCCGTATGTTTCATCGCAGGAATTATGTCCGAATCCTTCCAGTCGTCTGTCTGGCCGGGTTTGGTAATTGTAAACTGGCATGGCACTACAATTTCCACACAATACCTTCCGGGCATGATATTGTTGAACATGTATCTGCCAACCTTATCTGTTGTTCTTAAAGCTATTTCAGGACCGCAGAGGCAGGGATCATTCGGGTTGGCATGGCTGCTTGTGCATAGGTGGAGTTTCAGTACCACGCCTTCCAATCCTGTTTCTCCCCCATCCTGAATTCCATTCCTGTTGGCATCGTTCCATACCAGATCGCCCAGGTTAGCCAGCAGGCACTGCCCCTTGGACATACCGGCATCAATGCAGTTGTTTACCATATACCCGTCAGAGAGTATAATAGGGATTGTAGATCCGTCATCCTGGGCATCGGAATTATTGCAGTCATAAAGGCTGCCGGTCCTGGCCGTGAACTGATAGTCCTGGGAGGCGATGAATTTCAGGCAGTAGGTACCGGAAACAAGATTTGTAAAGCTGTAGTACCCGTCTGAATTTGTCGTAGCGGTAGCCAGGAGTGAATGCACCGCGTGGTTCCACTGGCAGGAATAGAGTTCCACCCTCAGGCCGCTGACACCGGGTTCACCCGTGTCCTGAAGTCCGTTTCCATTCTTGTCGAGCCATACAAAGTCGCCGATGCATCCGGCGGCAGCAGGAGGAGTTTTTCTCTTCAGTCCTGCATCAATACAGAAGTTCGGCATATTCTCCAATGTAAGAACAAATGGTATTGTCCAGCCTTCCCGTCCGGCATCAGAATTCTTCGGTTCATAAAGGCTGCCGTAGCTCTCAGTGAATTCGTATTTACCGGTCATAGCGTGAGGAATAACGAATCTCAGGCAGTATGTACCGGGCTGCATATGGGAGAATTTATACATTCCCTTATAGTCTGTTTCGGTTGACCCGAGAAGCTGTTTATCATTTTCCGAAACATAAGAATAGAGTTCAATTGTAATGTGTCCTATTCCTGTCATCTCTTCATTTTGAATCCCGTCGCCGTTGGAGTCGGACCATACGGAGTTACCGATAAAATTAGAAGGGATCAGGCCTGCATCAATTGATTTTTCAATATTCTGGAAGCTATAGTTGTCGGTTTTCCTGGTTTCGGGATCCACATCAGAATCATTTCTTTTATCATGCCCCTGTCTATAGGAAGTTAATGTTTTTGTTTTGTCGAGTAGTTCAAATTCAATATAGTAAGAAGCTTTCGGGTTCCAATCATTGCTGCATGTAAAGCTATAACTGCCGTCGTAATAGCTTGTTGTGGTGCTTGACAGGGCAGTTCCGTCGGGGTATTTATGAAGAATTACAGTAATTCCGCCAACTCCGGGTTCATGGTCGTTGATTCCGTTTTCATTCAGATCTTCGAAAACCATTCCTCCCAAAGTCCTTTCATGCAGTGTTTCAATCTGTGCCCTGGCATATCCGGTCAGTGCAATCAGGCAAAGGAGTATAGCAATCGCAAAATAGTATAATCGTTTCATATTTCATCCTCCTGGCTTTAAGACAGATATAAATTTTTGGAACCGAATTAATAGAATGTTTATTAATTACTGCTCCGACCATATACACTTTTTAGGAGTGCTTCTCAGGTCTTTATTGTATCTGTTTTGGAGGATAAAGATCGCGTATAACTATACAGGTAACCGGAAGTACAGGTTTATATGAAACACCAGGTTCAGTCTGTTATCAGTGAATCCGCCTTTCGGCAGTCAGCCGGCACACCAATAAAAGCATCTTCAGTAAAATGCCTCTGAAGAAGTTATCTTGATAAAAGTTACATTGGATAAACGACATAAATTTATCAGGGACCGGTGCCAGCAGTGAAATACATCATAAAACTCCCTGTATTTTTTAACAGATCTGTTCATTACAAAGTATTTCCAAGGATGGATGGATCTCCTGTTGAAGGCAGGGAAAATGGACTGGCAGTACCTGTAACTGCTACAATAAAGAAATCAAAACAGTGTGGAATGTCAATGCAAATCACAAATATTTTCAGCAAGAAATTTACAGTTTTCCTGCGGCTGAAAAGGAAAAAGCCGGTTTTCCAATAAGCCGGCTTTTTAAGAATTATTTTGTTGTTGAAATGGAGCTCTTATACAGCACACCTTCCAGTATGGCATAGATGAAGCCGTCTTTATCAAATGTCTGCACATTGCAGTTTGAAAATCCGTCTATGCTATGCTTTAAGCCTGTGCTCATTTCCGTCCAGTGGGCGGCATTGTCGGTTGAAACAAATACCGAGTTGATGGCTCCGGCAAAAAGATAATCCAGGGAATTTATAACAAGCGAAGGACAGTATGTAGTATAGTTTGCAGAATCCCAGTTTAAGCCTGCATCGGCTGACTGCATAATACCGTTTCCGGTTCCTGCATAGAGGATACTTTTAGAATTTGCCCTCAAAAGCATTGGGTTGCTGGATCCGACTCCTGTAACTGCCTGTTTCCATGTCTTACCCATATCCAGCGAGAGGTAAACCGTGTTATCCATGATCACCAGAATCTCACCTTTCGGGTCAATTACAATATCCCTTATCTGCCCCCCGAACTGAGCTATTTTTAATTCCGTCCAGGTCTGTCCGCCATCTGTTGACTTAACAAAGATGTTCTGGTCCATTCCAATGGTCTGAGGATCGGGTTTGACGGAAACATACATGCCGGCATATATATTACCATCACTGTCGAGATTAAAAGTATGAGTTTTGCTGTAAGTAATGGTAGAAGAATTGATATTCTTTGAAACGTTCACCCATGAGCTGGCTGAATTGTTAAGGACAAAGATATCAGTTCCGACCATGGCATAGATCTTCCCCGACTTGTCGGGCCGGATAAGGCTGGTTGAACCAGTAGAAGTAAATCCGCTGGTTGTCACCTTGTTCCATGTGGTGCCGCCGTCGGAAGACTTATACATTCCGGCGCTGGTTCCGATCCAGATTTTATTATTAATATCGGCAGCAGCACAGCCGGCCGTAGCCGGCGTACTAAGAGCCTGCCAGAATACATTATTATTTGAATTGTTATTATTCTGATCGTCCGAAACAGGGTTGGATGATTTTTTTGCGTCGCAACCGGAGACAAGTAAAAGTGCCATAATGCACACAAAGCCAAGTCCAATGTAATTTTTAGTTTTCAAGCACAACTCCCTTTAATTATAAAAGCAGTTAATTATTCAACGGTATCGGGGGAAAAAGACTTTTTAAGATAAGACATAAAACAGAAGACATCAAGTGTTTTTACATAGGATGCGGGACAAAAAATTAAGGGCAGTTTTAATTTCCTGCCCTAACTTTTTAATTTTTAATTGACTTCAGAATGCTTTCAGGTTATAGGTAAATGTCAGAATAAGGTATCTGCCCAGAACATTTGTACGGGAATCCTCATAGTATGAATCGGTTACAGTACGCTGAAGGCTGTTGCTCTTATTAAGAACGTCATTTACCGTGAGGCGCAATTCACCCTGATCATTGCTGAAGAATCTTTTACCAACTGAAAGGTTCAGGAGATAGGAATTCTTGTCGTATCCTTCCGGCAATCCCCCGTCGTAGCGGTGCTGAAAATTGGTCTCGAACAAGAAGCCCTTCCAGAACATCCAGTAAAATTTCATATTGCTGTTCTGAGAGAAATAGTTGTCGTTTGCATTCTCTCTGAGAGTGGTCTTAACCAGATTAATGCTGCTGCGGCTTGAAATTGTAAAATCCAGATTTTCGCCCACGTTGCTAGCTAGTGTAAATCCCGGGCCGAGGACGGTGGCGTTTGAAAAGCTCTTTGTGCCGTTTATAATGCCGGGAGTGCGGCTGTAGCTTGCCATTAGGGATATGTTCATATTTGACTTCAGGAAATAAACCGGAAGTCCGAAAGTCGAGAACATGCGGAAGTTCATATAGCCGTCCATATTCTCAGGTCTGGATAGCTGGGAGCCTCTTTTCAAGGCTATGCCGTTAAGGACAGTATCGCGGTATGCCATAAAGGAGCTGTTGCCGATATAGTCCTGGGTAACCGTTCCTGCCATCATAATAAAGAAGGAGGTGAGGTTCTTAAAATCGATCTGTGAATAGCGGACTGCCAGCATGTGGCTGTTATCCTGCTTCAGGTCCGGATTACCGGTAGAGAGGAAGAGCGGGTTGCTGTTATCCACAACGTCCTGCAGCTGCTCAACGCTCGGATCATCATTGCTGGATCTATAGAATACTCTCAGGTTCTTATCCCTTGAAATGTTGTAGCGCATCATCATAAAAGGCAGTACAGAGTAAAAAGGCCTGTTGAGAACGAGGTCGTGCGGAAACGTCTGGTCGTTCTTCAGGTGAGCAATATTATAGTTCACATTAATCATGAATGAGAGGGCCTCCTTCTGGTAGCGGAAGCCGGCCCCGAAGGCCTGAGTGGTATACTGTTTTTTATAGACGTTGCTAAGTGAAGTATCCTGATATGAATAGTCGCTTAGTCCGAAAACATTTTTGAAAGTTCTCTGATCGCTTTCATCCTCGGAATAAGAAGTTCTGGAAGTAAACTGGAGCTGAGTATATTCCAGGAACGGTTCTGTATAGACAATATTAGCCGATCCTGAGCGGCCGTTCTTATCGGCGTCTGAAATCTGGTCGAGTGTATCGGAATCTATCATTTTATAGTAGTAGATATTCTCGCTGAAGAGCCTGCTGCCGCCGCTGTTTTTCTTATAGTTTCCGCTAAGTCCCAGCGACAAAGTTCTTCCTGGCGTTTCAAACCTGTGGCGGAAGAGGAGGTCTCCCGATGAATTCAGGGCAGAGAGATTGCTCCCGGCGTTATTAGTCATGGCGCTTAAGGTTTGCATTGCCGCATCAGTTCTTCCGCTTGTTCCGGAGGTCTGGTCGTTTTTCTGGATGGATAGTCTCGGGCGGAATGTAATGGAGTTAAGAGAATCTATCTGATAATCCAGTTTCATACTGAGGCGGTGATTTGTGTTACCGCTGTTGGAAAGCCCGTTTTCAAAGTAATTCTGCCCAGCAGAGCCTCCGACGAAGTAATTTCTCCTGATATCGGACTGAGCGTCATTATCGCTCTGGTTAAAGAAATAGCTGCCTGAGAGTTCCAGCTTATCGCCCCATTTGTCGGAGTAATTAAGGCCGAAGGCTTTAGTTGTAGTAATGCCGTTCTGCGAGTTGACCATAAAGTTCTGTGCCGATCCTCCGCCCCAGTTTCCGCGGGGTCCTCCGCCGCCGCCGCCGCGGCCTCCGTGTCCGCCGCCGCCCGAGCCCTGCATAACGCCCAGGAGATCTTCGTTTGAGAAATTCTGCTGGTTTACGTTATTTACAAGTCCAAGCAGAGAAATTCTCCTGTCGTCATTGAAGAAGTTGATATTTCCGCCTGACTGATATTTAGATGCATCGCCGTATCCGGCTAGAAGGCGTCCGAAAGTTCCCTCCCTGACTCTCAAACGTGTTACAACATTGAGGGTTTTAGTTGTATTGCCGTCGTCGAAGCCAGTGAACTGCGCCTGATCGCTCTGCTGATCGAAGACCTGCACTTTGTCGACCGCATCGGCGGGGATATTCCTGAGCACTGCGCTGGGGTCGTCGCCGAAGAAAGGCTTTCCGTCGACGAGAACGCGTTTTACGTCTTCGCCCTGAGTCTGGACCTTTCCGTCCTGCACGATCATTCCGGGCATTTTAGTTACCAGGTCCTCGGCAGTTGCATTGGGGTTAGTTTTGAATGCTCCGGCATTAAATTCCGCCGTATCGCTTTTCTGCACCACGGGTGGCATTTTGCCTATAATTTCAATTTCGCCGGTTTTAACGCTCTCGGGAGTAAGGAGTATTGTACCCACCTCGGCAGATTTGCCGCGGACCATAAGTTTGTCCTCATACCTCATAAAGCCGAGATAAGTAACGTTAATTAAATATCTTCCGGGTTTAACTTTTTCTATCAGAAACTTCCCTTTTTCGCCGGAGATTGCTCCCTGGACTGTGGAATCGGGAAGATGGATAATCATAACTGTTGCGCCGGTAAGGGGATTTTTATCCACGGAGCCGGCGATCTGTCCTTTAACAGTAAAATTCTGAGCAAAAGAACTTGAAGCAATGAACAGAACAAAAAACAAAACAAGGATTTTTTTCATAGCGGCCTTAATCTCTGTAAAATTAGTCAGTAATTTTCGTGTATATTAGTCACCCTTTGTACGAAAAAGGTTTAAACGTACGGGGACAAAAAATCAATTAAAAATTAAAAATTAAAAAGTAAGGAAATGTTCCAGAGAGTAGAAAGAAGGGAATGCGGTTTTTTTTAAGGTTCCGGCTGCCCAAACTTGATTAGCCCTGATCCTGCGCTGAGGATCCGGGCTAGTCATGGGGAAAATTCATTATTATCTTCCGATCAGTTTCCCGTTGCCTCTTACGGCCATTCTTCCAATGGTGTTCTTTGAGGCGCCTTCCTCGAGCTTAAACCTTGCTACGAGCTCCTGGAGGTTCACCGTCAGGCGGTTTAAGTCCTCTGCAGCATGCGCTATCTGCTCTGTTCCTGAGGCAGACTGCTGTGTAACGGCAGAAATGCCTTCAATATTCTTTGAGATCTGTTCTGCTGCACTCGACTGTTCCTCACTGGCTGCTGCTACCTGGAGAACCACGTCTGTTGTCTTCTGTGCCCCGGAGAGGATTTCACTAAGCACTTTGGCTACTTCCCCTATCATCCTGGCGCCATCTTCAACAGAATCCTTTCCCTCTATCATAGCCGCATCCGCCTCTTTTGCCTCGGTCTGTATGGACTTAATCGTCTCTGCAATTTCTTTGGTAGCTTTTGTTGTACGCTCGGCAAGTTTGCGTACCTCATCGGCCACAACAGCGAATCCGCGCCCCTGCTCGCCGGCACGTGCGGCTTCAATTGCGGCGTTCAGGGCAAGCAGGTTCGTCTGGTCTGCAATGTCATCAATCACCTGAGTTATCTCACCGATCTGGTCTGTTCTTTGCGACAGGGAGGCAACAATTCTCCCGGTCTTTTCAGCAGAAGAAACGATTCTTTCTATTCCTTTCTTCGTTTCGCCAATTTTCAAAGCGCCTTTTTCTGCAGAATGGCTAGAACTGCGGGATACATCGGCAGCCTCATTGGCATTTTGGGCCGTTTCATAAACAGTCTTTGACATCTGTTCTATTGCTCCTGCCACCTCGGTTGCCTGCTGGCTCTGCTCCTGGGCTCCTGCAGCCAGCTGCTCACTGGAGCTTGAGATTTCACTTGCGGCACTGGCTGCTGCCTGTACGGCTTCCCTTACGTCCAAAAGTGCCTGGTTAAAGGCATCAGCCATACCGTTAATGTTATCCTTAATCTTATGATAATCGCCCTTGTACTCGCCTGTCATTCTGGCTGTGAGGTCTCCATGTGCCAGCTGTTCCAATACCTCCCCGGATTCTTCGATCGGCTTGACTACGGCATCCATTGTGGCATTTATGCCCCGGACTATATCCCTGTAGCCCCCCTGGAACTTTTCTGCATTGCCTCTTGAGGAAAGCTTCCCCTCCACGGCGTGTGTGCTAAGAGTGTTAACTTCTGTAAGAAGATCTTCAATCGTCCTAATGAGTTTCAGAACAGCCGGAGCAATTTCATCTTTATCATCCTCAGCCTTAAACCTGATATTTGTATCACCTTCAGAAATTTTCACCAGAGCTCCCACAACAGCTTTCTGCATGTTTTCGGAAAAGACATCAAGTGTCCCGGACATTTCGCCTACTTCGTCTTTGGTATTAATATTCATCCTGCCGCTCAGATGCCCCTTGCTCATTTCCCTAATCATGGCTACGGCCTTCTGCAGAGGAGTACTGATGATTTTTGAGATAAAGAGTCCCAGACTTATTGAAATAATCATTCCAACAATCACATAGATGAGAAGATTTCTTGAAGCTGCAAACCCCCCGGCATTATTGATATCGGCCCTGTTCCTGGCCTGTTCTGTAAATGTTTTTTCAAGATTTGCCAGGGCATTCTGCACATTTTGCCGTGAGCCCTTCAGACCGGTGTTCCAGAAGATTCCGGCTTCATTGTCATTATCCGAACGGCACAGGTTAACGTACATATTAAAGCGGTCGTTGAATTCGTCGAATGTCTTTTCAAAGCTGTTTACTTTTTCACGGACATCAGCTGAAATAACAGCTTTCTTTAGTAATGCCATACTTTTTTCTATTTCAGCTGATCTTCGGCTGATGGAACTAAAGGCAGTTTCATGATCTTCAGGAGTTTTAGCCGTCATTAATTCCAGCCCGTTAGCCCTCATACTGTGAAAGTTGCCTGTAATATCAATAAGGTAAGACAAGGGCAATGTATTGTTCTGGTAGAGTATGGTGTCGTTATCATCGGCTTTCTTAAGGCTTGAGATACCTTCATAGCCTTCAAGACCTGCAATCAGGGATACGAGCACAAAGCCTAAAAGCAGTTTTTTACTGATCTTAAGATCGTAGAACCATTTCATTATATTTTCCCCTCAATTTATTAAGTTTTTCTACAGATACAAAGACCGTGTAAACCAGGAAAGGGCAGAAAAAGGACCAAACATCTTAAAATTAAAAAATAATGGACATCAAAACTTATTATCGGCAAAAGTGCCGGTAAATTAAGAAAATAGCCTAAGAAACTCCCAAAAACTTTTCCTGACACATATATAATATGGTGACGTGCAGCTTTTGCGGAAAAATTTCTCAAAATTATTTATTTTTTAAAGAATTTTCCCTTTCCCGGCCTGCCTTAGCGCTAAAATAAGCTGATTGTGAGGTTATTTAAGAAGGATAAACTTTTTTGTTAGTATTAGGCCGCCGGATTCAAGTTTATAGAAATAGACTCCGCCGGGCAGATTATCACCATTATATTTTATAGAATAATCTCCGGCAGTCTTGTAGGCTTCCAGTATTACGGCAACCCTGCTGCCAAGTATATTATAGACTGAGAGCCTGACAGGGCCGTCCTGCTTAACAGAAAAGCTGATAGTTGTGGATGAATTGAATGGATCGGGATAGTTCTGTAAGAGTGAAAACACGCGCAGTGTATCCGGATGCCAGGGGTTTGATTTACCTTTCTGCGCATAAAGAGCTCCCTGCAGGAGCACAAACAGGGCGCAAAGTATAAACAAGCTTTTCATTTTCAGCTCTAAGGTTTAATATCTGCAATTCATTTAATCAGCAAAAGTTTTTTTGAAGCGCTGAACTCCCCAGCCCGGATTGTATATATATATATTCCGCTTGGGAGCTGTGAAGCATTAAACTGCACCGTATGGCTTCCGGCAGGTTTATATTCATTTACAAGTGAAGAGACTTCCTTTCCCAGTATGTCGTAAATTGTAAGTTTTACAATTCTGCCTTCAGGGATCGCAAAAGAGATCTTTGTTGACGGGTTAAAGGGATTAGGGTAGTTCTGGCCAAGAGAAAACTTTTCAGGTGAAAGAATTTTATGTTCTTTAATGTTTCCAACTATATCCTCTTCATCATTGAATGTCAGAATTCCGCCGCCCCAGGTTCCGATCCATTTACCTCCAGCTGAATCGAAAGCAATTGG
The DNA here is from genome assembly GCA_036261625.1 of Ignavibacteriales bacterium. GTDB lineage: Bacteria > Bacteroidota > Ignavibacteria > Ignavibacteriales > SURF-24 > JAAXKN01. Next base: position 8,047 of record DATAKL010000073.1, on the reverse strand, counting down.
ATAAACCTTGTTATTCAGCAGCCTGGAGTTTGAAGTATTGAAAACCTTCCAGTTCTGTCCGTCAAATTTTACAAGGCCCTGATCTGTTCCTATCCACTTATGCCCCTGCTTATCAATAAAAATAGTATTAATCACCTTATACGGCAGTCCGGAATTTAAGGTATTGTAAAGACTCCAGTTTTGCCCGTCAAACTTTGAGAGCCCTTCGCCGGTTCCAAACCAGCAGATCCCTCCCCTTTCAAAAGCCATTGAGTATACGGAATAGCTTGGCAATCCGTGATTTATATCGTAGATTTTCCAGTCTTTATCATTATAATTGCCCAGGCCATTTTCAGTCTTAAACCATTTATTCCCTTCCAGGTCTATACCGATCAGAGAAACATGATTTCCCGGCAGACGGGAATTTGACCGATCAAAAACAGTCCATGTGCTGTCGTTGTATTTAATAACTCCGCAGCTGTCAGTCCCAAACCATTTGTTTCCCTGATGGTCAAAAGCAAAAGAAATAAACTTTCTGCCGGTCAGTCCAAAATCTGAAGCTTTATATACCTTAAAATTTTTATAATCATATTTTATTAAATTTGACCATGTTCTAAACCATAAATTCCCACCCGGATCAACTTTTATTTCCACCACTCTATTAATTGGTGATCCGGAAATCAGTGTGTCAAATAAGGTCCAGTTCTTACCGTCATATTTATAAGGCCCTTCGGCAAAAGCGAACCACTTATTCTGCATGGTATCAATTGCAATTGAATATACTGCGCCTGATTTCACGGGAGAATTACAGGTAAGATATCTTGTGCAGCCCTGCAAATCAAACTTTACGAATCCCCCCTCTGAATCGATCCACATGCCTCCAAGGGAATCAAACATTATATCATGAATATTTTTATCAGCAAAACCCGGAATATTTTCATAAGTTTTTTCCTCCCAGTTACTTCCATCAAATTTTACCAGTCCGAAGGAAGTTCCGAACCATTGATTGCCCTGCTTATCGATTCGAATGGCATAGATATAATTATCCAGGACATCCGCGAATAACCTTTTGAAGAAATTGTTTTGGTAAAATGACCAGGATTGTCCATCATATTTAGCAATCCCCCCGTCAGATCCCACCCATAAGTTTCCTGGTTCATCCAGAATAATATCGCCTGTATAATTGCTTTTAAGTGAGGAATTTGTAGTATCATACAGTGTCCAGCTTTTTCCGTCGAATTTTGCCAGTCCTTTTGGGTTATAATAGGGATCTTCATCAATTACTTTCACCCATTTATTCCCCAGGTTGTCAATGACAAGTTTACGAAAATTTCTTTTTTTATCAGGCCATGGGTGATATACTGTCCAGATCTTGCCGTCAAATTTTACCAATCCGCTGTCAAAAGAGGTAAACCACTTATTCCCTTCTTTATCAATAGCAACAGCACTTATTTGATTTTCAGGCAGTCCGGAATTAGACTTATTGTAATGTATCCATTCCAGGCCGTTATATTCAGAAACCCCCTTATTATGCGTTACCCATTTATTCCCAAGCTTATCTATAGCAACGGAATAGATACTATTGCCAATTAAGAAGATTTCACTTTCTTTTGTAAGCGTGTTGAATCTGGAGAGATAATTATTTGTACCGAGCCAGAGGTAACAGCCCTCAAGAGCATGGCAATTAACCCGGGAATCAGAAACAAAGTTCTGGACCTGGCTGCCCTCCTGAGAGAAGGCATATGTAGAAAGAAGAATTAATACTGAAATGGCTCTTAGAAGTTTCATGCTGTACCTCTTGGATTTATTCAGTAAACAGGGACAACTAAAAAGATTTAGCTACAGCACATAAAATTTTTATGTGCCTCTATATAATATATATGGTGACGGGAGCCGTTTTCGGGAAATATTCTTCTGGGAATTTAATTTATTTTTACAAGAGTAACAAATAAGCTGATAACTTATACCGGATTGCAAGGCGGAGGATCTGGATCTGGATAAGTTAAACTGACCTTCACTTTTATTTTGTTTCGTTTTATTGAAAGATCTTCAAATGCCACGCGTGCGCCGTTCCACAGGCTGACATAATACGGGTTAGCAGGGTCTTTTGTGTTGAACTCTATCATATCATCGCCCATGCGGCCGCCTTCATAGGCAATCCAGAGAGTTACATTATAACTCGTATCGGGTTCCTCGGTCAAGTAGAAAAACATGATCGACATTTCTGCACCGGAGACGGTGACAGTATGGTCCAGTGAAATCCAGAATTCGTTCGGATAATAAAACAGTTCGCCCGGTATGGTATAATTAAAGTCGGTTTCATCTTTTCCCGGTGGAGGCGGGTTAACATCGGTGCATAGATTATTGCATCCTGCAAAGAGGAATATCCCCGATAGAAACAGCAAGACGGCTTTCATAGTTGTCCCCTTTTTAATCACAGTCTGAATATGATAACACATATTCCGTGCCGGGGAAAATTTCCGCAAATAATTAATTTTAAGGGTAGAGTTGCGCCAAGTGACCTCTTTGAGCTACAAACTATTCCGGAAAAGTATACATTATTAAACTGGAGATGAAGTGGTGTTTTATAAAAATAAAAAGCCCGCTTTGGATGTGATCCGAAGCGGGCATAATTGAATAATATTGCTTATGCATTCTCAGGAACCATTTCTTCTTTTTCCTCTTCGACCTTTGCCGGGGTAAATATTCCAAGCAGGCCTTTAAGCCCAAGCGTCATAACAATATTATAAAGGAATGCAAGAAATGCAAAAAGAAGAAGCATTCCGGACAAAGCCGCCAGCACCATATAGATATTGTACTCACCATTAAAGTAAATTGTGCGTCTGAGCATGCCTCTTAAGCCCGCCATGCCCATGAAGGCGCCCATTCCTATTCCGCCCAGAAGGTGAGACCAGAAATGGAAGTTTGCAAGCCTGTCGCTGTAAAGCTTTGCGCCGTTTGTAAGTATGGGGAGCAAAAGATAAATTGCCGAGTAAAGGGTCATTGTAAGACCAACAAGCACGGCAACGTGAACGTGAGGACCAACGATCCACTGCGTGTTGTGCAGTATCCTGTTCAAGCCAAGGTCGGCCTGCATGATTCCGGCAGGAACGGCAAGGGCAAAACCAAGGAGCCCGCCCAGGAGGAACTTGAGGGGATGCGTCATCTTAAGCGGCCTAGCGCTCCAGAGCGTTACAAGAGTTATAAAGAATGCAAGCCCCTGAGTAATCAGTTCAAAAGCCGTTACCATTTCACCCGAAAGTATCTTCAGTATGCCGGGCTGTGCCTGATCGGACATCAGGTGGTGCGACCATACGACCCAAGAGACGACCATCTCAATGAAGAGAGCCCCGCGTGCGGCGTTTTCCATAAAAAGCTTTTTGCCTGTAATTAAGGTAGCCAGGAGGTACCACGTTCCGGCTACAAATATAAGAACCAGTCCGTCGGCAATTAAATCAAGGCCCCACCAGAACCAGTTTTTATAAAGCAATGCATCAACAGCCGAGTCCTTAAGATTGTATCCCAAAAGGGCTGCAACCATATATACCAGAATAAGCACGCCGGTAAAGGTTATAATTCCGGCGTTCAGGAGTGTATCGACGCTTCCTCTTGCAATTGCCGCAACGGGGAGTGATACCAGGTGTTCTTTCTTCTCTTTTCTGAAAAGGTTCTTAAATCCGCTTAAGCCCAGGGCCGATTTAAGAAGTTCACCCGAGGGCTGGTGCTCCCAGCCTTCCGGGGTATAGGTAATTGTCTTAAAAATATTGACGACAAAAAATATCGTTCCCACCATCACAAGCGCAATTCCAAGAATAAAGAATGTTCCGCCCCATACGCTGAACTGCGAAAAGTCGGCCGGCAGAGGCCAGTAAAGCGTGTACAAAGGAGAGTAATGGGATACAAAACCTGAAAACCAGAAAATGAATGTTCCCACAGCGATAAGTCCCATGGTCCAGTTTCCGAGTTTAACGCTCCAGAGCGGCTTTTTCATCAGAAACGGCACCAGGAATATAAATGCTCCGAAGACAATCGAGTAAGTGGATCCGAAGATTCCGACTAAGGGGTGCGCAGTCATGATTGCAAAAAACTGCGACTCGCTCACCTGCGGCAAGGGAGTTATTTCATAGACTCTCATGATCATGCCTTCGACAACGGCAAACAGATAATATACAAGTCCCACTACAACAAAGCGCAGAGTAAGTTTCTGCATCTGATTTAAGGAATCGGCCTTAAGTGTCCATCCTTTCCCATTGGTTAATGTGTTTATAAAGCTCATAGTTGATATTCCGTTTAGTTGATAAATGTTTTAATCTGTAACTTCAACTACATCTCTCAAAATCATGTTGATTCCCTTAGGGCCTGAGTATTCTGTAGAGCGGATTGAATAGACCCCGGGTCTGTCGAACTGCCAGAGAATGTCATTTACATGTCCCGGCAGCACCTGCATCTGAAAGACCATGGAATTATCCTGTCTGAAAAGACCAAACCCATAAGTCAGGTCGTTTGAGGTGACATTAAATCTTACCTTTTCATTTTTTCTGAAGGTTAACTTAGCCTCGGGAAGGCTGAATTTGTGATCTCCCATGGAAATATTGTATTCCCTGTCGGCTTTGATTTCTGCACGGTCGAGGTCCATCTTTTTCCAAGGTATTGTCTCGTGAGTAATGATATGGAGTGAAACCCCCAGAAACACCAGTAGCCCCACAAATGAATAGAAAAACACAGGTTTAATTTCCCTGCCTGTTACTTCGGTACGCGTCACTTTATAGGCAAACCACCCCATAAGGGCCATTATGGCCAGCACGTAGAAGGTATAGGCAAATGTCTGTCCGGTAAGTACAGTATTAGAATCGACCATTTTTTTATCCCCTGTTGTTTAGTGATCATTTTAATTACCACCCATATGTAGCAATTAAAAGTAAAAAAGTCAAGATTTATATATTTTAAATTTTACTTAATTAGCTGTGACAGGCTTGTATTTGAAAGGACCCTAATGATATCATTCTGGGATTTAGCCCAGACATCGTGCATTGCGCAGGGGCTGGTATGGATGCACTCGCCGAAGCCGAAGAAGCAAGTAGGTTCCCTCTTAAAGCCTTCAACAGCTTCAATTACTTCGGAAAGAAAAATAGTGCTGCTCGTTCTGCCGAGCCTATATCCGCCGTACTTCCCTCTTACGCTTTCAATGAGTCCGCTTTTTGAAAGGTCGGTTAAAAGGCGCTGTAGGTACTTTTTAGGTATTTTCAGCTCCTTGTGCAGGTAATCGGCCGAAAGGAGTTCTTCCGGCTTTTCAGTCATAAGTGTAAGAGCCCTGAGGGCATATTCGGTAGTCTTTGAAAAAGTCATATTATCTTTTTTTTTGCAAAGATAAGAAAAATGGTTCGAGGTTCAAAATTAAAGGTTCGAAGTTCAGAAAAGACCGGTTACTCAACAAATACTATTATGTCGTCGGGTTTTAGAGGAATTGTCAGAAGTGATTTCCCCTTATTAGGCATTTTGTTTACTGCAGGATTGAAGACAAGTCCATACTTTTCATCTGCTTCAACCCACCCCAGCATTCCGTTATAGACCGGGAAGTCGTCTGCTTCCACTAAAATTACGGCACGGCCGATCATGCTCTCACTTATATTGCATACCTTCATTTCCAATTCCTTTTTATTGGGAGACTTCTTAGAAATAAAAAGTATTACGTATTCTTTTCAATGGATAAAGTTGCGGGATAAAGCTGAAGTGCTTGACAATAGTCCCCTCGCTTTATAAATTTCATGATGTAATAATCTTAATTACCATAGAAGATGAAAAAAAAAGTACTGATTCTTTGTACAGGCAATTCTTGCCGCAGCCAGATGGCCGAAGCATTCCTGAAATCGTTTGACCCCGTGTTGGAGGTGTTTTCAGCCGGAACTCTTCCTGCAGAGCGAGTGAATCCATATGCAGTTAAAGTTATGGCGGAGGAAGGAATAGACATCAGTTCCGCCCGCCCCAAGAGCGTTAATGAGTTCCTTGATGATGAGTTCGACTATGTTATTACTGTCTGCGGCAACGCGCGGGAAACCTGCCCTGTCTTTACCGGAAAAGTTATAAGCATGCTACACATAGGTTTCGATGATCCTGCCGATGCTAAAGGAACCGACGAGGAGAAACTTTCTGAATTCCGGAGAGTAAGAGAGGAAATAAAACGCGATTTTTATAAATTCTACACGGGAACACTTTCTGCACAGGAATAACACCTTCCTTATCACTTTTACAGAACCGGATTATTTGAAGCAGTTGAACCAGGAACCCTTTCAGGCTCCTGATTCTCTGCAGAGAATTATTTAAGTAAAGCCATCTTTTTTACAGATCTGAATGTTTCATTGCCGTCGCGCGATTTTGCTTCAATTGAATAGAAGTATATGCCGGAGGTAAGGTTTGAGCCGTCAAATGAAACGAAATGATTACCGGCTTCCTGCAGGCCGTCAGCAAGACGTCTTACTTCCTCTCCGATTGAATTATACACTGCCAGTTTAACAACACTCTCTTTTGGCAGCTGATAGCTTATAACGGTAGCAGGATTAAAGGGATTGGGATAGTTCTGTTCAAGGCCGTAGCTTTGAGGCTTTTCTTCCTGATCCTTCACTCCGGTTGCACCATCCTGTACATTCACCGTAAAATTCGGAGCGAAGTTCCACTGCGGTTTTGTACTCACACCGTTGGAATAGAGTGTCTGTGTCCCGGGTGCAGATGGCGCGGTATACTTGAAGCTGAAAATGTACTTTCCGCCGGAGAAAGATTTTGCAGAAGTTTGTGTCAGCTCGCCGTTTAACACTTTCAGGTTATTGTCGGCATTGGCAAGTGTACCGTTTGAGGCAGCTATATCGGTCCCTACGGCTGTTCCTGAGCCGCCGCTGATTGTGACGGTATAATTGCCGGTCTCGCCTGTTTTAAGTGTTGAAGGGCCATTGATTGCAACGGTGACAGTACTGCTTGAGCTGCCGTGGCAGTAGCAGCCCGTAGTACCTGATTTGAGCGTATAGCCGCTGACGCCGTTCGGATAAGAATATATAAGCTTTGTGCAAAGAATAACTAACGCAAATATTATTACCATGTAAAAGTTATTCATTTTAGGGAATGTAGCATTTCTTTTCATTGAACTTTCCTTTCCTTAACTAATGTACATTGCTGTTTATTACTATAAGGGCAAATAAAAATATTTTATTGTCAAAAGTAAAATATTATTTAGTACCTAATTTATTGCACTACTTTCTAAGCACGGATTCTTTTAATTTTCCCGTTCTGGGCCACCTCTGGTATTTACTTAACTTCATCTGCAAACAAGAACCGCAGGAACTCCATTCTTCCCAGGTCCTTTTTGCCGCACGGTTTTGTACATTATTATTTTTATGTTTTCAGAAGAACGGCTAAATAAACTGCTTTTATTTTCAGATTATTAAAAGCCGCATAGCTATAAAGAGATGCATAGCTATAAAGAGCCGAATAGTTATAAAGCGGCTTTTTTAGTTATTTCAGTTCTTCGGCGGAGGCCCTGCGGCTTAAGAAACCTGTTCTGAATCAGAAAGCCCGTCCCCAAAATTAAAATCATACTTACAAGTTCAAGAAGTACTTTCCCCCACCGAACACTGAAAGCGTCTTCAACTGAAATGTCTCTCAGAATGAATCTCTCACTTACAACCAGGAAAATAAAGCCCATAAAAAGATAAAGGAGCAGTCCAACTGAAAACCATAATACTGCGCTTTTGCCGGTTTTTTTTGCCTCCACTGAAAACCAGACGGCAACTACTCCCATTCCCAAAAAAGTGATCATGATATCCCTCTGAATTCTTTTACAAACAAGTTAACAGCAGCCCGGAGGCGCAGCACAAAGCTTTATAGCTATATAAACTCCGAATTTTCAGTTAAGTAAAACAACTGCATCTATATAAAATAATCGTTACTACTCAGTAGAAATTAGAAATTTAGAAGGGGTTTTCCCTTAAAAGCGGATAAAAGTGCATCAAAGACATTAAGGCCCTGCTTCCTGGCTGAAGAGATATAGCCTCTGATGCGGCAGAAGAAGTCTGCTCCTTCT
>DATAKL010000072.1:0-28803 GCA_036261625.1 Ignavibacteriales bacterium | reverse complement strand
TTTCTATTACGGGTTTTTTGAATCTCTCGTGTGCCATAGTCTCTTAATCCTTATTCATAGGTCATGAGCATATCATAATCATATTTTACCAGATTTTCTATGCCTATTTTCACACAGTCTCTAAAGCTCGTGGCTATTCAGGGGAAAGATCATTCACCCCGAGCTAAAGCTCGCGGCTATTCAATTGAAACCGGCTTTAGCCGGCTTTTCTCAGATGAATAGCCACGGCCTTCAGGCCGTGGACAAATGAATCAAATAACCCGTGGCTTTAGCCACAGATCCTCCGTCCGGGAATCTGGGGCTAAAGCCCAAACGGGAGGGGGATCGCGTAATCCACGAGCTAAAGCTCGTGGCTATTCAGGGGAAAGATCATTCACCCCGAGCTGAAGCTCGCTGGCTATTCAGGGGAAAGATCATTCATCATGAGCTGAAGCTCGCGGCTATTCAGGGGAAAGATCATTCATAACGAGCTGAAGCTCGCGGCTATTCAAAGAAAAATAAAAATCCTTCTCCCCCATTGAAAACTTATTGACCAGATACGACGTTATAATTAATGTGCCTTAATAAGGAATGATTTTATGAAGAATAGCAGCGCGCTCGAAGAAATAATAAACGAAAAGCTGGAAACCCTTATTGTAACCGAACCCGTGGAGGCGGCAGAGGCCGCTGGATTGCGCTACGTGACCGATGAGGATCCCGGCTTCAGCCGGAAAGGACAGGGTAAGAGCTTTATTTACCTCGATAAAAACGGTAATAAACTTTCTGACACTAAACATATAAATAGAATTGAAGCCCTGGTCATCCCTCCTGCATGGACAAATGTCTGGATCTGCCCTTACTCAAATGGGCATATTCAGGCCACGGGGCGCGATCAGAAAGGGCGCAAACAGTATATCTATCACGCAGAGTGGGAAGATATACGCAACACAAACAAGTTCAACCTTATGATCCGCTTCGGCGAAAGCCTTCCCCTTATTCGCGCGCGCGTCGACGAGGACTTAAGACGTCACGGACTCCCGAGGGAAAAAGTAATGGCTATTCTTGTAAGACTCCTTGAGGAAACCCTGATCAGAATAGGAAACCATGAGTACGCAAAGCAGAACGATTCCTACGGACTTACAACCCTGCGCAATAAACATATGGAGCTTAACGGCTCAAAAGTTAAATTTATCTTTAAGGGTAAAAGCGGAAAACAGTGGGAGGTGGACGTTGCAAACAGGCGCCTGGCCAGACTTGTCAGGCAGTGCCAGGAACTTCCCGGCCAGCAGCTTTTCCAATACCTGGATGAAGAGGGTAAGCGCCAGTCGGTCGAGTCGGCCGACGTGAACAGCTACTTGAAGGAAGTTATCAATCAGGATTTTACAGCCAAGGATTTCAGAACCTGGGGCGGTACGGTAAGGGCTGCAAAGGAGTTGTTTGATCTTGGATCTGCCGAGGCTGAAAAGGACAAGCAGAAAAACCTTGTGCAGGCAATTAAAAAAGTCGCCAGTGCTCTTAACAATACGCCTTCGGTATCGAGAAAGTATTACATCCATCCTGAAGTAATTTCAGCATATATGGATAACTCTCTTTTTAACTATATGGAAAAAGCCTCCCAAAATCCAGACACTTCACCCTTCGGACTTAATACGGAAGAGTCAGCCGTGCTAAACATATTAAAGGAAGGTCTTCTGCAGAAAGAAGTGCTCCTTAATTCGGCCTGAAACAAAAGAAGCCCTTTTTCAAGGGCCTCTTTCCTACATACTACGTCCTACCTACTTCTTATTCTCCGTTATAATTAAGAATAGGGGAGAGCCACTTTTCCATTTCCTTAAGACTCATTCCTTTACGCTTATGATAGTCCACGACCTGGTCGCGCGAGACCTTGCCCACATTAAAGTATTTTGCCCCGGGGTGTGCAAAGTAGAGTCCGCTGACTGAAGCTGCAGGATACATGGCCATATTTTCAGTAAGACGGATTTGAGTACTGGCCTCTGCCTGCAGAAGGTTAAACAGGATCCTTTTTTCCGTATGATCAGGCTGTGCCGGGTAACCCGGAGCGGGCCTGATGCCGGTATAGTTTTCTTTTATAAGATCCTCGTTTGTGAGGTTTTCTTCTTTTGCATATCCCCAGTATTTTCTTCTTACCAGTTCATGCAGATGTTCGGCAAAAGCTTCAGCCAGACGGTCTGCCAGGGCTTTAACCATAATAACGCTATAGTCGTCGTGCTCATGCTGGAATTTCTCAATTAAAGATTCAATTCCCACTCCGGCCGTAACGGCAAAAGACCCGATGTAATCGTGAACGCCCGAATCCTTCGGAGCAATAAAGTCCGAAAGCGCAAGGTTCGGGCTGCCGCCGGTTTTTAATCCCTGCTGGCGCAGACTGTGGAAAACCGTAAGGACGCCGGTGCGGCTTTCATCGGCATAGACCTCTATGTCGTCACCGGTGCTGTTGGCCGGGAAGAGTCCGAAGACGCCCTGGGCCTTAAGAAGACCGCGTTCAATGATCATGTCCAGCATACTGTTTGCGTCGTCAAAGAGCTTTCGGGCTTCCGTTCCGTAATCCGCGTTTTCAAATATCAGAGGATACTTGCCTTTTAATTCCCAGACCTGGAAGAAGGGGGTCCAGTCTATATATTTCCTGAGTTCGGAAATGCTGTAGTCTTCAAGGACTGTTAACCCCAGGTACTTAGGTTTTTTAACCGGAACCGTCTGCCAGTCTGACTTAAGGGCATTACGTCTGGCATCCTCAATAGAGATATAATTTTTAGCTTCCTGCCTTTTTTGGTGGTCTTCTCTTAAATGGTTGTATTCCTGCTTAATCTGTTCTGCGAACTGACCGCGCGTTTCAGGATTAAGAAGGCTGTTTACAACCGGGACGCTCCTGGAGGCATCGAGCACATGAATGACGGGGCCGGAGTAACTGGGTGCAATTTTTACAGCTGTATGAATTCTTGAAGTTGTGGCTCCTCCAATTAAAAGAGGGAGCTTCATACCCTGGCGCTCCATTTCCTTTGCCACTTCTGTCATCTCGTCCAATGACGGCGTAATAAGTCCGCTAAGGCCAACAATGTCGGCATTTTCTTTTACTGCCGCCTCTATTATCCGTGAAGTGGGCACCATTACGCCCATATCAATAACCTCATAGTTATTGCATCCTAGCACAACGCCCACAATGTTTTTACCGATGTCGTGCACGTCGCCCTTGACTGTTGCCATCAGGACTTTGCCTGCGGCTCTGGGACTTGGGTTATTGGCCTTTTCGGCTTCAATATAGGGGATAAGATATGCAACAGACTTTTTCATAACGCGGGCGCTTTTAACCACCTGGGGTAAGAACATTTTGCCGGAGCCGAACAGGTCGCCGACCACATTCATTCCCGCCATGAGGGGACCCTCAATTACCTGGAGGGGGCTGGAGAACTTCAATCGGGCTTCTTCGGTATCCTGCTCAATATAGTCGACAATTCCCTTAATAAGCGCGTGTTTAAGCCTTTCTTCTACAGGAGCTTCCCGCCAGGCTTCTTCCTTTACCTCGGACTTGTCCTTTTGCTTGATCTGCTCGGCAAATGCTACGAGCCTTTCTGTGGCATCGGGCCTGCGGTTTAAGATAACGTCTTCAACCAGCTCAAGAAGGTCTTTTGGTATTTCCTCATAAACCTCAAGCTGTCCGGCATTAACTATTCCCATATCTAGCCCCGCCTTTATGGCGTGAAAAAGGAAAGCCGAATGCATGGCCTCGCGCACGCGGTCGTTGCCGCGGAAGGAAAACGATAGGTTGCTTACGCCTCCGCTTACCTTGGCCAAGGGGAGGTGCTGCTTAATGTAACGCACGGCCTCGATGAAATTAACGGCGTAGTTATTGTGCTCCTCAATTCCGGTAGCCACGGTAAGTATGTTCGGATCGAAAATAATATCCTGCGGCGGGAAACCAACCTCCTCGGTCAGGATCTTATAGGCTCTTGTGCAGACTTCAATTTTTCTTTCGAGTGTATCAGCCTGTCCTTTTTCATCAAATGCCATAACGACCGCAGCGGCTCCGTACTGGAGGACCCTGCGTGCATACTCTTTGAACTTCTCCTCGCCTTCTTTCATGCTGATGGAGTTAACGATCGATTTTCCCTGAACGCACTTAAGGCCGGCTTCAATGACAGACCACTTTGAAGAGTCGATCATAATGGGAAGTTTTGCAATGTCGGGTTCGCTGGCAATAAGGTTAAGGAACCTCGTCATGGCTTTTTCTGAATCGAGGAGTCCCTCGTCCATATTTATATCCAGCACCTGTGCTCCGCCTTCGACCTGCTGGCGTGCAACGGCAAGGGCCGCTTCATAATCGTCTGAGAGAATAAGGCGGGCAAATTTCTTTGAACCGGTAACGTTTGTTCTTTCGCCTATGTTGACAAAGTTGCTCTCCGGTCTTACAACAAGGGGTTCAAGTCCGCTAAGCCTTAAATAAGGTTCGATATTGGGTATTTGCCTGGGGTTTAATTTAACTACAGCTTCCGAAATTGCCTTTATATGCTCGGGTGTAGTGCCGCAGCAGCCGCCTATAATATTTATAAAGCCTTCTTTCGCATAATCCTCAAGCACACGCGCCATATCGCCTCCCGTTTCGTCGTAGCCTCCGAATTCATTCGGAAGTCCGGCATTAGGATAAAGGCTGATATAGCATCCGGCAATCTGTGAGAGCTCCTTTATAAAGGGGCGCATCTGTTTTGAGCCCAGGGCGCAGTTGAGTCCTACACTCAAGAGATTTTTTGTATGTGAGACCGACGTCCAGAAAGCTTCTGTGGTCTGGCCCGATAAGGTTCTGCCGCTCTGGTCGACTATGGTTCCGGAGATCATGACAGGTATTTCCCTGCCGGACTGCTTTCTGTGCTCTTCAACGGCATAAATTGCGGCTTTGCAGTTAAGCGTATCAAATACCGTTTCAATAAGCAGAAGGTCAACGCCGCCATCCGAAAGAGCCTTTATCTGTTCCAGGTAAGCCCCGGCAAGTTCTTCGAATGAAGTGGCGCGGTAGCCCGGATCATTCACGTCGGGAGAAAGGGACGTTGTCTTGTTTGTAGGCCCTAAGGATCCCGCAACAAATCTCGGCTTTGAGGGATCTTTTTCTGTAAATTCCTCTGCTGCTTCCTTAGCCAGTTTGGCTGCGGCATAGTTTAATTCATAGACCAGGTGTTCGGTTTTATAATCGCTTTGGGAGATGGAAGTGCTGTTAAAAGTATTCGTCTCAACGATATCTGAGCCTGCTTCAAAGTAGGCCCTGTGTATATTTTTTATTATTTCAGGCTGCGTGAGACAGAGCAGGTCGTTGTTTCCTTTGAGGTCGTGGGAATGGTCCTTAAATCTTTCACCTCTGAAATCAGACTCTTCCAGTTTATGGCGCTGGATCATTGTTCCCATAGCCCCGTCAAGCACAAGTATTCTTTTCTTCAGCAGTTCTGAAATATACTTGAAATTATCAGGCATCAGGCAGTTTTTATCTTTCTTAAATTAAATGTGAAAATATATATCTTTTTTGAAAAGGTGTAATAATATAGTTAAATTAGACCTCAATTAAAAACCAGAATTTTATGATTTCCGGGAGTTTAACCCGGATTGAATTTGTAATAAATGCCGGAAGTTTACTCTGTCCGGCTTAATAACTTCGGAGAAAAGTATTATGATAGTTGTTACAGGCGGCGCCGGTTTTATCGGAAGCGCAATCATCTGGCGCCTGAACGAGATGGGCCATGAAAATATAATTGTTGTCGATTCCCTTGGAACAGGGGAGAAGTGGAAGAACCTTGTGGGCCTTAAATACCGCGACTTTTTTCACAAGAAGGATTTTTTGCACAGGATTATGGAAGACAATGTGCCCTTTAACATAGAAGCCATTATTCACATGGGCGCCTGCAGCTCTACTACGGAAAAAGATGCCGACTACCTCCTGGAGAACAATTACAGATATACTACAGAGCTCGTTAAGTACTGCCTGCCCCGCAAGGCAAGATTTATCTATGCATCTTCGGCTGCAACATACGGCAGCGGAACGAAGGGATATGACGACAACGAACAGGAACTCCAGAAGCTGGAACCCCTTAACATGTACGGCTACTCAAAGCATATGTTCGACCTCTGGGCAAAGAGAATGAAGGTTCTGGATAAGATCGCTGGCCTCAAATTCTTTAACGTCTACGGCCCTAATGAATATCATAAGGCCGATATGCGCAGCGTCATCCATAAGGCTTACGGTCAGATACTGGAAACAGGAAAAGTAAAACTCTTTAAGTCGTATAACCCTCAGTATAAAGACGGCGAGCAGATGCGCGACTTTGTTTACGTTAAGGATGTTGTCGATATGGTGATTTTTTTCCTTGAGAACAGGGATAAAAATGGTATCTATAATGTAGGCTCCGGTAAGGCAAGAACCTGGAACGACCTTGTTAATGCCATCTTCAGCGCCCTTAATATGAAGCCCGGGATTGAATACGTAGATATGCCCGAAGTCTTAAGAAACAAGTACCAGTACTTTACAGAGGCAAATCTTGCCAAAATAATTGAGGCCGGCTACACCAAACCCTTAACTTCTCTTGAAGAGGGCGTAAAGGATTATGTGAATAATTACCTGAAAGAAGACCGCTATCTGGGAAGCGAACTGACCAGGTAAGAATTTTGTTAATGAAGGATAACAAAGATAATACCGGTAAAAGATGAAACTAGCTACTTTGTGTTACCTTAAGCGTAACGGCAGCACGCTCATGCTGCACAGGATCAAAAAACAAAACGACATGCACGAAGGCAAATGGAACGGCCTGGGCGGTAAACTTGAAACGGGGGAAACCCCGGAGGAGTGCGTCATACGTGAGGTTCTGGAAGAGTCGGGATTTAAGATTGTCTCTCCCCGACTGCACGGCTTTATAACGTTTCCTCTTTTTGACGGCGTTGACGACTGGTACGTTTTTGTCTACAGCGCCGATAAGTTTGAAGGGGAGATGATAGATTCAGATGAGGGTGTCTTAAAATGGATTCCAAATGATGAACTCTTTGACCTCAACTTATGGGAAGGGGATAAAACCTTCATTGGATGGATGCTTGAGGGAAAGTTCTTCAGCGCAAAATTTGAGTATAAAGACGGCCGCCTCAAAGATTACAGTGTGGTGTTCCACTAAAATTATCTGATATTGAATAGCCACGACCTTCAGGTCGTGGACCCATGTTCAAAACAACCCCCTGGGCTTTAGCCCCAGATCTTCGGCGGACAATCGGGGGCTAAAGCCCAAAATTTTTTTTGCTTTTAATCCACGAGCTGAAGCTCGTGGCTATTCAGGGGAAATATCCTAAACCCCAAGCTGAAGCTTGGGTCTGGTCATTTTTATGATGCATTTCTGACTATCGCTTTATTTAATTCTTCTGTTTAAAAATCCCGCCAGAACGTCGTTGACAAAATCCGGGTTTTCAAGGGGCGTAAGGTGGCCGGCTCTTGGAGCGGCCGCAAATTCCGAATCCTTTATCTTTTCTGACATTCTGCGCATTACATCTGCCGGAATGAGTTTGTCGATCGAGCCCGGGAGAACGAGCGCCGGAATTTCAATCTTTTCCAGGAAAGTGTCTGTATCTGTCCGTCCGGCCATTGCAAGCAGGCAGCCTTTAACCCCCGCAGGGCTGGATTTCATCGATTTCTGGAGGGTGTCTTCATACATATCCTTCATCTCCGTCTGTGCGATATCGCCAAAGCAGTTGGGAACGAAACCCGCAATGAACTCTTCAATTCCCCGGGAATTTATTTTTTTGATTCCCTCGGCCCTTTTGAGTTTTCCCGCGTTGTCGTCAGCCTGGGCTTTTGTGCTCATGAGAACAACTCCGCCGAAGCGTGCCTGATCGCGCTCCAGGGCTCTTAAGGCGATGTATCCGCCCATGGAAAGTCCGCAGATGACAGGTTTAATCAGCTTAAGTTCGTCTATAATCTGAAAAAGGTCATCTGCAAAGCCATCTATTGTATACTGCCCGTCGCCCGGCTCACTCTGTCCGAGCCCGCGTATGTCGTAAGTTATGCAGTAATAGTTCTGTTTCAGGAATTCAACCTGATTACGCCACATGGTGTGGTCGAAAGGGAATCCGTGAATAAACACTAACGGTTTATTGTTCTTGTGGCCGTCTTCAAAAACGGCAATGCCATTTATCATTTTCATATTTTAACTGTAAATTGTTAAGTAATATTTAATGTAAATCTTACGATAAATTGATAATTTAATCAAATTATTTTTATAACTTATTTTGAATCCGGCAGATTACAATAGAAGAAATGGAAAAATATAAATTAGTAATAGTGGGCGGCGGGGCGGCAGGACTTATGGCCGCAATATCGGCCTCTGAGGCGGGGCTGAAGAGTGTAGCCCTTCTTGAAGGCAGCTCGAGGTTGGGAACAAAAATACTTATGTCGGGAGGCTCCCGCTGCAACGTGACAAACGAGACTGTCACTCCCGATAACTTTTTCGGGGGGAGCAGAAATTTCATAAAGAATGTACTCCGTGCCTTCAGCGATAAAGACGCCTTTCAGTTTTTCAGGCGCCTTGGAGTGGAGCTCAAGCTTGAAGCAGGAGGGAAGTACTTCCCGTCGGACGACAGAGCCTCTTCGGTCCTAAATGCGCTTCTTAAAAAAGCACAGGAACTGGGGGTTAAAATATTTCTTTCCTCTAAAGTTGAAGACATAGACTTTAACGGAAGCAGTTTTACCCTCTCCTGCAGGAACAATAAATTTCAGGCAGAAAAAGTGATACTGACTACAGGAGGGATGTCGTATCCTTCTACAGGAAGTGACGGAACGGGCTACCGCCTTGTAAAGAAATTAGGCCATACCATAAAAGAACCCATGCCGGCACTTACTCCTATTCTTCTAAATGAGCCGGGGCTTACTTCTCTTTCGGGCATTACAATTCCGGCACGGCTCATGCTCACACAAAACGAAAAAAAGCTCATTGAAGTTGAAAACTCTCTTCTTTTTACACATTTCGGCATAAGCGGTCCTGCAGCCTTAAACATCAGCCGTGAGGTTGTAAGGCTGAGGAAAGAAAATGTGAAGCTTAAACTTAATTTCATTCCATCATTAAACGAAGAGAGCCTTTCTGTTCTGCTTAAAAGTCAGATCAGGCAGAGCTCGGAAAAATCTGTTTTGAACTTCTTCAGGGAAATGCTTCCTCAGAACCTCTGTAATGTTTTATTCGGTCTTGCGGAAGTAAGTACTGAAAAGAAATTTTATTCTCTTTCAAAAGAAGAGATGAGGAGATTAGTCAGGACTTTTACGGCATACGAGTTAAGATTTACGGGTGTAAAGGGTTTCCGTCAGGCCGAGGTTACCTCCGGAGGCGTACTGCTCGATGAAGTGCGCTACCAGACCATGGAAAGCCGCATTCAGAAAGGGCTTTTTCTTGCAGGCGAAATTCTGGATGCCGACGGGATCATAGGTGGCTATAATTTCCAGTGGGCCTGGGCCACCGGCTTTATTGCTGGAAAATCATCTTCACTTTAAGAGATTTACAGGGCTGCATAACTGTTGCAGCCTTCTGAAAAATCCTATATATTTATGACCTGTTTTTCTTAAGGCCTTCCGGGAAGCACGTGCTTCAAAAAGCCGGCTGTTCTTTCGTTCTGATACAAATATCTAAAACCATAGAAACTCTAAAAACCGGGACCGCATATGAGAGTGTTACTCCTTTTATTAGTTGCTTTGTCCATTGCCCCTCTTTACGCTCAGGATCTCATAACTGAAGACAAATCTTCAGCAGTTAAACTGCTGGTTGACTCCGACCCAACGGATGCTGAAGTCTATATTGACGGTCAGCTCTACGGCAGGACCCCCCTGGCCGTAAGAGAAATATCCTCAGGCACCTACGAAGTCAAGATCAAGAAAGAATCATTTAATACAGTTACGCAAAAGGTGGAAATTTCCGCTTTGGGCTACAAAGAGGTCTTCGGCGTACTTAGCGGGAAATATGCCATCTTAAACCTGGAATCATCCGTTTCGGGTGCCGAAGTTTTCATGGGGGATTCACTTCTCGGGACAGCCCCGCTTCTTAAGGTCCACGTTCCTCTTGGCCGCCATACAATTACGGTTAAAAGCAAGGATTACTTCGACTGGAGCCTGGAAATGAATGCGGTTCCCACGCAGTATAACTATAAAGCTGTAATGAAATATATGTACGGATACCTTTCGCTTTCAAAAGCCCCTCAGGGATCTGAGGTATTTATAGATGATAAGAAAGTGGAAATCTCTCAGCTGAGCAACTATAAGCTGGAGGTCGGCAATCACAAGGTTGAAGTAAACCATCCTTCATTTAATAGTCCCGTGGAAGAAGACTTTCTCATCATCGGCGAAACAAGAAGCAGCATTAAAGTTGAAAACGATTACTTTTCAAAAGCAGCATTATTAAAATCCACTTTCGTGCCCGGCCTGGGGCAGTACCAGGATAATTCAAAAATAAAGGGCATTGCAATTTTCTCCGGCGCTCTTCTTACAGGCCTCTTGTGGCTTAATTCGGAACTCTCATTTAAGGATAAACTCAAACAGTACGACGATGCCAAAACGGAATATTCCAGGCCAGGCTATTATACAAAACTTGTGGAAGCCCACAACAAAGTCTTAAGCACTTATGATGCCGCAAAAAAGTCAAACAGCACGAAAAAGATTACCATGGGCGCATTCATTGCGGTATATGCCTATAACCTGATAGATGCCCTGATTTTTCATTCCTCAGGACGGAGCTTAACAGTTACGCAGGAAACAGCTTTTGATAATTCATTTAATATAGGTATGAGCCTCGGGCTTTAACAATAAACAAGATATTTAACTGAGCCGGAAAATACACAACTATGGAAAGAAAACATTTTTTTGCTGCAGCAGTTTTAATACTGCTTATTACAGTTTCAGGGTGCAGTGAAGTTACACCCCCTGAGCTTAATAATCCTTTGGATCCTCTTTCATCTGCTTATAAGGTGCCCGTTCCAAACCTGACCGTTTCATTCCGCGGCACCACTGCGGTTCTTCTTCAATGGGCTAACTCCTGGAGTTATGAATCGGGCCTTAATGTTGAAAGATCTGTTGACGGCGGACCCTTTGAAAAAATTGCCAAACTGCCTAAGGGCACAAAGACGTATATTGATTCGGGTCTGGATCCCGGGAAGGGCTACTCCTACCGTGTAAACAGATTTACGGACATGGCAACAAGCCTGTACTCAAGGACGGTTGAACTGACGCCGGGTCTCGTTTCATACCTGGACGTTATTACAACCGAAGGGACCAATGCAGCGGCATTTTCTCATGACGGAAGTCTCCTTGCAACGTCTCATTACTACTACGGGTCGTCTACCAATATAACCTCGGAGATCAAGCTGTGGGAGGCTCCCTTTGATTTTTATGGAAGTTATATTCATGGTAATTATAAGAACATCACGGCAATGGCTTTCAGTCCGAACGATCAGCTGCTTGCCGGCGGATGTGAAGACGGCACGGTCTGTGTATGGGATGTGAAAACAAAGGCGCTCCTGCAGACAATAATGGGTGTAAGCGGACAAATCAACGCACTGGAATTCAGCCCCGACGGCAATTTTCTGGCCGTGGCACCCAAGAGCAACAATATACTGATAATTGATACGAAATCGTGGACCACCGCCCAAACATTGAGCAAGCATGCCTTCGCTCTAAACTCCCTTACCTTCAGCCGGGATGGATCTATTCTTGCAAGCGCAAGTGACGACGGCACAATTGTTCTCTGGAACACTTCCCGGTGGGCGGTCTCGAGGGTAATCAATACACAGGAGCCTTCGGTAAAGTCTGTTGCCTTCAGGCCCGACGGACAGGTTTTAGCTGCCGCTGCAGGCATGAACTATTATCAGTTTGAAGTTTCTACGGGAAACCTGCTAAAGAAGATTCAGACCGGCGGGCAGAATGCACTTTCAGCTGCATTCTTAAGCGACGGAAAAACCTTTGCCTGCTGCTGCGGAACCGCGCTTAGTATTTATGATGCCGATTTTAAGCCCTATTCGATGAATTATAACGGCTGGGCGACAAAGATGTTTGCCTATAATAGAGTTATACCCTCTCCCAAGGATGCCATTTTCTTAAGTCTCGGATATCCGGCCAGCATCTGGGCGCCGGGAGCATGGACGGTAAGCTATAAATAAACTTCAGTATCTGAAAACGTGGCACTGCCAGGGATTTAAGTCTATAAACAGACCTGTGTGAAAGACCTCCTCTGCGCTTCTCCAGTACTCCATGTCGTGCAGGAGGTCTGTTACTTCAAAGTGATCCTCGTAGCCCCGTACATCCAGCTTTATTCTGCACTGCGAGTGGACTTCGGAAAAGTTGACAATAACGAGTCTCTTTTCCTCTCCCAGTGTCCACTGCCATGAAAGCAGGTTTTTGTATGAATCGTTATCGCTCCAGGCGGGCAGTACATCCAAAAGCTTCCATTCACCTTCCTGGAATATTTTCTCCTTTGTAAGGCCAAGGAGCTTATCGTAAAAATCCGCCATGCACTGAATTGTGCGCTCCTGGTGTTCGCGCCCTAACTGTACGGGGAGTTTAATTCTTCTGCCTTCAAACTGCCCGTCGAAATAAAATCTCATTCCCTGAATTGTGCTTATTATAACAGCCGCAGCCTGACTTTTATTTTTGCCCATAACCGCGTAGGATCGCTCCTCGTCGTGGTTTTCAATAAAGCGCACAGATTTCCTCTGATAATCGGTCTCGGCCATAAGGTGGAGCTTAATTTCGGGCACATTGCCCGACAGAATACGGTCCGTGAGTTTTTTATCGTAGGTATAGTCGAAGCCCAGCTGCTGGAGCTCCCATTCAAGATCCCAGTATGCTTCGGCCATAAAGATGAAGCCGGGGTATTTACTCTTTACCTTTTCAATTGCATACTTCCAGAACTTGCGTGCGGGTTTTTCGAACCCCATTTTGCTTAATGTGCCCCGCCAGGTATTATAGAACACATTTTCCAGCGGCAGCATTGCCATGTCGCATCTTACGCCGTCGCACATTTTGGCAATCTGAAGGAGGCGGTCAGTCATAAATTCCACAGCCTCAGTGCTGAAATAGTTAACCTGTGCGGTATCCTCCCAGGCAGGGAAGAAGGGGTCGCGCCCGTGGGCAAAAATTTTATTTGATCCTTCGGGCTTAAAATATGTATGGCTGTCGCGCTGGAATATATCCTCGTCTGCCTGAAGGAAGATTTCCGGATTTGTCTTAAGCAGGCGGGATTCCGCGCTGAAATGGTTCGGAATAAAGTCCAGAAAAAGCTTTAAGCCCATGCTGTTCAGCTTTTTCCTTAAGTTTATCAGGCTGTCCTCGCTTCCGAGCTCCGGACTAACCGTGTAGTCGTCGAGTGCATAAGGGGAGCCTATGACGTCAATGTCTTTCCAATCCCTTAAGGCCTTGTCGTAGTTTCTTACAAGAAAATCCTTAAAGCAGCATTTGGGGATGACCGAGGGGCAGGTTTTCCAGAGGCCCATGAGCCAAACGATGTTAATTCCCTTATCTAAAAGGCCGTTCCAAACCTCGCCGGGGATGCTCTCAAGGGGTTTTCTTCCTTCTGGCCTGTTAAATTTATTAATCCAAACGCGGGTATTTATTTCATAAAGTTTAGGATTATGCAACTCTCTTTTGTTCCTCTCAATTAAAGATACCTGACCTAAAAATCAGATTATTCACTTTATCCGGGCAGAAATCTCTCTCTTAATCTTTAATTTGAAGCTTCCTTCTGAATCAGCTTTTTTTCCTCCAGGAGGTAGTTATTTGCCTTCATCAGGCGCATTATTTCACCTTCATCGGCAGAATTCTTAATACTATTATAATTTATTTTCAGTTCTTTGTCTATCCTGAAAAGTCTGAACTGCCTAATTGCGTCTTTGGCGTAGCGCATAAGGCTCTGGCTTTCATCCTCGCCGGGATTGATCTCATCCCAGTTTTTGCTGATAGTATGTTTTTCCATGGACATTTTAATGACGAACTGTTTTAACGTCTCTTCCTCAATTTTGTCTATCAGGGCTCCGGGCAGTATATCCTCGCCCGACTGGAAAGTGTCGTATACCAGTTCTGCCAGCTGCTGCGAAGTGGTTTCGGTGAAATCCTCCGGCGTAAGGTGATTAAAAATAAGTTTAATTACCCTCTTTTCCCCTTCAAATAAAAGCGCTATAATTTCCTTTTCCGCAAGCGGGGTCTCTTCTGTAAGAGGCTGAGCCTCAGATTTCCGGGCGGCGGAAAGGCTTTCCTGGAGACTGCTTTCGGGGAAACTGCCTTGGGGGAAGCTGCCTTCGGGGAAGCTGCCTTCGGGGAAACTGCCTTCGGGGAAGCTTTCTTCATGAGGGAAAATCTCGCTCTTCTGAGAATAACTGCTTTTATGCTGCCTTTGGCCTTCACTTCTTGAATGTGAAGAGGATGTTTTCTTAAGCTTTTCTAGCTCCGTTTCAAGAAGCTTTTCGCGGAGATTGAATTTCTTTGCTATCGACTTGATAAGAAGATTTCTTTTGAGTTCGTCATTGACATAGGAAGCCGACTGTATGAGCTCGCGGAGAGCTTTTGTCTGCTCTTCGGGATCGTTGAACATCCCACGCTTTTCATACTGCAGCGTCTGATACTCAAGAAAGTTTAAGGCTCTTTTCATAGCCTCTTCGAAGGCCTGGCGCCCCATCTTCTGAACATATGAGTCGGGATCCTCCCCCTCGGGCAGTTCAGCAATTTTAACGTCAAAATCCTGCTTGACCAGAATTTCAATGCTTCTTAAGGAAGCCTTGATGCCGGCAGCATCGGAATCGTAGAAAACAACAATATTTTTCGTATAGCGCGAGAGCATCTGCGCCTGCTCTTCCGTAAGAGCCGTTCCGCAGGAAGCAACGACATTTTTAATTCCGTGCTGAAAAAGAGAGATAAGATCTATGTAGCCTTCAACCAGTATGGCTTTATCGAGCTTTCTTATTTCATCCTTTGCGTGAAAAAGCCCGTAAAGGGTTTTTCTCTTGAAGTAAACGGGTGACTCGGGGGAGTTCAGGTACTTTGCAAAATCGGGATTTTTCTCCATAATGCGCCCGCCGAAAGCTATTACGCGTCCGTTGGGAGAGAAGATGGGGAAGATGATCCTGTCGCGGAACTTATCGTAATAGTTGCCGCCTTCTTTTTTATCTATTAGTCCCAGCATCTGTGCTTTTTCGAGCTCCAGGCTGTTGCTTTTTGCAAATTTAAGGAAGCTGTCCCATTCAGGCAGCGCGTAGCCGAGGCCGAAAGTGCGCTGAGTCTGAAGGTTAATTTTCCTGGAAGAAAAATACTTTCTTGCGGCTTCACCCATCGGGTTCTGCAGGAGGTTGCCGGAGAAGAATCGTGCAGCCATAGTGTTAATGTCATAGAGCACCTCCATTTCCGACTGCTTTTCTGTATGGGCACTCTCCCGGCTTTCGTCCAGGTTTATGCCTGATCGCTTTGCAATTTCCTGCACGGCCTCGACGAAGGAGATGCTTTCATAGTCCATGAGGAACTTAAAGACGTTGCCGCCGGCGTGGCAGCCGAAGCAGTGGTAGATCTGCTTATCGCCGCTTACGATAAAGGATGGGGTTTTCTCCTGGTGGAAAGGGCAGAGGCCAAGGTAGTTTTTGCCCCTTTTCTTCAGCTGAACAAATTCTGAAATAATATCTACTATATTTACCGAGGAGCGTACCTCCTCAACCTTGTGCTCTGGAATTATCATAAAATTAAATTAAGTTTCATGGCTATGAACGTCATAAAGTCGCAAACTGATTAATAACTTTCCATAGTAAAATAATCTAATCGGAGCTTACAATCCAATAAAATTAATAAAATAAAGTGATGTAGGGGTTTATTATAAATCCCCCTTTCTGTTTGGCTAATTGACCCGTCTTCATTATATTCAGGTTTGATTTTGCGATGTATTAATATTTAAGAGAATTGACGTATGGATCCAATAAATATACTCTTAGGACTGAATTTAATTGCCACTTTAGGCGCAAATATGGGCGGGGCTAAAAAAGGCTTCAAAAGCGCCATCGGGGGTGCAAAGGAACGCCCTAAAACATTCCTTCAGAACATTCCTCCTAATGTATCGCTCCTGGTGCTCATCTTTACTGTTATCTCCATTTTTCAGATCGGAACACTTTCTTACGGAAAATATGCTTCGCTTAGTTCACTAAGGCTTTTCGGCCTGTTTTTCAACGTGGCATTCTCATGGTTCCAGGTCTGGGCATATAAGTCGATGGGCGAAACCTACACACAGGATATTTTAATTTCCCGGAACCATCAGCTTGTTACAGGCGGCCCATTTAAGCTTGTAAGGCATCCGCAGTACCTGGGACAGATACTGGCGGATCTGGGAGCCTCGCTTGCTCTTTTAAGCTATATTGTTTTTCCGATGGTCCTTTTCCTGGAGATCCCTCTTCTTGTATTGAGGGCGCGTGAGGAAGACAGGCTCCTTGCTAAACACTTTAAGGAAAAATTCGATAACTACAGAAAAAAGACAGGATTTCTGCTCCCCTTTATTGGCTGAAAATGAGGACATACGTACCGATGAGAATGAGACTTTTGCTATTTTGTATTTTTCTTGTTTCTGGAAGCATGCTGGCCCAGGAGGGAAGTATAAGGCTGAACCTGCACGGCGGCCGGGAGGCAGTGGATCTAAAATCGATAAACAGAAAAGGCGTAGAGTTTATTTCCGTGCGCGGCATTGCACAGGCTCTTAAGGCCGGACTTTACTTCAGCTCTTCAAACGGGAAAATTGAAGTTAAATTTACAGACGCTATTCTGAAACTTACCCCGGAGAACAAATTCGTTGTACTTACCTCCAGATCAGAAGGCACACAGCAGGTAGTGCAGATCCCTCAGGCGGTTATCAGGCTGGGTGACGACCTTTTCGTCCCTTTTGAATTCTGCAGCAGCATCTTCTCCTCTGCAGCCAAAGAAAGCCTTACGTTTAATTCAAAGCTGGGTGAAATTACAGAGAATGGTGAGCCCAAAGAAACCGAAAAGCCCCTTCTTGTAAAACAGGAGGAGGAGAAAAAGAAAGAAGCAGATAAAAAGGCGGAAACCGGCCTTTCAGATTCAAACTATGATATTCAGACGGTATCTGTTGAGACTAAATCGAACGGGACTTTAATAGAATTAAAATCGAAAAAAAAGATCGGGCGCTTCAGCAGCACAATCAAAGACGGCACTCTGTACCTGAACCTCGTGGGCTTAAGCGCAGATGAAAATAAAATTGAAAGCCTGACGCCTGAAGGACTCGTTAAAAAGATTAATGTCAAGAAGGTGGGGCGCAATACACAGATGGAGTTCTATTTAGCCGAAGGGTTTTCAACTTCGGAAGCTTTCCCGGAGGAAGGCGGCAAAGGACTTCTTATTACAATCCACAACAGGATGCTCTCCAAAATGTCCAGCGAGCAGGAAAAGCAGAAGGAGAGGTGGGCTCTAAATACTGTGGTAATTGATGCGGGCCACGGCGGAAAAGATCCCGGTACAATAGGCGTGGGCGGCATAAAGGAAAAGGACATTAACCTTGCTATTGCACTCAAACTTGGGAAAATGATAGAGGAGAACATGCCGGATGTTCATGTGGTATATACACGTTCAAAGGATAACTTCGTTGAACTTTACAGACGCGGCAAAATAGCCAACGAGAATAACGGCAACCTTTTTATTTCCATCCACTGCAACGCAACGCCTCAGAAGCCCTCAAACGCCGACGGCTTTGAAATTTACCTTTTAAGGCCCGGAAGAACCAAAGAGGCAATAGCCATTTCTGAAAGGGAAAACAGCGTTATTCAGTACGAGGATAACCGCTCGCATTACCAGAAGCTGACAGCTGAGAATTTTATTCTTGTTACAATGGCGCATTCTTCTTATATGAGATATTCCGAGCAGTTTTCAGACATATTAAACAAGCAGCTTAAGGGTGAGGTCTCCATACCCTCAAACGGCGTCAAGCAGGCGGGTTTCTACGTGCTCGTCGGGGCATCCATGCCGAGCGTGCTCTTCGAGACGGGTTTTCTTTCAAACAGAAAAGACGCCGAATACCTAAGCAGCAGACAGGGACAGGGTAACATTGCCGAGTCCATCTATAAATCTATAAAGCAATTCAAGTCGGAATACGACAAGGTAATCCATGCGGGATTATAAACATAAGGTCCTTTTGAGACTTTAGAAATTTGAATATTCATGTAACGGTTGTATAAGGATGCCGCGGTCAGCGGCATGGTGTTGATAGCCCTGGGTGACAAATCCCGAAGGGATGCCGGAACCCTGGGAATACGAATCCCCACAACACCCCCGGAGCCGCGGCATGTTTTGGCATGGATGAATTTATCAGGTAAATCCCAACACACCATAAATGATGATTTAAATACATAAAAAATACCAATCACGAAATGGGAACATGTCGCGGCTGCCGCGGCTCCGAATTTTGTTTTGATCCGTTCCCCGGGGTTCAATCATTCGCCTTCGGCGAATTTCTTCACCCCGGGCTATCAACACTAGACCGCTGACCGCGGCCTAAAACCAAAGGCAATTCTAAATGTCTTCCCTTTATTGGATTTATAAGTTTTAATTGTATTCGTCCCAGCTCTTTATTTCAAGAGTAGCGGGGGAGTACATTCTGAGAGATTTTATGTAGCGCTTTGCAAACTGCGTGTTTGTAATAAGCGGTACATTCATATCTACAGCTTTTCTTCTTATCACGTAATCACTGTCCAGTTCATCTTTCTCATTCGACTTCGGTATGTTTATAACCAGATCAATTTTACCTTCGGAAAGGTAAGTAACAATATTCGGCTCAATGTTATCGTAAGGCCTGTATAAGACTTCAGCTTCCATGCCGTTATCCTTCAGGAAGTCGGCCGTGCCTTTTGTAGCATAGAACTTAAGGCCGCGCTCGTAGAGCATCTTAACGCTGTCCAGGAGTTCAGCCTTGTCCTTGAGCGTTCCAGTTGAAAGCATTACAGCCTTCTTCGGCTCACGGTATCCGGTTGAAAGGGAGCTCTTCAGGAAAGCCTCATTGAAGTCGTCTCCCAGACAGGCAACTTCACCCGTCGAGGACATTTCAACGCCCAGTACAGGATCGCTTCCCTTAAGACGCGTAAATGAGAACTGGGAGGCTTTAACGCCAACGTAATCCAGGTCGAATGATGATCGGTCAATTCTGTTGACCCTTTCACCCATGATGAGTTTTGTTGCGATATCGATGAAATTTATTTTAAGCACCTTGGAAACAAAGGGGAAACTGCGTGATGCCCTAAGGTTGCATTCAATAACCTTTACGTCGTTATCCTTTGCAATGAACTGAATGTTGAATGGTCCCGTAATCTCAAGTGCCTCGGCAATCTGCTTTGTAATAATTTTTACGCGGCGCATAGTTTCAAGATACGTTCTCTGCGGCGGAAGCACCAGGGTGGCATCGCCCGAGTGAACGCCGGCATTTTCAACGTGCTCTGAAATTGCGTAGCAGAAGACTTCGCCATTATGGGCCACGGCATCGGCCTCAATTTCACGCGCGCCTGTTATGAACTTACTTATTACAACAGGGTGCTCCTTGCTGACTTCGGTAGCCTTGTTGAGATAGAATTCAAGCTCATCTTCATCAAGCACAATGCTCATTGCAGCGCCCGATAATACGTAGCTGGGCCTGATCAGTACAGGGTAGCCCACTCTTGAGGCAAATTCCTTTGCGTCCTTGAGATCTGTAAGCTCATTCCACTGCGGCTGATCCACCTTCAGGTCGTCCAGGATCTGTGAGAACTTATGCCTGCTCTCGGCATTATCGATCTGGCTTGGAGATGTGCCTAAGATCTTAACTCCCGCATTGTGAAGCTTTACCGAAAGGTTGTTCGGTATCTGTCCTCCCATAGAGACAATTACGCCTCCGGGGTTTTCCTTTTCATAAATATCCAGCACGCGCTCAAATGTCAGCTCTTCAAAATAAAGCTTGTCGCAGATGTCGTAATCGGTGCTTACGGTCTCGGGGTTGCAGTTGATCATGATTGTGCCGTAGTCAAGTTTATTCAGTGTCTGCACCGAGTTAACGCAGCACCAGTCGAACTCAACCGAGGAACCGATGCGGTAGGCGCCGCTTCCAAGAACAACGATCTGATCTTCTTCGCCTGTTCTGATGTCGTCTTCCTGCCCGTTATAAGTCATGTAAAGATAGTTCGTCTTTGCCGGGTACTCGGCTGCAAGAGTATCGATCTGTTTTACGACGGGAAGGATATTAAAATCTTTTCTTTTTTTGCGGACAGAGAGTTCTTCTTCTTTTGTAATTATGGCTATCTGCTTATCGGAGAACCCTTTCTGCTTGGCTTCACGTAAAAGGTCAAAAGAAACTTTAGAGAGTTTTTTCTTCGAGAGTTCCTTTTCAACATCCACAATGTTCTTCATCTTGTAAAGGAACCATGGAGTGATCTTCGAAAGCTCATGAATTTTTTCTACGGAATATCCCAACTCAAGCGCTTTTGCAATTGCAAACATTCTTTTGTCCGTGGGGGCTTCGATCGCCTTATCCAGATCTCCCAACTCAATTTCGTTGCATACAAAGCCGTTCATCCCAACGTCCAGCATGCGTATGGCTTTCTGCAGGACTTCCTCAAAGCTGCGCCCGATGGACATTACCTCGCCCACAGATTTCATTTCGCTTCCCAGGAGTGTTGACACCTGGCTGAACTTCTGGAGATCCCACCTCGGGAATTTGAGCGTAACGTAGTCCAGGGCCGGTTCAAAGCAGGCGCTTGTTTCCTGCGTAATAATATTTTCAACTTCGTTAAGCGCGTAGCCCAGTGCAAGCTTTGTTGCAATAAATGCCAGCGGGTATCCTGTTGCCTTGCTGGCCAGGGCGCTCGAGCGGCTTAAGCGGGCGTTGACTTCTATAATTCTGTAGTCGTCTGAATTCGGGTCGAGCGCATACTGAATGTTGCATTCGCCTATAATTCCAAGGTGGCGAATAAGCTTAATTCCGATTGAGCGGAGCTTGAAGTTTTCTTTGGCCGATAGTGTCTGCACGGGAGCAACAACTATGCTGTCGCCGGTGTGGATTCCCATCGGGTCCACATTTTCCATCGAGCAGATCGTAATACAGTTGTTGTAGCGATCGCGCACAATTTCGTATTCCACTTCCTTCCAGCCGTATAAGGATTCCTCGAGCAGGATCTGGTTTGTAAATGAAAAAGCACGTTTTGCCTTCTCTGCCAGCTCTTCTTTATTTTTTACAATGCCGCTTCCCAGGCCGCCCAATGCATAGGCAATTCTTACCATAAGGGGGTAACCTATTTCTTCAGCTGCCGTAAATGCTTCCTCGTAGGAATTTACCGTGCGGCTTTTAGCTACCTTAAGGCCAATTTCAGTAACCTTGTTTCCAAATAGCAGGCGGTCTTCGGTGTTCTTAATTGCTTCAACCTGTGTTCCCAGTACCTTAACGTTATACTTATCCAGTATTCCTTTTTCGTAGAGCTCCACGCCCACGTTTAAGGCTGTCTGCCCTCCGAATCCCAAAAGAATGCTGTCGGGCTGTTCCTTCTGAATTATCTTTTCCACAAACTCCGACTTTATCGGAAGGAAGTATACCTTATCGGCAAACTGCTCACTTGTCTGTATGGTGGCAATGTTGGGATTTATGAGTACAGTCTGTACGCCGTCTTCTTTAAGGGCTTTAATAGCCTGGCTTCCCGAGTAATCGAATTCTCCTGCCTGACCGATCTGTAGGGCTCCGGAGCCGAGAATAAGGACTTTATTTGCTTTTCTTTTTATAATCATTTCAGTGACCTCACAAACATATCAAAAATGAATTCCGAATCATCCGGTCCCGGGGATGCCTCAGGGTGGAACTGGGCTCCGAATATCGGTTTGGAAATATGAATAATGCCCTCGTTGGTGCCGTCGTTATCGTTATTGAACCATTCACGCCAGTCCTCGGGCAGTGATTCTGTACTAATTGCGTAACCGTGATTCTGGCTCGTTATGTAGCACCGTCTGGTTCCGGCTTCGTTGCAGGGCTGGTTATGGCCGCGGTGGCCGTATTTAAGCTTATAAGTGTCGGCGCCGGCTGCAAGGGCCAGGATCTGGCTTCCGAGGCAGATGCCGAGTATCGGGCGCCCGGACTGCATTTCTTTCCTGGTATTTTCAATTGTAACCTTGCACATCTTGGGATCCCCGGGGCCGTTAGAGATCACAATGCCGTCGGCAGCTTCCTTTGTAAAATCGTAGTCGTAAGGGACTCTCATAACTGAAATATCCCTTTTTAGGAAGGCCTGGAAGATGTTATTCTTGGCTCCGCAGTCGACAACAACAATTTTCTTCTGGCTCTTGGCATAGAAGACCGGTTCCTTAACCGATACCTCGCCAACGAGATCGGTCAAGTTCGGGTCCTCAAAATCCTGCTCCGGTCCCGTTTCAGTTACAATTTTGCCCAGCATGGTGCCTTTTTCTCTGAGCTTGCGGGTAAGCATTCTTGTATCAATTCCAAAGATGCCGGGTATATCCTGCTCGCACATCCAGTCCGAAAGAGATCTCGAGGCATTCCAGTGAGAATAGTTTTCAGAGTAGTCGGAAACTATAAGTCCCCTGACGTGAATTTGTTCAGATTCAAAATGTTTGAAGAGGTTGTTTTCCCTTGTATCGTCCGGCACGCCGTAGTTGCCGATAAGGGGATAAGTGCAGACCAGGATCTGTCCGCGGTAGGAGGGATCTGTCATGGTCTCCGGGTAGCCTACCATACCGGTATTGAAGACCACTTCGCCCGCGGTGTCCTTCAGGCTTCCGAAAGAGTACCCGCTGAATTCCGATCCGTCCTGGAGTACAAGTTTAACTTTTACTTTATTTTTCATTTATATGATTGCTTAGTGATAAAAATTCAATCTCTGAGAAACAGAATTAAAAGATATTAAGGAAAATTGTAAGTATTAAGTTCCTTTGCTCTTTAATCTGTTTAAAAACATCCGGGGGATGTATAATTATGCAAAACGCCAAAAAAAAAGCCACTTTGAAAAGCGGCTTCTTTAAAAAATAATTTTTTCTTCACCCTGTGAAATATTTACCCCGGGCCCCATGGCAGAAGGGGAAAAATAAGTATCCGGAAAATTTCTTATGTTAAATTCCTTTATGTATCTATAAATAATTACGTCCAATATCCCTGCTGCCGGTTAAAATTTATGCAAAATATAAGAACAAATATAAATAAAAGGGCACATAATATCAACGGAACAATTACGGTGACTCAGATTTTGCACCCCGGATTTTGGGGTGAAAACCACGCCCCTTAATTATTTATCAGTTTCAATTGCGGGTGTATCCTTGATATAATGCATCAGCTGATCGATTACGAACTCTTTTTCCTCAATTTCAGCCTTTACGACGTCGCCGATTGAAATAATGCCCTGGAGGGTTTCACTGTCGTAGACCGGCAGGTGCCGTATGCGTTTGTTTGTCATAAGAGCCATGCACTCTTCAACAGTATAAGAGGGTGTAACGTAGATGACAGCCTGCGACATGATCTCCTTTACGGTTGTCTCCCGGGAGAACTTGCCCTGCAGTATGACTTTTCTGGCGTAATCCCTTTCGGAGATGATCCCCAGGAGATTGCCATTCTCAATTACAGGCAGGGCCCCGATTTCTTTTTCAGCCATAAGACTTAAGGCATCAAAAACAGGTGCACCGGGTGCAATTGACCAGACCGTGTTACCTTTACTTTTTAATATATCCAGGACAGTTTTCATTTATCCTCCTATTAAAAAAGTTAATAAAATGCAGTAACTCTGATATCCGTTTCAAGTTACAACATAAAGAGGAAAAACAAAAGTGTTTTTATCCGGTTTTAATTAATTCTGAATCTTAAGGTAAGGAGAGTTATGGGCGTTAAGGTTTAGAAAACCTAAGAGAGAACCAGGGGCTTTCTTCCTTAATGAAGCAGAAAAGTATGCCCAGAATAATCTGGAAACCGGTAATAAAATAAAACTCAACCATACCTGTTCGAAATGCAAATGCCCTGTCTATAAATTTCAGCATCATTGAAGTTTCATATGTGATCAGCAGCAAATGGAAAATCTGAATTCGTCCATTCATGAAGATATAATTAATTGTGTATTTGAAGATAACGTAAAGGATCAGGAGGTGAGTAATTCCAATGAGAACCGTAAGATCCCATAGCGGAAGGAAATAGATGAGAATAAGAGAAAATATAAAAACAGGGACCAAATAAACAAATTTTAAGTACTTATTTAACTGAGGCAGAGAAATCAATAATCCGACTGAAACCAGCAGATACAAAGTAACGTTAGGAAAAAAAAATTTAAGGGCGTAAAGAAATCTTACTATGGGATCAGTGAGGGCAAGTATCAGAAAATAATAAAAAAATCTGCCCCTGAACTGTCTCAGGGGTGGAAATATCCAGACAAAGGCAGATAAATAACCTATTAGTTTTGCAATAATCATTTTAATTACAATCCGGAGGACAATAAACTCCTAAATCCATAGTGCTTTCACTGTATGTAACGGTAATTACATCCGTTCTTTTTTCAATATGTACTTTCTGTTCGTTTCCACGGCTTAAGAGGTCCCTTACTACCGAAACACTGAATTTCCTATATACATCAGTAGGTAAAAGCTTCTTTATCTGTCCCCAGTTAAAAATAAGTTTTCTGTTGCCATCCATAATATTCAGGTCATCTGTGTCATAGTTAAACATAATATAGTCGCCTGCCTGATCCAGAAGCGCCTTTACGGCGTTGACGTCTATATCGAATTTCTTCTGTACGGGACCGAACATCTGATCGGCCTCAGCCTTTGTGAAGATTTTCCCAATGACTTCCTGTGCTGAAAGAAGCCCCGGGGCAAAAAATATAAAAAATGTGAATAATAATAAAGCCTTTTGTATTTGTTTTTTCATCACTCTGTTCCTGTTCAATAAAAATAATTGCTAAAAATATAAAATCAGCTTCCGCAGAAAAATATTAATGCAGAGAGCCGAAAAAACGCATAAAAGAATTAATAAGCAAAGGAAATATAAATTCAGCTCAAATAATCTTATTTAAAATGGCGTATTTGATCAGCTGAGAGGAAGACGTGGCCTTCAGCTTCTTCATAAGACTGCCTCTGTGAGTTTCGACTGTTTTTCTGCTGATGCCGAGCTTTACACCGATTTCAGCGCTGCTTAAGCCTTCACAGACCAGACGGAGGACTTCCAGTTCCCTGGGACTTAACTGCACCTCGTCGCCCGGGCTTGCGGTACCTGCAGTATTTACAGCAGAATACTTCTCAATAATTTCATTCAGCCTGTTTATGTCATAACCTTTTCCGAAATACTCGATGCCCTGGAAAACAGATTTAATTGCAAGGATCAGCTCCCCTTTTACAATGCTTTTGTGTACGAGTCCCTTTCCCCCTGCATTCAGCACCTGATAGACATATTCGTCACCTTCATAAACCGACACGAAAAGCACTTTTGCCTCAGGGTCCCCTTTTCTTATCTGTTTTACGGCATCAATGCCTGACATGCCGGGCATTGATATATCGCATAAGACCACGTCGGGATTTATCTCAAAATACCGGTTAACCAGATCATGGCCGTTATCAGCTTCGCCGACAACATAAATATCGTCAATGCTGTCCAGAAGACTTACAATTCCGCCCCGCACAAGATTGTGGTCATCGGCAATAAGTACTCTTATAATAGGTCTGGTCATTTGTTAATTCACTCCCGATGGGAAGTCTGCAAATATAATCGTCCCGTCCTCAGGAGATGAGGTAATTCTGAAGGTACCGTTGTGGCTCTTTGTCCTCTCCTGCATATTCCTGATTCCCATTCCCTTTTTATTTTCCAGCTTATTGAGGTCAAATCCTCTTCCATCATCGGAAATTATCAGACGGATTGAAGTGGTTTTTTTCAAAAGCTGTATATTAAATTCTCTTGCGCCTGAATATTTAATGATGTTGCTTAAGGCTTCCTGCACGATCCTGAAGATTGTGGTTTCAAGGCTCGAGTCGAGCCTTTCATGCATGTCTATAAAGTTTATGTTTCCCAGCATATTGCTTTTGCGCTTTATATTATCCACAAGGGTTATTAAAGCAGGTATAAGTCCTAGTTCCACCAGAATTATCGGTTTGAGGGAATATGATATTTCTTTCAGGTCTTTTGTAATCTGCCCGAGTATGCGGGAGATTTCGAGGTACTCGGGTGAATCTTCTTTTCCCGTAAGATCTGTAAGTCTTTTCTGAAGATAAAGTCTCAGCAGAACAAGATTCTGTCCCACGCCGTCGTGCAGCTCGCGTGAGATTCTCTGGCGTTCCTCTTCAATTTTATTCTGCAGGTGGTTTGAGAACTCCTCAAGTTCCTTCTGCGATTTTTCGAGCTCCTCCTGCTGGGTTTTAAGCTGTGTAATGTCGTGCAGGTATATCTGTGCCACATTTAAGTAGCCAATGCCGTTTACCTGGACGGAGTAATGGTTGCCCATGGATTCTTCATAAAAGGTTAGGCTGTCATTTCTTTCAATGAAGCTTTTAAGTTCAAGATTCAAAGAGGGAAGAATAGTGCTTATATGCTTTCCGGCTGCTTTATTAAATCCCTTATTTTTTGCCGCGGGATTTGTAAAAATTATTTCGCCGTTGGAATCAACTCTTAAAAGGGGATCGGGGTCCAGGTCTGCAAAAAGTGCCATGAGACGTATGTTCTGCATCTTCAGCTTTTTTTCCATATCGGAGTAGCTTCTCTGCTGAGGAATAACTATGTAGCGGGCGGTAAGATAGAGTATTACCAGAACCAGCACCGTAATGAGCAGAGAGAAGTTAACGGGGTTGCGGTAATCCTGCAGAAGTTTAAGATATTCCTTTACCTCGTCAAAAACATTAGCATAGAATATGTGAAAAGCTAAACTCATAGCAGCTTAATTTACAACCTTTTCGATGAAAGCGTCTATGAATTTGTTAATTTTTCCTAACGGGTCCGCATTCCGGCTGGCATAGTCGATTGCCTTATAAATTGAAACCTCGTCAAGCTCAGGTATTTTTTCCTGAATCTCCTTGGACAGGTAGTATTTGTCCTGATATTCCCTGTAGTCGAAGTACTGGTTTTTCAGTATTGCCTGCAGAGTTTTCTTCATTTGCTGCTTGTTCATCAATTCTTTCCAATATGCATATGCAAACATACAGTTTCCTGAGAGAAAGTCAATCAGTAGAAATACTGATTTTTAAAGGGTGTGACTCAGTATTTTTACTGAGTTTAAAAGTATACACTTTTAAATTTTTGAACTTTTTTCTGCGAATTCAGCTCCTTTTCAATGCTTTTTTTTAAACCAGTATTTTCCCCTATTGACTTTATAAAAAAAACATTTTTCCAGTTTTATGCATCCTTGAAAGTTAAAGCTGTTCTTGGCAGCCGGGTCTTTTCCTAAAGACGTTTTCATCTAAATGATCCAAAAGACGTCCGGAGGGGACCGGAATTATCGGAAAGTACCAGGGTGAGGGGTATTTTCAGTGCTTCCGGCCGAAAAATCCCTAAAAAGTGAAAATTTTTTTTCCGGAAGGGGGGACTCAGTATTTTTACTGAGTCCCACAAAAAAGTGGGAAAATGAGCTGAAAAAGAAGAAAAATTCTCATTTTGATACAAGTGTATACTTTTAAACTCAGTAAAAATACTGAGTCGGGCCTCTGAAAAATCAGTATTTCTACTGATTGACAGCACCTGTGAAAAGGTTTATCTTTGCCCCATGTAATTTATTAAAGAGAGATTTTCCCTTTATTTTTTAGGAAAAATCAGTCGGCCCGTCCAATAAAATTAAATAAGCAAGTCTGAAAACTTAAAATAAAAACAGGCGGCACTATGGTGAACTTGTATTTTTCCTATTCTAATAAAGACCGGGCACTCAGAGATGAAATGGAAGTGCGCCTTTCAGAACTCAAAGGCCGGGGCGTAATAGACGAATGGTTCGACAGCAGAGCCTCTGAGGCCGGGTTAAATAATGAAGTGACTAACCTCTACTTCGAAACTGCCGATATAATACTGCTTCTGGTAAGACCATACTTCGTAGCCTCCGAGGCGAGGTATAATTATGAAATGGAAAGGGCAATGAGAAAGCATGAAAACGGCGAGGCCAGGGTAATACCTGTCATACTCGATCCTGCGGGCTGTCAGAATTCCATTACTGATGAACCTGCTTTAGAACTCTTCAGGGACAACTCCGGCTACGATATCTTTTTGGAAATAACAGATGCAGTCCAAAGGGCGGCAGAAGAAATAAGAAACTCTTCCATACCCGAACTAAAACTGGCAAGTGAAGGATAAGATGGGGATGCAGAAAGAACAGTACCTGATAAGTTCAGGAGGCCTGAGAACGGGAATGGAGATTTCATTCCACAGGAAAAACAAAGTCAATTTCCTGAGAGCCGCATACATTTATATTGCCGACTATTTTAATGAATCCATAAAAAAACTGAACCAGGAAATCCCCCTGGCTGAAACTGTCCTCCGGCCGGTTGATGAAAGCTGCTTTATGGCCGCCGTTTATATGAACGGTATTATTGCAGGCAGCTGCACGATCAGGTTCGGAGGCAGTGGAGGCCTGTCAGGCAGGATAAGCTATTCAGACAGTGTTACTTTCCCGGAGGGCTGCATAAGCGGCTTTCTCTATGTGGAGGAAGAAAACGGAAGGCTTTTCCTGAGGCCCCTTTCAGGAAGCGGGATGAATAAGCTTACAATTAAACTGAGCGCTGAGTACTTCTGGAACAAGTTCATTGCGTCATTAAAACATAATTCCAACTAAACACCTGCAGGAGAAAATGAAAGACTACACCTCATACTCGAACTGGAATCC
>DATAKL010000071.1:0-25725 GCA_036261625.1 Ignavibacteriales bacterium | reverse complement strand
GCTCAATCTTTTCTTGCTCGCTGCAGTATAATATGCAGTAAAGAATTCATTGCACAGAACGTGTGTATAGAGGTTAATTCCTTTTTCCCTTGTCCCGGTGTTGTCAACCTGCTGATAGTCTGTATTCTTTATGCCTGAGGTGAGTATTTGGTCTCTTTCTTCTTTAAGAGTATCCACCTCCCTGTGGAGAATATTTGACAGGCTTCCCTTTGAAATGCTTATTCCTATTTCTTCGAGGAATTTTACTATCCTCGTTTCCGTCACATCGCAGATTGCATTGAGTGAAACTATGAGGCTTTTAAGACTGCCCCCGAAGTACCCGGTGTATTCTTCAGGAGGAGGGGAGGATGAATATGTCCTGTTCTCTTTTGCTGAGTAATATACCTCAAGTATAAATACTTTGTTGTGTTTCCTGATCTCAACGTCCTGGCTTACGAGCCTCCTGTATCCCTTGAATACAGCATCCCGAGGAAGAATCTTTTTATCAATGGGGCAGGGGATTTCTTCATCTATTTGGATCTGCTCTTTCTTTGAATGCTTTGTCCAGGGAGTAGCGGCGTTCTCTTTCCTCTCTTTCTCTGAAGAAATATCTTTAGGCTTTGAGTTTGGTTTTATATCAGGCTTGCCATGCTCACCCTTCAGGCGGTTTATTTCATCCCTCAGCTCCTGTATCATCTCCTTCTGGACAGAGACTATTTCAAGCAGCGATTCAACGGCTGAAAAAAGACGCTTTTCTGTCTCGGTCCTTGGGGTAATCCTGTTTACTTCTTCTATAAGAGAACTTATGCTTTTCATTCCTGTAAAGTATCCCTATATACTTCAAAACTAAGGTTCGATCCGGCTTCTCTTATCTTGCTTTTTATGTAAGGTAAGTATCCTTCATTGCCTTAGCTATCTACCAGATCACATTTCCCCTATGTTTTTGAACGGATACAATATTCTTCATAATTATGTTTAAGTATATCTTTTCCCGTTTACGGACAGAGGCTCTGAGATTCAGGGCTTTTGTTTTGGGGAAAATTATTTGCAGTCTGCAAAGGCAGCATCCGGTTATTTTTGTGAGAAATTATCTTTATCTTATATCGAAAGCGCAGGCTTATGAATAATGTTTTTTGAAAAGAGTATCGGAAGGTGCAGCCTGCGTGGTTATTGTGAAAGAAGGGACAAATATGAAAACAGGGATATTTTCCTTAATTGTTTTCTTACTGATATTCGAAGGGTGCTCCAAAACAAATTCAGAAGAAACAAAATTCGCAAAAATTCTGCAGACAGGAGAGGGTATGGAAAAAGCAACATTTGCAGGAGGATGCTTCTGGTGTATTGCCGCTCCTTTTAATCATTTAGACGGCGTAAAGAATGTAATTTCAGGTTACGCCGGCGGCAATGTTAAAAATCCCACCTATGAGGAAGTCGGGACCGGTACCACGGGACACGTTGAGGCAGTTCAGGTAATTTACGATCCTGAAATCATCAGTTATTCTGAGATTCTGGATATTTACTGGAAGCAGTTTGACCCGACTGATACCGGGGGCTCCTTTGCCGACAGAGGCAGCCAGTATACTTCAGCCATATTTTACGAAAACGACGACCAGAAAACGATTGCCGAAAAATCTAAAGAAAGGCTGGATAAGTCGGGCATTTTCAAAAAACCCATTGCAACAAAAATCGTAAGATTCACTTCATTCTATCCGGCAGAGGAATACCATCAGCAGTACAATGAGAAGAATCCCGTCAGATATGAAATGTATAAAGAAGCCTCGGGCCGGGAGAGTTTCATCAAAGGATTATGGGGCGATGAAGGAACAGACAGATATAAAAAGCCCTCTGATACCGAAATTCAGAAGGAGCTCACTACCCAGCAGTATGAAGTGACGCAGAATGATGGAACAGAAAGAGCATTTGACAATAAATACTGGGACAACAAAAAAGAAGGGATTTATGTCGACATTGTCTCAGGAGAGCCTCTCTTCAGCTCCAGGGATAAGTTTGAATCGGGCACAGGATGGCCGAGCTTTACAAAACCAATTGACCCCAGGTACCTGGTAAAAAAAGAAGACGATTCAAACTTCATGCACAGGGTTGAGGTCCGCAGCAGGTTCGGCAATTCGCATCTGGGACACCTGTTTTACGACGGGCCAAAACCTACGCACCTGCGCTACTGCATGAATTCGGCATCGCTGAGGTTTATCCCCAAATCAGATATGGAGAAAGATGGCTACGGGGAGTTTCTGTGGCTTTTTAAGTAAGGCCTGAATGCAAATAAGTCTGCCGCAAAGAATATGATCCTGAGATGAGGACGAAAAAGTATTAGCGGATTAGCTGAATTTGTCTTAATTTACTGTAGACCAATCTTAGGAGTCGTGCAATGT
This sequence comes from Ignavibacteriales bacterium, assembly GCA_036261625.1. Taxonomy (GTDB): domain Bacteria; phylum Bacteroidota; class Ignavibacteria; order Ignavibacteriales; family SURF-24; genus JAAXKN01. The sequence goes on along the minus strand of DATAKL010000071.1, from coordinate 23,356 downwards.
TACGGAAAACTTTTCTTTTTGCAATGCTCATTATTTTTATTGCCTCCTTCAGGCTTTATGGGCAGACTACTTTTACTTACGGCAACCTCGTCCGCGTGGGCTTCAGCCAGAAGGAAGCCAACCCGAAAGACACGCTCGGCTCCTGGGAAGATATACGCAACTACAACAATTATCCGTTTATTTACTCCAGATACTTCGACCACGTTACAACACCATACAAGAGCTATTTTCTTAAGAAGTACGAAAAATGGTTTGAATCACAGTACATGACAGACTTTGAGGGTAAGCGCCTCCTTGAAGATGAAGTAACAATGAAAGATAGAAGTTTCGGCCTTACAGATATAGGCTGGGATGTATTCTCCCCTTACATGATCGACCGCACAATTGTGATTGAAACAAAAAACGGAACCTGGCTCATTTCAGGCGATTTTGATAATGCATTCCTGGATAATAACGATTCTCTTACGGTTTTCAGCCGGTACGATAATTCCGGACCCGTTACCATGACAGATTACTTGCTATCCATCCTTGGGAAGGCTGCAGGTATATACCTCGGAGCCTTCAAGGGACAATATAACTACGATTATTACCTCATAGATCTGAATAATTCACCAATTATAGATTCTTCACAATCTACTATCAGAGTCACTTTTGATAATATCGATACTCTCCGTAATGCAGTCAGTGAAGTAAGAAATTTAACCGGAAACCTGTATGCCGTCAGCATATGGCAGAAAGGCAGTCTGGATATTTACAGCCTGACAGGTAATAAATTTAATTTTGTAAAATCCACACTCGAAGGAAATTTTTCAATAAACAGCTCTCGCCACTTCACACAATGGGAGTTCAGGAACGGGAAACTCTACCAGCTAAACAAGGGGAATCTGGAAAGCTATGACTTTAATGCTTCGGATACATCATTCATTAACAGAAAAGTGCTCCTGGACAGCCTGGATTATGATTATGCCTTGAATTCAAATTTCGGCATAGACATGAGTCTGAAGTATGCAGCCAAAATAGTTAAAGATACACTTAAGATATTTGATGTTGATAAAGCACAGTACCTGAACAGTGTTTATATTGGCAGCATAAAAGAGCCTTTTACGCCTATAGTTGACTCCCCGTACGTTTACATTCACCAGATAAGAGATCATTATACAGGAGTTGATGAAAGTAAAAATCCAGTTGTAAAAAGTTATAACCTTGCGGCATATCCCAATCCTTTTAACTCTTCAGTAAAGATTGTCTATTCACTGCCGGAAGACAGCCCTGCAGAGCTTGTTGTCTACGACCTGCTGGGGCGTAAGGCTGCAGTACTGGTTAATGAAGTGGTAAAACAAGGCAGCCACGAAGTTCTGTTTAATGCAGATCATCTGCCAAGCGGAATATATTTTTATACACTCAGGGCAGGAAGTTTTACAAAGACAAATAAGATTATACTTATGAAATAAATCGGACTGTATATTCAGCCGGCATTTATAAACTCTAATCTTTTTTGCTTATTACGGGTAAAAGATCCCACTCCGAAAGGTCATAGCTGCTTTCAAGGCTCCGCTCAATAATGTCGGGCAGAGCGGGGAAAAAATCTATGCCTGTCATTTTTTCAACTGAATCCACGCTTGCAGTAAAATGAATAAGCGAATCTCTGGATCCGCAGTTTGGAAGAATGAAACCTATTGCCTTGGGCCAGCGCCCCGTCCTGTAATCCAGCACCACTTTGTAAAATCCCCACGGGACGGCCACCTGGTTTTTCTTCCCTATAAATTTCATGCTGTCGCGGAATATGGGTCCCGTTGCAATGTAAATCAGGCTGTCGCGCATGGCCCAGGTCCTGACCAGTTCTTCCAGCTTCGACCAGACTCCGCGGTTAAACGATGGCTCCTGGGGCGACATGTTCGACATGTAAAAGCACTCTTTCATCAGCACGGGGTCACTCTTCATATCAGCGGCAGGACAAAGGTGCCCTTTATCGTAGCCCGACTTTTCATAATCCTTTGCCAGGGCTGATCCTGTTGGAACAAGCGTATCTGCAATAAATTTATTTGTTCGCTTAGTAGGCCCTTCAAGCATGCCCCGCGTAAGCTTATAGGCGACCCACTCGGGCTGCTCATACTTTTCAATGTAGGAGAGTGTAAAAGCAGTATGCTTAACTATTTCAGTATTGGATGAATAAGGAAGATAATTGAATTCCTGCGCAAAAGCTGATGAGGCATTTAGAAACAGTATCAGCGCCAGGAATGTAAGCACACTCTTCATTTGTTTTCCGGATTTTACAACTTATATAAACTTTTCAGAATTACTTCTGTGCTTATTTGCTTTTAGCGGAACTTAAGTCATTCCGCATAAGAAAATCCGCAAGGATTTTCCCAAACCCTATTCCCAATCCAAGCACACCGCCTATCTTTACAGACTGCATTATGTAAAAGAGAACTGTAGAATTGCCGTTCAGCCTGTAAAACGAAAATACATACATGTTCATAAAAGCCATTATCAGATATACAAGTATAAAGCCCCCGAACCATGAAGCGGCCGTGTAAAGCGCCGGCTTGTCCTTTTCTTTTTTATAAATGATAAAGGTCAAAATTCCAATCAATATGTACCAGAGGATGTTTCTTGTGTATACAAGAAGTTCAAGGTTCGGTTTCAAGAGAACATTTATGATAAATACTGCAAAGGCACCTCCCAGAATAAATTCCTTCAAGCCTTTATTTACCAATAAATAATAAAAAATCACTGCTGATAAACCGTACATTGAGAAACTGAAAAGAGAATTTGACGGGCTGGCAACTGCGGATCCTAAAAGTATTATACCAACGACGAGAAAAACGAAAATATGCACAAATATTTTTAATTCTCTCAGGCCTTTTCTGTTTTCCACTGTACTGCCTCAAATGGTTGTGAAATGTGACTGGAACTTCGGAAATTATACACTTAATGTCAATTTTCTCCGGCAGTTTACCCCGGGTGTTTCAGTCACTTCACTTGCATAAAACATCCCTTCAATGCCAGCCCGGAACTGAGATTGCTTATTTTCTTACAGCAAGAGATGCTTTATTAAAACCCATATTAGTGCTACGGCTACAACGAAGATTAGGAAGTATATGCCCATCCAGCGCTGGCGGTTGATATCCATTTTACCTCCATCGGTTATTCTAACTGAAAAGTATGAGATTTTATTACTTATCCAATTGATAATTAGCAATCCTATTTTTAATACCACACAACCCTCAGATGCTGATTGCATCTGTTATAGCCGTAACTTATCTTTTGTTTGTTTTTATAATTTATGTCTTGAAAAATTTCGGGAGAACTAAAATGAAAATCAGACTGCTCCTTTTTATCCCCTGCATCCTGGTTCTTTTAATTACCGGATGCACTTCGACCTATATTGAAAGAAACTTTCCCTACAAAAAGGATTTCTTTAAGCAGATCAATGAGAACTCCGGTTCGGCCGATGTTATCACGAAGAATGATTCCCTCATTTCCGCGGATAATGTAAAAGTAGCTGGTGACTTTCTGGAATTGGAATCTTCAAATATTTCCGGAAAATCAGCTCTTCCGCTTAAGGATATAAAAGAAATATCTTATGTACATCACTGGGGCAGCAGCATTCAATGCGGCGCAGTTTTCGGTCTGGTAGTAGGAGGAGTGGTTTCAGGCGTGCTTATGGAGGACCAAACAAATCCCAACTGGAAGAGACATCAGTATATGTCCAGTCAATGGGAAAGTGGAGGAATAAGTCCGGTAATCCCGGGTGCTTTGGCAGGATTGCTGGCCGGCGGCGTCGTGGGCCTTATTGTTGGTAACGATGAGCACTTTTTCCTCGATGACTCTCCTTCCGGAGTGAGCCCGAAAGGTTTTAATTCATCCCATAATTTCGGATTTAAGATAGGCGGGCATTCAGCTCTTACTCAACACTCCGACAATTCTTATCATAGCAGGCTTACCATTAAGGGAGTTCCTTCCATGGCGGTCTCTTTCTTTTATAAATATCCTTTGGACCGCTTTTTTTCAATCAGAAATGAGCTCTCATATATGTATTCAAGCTCAAAAACTGATTTCACAGTATATCTTCCCGGCGACATTGAGGACTTTGAGGTAAAGGGCAAAACTGAAGAAACCTTGAGCATACTTGAGCTTTCTCCTGCCTTAAGAATTAATTTAATGAGGACACGTCTGACACCTTATCTGCTGCTTGGCCCGAAACTCGATATTCTCTTCCCTGGAAATTCAGGTTTAAGCAGTTCCCTCAATTATATAAAATCCCGGCAAAATATTCCTGCTGTAATTACTCTTTCATCAGAATATAGCCGTGCTGTCTGGGGCGCAATTTTGGGCGCCGGCTTTTCAACAGGTGACATATTCCCGGCTGAACTGTTCATTGAAGGTATTTTTAATCTCGATTTCGGCACGCGTATTTCAATGCAGAACAATCTGGACAACATTAAATTTAAATACAATGAGTTTCAGCTGAACATTGGTGCTGCTATTTTCTAGAAGGTTAGGTGAGATCGTACCAACTGATTACTTTAGATGACTGGAGCCGGGAAGTGGTTCCCGGCTCCAGTTAACATTTACTTTAATAATAATGCCTTGAGTGTTTTGCTCTTTTGTCCGCACACGGCATGAATAAAATAATTTCCTGTCGGCAGATCATTCGCATTCCACCTGAATGAATGCTTTCCGGCCTGAATCGTTCCATCATAAAGCCTTTCAACCTCACGCCCCGTAACGTCATAAACAGTAACTCTGGTATAACCGCCATCCGGCGTCTCAAAGCTAACTGTCGTCTGTCCGTTAAATGGGTTGGGGTAATTTACCAGGTTAAATTTCTGAACCGTCTGCATAGGCTCCTCAGAGGTAACCGAAGTTGATAAATTGTCACCGGGGAAGAAGGTGTAGGCCACGCCCCCCTTATTAAACCACGACTGTGAGAGAGCCGTCTTGTCAAACACATAAGCATATCCGTCACGCCTTGCAGGGTCGTGCACAATAGGGTCCCCGTTTGCATTAAATCCTGCCAGCATTATGAGGTGCCCCGTGTATAAAGGTTTCGCAACCGACATCACCACGCGTCCGCCTGCAGCCATTACAGCCCTGGTCTCACTCCACGTGCGGTAGCGCGTAACGGCACCGTTAAGGCCGTACTGTGCCGCATTCTGCACTGCCTTCGGCCAGACGCCGAACATTTGCCAGTAAGTATCGTAATTATCTTTTGCAAACTGCAGCGGGTCAACCATTATCTTATAGCTTCTCAGCACCATGGAAGTTGATGTGGGTGAACAGATATTGCCCCCAATTCCCGGATCAAGTGAATACTGGTAAAAATGATCCGTGGGGATAAAAATAGCCGCAGGCTTATCGTTTACAATTGCCGTAATGTTTGTGTTTGCGGTAGTTCTGCTGTCGGATACAAAAAAACTGAGCTTATGCAGGCTGGCTGAAGTGTTTGCAGCATTTGTTCTTTTCATTACAACCTGGAACTGCCACTTGCTGCAGTAGGAATACAGCTGTACAAAATCGACGTCAACTTTACCTCCGTTAAAGCTTACTGAGCCATATGAAGACCAGAGATTGCTCTTCCAGTATCCGACTGTAAGCCAGGGAGACCATCCCCCGTTATAAAAACGCATCAGCACCTTGAAACTGCTGTTCTCATTACTCACCCGTCCGTTCCATGATGGGAGCCCTTCGTTAAAAGGATACTTTGAGGAATCGGGAGAAAAGATCGTATAGCCGTCTGTAGCCCCGTCCTCGAGAACAATGCTTTTGCCATCCGGGGCTATCTTCATGCCGCTCATGGTCTGTATTTTTTTTACCAGACTATCCTTTTCAAAAAAGTAATGCTGGTCGGGATAGGACTGTCCGAATGTAACGCCTGTTAAAAGAAAGAAAAAAAGTATCAGTCTGTAATTCACTATTATTCCTTGTATTATTTGTTATTAAACTTTATTCCCAGAGTGATCTTTGGCTTCTGATCTGTTCAAGCTGATCTTTAGCCTTCTGAAGGCTCCCCTTAAGTGTCGTCTCTGCTGTATACACCCAGAGAACAACGACTGTTTTGGTCTCACCTGCTTTAAGCGCAAAAGGTCCCGTGTTTATCATATTCCTCGTATCCACCGGCGTATCGAGCCAGCCCGTATTAGAAACCGGATCGCCCGTAAATGCATACATTGTGTTCTGCCCGGTCGTGGGATCGATCATCGGCTTGCCGTCATTGCTCAGGCCTTTTAAGCCGTTCACTGACTCCTGGAGCCCCACATCATACTCTCCGAATTCAGGATTTATATAATTATTTTTTCGACAGATCCTGTGACTCGTTATGCCGAAGGGGATACCTGAGCCCTCAAGCGGTGCCTTAAGAAAAGTAAAACCGCAGACCTGTTTATACATACTGTCAGTTTCATATTTATAGTAACGTGGGGCTACATATGTGTAGGTAAAACCCTCGTCGAGCATGTAACCAGTTGAATTGTTAAAAGCAGCCCCTACATCGGTGTCGCTTCTATAGCCGCCATAGACTTTACTTAAATCTTTACTTCCCGTGTTCTTTATGTCGAACCTAAGAAAAAGAACATTTTTAAGATCAGCTCTTTTATAAGCAAATGCGGACATTGAAACCCTTACATCTTTTACCGGGTTGCTGGTAAGATTTTCCCGTGTATCGGTTTTTCCATTCAGAGAAAGCCAGAGCATTTCATCACCCAAAAGTTTAGGCTGCCTGCTATCATCCGCAGGAAATCCAAGATCCGTCAGCCCCAACGCCCCGGCATAGCTGACGTTGGACGAAGTAACGTCATAAATACCATGCTCCATGCTGTCCCACACGCACGAATAGTTATAGCTGCTGATCTCAGCGGGAGTCACATCATCCACGCCCAGCCAAAGCACTGCTTCAGCAATTGAAGTGCCGGCATTGCCTGCATGGGCAAAATCCCACCTATTTGTCATGATTCCGTTTGGGGGGATAAAAATGTTCAGGTCATTTATATTAAGATCCCTCCCGGTTATAAACGGGCGCAAAGGGGCTACACTGTCTTCTGGTCCCTTGATAATCGGTTCTTTTTGCGGATTCAGAGAGATATTGTCTTTTTTACAGCCGGAACCTGCAAAGGTGCAGACGGCTAATGTAAAAATATAGGCATAGGACTTAAGCGGAGCCATTCAGCCTCCCTGGTGAAAGTTATTTGTTATGGATTGAATTCTGCCCAAAATAAAAATAATTTGAGTTTACGTTACGAATTTTTTATGACATTTTAAACCTGATTTCCCTATATTTTATCTGACTTTGAATTCCATTTCGGCAGTCCTGTTCATGTTTTTCAAATGTGACTGTAGGTTTCCTATAAATTAAACGGGAAATTTCCAATGAAAACTGTTTTCTGCATACTTGTCTTCACTTTATTTTCAACAATCCTTAATGCCCAGGACGGCCGCGTAAGTTACTACTGCGGTCCTGCCGAAGTAAATGCCATGGCTTTAGAAGGCGGGTATTTATGGACCGGATCAAATACGGGGCTTTTTAAGATAAACATCAATTCAGGAAAACTCGAAAGTTTTCAGACAGTCAGTTCTGGCATACTGACCAACAAGATCACAAGCATTGCTGTGGACAGGAAAGGTGCCAAATGGATCGGGCACCCGGATGGAATTTCGTTTTATGACGGTTCTGCCTGGAAGACTTACAAAATCTCCGATTTTATTCAATCAGACAGTTACATTAACCAGGTTCTTTCTTTTGCCTTCGATAAGGATAATACTGCATGGATGGGCACCTACAGGGGACTTGTCAGATTCGACGGAAATCAGTGGACACTTTACAGTCCGGTGCCTGCCGGTAATTATTTTTCTGTCAGCTCAATTGCTGTCGATAATTCAGGGATTATGTGGCTTGCAACAAGCAGGGGACTGGAAAAATTTGACGGCACAAACTGGACACTCATTGATACAACGAAGGGAGCAATAGATACCGAAGGAATTAATTTCCTGGCAATTGATTCCAAAGGCACGAAATGGTTCTCATCTTATGCAAGGATCCTCTATAAGTACGACGGAGAAAAAATGGTTTCCTATAAGATGCCTCCGGCCGATTCCACAACGTATTACTCCTCTGTAAACTCCGTCTCAGTTGATAAGAATGATGTTGTCTGGATAGGAACAGACGTGCTGATTAGTTTCGACGGACAGTCCTGGAACTCCTATAATCAGAAAAATAATAAACTGCCCGGCACTCATGTAACCTGTGCTGTTTCAGACAACTCAGGAGCCATATGGGCTGGCACGAATGAAAATCCCGCCAGGCTGACTGGCGGCAGCTTTACAGTTTTTGATCTTTCTAATTCAGGTCTCCCAAATAATCATGTAGGCAAGATAGTTTCAGATAATGAGGGTAATATCTGGATAATCAGTGTGGGGTATCTTTCATTATTTAAGAACGGCTTCTGGCGCAATTTCAATGCAGAGAATTCCGGGCTCCCGCCGGTGGCTATTACAGATATTGCTTTCGACAGCAGAAACAATGCATGGATCGGCACCTGGAATGGACTTGTTATGTATGACGGGGACAGGACATGGACAGTCTACAATTCCAAAAATTCCGGACTCCTTGACAATAGAGTTGAAGCGCTTGCATTTGATTCAAAAGGTGTTTTGTGGATTGCTTCCAGTGAAGGCCTGGCAAGGTTTGACGGACATAACTGGAAATTCTACAATAGATACAATTCCGGGTTTTCAGGTAACCCCATGTCAATATCAGTTGACATGGAGGACATAAAATGGATTGGGGTTGGAGGCGGCGTACTGAAATTTGATGATAAGTCCTGGAAAGCTTATAGCCTTGGACTGGTTCCTTCGGTTGTGGTAGATAAGAACAATACGAAATGGTTCGGTACCTCTGGCTTTGTGAAGTATGACAATACAAACTGGGACTCGTATCAAGCAGATTACATGGTGAATTCAATTATTCCAATTTCGCAGACCAGTCTCCTTTTTGCCTCAAACTGGGGACTGGGACAGTTTGATGTTTCCAACGGGAGCGTAAACTGGTGCCCCATAAACAGTAAACTTCTTAATAATTATTTAAATACCATCTTCCTTGACAAAGATAATAACCTGTGGATCGGAAGTGATGGCGGCGGAATAGCTGTGTATAATGAAAAGGGTATAACCTCAGGTGTCACCATCGGCTTGCTGCTGCAGAACTTCCCGAATCCTTTTAACTCCTCTACAACTATTTACTACAGTGTTCCCTCGGCAGGCACTACCATACTTAAGGTTTACGACATTCTTGGACGCGAAGTAACTACTCTTGTTGATGAGTTCAAGACACCGGGAACATATAAGATCAACTTCAATGCGGGTAATCTCTCAGGAGGAGTTTATGTATACAGCGTTACTTCTGGCGGCAAAAGGGAAAGCAGAAAGCTTGTTCTGCTGAAGTAATTAACTTTTTAATGTGCACTGCCCGGCATTTAACTGCGGACAGTGCCTGTTTTAAACATTATAGACTCTCAAAATACGAAACCATTTCCTTCCTTGCCTTTTCATCCGGAAGCTTTCCAAAGCCCGCCTCCATATTGTCCGTTAAATGCTCAGGATCTGACGTGCCGGGAATGACGCAGGTAACAGCCGGATGTGAAATAATATATTTCAGGAAATACTGCCCCCAGCTTTTGATGTCGTAATCCTTGGCCCATTCGGGGAGCTTTTTACCATGAACAATTTTGAAAAGTGAGTTCTTGTCGAAAGGAACATTTATAATTACCGCCACCCCCCTTTCATGTGCCGCAGGAAGAAGACTTTTCTCAGCATTTCGCTCGCGTATGGAATAATTAAACTGCACAAAGTCGATCTTCTCAGACTTTATGATGTTTTCAAGCGTTTCATGCGACGTGGATGTATAGTGTGTTATTCCCGTGTAGCGAACTTTGCCTTCGCTCTTCCATTTATCCAGAGTGCGCAGGTGCGTCCTGTAATCGACAAGATTATGAACCTGTATGAGATCCATCGTCTTGCGCCTCATCTTCTTCAGGGAGTCTTCCATCTGTTCTATGCCCGATGCCTTGCCGGTTGTCCATACTTTTGTGGCATAGAAAAACTTGTCCTGAAGACCAATTTGATTTGTCAGATCGCCAATGACCTGTTCAGATTTTCCGTACATCGGTGAAGAATCTATGAGGCGGCCTCCCATTTCAATCATTCTCCTTAGGACTTCCTTCAGGCTCTCGCGCTCAAGCGAAGAAGGGCCCACATCGAACTGAAGCCAAGAGCCTAGTCCAACTACAGGAATCATCTCCCCCGAGGAGGGTATTTTGCGTTCAATCATAATACGTTCAAAGTCTGTTAAACATTAATTCAATATTAAAAATCTTTATTGATGAAAAAATACTTTTTTTTGGATAATTTGAAGATGAAATAAATTCGTCTAAATACTAAAGCGTCAAAATGGAAAAAGACATCAGGTGGCAGCAGCGCTTTTCCAACTATAATAAAGCTCTATTGCAGATGGAGAAGTTTATAGTTCACGGCAATCTTAATGAGCTTGAAAAACAGGGTCTTGTAAAAGCCTTCGAGTATACATACGAACTTGCATGGAATACTATGAAAGATTTTTATGAGAGCCAGGGAGAAGCAGGCCTTCAGGGCAGCCGTGATACTATTCAGCTTGCATTTAACCGGGGACTAATAGTCAATGGTACGGATTGGATGCAGATGCTTAAGGACAGAAACCGCACGGCACATATTTATAACCTCCAGATTGCAGATGAAATTACAGAAAATATTCTGAAGAAATACTTTGCGCTGTTTACCGGCCTTAAGAATGAGTTAAATAAGATCCTGGAAAAGGATAGAAATTTATGAAGTTCGGGCTTGATGAAAATACTATTGAGCAGATTAAGGCTGTTTTTGTTTCTTTCCCTGAAATTGAAGAAGCCGTGCTGTATGGTTCAAGAGCTAAGGGTAACTTCAAAAACGGCTCCGACATTGATCTTACGCTTAAGGGAGAAAATATTTCCTACAGTACCCTCAACAATATCAGCTTGAGCCTGGATGACCTGATGCTTCCCTATATGATTGACCTTTCAATTTATAAACAGATCGATAATCCCGATCTGATAGATCATATTACACGTGTGGGAGTCTGCTTTTACCGAAAAATTGATCTCTCCAAAGAAAAGAATTCTTAAAAGGAACTCAATGCGGAGTTCTGTAGTTATTTAAGTGAATTCTGTTTATTTTTACCCCGAAAATTTATTAAAGTTTATGAAGAAAAGAATAACAAAAAAGAACAAATACAAAATAGTCCGCTTCGGCCACCCCGTGCTGCGCGAAACTGCAAAGCCGGTTACCGTATTCCACCACAAACTGCATGAACTGGTTGATTCACTTACTGATACTCTTTTCCGCAGCGAGGATGGTGCTGCCATTGCAGCCCCCCAGATCGGAGTCTCAAAAAGAATCGTCGTTATCGACTATGAGGATGAATTTCTGGAACTGATCAACCCTGAGATACTTGCCTCCTCAGGCGAGCAGACAGGCTATGAAGGCTGCCTTTCATTTCCTGGATTTATCGGCACAGTTCCAAGAGCCGAGACTGTCAGGGTTAAATATCAGGACCGCAACGGAAATGAAATCACCATTGAAAGAAGCGGTAACATGGCCCGCTGCCTTCAGCATGAGATCGACCACCTGGACGGGATCCTTTTTATAGATAAGGTAACTGACAAATTTGTAATGCATCAGGATACAAAAGAAAAGATTAAGACTTCAGAGGCAGTGGACCTTTCAAACGGGAAGGCGGTTTTAGGCCAGTCACAAACTGCCTGAGAAAAATTATATGAGAAGAGTTATATTTGATGAGGCGGCAGGAAAAGTTCCTGCCGCCTCTTTTTTGTTTTATTTATTTTTCTTTGAGCTTTGAGCGTTCTGAAGTCCCTTCTGCAGGTCTTCCTGATTCATGCAGGGAGTAAGATATACTTCGGCATTTAATTCCTGAAACAGCTGCTCACTGATCTGCGGCAGCAAGGATGAGTCCTGCAGGTCAAAGAAAAAGTACGCAGTGCGCTTTCCGTTTTCAGGCGCGAAATAAGCGGCCTCGGGTTTTATCTGGTCGGCAACATTCATAAGTGTCTTCTGCAGAGTTCCGTCCCTGAAAGCTCTGCTGCCGGCTTCTGTTTGCATAACAATTTTCATTAACGTTCTCATAAATCTATCCTCCATTATATTATTTCTGTTTTACATATTTATTACATCTTTGGGTCTGCCTAAACAGGTAAAAACAGCAAATGCCCGGCTGTACCGAATATAATCTTTCAGCATATATGGACTAAGCCAAGACCAGTTGAGCAAAGATTTCTATTAATGAAGGCCCAATTGTTCTTAAAGTCAATGCCTAAGGGAACATCCTTCCATATATTGTCCGGATGAAATATTCTTTGGCTGAGGCTCTTAATTAGTACTTATACATTGTTAATCTGATGAAATCTTCTATTTTATTATTATCTGATAACAATATACCGGAGGGATTCAGATGAAAACGGCACTTATCGGGGCAAGCGGATTCGTTGGTTCGGCTATACTAAATGAAGCTTTGAGGCGCGGGCATCATATAACGGCAATTGAACGCCATCCTGCCTTAATAAAAATCCAGGATCCGAAACTCACCGCAGTAAAATGCGACATTTTTAATACGGACGAGCTCGCTGAAATACTGCGCGGCCACGACACGGTGATCAGCTCTTATAACCCGGGCTGGACAAATCCTAAGATCTTTGATGACACAATTCATGGCTACCAGTCCATTATTAATGCCGTCAAAAAGGCACACCTAAAGCGTATTCTTGTCGTCGGCGGCGCGGGTAGTCTTGAAGCCGAACCGGGCCGTCCCCTGGTCGACCATGATGACTTTCCCAAGGACTGGAAATTGGGAGCAGAGGCTCTGCGCGACGTTCTGAATATGTTCAGGCATGAGCGTGAGCTCAACTGGACATTCTTCAGCCCCGCTATCAATATCTTCCCGGGCGAGCGCACCGGCAAATTCACCCTGGGAGGCGACGAGCCGGTTTTGGATAACAATGGACAGGGCAGAATTTCCGTACAGGATTATGCCGTGGCGATGATAGACGAGCTGGAAAAACCCAAACACGTAAATCAGCGCTTTACAATCGGCTACAGGTAAAATAGCAAGGAAGCATTAATAGGCAGAGTTAGATATAAAGGGCAGTCTGTAATTTTCTGACTGCCCCTTGTAAATTTTAGTACTTGGGTTCAACCAGGTCGAATTTGTTTCCGTAAAGATCTTCAAAAACAACTTCCGTCCCCCAGGGGCTTTCAGCGGGGAAGCCGAGGAAATTGACCCCTTTGGCTTTTAATTTTTCGTAATCCCTCATACAGTTGTCTGTAATAATTGTCATAAAGACGTGGTCTGAGGCCTGAAGGCCTATTTTACTGCGCTTATCCTCGGTATCTGCCTCTACGAATACTATGGCTGTCTCCGACTGCTTTTGAGGCGCAACTGTCACCCATCTGAAACCGTTACCGAAGTTATTATCGGTTATTAGCTGGAAGCCCAGTGTATCTCTGTAAAACTGTATTGCTTCGTCATAGTTCCTGACCAGGACTGTTACATGACCTATTTTCTTCATCGCCTTTAAGACCTCCTTTTCTCCGGGGGAATTATTATAAAATACGCATTCAAAATTAACGATCTTTATAATTAAAGCTACATAACTATCGCAAATATTTGCAAATTGTTTATAAATTTCCCTTTAGTGCCTGCCTTTTATACCAACAATGCCGTAGTGATAAGGAGGAAGATCCACCGGGCCTGAAACTTCGAAACCCGCCTTAAGCATCCAGTTCTGTATGTCTTCAGGTTTGGGCCTTATGGACATTTCAGGCCCCCGGGGAGTAGAAGCGTCGTAGCGCCAGTGGATTGCAGCTATTTTTCCCCCTTCCGGCAGTATCCTGAAAGCTTCCCTCAGAAGCATTAGGGGGTCATGCCCGTGCAGCAAGTTAAAAAGCGTAACCGCCTGAACAAATTCATCCTCCAGTCCGGTGCCTTCTTTCTCCAGGTCCCTTAAAATCACCTCCACATTTGGGAGCTCATTTATCCTCTCTTTTACCCTTTTAGTCATATCCTCTTCAATATCAAAAGCATAGAGGCATCCTCCGGTTCTGCGGGCAATTTCCATTGTAAATGTGCCGTAGCCGCATCCGAATTCTGCAGCATTGCCCTTAAGCCTCCGGCCTAAGAGTTTGTCAATTATTTCCTCCGGATTAAAAAAGCTCTCCCAGAGCTTTTCCTCCGGCATTCCGCTGTCGCGTACTTTCATGTATAAACACTCTTTATTTAAGTCTTTTCAAATCTTCACTTGTAGCCGGATGGAACCTTATGGCCTCGCCGCCGCCGGCGGCAAGCCTCAGTGTCAAGGTCATTGAACTGTCTACCAGCATTTCTTTAATTTCTATGTCATATGGATTTGTCTTCCAGTCGGCATTCAGGCCGTCAGAATAGATCTCGGCCACGTACTTCTGCCCCGGCACCAGGAAGCCCAGCTGGGCCTCCAGCAGGCGGCCTTCTTCATCTGTAATGCTTCCCAGGTACCAGTCGCGGCTGTTGCGGTCCTGCCTTACAATAGTAAGGTAATTACCGATACTTGCATTTAAAACTTTCGTATCTTGCCAGTCTGTCGGTACGTCCATAATAAACTTAAAAGGCTTCATATTGGCCTCATAGTTTTCTATCATATCGGCAGCCATATGAAGTGGGCTGTAGATCGTGACATAATGAGCCAACTGACGGGCAAGTGTTGTATTTACCCTGTTATTGGGGCGGTCCTTAAAAGTAAGGGCAAAAATTCCGGGAGTAAAATCCATAGGTCCCGCAAGAAGCCTTGTAAAGGGGAGGATAGTTGTATGTTCCGGGGGGTTGCCGCCCTCGGAGCCCCAGGCGTCGTATTCCTCCCCGCGCGCGCCTTCTCTTGTCATCATGTTAGGGAATGTGCGTCTTAAGCCCGTATCTTTAATAGGCTCGTGTGCATCTATCATAATATGGTGTTTTGCAGCCTCCTCGACCACCTTCTGATAATGCCTTACCATATGCTGGCCGTGATGGTATTCAAACTGTTCCTTCCCGTTTTCATCAATGCGTTTAATGTTGCGTCCCCAGTTGACGTATCCCGTCTTAACGGCCTTGATTCCCAAGGATTCATAGAGCCTGAAAGCATCCGGCATCTGCCGTTCATAGTTCATAATTGCGCCCGAAGTTTCATTGTGGCCTATAATGTAGACCCCTTTTTCCTTTGCGTAGCGCGTGAGCTCATTAAGGTCATAATCGGGATATGGAGTTGTAAAGCTGAACTTATCGCCGTTTTTAACCCAGTCGCCGTCCCACCCTAAGTTCCATCCTTCAACGAGCACCCCATTAAAACCGTATTTTGAGGCAAAATCGATATAGCGTTTTGTATTTGCCGTCGTAGCTCCGTGTTTTTCTCCCTGTCCCCATGTAAAGTTCCCCAGGTGCATTCCCCACCAGATTCCGACGTACTTGCCAGGTTTCACCCACGAGACGTCGCCCAGTTTATTCGGCTCATTAAGGTTCAGTATAAGATATGAAGTTATCAGTCCCCCTGCGTTGTCAGCTATCTG
Organism: Ignavibacteriales bacterium; assembly: GCA_036261625.1. Taxonomy (GTDB): domain Bacteria; phylum Bacteroidota; class Ignavibacteria; order Ignavibacteriales; family SURF-24; genus JAAXKN01. The sequence continues at coordinate 7,708 of DATAKL010000071.1, read as the reverse complement.
CATTGTCCTCCATGGGCTCTTAAGCGATCCTTCGGCCTTAACCCTCGAGCCGTCGCTCCATGGATAAAGGTCTGCTTTATAGGTGAAACCGTCTGTGCGTTTGAGCGCCATGCTCGGGTAATCCATTAAAGCAGCCTCATGCATGCTTAAGAAAAGGCCGTCTTTGGTTTCCAAAGTAAACGGTGTCTGCACGGTATCGGCTTTTGAGAGGGGCGTATGCTTGTACAGATACTCATAGCGGTTAGGCCAGTAGGCGCCAATCCACCAGGCCATGTGATCATCAGTAAAAGCAAACTCTGTAAGCTCATCCATCACTTCAAATTTCTTTAAGCCTTCCTGTTCCGGTATCTCATATCGGAAGCCCAAGCCGTCGTCATAAACGCGGAAGGTAACAGTCATCTTTGAAGGCACGCCCGAGGCTCTTTCAAGTTTGACTCTCAGTTCGTTATAGTTATTGCGGATATCCTTTTTCTCACCCCAGGGCTGTGTCCAGACCTCATCAAAATGTTTTTTCTCGCTGGAAGTGATCTTAAAATCCTTATCAAGCGACTGCACCTCCTTGAGCAGGAATCCCATGCGGGAAGCTTTAACTACATCACGTCCAAATCGTTTTACACTATAGTACGGAACCCCGTCCTTAAGAATGAATGACACCTGGACAACGTTGCCCGGAGAAGCCACATCAAGAGTCTGTGCCGGAAGCATGCATGAGAAAGCAGTAAACAAAACCAGCATAATAACTGTACGCACGGGAAATATCTCCTGTATATATTTTTCAGATATTTGTCTATTATAACAGCTAAATATCCAATGATTTAAAGAGAAATTCAATTTGTATTTTATCTTAAAATCTGCCCGAAAGTTGGAATAAAATGTCAATAATAACTAAATTGAAGGCAGACGTCCAAAAACAATAGAAAAACTCGTATGGATTCAAAACTTGTACCGGCCGGGGTGAGAGACCTGGAGCTCATAATAAGTCTTATGCAGGAGTTCTACAGAATTGAACACCTGGAATTTGACCCTCATTTTCAACCTAAGGCTCTAAGGGAATTACTTTCCGGCAGTCAATTAGGCATGGTGAACATCATTTATGCAGGGGAGAGTCCAGCCGGGTATGTGGTTTCAACAAACTGCTTCAGCCTGGAATTCCACGGGCGTTTTGCTTTAATTGATGAGCTTTATTTAAGAGAATCTTACCGCAGAAAAGGTATTGCAAAAAAAGTCATGGAGGAGCTTGAGGAGATCTTTCTTAACGAGGGAATTCATGCCATCAGGCTCGAAGTGGCAAAGACAAACCTGCGGGCCCGGGAGATTTACCTTAAGGCAGGATTTAAGGCCGAAGAGCGTGACCTGATGACTAAATGGATCAAGGAGTAACAAAAATGATTTTCGATTCCATCTCAAATTTTTATATGTATGCATCTATACATCCGCAGTTTAACAGCGTCTTAAATTTTCTCAGTGCAGTTAATATAGAAGACTTGCCCGCGGGCCGTCACGCAGTAAATGACAATGGCGTTTTTGCAGGCGTGGATGAGTACGGAACAAAAGAAGTTTCAGAGGGCTTCATTGAGTTTCATAAAAAGTACATAGATATACAGATAGTCTTGCGTGGGAAGGAAAAAGTGGGGCTGTGCAACAAAGACACTGCACGCGAGCTTGAGTTTAACGAAGAGAAGGATTTCGGAAAGCTTGAAGGGGATATGGACTTTATAACATTAAAGGAAAATTATTTTGTGATTCTCTTTCCCCACGACGGTCACATGCCGCAGATGATGGACGGGAGTCCTGAGAGGGTAAAGAAGATGGTTATAAAAGTTCCGGTCATACCTGGGTAAAACGGGTTTTATCCTTAAGCGAAAATCTCTGGCTGTAGTGAAAGATTCATTGCTTTATTAAAATACCGGGCACCCCTTTAAAAAGAAAAAACCCCCGGAACTCATCAAATTCCGGGGTTTATTGTGGGCGCTATAGGATTCGAACCTATGACCTTTCGCGTGTGAGGCGAACGCTCTAAACCGCTGAGCTAAGCACCCTTTGGGCACAGAAAAAATTCTGTGCTGCTAATTTACAAATTATTTATGAAAAAGTCAGTCATTAAGTTGTATAATTGTATCCTCGTCATGCCGCCGTAGATGCTGTGGTCACGACCCGGATAATACATTACCCTGAACTGCTTGTTGGCATCAATAAGGCGGTTTACAAGCTCAACTGAATTCTGGAAATGCACGTTGTCATCCCCTGTCCCGTGAATTAAAAGGAATTTGCCTTTCAGATTTTCAGCATAATTTAATACTGCACTTTCCTCATAGCCCTTTTCATTCAGCTCCGGAAGCGACATGTAACGCTCTGTGTAAATGTCGTCGTAAAACCTCCAGCTCGTTACAGGAGCAACTGCAATTGCAGCCTTGTAGTACTCCGGCGCCCTCATAATGGCCGATGCCGATGAGTAGCCTCCGTAGCTCCAGCCCCAGATGCCTATCCTTTCCCCATCCACATAGGGAAGACTTCTTAAATATTTTGCAGTTTCTATCAGGTCGTTTACTTCCCAGTGCCCCAGATTCTTGTAAGCAAGTTTCTTGTAGGAGGCGTTTCTACCCCCGGTAATGCGGCAGTCCATTGTAACTATTATGTATCCTTTTTCTGCCAGCATCTGATGCCACAGGCCGTCGCGGCTCCAGGCATCATTTACATACCATGAACCAGGACCGTTATAGTTCATGACAATTACGGGATACTTTTTTGTGTTATCAAAATTCCGCGGCCGGACCATTGATGCATCCAGCGTAAAGCCGTCTGAGGTCTTAAAGGTAAAGAATTCCACGGGTGAAAGATTATAATCCTTTAACGCACTCATATCGCTCCTGAGCAGTGTGGTTAAAGTCTGCCCCTTATTCCCGCAGAGATAGGTGGTATAGAGTGTATTGGCATTGGAATACCTGTCGATATAATACTTTGAATTCGGCGAGAAGTTAATCGAATGAACCCCCTCCTGCTCTGTATGGAGCGTTTCCTTTCCTCCCTTTAAAGGAACTGAATAAAGATCCATGAAACGGCGGCCTCTTTCGTTTGAGGTGTAATACACGGTTTTTGAAGCCTCATCAACCGAAAGAATGTCGTCAACAACAAAATTCCCTTTTGTGATCTGGTTTAAGAGTTTTCCTGAGTAATCATAAAGATAAAGATGATTGTATCCGTCACGCTCGGAAGCCCAGATAAAGCGCTTTTTGTCGGAAAGGAACGTCAGGGCATCCTGAATGTCAATCCACGCTCCTGGAGCATCCTCTTCAAGCACAACTTTTGAAGTGCCCGAATTTATGTCGCAGAAAAGAAGCTCCAGGTGATTCTGCAGGCGGTTCAGCTTCTGGATTGAAAGGACATTCGGGTCAGCCGTGAACTCAATTCTCGGGATATATATGTCGGTATCTTTGCCCAGATCCATCCACTGTGTTTTACCTGTCTCAACGTTTACAGTGCCGATCTTAACAATTGCGTTCTTTGCGCCCGGCTTTGGATATCTGTATTTATAACCGGTAAAGTAAAGTGAGTCGTAGTTTAAGAGTTCCACTTCAGGCTCGGGCGACTGGTCCAGGCGCCAGAATGCTATCGTCCTGCTGTCGGGCGACCACTGCCAGCCGTCAATAATTGAAAACTCTTCTTCATAAACCCAGTCGAAATGCCCGTTAAGTATATTTTCGCTTCCGTCGAATGTAAGCTGACGCGCCTTATCGGTTGCAATGTCAACAACAAACATGTTGTTCCCCCTGACAAAGCCTATTTTTTTACTGTCGGGTGAGAACCTGGCGTTTGACTGCTCCTCCTCTGACTGCGCAAGGAGGAAAAATCTTTTTTCTTTTATATCGTAGATATAGAACGTACCTCCCGACTTGGTCCTGCGAGCCGGAAGAACACCTGTAAAAAGTATATATCGTCCGTCGGGCGACCAGTTATAGTTCTGAATACGAAAAGGCTTGTCGCCGGCATTAAGCTTCAGGTCGCTGCCCGAAACAACTACTTTATCTTCCCCCGTCACAACATCATGCTGATAAATTGCTGTTATGCCTTTATCTGTACTGGCCAGATATGAAAACTTATTGCCCTGATCGAACCACTGCACGCCTTTAAGCGTATTGCCGAAAAAGGCGAAATTTGTATAGAGGTCCTCTACGGTAAGAGATTTCGGCTGGGCAGCCAGATAAGAAAAGAATATGACAAAATAAAATAATGTCACTTTTGAAAATAGTTTCTTCATTTTACGGAGACTCCGGATTTTGGGTTAGATTGCATTACAATATATTTTGAAAACTTATACTGACAGTTCAGGATAAATTTACTCCCGCGGGCCATTATAAATCAAGCTCTTTTTTCATTTGCACAAATGTATCCTGAACACTACGGGGTTTGTAGCCCAATGAGGTCTCGGCCTTAAGAATAACAAGTCCCGACTTCAGGGGTCTTGGTGCTGTCTGCTTTAGGTCGCATGTCTTAACCGGTTTTATAAGATTTTTATCAAGCCTGAAGAACTCCGCAATCCTCAGCGTAAAATCGTAGCGCGAAAGGAATTCCTTCCCCCCGATATTGAAGATCCCCTGGCGGCGGAACTCTATAACGCGGCTTATCCCGTCTACAAGGTCATCCAGGTAAGTCGGGTTATTGATCTGGTCGGTTACAATCCTGATCTCTTTACCCTCCCTGAGGGAATTTACAACCCAGCGCACAAAGTCTGCGCGTCCGTTTTTAACCGGGCCGTAGAGGACGTTTGTTCTTATAATTGTATTTGTAGCTCCTATGAGCCTGAGGGCGTTTTCGCTTGCAAGCTTCGTTCTGCCGTAATAGCCCAGAGGGTTCGGTTTGGCGTCTTCTGAATAGGGGCCGTTTTTCCCGTCAAAAACATAATCGGTTGATATGTGAATGAGGTGTGTATCTATAATTCTTGAAGTCTCAGCCAGGTATTCAACACCCTTAACATTCACCTTCCAGGCTGTTTCCCTTTCTTTTTCGCAGAGGTCCACATTTGTAAAAGCCGCGGCATTTATGATGTAATCGGGATAGAAGTCGTATACCACATTCTTAACCGATTCCCTTCTGGTCATATCTATCTGCATGTAAGGGATGGATGGGTCGTTGTAGGAAACTTCCTCAACTGAACTTGCCAGGAGCTCCACATTTCTTTGTCCGGAGAAATAATCCACCAGGCGCTGCCCGAGCATACCGTTTGCGCCTACAACAAGAATTCTGTTTTTAATTAAATCGTGCGAATGTATCATCTTTCAGCTTTATAAAATCTTTAATTTCACTGTAGCCCGAGGTTACTCCCGAGGCTATGTTAGCAATCCGGGCGGCTTCGGTAACGGTTCTGCCTTTGATAAAAGAAGCAAAAAAAGCAGCCCCGAATATGTCGCCGCAGCCAATTTTATTAACGCAGTTAATTTTAATTGCGGACTGAAAATAAGATTTTAATTCTCCATTCTCAATACTATATATTTTGCTCCCCAGTTCACCCTTTGTAACTATAAGGTATTTAGGCCCCCACTTAAGAACTTCAAAGGCAATTTCAGCTTCACTTTCCCTGGAGCTCAGGGTCCTCATCTCGCTTTCATTTACCTGGACTATATCCGTCTGCTTTACCCACTCCATGGCATCGGGTACAGGGCGGAACTCCCTCTGGTTATTTTCCCCGAGTCCGCGTGCAAGCGTATGGACATCCATATAAATTGTGCCCTGGAAGTCTTTCCTTATGGCCTTCAGATCCTCGAGCCTTAAGTCAAATCCTGTAATCATGTTAACCAAAATACCGCTGAATGAGTTCAATTCCTTCAGAGGCGTTATGTCCAGATTTTCCGCCAGATTTTCATAATTTTCGCACCTTTCGGCGTTATCGGGGAAGTAAAGGTTAACCCTCGGAATTTTCCCCTTGTACTGAAAAAAGTCCTTCCTGAGGCCTTCATAAAGGGGCGAAAAAAGAATTTCCGTTTCCCTGTCCATCGAGGTTAAAAGGAATAGTTCGTCACTTTCCTCAAGAAAACTTTTAAGTCCCAGCACGGAATAAAAAATCCCTCCCGGCTTAACGTCCTCTTTGCCTTTTAAGTGAACGTGATCCTCAACAGAATGCCCGATAACAAGCAATTTCATAATATCTCAAATAGAGTTAAAAAATCATATGAAATATTAATTGCCCAGAGCAGGCATACAGCCGCCTGCACAATGAATATTTAACGGGATAAATATAGGCAAATCGCCCGAGAATTGCATAAAGAGCTTAAAACTGCACTATGAATAAAAATGCGTAAAGTGCGGAACATGGCCGAAATTTTGAATGTTATATAAGTACAAATAGATTATATTAAATAGTTAATCCAAAAACATTCGGGAAATTGACTTATAATGAAAATCGGCATCACCTGTTATCCCACCTACGGCGGCAGCGGCGTTGTGGCTACAGAACTCGGCAAAGCACTGGCAGCAAAGGGCCATCAGATACATTTTATCAGTTATGCACTGCCTCACCGTCTGACAAATTTTGTGGAGAATATATATTTTCATGAAGTGGAAATGAGCAATTATCCTCTCTTTGAGTTTCAGCTCTATTCACTTGCCCTGACAAGCAAAATTGTAGAAGTTGTAAGATATGAGAAACTCGACCTTCTCCATGTTCATTATGCCATCCCTCACGCTGTCAGCGGATACCTGGCAAGAGAAATTTTAAGAAAGAGTAATTCCGACCTGAAGGTAGTGACAACCCTTCACGGTACAGATATAACACTTGTGGGTCTTGAACCCTCGTTTCTGCCCTTAGTCAAGTTCAGCATCGAAGAAAGCTCGGGTGTTACGGCCGTTTCGCGCTTCCTGAAGGAAAAGACTCTGACAAATTACCACATCGAGAAAGATATAAGCGTAATTTACAACTTCATAGACACCAATCTCTTCAAGAGGGTCGACAGTGAAAACCTGCGCAGGCACATTGCCCCGAACGGAGAAAAAGTGCTCGTGCATACCTCAAACTTCCGTCCTGTAAAACGCGTTCAGGATACGATAAGAATTTTTGAACGTGTGCATAAAGAAATTCCCAGTAAACTCATACTCGTGGGCGACGGACCCGACCGCTACGAATGCGAGCGCCTTACAAGAGAGCTGGGACTTCAGAACGATACTTTTTTCCTGGGCAAGCAGGACGGCCTTGTAGAAATCCTTAGCGCTTCGGATCTTTTTCTTTTGCCTTCACAGTCCGAGAGTTTCGGCCTTTCGGCCCTTGAAGCCATGGCTTGCAGTGTGCCTGTTGTAAGCACAAGCGTGGGAGGAATTCCTGAACTCGTAACTCATGACGAGACCGGCTACATAGCTGAGATCGGCGACACGGATAGAATGGCAAAATATGCAATTGATCTTCTGACAAATGAAAGAAAATATGAGGAGTTTGCCAGGAATTCCCGGCTTCGCGCGGTAAACGATTTCGAGAAGAGCAAGATCGTTCCCGAGTATGAGCAGTATTATATGGATGTGCTGAACCAGTGAGGTTCGAGGTTCAAAGTTCAACTGAAACCGGCTTTAGCCGGCTTTTCTCAGACTGAATAGCCACGAGCTTTAGAGACTGTGTGAAAATAGGCATAGAAAATCTGGTAAAATATGATTATGATATGCTCATGACCTATGAATAAGGATTAAGAGACTATGGCACACGAGAGATTCAAAAAACCCGTAATAGAAA
>DATAKL010000025.1:0-84413 GCA_036261625.1 Ignavibacteriales bacterium | reverse complement strand
TTATAAAGTTCAGAGGCTTTAGTCTTATTAGTCGAATTTATTTAAGAAAGCCGTATGAGGGAAAACCTCACGTACGGTTTGACGAGGGTTTGAGGGAAACATAATGGAAACATTCATGCGCCCTCATCCTACTCTACAACTTTGTCATCTCATAGTTCTAATGGGGGCTGCCTTGGTGTAGTCCCCTTTAGTAATAATATCCCGGGCATGCTTATAGTTATCGAAAAAATTGTAAAAAATATTTTTTGGCATTGACAATAGATCCTGTTTTGATTTTTTTATTGTAGCTGAAAAAAGCATTGTCATTTCAAATTCCCTGCAAGTGGCAGGAGATCCAGTCCCCCATAAAATACTTAAGCAAACAATATAACTGTTAAAATACAGGGAGCTTAAAGATGTATTTCTCTGCAGATACAGGACCATGAGAAATAGTATAGCATCCAAAAGGTCACTTCCATCAAAACTTCATTCTCAGGAGCAGGACAAAAGATACGAATAACAAGAGGCAGGCAGGGGGGTAATTATGTACCGCTTGATGAAGATACGGGTGAAACTTATGATGAAAAGTTAGGTTCCTGGACCATAAAAGACATAGCATTAAAATTGGTTTTATCAGAATCAGGCATTATGTGTTTTGGGGATTCCTATATCCAAAATGAAACTTAAAAGGGCTGCCTGGATTCTACAGGTGTACTTTGTCCTCCGTGAACTGTAAGCAAGAAAAGAACTAATAAAGACAAGCTGACAAAATATAAGATCGGTCAGCATTGATATAAATGTTCTATTAACAACAGTTCCAATAACAAATAACTTAACAATAGTTGGAGGATGGTATATGAAACGATTGTACTTATGCGCAATGCTTTTGCTTGTATGCATTCTTGCCCTCTCCGGGTTTATGCAGGCTGGAACGATAAGCGGAAAACTCTGGATAGATACCAACAGGAATGGCCAGTGGGATAGTGGTGAGCCAGGAGTTCCAGATGCATCTGTTGAACTGTTTGATAATAAGGGCGTCTCCAAGGGTATTGCAAATACGGATGAACTGGGGCAATACACTATCAGCCCTGTGGCGAATGGGTCCTTTACTGTAAATTTTACAATTCCCCCGGATAAAATAGGGGACTATGAATTCTTTGCAAGTCCCGCTGGCACAAATGAGACCATTAATTCAGATGTCGATGCTACTGGGAATACTAAAAACATTACTATTAGCAATGGGCATCCAGAGCAGGTCAATATTGATGCGGGTATAAGGCTAAAGGTAGCTCCCGTTGGCACGATCAGCGGACATGTATGGGACGATCTTGATAAGGATGGGATCAGGGAACCTGGAGATGGTGAATTTGGCATTATCGGACAAAACGTTACACTTCAAAAACCGGGTAATGACAATATCACGATTAAGACCGGAGCTGATGGATACTACATATTTGAGAATGTCCCGGCTGGAAGCAATTATAAAATACAATTTACATTGAAGGAAATTGATTACGAATACAGCCCTAAAGATAACCCTCTGGCAACAAGCGAGGAATTTGATTCCGATGCCAAGAATAATGGCCAAACAGATGACTTTGATATAAATGGAGGCCAGAACAAAATTTTTGTGGATGCAGGGATGTACCAGAAGGTAGTAAATGGCACCATTAGCGGGCTTTTATGGCATGATATGGATAATGATGGGGTAAGAGAACCTGGAAACGGTGAATCAGGGATTAATGGTATCCACGTTATACTTAAAATGCCCGGTAACAAGGAAATAAATGCCTGGTCTGACGAAAATGGGTTGTATACAATCCCGGATGTTCCGCCAGGTAAAAATTATCACTTAGAGTTCCTGCAACAAAGCGGATATCTAATTTATAGTAGTATAGAAAATAATACTGATGCCGGCGAGGAATTCGATTCCGATGTCGATGGAACTGGAAAAACAGCAGACTTTGAGATCTCTTCAGGAGAAAATAAGACATTTGTGGATGCCGGTATGCTTAATTATGCCAGCCTGGAGGGGTTTATCTGGAACGATTTGAACAGTAATGGAACGCAGGATTCTGATGAAGAGGGAGTACAAAAAAATCTTACTATTACGATCTATAAGTGCGGAACAACTACAGATCCAATTTACACATGGAATATTGGAACAGGCACTTTCAGCATGTCAGATCTTTTACCAGGCAGCTACTACCTGGTATTTAGTGTCCCGGCAGGGGATGTATTGACATCTTTACCATTTAATACTACCCTGAATCAGTCGGGAATAACTGATTGCATTACGCTAAAGTCCGGCGATAATGTTAATGCTTATGCCGGATTGCACCTTGCACCGACCTATGGTGAAATAGGCGGACTTGTATGGAATGATGAAAACAAGGATGGATATTGGGACAGTGATAAGGAGAATGGCATTGAAGGCGTGGAAGTTGTTCTCCAAAAGACAAATATGCCGGACGTTAAGACAAAAACTGACGTCAATGGGAATTTTAAATTTGAAAATATATTGACCGGCAATTATTATACCCTCAAGTTTGGTCTGAAAAATGGATACCAATTTAGTCCTATGGTGGAACCAGTGGATGGAAAGCTTAGTTCTTATGTTAATCCCTCCGGTGAATCGACAATCCCATTGATAGTGAGTGAAGGGGCCATCACCTTTTACCATGCCGGTATGTATCCCGATGAAGTCTTTATGACTGTCAGCGGACATGTTTGGGACGACATTAACAAGAATGGAATCCGAGATGAGGGAGAATCTGGTATAGTAGATCAGGACGTGACACTCCAAATGCCAGGCAAGACCGATCTTACGGTTAAGACCGGAGCTGATGGGTACTACATTTTTGAGAATGCGCCTGCCGGCAATAACTACAAAATTCAGTTTACATTGAAGACTGATTATGAATACAGCCCCAAGGATAACACCTCGACATCCGAAGAGTTTGACTCTGATGCCAAGAGTAACGGACAAACAGACAACTTTGACATCGTAGCCGGACAGAATAAAACCTTTGTCGATGCCGGTATGTATGCCAAGGTGCCGAATAACAACCCTAATCCCCAGATTAATGGAATATTGTGGGTTGATGCTAATGGCGACGGATTCCAGGGCGGAGTGGCAACTGAACCCGGACTCGGCGGGTGGATTGTCAATCTCCTTGGTGACGACCAGAAAACTATTATTAAATCAACTACCACCAGCACTTCTACTGACCCGGGTCAGACAGGAAGATATTACTTCTATGGTTTAACAGTAGGTGCTACTTATTATATACAGTTTGTAAATCCGGGCGACTATACTTTTACTCTCCAATATGCGGCTAATCCAAACAGAGATTCCGATGCCGACCCAGCAACCGGAATTACAGGCACTGTCTATATCGATAAGGCGAGTGCAAAAATTGAACACATCGATGCCGGAGTCTATAAGAGTAATGAGCCGCCAAGCGGTAATGCCAAGGTCAGCGGAAGACTCTGGGATGATACTTACGTTAAGGATGGCCTGCAGGGCGGCGTTAGTAATGAACCTGGTATAGGCGGTCAACTTGTGGAACTCTACCTCTCCGACGGAACTCTGTATAAGTCAATGAATACAAAATCAACAGGGGGTGCCGGAGATATAGGTACCTACAGGTTCGAAAATGTGGGCATTGGCGGGTACTACGTTAAGTTTAATATACCTTCCGGTTATTCCTTTACTTTAAAGAATGCCGGAAATGATCAGAAGGATTCCCATGCCGATCGAATCACCGGTCAGACTGATAATTTTACAGTATCTAACAATGCTGAAATTACTCATTTAGACGCGGGTGCTATTATGGGTGAAACCGGAACAGGCAGCATAGGCGACTATGTCTGGCTTGATGTCAATGCCAATGGAGAACAGGATGGCTTTGAACCCGGAGTCGCCAGTGTTACGGTGGTCCTTTACAGATGGGACGGCACCGACTTTGCCTATAAGGGCACTACAACAACAAATGGCAGCGGATATTACCTGTTCTCGGATCTTATTCCCGGTACATATAAAGTACACTTTAACGCTCCATCGGACTTTAAGTTTACAGTAAGGAACGGGGCAATTACCGTTACAAACAATTCCGATGCTGATCCGGCACCTGGCGCTGACTATGGTTATACAGTCTCATTCCTGCTCGATCCATCAAGTCAGTCAGCTAAAAATATTACTTGTGTTGACGCTGGACTCATCTCGATCCATCGAGGCTCAATTGGAGACCTGGTATGGTATGATAAGGACTGCGACGGAATACAGGGCTTGGCCGAAAAAGGTGTCGGATACGTGGAAGTAAAACTTTATAGATATGACGATGGTCATTCTTTCTTTTTAAAAGAAACCAGGACCGACGAGTACGGCCGCTATGTTTTCTCAAAACTTGAGGCCGGTACTTACCGCCTCAGATTTATTCTTCCTGGAGATTTTGAAAAGTTTACTATAGAAGATGTTGATGAAAACCATAACGATGCTAAGGATTCCGATGCCGACCAGAACGGCTGGACAGATCCAGTTACCCTTGCTCAAGGGGAGAATCACAACGATGTTGATGCCGGCCTGTGCAAAGTTGTATGCGAAAATGGCAGCATTGGCGACCTGGTCTGGAACGACTGCAACAGGAACGGAATTCAGGATGCAGGCGAAAACGGAATAGAATGCGTTGAAGTTAAACTGCACGCATGCACAAGTGACCATACAAATGCAAATAACCCGTGCGGCTGCGGAAACCTGATTGCTACTACTAAGACAGATAAAACAGGCAAGTATTTGTTTTCCCATCTCAAGGCCGGATATTACTGCATAGAGATAGTTGTTCCCTGCAACTATACAATAACCAAACCTGACCAGACTGATGACTGGAAGGATTCGGACGTAATTCCTTCAATGAAACACACTGCCTGCATAAAACTTAACCCGTGTGAAACCAATATGACGGTTGATGCAGGCCTGTACCCGACTCCGCCGGCCACAATCGGCGACTTTGTATGGATAGACGGCAATAAGAACGGTGTTCAGGATCAGGGCGAAAAGGGTCTGTGCAACGTCAACGTTGAACTCTATATGTGCGGGGTTAATAAACCTGTTGCCGCAACTAAAACAGATAGTGACGGTAAATACATCTTTAAGAATGTTACATCCAATACAAGTTATGCAGTGAAGTTCTACGTGCCGAAGGGCTATGCGTTTACTGCTCTTGATCAGGGCAGTAATGACAAATTTGATTCAGATGTATGCCCGAATAGCGCAATGACCAGATTCTATGACGTTCTTCCGGATGAGGTAAACATGACTATCGACTGCGGCATGTATCTTGCCACAACAACTGCTTGCAACTACGTGTGGAAAGATAATAATAACAACGGGCTGAAAGATGAAGGTGAACCAGGTATCCAGGGCGTTACGGTTGAGCTGTATCAGTGCTCAAACAGCACGCTCATTCAGAGTGTTAAGACGGATGCCGCGGGACTTTTCACATTCAGGGACATACCGGTTGAGAGCTATTATCTTCAGATCATCGTTCCTGACGGCTTTAAGATGGGAAATGCAGTTCAGAATGGAGGCAGTCAGGATGTTAACGCTGAATTCGGTATAAACGGACAAAGTACATGTTTTGATGTCGCCGAAGGCACGACTTCAATCGGAAAACCGGTAGCTCTGGTCCTTTCTACTACAGGCGTTACGAGAGGATCCGAAATACCTACTGAATTCACCCTGCAGCAGAACTACCCGAACCCGTTCAACCCGTCAACTACTATTGAGTTTGCGGTTCCATCTGCAGGGCAGTATGCGCTGAGGGTATTCAACATGCTGGGGCAGGAAGTTGCAACACTTTTAGACCGTGAACTTCCCATAGGATACCACATGGTTACTTTTGATGCATCCAGGATGCCTTCAGGCATGTATATCTACAGATTAAGCGGCAGCAACGTTATAATGACCAAAAAGATGATGCTGTCCAAGTAATTTGTATACGCCATAATTGAAAAGGGCTGCCCCCAGGGCAGCCCTTCCTTAATCTCAGACGTCGAACGTTGAACGTCGAACGTTGAACGTCGAACGTCGAACGTCGAACGTCGAACGTCGAACGTCGAACGTCGAACGTCGAACGTCGAACGTTAATACGTTGAACGTTTTTCACCTTCCCACAAACTCATCCTCTTTTATCGTTCCTTCGAGATATTCGCGGTAATAGAGCATAATGCCGTTCTTTGAATCCTTGGAAATTGCATATACAAGGGCATTGATCTTGTGCGTCAGCAGTTCCATTCTTCTAAGAAGTTTTACAATTCCTCTTCTCAGGATGGCAAAAGCTCCCAGCACCACCGCAATAATCAGTGAGGATACTACAGAAATCATAATATTTGACATATCTCAGTCTCCTTTTGGTTCGAGGTTCGAAGTGCGAGGTTCGAGGTTTGAGGTTGAATGTCCGTTTAATAGAACTTTTCCTTGTACTGAAATAAGACTTCTGTCTCAAGCACCAGATCGCCGGCAAAAGTGTATTCCTTATTCTGCGAGATATCGAAAGCCACAAGGCCCGAGTCGTTTGCAATTCCATCCATTAGAAGTGTATAAAGCTGTCTAGCCGGGGCATACCTGCCGTAAAGCCCCTTAATCAGTGAATCAGCGTAATCTTCCCTGAATTCAATGATGCTGTCAGATATTTCGCCCGGGAGTTCATTTTTTACTAAAAGACGAAGTCCCACGTAAATATTGCGTATTCTGGAAGATGACCTGATAAGATAGCTGTTGCGATCCACAGAATCACCCTGGTAGTTAAGAACAGCCACGTCGCGTATGGAATAGATAAGAACCTCGCCGTTCTTCATGGGGAGATCTGGTTTTCCGTATATTACACGTTTGATATCGGCCTTAAAGCCGTTAGCCTTTCTAACAGCCTCCAGATTCTGCTTCAAAGCCCTCAAAATCAGGTGCCGGTAGTTGAAATTCCCGATCTCAAGGCCCGGATCGCCGGCCAGACCGAATGGGACTGCACTATATGCATGACTTCCCAGCATTTTTATTCTCCCAACTTTATCAAACCCTGTATTGACGTTGAACGTCGCACGTTGAACGTCGCACGTTGAACGTTACTTCACCTTTGCCATTTCCACTACTGCAATCCAGCGCACGGTTTTAGCCGATTCGCCCGATACCTTGAGCCTGAGAGCACCATTTAATGTATCAGCATCAAAATTTGCATCCCAGGAGGATGAGGCCTTCCAGATGACGTTTTTGATGCATGGCGAAAGCTGTACCGATGCTGCTCCCGAAAGGCGGATAACAACACCTTTAATTTCGATAAACGCCGCATCGGATGCGTTTGCGGCAGCATGAGCTGCGATCATGGCGCGGAATCCTGCAGAGATGTTGTCTTCCAGGACAATCCTTTCCGAGGGAGGGCAGAGGAATATTTCGGACGGATTCCCGTCCTGTGTCAGGCCGCAAAGTGTAAGTCTGGTGTATTGTGCATCTCCATATTCATTTATATAGCCCGATGCACCTGCATGTTCCCCCTTAAGTCTGGCAATTGCGCCGTTGCCTTCGGCGTGGCTGCAGGATCCCAGGGCTGTGGTATGGGCTCCTTCGGCATGAGAATAACTCCCTTGAGCCGTTGCCAGATATCCTTCAGCATGTGATGAATTTCCTGAAGCCTGGCAGGTCTGTCCCTCGGCGTGAGAGGCTACGCCTCCTGCGGTACTGAAATAACCTTCGGAATGTGAACCCGTGGAGGAGGATGTGTTGTAATGCCCTTCAGAATGGCTGAACTGACCCGAGGCCAGATTATCTGCCCCTGATGCAAAGGAACAGTTGCCGCTTGCAGTATTGTTCATACCTGAGGCTATAAAACTCGATGCTCCCGAGGCCACCTGCGTATCGGCGTTTCTCACAAACTGGAAATCCGATGAATCCGTGCCCCGTTCATTTCCGAAAGTATTTCCTGTTATTGTGCCATGCCTGCCGTTTATAAGCTCCTCATAAGCTGCTCTCGTAAAGGCAAGCATCATCTTGTATATCCTCCCGGGCGCGTTCTTCGTGCTGGACACAATGCCTTCCTGCCCGCGCTCTAAAGTTAAAAAATTACCCGCTATGGCTGTTACTTTTACGATCTCCCTGTGCGGATCATCAGCGGGATTTTTATAATCCGTATAGTTAAACCACACTAGATTAAAGCTTCCTTCGGAGGCCGGATCGGGCAGCCTGGATGCCTCACCGTCGAGGAGTTCAACGCTCACGGCAAGCTCATCAAAGCCTGCCTTAACCTCAACCACACAAAAATTTCTTGCAGGATACATATTAAACCCGTTTGTCAAATGAAACTGTTAACCCTTTAAATTAAAATGTGTTATGATTATGATAAAAGTGATTTCCTAACGCCGGACCTAAATCTTCACATTCATGTACTTCATCAGCACAGTCCTGTGTGAGGGAAGTTCATCCATGAAAAACATTCTGACACTTCCCGGGCGACTGGCCAGAAGTCCAAGCCTTCCTTCCCCATGCAGGGAGTTCTGGTAGGCTAGTGTGCACATTTCCATTGCCACTATCTTCAGCTCCGGAGGGACTTCGGCATAACCGCAGGTGTAGGATACCTGATAATTCAGAACCCCTTCCTCAAAGCATCCTTTGCACCTGTAGAGGAACTTTCCCCTGTAGAGCACTATCTGGTTCATTTCCTCAGGGCTGGAAAAACAATCCTTAAATTCCGTGTCCTCGCGGAATTTCAGAGAAGTCAGGGAAGTGACGTGCCTGTTGCTGAGAATTAAAAGATGAGAGCCGTCGCCCGAAAGGGTTTCTGTAACAGAAGTTTCCTTTAGTTTTGTGCTGCAGTAGTCTTCCATTATCTGGCTCACGGCGTCGATAAGGAAATCGAAGAAGGCATCTTTGGAATTGTCTGTTTTATTCCAGGCCAGATAGTCCTTCAATTCGGAGAGTGAGATGATCTGATTGCTTTTCATAGTCAATCCTCCCTGACTTATAAAAACCAAACCTTTACCTATACCTTTACCTCTGCTTTAGGCTGCTGCGGTTTTCGCCACAGAAAATCCCCCGGGCAGAAGCACTGCAATTCCGACGCGTTCCATTGCCCTGAGCGCCTGTTCAGCCCGTTCGAACATGCTTTCGCTGTTGACGACTGCGCTGTCTGAAATCTTGAAGGCTATCTCCCCCTTGCCGGCAAGTCCAATATGTCTTGCATTTCCGAAGGCCAGGAAAGGCGTATTTGCGGCTACAGAAGTCTTGGAGGGCATTGCATCCACTTTCTCAACCGGGTAGCCCATGAGTTCTTCTACCGGACCGTTATTTGGTTTTACAAGTATCGGGTTTCCGGCCGAGTCCTTAATTTTCCTTATCTCGCCGAAAATGGTGGGGTGGGCAAACCACCTGGCGCCTCTCAGCTTGGCAGTGGACAGGCAGCTCTGCATGTCGACAAGGCTGTCGTAGTTCAGGCTTGTCAGGCCTGTGCCTGTAAGCGTGATATTATTAACCCCTGAGGCATTAAGTACGCCTGTAAAAGGAGTGCCCGATCCGGCAAAAGCCTGGTTGTCCTCAGCATACGCAATACGCTCTCCGTAACGCTCCATAAGAAAGTCGTAAAGCACTATAAGACTGTCACTTAGCAGTTCCTCTGTGACAGTTGAGATAGCAGCTGCTTTTTTAAGAACGAGACTCACGTCTTCGAATGAGGGTTCGCTGATAGATATGGCTGACTTCTCGTTAACCCAGCTGACGGATATGTCGGACAGGAGGCGGGGGATATGGAGACTGTCGGATTTAATGCGGCTCATATCAAAATAAGATCCGTAGCGCCTGAGAACGCCGTATTCATTTACAAAATGTAGAATATCGCCTGCCACTTCCTCCGGCACCAGGTAGCCTCCGTCGGAGGCTACGCCTTCCGAGAGCGCCTGCTGAAGAATAGGTTCAAACTGCTTGTTGTGCATGCAGGTCAGGAGCTGAAGGAAGCGCTCCTTTTTGTTTGCCTTAAGCTGTTCAGTTTCCTCCTGCCGGGGATTGATTTTGTACCTGGCATCAATCTTATCCATTCCGAGCGCCTTTACGGCCTGATCTACTGCCTGAGTCTGCAGCGCTAGGAATTCCTCTTTCGAAAGCTGAATTACGCCGTTTTCCATAAGATCCTCCTCTGGAAATGTTTGTTAAGTGTGGAATTATTTAGGACGACTAATTAAAAAGTTGTGAATTGTTTTCTCCGGCAGGCAGCTGTTGTGCCCGCAGAATTTTTTGATATGACATTTGAAGACTGCCCGTGAAGCACGGGACTTTAAATACTATTTGCCTTTTACCTTCATTGCATACTCTGCAGCAAAAGCAGGGATTTCTTTTAAGAGATCCTCAAAACCGCTCACAGGCTTTTTACCCAGGCTTTGGAGCAGGAGAGTGTCGTGTATCAGCCCCTGTCCTATTGCCACCGTTACGGCATCGGCATCCATTGGGACTGAGACAGCCGAGACTTCCAGGAGCATCCAGCTTGTAATGTGCAGTACCTCTTTGCCGCCTTCTTTTTCTGTTTTCATTTCAAGGGGCAGAAAACCTATAGACCAGCTAGTAAGAAATCCTCCTTCATAAAGCCTGAAAATATCCTCTGCCAGAGTGGTGTGATTGAATTCAAAGGAGGCAAGTATTCCGCCCGATTCGACGCTCAGATCCACGCAGCGTCCGATGACCTTGGTTTCATCATGGAATGCGAGCACAACCGGGCTTTTAAGGTAGTCGTCAAATTGTCCCCCCTGGGGATCAATTTTGCGCCCCCCGCGGTTTACACCGGCAGTAACGATGTAGCATTTAAGAATTTTATTCTCCGCCTGCCGCACTTCAGAAAAAAGCAACTGATTCATTTTTTCCATACGACCCCCAATCTAAGTTTGCATTAAATAGCCATTTATCCTTTTTTGGCTTCAGACGTTGGACGTCGGACGTTGGACGTCGGACCCCATCCCTCCTCCTGCCTGATCTCTTCGGCGCTGAGCCAGCCGTATTTGAGCCCGTTCTCGTAATATTTTAGCCTTAGCTCCAGATCGCGCGGCACAACGTCGTCGTGCCTGACAAAGAGGCTTTCTCCGAATTCCTTTTGAACCAGCTGTGTCAGTTTGATGGAAAAGTACCTGCAGAGAGGTTCAATTGCATTGCTGAGGTATGTGAAATTTGCAGCCTCGGCATTGGCGCGGTTTACATCCGAGGCAATCCCAAGCTTGCTTGCGGGCACCCTGAAGGCGCCAAGAATCTCATCGCGGACATTCTTCCTGGAGGCCGAAAAATCCAGCTCCTTTGCCGACATTTTGTGTATATTAAGCCTCAGTCCGTTGTCCAGTACAGGTACGGAAGAGATCCTGCGCACGCCTCCATACTTATGGCGGAACTGCTGCTGAAGTTCACGCGCCGCTTCAAGTCCCAGATCCTTATCTGTCTCAAGGGAAACCGGCGGCACAGGCTGATTGAAGCTCTCTACCTGAAAGGCAAGCTCCAGGTTGTTTACATTAATGATATCGGCTATTGCCAATATGATGCTCTGCCCGTAATAAAGATCCCCTGCCTTCTGGTGCTTGAAATGAATAATGTCCTCTTTCCTTATTGCAGTCTTCTCCTGAGCGGATCTGTAGATATAGCACCTTATCAGGTCATTTTCCCCGGGCGCTATCCTGATAAATTCGGGAAGTATCGGATGTATGCGCGAAATAACATCCATGCGGTTGCGCTCTAAAAGCCAGTACATGTCGCCAATGGCATCCATATTCTGTACAGTCATAAGCATAAGTTCATACCAGGACATGTCATAGCCCGGGTCCTTCATAATACGCACGAAGGGATGATCGAACACTTCCTCAACCACTGTCCGGTTATTCCTGACTGATCGGCGGTAAAGCCGGAAAGGGGTTTTAGCCACGTCCTCGCTTCTGAGTGTAATAGCAGAAAATACCCAGCTTTTAATTTCATTGTAAAGCTGCTGCTTCTGTGAAAACCTGTTCAGTCCGGCATATGAACCTGGTGAATCCTCGCCTGTGGTAAACCGGAAATCTGAGTAGCTTTGTGACTGAAGGAGTTTTAAGAAACCGTTAAGGAGCCGGTTGTAGAGTTTCATTTTGGATTGTTGAAGTATTGTTTTACAATCTCTGTAATATGGTAAGTATAATTAAAGTAAATGTCAACTAACATTAAAGCAATATGTCAGAAGATGAGAAAAGCAATGACAGCCATCACAAAAATAATTTTAATTTCTGCAGAAAAGTACATATGGGCAAAAGGAGCACAGGGGAAATTTTTATTAAAGGCGGACTAAGGCCTTTCCCCGGATTTCAGAAGGTGAGATCCGTCTCATGAATGGGCCAGTTAGAGAAATGAACAAGGCCGGAGCATTGCTTTTTTACTCTGCCTTTCAGATTGTATTAAGAATCATTGCCAGGATTAAAGCCAGAACCTTCTCTGATTTTTTGATCAGGGGGGCGGCCTGGTGCTGATAGGAAATGTAGCATTTCAGCACAAAACAGCTTCCTTTCTGACGGTTATTTTCCCACTGAAGCGCCTGAAGGTTGTTCAGTTTGTCTGTGCCTCCGCGCTCTACGGGAAGAATATGGTCAATTTCCCAGCCTGTGCCCTTGTGAGATGTTACGCCGAAATTTTTTCTTTCGATCCAAGCTCCGCAAGGGTCTTTGCGTATCTGCTCCGGATCTGCTCCGGGAACTGTTCTTGCTTTCTTCCAGACGGCATCTACAACATCCGGCCGAAAAGCATTGCCTTTGGAATCCGTATTGAACAACCGCATCATGTTCAGCCCTCGATTTATATTAATTATAGCCATGAACATTGCAGGTAAAAGGAACTTTAAGCAGAAGCTGACATAGGGAGTAATATAAACGAATTCATAAAAAATCCAAATGATACCGGGCACAGCAAGGTGCTCTCACTTCGAATGGTTCCTTAAACATCCGGTTGTAAAAGACGAAGCTTAAGATATGAAAGGCAGGAATCCTGCAAAGAGAGCTCCTGCCCGATTTCTTCACTTTTTAATTTTTAATTGTAACTCTCTTTTCTTCATGCCGCGTAAATAATTAGAAGAATGAGGCCGATAACGCCTATTATCGGATGCACAATGGCAAATGTCTTTGGCGGAATCTGTTTTTTACCGATATCAATTGATACCAGATAAAACCCTCCCAATGCAGCAACTATCAGCACAATCATGCTTGCCGTAAGCAGGCCTGAGCCGATCCTTACTGCGCCTATTATAACGATTATTAAGGCTATGGCATTCAGCGTTCCGTGAATTATAACAGAAACTTTGGGTGTGATCTTATTCTGCAGAATGTTCGTCAGGATATGAAGTCCGAACAAAGCGCTGATGATTATAATGACAATAGGAGCAATCATATTAACCCCCTCATTATTCGAAATGTGATTAGAGCAGTCTTTACTTCAAAAAACCAATTTTCAGATAAATTGTCAATATTATGTATTTTCCTGAACTTTACTGAAACAGAAATAATTATGCAGGAATTATTTTTTCCATATATTTACATTCAATAATATTCATTGTTAAAAACAAAAGTCAAAAATGAAAAACATCCTAAGGCAAACCTTTTTGCTTCGGTATCTGCTCTATATTGCAGCAGGAGTTATGGTATATTGGGGGCTTTTTGTTCTGCTGCACGAGTTTCTTTCCGTTCCTCATATCCCTCTTGTTATTCTGCCTGTAGTTGCTTCCTGCTGGTTTTGGGGAACAAAGCGGGGGCTTTTGGCCGGCGTTTTTATAATTCTAAGCAGCATGTTTTTTATTATGATCTTTAATTTCCATAATACTAGCCCTTCCGGCGGACTGGCAGCTATTATTATGTCATTTGCCCTTGGAAGTTTTGCCGGCTGGGTTAGAAAGCTTTACGACAGGGAGAAGAAGTATTCAAAACTGCTCGACGAGGAAAGAAAGTCACTCCTAAAAGAAATAGAAGAGCGCAGAAAAGCCGAGGACAGGGCCCTGTGGAATGAGTATTTTATTAAGACCATGAGCAACTCTTCACCCTTAGGCATGCTTGCAGTAAATAATGAGACTGATGAAATACTCTACTGCAATCACAGGTTTTGTGAAATATGGAATGTCGAGCAGTATGAAGAAAAAGCGGCTATTAAGAAGATTAAAAGTTCAGAGTTCTTAAGACTCTGCCACTCCAACCTTCGGGATTTTGAACACTATAACGAGCACTTCAGCCCGTCACTCGACGTAAAGAGCCTCGACACGGCTGTAATTGATATTCAATTTAAGGACGGGCGCATCATCAGGCGCTTTACTTCTCCCATTATGGGTAAAAGCGATGAGTATCTCGGACGCCTTTTTATATATGAGGATGTGACTGCCAGAACCAAATCCGAAGAGCTCTTAAAGAGAGTTTATCAGTACGAACACCTGATCTACACAGTTTTAAACCAGTTTGTTAAAGTACCAGCAGAAAAAATGGATGAAGCATTTAATTCGGCATTAAAACTGGCCGGGGAATTTCTGGAAATGGATATGGGATACTTCTATAGAGCTGACCTGGATACCGGAAGGGCTGAAAACAT
Source organism: Ignavibacteriales bacterium (assembly GCA_036261625.1). GTDB lineage: Bacteria > Bacteroidota > Ignavibacteria > Ignavibacteriales > SURF-24 > JAAXKN01. The sequence continues at coordinate 69,841 of DATAKL010000025.1, read as the reverse complement.
GTACGAATGGCGCAGCAGCAGAATCAGTCGCAACCTGCCCGGAGTCTCAAACCTGGAGGGCGCATTACTGCCGGCGTTTATGAAAAAACTCTTAAGCTATGAAAACATAATAGTGTCCGACATCGAAAGGCTTCCTTCAGGCGAGTCAAGGGAAAAGGAGTATTTCCTAAACCGCGGAATAAGATCCGTGGTTATTTTCCCTGTGGTCTTCAATGATACTCCGATAGGTTTTTGGGGTTTCAGTTCCCTGAGCCCAAAACAGTTTCCTGAAGATGCCACCTCAGTGTTTAAGATAATCAGTGACATTCTGGGCGGCGCGTTCATGAGAAAAGAAAAGACAAACGCTTTGCTCTCAAGTGAGGAACGTTTCCGTCTCCTGGTGCAGCATTCAGCTGATATGATAACAGTGATTGATGAGGATGGAAAACTTAACTATGTCAGCCAGGCTTGCGGAAGAATCCTCGGCTACAAGCCGGGCGAAAGAAGCGGAATGTCCATGATGCAGTTTGTACATCCTGATGAGGTCCCGAAATTAACAGGCATTATAAAAATGCTTCTTGAGAATAAGATTTCCACTTCCGGTCCCCATTACATAAGAGTAAGCCATACGAACGGATCGTATGTATACCTGGAGAGCATTTTTACAAACCAGCTGGATAACCCGGTCATAAAAGGAATTATAATTAATTCCAGGGATTTTACGCAGCACCTGGAGCTTCAGGAAGCTCTCAGGAATTCACGCAACTTCCTGAACGCTGTAATCAACAGTGCAGGTGATCCCATGTTTGTAAAAGACAGCAGCTGCAAATGGGTGCTTGTAAATGATGCCTTTGCGAAACTTACCGGCCATGAAAAAGAGAAGATGCTTGGTAAAACCGCATATGATCTGTTCCCGGAGGATGAAGCAGAAAATTTTACAGGCAAGAATCTGCAGGCGCTGGAAGCGGGGGAGATGAAAGATTGTGAAATCAGTTTTACTGATGCCGGGGGAAACAAGCATGATGTTGTATCCCATTTGAGCACTTATCAGGAGGAATCAGGCGAAAAATATATCATAGCTAATCTGCGCGATGAAACCAGGAGGAAAGAACTGGAAAGAGAGATTAATAACGCGCTTATGAAGGAAAAAGAACTTAATAAACTTAAATCGAAATTTGTTTCCATGGTTTCTCACGAGTACAGAACACCCCTTACGGCAATACTCTCATCGGCTGAACTGATCGAGCTTTTCGGCCTCGATATGGAGGAAAGCGAAAAACAGGGATACCTGAACAATATTAAAAATTCCGTGGACTATCTTACCTCTTTACTCGATGATGTGCTTTTAATAAACCGCAGTGAAAGCGGCCGCATGCAATTCGACCCGGGACAATTCGAGCTGATATCCTTCATCAGGGAAATTCTCCTCGGCATAATGGATGGGGTTAAATGCAGGGTGGAATTCGAAACCGCCTTTGATTCAAAAACTGTTTTCATGGATAAAAAACTCTTAAGACATATTCTAATGAACCTTCTGTCAAATGCAATCAAATATTCAGGCGAAGGAGCAACAGTCAGACTGAAAATCAGCTCCCATGGGGACTCTTACATCAGTATTGAGGTTGAAGACAACGGCATCGGAATTCCCGTTGAGGACAGGGAACGCCTTTTTGAGCCTTTTTTCAGGGCTGATAACGTTTCCAATATTCCAGGTTCAGGTCTGGGGCTTTCCATCGTGAAGAACTGCGTGGATCTTCACAAGGGAAGCATTTCCTTTGAAAGCAGACTTGGAGAAGGGACAAGGTTTTCTGTCATTCTGCCCGGCGGGTGATGAGTAGTTTTCTGTGAAGACTAATGGGTACAAGTATTGTATAATTTTATATATTTTTTTTTATTTTTATGCCTCAAATTTCTATGAAACTGCCTTGGGGGGAAAAGGTTCTCAAAATGGGAAAAATTCTTGTTATTGAAGATCATAAGACTGTATGTGATACTATAAAACGGCTGCTTGAAAAAGCCGGATATGAGGTTACTGCCGCTGAAAATGGTACAGACGGGGTAAAGCTTGCCTTTGAGATAATGCCGGATCTGATTGTGTGCGATATTATGATGCCGGGCATGAACGGCTATGAGGTACTCAGGCAGCTGGGCTCAACCGGCGAAACCTCTTCAATTCCATTCATCTTTCTGACTGCCAGGGCCGAAATGACCGATCTCAGAATGGGAATGGAGCTTGGTGCTGATGATTACCTTATAAAACCTTTTAAGGCAAACGACCTTCTTAAGGCAATTTCTGCCAGACTGGAAAAAAGAGAGCTGATAAAAAGAAAACTGCTGGATAAAACCAGGGACATAGAGCAGAACTCAGCACTTAAAAGCAGCTCTGTAATTGCCGCCGGCAATCCGCCGGAAATCATAAAGGTCTCTTCAATTGTTTTCATCAGCGCCAATGACGGTTATTCATATATCCACACAGCGGATGGGAAAAAACAGCTCATTAGAAGACTCATGAAAGAATGGGAGAAACTCCTTCCCGAGGAACAGTTCCTGAGAATACATCATTCCACGATCATCAATATTGAGTATATGGAAAAGATTGAGAAGTGGTTTAACAACTCCTTCAGGATTTACCTGCGCAGCACAGAAGAGCCTCTGGAAGTCAGCAAAAGGTATGCTCCCAGGATAAAGACACGCCTGAAAATGAAAGGATAAGACAGAGGCACTGCTTTGTTCCCGTTTACTCCTTAAAACGCCCACTTACTGCATCAATATCCCAGTTCCCACATTTGAGAATGCCGGTAACTGGAAATAATATAATTTTCCTCCTTGCAAATTTTAGTTCGTATTCTATCATTTTTATAGGATAAAAATGGCTGATGTTCTTGTTGTTGAAGACAGCCTGTCTACCCTGAATAACATAGTAAATCTGCTTAAAAAAAGCGGCTATAAGGTCTTTTCTGCTGAAAACGGAATTGAGGCACTGGAACTGATCGGGAATAACACCCCTGACCTTATTATTTCAGATATAATGATGCCCGCGATGGACGGCTTTGAACTTTTCAGGCGCGTAAATTCGGACGATAAGGATGACTATATTCCATTCATATTCCTTACGGCTAAAACAGAACTCTCCGACTATAGGGAAGGGATGCTTGCCGGGGCAGATGATTACATCACAAAGCCGTTTAAGGCTAGAGACCTCCTGCTCTCGGTTGAAACCCGCCTGAAGAAAAGAGCCAAAATCCTTCAGAAGATAGAAAACTTTAAGAACAGTATCGCACGAAACATCAGCCACGAATTCAGAACGCCCCTGGTTCCAATTATCGGATATTCGCAGTTGATCAATGAAAATTACTGGCAGATGCAGCCGGATGAAATCCTTGAGATGACTGAAAAGATCAATTCTTCCGGGAGCTGGTTGCTCGGGCTGATAGAGAAATTTCTCCTGCTGGTGGAACTCGAAGAGAACAACAGCCCAAAGACCGCGGATAAATCTTCTCTCATGGAAATAATGACTGAATGCATTACACGGGCTTCCTCAGTCTCTAAAAGAAAAGAGGATTTTATCTTAAATATTTCAGATGCCCTGCTGGCGCTGCCGGCCGCAGAGCTTGCAAGAATGATTACTGAAGTGCTTGAGAATTCTCTCCGGTTTTCCAATCCGGGCTCCCCAATTGAAATTGTTTCATCCCTGGCTGGTGACTCCCATGTTGTAACAATTACAGACTACGGAAAAGGAATGACTCCCGACCAGATAAAGTATCTCTCGAGTTTCCTGCAGTTCAGCAGGCAGGGGATGCACAGGGCGGGACTCGGCTTCGGACTTGCAATTGTAAAGAAAATAGCTGAGAAATCCGGAGCTGATGTTAGTATTGAAAGTGAACTCGGCATGTATACAAAAGTAAGACTCAGGCTGCCATTATCCGCCTGATAAATGCATCCGAAAAGCAGCTTCTCATTCTCTGAAGGAAAAGCTTCGGCGTAATCTTAAAGCCGGCTGTACAAGGGGCAAATACTGGAAACTTAATAATTATGAAATTTACAATTGAAAGAAAAATAACCATCTGGTTCGCATTAATTTCTGCTCTTGGGTTCTTTTTTACTTACCAGACATTTAAGGGCAGAGTGGACTATATAGAAAGAGGAAAATGGATTGAAAACTCCTATACTATTCAGTCTGAAATTCAGAGCATTAATAACCACATGCAGCAGATTGAGATCCAGTCCCATCACTATCTTTTGACCGGAAAGAAAGAATTCTTAAAATCATATCTTCTGGCTTTGGACAGTCTGAATCAAAGTGTAGCCCATTTCTCTGTTCTTACAAAAGGGAACTCCCGGCAGCAGGATCTGCTGGGCATACTAAACCGTCTGAAACGCATGAAATTAGAAAGAAACCAAGCCTTGTTTCAGAACCAGAGAATGTGGAAGAGCTCTGATGCACAAAAAATAGTGCCGGAAGGCCAAAATCAAAACCTGGTCGACAGCTTAAGAATTGTAATTGATCAGATGGACCTTGAGGAGGACAAACGTATGGACAGGATAATGCTCTCACAGCAGCATGTATCTGACAAGGGTTTTGCCTCTTTGGTCATAATGGTTTTCCTGTTTCTTTCAGTAATTGGAATCTTTTACTTTTTGATAATCGCAGATATAAAGAAAAGAAAGAAAGCAGAGCTGAATCTTAAGAAAAATGAGGCTTTCCTCTATATGATCTTTAATGAGGCTAAAGACGCGCTTTTTATTATTAATCCTAAAACAAACATGATTGAAAGCTGCAATAAGGCTGCAGTAAAAATGTTTGACGTTCAAAGCAAGGAGGAACTTTTTAATACATTTGGAAGCCGTTTCCGTAAGTATCCTCTGGGGAAAAAAGACCTGGAGCATTTGGATGATGTTTTGGATAAAGAGGATTACTGGACGGGTGAAGTGGAGTACATTAGCAAAAGCGGAAGACAATTCTGGGGGGCGGGCTCACTCAATAAATTTGAATTTAATTTGGGAATCCATTGGCTCTTCCGCCTGACGGACGTTACAGACAAAAAGAATTCAGAGCAGGTCCTTAAGTCCTATGCTGAGGCGCTCGAGGAAAATAAGTCACGCCTGCAGGCATTAACATCAGAACTGCTCGTGAAGAATAATGAACTTAAAAAGTCGGAACTGGCCTTAAAGCAACTCAATCTGAGCAAGGACAAGTTCTTCTCCATACTGGCTCACGACATGAGAAGCCCGTTTTCGGGACTACTGGGAGTGGCTGAATATATGGCCAGATGCTACGATCTGATCCCAAAAGATGAGATAAAAGAACTTTCAGAGGCGGTATATCTTTCGGCAAAGAAGGTCTACGGACTCTTAAACAACCTTCTCGAGTGGTCACGCCTGCAGATGGGAAAAATTGAATACCTTCCTTCAGTTGCAAAACTGGGCGAATTGGCAGAGGAAACTGTAGATCTTCAGATGCCTAATGCTGAAACAAAGGGAATCTGCCTGAAGAATGAAATCAGCAGTCAGACGGTGGTCTTTGCCGATCAGAACATGGTTTCAACCGTACTGCGTAACCTTGTTTCAAATGCCGTAAAGTTCACAAATCGGGGAGGTGAGGTAAGACTCAAATCCGAAGAAAAAGGCCATTACGCAGAAATCAGTATTTCTGATACAGGCATCGGAATGAGCAGGGAAGTATTGGAGCAGATCTTCAGAATAGATTCAAAGTATACTTCCAGAGGCACTGCAGGCGAGGAGGGAACGGGCTTAGGGCTCATACTCTGCAAGGAACTTATTGATAAAAACAAGGGAGGGTTCAGGGTTGAGAGCCATCCGGGTAAGGGGACAGTATTTACATTTACTCTGCCACTTCTTCCTAAGGAGGAACCTGCAGAAGTGGAATGAAAAAAATGAATGTATAAGAGGTTTGCTGTCTTATACTTTTTAATTTTTAATTGTTTTCACTTTTCCAGGGTGAAATAAAATGTGGCGCCTTCTCCGGGGGTGGATTCCACCCATATTCTGCCGTGGTGCCTTTCAACAATCTTCTTGCATATTGCAAGTCCTATACCTGTGCCCGGGTACTCAGTCATGTCGTGCAGTCTCTGGAAAATGACAAATATTCTGTCCCTGAACTGCGGTTCGATGCCGATTCCGTTGTCCGAAACGCTTAAGACCCATTCATTCTTTTTTCCCGCGGCGTTTATTTTTACAACCGGCTTTCTCTGGCTTCTGAATTTGATTGCATTGCTTATAAGATTTTGGAAGAGCTGAATCATCTGAACAGCATCGGCTTTTACGACAGGGAGATGCTCAGTCAGAATTTCAGCTTCCGTTTCCTTTAAGGTCATCTGGAGGTTTTTTTTCACAGCAGCAACTATCTCATTGAGGTCCACACTTTCAAAAGGCATCCCTTTTGTCATTACTCTTGAGAATGTCAGAAGGTCCGTAATTAGCATCTGCATTCTTTTGGCGCCGTCTACGGCAAAGTTTATCATGGTATCGGCGTCCTGGTCGAGTTTGTTCTTGTAGCGTTTGCTGAGGAGCTGTGTGAAGTTGCTGACCATTCTTAATGGTTCCTGCAGGTCGTGGCTTGCCACGTATGCAAACTGTTCGAGCTCCTTGTTGGAGCGTTCCAGTTCCAGCATGGTATTTTTCAGTTCTTCCTCGGCATGTTTTGCAGGAGTAATATTTGTCATCTTGAAAACGGCGCCAGTGAAGCTGCCGCTCTGTCCGGGAATCAGATCTGTGCTTATAAGATACCATGACCCGTTGACCTGCATTTCTTCATTTTTTATTTCCTGGCTGTCTGTGATTGAATTCTTAAAGTATTTGGTATCGAAAGAGCACAGTTCCCGGCAGGTGTCGCACAACCTGTGGTTTAGTATTTCCTCCTGTTTTTTGCCCGTTATAGTTTCAAAAGCCTTATTGCACTTGTCGATCTTAAAGTCAGAGTCAAGCAGGCACACTCCGTCGTTAATGGCATCAAAAGTAGCCTGCCATTTGGCTGCAGCATCCTTCAGGCTCATTTCGGCCTTGCGTATTCTTAGCATTGCATTTATTGTAGCCGTAAGGACTCTGGGTTCCACGGGGTGAGTCAGGTAAGCATCGGCGCCCATTTCAAGTCCCTGTGCTTTGGACTCGTTATCCAGATAAGTTGCAGAAAGATGTATTACCGGGATCGCGGAGGTTTCGGGATCTGACTTCAGCAAACGGCAGACTTCAAATCCGCTGATATCGGGGAGTTTAACGTCAAGAACGATAATGTCGGGTTTTTCCCTGGCCTTCATTAAGGCTTCCTGTCCCGTTGAAGCAGTTATAATATCAAAACCCTCAGCACCCAGTGTTCTTGAGGTAGCGTATAGCCCCACGGGATTATCATCCACTACAAGTGTAACGCATTTAGCGGGTTTGTTAATCATTCTTCTTTCCTTTACTATCTTTTACTGTTTTAAGCAGAATGTCCCTGACCTGACTGGCCACTCTGGCCTTTGAAATATCTTTTTTGCCGAGAACGGAAGCAGCCGAGCGGTTAAGCCTGGCAATTTCAGACTCATCCATATCTTTGGAAGTATTTATTATAACAGGGATGTCCCTTGTTGCAGATTCAGCCTTCAGGCGGTCGAGCACCTCAAAGCCTGTTGTATCGGGCATAATGAGGTCGAGGAATATTATATCAGGCTTAAGGCGAACTGCTTTTTCAAATCCGCTCATGCCGTTTTCGGCTTCAACTACCTCAAAGCGCCCCGGCGGCAGCATTTCCTTCAGAATATATCTGGCAACAGGCTCGTCATCTATTATCAGTATTCTTGCAACTTTGCGTTTGCTCTTTAAGGTCTGCAGTTTTTCCAGGAGCCACTTTTTTTCAACAGGTTTTATGCAGTAGTCGTCTGCCCCCAGGGCAAGGCCTCGCTCCTCCTCGTCAATTACGGATGCCACAAGAACAGGAATATCCTTGAAAAGGGTATTTGATTTGAGTTCGGCCAGAAACTGCCAGGTATTTTCTCCCGGGAGAAGTATATCCAGAATTATTACATCAGGCCGGGACTCATCAAGAACAGTCTTAGCCTCATCGATGCTTCTAGCAGTCGTGACCTTAAAGCCGCTGCCCTTGAGGTACTTCTCATATATAAGGTGCATGGCCTCATTGTCTTCAATTATCAGTACAGAGGATTCTTCTGAAAGGGGCTCAACCATCACCTGTCCTTCATCTGTTTGAATCTCACCCTGATACGGCAGGGCAACAGGGAAGCGGGCATAGAATGAGGAACCCTCCCCGGGCCTGCTATTAAGATAAACAGAGCCTCCAAGGAGCTCTGTCAGTTTTTTCGAAAGCGGGAGTCCCAGGCCCGTGCCTTTTACTTTCTTCTGAAGTTCGCTTTCAACCTGTGAGAATTCCTCGAATATTATTTCCTGATCCTTCGGGGCAATACCGATTCCGGTATCTGCTACAGAGAAAATCACGTACTCTCCGTTCTCACTCTGCTCGGCTTTTACTCTCACCTCGCCTTTTAGAGTAAACTTAAGGGCATTTGAAATAAAGTTTCTCAGTACCTGCGAAATCTTTGTTTCGTCATTGAACATGAGGGGAACCTCTTTGGGTTCCTCAAAAACGAGGTTAACCTCAGGATTAGCCTGCAGGGGTCTAAGCATTCCCCTCAGTGAGGAAAAAAGATCTGAGACTGCAAATTCCACCGGTTTGACGGTAGTTTTGCCCGATTCCACCTTTGCAATATCCAGAAGATCACCTACCAGTTCATTTAAGTCCTCGGCCGATTTCTTGATAAATCCCACCTGTTTTTCCTGTTCATCATTCAGCTCGCCGTCAATGTGTTCCTGGAGGAGCCTGACAAGAGCAATAATGGAATTAAGGGGAGTCTTAAACTCGTGGCTCATATTGGACAGGAATCTGGCCTTGGCCTCATTAATTCTCTGCAGGTGTTCGGCCTTCTCGTCGAGCTCTGCATAAAGAGCCACAACGCCGCGGTTGGTCTCCTCGAGCTCCAGGTTGAGGCGTTCGAGCTCCTCCTGCCTTCTTTTAATTTCCTCGAGAGTCCTCAGGAGTTCCTGGTTCTGCATCTGGATTTCTTCCAGAGGGTTTTGGGGTTCGTTTTTAATGAGTTCATCAGTTAAGCGTCTTATGGCCTCGGGTCCCACAGGAGGCTTATTCTGCGGAAGTTTTTTCCCGATGAGGACAGTTGTCCCCTTTTCAGGAGATGATTTTATTTCAAAACTGTCCATGAGTCTTCTTGTGCCTACAATGCCTAGGCCCATACCCGTTTCAGATTGGTAACTTCCTTCGAGGATTTCTTTCAGGTTTTTAATTCCAGGGCCGCTATCGGAAATTTTAACAAGGAGGCGTTCCGGAATGGGTTTTCCTTCCAGTGAAAACTCCACAACGCCGCCGCGGGCGTAATTATAAGCGTTTCTTACGAGTTCGGAGACTGAAGTTGCAATTGCGGTCTGCTCTCGTCTTTCAAAGCCGAGGAGTGCAGATATCTGTCTTGCCCTCTGCCGCGCCAGGACGGTGTCATCTTCATAACGTATTCTTAATGTAATAATTACTATGCTCATTATATTTTCTTAAAATATTTTCCTGAAGTTTCAGTGCACTCTCATAGCGGTTACCGTAAAGTCATCGTTGCCTCGGGCAAAGTCCCTGTAGAGGACAGCGCAGATGACCGAAGTGGATTTCATTATAAGACCCGGGTACTTATCCAAACTCCAGCGGGCAGACATGCCGTCGGAATGCATTATCATCAGAGAGCCTGCGGCCCATGGATAATCAAATGTCTGTACTTTTCTCATCTCATGTCCTACAATTCCGTTATGCGAGATCATGCTTCTGCTGCCCTCAGCTGAGAGAATAACGCCTGAAATATTTCCAATGCCGCAGTACCTGACAGTCCCGGTTTCCAGTTTCAGTTCGCTTAGAGCAACTGCAGCTCCGCGTGTATGTGAGAGGCGCTGATGCATAAGGAGTATAGATTTTTCAGGTTCTCCGGATGACTCCTCAAAAGCTTTAACAGCTTCATTCGAGGCATCCGAAGCCTCAAGGCCGTGGCCGAGACCGTCGGCAATCATGACGGTAATGCCCTCCTGAGAGGCCTTCCAGGCCCATTTGTCGCCCGAGACCTCCTGCCCCGGTTTGGGAAGATTAATGCCGCTGATTTCAAATTTCAGCTGAACCTGCCTCTGCATGTTAACCCAGATGCGCGAGAGGACCACCGTACCCTGTTCATAAATGGAATAAATGTCAAAAAAGTCGGAAAGGCGCTTTATAGAGCCAAGTCCGGTTCCCGGGCTCCCGGCAGTTGAAAATCCGTCGCGCATTGCCTCGGCAAGGCTCTTGATGCCGGGGCCTTTATCGATTGCAAGGAGTTCCAGGCCTTCCTTGTCGCCTCTTTTAATTCTGAAGAGCTGAAATTCACCCCCATTTTTAGAATGCTTTACTATATTTCTGCACAGTTCGGTTACAATTATGCTAATTCTGCCTTTATCGGTTTCATTAAAGCCGATTGCCGTAGCTGCATAGGCAGTAAGGCGCCTGGCCTCTGAGACGCCGCTCTGCTCGGTTATTTTCAGTGTAAATATATTTTTCATTTCCACCTGACAATTGTAACCCTGGTACCCTGACCGGGTTTGGTATCTATATAGAACTCATTAGCCAGTCTCCTGGCGCCCCCAAGTCCCAGTCCCATGCCGCCACCTGTAGTAAATCCGTCTTTTATGGCCTGTTCCACATCTTCAATGCCGGGGCCTTTATCTTCAAAAGTCAGTCTGATGCCTGATTTTACCCCCTCGATGACCTGGTCCATAATCACAACACCGCCGCCGCCATAGTCATAAGTATTCCTGGCCAGTTCGCTTGCTGCTGTAATCAGCTTAGTCTGATCGATGAGATTCATTCCGATAGCCTTTGCCCACTCTCTGACTAACTGACGGACCATGACGATATCTTCGGACGAACGAATGAACCTTTTGTCACTCCTCTGTACTTTCATTATTTTTCTCCGGCTCATTGGTTGTATCAGACTCTTCCTGTATGAGCAGCGATTCCAAAAGTTCAATTCCCCGGTCCATATCAAGAGCCGTTCTGACGCCTCTCATATCCAGCCCCAGCTCAACCATCGTTATTGCCACTGCAGGCCTCATGCCGACCACGACGGTAATGGCATCGAGTATTTTAGACATGGAAGCGATATTGCTCAGCATTCGTCCGATAAAAGAGTCTACAATCTCAAGCGAGGAGATGTCAATTATTACACCCTTTGCCTGTGTTTTTAGGATCATTTCCGTCAGGTCATCCTGAAGCGCCATGGCCAGACGGTCGTGCATGTCTATCTGTATGGTGACGAGCAGGTATTTTCCCATTTTAAGAATAGGAATTTTTTCCATCTATTGCTCCTTTTTCAGGTTAGGCTGGGTTTTAACAATATGCAGTCCGTTTTTGATGAGTGCGGTTTTCAGTGCTTCAGCCATTGTAGCCTTTGTAGTAACGTCTTCAAGGTTCACACCGAGGTGCACAATTGTCTGGGCTATCTGCGGTCTTATACCGCTTATAATGCACTCGGCGCCCATGAGTTTAGCCGCTGCAACAGTCTTCAGAAGGTGCTGTGCAACAAGAGTATCCACCGTGGGAACGCCGGTAATATCAATTATGGCAACGTAAGAGCCGGTTTCTACAATTTTTGTCAGAAGACTTTCCATAACCACCTGAGTCCTCTCGCTGTCGAGTGTGCCGATTAAGGGAAGAGCCAGAATACCGTTCCACAATTGGACCACAGGTGTCGAGAGCTCAATCATTTCGCGCTGCTGGCGGAGAATGATTTCCTCGCGGCTTTTTAAGTATGCTGCAACCGTGTAAAGCCCAAGTTTGTCCAAAATTACTGTAATGTTCCAGATTTCACGGCTTAAGACTTTAGGATCATCTTTAATTTCATCTGTCAGTCCGCTAAATAAAGGCTGCTTTAGGGAGAAAACAAAGGTTGCTGTCTCTGAAGGTGAAAATCCCTGCAAGGCCCTTGAGCGGGAGACTGAAGAAAGCATTTCTAGAACCTTCAACCAGACAGGCGCCTCCATATCCGGGTTCAGTCCCTTGCCTGAGGCTTCACGGAACAGATTGAGGAATTCTCTTGACTGCTGCCTTAATTCCGATTCATTCATAAGGTCGGACCGCAGTGTCATGGACTGAAGCTGTTCTTTTACCCAGCTGTTAAGAATTTCATTCTCGTTTTTGTTCAGAATAGCCGATATAATCGGAACCTGCTCTTTTGCCATCAGTATACTCCTTGAATATTTATTTCCTGAATAATAATTTTATGGAAAAATAGCCCTGTTTTACAAATAGGCAGCGAGTGACAGCATACAATCTTTTGAAGGTTCAGAAGCCGGACAAGGTGTTGGTGTCGTGTCAAAGTATACAGCATTAATATTATAAAATATAAATATTAATGCTGGAAGTCAAAAATTGTCTGTTTTTCACTTATTTTCAGCTTCTAAGCGCCTCATGGCTATGCAGCGGACACATTTTTTCAGCAAGTTAACTTTATAAAAATAAGATAAGTCCTGCAGGAATTAATAAACAAGTCACAAAAAGGCGGGCCATAAGCCGGCAGCAGGGGATTAAAAGCCCGGAAAATTAAATGGCGGGTATAAAAAAAACGGGCCGGAGTGCAGCTTCCGGCCCGTTTATCTATATAACAAATTAAGAGTACTTTCACTTCATTAGACGCACGGTTTGCAAAGAATGTTCCCGGAAAAGAAATAATTATTCTCCGGTTTACTTTTCATCGTGATCTTCCTCATGTTCACCGCCGGAGCTTTTGTCTTTGCCTGTGGGTGCAGTTACATTAAAAGTCTTTTCAATTCCTGCAATAAGCTCCTGTTTTTGCTGGTCGGTCAATCTTGCCGGGGGATGCATCCAGGTGTATGAATCCAGAGGCATTTCACCTTCCCTGATCTGCCTGATCATTCCCCGGGCTTTTTTAATCTCCCTGTCCCTGGGGTAATTCCATTGGGAAAAGTTCAGGTGTCTTCTGCCCTCATGCACATGATCGGAGAGAAACCATGAAACAGGAGCAATATGCGAGTAGTAAGGCCATTGGGTCTCGTTGCTGTGGCAGTCGTAGCATGCTCCTCTGGCAAGAGCCTCTGTCCGGGGTGAATCCCATTTAATATGGGTAGCCACAGGAGGGTCATCCTTTTTTACAGGGACGAACTGAATTACAACGATCAGTATTACAATCCCGATCAGGATCCATTTGATTATGTTTTTCTTTCTTTCGGTCATTTTTTCTCCTGGTTAAGAAAGGGTAATGGAAAGCAGTTCTATTTATAATATAAATTTCCCGTCAATAATCCCAAATTCAGGCAGTATCCTGCCTACGCCGCACGTTGAACGTCGCACGTTATTTCCTGAACTCCTTAATTGTAAAATCCAGCGTCATCTTCATCTGGTCGCTTATCTTCATGAACATCAGCTGCGGAATGGGTATCTTGTAATCGGATAGCTTCAGGTCAAAATTACTGGCAATCCTGTAGCTGTCGCCCGAAGAGGGTGTAAGTGTGCCGGTAATCTCAACGGGGCGTGTTACTCCGTGTATGGACATATCCCCCTGAGCCGTAACCTTAAAAATGCCAGAAGGCATCTTCTCAGCCTTAACTATCTTTCCCTTGAAAGAGGCCATCGGGTATTTATCCGTCTCCAGGTAATCTTCCCTCATGTGGCGGTTTCTTAGGCCTATGCCGGTATCTAATGTACGCAGGTCCACTTCAAAGTAGATGACATTATTTGACAATATATCGCTGCCTTCCCAGTATGTGTAGCCGTCGATATTATTTGTAGTGCCGTCGAAACTTTCAAATTTTGCATCGGAAGTAAACTTGACCAGATTCTTTGCGGATCTGTCCACATGATATTCCGTTGCCATGAGGAGTGAGGGAACAAAGAGAATTAAAAATGACAGAGCGCGGAAATTCATATCAGCTCCATTAAGATCATAAAACATATCCATATTAATTAATTTACTCACAAATCTAAAGAGATGTTCCCTCCCAGGTCACAAGGTCCAGTTATTAAAACTTTACTGTACCACAATTGTTCCCACCATTACTTCAGGATGCACCTTGCAGTAATAGCTGTAGGTCCCTTTAGCGTCAAATTTATAGCTGAAAGTTTTGCCTGAGGCTATGGTTCCGCTGTCGAATTTTCCGTCGGGGGCATTAGGTGTTCCGCTTGTAACGGTATGTTCGTAAGCATCCTTGTTCGTCCAGGTGACAGTGGTGCCGGCCGGTACGGTCAGGCTTGCAGGCATGAAAGTGCTGTTCTGCATAACAACCTGGTTTATGTTTCCGGTGCTGGTGCCTCCGGGGGTGCTGTTGGTTACAGTATCATTTTTCTTGCATCCATAAGCAAGCAGGAGCAGTAAGGCTGCAATTACAAAGTTAACATAAGCTGTCTTTTTGCCATATGAAATTCTCATAACATTTCCTCTTCGGCATTATGAATAATATATTCAAGCAGGGAAAGCCGTCTTTTCTGAAATTCCCAGTCTATTCGGCGAGCGGCTCTTGCAGGAGTATTAAGGAATTTGGTCTTAAAGAAGAGCAGGGGATAAAAGAATATTATTAAATAATATCCGACTGCCCTCAAAAGCAGCATATAAACTTAACGCCTGAGAACCCGGCAAAGTTCACTTGCCCCAGAATGCCGGACGAAACCGGACCACCGGATCTTTTTATTTTAATAATTTATTTTTATAAAAAATTAAATTTGTGTAAATTTTTTGTTGTGTATTAAATTTTCAGAATGTACTTTGCTCCTGAGGTACATACCTTTTGTGGCTGTTATATTTGCTTTAGACGGGTGATCTTGCTCAGACGGAACCTCACAACAGGCACAATTATTGCACATTTATTTAAATGTCATTTTTTGAAAAGAGGTCAAAATGAAAAAGACGATACTAAAATCATTATTAATATTACTGTTCGTTTCAGGTTTCTTTGTCCAAACCTATTCCCAGACTCCGGCACCAACGGGCCTTAAGGCCGCCCTAAGCAGAATGGAAATGGGCAAAGGGGTGCTCTTAAGCTGGGAGTATTCTGCGAAGGTTTTCGCAAAATTCAGTATTTACCGCAAAGACGGCGCCGTAACTGACACCGGCAGTTTTAAGAAACTCGAAAAGACTGCATACTTCCCTTATTTCCTCGACGGCAGTGTTGTAAGCGGAAAAAAGTACACCTATTATGTTACTGCTTCTCTTTCAGGTCAGGAAAGCCAGCCTTCCAATTCGGTTGACGTGGAAGTAAATTATACCGATTCTTCGCGTGTAACTGTTACCGGATTAATTGTCTCCGACAGCCTCAGTAAACCGGTCTTTAAGGGAAGAGTCCAGTTCATGCCGGTTAATCCGATGTCTGTTCCGTATTTTATGAGCGCTGTTTCAGACAGCCAGGGCAGGTTTTCTGCAAAACTTATGCCCGGAAGCTATTATGTTTTTGCCGGGTCCGAGCATTTCATTGGCGAATTTTATGATAATGCCAGAACCAGGGACCAGGCCCAGGTGATTACTGCGGCACAGGGATCCTCTTTGAATTTATCCATTTCTCTTGCCCCATATATCAAGTCAGTGAATTATACCGTTTCAGGAAGCGTGAAAAACTCCGAGGGAAAACCTGTTAGAGCAAAAATTAAAGTTTTCAGAATGAATGCCGTTGTAAACAACGAAAAGGAAAACGGCGATGAAAAAGACGATATGAAACCATGCAATGTTTTCGGCACCAGTACAGACGATCAGGGGAATTACACGGTAAAGGTAAAGAGCAGCGACACCATTGTTGTCTTTGCCTCCCCCGTTTTTGGTGAAGAACATATGAGCTCTCAGGCATACCTGCCGCAGTTTTACAACAACAGGCAGACGCTCCAGGAGGCTGATAAACTTGTAGCTTCCTCTAACCTTACAGGAATAAACTTTGTCCTGGAACGCAAGGCCGCCTTTAAGAACAGCATCAGCGGACAGGTAGCAGACACACTTTCAAACGGTGTTGCTGCTGGCGTTGTAGCCTACAGGATAGGTGAGGGCAAATACGGTTTTTCAAAATCGGGTGCGCTTACAGATTCAACCGGAAAATACACGCTGACAAATCTTGTTCCCGGGAAGTACATTCTTCTTGCAATTCCAAGAGCGGGCTATATGCCTTCATTCTACAGGCAGGACGGAATGCCTGTCTTTGCAAGAAAACTTGCCGATACGCTTGTAATGGCAGATTCAACGGTAAAGATAAATATTAATATAACTGTTAGAAAGTTAAACATCGTACAGGGAACAGGTTCCATTACAGGGTTTATTAAAGATACCGACGGTAAAAGTGTTAACGGAGCCCTGTCGCTGGTTGTAAATGAAAAAGGACAGTTTGCCGGCTATGCAATTTCTGATGCAAGCGGAGAGTACACTGTAGGTGGACTTGCTTCAGGCAATTATACGCTTTCTGCCGATATGTACGAATACAAGGAAACCCAGCCTGCATATGCCAGTGTTACTTCAGACAATGTTACTCCGGTCGTAAGTTTCACAATGGAAGCAGCCAGTGTAAGTTCTGCATCCGAGGATAACGGTGCTGTTCCTTCGGCATATTCGCTTAAGCAGAATTACCCGAATCCGTTCAACCCTTCAACAACAATCAGTTTCAGCATTCCTGAAAAAGCCCGGGTAACTCTTAAGATTTACAACATACTGGGCAGTGAGGTTGCATCCATAATGAACGAAGAAAAGCCGGCAGGAAAATATTCTGTTGTATTTAACGCCGGAAGTCTTCCAAGCGGAATTTACTTCTATACTCTGAGTTCGGGAAAATACTCCGTGACAAAAAAGCTTGTTCTTCTTAAGTGAGTTTGTTGTGAGCTAACTTTTTCAGGGCTGCCTTGTGAAATCATCAGGGCAGCCTTTTTTATTTTACAATAAAGGCACCTGATAAGGTGCCTTTAACATAATATGCCGTTCTTGTGGAGCAAGCCTCTCCAACTATAGGGCAGGTATTCATACAAATTAAGCTTCCACTCTCAATTCAACGCCCAGCTGCTTCAAAAGACCGGACAGCCCGCCGCCGTCGATGTGTGCGACATCCATTTTCTGGATTTTATTGTCCCTGACGTTAAATTCTACTGTTTCATAAGGCATATCCACAGACTTGTTAGTTGGCGGAATTGATCTTAATCCAGCATAAGGAGCAGGCATCGATTCAATGTGTGTACCGGTAATATGAAATTTCACCTTTACTATGCCTGCTTTTTCCTTCAGAAACTCATAATTAAACCTGAAATCCGGCATTCCGCTTCCCAAAGCACGCTGAATGCTCACAAAGCCGCTTGCATCCAGCACGTCGGGCGCCACACCCGAAGCCCTGAAACTGTTTGACAAAAGATCCTCGGCTTTGGTGAAGTTTCTCTGTTCAATTGCAATCAGGAATTCCTCTACAAGGTTGGCAGGTCCCATTTTTCTACCTCCATTCTTTATAAAATTATAGCCCTTTTTACATTAAATGGCAATCCTTTCTGATATGAATTATGAAATTTAACCCCATAAAATCAATGAATTCCACAGTGCCCTTTTCCACTTAACGCAACCTGGGCCGGGGATCGCATGGTTCTGTCCACGAGTAGGACCGCCTGTCCCTGAACCTCGGACCTTCTTTTCCCCCTTGCATCCTTCTATACCGAACGGTATATTAGCATAGGGAATTAATTTATTAACGGATATTAAGAATGGATAACCGCAGTAATATTTTGTCTGTTGCCTTAAGGCTTTTTTCCCGCTTGGGCTACGAAGCAGTTGGAGTGCAGGAAATTGTTGAGGAGGCAGGCATTACAAAGCCTACGCTCTATCACTACTTCGGAAGCAAAAGGGGACTTCTCGATGCGCTTCTTGAGGAAAATTTCACGAGCCTTATGGAAGACGTGCGCAAGGCCGCTGATTATCAGGGCGATCTTCCTATGACTCTGCAGAAGGTGGTGGAGACATTCTTTTCCTTTGTAAAAAATAATAAGGAATTCTACCGGATGCAGCTTGCAATGTGCTTCTCAGGCCCGGGAAGCGAAACTCTTGAAGCATGCTCCGGATATAATAAAGAAATTCTCCGGATTTTAGAAAGTATGTTTATGCGTGCTGCAAAGGATCATGGCAACATGAAGGGCAGACACAGGCGTTATGCTTTTACATTCCTCGGAATAATAAATAATTACATAACGCTTTTCCTGGGCAGTCATATAAAACTGGATACTCAGGAAATCTTCCAGGCAGTGCATCAGTTCAGCCATGGAATATATTCTTAATTCAACATGCTTTTAATTTTTAATTTTTAATTTTTAATTGAAAGGTCCTCCTTTGCACTGGTCATTTGATTCAATATTTTACCACATATATCCCATCGGCTTCTGCGGAGCGCCTAAGCAGAACGATTTTTCTTCACCGCCGCAATTTCGCCTGGAGAAAGTCCAAAACTGGATCGCTCACCTGAAGTCACTCGGCGTAAATGCACTCTATCTGGGGCCTTTATTCGAATCGGTCTCACACGGATATGATACTGTTGATTATTTTAATGTCGACAGGCGACTTGGTTCAAATGCCGATCTGAAAAATCTTATAGCGACACTTCACCAGAATGGTATAAGGGTTATTTTAGACGGCGTGTTCAACCACGTTGGGCGTCATTTCCCGCAATTCCGTGACGTTCAGAGCAACCTGGAATCATCTCCTTACAAATCCTGGTTTTCAGGCCTTGATTTCAGGAAGAGGAGCCCGGTGGGCGATCCTTTCAGCTATGAAGGCTGGAACGGGCATTATAATCTCGTAAAGCTGAATCTCAGTAATCACGACACCCGCGAGCACATATTTGATGCAGTAAGAATGTGGATAGATTATTTTGAAATTGACGGGCTCAGGCTTGATGCTGCCGACTGCATCGATCCTAAGTTCCTCAGGGATCTTTCCCTTGTAACAAAAAATTTAAGAGGCGATTTCTGGCTCCTGGGTGAGATCATACACGGGGATTACAGGCATTGGGTCAATCCTAATATGCTCGACTCGGTGACAAACTACGAATGTTATAAAGGTTTATATTCAAGTCTCAATGCAAGGAACTATTTTGAAATCGCTTATTCCATCAACCGCCAGTTCGGGCCGCAGGGACTATACAGGAATCTGCCTCTGTATGGCTTTGCTGATAACCACGACGTCAACCGCATTGCGAGCATAATTAAAAATCCGTCGCACCTTTATCCTTTGTATTGTCTTCTATATACGATGCCCGGCGTACCTTCACTTTATTATGGAAGCGAGTGGGAAGTTAAGGGTGAAAAAAGAAACGGAAGTGACGATGCCCTGCGCCCGTCACTGAACATTGCCGATTTTTCCAACGGTCACAGCCCAGACCTGCCGAAAGCCCTTTCCAGGCTGTCGCAGATCCGCCATTCATCCAGGGCTCTTAAGTATGGCGACTACACGCAGCTCCACGTTTCAATGGAGCAGTTTGCCTTTATGCGCCGCATGGAAAATGAAACAGCCGTAGTTGTTTTGAATTCATCGGATAAGCCAGTGAACCTGGAGCTTAATGTTCCATCAATGCCGGGAGCAGTATTTAAGGATGTCTTAAATGGCGCTGAAGAGTTTCAGATAAAATCAAACAGGCTGACAATCAGCACTTTGTACCCCGCCTGGGCGCGAATTTTTATATCACAAACATAAAAATAACAGTGCAACTTAGTTCTGAAATTACTTTCTTATAGTATACAATAGCACTTTTACGGCCTGCAGACTCTCTGCAGGCCTGATTCAATACTGAAACATTTGTTCTATATCACAATACTCATTTCACGTGAATCCTGCACTTGCTTTTACAAAACGATTTAACTTCCTTAAAGTAGTAACTAAAGAAAACGCAGTTAGTTACTCCTGTTTTCCGGTACGAAATTAAAATCGTCTTCAATAAATCTGAATAAAAAAAATTGTCAACAGGTAAAGGAGTTCTATGATAAAGACATCAGCCGTATGTCTCTGAAAAAGAATTAATGCGTTACTCCAAAAGTATACTTCAAAAAATACTTCATTCAGGAGCAAGACAGAAAAGATTCTAAAAGTAAGAGGCAGAAAGCCGGAGCAAGTTAAATACTGCTGCAATAAAGAATCTAAATAAATATGATGCCGAGAAGTTTGGTTCCTGTCCTTTAGAGAATCATCATAAGATTCAGAAGCGGCCAATGAAATTGCAAATGAATTTCATGAGGCCCAAAAAAGACATCAAATGTTCATGGGTGAAGTGCGCTCAGTCCGAAAGATCACAAGAAAAAATGGCTCAGAAATAAACTGTGTGCAAGCAGAACAAAAAGTATAACCGAATTGATGGAATAAACCGGATATGAATAAAAGTCAAGCTGAACTGATAAACTATGCAATAATGCCAGGGCACGTGATGGAAACCGTTTCAATTATTTATGAGAGCTGCTTAAGAAAAATGCCGGGGTTGCCGTTCGGCAGCGCGGGCTTTATCTGCTATGAAGCCACTGGAGAGGAGTCCTCCGTAGTAACTATTGCAAGCCGGTATTCTCAATTAACCAAAGATTTTAATAAAGGATTAAAGACAAATGCTTCGGTCACAATCCGGGAGCTTTTGAATTAATGAATTGACCGGAAAGGCTCCACGGGCACAAAGCCCAGGGCCTGAAAGATAACAATGCGTGTACGTTGGCTCAAGAAATATATGTTCAGTAATCAGGGGTTCTATTAAACAATTATTAATCATTTTTAGGAGGATGAGAGATGAAAAGGTTACACGTGTTCGTCATGCTTATAATGGCATGTTTTTGGGTTCTTTCCGGTTCCGTCCAGGCACAGACAACATGGGATATTGGAAACCTGGTATGGAATGACCTTAACAAAAACGGCGTTCAGGATCTCGGGGAACCCGGACTTCCTGGCATTCCGGTTGAACTTTACACCTGCGGCCCGTTTACTGGTCCGGTTTCTACCAGCGACTTGTCGGCAAATTCCCTGACGCCGCTTGCCACAACCAATACTGATCTGAACGGAAACTACTCTTTTGGAAACCTTCCTGCAGGTCTGTATTTTGTAAAATTTAAAGTTCCTAGTGGCTGGGCTGTAAGCCCGATGTTCCAGGGAACAAGCGACGAAAAAGACTCCGACATATTCCCGTACCTGGATCATACCGGAGTCATTAAACTTGACGAACATCAGACTTCAAATTACCGCCTCGGTCTTGATGCCGGTCTTTTCGAAATCCAGGAATGCGATCTTGTTACCATTGGCGATATGGTATTTAACGACTGCAATCACAACGGCGTAATGGATGGCGATGAGAAAGGTATTGCCGGCGTGTGCATAAAACTTTACGCCTGCGATATTTTACCGATGGACGGCTTTGATCTTTACAGCACATTAAACAGAAAACACTGCTGCGGCATACAGATTGCCGAAACAGTTACCGACCTGAATGGCAAGTATTCCTTCACAAGTGTGCTGCCGGGTGAATACTGCGTTGAAGTAAAGCTGCCTCATGGCTACAAGGGTGTTGTCAGACCCGGATGCGCCGATGTCTGCAACCTCAATGATGCAAACATGACCGGCTGCATGACGTTCAATGCCTGCACAAAGAATCTGGACATTGACTTTGCGGTATGCCACGATGGCTGCGATCTTCCCGGCATAGGCGACCTGGTTTGGAAAGATTCAAATGAAGATGGCATTCAGAATATGAATGAATCAGGCTTCCCCGGTATAAAGGTATCATTATATGCCTGCAATTGCGGCCATCATCAGGGGATCTCTCCCAGCAGCAATGAATGCAAACCGATGAAAGTTGGTTCGGTAACTACTGATGCAAATGGTCTTTATCATTTCCCCAATCTTATTCCCGGCGCCTATCAGATAAAGGTGGATGCCCCGTTAGGATATGCTGCAAGTCCTGCTGACATGGAAGTTGCCAACGATCCGAACTATGATGAGGATTGCAACGATTCTGACATCGATCCTGGTTTTGCTTCATACTGGTTCAGCGTCTATGATGAAGTTAATAACTGCATTGATGCCGGTTTGTACTACGATCCGGATCTCGTTGCAAGCATATCTAACTTTGTTTGGAGAGATGACGACGGCGACGGCGTTCAGGATCCGCGCGAAGTTGGAGTTCCTGACGTTACATTAAAACTCTATGAATGCAAATGCGCCTGCACTTGCCCGATTCCGGTATTTGAGGATATGAAGAATGAAACCGCAACTTATTGCGCTGACTGGGAACTTGGCAAATTAGTAGCTACAACAAAGACAGATGCTGACGGCTATTACAAGTTCAATAATATTGTTCCGGGTAAGAAGTATGCAGTTCAGATTGTAGTTCCACCTTGCTTCATGCTGAGCCCTTATCGTACCGGATGCTTCGATGAGAATTCAGATTTCCATGCTGACACAAAGACCACAAACTGCATATGGCTCAGTGCCGGCTGGCATATTAATTTTATCGATGCCGGTCTGATTCCGACAGTTACCGATCCTGGTACAGTTGGCGACATGGTATTTGAAGACTTAAACCAGAATGGTATTCAGGATTGTGAAGAACCGGGTATCTGCGGCGTAACTGTTGAACTGCATGCCTGCGACGGTGGTGCTACGGTTGCTACAACAAAGACAGATGCTGCCGGAAAGTATCTCTTTACAAACGTTCCTACAGAAGGCACCTATTTTGTAAAATTCGTTCTGCCTGGTCAGTTTACATTCACAGCTAAGGATCAGGGCAATGACGACGGTAAGGATTCGGATCCCTGCCCGGATAAGGGTATAACCGATAACTTTACTCTTATGAGCGGTCAGTCCACTCTGATTCTCGATGCCGGTATGATTCGTGCAAACTGCACGGTAAGCAATTATGCATGGGAAGATAAGAATGACAACAAACTTATGGATGAAGGTGAGGGCATTGCTAACGTAAAAGTTGAACTCCATAAATGCTCAGACGGTGCACTCGTTCAGTCTGCTGCAACTGGCAGCGACGGCCGCTTTACATTCAGCAACATTCTTGCCGACAGTTACTATCTGAAGATAACAGCTCCGGAGCATTATGTCGTATTGTCCAAGGGCAGCGACGATGGCGTTGATGCTAGCAGCCAGACATGCTTCGACTTATCCAAGGATGCAACTTCAATAGGTGAACCGATTGCTCTTAAATATACTGTCGGTGTCGAAGGCAGAACTGGTATTCCGACTGAATACGCCATGGATCAGAACTTCCCGAACCCGTTCAACCCGTCAACCACTATTCAGTTTGCTGTACCGCAGGCCGGACAGTATATGCTGAAGGTTTACAACATGCTGGGGCAGGAAGTTTCAACATTGTTAAACGGCGAACTCAATGCCGGATACCACAGTGTAGTATTTGATGCCAGCAAGCTGACTTCAGGTGTCTATATTTACAGACTGTCTGGTACCAATGTAGTTATTACCAGGAAGATGATGCTCAATAAGTAATCCGTGAAACAATTCATGGATCTGCTTGACAGAGCAGAATCTTAAAAGTGATCTTTAAGGGCTGCCCGAATAAGGCAGCCCTTTTTTTTAGAAAATGCCATTAAGAAAGCATGCTTCTTTTTGAGAGAGACTATTACAGAACAGGGGGCGTGAGAAATGAATAAAGTATACTTTTCTTTGATCCTGATACTGGCAATTGCTTTTTCTTCGGGCAGTCTCCCTGGGCAGGATCAATGCGATCTGAGCGGGTTTGTTACATTCTCCAAAACCGAATGGGGGGCTGATGCCAATGGAAATAATGCCGGAACAATCCGCGATATTTATTTTCTTCAGGCTTTTCCGATGGGGCTTACTGTAGGCGGGACATTTACAATTACACTTATTTCATCAAAATCTACCGCGGCTTTCCTCAGACACGATGATCCTCCGGGGAAACTCACTAAAAGCTATACAGATCCAGCCTCAACCGAATCCGGACTTCTGGGTGTGCAGCTTGCAGCTCTTAAGCTGAATATTGCTGCCGACGGGCTTTCACCTGCTAAAAAAACACTCAAACTTACTGATCTGGTCATAACCCGTGGCAAGTTTTCGGGCAAAACAGTTGCCGAATTCTCTCAATTGGCTAATGCGGCCCTGGGAGGAGGCGATATTTCAGGCCTGGGTTACTCATACCTCGACCTGAGCGATGCTGCTGCCTCAATTAATGAGAATTTTAACAAAGGGGAAGTTAATAAGGGCTTTCTTGCTTGCAAGAGCAGCGACCCTCAGTTAAAGGCATCTCTTGGCGGCAGAGTATGGAACGATGAGAACAATAACGGAATTCAGGATAGTGGTGAAACAGGCCTGCAGGATGTAAAAGTGGAGCTCCGTAATTGTACCGGTGTGATAATTCGTGAGACTACCACTGATGCTCTGGGCCGCTACATTTTTGCAGACATTACCAGCGGAAGTTATTTCCTGAAGCTTACCAGTCCCGGCGGCTACTTTTTAGGCAAGCTTAATCAGGGCGCGGATGACCAGGCTGACTCCGACTTCAAGAGTGATGGACAGACCGACTGCTTTGAATTTTCTGCCGAGGCAGACAAGTTAACTATTGATTGTGCACTTGTAAAAATTACAGGCGCCGATATTGAAGTTTCAAATACAGTAAGTAAAACCAGCGTCAAATGCGGAGAATCCTTCACGTTTACTGTTACCGCCAGAAACATTGGAAATCTTGACGCTTCTTCAGTTGCAATAACTGACCTGCTTCCTTCAGGAACAGAATATATAAGTTCAACTGCAGCAGCCGGCGCTTACAATGCGGCAGCCGGAGAATGGACGCTCGGCAGCCTGAATGCCGGTCAGAGCGCTACCCTTATAATTAATGTAAAATCGAATTGTTCAGAGTTGAGCACGAATTCAGCAGGTCTCGGTGCTGCTGAAGGCTTTAATGTATTTGTACTTGAAACCATTAGCCATCCCTATTACTCTACTGTCCAGGGTAAAGTGGCCGCAGGAGGAGATGCCAGCCTCTCGGGCTACAATGCAGGCGAAGGACTTCCTGCAAACAGCAATGATGTCCTCATAGTGGGGGGTAACCTGACATTTACAAGCGGCACGGTTAAAAACGGAAACGTGGTCTACGGCGGAACAACAAACCTTCCCCAGGCAGGAGTTTCCATAACAGGAGGAAGTTTAAGACACGACCACCCGATAGATTTTGCCGGGGCTGCGACCTGTCTTCAAAATTTCGTCCTGTCCCTCAAAGAGAAGTCTTCCAATACATCTGCCGTCTCACAGTGGGGAGGTCTTACCCTTAAGGGATCTGATCCGGTGCTGAATGTTTTTAATGTTTCAGGCAGTGAATTCTCCGGCGCCACTTACTTTGTTCTTAATGTCCCCGACGGATCTGCTGTATTGGTAAACGTAGGAGGCCAGAGTATCAACTGGACCGGCGGCATGAGCTTAATCGGCGCTTCAGCAGAAAAAGTGATCTATAATTTTTATCAGGCGCAGACAATTAGAATACAGGGCGTGGAAATAAAAGGCTGCCTTCTTGCTCCTTCTGCAGCCGTGGACCTTCAGTCGGGAATTGTAAACGGTCAGCTGATCGTAAAGTCACTCTCAGGATCAGGGCAGTTCAATAATATTCTGCTGGATGCTGGCATTTTAGCAAAGGACGATAAAACAGATACTCAAACTTTAATAAGCACGGCTTCACTTACCTCATGCAGCCCTGAAGATGCTAATGCTGATAATAACACCTCGAGTGTAACTGTTTTAGCTGGAAATACCAGCCGAATGGAAAAGGATGTACAGCCGTGCGGCTTCAGTCTCAGGCAGAATTACCCGAATCCTTTTAATCCCTCTACTACAATTGATTTTACTGTTCCCTCGGCCGGAAAGTATTCAATAAAAGTGTTCAACATGCTGGGGCAGGAAGTTACGACCCTCCTGGAGCGTGATCTTCCAGCAGGGTATCACAGAACAGTTTTCGATGCCTCAAAAGTCCCTTCAGGAGTCTATATTTACAGGCTCAGCGGCAGCAATGTTCATTTATTCAGAAAAATGGTCCTTGCAAAATAGCAGTTTTCAGCAATTGTATCGCGGGGGAGACTGATGCCCCCGCTTTCATTTTTCTTTTCTTAGCCTATACCTCTACCTTAATCTCATTTTTCCTCACTTTTTAATTTTTAATTTTTAATTTTTAATTGTAATTTTTAATTATGCGAAAATATTCTTTCATACTCGTTTTCTTCTGCCTTTTTGTGCAGACGAATTTTCTTCCGCCACTAAGCGCAGGTTCATACGTCTACGCCCAGTATACCACGGACGCTCCGGATAATAAAAAACCGCTGGAACTGATCAAAAGCGATTTTAACACTGCCGTTGACGACGGAGTAAAACTTGCCAAAGCGCCTTTTCATTTTGAGGGGCACGACTGGGCTGCATTAGGTGCCGTCGTAGGCACAACGGCACTTGCCTTTACGGTTGACGAGGATGTGAGAAGTTTTATGCAGCGCAACCATACAAGTTTTCTCGATAAATATACAGTTATAGGAAGACAGTACGGGGAGGTGGTAAACGCCGGAATCCTTTCGGGTGTTATCTACCTGGGCGGGCTTGCTGCCGGATCCGGCGACGTGCGTGAAACCGGGCGCATGATGTTTGAAACCCTTGCCTACGCGGGAATTGTAACCACTGTGCTTAAGACAGCCCTGGGGCGCTCGCGCCCATATATGAACCGCGGAGCACTTGATTATAAGGGCTTCCAGTTTAAGACTGAAACCACTTCACTTCCTTCAGGCCACACTACCGTGGCATTCGCAATGACTACAGTTCTGGCCTCAAGAATTCATAATACCTATGCTTCCATAGGCCTTTATTCACTGGCTGCATTTACGGCATTCCAGAGAATGTACGACGATAAGCACTGGCTCTCCGACACCATTCTTGGCGCGGCAATAGGGCATTTCATCGGGCAGGCAATTGTCAGCTACGGTGAGAAGGAGAATACGGATAATTCCATGAGCTTTCAGCCTTCTGTTTCCCCGTACGGCTTTGCAGTTATTATTCCCTTGTAATTTTAATTTTTCCCCTTATGCCGCATGGTTTTCTTCAAATAATTATTTAATTTACCACCTGTTCAGATTTATATTTTTTTTGAAATATCCATTCATAACTGTTAATTTCTTCACTAAACAATATTTCACATGAAAATTAAAATTATACCGTTAGTGCTTCTTTTGCACTTCCTTTCAGTTTCTTCATACGCCCAGATGAAATCAATTGAGGAAAGAATCGACTCGGTTATGCATCTGATGACTCTGGAGGAAAAAATCGGACAGATGAACCAGTTAAGCGGTGACTGGGCTCAGACAGGTCCTATTACCAACTCGGGCAATAAGCTTGAGGATATTAAAGCCGGGAAAATAGGCTCCATGCTTAACATTATGGGGTTTGAACATACAAGAGCCCTGCAGGAAGCTGCCATGAAATCACGCCTTAAAATCCCGCTCCTCTTTGGGCAGGACGTGATCCACGGATACCGCGTAACATTCCCGATTCCGCTGGCTGAGGCCGCAAGCTGGGACCTGGATGCAATTTACAAGAGTGCCCGCATTGCTGCAACTGAAGCTGCCGCCTCGGGAATTCACTGGACCTTCGCTCCTATGGTTGATATTGCACGCGACCCGAGGTGGGGAAGGGTTATGGAAGGAGCAGGAGAGGACCCTTATTTGGGATCTCTTATAGCCGGAACACGCGTGAAGGCTTTCCAGGGTAACGGACTGGGCAATCTGGACGCCATTATGGCATGCGCAAAGCACTTCGCAGCCTACGGCGCTGCTATTGGCGGAAGGGACTATAACAGCGTTGACATGAGCCTCCGCACCCTGCATGAAATCTATCTTGCCCCTTTTAAGGCGGCACTCGATGCCGGAGCAGCAACTTTTATGAATTCCTTCAACGACATTAACGGCATTCCTGCTACTGCAAACAGCTACATCCAAAGAGATGTATTAAAAGGAATGTGGAATTTTCAGGGATTTGTTGTAAGCGACTGGGGCTCAATCGGCGAGATGATTAACCACGGATATGTAAAGGACAACTACGAGGCTGCTGATGCCGCAATCAATGGCGGAAACGATATGGATATGGAAAGCCGGAGCTACGTTAATAACCTGGCTCAGCTTGTCCGCGACGGCAAAGTTAAAGTAGAACTGATCGACTCTGCCGTAAGAAGAATACTGAGAAAAAAGTTTGAAATGGGGCTCTTTGATGACCCTTTCAGATTCAGCAATGCCGGGCGTGAGAAGAATACTCTCATGAAGCCTGAATTTATTGAGGCTTCAAGAGACGTTGCCCGCAGGAGCATGGTGCTCCTTAAAAATGAAGGCCGCGTTCTGCCTCTTTCAAAGGACCTGAAATCAATTGCTGTAATAGGTCCTCTTGCAAAATCCCAAAAGGATATGCAGGGCTTCTGGTCAATCGACTGGGGCAAGGAAGACAGGCTTATTTCACCGTTTGAAGGCATAGAGAACCAGGCGGGAAATACAAAAGTCTATTACGCAAAAGGCTGCGAAATTGAAGATACTTCAAAAGCCGGTTTCAGCGAGGCTGTTGAACTGGCAAAGAAATCTGATGTTATTATTATGGCTGTGGGTGAAAGATACGATATGAGCGGGGAAGCCAAAAGCCGCGCAAATATTCACATTCCAGGGGTTCAGGAAGATCTGATCAGGGCAATCCAGTCTACAGGCAAGCCTGTGGTTGTTCTTATTATGGCGGGACGCCCCCTGGTATTTAACTGGACTGCAGATAATGCAGCGGCAATTGTTTATACCTGGTGGCTGGGAAGCCAGGCCGGAAATGCCATTGCTGACGTCCTTTTCGGCAAATATAATCCTTCAGGAAAGCTGCCGATGACATTTCCGAGATCGGAAGGACAGATCCCGATTTATTACAATTACTTCAATACCGGCAGGCCTGCACCCGAAGATGATTCACCGGCAATCTACCGTTCAGGATATATAGATATGGTAAAAAGCCCCCGTTATCCCTTCGGATACGGCTTAAGCTACACAACATTCAAATACAGTGACCTTAAATTAAGCTCAAATAAGATGAATAACGACGGAACAATCGATGTTTCATGCACAGTGAGCAACACAGGCACTCTTGCAGGGGAAGAGGTAATTCAGCTTTATTTAAGGGACGTGGTTTCAAATCCCGTGCGCCCGGTAAAGGAGTTAAAGGATTTCAGAAAGATAATGCTTCTGCCCGGTGAGTCGAAAAAAGTCAGTTTCACTATTGATAAAGGAAAACTCTCTTTCTTCAACAATAATCTCGAATGGATAACGCAGCCCGGAAGATTTGACCTGATGATCGGATCCTCCTCAGCCGACATCCGCCTTAAAGATTCCTTCGATCTGCTTTAATTATTGATCAACGGGCAGGTGGAGATTCTTCCTGCCCTCCTTTCTCTTACCGTTGAACGTCGAACGTTGAACGTCGAACCCCAAATGTTGAACGTTGAACAAAATTTTCCTATCTTTATATGAAATAGTTTCAGCCTGGTGATGTCCTCTTCCCGCAAAAATATTGTAACCCTGCTGATTGCGCTCGTCTATGTAGCAATCCAGCAGGTAAATGCCATAAACCTAGTCTATACGATGTACGTACCGCTGGGCGATAAGGCAAAAGCAGTTCTAAATAAACATGCGGGGGATTCCACGCCCAAAATACGCTGGGCCGTACATTCACACATCGCTCAGAATAATATCAAATATTCAAGCATCCAGGCCCACGCGGTATCCACATTTTTCCCTGAAGAGATAAACGAATATATATGTGTAAACTGCGATACGTACAAATTCCTCCACAAATCTGCTGAACGAATTATCATCAGGGGCCGCGCCCCTCCGTTTCCTGAATTACCACACATATCTGCAGCATGATTATTACATGCTGAAATTAACTGTTAAAGCGGGATAAGTGCGTCTTTTGCAGCCGCTTGCACGGCATTATAGCCATTTGGAATTATTGCCATTAGGAATTATTGCCATTAGGAATTATTGCCCTGCAAACGGCATGCATTGCGGGTATTTTGACTCAGCACTTTTCCGCTCTTATAAAACCATAAAATTCAGGAGCAGATAAAAATGAAAACAGAAAAGCTTACAGCCGAAAAACCGGCTGAGACAAAAAAAGAAAACGCTGCAAACAGACAGCCCTCAGTGCCTGAAACTGCAGATAAAAACAGAAAACTCCCCTGGGAGCTCGTGTTTCTTTTTATTGTAATGGGAATTACCATAGTAACAATTGCGCTTAAGGCATTTTCCATTATATAATTATGACATAATAGTGGACAAACCCCCCGCATCTGAAAAAGAGCGGGGGAGTTGTTTATTGCGTCAGATCCAGCGTCATTCGGTGCGCGGGTTTTGCAATAAAACAGTTTTAATTTCTCTTTGTTTGCATCCCGGATTGTCTTATATTGGGTAAGCTTTATAATAATTTCTACTGCCTCTTGGGCAGCATGTCCAAACATACAATATCTCTGTTTTTTGCAGTATTGGCACAAATCTGAACCCGCTTGGCTTATCACAACCGATCCGGCAAGTCTTTAGAATTTGTTTTATGACATACTATTTTATTTAACGCTATTGGTTTGAAATTCATATTTATTTTAATATATTGAAATAAAGACTGACTTTTCAGACTTTCACTGGCATCATTAATTGAGCCCCGATAATTAGATTATCAGCATTGATTGCTCTTCTCTTTATCTTGCTTCATTATTTCTGATTTTCCGCCAGTGCCGGGTAGACAAATATTTCTCTCAAAAAAGCTAAATATTATCGGCTCCCAGTTCATTTAATTTATTTTACCAATCTAATATCAGGAGTGATGAGGATGAATATCTTTGTAGGCAATCTTTCAAAAGATGTGACCGACCGCGATCTGGAACAGGCTTTCGGCGAATATGGTCACGTTAAAAGTGTTAAAATTATCAGGGACATGTTTTCAGGGGAATCAAAGGGATTCGGGTTCGTTGAAATGTCAGATACTGCCAGTGCGCAGAAGGCAATGAACGAACTTAATACGCGCGATATCAAGGGCAAGAAAATTGCCGTAAATGAGGCCCGCCCTAGAACCGATGACAGAAGAGGCGGCGGCGGACAAAGAGGCGGCGGCGGTAACAGAAGAACCAGCGGCGGCGGCGGCTTCGGTAACAGACGCTACTAGTATTATTTGCTGAAGAGATGATACCCCGAAAGATATCATCTGAAAGATATCATCTGAAAGATATCATCTCTTCAGAATTATTCCGGCTGTGTGCTATTCAACATGACCTACTTCTTTCATTACATCTGCAGGTGAATTGTAATTCTTATCCGGTATCTGCTGAAGTATATTTAATACATCCTCTGTATCGGGCCCTTCTGCGCGCTTTGCGCTCCAATTAAAAATTATAAATTAAAAATTAAAAAGTATAAAACAGGCAGCAGGGCAAATGCTTATACACATTGGGAATAGAGTCCTGAACTCTTTTGAGGATTTGCATTTATTTATTCTTTTTCTTAAAATTAAAACTTCTAAAACATAAACGAATATTTCTTATAACTTATTGTAAATTTTAACTTTATATAATATTGATAGATGAATAATAAAGTCGAAGTTCTGCTTGTTGAAGATAACCCTGGGGATGTTACGCTGATTAAGGAAATACTGCTTGAGAATGCTCCGAATATAAATCTCAACGTGATAATGAACGGCGAAGAAGCCCTTAATTATCTTTTTAAGAAGGATCACTTTACTGGCGCAAAGGATCCGGAACTTATAATACTGGATCTTAATCTTCCCAAGAAGTCGGGAAAGGAAATCCTTGAAGAAATAAAAGAAGAGCCCTCACTGAAGAAAATCCCTGTCATTATTTTCTCCAGCGCCGATATCGACGAGAATATATTTACAAACCAGAAATACAACATCAAATATTACCTGGTAAAACCTATTGCACTTGAGGATTATATAAGTTCAATAGAATTCATCAAAAAATATGCTTTAGAAATGTCCCGGTCATAAATGCCCCGGGACCATTGTCCTTTATTTTCTTCCTGTCTTCACTTTTTAATTTTTAATTTTTCATTTTTAATTGACTTAAGAGCTTTTCGCTCCAAAGCGGCAGGTTTCCGCCTTTATGGTTCAGCTCTTTAGCCGCAAGGTTGTAGTCAGAAAGAAACAAAATATCGTCGCATGAAGAGGCCACGAGACGTTCACGCCCCAGTACCTTTTCAACAGTGGAAGCCATCAGCCATCCCACAGTGTAAAAGGCGCCCTGCGGAGCATCCTCGCGCTGAATGAATTTCATCCCTTCTTTAGTCTTCTCGTCTTCCGGAATTCTGCCGTCAATTAGTTTCAGGAAGAACTCTTCAAGCTCTTTCATGTCTCGCTCGGCATTGGCAAGATTCCTGTCCCACGTCGAGCGCTCGAGCGAGTCACTTACGGCATGCGGATGAATTTCAGGGCCCCCTGCGGCAGCAAGCACGGCTCTGCCTTCAGAAAATGCGGTCATCCAGTCAAGGGCATCCATGAGGCCGCCTTTAAGTGTCGTATCGCGCTCCGAATTGCCGCATGCCATGGCAATTCCTATATGGTGCAGTTCATGTGAAAGTGTATTAAAGAGCTTTTCAGGCTTTACTGAAGGGTTTATATACATGAAAATAGCAGGGTCTGTATCGGTCTCAAAAACAAATGAATTTACAGCCGGCTTTATAACCGGGTAGATCTTTGCTTTTATTAGAGTATTTTCAGGCAGGTAGGTGAGCGCCTGCCGTGCGGCCTCGTCGACATTCATCTTTTTCCAGCCTTCAAGAGCTGACTTAAGTGAAGAATACTTTTCCATAAGAACAGGTGAGAGGACAAAGGCTCTGAATGTCGAGTCTTCAAACTTCCGCCCCATGGAATGCTCCCTTTTTTTTAGCCTAACATAGCCCTCTGTACTAAAGAGCCTCTGCCAGTCTGCTTCATCTAACTTCTGTCCCAGTGCGTTTTTTGACATTATCTTTATTACCGCCTCTGCCTCATCTGTGACGATTGCTGCTTTTGTGCTGCCTCCGCTACTTGCCTCTGCCTGGCAGAAAAGTGAAGACGAGAAAAAAGAAAACACAAATAGTACGGAAATTAAAATGGTAAACTTCTTCAAAATATTCTCCTGTTAAATAATCTGCATAATTCTTTTTCCTTTAGACGAACCTTCAGGCGGTTTGTTCAATGCACAAAAAATATTTTTAATACGGTATTGAAATTTAATTTCTCTTGTGTATATTATAAAAATCCTGAAAACATTACTGATTGTTCCGGTGCAGCTAAGGTTGGTTATAAATGTTATTAGTGACAGCAAATTTAACTTTATTTTTGACTATGATTCTTCGCCTTGTAACAGTTGGATTGTTTTACGCCGTGACCTTCGCACTCGACCTGTACAGACCCGTCGGGTTTGTCGAGTGGCTGCTGTATTATGCGCCTTTATTCTATTCCTTCAGGAAATTCTCCGATAAAGTTACCATTTCGCTCGGCTGTGTGTCTACTGTTCTGATTACAGCAGGATTTATGATTCAGCATATGCATGGCGAATACCAGCACGCTCTGATCAACAGACTTCTTGGCATCTCACTTCTATGGGTTACAATATTTCTTTACCTGAAATACAGGCATTCAGTTGAAAAGCTGAACCTCAGTACGGCACAGCTCTTTCATCAGGCAAAAATTCTAAGTGAGCAGGCAGAGGACCTCGACCGTGAGCGCCACCGCCTTAAGTTCGCCTTAAGAGAGGCTGCTGAAGCAAAGGAATTTTATGAGGCAATTGGCGAAACCATACCTTATGGCGTCTGGGCTGCCGACTTTGAAGGGAATATAACTTATTTCAGCCGGCAGATGCTCGACCTGCTGGGCCTTACGATGGAGGAGGCAAAAGGGTGGGGATGGATGAAAGCGCTCCCGGAAGAAGAGGCAAAAACTGTTCTTGAAAGCTGGATGGGCAGTGTTAGGTCAGGCACAATGTGGGATCATGAAATCAGAATACCCGACAAAAATGGTACTGTACATACAATACTCGCCCGGGGCAAGGCACTTCTCGATTCGGAGGGGAACGCTGCTAAATGGGTGGGAATTAATCTCGACATAACAGAACGCAAAAGAATCGAATCGCAGCTTGAGTACAACACAGTGCTTCTTGAAAATGTTAATGATGCCATTTTCGGATTTGATGAAAACTTTATAATCAGATCCTGGAACAAGGCAGCTGAAAAAATGTACGGCTGGAGGCAGCAAGAGGCGCTTAATAAAAAACTGATGGATATTGTAAAAACAGATATATCCTATACTCAGGGCAGCCTGATGCTGCGTAAACTAATGGAAACAGGGTCTTTTGAGTGGGAATTATCGCAGTTCCGGAAAGACGGCTCGGCAATTGAAGTTGATTCCATGGTCAGGGTACTCAAAGACAGTAATGGTAAAACCACGGGATTTGCAGCGGTTAACCGCGATATAACTGATAAGAAGAGAGCTGAGGAGGCAATGCGCGAAAAAGACCAGCGCTTCCGCCTTGCTGTGGATCATATCCCGTTTGTCTTCGGAATCTACGACAGCGAGCGCCGGTACCGCTTCATAAATTTTACCGGCGTAAAAGCCTCCGGCATTAAATATCACGATTTTATCGGACGCAGGGATGAAGACCTCTTCCCAGGGGAAGTGACGGATCATTTTCTTCCTGCATTGAAACGCACCATTGAATCCAAACAGATTCAGACCGTTGAATGCCAGATGAGCTTCGGAGGCAGGAAGACTGCACAGTTAATAACATATGTGCCGCTTCTGAACAGAAAAAGAGAGATAATTGAGGTCCTCGGCCTTACAATTGATATAACTACAAGACACGAAATTGAAGAACTGACAAACAGGAAAAGAGAACAGGCCGAAGTCCTCTCCGAAATTTCAGAAGCTCTCGTGCGCATGAGCCTCGATTATGAGGCCGTTCTGGAGGTTACTGTTGAGAAAATTGCCCGCCAGATAGGTGATGCCTGCATGATGCTCCTGTTTTCTGAGGATGAAAAATATCTGGAACCGGTCACACTCTGGCATCCGGATAAACAGGCTGAGGATTTTATCAAAAAACGTTTTCTTGAGAAAAAACAGAAAGTTGGTGAAGGCCTCTCAGGAGGCGTAATGGCTTCGGGAAAAGCAGTAATGTTTTCTGAACTCAATGAAGAAATTGTAAGGACAGCTTTTAAGGATGAGTATATCGAAATATATGAACGCTTTAAGTTCTACAGCTTAATTGATGTGCCTTTAAGATCATATGGCCGCACAATAGGTTCTGTAGTTCTAATCAGAACAAATCCTGAAAGGCCTTATACAGAAGATGACCTCTCCTTTGTGCAGAATATTGCCGACAAGGCAGCACTGGCTATTGAGAACGCAAGGCTGTACCAGGATAAGATACATGAGATTGAAGAAAGAAAAATTATTGAGGATAACCTTAAAAATACACTCATAGAACTGAATAACTCAAACCGCGAGCTCGAGCAGTTTGCCTATGTGGCCTCACACGACCTGCAGGAGCCCCTCAGGATGGTTGCCACCTATACGCAGCTCTTGTCGAAGAAGTACCAGAACAGGCTCGATAATAAGGCCGACGAGTACATAGGCTATGCAGTCGAAGGCGCAAGAAGAATGCACCAGCTACTGCTGGACCTTCTTGGCTATTCCGAGGTCTCCAGGAAGTCTATTCCTCCCAGGTCCAGCGATCTGAACGTTGTCCTGAAGTCTGTCCTTGAAAGTATGAAGTACCTTATCAGCACTTCAGGCGCCAATGTAACATTTTCCGGACTGCCAGCACTCAAATGCTACGAGGATCAGATAAGGCAGCTTTTCTTTAATCTCATTGAGAATGCCATTAAATTCTCCGGGGGCAGAAAGCCGCAGATTCTGATCTCTTCGGAAGAAAGGGAGCGCGAGTGGATCTTCTCTGTCAGGGATAACGGCATCGGAATCAGTCCCGAATATCACGAGCGTATATTTGTAATTTTCCAGCGCCTGCACCAGCGAAGCGAATATCCGGGTAACGGCATTGGTCTGGCGCTGTGCAAAAAGATAGTAGAGCGTCACTTCGGAAGAATCTGGGTTGAATCCAGAACCGGGCAGGGGGCTTCGTTCTATTTTACGATTCGCAAAGAAGATAAAGAAATCCCCCCCGTAGATCTGCCTTTAAGAAACAGGATTGCAGAATTCAGTAATTAGCGCCTGTCGTGTGTCCCTGATGAGAGGAATTCAGCCCTTCAGCAATGAATTATTCCGATCCGTTGCCTGAATAGGTTCTTCTGAAATTCCTGTCGTTTCTCTGATAATGATGATGCCTGTGCCTGAAATGCGGATGATGCCTTAAGATCAGATTAGACCTGAACATCATCAGCCCTGCATATGACATTGCAGAAAAAAGCAGGACAAGCATTAAAAAAGACAGAATAACCAAATGGTCCTGCATAACCAACCCCCGTTATTTATTAAGTCTGACCCGCATCTCCTGCAGCCGGGAAAGCCTTCGAACGAAGATAATCGCTGTAGAAGTCGGGATACCTTTCTCTAATATGCTCTGCCAGACGGTCGAGCGTATTGTGTATAAGGCTGAAAGCCTCATCGTAATTCCGGTCGATTTCTTTCTTCCAATCTGTATTCTCAAAGATTCCGCCTCCGCTCATGCCCGAGGCGTAGGAAAAATGGTCAACCGTTTTATGAAAATCTTCCAGAGAATATCTTTCAATTCCAAGAAATGTAATCGTCTCGGCATAAACGGCGGAATAATCTCTGATCAGGCTTCCGTATCTAAGGAGTTCCTCGTCATCCATTTCCTTAAGCGTCCGTTCTTTGACTGAAGCTGCCTGAACAAGCTCTGAATTTTCAGCCATAACGCCGTAATTCCTAAGTGCGCCGGCAATCCTGAGCAGGTGGTGTATCAGATTAGCCTTTGCTTCAATATATTTCTGTGTAATTTTTGCAGTGTAGTCGTTAAGCCTCCTCATTGCGCTGGAAATATCGGGGTGTGCGCCTGTAATCTCCCTGTGCGAATCTAGCGCCATACAGATCGACCTCAGGATTCCAAATTCAGGAACCCTTTGATGCAGATTGGCATTCTGATCTGTTTTCTGCCCCGTATTTCCCTTATTAATATCCTGCTCCGGATGGCTTGTATTAAAATACCTATCCATGAACCTATTCTCCTTTCCTGAATTTTCACTGACGTTGAACGTTGGACCTTAATCGCCCATATATTTTTAACGATTTTTTTGATGATAGTCAAGACATTTTGTGAAGTATGGGGCAAAATATGTGAAAATAATCACAACAGAAAGAATGTTTTTCACTAAAAGACAATTTTAGAAGTTTACATTTACGTTTTCATGAGGCATATTATACTTAAAGGTGCTCCGGGCATCTTAAAAGCTTCACCTAAAACTCATCTTTAATAATCAAAAAACCGCCCGACTTATGAAAAAGAAGGAAGAAAAAGTTCAGGAAGTCCGCCCGATCCAAAAGCCCAGGCGTGAAAAGAAAAAACTGGAGACTGCTGCCCCGGGGTACGTCTATAAGACAGAGTACTGCCGGATGCTGTTAAACCACTGCAGGCAGGGATTCAGCTTTCAGTCCTTTGCATCCAAGATAAACGTGCTGCCGGAGACTTTAGAGAAATGGACGAAGGAACATCCAGAGTTTGAAACCGCCAGGCAGCAAGCCGAGCTGAAGCAGAGAATGCAATGGGAGACTATGGCAGTTAAAGCATGCAGGAAAAAGTTTTCTGTCGGCATTTTCCTCCACTTTATAGGCAATATAGCTGTGAGGAAACCATCAGAACCACATCCCGTCGTTATGCTGCCGGAAGAGGATAGTTCAAAGTAGAATGTGAGTAAAGTAAAAGGGAATCTCTATGAATCCCGTAATTCTCTGGAAACCTCAGACCACACAGATCCGCCTGCTGGAGTCCTCAGCAGATGAGGTACTCTTCGGCGGAGCCAAGGGGGGAGGGAAGTCTGAGGCTCTCCTCTTCGGAGCCCTGCGCCACGTTAACCGTGAAGGCTATAAGGCGCTCATTGTAAGGCGGACCTACCCCCGCCTTAAGGAGCTCATCGGGCGCTCCATGTGCTTCGTCAGGCTTAAGGGTAAGTATAACAAGCAGGATAAAACATGGACCTTTCCCGGCGGGGGAACACTCCGCTTCGGGCACTGCCAGAATCCTGGCGACGAACTCAACTACCAGGGGCACCAGTATCACTATATAGGTTTCGACCAGGTGGAGGAATTTACTGAGGAGATGTTCCTTGTAATTTCAGCCTGCGGCAGAAAGACGGATGATATTCCGGTGCGCATTCGCGCTACTGCCAACCCCGGCGGACCGGGAAGAATCTGGGTCAGGAAAAGATGGATTAAAGATAAGCTTCCCAACGTAAAATACTATACTGAGGGAATTGTCAACGGACTTCCTGTCCGCTTAAGCAGCATGTTTATCCCTTCAAGCGTTTATGATAATAAGATACTCCTTGAGCATAACCCGCAGTATGTGCTTTTCCTTCAGAACCTGCCCGAAAAATTAAGACGCATGTATCTGGAGGGGGATTTTGATGCCGGGGATGAATCTGATCAGCTTATTCCATATAAGCTGATTGAAGCCTCCAGGACCCGCCTTCAGGTACAAAGTCCCTTGCCGGAAGAAACTTTTCTCGGTGTGGACGTGGCACGCTTCGGCGACGATAAGACGGTCTTTGCGATGATTCAGGACAACACTCTTCTTAAGATTGAGGAGTACGAAAAGAAGGACATTACAGAAGTCTCCAGCCTTTTAATGGAGAAGATAAGGACATACAATATTAAACCTGAAAATACGGGAATAGATACCGTGGGGCTCGGGGCAGGCGTTCTGGACATATGCCGTTCGTCGGGAATGAGGCTGACAGAAATAATTTCCGGGGCAAAACCTTTGGAAATTAAAGGTGACCCTTTCCGATACCGCAATCTCCGCTCGCAGATGCTCTTGCACTTCAGGGAGCGCCTGAGAAAAGGTGAGATAAAACTGGCGCTTGAGGACGAACAGTTTGAGGAGGAAGCCATTTCAGTGCGCTACGAGATATCCAACGAGAAAGTAATTGCAATTGAAAGCAAGGAAGAGATTAAAAGACGACTGGGGCGCAGTACGAACCGTCTGGATGCTGCCGTCTACGCCGACTTTGTGCGGCGCTTGAAGAACCGCAGCCTGCCGCATCTGTTTTAATCTTAAAAATGTACCCCGCCCGGAATACATTATTTATTTATCACTTGCTTCTTACCGGGAAAAAATGAAATTTTTTTTTGAAAATTCTGAAAAATTTTCCGCAAACGCCCTTCGTCACCATATTATATATATGTAAGGATGGTAAAATATGTATAACTGAACAGCTCCCGGGCAGTATTCATTAATTCCGGGGGACTTGGCAGAAAATAATAATATTAATAAATTGGGAGCGGAAAAATGAAATTAGAAGACAAAATTGCAGACTCTGAAGTTACCTTTATCCACAGTATGGAATACAACGGGAATAAGAAGCAGTTCGATGTTAATCTGGTTAAGAATCCAAGGCTCTTCAACGGGGCCGACAAAAGACTCACATTTGATAATGTCCGCAGTTTCCAAATTGATGAAGAAACCTATAACTCTCCCGACCAGATAAGGGGTATAAGTGAATACAGGGAGGGAGACAGCATGAAATATGTTTTTATGACAGAGCAGCGGACCTTTATGCTCTCGACCGATAAGGAGCCTTTGCTTGTTGATTTATAAATCCTGTTAATTTCTTTAATCTTATACTCATTATTACCGGAGAATTCAATGAAATTAAAAGCTGTTATTCTTCTACTCCTGTTCATTTCCGGCACGGCAGCCTTCGGACAGAAAGTTTCTGAAAAATTCAAACTGACGGGCTCTGTTGCCGATGAATCCTCCGGTAAAGGCCTCTTATCAGCCACCATATCCATACTGAATAGATCCGATAATAAAACTCTTTCCGGCTCAACTTCAGATGAGAAGGGAAATTTCACCGTTGAAGACATACCTCAAAGACATGTCCGTGTCAGGCTTTCCATGCTTGGCTATCAGACAGTTATGATTGACTCTGTGGATTTGAACGAGACTTCCAGGCTGGGACTCATAAAACTGAAGTCTTCGGCTTATGTTATGCCTGAAGTAGTCATTAAATCCTTAAAGCCGATGATTGAAGTGCAGGCCGACCGCCAGATACTTAACATAGACCGCCTGCCCGGAAGCTCCGGCACACTTACCGATGCTCTGAAGAACTCAGGCCTGGTTGACGTGGACCCTCAGTCGAACAAGATTTCCGTGCGCGGGCAGGACGTTAAGATACAGATGGACGGCCACGAGTACAATATGCCCTCCGATATGCTTGCCCAGCTGCCGGCTTCAATGATTGATCAGGCCGAGGTGATCCTGGCCCCGGGCGCAAAGGAGAGCGCCGAGGGAGGCACTTATATACTGAACCTTATATCAAAGAAAAATACATTTGACAACTACTCCGGCTCAATCAGCTTTAATACTTCAAGCAACAAAAGTACCGGGGGCGGACTTAACCTTAATTACAAAGCCGATAAACTTAATATTTTCGCACAGGGTTTTGGCAGCTACTTCGCCTATAGGAGCAAAAACGAAACTGAAAGATTTACCTACGGTAGTAAATCACTTTATCACCAGCTCTCAAGCGGCAGGTCCGATGGCTCGGGGTTTTTCGGATATGGGAAACTCGGTTTTGACTACGACTTTAATGAAAAGAACTCTATGACCATATATGGATCGTATAACCCGAGCAAATTTTCATACAAGGATAATTCAGATTTTTCTGTAATGAACCCTCAGGAGCTCTTTCAGTATGGATATGACCGCCAGGGACAGAATGAAAACAGCTACAACACACTTTCTTTTTACGGATTCTATAAAAAGAAATTCGAAATGAAGGGCAATGAGCTTACTTTTGACCTGATGTATACCTCTATTGACAATCCTGCCGATAACGACATGAGCCTCGATTACAGTACGCGCCCGGGATTCCCTCAGAAGCAAAACAGCACAACGGGCGTAAATGCACAGACCGTAATCTTTAAGACAGACTACGTGCTGCCAATTAAGTCCTCGCGCCTTGAAGCAGGCTACAGCTTTACTTTCAGAAACAGGCAGAATGACTACGATGTTCTGAACTACTCCTATAATTTTTCTGACTGGAGGGACAGCCTGTCCTTAAGCAACGATTTCCGCTATAAAGAACGCATAAATGCACTTTATACAAGTCTCTCCTACAAAATTGACAAGTTTGACATAAAAGGAGGCTTAAGAGCAGAAAATCTTAATACCGACGGCAACCAGATCACAAGCAGCACAACCTTCTCGGAAAACTTCCTGAATTTATTTCCGAACCTCAGTATGTCTTACAGATTCAGTGATCTTTTTAACCTGGGCTTTAACACATTCAGAAGGGTGACTTATCCTCAGATTTACTACATAAATCCTTTCAGGCAGTATCAGGGACCTAACAGCTATTTTGCCGGTAACCCGAAGCTTCAGCCCTACTATGTCAACTCTTACGCAGTTAACCTCTCGCAGTACGTAAATGTGTTTTATGTTTATTCAACCGGATATTACGCAAGCGCCACGGCAACTGAAAATGACAGCGTAATGATACAAAGTTTCATTAACCTTAACAACGGCAAAACTTTCGGCGTGGATCTTACGCTCCCGTATTACAACACACCCATGATGCCTTTCCATCTGCCGGACTTTATTACAATGCTTAACATCCAGTTCCATTTTCTTTCCAGAAAGCAGACCGGGCAGTATATACAGGAAAATCTTTCAATGACGGAGAACTCCTATAACATGAATGCCAACCTGGGTCTTAAGCTCTGGTACGACATTAACATGAATTTAAGCCTTTACTACAGACCATCGACAACAAACAGAATAGCCTATTCAAGCGACAGAAAGTATTTGGGGATCTATTTCAGCAAAACTTTTCTGGACCGGAAGCTGCGCCTGAACCTTTCAATAAGCGATCCTCTGGAATGGCAGAAGGGCATTTATAAGAGCATAGGACAGAGCTACTACTCACGCAGCCAGTATGAATCCCTGGACAGCAGAAGAATATCGCTGGGAATTTCTTACATGTTTAACGACTTCAAGGACCGCCGCGACAGAAACCTCGATGACGGCCGCGACGGATCGGGTGGCCAGAACTCCATGAACTAAAGTTTCTTAACTGGATATACTACTGACACATACCATCTCCTACTCGGGCAGGAAGACTCCATTCCTGCCCATTTTATTTCCGTTGAACGTTGAACGTCGCACGTCGAACCTCTTCCCATTGAACTTCTCCTTATTCCTTCTTAATTTCTATAATAGCCTCCATTTTACCGGAATTGCTTAAATATGAAAATTGTACATATTTCAGACCTTCACTACGGAATCTCTGAACATCATAATAAATCGGTAGAGAAAAAAATCCGTGATATTGCCCGTCACAACCCCTCGCACCTGGTTATTACGGGCGACATTACCAACACAGGCCGCGAAAAGGAGTATAAGGGAATAACTGAAATCCTCAGGCATTACGATTTCATGGAAGCTTCCAGACTTACCGTGGTGCCCGGAAATCACGACCTCTACATGCAGTTTTTTGCGCACTTTAAGACTCCCGAAAGCCTGTACCGCAAATTTGCGGGCATAAGGAAATATCTGGGACTCATGGTAAACTACCGGCTTAAGAAATACAGAAAGGATCTCAATCATTTTAACAATTTCTTTGAACCCTCTTTTGAAGGGGTAATTACATCCCGCGGAAATCTCTGCGGCTATCCCTACATTAAAATTCTGGATGAAGAGACGGCAATAATAGGAATAGATTCAAATCAGCTTCCGGGCATTGCACGCAACCCTGCGTGCTCGAACGGGGTTTGCGATATGCAGGATTACCGTGCGCTCGACCTTCTATTAACAGAGCACCCATTAAGGGGCAAATGCAAAATAGCTGCAATGCACAATTACCTCTACAGCTACGAACAGGTGGTTAAAATGTCCAGCAAGATCTTTGCACGTTTTATGGCTACACGTAAACGCGAGCGCTATATAGAGCTCTTTGAAAAGCATCACATCTCGATTGTACTGCACGGCCATTACCATTTTAACGATGAGTACTACGTGGGGCATAAAAGAAAAATCAAAGTCCTTAACGGCGGCGGCAGCCGCTGGGGCAAATGGCATGAGATCGATACGTGTGAGAATGATAACTGATTAAGAAAGCCGATTCCTGAAAATCCAATGCTGATTTTTCTTCTTGCCTTTTAAGTAATTGCAATTTATCTTTTTTGATACACTAACGGGCGGAACATATGAATTTTGGCAAAAAGTCTTCTGTCGTTTTCAGCATTCTTATCTTTGCAATCGTGTTTTTTATTGACATTAATACTCACCTGGGATGGTCGGTATGGGTATTTTACGTTATTCCGCTTTTTATTTTAGCACAGCCTTCACTGCCTAAGTCATATATGTATTCAGCAACAGCCCTGAATATGATTCTTACATACACGGGTATGCTTCTTGCCCCTGCGGGAATAACGCTTTATAATGCAGCATTCAACAGGACTTCCTATGTTATAATTACATGGATAGTTGCATACTTTCAGCTTCAGAGAAGAAACGCCTATATAGAAATTACAAAAAGCAGGGAGCGCTTCCGCCAGATGGCCGACTCACTTCCGCAGATGGTTTGGTCGACCGATCCAGACGGCATGACCGATTACGTCAATCAGCGCTTTAAGGATTATTCCGGACTTCCGGATGAGGAGTGTTTCGGCAGAAAATGGGCTCTGATAGTGCACCCTGCCGACAGGCAGTTGGCTCAGG
Source organism: Ignavibacteriales bacterium (assembly GCA_036261625.1). Lineage (GTDB taxonomy): Bacteria > Bacteroidota > Ignavibacteria > Ignavibacteriales > SURF-24 > JAAXKN01. The sequence continues at coordinate 25,876 of DATAKL010000025.1, read as the reverse complement.
ATGCCTGGACGAAGAGTATTGCCGAAGGGAGCGTTTTTGAAGCTACTTACCGTATGAGAAGATGGGATGGTGATTACCGCTGGCATCTGAATCTCGGCATTCCGTACAAGGATTATAAGGGAAGGGTGACCCGCTGGTTCGGAAGCTCAACCGATATACATGAACGCAAGACGGCCGAAGATGAGCTTGAATTGAATGAGGAAAAACTGGTCAGGATCCTCGAGGACCTCAAGCGCTCGAACAGGGACCTGGAGCAGTTTGCCTACATTGCCTCGCACGACCTTCAGGAGCCGGTAAGAATGGTATACAGCTTTACACAACTCCTTGTGCGCGATTACAGGGAAAGACTTGATGAGAGGGCAAGCCAGTACATTGAATTCATTTTTGAGGGCGCCGCCCGCATGCGCATGCTGATTAACGATCTGCTGGAGTACGCAAGGCTTACAAACACTGACAGGCCTTTTACTGCTGTCGACTGCGAAGAGGCTCTTGAGAATGCACTGAAAAACCTGCAGGTGAGCATTGAGGAATCCGAGGCGGTTGTGACCCACGACACAATGCCTGTAGTTACGGGGGACGAAGTTCAGATCATGCAGCTTTTCCAAAACCTGATCAGCAATGCCGTAAAATTCCGCAGTGAAAGCACCCCTCAGGTGCATATCTGTGCTGAAAACAGGAAAGACGACTGGCTCTTTACTGTAAAGGATAACGGCATTGGCATGGACCCCCTTTACAGCGAAAAGATATTTGTGATCTTTCAGCGTCTGCATGAAAGGGAGAGGTACTCCGGAAATGGAATAGGACTTTCCATTTGTAAAAGGATCGTTGAACGCCACCAGGGGAGAATCTGGGTGGAATCAAAGCCGAACGAAGGCGCAACCTTCTATTTTACCATTCCGAAGAAAATCGAAGAATTCGAATCATACTAAGTGTAAAGAAACTGGAATTGCTGTACCTGCTGTTTTACAACTGGAAAATGTTAATTGCCGGGCGAGCCTGAACGCAAGATTACTCCTCAGACATAAAGGCGGACCTGCCCTTTGGTCCGCCTTTATGGAGGATCGTATGTTATATAGGGGACTACTAGTGCGAAAACTTATTCTTCCTCATCTTCTTCTTCAAGTTCCATCATTGCTTTTACCTGATCCTGGTTTTCAAGATCGCGGGCATAAATATACTCGTCGTAAAATTCCTCGTACTCTTCTGTAAGCTGTTCAACAAACTTATCCATCTGAGTCATAATTGCATCGGCATTGTTAAACAGGTCATTCATGAACATAACTGTCGAGCTGTCGATAAGGCTGGATACCTTATTAGCGAGTGTATTTCTGAAAACCCCGGTTTTATCAGAAAGTTCGGCGAGGGCTCTGTTGTTCAGGCCGGGTATTCTGGCCATTGACATATATTTTTCAGCCAGGAGGTACGTGCCTTCGGCTTTTTTGATCAGTTCACTGTCGAGCATACGCACCAGGTGACTTTGAGTAAATCGTGTTTTTTCCCTGAGTTCGATGTTGTTGGTTTGTCTGGCGTAATTAAACAGAGCAGAGATAACCGGAACAACTGCCGTTATGAGATTATCCTTTGCCCTGGCATTGAGAATTGTCTTGTCGAGAATCTCTGAGGAGAGAGCCTTCTCAGTCCGTCTGATCTCATCCATGGCCCTGCGGAGTTTTGTAATAGTTGAATTGAAGGATCTTACTGTTGTGGTAATATCCTTATTCTCTGCCAGAAGAGTCAAGACAGATTCGTACATGCCCAGTTTTTTCTTTTCTACGTCGTTCATTTAAACATCCCTCGCTTAGATTATTAAAAAAATTTTTATGTTGTTAAACATAGTTTCTTTCTTTTCACATTGACTTTACTGTGTCTTGTTTATCAGCATTTATAACATAACATATACGCTTTTGGAAAAATATAGGATAGATTCTGAATTTTATGAAGGACATAGACTAATTGTTTTGTAGTAATTTAGACTACTTACCTTAACTTGAAATAATGAAATGGTGTTTCCCCAGGATACAAGAGAGGAAGCTTCATTGCCAGAAGTTTTATCTCTTCTTTCTATACCTAAACCTTTGCCTTTTTCTTTCTGCCTTGTTAATTTTACAATAACCTGTTTAATGGAGTTATTCTTGAAATATGCTTTAATTGTTTTCCTTGGGGGCGGCATAGGGGCGGTTACGCGCTATTGGCTCTCGGGATATATATACCGCCTGACCGGGGCAAGTTTCCCATACGGGACACTTGTAGTAAATGTTCTGGGGTGCCTTCTGATAGGATTTTTAATGACATTCTTTGCCGAAAGATTCATTATTACTCCGGAGCTGAGGCTACTGCTTACTATCGGTTTCTTAGGCGGTCTTACGACATTTTCCACATTCAGCTACGAGACGATAGCCCTTTTGGAGGAAGGGAATTTTCTATACGGATTCGGCAATGTTATAGTATCAGTAGTAGTATGTCTTGCCTCCACCTGGCTCGGCGCAGCAATAGGCAAGTTTTTATAATTTTTAACGTCGAACGTTGAACGTTGAACGTTGAACTTATTTGGAGCGAAGCGACATGAAACTTTCAGGAGAAGCCAAACTGCTCAGGATTTTCTGCGGGGAATCCGACAAGGCGGGTAATTCAATGCTTTACGAAGCCCTGATGATGAAGGCGCGTGAAACCGGAATTTCGGGCTGCACCGTTCTGCGCGGCATTGCGGGTTTTGGAGCCGCAAGCCGCATACACACGGCAAAAATACTGAGGCTTTCGGAAGACCTTCCTCTGGTGCTGGAATTTGTTGACACTCCGGAGAAGATTGATGAATTCATCAAGACAGCCTGTAAAATTGTTGAAGACACCGGCTGCGGCGCTCTTATGACCGAGGAAAAGGTAAACATCATCAAATACACACACGGTAGAAATGATGTACATCAGATATGAATAGCCACGAGCTTTAGCTCGTGGATTAGGCGATCCCCAATATCCCTCGGGGCTTTAGACCCAGATTGTTCCCGGAAGGTCGGGGGCTAAAGCCCGAATATTTTTTTGCTCCTAGTCCACGACCTGAAGGTCGTGGCTATTCAGTCGTGGCTATTCAGTCGTGAGCTATTCAGTCGTGAGCTATTCAGTCGTGAGCTATTCAGTCGTGAGCTATTCAGTCGTGAGCTATTCAGTCGTGAACTATTCAGTCGTGAACTATTCAGCCCTGACAGTAATATTGCTTTCATGCATTGAAAACCAGAGTGAATATGGTGCACTCCTCAGGCTTTGAATATACTCTTATTGTGCCTTTGTGCTGGCGCATTATCTGGCGCGAAAGACTCAGACCGATTCCGGAGCCATTTTCTTTGGTTGTATAGAATGGAATAAAAATTTTATCCTGTACATCCTCTAAAATTCCGCTCCCGTTATCCTTAACCTGTACTAGTACCTGTCCGCTTTCGCCCATTACTGCACAAAGCTCAATTTGAGGATTTTCCTTTCCTCTTACGGCTTCAACAGCATTCATAATCAGATTCAGCAAAACCTGTTCTATCAGCTTTTCATCAATTGTTAATTCAAGACTTTCAGGCATAACTGTGTATTTGAATGCTATATTATTTTCCCGGAGGCTGCTTGCCAGAAGCTTTTCAACCTGCCGAAATAGTTTATTTATTCTTATAATGGAATAGTCGGGCACAGGTATTCTTGTGAGCCTTCTGTAATTATTTACAAATTCAATGAGCCCTTCGCTCCTTTTGTGAATTGTATGTACACCGGTCTTTATGTCCTCAAGACTTTCCTCATCCTGCACTTCACTCTTCAAAAGCCCTTCCATAGTCTGTGAAAGGGAGGAGATAGGAGTAATTGAATTCATGATTTCATGCGTAAGCACACTGATCAGCTTCTGCCAGGCCTCCATTTCCTTTTCCTCAAGCTCACGCTGTATATTCTGAATTGAAACGAGTTTATACATCCTGTCCTGCCTCTTGAACTCTGTAGCGTGCAGAAGAAGCTGAATCAGCTCGTTATTGTCGGCAAATTTCACGAGAGCCTTTTCACCCGCTTTTATTGCTTCCAGCTTTTCTAAGACGGCACGGCTGCCGTTCTGAAGGGAGTGTATGTTAATAAGACTGTTAACCCTGAGGAGCTTCTTGGCTGAACTATTGATCAGCTCAACTTTCCCGTCCTGCTGAAAGGATATAAGACCTAGCCCAATATGCTGAATGATTGTCTGAAGGAATCTTGAATGTTCCTCCTTTTCATTTCTGATCTTTCTGAATTCGCCAAGGACTTCATTAAAGGCTTCTTCAAGCTCCCTGAAGCTCCCGTTCATTCCGCTATTGGGAATTGCACTCGTAAAGTCGGCATACTTAACAGACAGCAGGAAGCGGCTTAACCTTGCATTGGTCTGGTCCATATAACGGAAAATAGAATAAACCAGGTAGATTATGGTAATAACAGCCGCCAATGTTATTGGAATACTAATGAAAAGAGCCTCAGCAAGAATAAAAATTGTAATCGAAAGAAAGACAAGTCTGATGATCAGGTTAATCCGGAAGTCCCTCGTGAAAGCTGAATATTTATTTCTTTTCATTTTACAGTCCGTACTTATCAATTCTTCTGTAAAGCGAAGTGCGCGTAAGTCCCAGTTCCTTTGCCGCAAGGGTTATGTTTCCGTTGTGCTTAATAAGTATCTTCTTAATTGTCATCTTCTCCATCTCATCAAGCGTTGCGCTTTCCAGGGCTTCATCTGTCTGGGGCTCTTTTGAATTTAAAAAGAAGTCGGAGGGAACGATTGTATCGGATTCGCACATTATTGCGGCGCGTTCAACTGCATGCTGAAGCTCCCGCACGTTACCGGGCCAGCTGTAGTTGTGGAACATCCTGAATACCGTTTTGTCAAAACATAGCTCCGGCTTGTGGTACTTACGGGCATAGAGTGAAAGGAAGTACTCCGACAAAAGGGGGATATCCTCTTTACGCTCCCTTAAGGGGGGAACGTGTATTTCAACCGTATTTATGCGGTATAAAAGGTCCTGCCTGAACTGTTTTTCTTCAGCCATTTCATAGACGGGCATGTTTGTAGCACAAATGAGTCTTATATCAATGGGTTTGTATTTCCCGGATCCAACTTTTGCCACCTGACGGTTTTGAAGCACTGTTAAAAGCTTTGCCTGAAGCTCAGGCGGAATATTCCCGATCTCATCCAGGAAAAGCGTGCCTCCCGAGGCAATTTCGAAGCGGCCCGGTTTATCCTCAAATGCATTTGTAAAGGCTCCCTTTACGTGCCCGAAGAGCTCGCTTTCAAAAAGAGTGGGGGCAATAGAACCCAGGTCTACACTTACAAAAGCCTCCTGGCACCTTAGGGAATTATTGTGTACCGCCCGGGCTACAAGTTCCTTTCCCGTGCCGTTTTCACCCAGGATCAGTACGTCTGCATCTGTCTTGGCGACTTTCAGAATTGCGGAGAATACCTTTTCCATGGCAGGGGAGATTCCAACGAGATCATTTAACGGCCGGTTTGAATCACGCCTCAGCTGAGCCTGCTGCTCCTTAAGCCGGTCGAGTTCAAGTCTCGACTGCCTGAGCTTCATGGCTGAGAAGAAAGTAGCCAGAAACTTTTCATTCTGCCATGGTTTCAGAATAAAATCTGTTGCTCCTTCCTTAATTGCGCGGACAGCCTTTTCTACGTCCCCGTATGCAGTAATTAAGATTACGACTGCCGAAGGTTCGGCCTTAAGAATTTCCTTAAGCCAGTAAAATCCCTCCTGGCCTCCCGTGGTATCCCTGGAGAAGTTCATATCAAGGAATATTACGTCGAATGAGTCATCCCTAAGGTAGTTTAAGAGAAGCGCAGGGTTCTTTTCAGTGCTAATAAAAGAAGCGTGTGGTTTTAAGAGCATCCTGGCGGCAAGGAGCACATCCTCGTCGTCGTCAACAATCAGGACTTTAGAGTTATTCTTTTCCATGGCTCTCCTGGTGTTCGTTTTCGTACAGCAATCTAACAAAACCGTACATTAATGTCTAATTGGTTTGCTTAAAAACTTCTAAAAATGAGCTTATCTCTGAATTATACCTTAATAACATGCAAATAATATTCCGGCACGGTAATTGGCTTATCTATGGAAAACATTGAACTATTATGATGGACAGAAAACTGGAAAAAAAGCCGTATTATAAAAAGAAATCCTTCTGGGCTTACTCTGGAGGAGTTCTTATCTTTATAGCTTTTATAGGTTTTATTCTATCCGATACAGAAAATACTCTGAACGTTGAAAAGGATAAGATTACAATTTCCACCGTGGCGGAGCGAGAGTTTGAGGAGTTCATTCCCATAACCGGCACTACACTTCCAAGAACAACGTTTTACCTTGATGCCGTTCTGGGAGGCAGCGTGGAAAAAATATTTGTTGAAGAGGGAGCTTATCTCCGCCCGGGCGACAAGATCCTGAAGCTTTCCGATTCAAACCTTCAGCTCAGCACGCTTCAGCAGGAGACCGGCACTTTCAGGGAGATAAATGAAGCCCGGAATACACGCCTCAGGCTCGAGCAGAATACTACCCAGCTCCAGGCCTCTCTTGTTTCGGCAAACTATAATCTGAATATTTCACGCCAAAAGTATAATCGTGAAAAAGTCATGTGGGAAAAAAGGCTTTCCTCGGAGCAGGAGTATGAAAATGCAAGGGAAAGCTACCTGCGCGACCTGGCTGAGCAGAAGCTCGCTTATCAGAATTATCAGCAGGATTCAGTTTTAAGGCGTTCACAATTATCATGGATAGACGAATCCATACGACGCCTGCAGATGAATCTGGAACTCATCAGGGAAAATATTGATAAGCTTACGCTGCGTGCTCCAATTGGCGGACAGCTGACGTTTCTGGATGCTGAAATAGGCCAGTCGAAATCACCCGGCAGCCAGCTTGGACAGATAGATGCCATGGACGGCTTTAAGGTTTCGGCTGATATTGATGAATATTATATTGCAAGGGTAATTACAGGACTTGAGGCCTCAGCTGAAATTGACGGCAGGAGCTATAAGCTTACAGTAATTAAAGTATTTCCCGGCGTGAAGGACGGGAGATTTCAGGTATACCTGGATTTTGCAGGAATCATCCCCCAGGGGTTAAGGCGCGGTCAGACGCTTCAGATTAAACTCAAGCTGAGTGAAAGAACCATGGCACTCCTTCTGCCGCGCGGGGGATTTTATCAGAAGACAGGCGGCCAGTGGGTTTATGCACTATCCGAAAACGGGCGCTCAGCCGTAAAAAGAAATGTCAGCCTGGGGCGCCAGAACCCTGATTATTATGAGATTATAAAAGGACTTAAGGCAGGGGAGAGGGTAATTACCTCATCATACGAAAATTTCGGCGACGCGGGAAAACTTATCATAAAAAATTAATAATTGTGAAAACAACCAAGGATAAAAAGCCATGATCAAAACCAACAACCTGAAGAAGATCTTTACCACCGAAGAGGTGGAGACTACAGCCTTAAACAGCGTTAACATTGAAATTAAGGAAAAGGAGTTTGTAGCCATTATGGGCCCCTCGGGCTGCGGGAAGTCGACACTCCTTAATATACTTGGCCTCCTGGATAACCCCACAGACGGACACTACAGCTTCATGGGGCAGGAGGTATCGAAATATTCTGAAAGGCAGAGGGCTCGCCTGAGAAAGGCAAACATTGGCTTCGTCTTCCAGAGCTTTAACCTTATTGATGAGCTGACGGTATATGAAAACGTAGAGCTTCCGCTTCTCTACCTTGGCATACCCTCAAAAAGAAGAGAAGAAATGGTCAACGATGTCCTCGAAAGAACACAGATAATGCACCGCAGAGATCATTTCCCGCAGCAGCTCTCGGGAGGCCAGCAGCAGAGGGTTGCAGTCTCAAGAGCCGTTGTAGCCAGACCTAAACTGATACTTGCCGACGAACCCACGGGTAATCTCGATTCGGCCAACGGGGAAGAGGTAATGAACATTTTAACCAGGCTTAATGAAGAAGGCACCACAATTGCAATGGTAACCCACTCGCCACACGATTCGGAGTATGCACAAAGGGTAATACACCTTTTCGACGGGCACGTTGTAACAGAAAACTACAAAGAGAAATTCCACGTATAAAGGCAGGTAATAATGAAATTCCAAATACTGAATAACTTTCTAAAGATTGCTATACGCAATTTACTGAGGAATAAGCTCTTCTCATTTATCAGCATTGCGGGCTTTACGGTAGGTCTTACCGTTTTTATTCACCTAATGACGTTTGTCCACAATGAAATGAGCTACGATTCATTCCACAAAAATAAGGACAGGATCTTCCGTGCTGTTATCTATACTCCTGATGACAAAGAGTATTACGGCAATTATCCTGTTGCCTTATCCATTAGAATGAAGGAATCAATGCCGCAGATAGAGAATGCTGTAAACTACCTGGATAAGGACCTTGAGATTAAAGTTAACGGAGAGTTCATAAAAGAAAAAATAACCTTTGCGGATCCCGGGTTCTTCAAAATGTTTTCATTCAGGACCCTGGCCGGAAATCCTTATACCTTTGGCAATAACCCTAATGGAGTATTTGTAACACAGGCATTTGCTGAAAAGTACTTTGGAAGTAGTAATCCTCTGGGGAAGATCATATCGACCAAAATAACTGAAAGAACTATTCAAAAAAATATCATCCGAAAAAATCCCAAAGGAGAACCGGTTCACAGTTACAAGGTTGAGGAGAAGTCCTATGATTTTCTGATCGAAGGAATCGTTGAAAATCCGCCTGATAATACTGTCATGAAGTTTAATGTGCTTGTGCCTTTTATTAATGCCGAAAAAATGTCTATGAGATTTAATAAGGAAGATATCTCTCCGGGAGAATTTCTTCCTACATTTTTCGTAATGCTGAAAAAAGGGACCGATAAAGCTCTGCTGGAAGCAGAATTCAAGAGCATGGTAAAGCCTCTTATCCGTAATGAAGCATATAAACCTGAGCTCAGACTTTATCCAATTGAAAAGATACATTTCAGCACAGAAATTGGGCCTTTTTCTTCAATCAAGCCCGTAAGCCCTTTGTCAGTTTTGGTCCTGAGCATAATCGGCATTGCAATTTTATTAATTGTGTCCATAAACTATATCAATCTTACCATTTCTCAGTCATCTCACCGCTTTAAGGAGATTGGTATAAGAAAAGTATCCGGAGCTTCAAGGAGTGAAGTTGTTTACCAGTTTATTTGGGAATCGTTTTTTATGATTCTTATTTCAATGCTGATCTCGCTTCTGCTTTCAGTCCTCACTCTTCCCGTATTTAACCGGATAACGGGAAAGGAGCTTACCTTTAGTTTCGGATGGGGAAGTATAGCCTTAGCAATAATTCTCATTTCCGCAGCATTAAGCCTCCTTGCAGGCGCCTATTCGGCCATTGTAATGTCGGGCCTTGACCCCGTAAAGATATTCAAAGGTAATCAAAAGCTAAGCGGATCCGGAATTCTTGCGAAAATATTTGTTACAACCCAGTTCGTCCTGGCAATAGTCCTTATAAGCGGGGCAATAATTGTGAACAGCCAGTATGATTTTTTTATGAAAGCCGACTTGGGATATAATAAGGATAATGTGCTCCTAATACGCACAAACGATATGTTCGGCAGAATGATCTCGGATAATTTATTATGGGTTTACAGGAACCAGGCACTTAACTTGCCCGGCATTAGAAGCGCTTCAATGAGCAGTATGGTTCTGGGCGGAAATGGCCACATTGTAGCCCAATTGAGGTTTGACTATGGAAGTAAATTTATTCCCAGCTACGTAATAAATTTTAATGAAGAAATGATTCCGGCTATGGGTTTTAAGATCATTGAAGGCAGGAATTTTTCATCTGCTTATTCCTCTGATTCATTAAATTCAATAATTGTTAATGAGGAGTTTGTAAAAGAAATCGGGATCAGGAATCCTATTGGAAAGCATCTTAAGTTCTCTTTTATAAATAAAAAAGACGTTCAGATAGTCGGCGTAGTTAAAAATTTCCATTACATGCCCCTGCACGAAAAGATCCTTCCTGTTGCAATTTTCAAGGCAGGCAATAGATCATCGAATGAATGCATATATGTGAAGATGTCTCCTCGGAACATGCAGAAAACTGTGGTACAATTAAAACAAACCTGGGAAAAACTGATTCCCGGACAGGTATTCGATTACGTGTTTCTGGATAATAAACTAGCGGACCTTTATAAAAATGAGAATAGGTGGAAAAATATCATTACTTATTCATCAGCAGTTGCCATATTCTTTGCCTGCATGGGACTCTTCGGACTCGTATTCTATCAGGCAGAAAAAAGAACTAAGGAAATTGGCATCAGGAAAGTGCTCGGGGCTTCAACTTTCAGCATAATCAGATCCCTTGTAAATGAGTTCCTTATCCTGATTGCCATTGCAATTATTATTGGGTGCTCTGTAAGCTATTACTTTGCAAACAAGTGGCTTAAAAACTTTGCATACCATATAGATCTGAATGCCTGGATTTTCATTTTGGCTGCTCTATTGGTTACGGTAATTGTAATTTCGACCATATTGATCATCGCCTCCAGGGTGGCATCAACCAATTCAGCGGAAAATCTCAGATATGAATAAATTATTCCTGTCAAATAAAATTCAGGGCATAATATGTTAAGGAATTATATACTTATTACTCTCAGAAACCTTAAAAAATATAAGGTCTATTCTTTTATAAATATTCTGGGCTTTTCCATTGCACTTGTGCCTGTTGTGCTCGCCCTCCTTTACGTAGCCTATGAATTCAGCTACGACAGGTACAACGCTCATTTCCAGAGAATTTACAGGGTTGTTGACGACACGAAGGAGTTTTTCGGCAGTAGACAAATAAATCCCGTTCTGCCGAATCCGCTCGCTAAGGCTATGAAAAATGAGTTTCCTGAAATAGAGCTCTCGGCAAGGATGTCGGTTGAGAGAGGGTGGATTACCATTAACAAAAAGCAATTTTCTGAAGAAAACATACTTATGGCCGATCCTGACTTCCTGAAAATCTTTACTTTTAACTTTCTTCAGGGGAATCCTGCAAATGTTCTTAACGATCCCCACTCCATCTGCATTTCGGAAAGTACTGCAAGAAAGTATTTCGGAAATCAAAACCCCATGGGCATGAGCCTGCTTTATGAGAATAAATTTGAATTCACCGTTAAAGGCATTTATAAAGATATACCCGAAAACTCTCACTTTAAGGCCGATATCGTTATCCCGATATCTGAAAGCACTGGAAACTACGGCATGCTGATGGAGTCGGGAATCACCAGCCCGGACCAGGCATGGGGATCGTCAATGTATCAAACCTATTTTTTGCTCAAAGAAAATGCAAGCATAGCTGACGTTGAAAAACAATATCAGCCTTTCCTGAAAAGGCACCATAAAACAAAAAATAGTAATCTTCAGCCGACGAACTACTTTTCGCAGCCTCTGGGCGACATTCACCTGAAATCCGATATTTATTCCAGGCCGGGAGAAAGATCCCTCGACCAGATATGTCTTTATCTGACGATGGCACTGATTATACTCATTATAGCCTCCATTAATTATGTTAACCTTACTTCAGCCCGGTTCTCTCAGCGCATTAAGGAAATCAGCGTCAGAAAGATAATTGGCGCTGAGCGGAGACAACTCTTAAGACAACTATTAACGGAGACCTTTGTTCTTTCAATGGTATCCCTCGGAATTACACTTTCTATGGTAATGCTGTTATTGCCTTATTTTAATCATTATGTCGGGCGTGATATCCATCTTACTACAAACATGCTTACGGGGATACTGGGTATTGTAGTTATAATAAGCATCCTGGCCGGACTATATCCGGCATCTCTGGCTTTTTCTATTTCACCACTAGCTTTTTTCAGGGGGAAAGGTATATCCATTAAGAAAACACGCTCCAGAAACATATTGATTATTGTGCAGTTTGTTTTCACAATCGTACTTATCTACTGTACTTTTATGGTTAAGAATCAGATAAATTACATGACCGACAAGGACCCGGGCTACAGAAGAGGCAATATTGTTGTCGTGCAGCTTGGCGGAAAATTTAATATGGACAAACTTGCGGCAATGAAATATGAAATTAAAAAGAACCCCGGCGTTCTAAGCGTTTCTTTTGCAAGTTGCCGCCCTGATCAAATCATGGATGGCAGTAGAGTAACTTTACCGGGTGAAAACTTCCTCGAAAAGAATCATGATTTATGGTGCGGAGCAGTAGATAACGATTTTATAGACCTTTATGAAATGAAAATTATTAAGGGCAGGAAGTTCATCCATTCTGACCTAAATGATAAGATTATTATCAATGAGACTGCAACCAAAGCCCTTGGCTGGAAAGATGCTATCGGGAAAGAAATTATCTTCCCTGAAAGTGGCAGAGATGTCAGAAAATATGTTATAGGTGTAATGAAGGATTTTCACTTCCAGAAGCTAAACAACAGGATTGAGCCACTGGTTTTATGCAGTGATTCAGCTGAAATAATGGTTGCTTTTACAATGAGAAACACGGGTGCCCTTGCAATTAAAATCAGTGGCAGCAATATTCCGGAAACATTACAATACATCCGGTCCGTCATGAAAACTTTCGACCCTTTGTATATGCACCATGAATTAAAATTTCTGGAAGGAGAAGTGAATAGGTCGAATAAGAGCTATTATAGAACAGAATTAAGGCTTCTCTACATATTTTCCGTATTCTCGGTCTTTACACTTTTAATCTCTTGTCTGGGCCTCTATGGCCTCATCTCATTTACCACGGAAGTAAGAAGCAAGGAAGTGGGTATCAGGAAAGTACTGGGAGCTTCTGTTATCCAGGTAAGCGGAATGTTTATAAAAGAAATATTGAAACTGATCCTTATATCGGCAGTAATATCGGGCCCCATTGCGTTTTATATTATGAACAGATGGCTTGCTGATTTTCCATACAGGATCGGGTTAAGTCCCTGGACACTTATAGCTTCTATCGCAATTGTTATGGCGGTTGCTATTCTTTCACTTGCTTTCCAGGTACTTAGGTCCGCCAGGCAGAATCCGGTTAATACATTAAAATACGAGTAAGAGGAATAAATGTTTAAGAGCTATCTGAAAACAGCTTTGAGAAACCTCATTAGGAATAAGACATTTTCCTTTATCCATATTGCCGGACTTACAATCGGAATTACGTGCCTTATATTTATAATGAAATATGTCACCTATGAGCTTAGTTTCGATAAGTTTCCCGAACACTCAGGCAGGATATACAGGATTACATCAGAGGATTATGCGATGACTCCTGTGCCTTTATTCAGCACTCTGAAAGAATTTTACCCCGGTATAGTGCAGACACTAAGGATCAATAAGGTACCCAGAAAGCTGGTTAGTTATAATAACAGGAATTTCTACGAGGAACGTATTATTCTGGCTGATCCCTCCATATTCGAAATGTTCTCCTATAAGCTCCAGTATGGGAATGAAAAAACAGCACTTAATAACCCGAACTCAATTGTCATCACCAGTGAAACGGCAATAAAATATTTCGGCAATGATAATCCTGTCGGCAAAACCTTAACCCTGGACGGCTATCTGCAGTTTCAGGTAAGCGGCGTGTTAAAGGATCTTCCTCAGAACTCTCACCTGAGATTCGATTTTATCTGCCCCATCACCTCAGCCAAAGCTGTCTATAACGACCCCCGTTTTTTTGACAGCTATATGAATACATTTGTATATTCCTATTTCATGACTGATGAACACACGGACCTAAACAGCCTTATGAGCAGGCTTAATGAGTTTAATAAATATTATTCTGCCAGATCCTTTATCCCGTTTGAATTCAAACTTCAGCCCATAACTTCAATCCATCTGAATTCAGCTCTTTCAGGTGAACTGGAGCCAAATAGTGATATAACATATGTCTATGTCTTTTCCAGCGCGGCACTTTTGATTCTCCTTATTGCCTGCATCAACTATGTGAACCTTTCAACCGCACGATATATGACAAGAATAAAGGAAGTTGGAATAAGGAAAGTTGTGGGGGCAAAGAGAAGTCAGCTGATCCTTCAGTTTATCGGGGAAGCAGTTATTGTATCTTTTCTTGCAGTATTACTCTCCATCGTCCTGGTTATTCTTTTTACTCCTAAAGTAAGCAGTTTTCTGGGTAGCAGGGAAGCCTTTACAAGCACGCCGGGCAACTGGCTGCTATACCTCTGCCTGATGACTCTTATTCTTGGATTAGCCTCAGGTCTCTATCCGGCATTTTTTGTTTCAAAGTTCCAGGTGGTTCAGATACTCTCTAAATCCGATCTCTTCAGGAAGTCGCGCATTAATCTTAGGAGCCTTCTGGTAATTTTTCAGTTTTCAATATCCACTGCGCTGATCCTGCTTACAATTGTAATAAACCTCCAGCTTTCATTCATTCAAAAAAGGAATTCTGAGCTTTCGAAAGAAGAGATCATTATTCTGCCTGTTGTGGAGGGATCAGTCAGGCAGCAGTACAGGGCCCTTAAGAATGAGCTTCTTAAGAACCCTTCAATACTGAGCGCTTCATTTTCCTCTGCAATTCCGGGAAGTGTCAAATGGGTAACAAGCTTTCAGTGGGAAGGGCAGAAGAACATAAAAGATAACACGCTTAATTTCATAGCCGCAGATTATGAATTTCTTAAGACGTATAAGATAAAAATTTCAGACGGGCGCGATTTTTCAGAGGAATTCCCTTCGGATAAAAAACAGGGTTATATAATAAACGAGGCTGCGTTGAAAAGATTAGGCTGGAAGTCTCCCATCGGAAAGCGCCTTGAGCTTTTTGATCACCAGGAAGGCAGGGTAATAGGTATGGTGAAAGATTTCCATTTCAAGTCGCTGCATTCAAAAATTGAACCGCTCTGCATTTTTATTGATCCTAATCAAGCAGGGTATATTTCCGTAAGAGTAAAAACAGATAATATGCAAGCGGTATTAGAGCATATAGAAAACACATGGAAGAAGTTTTCTTCGGGAAGGCCTTTTGAGTACAGCTTCTTTGACGAATACCTTGCCCAATTATACAGCAAAGAAGAGAACATCGGGAGGCTTTTTGATTCTTTTGCAATCATAGCAATATTTATTGCATGTATGGGTATATTCGGCCTGGCTGCCTTCACATCCGAAAGAAGAAAAAAAGAAATTGGTATCAGGAAAGTGCTTGGGGCTTCAACCATGAGCATTGCAGGGACACTGGTGAAAGACTTTCTTTTATTGGCTGGAATATCCATTATTATTGGATGCACGGTAAGCTATTATTTTGCAGTTAAATGGCTCAGCAATTTCGCATACCATATTGTTATAAGCCCATGGATTTTCCTTTTGGCAGGCGCATTGGTTGCTGTTATAGTTTTTTCAACTGTTCTGACCGTCGTGTTAAAGGCAGCTAATGCGGATTCAGTTGAAAACTTAAGATATGAATAATATTAAATTCTGTTTGGATTTTTGTTCTCCGGAGCAGGAGGCAGATCTGAGTATATGCTTTGAAATGTCTCCTTTGTCTGGCTGTCCATTTCATCGAAAACGTATTCTGCGTCTTTATCAGCCAGGGATATCATTGTGTCTACCGCTTCCTTATCCGCCCTGTCGACGTGAATTTTAGCAAATTCCTCGGGCGTCTTTATAAGCTCTCCGAGCTTTATTACTTTTACTCTTCGTCCAAGCCCCGTAAGGTAATCAGCAAAGAACTCTGCCATGTATGTAGTGCCCGTTGCCTGTGAGGACAACAGCAGTTCCATGAGCCTCATTCCTGAGGCCCATTTTAGCATGCCCCAGCTCAAGGTTTCCAGGTCGCTTTTACTGCCTGAAAGCCTGTTGCATGTGCCGGCGGAAATAATCTCAATCGGCCTGTCTTTATCCTCAACCATCTTTAATGCTTCAATCATGCCGAGTAAAACGGGGTTATTTGCCCACAGTCCTCCATCCACATAATATTCCTCCGCATCACGGAATTCAACTTTATTTACCGGAAATAAAATGGGCGCCATGGAACTTGAGAGTACCACTTCAACAATCTTATACTCGCCTTCATTTATGTCTTTGGGGTTGTGAGGCGTCCTGAAAATCTTATGAATGAACTTATGCGCCTCTACTGCAGTAATTAAAAGGGCAATACCTCGTTCTTTATAGACGCTTTCTAGAGTTTTATCCCCGAAAACAAACTTTAATGCCTTAATAAGCTCTTCTCTGTCGCCTGAATTTACAAATGCGTGCTTTGCCGTCCAGAGGTAAAACTCAGGCTTCTGCGGCTCAGGCATTGGACTGGGGAAAATCCTAGGACCCTCCTTTATATAAATATCCTTTAGCGTATCAACCGGCACTCCGGCGGCAAGTCCGCATGCAAGAATGGATCCTGTGCTGGTGCCGCAAATAAGGTCAAAGCCTTTGCCCAGGTCGGGAAAAGGCTTTGGATGATCCTTATTAAAAAGCTCCGTCAGTTTCATCAGCAGCGCTGCCGTATAAAGTCCCCTCATTCCGCCGCCGTCCAGCGAAAGGACACGAAAAGGCCTCTTTCTTTCCATGTTATTCCTTGTTTTAATTGTAATTTAAAGGGATTTGTTTTAGAAGCAATGAACAAAAGAATTATGAATTATGAATTATGAATTTTGAATGGAAGAAATTATAAAATGTCCCAATTCATAATTCATAATTCATAATTCAAAATTCAACATTATTCCCAAATTGTTTATCTTTGTTCATATAATTTTACAACTAAAATGCCATCCATTATGAAAATTAAATTAATACTGCTCCTTAATTTCCTTTTAGCAGGAATATTACCGGCACAGGACTTATGGCAGGGGGATCCGCTTGTAAGCGTTTCAAATCTCAAAACTGACCTCAAGAGGCTTGCAGACGACAGCCTTAAGGGGCGTGCTACGGCATCACCCGATGAAAAAAGAGCGGCAGTCTATATAGCTCAGCAGATGAAAGATCTTGGCGCTAAGCCTTTGCTTAATGATTCTTACATACAGACATTTCAGCTTGAGGCTTTTGTGATGAATCCCGAAAGCCACCTGTCTTTCTTTTCAGGCGGAAATGTAATAGGTGGGCTTAAGATATACGACAATTATTTTTTCCTTAAAGGTTATGTGAAAGGGAAGATTGACACAACCCTGGATCTCGTCTTTGCGGGCTACGGTTTCCGTCAGGAGGAGGGGATTAATGACTATAAAGATCTTGAAGTTAAGGATAAGGTTGTTCTTGTAATGGGAGGCGTCCCTGTTGATCCAAAGGCAAGAAACATGTTTTCTTCCAAAGGAGTTGTCACCGATATGGCCTCAAAGATCAGAACAGCCAAGAGACTTGGTGCCCGAGGCATTATAATCGTAACCGACAGTGCAAACACGGCCGACTGGGACCGCATGATGCTTCGCGGCATAAGACCGCAGCACCGCTTCCCCGGCTCAGAAAAGGCAGGGGAGTTCTTTGCCGCAGTAATAAGGCCTGAGGCCTTCAGCACATATATTGAGCCCTCTCTTGCAAATATGAAAGTCAGTGTTAATTCTTCACTTAAAACTAACCTTGTAAAGTCATATAATGCCATAGGGGTTATTGAAGGCACAGACCCCGTGCTCAAAAATGAATACGTTATTGTGGGAGCTCATCACGATCATCTTGGAGTAATTGATGGCAAGATATACAACGGTGCCGACGACAACCTCTCAGGCGTAGCATCAGTTCTTGAAACAGGAAGGATCCTGAAGAAACTGGGTGAAAATAAAAGGTCAGTCATTTTAATTTCACACGGCTCCGAGGAAGCCCTGATGCTTGGATCTGAATTCTTTGTAAATCATTTTGACCGGATTGAAGACGTTTCTGCAATGGTGAATATAGATATGGTAGGCCGTGAAAACAGGGATACCATTTACCCTATAGGTTCAGTCAAGGCTGGCAATGAAATGAAGAGGATTCTGGAAGAAACCAACAATGAAACGGTAAAGTTTACACTTAACTATAAGTTCGATAATCCTCACGACCCCGACAGGATGTACTACCGGAGCGACCATTACAGCTACGCTCAGAAGGGAATTCCCGTGGTATTCTTTTACGACTATATGCTGAAGGATTACCATAAGTATACAGATGACTTTGAAAAGATAGATTTTGAGAAAATGGCGAAAATTGTTGAACTGTCGTATAAAATGATCCTAAAGATTGCGAATATGGATCACAAGGTGGAGTCTGAAAATCCTTAATTTACAATAAAATTGAAGCTTGTCTGGGGCAGGAAGACTTTCCTGCCCCTTTTCTTTTGATTTTTGACCTCTTTTTTATGTTTCCGCATTAGTTGACCAAGTTTTTTGCCCTAAATCAGAACTCCCACCCGCCGATAATGAACTATTTTAATCTTTATTCAATTTTATTCTTATTCTCCGGGGATTTTAGTTTATAATGGACAGTAAATCACACACAGATCTTTCTATTCTTCAGCAGTCGGAACATAAATACAGATCCCTTTTCGAATCAATGTTTGAGGGGTTTTTCCTTTATGAAATCATTTACGACGATAACCTGCTGCCCTTTGATTACAGGTTCATTGAGCTCAATGACGCTGCACTCAGGATAATGGGTTTATCTAGGGAAAAAATGATAGGACGCACACTTAAGACAGTACTTCAATGCATGTCTAAAAAATGGGAGGATTATTACTCAAGAGCTGCAAGTGGTGAAAACCTGAAATTTGAGGAATACAGTCCGGTTTTGAATAAACATTTTAAAACTATTCTGTTTACCCCTTCACCTGGTTATCTGGCTGCTTTATCAATTGATATCACCCAAAAAAAGAAAACCGAAGAAGCCCTCCGACTGAGCGAAGAGCGTCTTCGCTATTCACTTGAAGCGGCAGAGGAGGGGTACTGGGACTGGGAGCTGAAAAGCGACAAGATTTTCCTGAGCCCCCGTTATTTTAAAATGCTGGGCTATGAACCCGACGAATTTGAGCTTACGCTGGGTGAGTGGTTTAACATGCTCCATCCCGATTCACGGGAACGCATTATTCAAAAAATAACCTCGCCTAAATTTCTTCCTGATAACCTTTCGGTTGAATTTCAGTTGATCAATAAGGCCGGCCAGTACCGCTGGATCCTTAGCCACTGGAAAATCTTTAACCGGGATGAAAGCGGCTGCCCGCTCAGAATTCTCGGTACAAATTCAGACATTACCGAGAGGAAAAGAATTGAAGAAGCACTTAAACTTAATGAACACCGCATTAATTTAATCCTCGATACAGTTCCGGTCGCTTTCTTTGACATAGATTTGTCGGACGGCTTTAATATTAAATGGCTGAGCAAAAGCATTGAAAGGCTCACCGGCTTTACGCCTGAGGAAATTATGTGCGGCAGGAACTTCTGGAAAAGCAGAATCCATAAGGATGACCTGCCGCACCTGATTGAATTATCAAATTTCCCGGCCGACCTCTACCAGCTGGAGCACCGGTGGAAATGTGCTGATAATAAATATAAGTGGTTTATGTACCGCGCATATCTGCTAAGGGATAAAGAAGCTAAACCTAAGAATATAATTGGACTTATGCAGGACATCTCTAAGAGCAAATCTTATGAAAAAAAACTTAAAGCCTCAGAAAAGCAGGCCCGCGCTCTTTCTACTCACCTGGAAAAAGTGCGTGAGGAGGAAAGAATAACTCTTGCCAGGGATGTACATGATGAGCTCGGGCAATCGCTTACTGTACTTAAACTAATGGCAAATTCAATTAAAAGCGATCTGCTCAATGGAAAGAAAGTGGACATTTCCGACCTTGATGAAATGACAACTCTCATCAGCTCTACTATAAAATCGGTCCAAAGAATAACTACTCAACTGCGCCCCGATATTCTGGATACTGCCGGTCTTATTGCGGCAATCCAGTGGCAGGCCGAGACCTACTCCCTTCATAATAAAGCAGACTGCAGTTTGGACCTGAAGGATTTCGATTCGTGTGAATTCAAGAGCTGTATTGCAACTGTCTTATTCCGCACTGTGCAGGAAGCTCTTACAAATGTATCGCGTCATGCCTCGGCAACCAGAGTTTCTATAGCTCTTAAAAAAACAGGATCTTTTGTGGTGCTCTCGGTTGAGGACAACGGCATAGGCATAAGTTCTAAGGAATTGAAAAAATCTACCTCCTTCGGCCTTAAAGGAATGCATGAAAGAGCCTCTTTTGCTGGAGGGGAACTTTCCATACGCGGCCGGAAGGGCAGGGGAACAATTGTAAAACTGAAAATACCGCTCGAAAGAGCTTTGACTAAATATAAATCCTAAAAAAATAAAACTGAACTGTTATGATTAAAGTAATGATTGCAGATGACCACGCGCTCCTTAGAACAGGACTTAAAAAAATCATCTGTTCTGAAACCGATATGGAGGTATCCTGCGAGGCCAAAAATGCTGAAGAGGTACTCTGCCTCCTGCGAAAAAATAAAGTATCAATTATAATTCTGGACATAAATATGCCGGGCAGAAGCGGTCTCGATCTGCTTTATGACCTTAAGGCAATGTATCCCGGAATTTCAGTCCTTATATTAAGTATCAACCCTGAGGAACAGTTTGCCCGCCGCTGCCTCGAGGCCGGAGCTTCGGGATATATGAATAAGGATATAGAGCCCGATGAATTTTTAAGCGCCATCAGAAAAATTGCACAGGGACATAAGTTTTTCAGCAGCAGATTTATGGAAATGCTCCTTGAAGAAGCTGAAAACCGCAGGAATATCAGATTTCCGCATGAATCACTTTCAGTGCGTGAGTTTGAAGTAATGAGGCTGATGGCAAACGGTTCAAAATACCGCCAGATAGCAGATGCAATGTCGATCAGCGAGAAAACCATCAGCACCTACAGGAACAGAATACTCTCCAAGCTTCGCCTCAGTAACACAGAGCAGATCAGAGAATATGCTAAGCAGCATAAACTGATCTAAGTGCTCTTCTGCTTTCAGCGGCAGGAGAAACTCCTGCCCGTATTCTTCCGGCTTGAAATCAGATATCCTGCTGCATGCATTCTTTCCTTCAGATGCAGATAGTCTGTAATAACCTTGTAATTAATTCCTTACAAAATGCGTAATCCGGTTTCATTCCTTACAGGTTTGTAATTAAATCCTCACGAAAGTATTATCCTTAGTCCTACAGAATATCCCCAAATAGTCCTTACAGAAATTTATGCTAAGAGTGCCGATAATTGTAAAAAAAAACAGGCAGGCAAATGTATTGCAACGGATCCATGCCCGGAAACGAAAAAAACAACAAGTTACTAAAGGAAGCGCTTCCTGAGAGAAGGCTTGAGGAACTGATAGCAAATATTACAACCTACATCCCTCATGAGCTAAGAACCCCCCTTGTTTCTATCATGGGCTTTACTCAGATCATTACAGATGAAATGGATTCCTTAAGCAAAGAGGACCTGATATTTATGGTCCGGAATATTGAAAAAAGCAGCAGAAGGCTCCATAGAACGATCGAAAAATTTATAAACTTTGCCGATCTGGAATGCCTCAGCAAGAATATAAAGATGAGAAGGGAACTGGAGGATAGAAACTTGCACGCTCACACGAAAACTATAAAAGAAACTGTGATGAATATGGCAGTAAGGGAAGGAAGAAATGAAGATCTCCTTGCCTCATTAGATGATTCTGAACTTCAAATACCTGAAGATTACCTGAAGCTTATTACTAAAGAACTCTTTGATAATGCACTGAAATTCTCAAAGAAAGGATCAAAACTTGAAGTAACCGGAGAAAAGTGCCCTAATTCCTACCAGATGGAAATAAAGGATTATGGTACCGGTATTACTGAAGAGGAAATAAAGCAGATTGAGCCGTTCCGCCAGTTTGACAGAAAAACACTCTCTCAGGAAGGCAACGGCCTGGGCCTTCCAATTGTCAGGCGCATTACGCAAATATTCGGCTGCGGATTTACTATTATTAGCCGGAAAGGCAGCTTTACTGCTATTACTATAGATTTCCCTTATAAAAAAATATTGAATCAGTATACAACGGTTTTATAATATATTATTCGTCAAACCATATGGGGTGAATTATGGATCTTTTTAAAAACATGAAAATGCGTTCAAAAATACTTCTCAATTCGGGGATAATACTTTTTCTGATGGCTATAGTTGGTATTGGCGTTTACTTTAATATTAAATCGATGAATGAGACCTTCAAGTGGGTAAAGCATACCGAGGAAGTTATTGGCGAGGCTAATCTTTTAGGCAAGATGCTCATTGACATGGAAACAGGCGAAAGAGGTTTTCTTATTACCGGTGACGATAACTTCCTTGAGCCATATAATAATGGAAAAGAAGAATTTGACGGAAGACTTGATAAACTAAAAGAGACAGTAAATGACAACCCTGTACAGGTTAAAAGACTTGAAGAGCTCTCAAAACTTAAGCGCGAATGGGAAAGGGATATTGCGCAGTCAGAAATCCAGCTGAGAAGAAATGTTAGCGCCGGCAGCCTCCAGATGAATGACCTGATTGCAGAGGCCAGAAAAGCCAGGGGAAAAGAAAAGATGGATGCTATGAGAGTTATTATACAGAATTTTACTTCACAGGAAGAATCTCTCAATGTAAAAAGAATGGCCAATGCCGACAGCGCCTACAGCCAGACAATCCTTTACGTTATTCTCGGAACCTTAATAGCTATTGTAATAGGTATTTACATATCCCTCGCTAACTCCAGGTATATTTCCAGCGGAATTAGACATGTTGCCGATAGACTGGAAAACCTTAAGAATGATTGCCTTGCAAGCCTGGCAAAAGGAACTGACCGGATGGCCGAAGGAGACCTGAATTTTCAGATTTCAACCGGGACAAAGCTTCTTGAGGTGAGCAGCAGAGATGAAATTGGAGAACTTTCCAAAACGGCTAATGAAATGATTGAAAAAACCCTCTCAACAATAACTTCGGTTGAAAGTGCCGCAGAAGTAATCCGTGAAATGGTAACTGAATCACAGGGGCTGGTTCAGGCTGCCCTTGAAGGCAAGCTCTCCCAAAGAGGCAAGACTGAAAGGTTTAAGGGAGGATATAGAGATGTTATTGATGGATTTAATCAAACACTCGATGCTGTAATTCTGCCAGTCATGGAAGGAAGCGACGTTTTGCAGGTAATGTCCTCTGGTGACTTGACAGCAAGAGTAAAAGGGGAATATAAGGGCGACCATCAGATGATTAAAAACAGCATAAACGAGCTGGGAAGCTCACTGCAGCAGGCTCTTTCTGAAGTTAGCGAAGCTGTCCAGGCCACAGCCAGTTCAGCTAACGAGATATCCAGTTCATCTGAACAGATGGCCGCAGGCGCACAGGAGCAGAGCCAGCAGGCAACTGAGGTGGCCGGTGCTATCGAGGAGATGACAAAAACAGTGTTTGAAACAGCAAAGAACGCCAACGAAGCAGCCGATGTTTCCCGGGCTTCGAGTGCTGCAGCTGAAAAGGGTGCTAAAAAGGTACAGGATACGAAAAAAGGAATTGAGAAGATCGTCCTCTCTACAAAAGAAACAGGCAGAATTATCACAAACCTGGCGGGAAAAACAGACCAGATAGGCGAGATTACTCAGGTGATTGATGATATTGCAGACCAGACGAACCTGCTTGCATTGAATGCCGCCATTGAGGCGGCCAGGGCTGGTGAACAGGGGCGGGGCTTTGCTGTTGTGGCAGACGAGGTCCGCAAGCTTGCCGAGCGTACAACCAAGGCAACTAAAGAGATTGCCGATACGATTAAGGCCATACAAAAAGAAGCAGCTGAAGCAAACCTGTCCATGGATCAGGCACAGAAAGCTGTTGAAGAAGGCATGTCGCTGACTGAAGAGGTAGCTGAAGTGTTAAATGAAATTCTTAGTGGAGCACATAAGGCTACGGATGTTGTAATGCAGGTGGCTGCTGCAAGTGAGCAGCAGTCGAGCACCACAGAGCAGATAAGCAAAAATATAGAAGGCATTTCAACTGTCACTCAGCAGAGCGCCTCGGGTACAGAGCAGATTGCCCGTGCTGCTGAGGACTTAAACCGCCTGACCGTGAACCTTCAGGAACTCATAGGCCGTTTTAAGCTCGAGGGAACTGGCAGGACAAACCGTAAACTCCTGCAGCAGAAATCATCCGGAAAAGGATTTTCCTCCAAACTGCCTCAGTACCAGCTCAGTTGAGGGAGTTTGTTCCAAAAACATACAGGGTCAGGACTATCCTGATCCTGTTTCTTTTTTTATTGTAGAAATACTTTCTAAATCCTTTGTCATGGATTAAATTATTTCCAGTATGCTACGATAATTAAGAACCGATCATATAATTTCATATACTGCAACCTATAACCGAAATACTCTGGATGACCAAAGGGAAATATATGTCTATAAAAAAAATGTTTTTTGTTATTTATGCTGTTACCGGAGTAGCAATTCTATGCCTCGGAATGGCTACATTCAATATGTTCAAGGCTCAAAAGGCGCTTAATGACAGCCATGAAAACAGATATAAATCTTATCAGGTAGCAATTGAACTAAGACAGAATTCCGATAACCTGACCAGGCTTGTTAGAACTTATGTTGTAACAGGCGATGAGAAGTATGCCCGGCAGTACTGGGACCTTGTGGATATTGCAAACGGTAAAAAGCCCAGGAAAGACGGAAGAACCATCACCTTTGAACAGATGATGCGTGAACTGAACTTTTCAGAGGATGAATTCAGGAAGATAAAGGAATCCAATGATAGGTCTAATGAATTGGTGGCAACAGAAGAAAGAGCAATTAATGCTATGAAGGGCCTGTTTCAGGACCAATACGGAAAGTATACGGTCCAGGGCAAACCCGATATTGAACTTGCCAGAAGACTCGTACACGATGAAAAGTACCATAAGTTTGTTGAATCTATAAATGAACCAATTGATGAATTCTACAAACTGCTGGATAAAAGAACCCAGGCCGAAGTGGACAGCCATATTGCCGACAGCTATTTCTACCTTTATGTCATTCTGGCTTCAATATTATTCCTTTTGTTATCCCAAATTGTAAATTATGTTATGATCCGCCGGAAGGTTAATAAACCGATTGAAGCCCTGAGCAAGGCGACGGATAAGGTTATTAAGGGTGATATGTCGGCTTTTGTCGACTATAAAAGCAATGACGAAATGGGACAGCTTTCAGGAGGTTTTAACCTGATGCTAGATAAGATTAAGGATGAAATGGCTAAGGCTCTGAGCTTCCAGATGGGACTCAGTGCCGCAGTCTTTATTGCCGATAGGGATACAAAAATACTTTCAATAAATGACTCTGCATTGAAAATGATGAAATTCAACAGAAAACCGGAAGATATAATAGATCATATGAAGGTAAAAGAAGTATTCTTCCGCGATTCCCTGACACATAAAGCCTTTGAAGGAAAGTTCATGGACGGGGTAAAACTTGTCCTGAAAGACCATGCCGGGGGTGAGTTTCCGGTACTGTTCTCTACGGGACCTGTGCTTAACAGCAAAAAAGAAATGATTGCAGCCTTTGCATATTTTATCGATCTGCGTGATCTTGAAAATCAGCAGAAAAAATACTTAAATGACCAGATTGCCCCGATTGCAGGGGTTATTGAAGCAGTTGCTCAAGGCGACTTTACCCGAAACCTTGAGCTTGATGAAAAAAGCGATCTTTATAAGTTGGGCCAAAATGTAAATATAATGATCGGTGACCTTCATAACACACTTTCCATGGTCAGTGAAGCCATCCAGGCTACCGCCAGTGCTGCAAATGAAATATCCTCTTCATCTGAACAGATGGCTGCAGGCGCACAGGAGCAGAGCCAGCAGGCAACCGAAGTCGCAGGTGCTATTGAAGAGATGACTAAAACTGTCTATGAAACTGCAAAGAATGCCAATGAAGCTGCCGATATGTCAAGGACCTCCCGTGTTGCAGCTGAAAAA
>DATAKL010000050.1:0-2398 GCA_036261625.1 Ignavibacteriales bacterium | reverse complement strand
TTCTGGATACAATTCCTGTTATGTACTTGCAGAGCTCATCCTTGAAGTCCGGATGGATTAGAGGTGCCCGGCCTAATGTTGAATGAACGATATGGATATAGACCTGGGAATAGGTGTTTGCCATAGCAAGATACCTCATGGTTATTTTAGGGAAGGGTTTATGATATTATTGCAATTAATGGCACAATATGCAAGCCGTTATTGAAAAATATTGAACAGCTACGCTGTTCCGGGGTCTTTTTTTATGCGGATTCTACAAATAGGTAGCTGCTAACGCAGCTAGAAGATTTAATACAGGAAAAAGTTATTTCCTCCAATTGCATGTTGAGACAATGACTGTTATCCAAAGTTATATTTTATTACGAGTCAATAGGGTGGTTTCTGATATACCTAAATTTTCTTTGCAGCATAAGACACGCAGCTCTGCCGCAGGAGGCAGAGCCGCAATAAACTGTTAATTAACCTTAGAATACAGCCACTTCTTCGTAGATGCCGAAAGGCTTCTTGAGCTCCTGGACCATCTCGCCCAGGGTGACATAGTTTTCGGAGGCTTTTATAAAGACCGGCATCAGGTTCGTTCCGTCAACGGCAGCACGGGCTATCTCCTTAAGAGACTCTTCCACCTTCTCCTGGTTGCGCGACTGCTTAAGATCTGCAAGCCTCTGAACCTGCTTTTTCTCAACTTCAGGCGAAATTGTAAGGATCGGAATATCTATCTTCTCCTCTTCTTCAACAAATTCATTTACGCCTACAATGAACTTTTCTTTCCTTTCAAGCTCAAGCTGATAGCGGTATGCTGAGTCGGCAATCTCCTTCTGGAAATACCCGGCCTCAATTGCACCTATTACACCTCCAAAGGCATCAATGCGTTCAAAGATCTCGTTAGCCTGCTTTTCCATCTTGTCTGTCAGGGCTTCCACATAGTAGCTTCCGCCAAGCGGATCAACGGTATTGATGACGCCAGTTTCATAAGCAATTAGCTGCTGAGTTCTGAGCGCAATCTTAACGGCTTTTTCACTCGGAAGCGCCAGCGTCTCATCCATTGAGTTTGTGTGGAGCGACTGTGTGCCTCCCAGGACAGCTGCCATTGCCTGGAAAGCTGTTCTTATAATGTTGTTTTCAGGCTGCTGGGCTGTCAGTGTTACGCCTGCTGTCTGTGTATGGAAACGGAGCCACCACGACCTGGGGTTTTTGGCACCATACTTTTCCTTCATTCTCTTTGCATATATCCGGCGCGCGGCTCTGTACTTTGCAATTTCCTCAAAAAAGTCTAGGTGTGAGTTAAAGAAGAAAGATATTCTGGGGGCAAACTCGTCAACGTCCATTCCCCTTTCTATGCAGGCTTCAATATAGGCAAAGCCGTCGGCAAGTGTAAAAGCCAATTCCTGCACTGATGTGGAACCAGCTTCCCTGATATGATACCCGCTTACAGAAACGGGGTTCCACTGCGGGACCTCATTTGTGCAGTACTCAATCATATCTGTAATGATGCGCATCGAGGGCTTTGGAGGATAAATAAATTCCTTCTGTGCAATATACTCTTTGAGTATATCGTTCTGCAGTGTGCCTCTTAATTCCTTGAAATCAATCCCCTGCTTTTTGGCTACCGCCAGATAGAAAGCAAATATCATGGCTGCAGGTGAATTTATGGTCATGGAAGTTGAAACCTTGTCGAGCGGTATATTCTTAAAAAGAATTTCCATATCCTCGAGCGAAGAGATTGCGACACCGCATATACCCACTTCGCCCTTGCTTAAAGCTGCATCTGAATCCCATCCCATAAGTGTTGGGAGGTCAAATGCAACGGAAAGGCCTGTCTGTCCGTGTTTTAAGAGATAATGGAATCTTTCGTTTGTGTCCTCCGGGGTTCCGAATCCTGCAAACTGCCTCATCGTCCAGATCTTTCCCCTGTAGCCGTTTGAGTGAATTCCTCTTGTATAGGGATATTCGCCGGGGAAGCCCAGGTCCTTCAAATAATCCTGGTTTTCAATGTCCTTTGGAGTATAGAGCACGTTTACCGGTTCGCCGCTTACTGAAGTGTACTTCATACCTGTATTTTTAGCCTTTTGAGCTCTTTCCAGGTACTGTTCCATCGCTTTTTTAAAGTCTTGGTTCATTATTACCCTCTGAATTTCTTTTAATACTAAAAATACGGAAAGGCCGGAATATATAAAAGCTGAAAAGAGATAGGTCGTCGGTTTCCATAGCCTGAAAGTCTGAGTTCTTCAACCAGATTTTTCTTATGAATAGCCACGAGCTTCAGAGACTGTGTGAAAACTCAAAATCGTGGACATCTTGAAGATCTCACTTAATTGTAAGTGGGATCTTAATTTAATTCAAGAATGAGGCTCCTGATTCTTTAAGGTTACGTTTTTATCTCCTAGTTTCGAGGTTTTCT
>DATAKL010000049.1:0-250912 GCA_036261625.1 Ignavibacteriales bacterium | reverse complement strand
TTTCCGTGAGCTCATAAAAGAGGTAAGGCAGACCTCTCTTGAGGCATATACATACCAGGACCTGCCTTTTGAAATGCTGGTCGAGGCGCTTGAGCCCGAGAGAACCTTAAGTCATTCTCCCATATTTCAGGTCATGTTTGCTCTGGAGAATGCCCCGGTCGAGGAATATGAGTTTACTTCAGACCTGAGGCTCTTCCCGCATGAGGTACACTCAATGACTTCGAAATTTGATCTGACTCTCTTCATTTCTGAAAAGTCGGAAGATGAAATTTCCATGGCATTTGAGTACAGCACGGATCTGTTTGAAAAAGAGACAATAGAAAGGATGTTCAGGTATTATACAGCTATACTTGAACGAGTGCTCATGGATTGTGATTTAGTTGTTTCCCAAATACCACTGCTAAGTCACGAAGAAGAGAAGGCAGTATTAAAAAAAATAGCCGAAGCGCATACAGCAAAATTCAGCTTCAGTGAAATGCTTCCTGAAGCCTTTGAAAAAACTGCCTCGTTAAAAAGGGATAGTACTGCTCTTGTTTTCATGGAAAATAATATAACATTTGACGAACTGAACAGCCGCAGCAACATGCTGGCGCATTATCTAATTGAAAGAGGAATAGGCCCGGAAACAGTAGTAGGTATTGCACTTAAGAAATCCCCTGAACTGATTATGAGCCTTTTGGCTGTCCTGAAGTCCGGAGGAGCTTATCTGCCACTGGATTCAAATTATCCCGAAGAAAGACTTCAATACATTATTAAGGATTCAAAATTAAAACTCTTAATAACAGAAAAAGAATTGGTCTCAAAATTCGGCACCGGTATAGACTCAACTGTTCTTATTGACCTGCAGCGTGATGAAATTGAGAAGAAAAGCGGCCTGAACCCTGTGATTGACAGGCCACATCCGGATAACCTGGCATACATTATCTATACATCGGGCTCTACGGGTATGCCCAAAGGAACGATGATTACGCACAGAAACCTCATGAATTATCTTTCCTGGTGCGTGGGCGAATATCCATTAAATGAAATGACCGGCTCCATTTTTCACCTGAGCATATCCTTTGATGCTGCTGTCACCTCCATATATCCGGCACTTCTTTCAGGCAGCCCTGTAAAAATAATCACCGAAGACAAGGATATTTACCGCCTGGGTAAAGAACTGTGTGAAGGCGGAACAATCGGCACTCTTAAGATAACGCCTGCGCATATGGATGTTCTTACAGAACAGCTGAAGAATACTGAAACCGATAAAGAAAACGGAGATTCTTTCTTTAGTCTCAAGGCCTTTGTCGTTGGAGGAGAGAACCTCACGCGTAAACAAATAGCCTATTACCAGAATAATTATCCGGAAACTTTGATCTATAACGAATATGGCCCTACGGAGGCTGCTGTGGGCTGTGTTGTATTTGAGGCTTCAAAAAGCAGGACTGAGGGCTCGGTACCCATCGGCAGGGTAATACCGGGCGTTTATGTATATATACTGGATGAAAACCTGAATCTTGCAGCAGAGAATATTCCGGGGGAACTCTTTATCGGTGGAATCGGATTATCGAGAGGCTACCTGGGGAAAGCGGACCTTACGGCGGAAAAATTCATCCCTGATCCCTTCAGCAGTGCCCCCGGTATGAGGCTCTATAAGACAGGCGATAAGGTAAGACTCTTAAGGGATGGTAATATTGAATTTATGGGCAGGCTCGACGAGCAGGTCAAGCTGCACGGATACAGAATTGAACCGGGTGAAATTGAGTCTGTCCTGAAACAACACTCAGCAGTTAAAGAAGCCCTCGTTCTCAAGCATAAAGCAGAAGAAAAACTTGTGGCATACCTGATCCCTAAAAATGAAAACACGCCTGAATTAAAAGAAATGAGGCAATATCTGAAGATGAGAGTTCCTGCTTATATGGTACCTTCAATTTTTATGTTTATTGAGCAGTTCCCGCTTACTGTAAATGGGAAAATTGACAGAAAAAAACTTCCTGAGCCTAAACTTGAGCGGACTGAAATGACCAGCGGCTATCTTGCTCCTGCATCAGAAGCAGAACTCCTGATGACAAGCATTTGGCAGAGCGTATTAAATATTGACCATATCGGTGTAACAGACAATTTTTTTGAACTTGGCGGGGATTCAATTATTTCAATTCAGCTGGTTGCAAGAGCAAACGATGCGGGCTTCCGCCTGACACCCAAGGACATTTTCCAGAATCCTACAATAAAAGCTCTTGCCGCCTTTGCAGGTAATGGCCGTATTGTGGATGCACCGCAGACTGCTGTTACAGGTGAAATCCCGCTTTCTCCAGTGCAGAACTGGTTCTTTAGCCAGCAGTTATTTAATATGCATTACAACAATCAGTCCATACTCTTTGAGGTTGACGATACGCTGGACTCCGGAGCTCTGGAAATGGTCCTGAAGGAAATATTTGCTCACCACGATGCCTTAAGAATTCATTTTAGTGTTAAAAATGGAAAATGGGAACAGTTTAACAGGGGTACCGATGCGAATGTCCCCCTTGTTAGAGTCGATATTTCAGACTGCCCGGATGAGGACTTGCCGGTGAAGATTGAAAAACTCGCTACTGAATTTCAGGCCAGCCTTGATATCTGCAATGAACCCTTAAGAGCGGTTTACTTCGATTCTGGGAAAAATAGAAAAAATTATCTGCTCATAGCGGTACATCATTTATTAATAGACGCGGTTTCATGGAGAATTTTACTGGAGGACTTCCAGACAGCATACCAGCAGGCTTTGCAGGGAAGACAGATAAGGCTGCCGCTTAAGACCAGCTCATTTATGGAATGGTCCAAAAGACTTATCATGTATGCACAATCACCTGAGATAACTGCAGAATACGCCTTCTGGCTGAAACTCAGAAATGCTGCGCCGGATATAATTCCAGCCGACTATCAATCAGATGAAAATCTTGAGGGTGAGGCCAGAACCATCCGGAATTCTCTCGAAGCAGAGAATACAAGGACACTGCTGAAAGAATTACCGGCAGTACTGAATGCAGAAATAATTCATCCTTTGCTGACAGCCCTCCTGAGAGCCTTTAGGAGTAAAACAGGAAAAAGCGGACTATTGATTGAACTTGAAAGCCACGGAAGAATAGACATATTTCCCGGCCTGGATGTTTCACGCACAATAGGGTGGTTTACAAGCATTTATCCTGTTTACCTGAATCTTGAGAATTCTGACGGCCTGAAGGAATCTGTTGAAAAGGTGAAAAGCCAGCTGAGTTCAATCACAAACAACGGCATCGGCTTCGGAATGCTTAAATACCTCTCAAACGATGAATCTGTAAGATCAGCAATGCAGCTCCTCCCGCAGCCTGAAATATCATTTAACTACCTGGGGCAGTTCGGCCAGAGCACTTCAGCAGATTCTTCAATTCTGCCGGTGCTGCTATCCAGAGGATTGGAAAGAGACCCCAATAATAAACGCATATATCAAATTGAAATAACTGCCGCTGTCGTAAACGGCAGGCTTGAGATGGAATGGTCCTACAATGGGAAAAAGTATAATGAAAATACAATTCTTAATCTGGCCGGTGCTTACATGGAAGAGATCAGATCAATAGTAGATTTCGTGAAATCACAAAAGATTGATTTGGCTGACAAAAATTTTTCCGACTTTGGCTGGAACCGGCAGGAAGTTGATAATATTCTATCAGTTATAAACCGTATGCAGGAATAAAGATGAATAACAAAGAAGCAGAAGATGTATATCCTCTTTCCCCGATGCAGCAGGGAATGCTTTTCCATAGCCTCCTTTCCCCCGAGACCGCAATTTACGTAGAGCAGTTAAGCTGTACCATTCAGGGTAATCTGGATGAAGTGGCATTCAGGCTGGCATGGCAGCATCTGATGGAGGAACATGCAGTCTTGAGAACTTCTTTTCTGAGTAAAGGCTTAAAGGAACCTCTGCAGATTGTCTACAGGAAAATTGAAGTCCCTTTCGAAATTGTTGACTGGCAGTCTTTAACAGATTATGAAAGAGAAATTGAATTTGAAAACTGCCGTCTCTCTGAACAGATGAAGGAGTTCGATTTGTCCAGGCCCCCATTGCTCAGATTTACTCTTGCCCGTGCCGGAAAGGATTCCTGGTATTTTATCTGGACCTATCACCACATCCTCCTGGATGGGTGGTCTATGCCATTGCTATTCCGCGAGGTACTCATCAGATATGAAGCCCTCTCCAACGGCAGACAGTACCTGGCACAGCCGGTTAAAACTTTCAGGGACTATATTGTCTGGCTGAAAAAACAAAATATGCAGAAAGCTGAAGATTTCTGGCGGGAAACTCTTAAAGGCATTTATACCCCCAGCCTCATCTCTAACAGAAAAAAGGATGATGGGGAAGGAGGTCCCACGACGGATATACACGACAGCCTGTCAATTGAAATGATGAAAAAGCTGCAGGAATTTGCGGTCAATAACCAGCTCACCATGAATACAATTGTGCAGGGCGCCTGGGCAATTCTGCTCAGTCAATACATTGGGCAGAAGGACATTGTTTACGGCACTACAGTATCAGGAAGGCCCGTGGATTTGCCAGGTGCCGAAAGCATTATCGGATTATTAATAAACACGCTTCCGGTAAGGAGCAGTATTCTGCCTGAAAAGCAGGTCGCTCAATGGTTAACTGAACTGCAAATGCGCCAGCTGGAAATGAGACAGTATGAATATACCCCCTTGAGCCAGATACAACAGTATACCGCCATTCCTAAATCTCTGCCATTATTTGACACCCTGCTGGTGTTTGAAAATTATCCCATTGATGCACTTAAAACTGCTGAAGTAAAAAGGCTTAAGATCGACAGCGTACAGACTGCTGAAAAAACCAGTTTCCCGCTTGTGCTGGTTGTAATACTAAGTAAAACACTGGAGTTCCGCCTGATCTATGAGGCAGACAGCATCGAGCCTGTTATTGCCCGGAATATGATGGAAAATCTGAAAACCATAATTGAATCTTTCTTGAATCCCGCAGCACGATCTCTCTCAGACGTGAAAATTATTAGTGAAAGGGAAAAACTGGAAATTCTGAGCAGTTCCGGGAATTTAACCGGAGATGAAAAACATTGCCTTCATAAGCTTTTTGAATTGCAGGCAGAAAAAACTCCTTCTAACATTGCCGTTGTATTTAAGGGGGAAAAACTTACATACCGGGAGCTTAATAAAAAGGCCAATCGGCTGGCAAATTATCTTATCAGGAACGGTATTAAAAGAGATTCCCTGGTCGGAGTACTTGTCAATCGGTCAGTTGAAATGATAATTGCAATTCTGGGGATAATGAAGGCGGGTGCAGCTTATGTCCCTTTTGACCCCAACTCGCCCTACGAAAGAATAGAATTTGTTATTAATGATGCGGGCCTCGGCACTATTGTCGCACAGAGTGCACTTGAGAAAAGATTTTCACTAAACCGGCAGAATGTAATTCTTATCGATCATGATTGGGACAATATTGCCCGGGAAAGCGATAATAATCCCAATGCAGCCTGTACGCCTGATAACCTTGCCTATGTAATTTATACTTCGGGTTCAACCGGCAAACCAAAGGGTGTGCTGATAAATCATTCCGGCGCCAGTAATTTTGTAAAAGGTTTTGCCGCACCCCCAGGTATGAATTCTGCTGAAAGAGGACTGCAATTCTTTTCCCTTAGTTTCGACGGCTCGGTTGCCGATATATTCCCGGTGCTTATTTCCGGCGCTGCTTTATACATCCCTGAAAGGGAAACATTGCTTGACAATAGAAAAACAGAAGATTTTATCCGGGAATATTCAATTACTTCTATGGTTACAACTCCTTCAATCCTTTCCTTATTGGATGAGAGTAAAATCCCGGGACTGAAGACAATAATTTCTGCGGGGGAAATATTAAGTAATGACCTGGCAAGAAGATTTTCTGCGGGAAGAAGACTCTTTAATGCCTATGGCCCAACTGAGACTTCTGTCGGAGTAACGATGTTTGATATGGATAACATTAAAAATAGCTGTCCTTCAGTTCCTATCGGCAGTGCTTTAATTAATACAAAGCTGTTTATTCTGGACGATCAGTTCCGGATTGTTCCTACTGGATGTATTGGGGAATTATGTATCGGCGGCCTCGGCCTGGCGCGCGGATACTTAAATATGCCGGACCTGACGGCCGAAAAATTTATTCCAAATCCTTATGCCGATACCCCGGGCGAGAGGATTTATAAAACCGGGGACCTTGTAAGACTGCTGCCTGAAGGCAATATTGAGTACATAGACAGAATTGACCAGCAGGTGAAAATCAGAGGATTCAGGGTTGAACTGGGTGAAATTGAATCTGTATTGCGCAGTCTCACGGGGGTAAATGACGCGGCGGTTCTGGCAATTGGGAGTAATTCTTATACTAAGAAAATAGCAGCATACATTATTCCCGATGATGGGGCGGAACTTAATACCTCAGAATTAAAAAAAACATGTGCACTTGTCCTTCCGGACTATATGGTCCCATCCAGGTTTACTGTATTGAAGGAATTTCCGCTGACGGGTAGTGGGAAAATTGACAGGAAAGCTTTGCCTGAGCCGGCGGATGACCTGACTGATAACCGGCAGTCGTATATAGCTCCGGAGGATACAATGGAATTAAGCCTCGTACAACTTTTTGAGGAAATTCTTCAGGTGCATCCCGTGGGGGTTAAGGATAATTTTTTCGAGCTGGGAGGGCATTCTCTCCTTGCCATTAGACTCATGGATCTCCTGCAGGAAAGACTCCACCGGACAATTCCTTTGGCTGACATCTATCAGAACCCAACCGTACGGGGTCTGGCATCTTTTCTGAAGGATAAAGGGGAGAGTAAAAAAAGTCCCCTCCTAATTGAGCTGAAAAAAAATGGGGAAACAGAGCCCTTGTTTTTCGTCCACCCCTCAGGCGGAAGTGTTCACTGGTATTCTGATCTGGCAAAATTTATAGATCCCGCCATACCTTTCTATGGAATACAGGCTCATGGTATAGACGGCAAGGGAAAACTGGACGATTCCATTGAAGTTATGGCCCGCAGGTATGTCGATATCATACTTCAAAGGCAGCCAAAAGGACCTTATTACATTGGAGGCTGGTCCTTTGGTGTAATCCCGGCCTTTGAAGTTGCCTGCCAGCTCACGGCCCTGGGAGCAAAAGTAAATACACTGGCTTTGCTCGACTGCGGCCCGTTTTTACCCTACGAAGAGCCCAGTGACAGTGCGGAGCTTTTGACGGATATTTTCTCAAAACTTTTCCCGCTTGATGTCAACTTTTTAAGGCAAATGGAGGAGCAGGAGCAATTTAAATTTGTATTCAGGATGGCTAAGAAAAACAGCGTGATCCCTTTTTACATCAGACTCTCTGAGTTCTCCTTCTATATCCACATTCTTAAAACCATGCAGCAGGCATGGCGGAAGTATAAGCTTAAAAAATATCCCGGTGAGATTACCTTATTCCGCTCGGAGGAAAGTAAGGCCAACCCCTCCTTTGCTCCCGATTTGGACTGGGGGCAGTTTTCTTCAAAACCTGTCAATGTTGTTGATATACCAGGTAATCATATCAGCATGATGCAGAATCCGGATGTAAGAATACTGGCCGGGAAATTGAATTCAATAATCGGGGGATTCAGGAATAATCAGGATCACAAAAATGTAACAGGGCCTGTTCTATGGAATGATAAATCAATTGAAAGTATAAGGAGTAAATAGTAATGCCTAAAAAACTCTTAAATAAGAATTTCATATTGCTCATGCAGGGACAATCGATAAGCCTTCTTGGCAACCAGGTGTTCTCTATTGCTGCTATATTCTGGATTAAACATCTGACAGATTCAGCCAGCCTTATAGGGCTGATAGGAATGGTTTCCAGTATTCCGGCTATTATACTCTCGGCAATTGGAGGGGCTTTTGCCGACAGGTTCTCAAGAAGAAAAATACTCATTTACTGTGATGCGTTAAATGGCATTGCAGTTCTTGCCTTAGCAGGTGTACTCTACTTTAACCCGGAGGGAACTAATGTCGCGCTGGCTGCTTTTTTTGCAATTGCACTGATAATATCTGTAGTCAATTCATTCTTCCAGCCTGCTATATCTGCTGCCGTACCTGACCTTGTGCCAAGGGATAAAATTACCGGCGCAAACTCTTTCGACCAGGCTTCCGAACAGGTTATGACTTTTCTGGGGCAGGGTGTAGGCGGGGTTCTCTTCAGGATGCTCGGGGCCCCCATGCTTGTCCTGTTTAACGGGTTTTCTTTCCTTTTCGCCGCCTTTTGCGAAATGTTTATTGAAATCCCCCAGAAAATACCTGAAAAGGAGAAGGGCTGGAAAGATCAGATTTCTCATTTTAAGAGCGATGTAATTGAAGGCTTCCGCTACGTCTGGAATAATTCGGGCCTCAAGAAAATGGTGCTCCTCTTTACATTCATTAACTTTATGACTGTACCTGTTATAATGCTGCTGCCTTTTTATGTGGAGGATTTCCTGAAGGTTACAGCCGACTGGTACGGCTTTCTGCTTGCCATGTACGGCGTGGGCTCCATGCTTGGATACATAGTTGCCGGGCTGATAAAACTGAAGGGGAAAACCAGGGCTTTTACGGTGCTCGTGTTCTTTCTGTGTGAGTCTTCAGGATTTGGAATCCTGGGACTGATAAGTTCGCCATCAACTGCCCTGGTGCTGGCAGTTATTGCCGGAACGCTGAACGGATTCGTGGGAGTGTACATGATTACAGCCCTGCAGCTGACCACGCCAAGCTCTTTAAGGGGAAGAGTATTCGGCTTCATCACTTCTCTGAGCGGAGCTATGGTACCTCTGAGCATGGGGCTTGCCGGATTTATCTTTGACGCTACCGGCAAGAACATCCCGCTCATTTATGGAAGCTGCGGCGTAATAATGTTCCTTATGGCTCTTAGCTCATTGTTCAGCGGCGACATCAGGAACTTCCTGGCAAATGATAATGAACCCGAAGAAACAAGAATCGGCTGTGAAATAGAAAGCGCTGTGAAATAGAAAGCGCTGTGAAATAGAATACGTATTGAGAAACCTTATTATTATAAATTAAAACAGGAACATTTTCAATTATTATTCACAAACAATTGAGGTCCGTATGAGAGATGATGAAAAAGAAGATACCACTATCTATAAGGTGGTCATTAATCATGAAGAACAGTATTCCATCTGGCCTGCCGACAGGGAAAACCCCCTGGGCTGGAAAGACGTGGGTAAGGTGGGCCCAAAGCCAGAATGCCTGTCCTATATTAAGGAAGTCTGGACAGATATGCGCCCGTTGAGCTTAAGAAAGAAGATGGAAGAGGCACAGGCAAAAAACAACAGCTGAAGATCAAAACCATATTTTAAGGTTCACCGGCGGGCGGGGCTCATCGATGGGACCCCGCCGCCTCTTAAAATGCGGAATTTACTTTCTTGATATTAACCTGAATCAGAATACTTTGAGATAACTTGATAATGTCTGAAAACAACAAACAGATTAAAACAGAATATCTCTTGCCGGAAGATGAGATCCATGTATGGCACGTTAAGGCTGAATCCGCATCTGCTGCAGAATTCTGGGATATCCTCACACGTGACGAAATGGAAAGGGCATGCGCGTACTATTTCTCAAAAGACCGGGATAATTTCATAATTTCCAGAGGAGTGCTTAGAATTCTGATTGCCCGTTACTTGAATATTCTCCCTGAAGAGATAACTCTTCACTTCAATAAGTATGGTAAACCTTTCCTGAAGAAAAATGGAAAGGAACTGAAATTTAATGTTTCCCATTCAAAAGGGATGCTGCTCTTTGCATTTTCCAGGGGACTCGAACTTGGAATTGATATTGAATTTATGCGCCATGACTTTGCTCATATGGAAATTGCAGGAGGCTTTTTTTCAAAAAATGAAGTGCTTATGCTTTCCTTATTACCTGAAGAAATGAGGACAACTGCCTTTTATAACTGCTGGACCCGCAAGGAGGCTTTTATAAAGGCAAAGGGAAGGGGGCTTTCTATTCCGCTCGACTCCTTTGACGTATCTGTCCGCCCCGGTGATCCCCCGGAATTGCTTAACATTTATGGTCAAGCGGGAGAGAGCAGAAAATGGAAAATTTTTAATTTAAATACCGCACATGGTTATTGCGCCTCACTTGCCGTCAGGGGAAATCCCCGGGAAATAAAACACTTTGACTGTGCCGATGAATTCCTTCACAATCATTCTTTATTCAGACGGCCTTTATCCGGATTGCGAAAAAAAAATAACCCAATTTAAATTTGACAATGCTTTTTAATGTGACTAAAATATTACACATCGTTTATATGAATTTGGCTAGCGTCCTTATGGGGTTTGATTTGCAATATATTCGTAATAAATATGTGAGGATGCGTTATGAAAAAAAAACTTCTGGTATTCGCCCTGCTTTCCGCTATGTTTGCCAGTTCCGCAATTTATTCCCAGATAACAATTACAAAGGAAGACCTTACCAAATATTACGACCGGGGTAAAGTCATTACCAGTTACATGTATACTAAAACCGTGGATGTTAATATCGGCAAGGCCGGTGGCGGAAACCTCTGGGATTTTTCTTTTTTGGATTCAAAGCTTATTAGCACTACTATGACTGTCCAGGAACCTGCTTCAACTCCGTTTTTGCAGAACTTCCCCGGCTCAAACGTGGCTTTCTACGTTGCGTCTTTCGAGGAGGATAACAATTCCGAAGATTTCTACCCCGACGTCTGGCTCTACAACTTCCTTGGAGATGATCTGGTTACATTGGGAAACGGCGGCAGGGGTAAGATAATGGGACTGGAAATAACCAGCCTGACTTACAACAAACCAGCTTACGTCCTTATGAAACTGCCAGCTGTATATGGACAATCATGGACGCAGAAATATGCCGATAGCACTGCAAATAAGGCTGGAGGAATAAGTTCATACAGCACCGGAAGTACAACGGTTAATACCACTGTGGATGCATACGGTGTAATGAAGATGCCGGGAGGCTACAGCGTTGAGGCTTTAAGAATTAAAAGAGACATGGATGGCTACCTGGTTTCGCAGTACGGTCAGCAGTCCAGAAGGAGAGTGATGGAATATGTCTTCCAGGGGAAAAACGGGGATATGGTGAACGTAGCTGCACAGGACCTGACGCCCCCGCCCGGCGGTATACTTAGAACAGGGGAAATTGTCTGGACACAAAGCAAGGTGACTGATGTTGCACAAAAGAGCCCAGTCCCACAGGAGTTCTCTTTGAGCCCGAACTATCCAAACCCTTTCAATCCGGAAACAATACTGGAATATTCACTGCCTGAAGAGTCCTTTGTGGATATCAGGGTATACGATGCTCTTGGAAAGGAGATTTCCCAGCTCCTCAGCAGAACTGAAAAGGCGGGCTCTTATAAGATCAGCTTTAACGGGAGCGGGCTTCCCAGCGGAATTTACTTCTTCCACCTGAAGGCTGGAAATTTCAATGCCATCCGCAAAATGACTCTGCTCAAATGACTCTGCTCAAATAAAGATAATAAGGCGCCGGAGGCAGGTCCTCTCCCGGCGCTTTACTTCCTGCGCTGATAAGGGAATCTTCCCGGGGGTATTATTCTGCACATGGGCCCTCTGTGACTCCGATCACAGTATTCCTGCCTTATGGTGCTGAGAGGCAAAACTGCTTGTTTTAAACTTCATTATTGGTTAAATCATATTAACACCCAATTTAAAATCACTGCTTATGGATATGGCGGTGGTGTCCCGGCTTACATTGCATTATAACATCAAGACGGCTTGTTCTTTGAAATAGATATGTTCCCTGAATTCTATGCAGCCCTTTGTAAAATGCGCTTTCAAAGATAATATATATTCATTTAGGTTTGGAGGGCCCATGAAAAATGCTACGATACGATTTATTATTATAACAGGGATGTTGCTAAAAATATTATCAGTTACTATTTATGCAGAAAACGCCCTTGCTTCTATTTTTTCTCTAACAGGGGAGAGATCCCCCGGTGAAAGCTTTGCTCATACAGATACTTCTGCTGTCGATTCCTCAATCAAAAGCGGAGGTATGCAGGCTGCTCTTTTTGCCAGCAATACCTGGATACTGGTTTCTCCGTCATCAGGAGCTTATACCGGGACGGTAACTCTATCGGCAACACTGAGGAAACTAATTCCCCCGACTGCTGCTGTAAGCGGCAAGACAATCAGCTTTAAGCTGGATGGCAGATCAGTGGGGAGCGCAAAAACTGACAAAAATGGCGTTGCTACTCTTTCTGATGTCCGCCTCCCGGATGACCTGAATGCGGGCATCCATCTAACCGCCATCCATGCTGAATTCGCAGGCGATGCAAACTATAAAAAAAGCTCGGGTGTTGGAGCTTTGACAGTTACCTACGCTCCTACTCAACTTACTGCCGATAATATAACTGCCCCTTATGGCAGTATTGTAACTGTAAAGGCCACTCTTATTTCATCTTTTACGGGCTCAGGTCTTAAGGACAAGGTGGTAACGGTTTTTATTAATAATTCTCCCAAAGGCATGGCTGTTACTGATGCCAACGGAGAAGCCTCACTCGAGGTTCCACTGGATGATCTGCCTGTCGGAACATATCCAATTTTAGTCACCTTCCTTCAGGTCATAGGCAACTATGCCCCTAATACGGCCCATGCAACCCTGAAGGTTGAAAAACTTCCGACCAGCCTTTCTCTAAGTGCTTCAAGCGGCACATACGGGGGCACTGCCAGGCTGCAGGCTGCACTTACTTCTTCCGGTAGCCCGGTAGCAGGCAAAACCGTGAAATTTACCTTTAACGGTTCATCGTATTCAGCACAAACAGACGCAGGCGGCATTGCTGCTGTTGATGAGGTCAAGATTTCAGGATTTAATGCCGGCCTGTACAAGGGGATTATTGAAGCTGAATTTTACGCCACTGATATCTATCTGGCGAGCTCGTCTACAGGCGACCTTAAAGTTGAACCGGCTCCCTCAGAGCTAAACGTCTCTAATACTGCCGGTACTTTCGGTACTGCAGCAAGCCTGTCGGCCACTCTCACTTCCGGAGGTACCCCTTTAAGTGGAATGAACATCAAATTCAATTTTAATGGAAATTCTTATTCCGGCATTACAGATGCGACGGGCAAGGTTACTGTAAATAATGTCAGCCTTTCTGGAATCGATGCAGGCTCATACACCGGAGCTGTTTGGGCGTCTTTTGATGGCTCAGACAATTATAAGGCGGCTTCCGGAAGCGGAAACCTGAGTGTAAACCAGGCGCCTACATCTCTTGAAGCAGTCAACGCATCCGGTACCTATGGCGCTGCGGCAGATCTTGCCGCCAGGCTTACTTCATCGGGCGCTAAACTTAGTGGAATGACCATTAGCTTCACACTTAATGGCAAACCCGTTGGAACAGCTCTAACCGACAATGACGGCCAGGCAGTTCTTCCGGCTGTAAGCCTGGAGGAATTCAATGCCGGTACGTATGATAATGCAATAAGGGCGGACTTCCTGCCTTCGGGCGGCAATTATGCGGGAAGTTCGGGCACTGCAAGCCTTAAGGTAACACTGGCAGAATCAAAACTCCTTTTGAGCGATGCAGAGGTTTATCATGGCAGTACTCTAAACCTGAAGGCAGCCTTGAGCTCGGGAAATAAACCCCTAAGCGGCCGGACAATCAGCTTTACTGTAAATAATGTTCCCAAAGGCACGGCTCTAACCGGAATTGATGGAACAGCATTACTGGAAAATGTCAGCCTGGATGGTTTACAGGCAGGAACATATAATAGTTATTTAGGAGCCTCTTTTAGCCCCTCTGAAGATAATTATTCTGCAAGCTTCGCAACTGCAAATCTGATTGTTAAAGAACTTCCAACAACTCTTGTGGTAAACACTTCGACGGGTACTTTCGGAGGCGTTGTTACTCTTGAGGCCGTACTCTCCTCCTCAGGCCTTCCGCTTGTGGATAAGACATTAGGCTTTAGTGTAAACGGCATACCCGCGGGATCTGCTAAAACACTTTCCAATGGCGCTGCATCCCTTCAGTTTAACCTTTCCGGCTTTAATGCAGGCTTTTATCCTGGCGCCGTAAAGGCGGAGTTTATTGCTGCTGATAACTATGCCGCAAGTTCTGCCTCGGGTGACCTTAAAGTCAATCAGGCTCCGACTTCTTTGACTGTTGCAGATGCTGTAGGTACATACTCGGAAAGCGCCGACCTTTCGGCAGCGCTGAGTTCAGGAGGAGTTCCGCTTGCTGGAATGACACTAAGCTTTAAGCTTAATGGAACACCCGTTGGCGAAGCTTTAACCGGCACAGACGGAATTGCAGTCATTAAAAATGTCAGCCTCTCAGGAATTGATGCCGGAGAGTATCCGGGCGCTATTGCGGCAGATTTTCAGGCCTCGGTTAATTATGCCTCATCTACAGCTACGGGCAGCCTTAAAGTCAATCAGGCGCCGGCTTTACTCGTCATTCATAAAGCCGTAGGAACATACGACGGAAAAGTTACACTTGAGGCTGTTTTGACTGCTGCCAAATCGGGAATAGCTTTAAGCGGAAGAACACTTTACTTTAAGCTTAATGGCGCAGATAAAGGCAGCGCCGTTACCGGAACTGACGGACTGGCAGCTTTGCCTGAGGTCAGTCTGGCTAATATTCCTGTCGGCACTTACGAGTCTTACATCGAGGCAGTTTTCCTCCCCTCCGGAGGCAATTATGCTCCGGCCTCCGGAAAAGGATCTCTGGAAGTCGGCCTGGCTCCGACAAGCATTTCAATTACAAAAATTACCGCGGCCTTTGGCAGCAAGGTGGACCTTGAGGCTACTCTTACTTCGTATGGCGCCCCGTTGGGCGGAAAGCCGGTAGAATTCAGGATTAACGGACTGCCCGTGGGGGCTGCTGTAACTAATGCTGAAGGTAAGGCCATAAAAAACTGTATCAGTTTGACAGGCCTGGATGCAGGCCTGCACGAGGGAGCCTTCTGTGCAAGTTTTCCGGAAGCCGATCCTTATAAAGGATCAAGCAGTACGGCAGATATTGAAATTACCAAGGCATGTACCGGTGTTTTAGTCCGGTGTGAGGAAGTACAGTATTCAGATCAGGTTACTCTTAAGGCGGTTGTCACTTCCGAGGCACAGGAAAACCTGAATAAATCAGGAGGCATAATTAAATTCAAATACCAGTTGGATAAAGGTCCAGAACAAACTTTAGGTGTTGTTTCCCGGTGCCAGGTGTGTGACGGCAAACTGATCTTTAACTATGAATTTGTATGCAGCCTTGATCCCGGCAAGTATACTATATTTGCCGAATTTACTCCATCCGACCAGGTGAATTTCAACAGCTCAAACAGCATCGCCCCATATTGCCAGCTGCAGGTGGAGCCCGAAGATGCCCTGGTTGAATATACAGGCCAGAGGTATTTCTCATTGCCGGCCTTAAATTCCAATGGTGCTTCTATTACATTTTCGGCCGCAATAACGGATACAGCCGACTTTTGGCGCGGTGATATTTCAAAGGCAAGAGTTGATTTCAGGGAAGCAGCTTTGGGCTCTTTATACAATGACTGGATTGTCCAGTCGGCAAATCTTCCCGTCGTTTTATCCAATGCTGCAGATAAAACATCGGGTATCTCCTTCTCACAGCCTTTCTGCCGCTCACTGAGCCATGAGGAAAAATGTGCCTCAGGGGCAATATTTAACGTTTATACAGTAGTCGGAGGCAATTATACTAAACTGAGTGCTCCTTCACTTCTTACAATAGGAATGCCTGGAAATGAAATAATTTCAGGAGGCGGCTTTATTGTTCCGAAATCAACTTCAGGGAAATACCGCGGTAAAGAGGGTGAAAAGACAGATTTCGGCTTTACAATGAAATATGACAAATCTTCTGGAAATTGTCCGGGGCAGGCAGGCTTAATTATTCGCGGTGAGAATGGCAGGATTTATCTGCTTAAGAGCCGCGCAATTACGTCCTCATCGGTTTATACTATCGATAAAATGCCCGGCAAAGCCGCCAGTTTCAGTGCAATAGCGGAACTGATGGATATTACAAATCCTTTTAACCAGGTCAAATTGGAAGGGAACCTGCTTCTGAGGGTTGAAATGTATGTCGATGATAAGGACAGTAAAATGGATGCTATTTCAATTACACTACAGGATGCCGTCGGGGAACTTCTGTACTCAAATAATTGGGACGGCTTAAAAACCATTCCGCAGAATCTGAATTTGAATAGCGGCCAAGGGACAATAAAAGTCCTCGGCTCAGCTGTAATCTCTGGTGTAGATGGCGGGGAAATTATACCTGAAGAATATGCACTTTTTCAGAACTATCCTAATCCTTTTAACCCCAGCACTACAATACAGTACGACCTTCCCGAGGACAGCAGGGTAAAAATTGCAGTCTATGATATTCTGGGAAAGGAGATCACACAGATTGTTAACGGAGAAGTTCCGGCTGGAAGAC
The DNA here is from genome assembly GCA_036261625.1 of Ignavibacteriales bacterium. Taxonomy (GTDB): domain Bacteria; phylum Bacteroidota; class Ignavibacteria; order Ignavibacteriales; family SURF-24; genus JAAXKN01. The sequence goes on along the minus strand of DATAKL010000049.1, from coordinate 234,489 downwards.
ACCAGGCGGTATGGAATTCTCAGCAAGGCAGCGCTTTTGCCTCCGGCATATATATAGTGCGCATTGCTGCTGAATCCCTCAGCAGCAAAAGAAACTTAGTATCTTCCAAAAAGATGCTTTTGATCAAATGAGAACGGCATGAAGTTCTGGAATAATGATTGGAGAGGGCTGTGCAATTTCCACAGCCTCTCCAATGAAAACTGCCAATGCGCCCCTTGTTACTGCTTAATCTTGTCTAACTGCTCTTAAACTTAAGGCAATTGTCCAAAAACACAGAAAAAGAAAACCGCCCCCGGGGAAATGTATCCCGGCTGCAAAAACATATGTCTATTTTCTACGCTGCTAATTCGGTTGCAATAAATGGATAAATTATCTTATTATATAATATATGTACAACAAAAAACCAATAGGAGGTAATTATGCCGTCCTGGAGCAGTAAAGATGAAAGAAAATATGAGGATATAAAAGAAAGTCAGGAAAAGCGCGGTACAAAAGAAAAACGTGCAAAAGAAATAGCCGCAAGAACGGTAAATAAAGGGCGAAGGCTTGAAGGCCGGACGCCGAATAAAAGAACCGAAGGAACCGGAAACCCGCGACACGACCTACACAGCCGCACGCGCGATGAAATCTATAACCGTGCAAAGAAAATGAACATCCACGGCCGCAGCAAAATGACTAAAGATGAGCTTATTAAAGCAATACAGAATAAATAGTAACTGAAATTATCTCTCGCAAAAATTCATCCTGAAATGAAAATAAAAAAGCCGGCCGCTAAAAGCCGGCTTTCTCTTTCATCACCAAACGAACTTACTATTTTACAAGCATCATTTTCTTTACAGCTCTTATACCGGCACCTTTGCCTGAAACGGGCTTCATTTCAATTGAATATATGTACATGCCTGAAGAAGCATTTGAGGCATTCCATACGGTCTGGTAATATCCTGTATTCTGAACCGTATTTACCAGCTCTGTTACCTTTTGCCCCAGAACATTGTAAATGCTGATTACAACCTGGCTAGCCTCAGGGATCTGATACCTTATGGTTGTAGATGGATTGAACGGGTTCGGATAATTCTGCGAAACCTCATATGTAAGAGGAACAGGAGTTTTACTGGTTTCCACGCCCGAGAGCTGACTGTCCGAAAGAACAAAGATCTGTGCTGAATTTGCAGGAACTACAACCTGGTAATTTTTCAAGTCTGTCCCTTTTACCTTATAGGATGCCAGGTTAAGCTCGTCATTTAAGTAAAATGTCGAGGTGGAATCAAAAGAAATTTTGTTCAGAGGCACAGAAATATTTACCGTAAGAGGCGCATCTGAAAAGTTAATGTTTACGATAGCATTATTCTTTCCGCTTGTCCTCAGATAGGAATATACCTGAAGAGGGGTGCTGTTTGTAAGGCTCTGGAAGGTGCCGCTAAGAAGGGCAGGGTTATTCTTCCTGATCGCAATGAGCTTCTGATAATATGGACGGAAGCCGTTCGGATCTGTCCAGTCGACATTCCCGCGGTTTGTCTGTTCTCCTACCTCCTGGCCTGCATAAAGCATCGGTACGCCGGGCAGCGTAAGCAGAAGTGCCGAGGCAGCTTTGGTTTTTGCAGGGCCGAATGCCTCAATAAACCTCTGCTCATCCTGATTCTCCAGGTATCTGAAAGGCCTGGCATAATTGGGGAAAGGCGGGTTCAGATAGGAATTGACTGCTGAATTAAGATTGCTTAAAGTCCCTGTATTTGAAAGCAGGTTCTTTATGCCGTTAAAAAACGAATAGTCGTAACCAGCGTCAAACTTTTTGTCGAAGTAGGTGTTGTTTGCAAGCTGGGCGTCAACCTCACCAAGAAGGAAGATATCAGGCTTAAGGCTCTTAAGTTCACTTCTCATGCGCTGCCAGAAGGCAGGGCCCGAAGGCCTCAGGTCGTTAATGCCCCAGGCCACGTCGCAGCGGTAGCCGTCGATGTTAAAACTCTGCTGCCAGTACTTGACCATGTTTATCAGATAATCCCTTGTAGTCTGTTCCTCATAGTTTATTGAAGGAAGATCGACCCAGGTAAACATGTACTGGAAGCTTCCGCTGTTATCCCACATATAGAAGGGGTAATAAGGGGAGTTCTCTTTGTACTTCAACGCATCCTTCATGAACGGGTGAAGGTCGGAGGTATGCTGAATTACAAGATCCATTATCACTCTTATTCCGTTTTGATGTGCGGTTTCAACAAGAGTCTTAAAATCATCTTTGGTGCCGTACTGCTCAAGAATGTTCAGGTAGTCTGTAATAGCGTAGCCCGGATTATCAGGACCCAAATTGCCTGTTGTAGGGTGCAGGGGTAAAAACCATATGCAGTTAATGCCGAGGGTTTTCAGTTCCTTCATTCTGGCAGTAACAGATTTCAGGTTGCCTTCCTGACTGAAAGTCCTGGGGAATATGGAGTAGACTACTGCAGAATCAACCCATGCCGGGTGCCAGGTGGTATAATCAGGAATTGAAATGCCTGAATCGCTGACAGTTATTACTGCTCTTGCCCAGCCTGTTTTCTCAAGAGCGTTTTGGGCAGTAACTGTAAAATAGTAATCGCCTTTCGCCTGAGGTTTAGTAATGGTTATTGACTGATTCGTGCTTCCTGGAATATTTATCTGCTCAGGATTTGATGAGTCCTGTGTCCATAAATAAGTCAGGTTTGTATCGTCTGCATCCGAAGGGCTTTCAGCCGTAAGGGTTACAGAACTTCCTGAAACACTTGAAGTAACCTTCAACTTAGGGCTGTGATCCACAACGTAATTATAAACTACAGGTGAGCTGCTAACCTTCCTGCTGTTATAGTCGGCAGCGGCATATATCTCGTTTCTTCCTTCAGAGAGCTTTACAGCAAATGAGAACTCCTTGTTATTGTCAGTTGCAGCAGTATATTCCTTGCCGTTAACTGTAAGGGTAACGGTTGAACCCGCAGCAAGATCGGCATATCCGGCAACTTTTACAGTGTCTTTATAAAGGTCGCCCCCTCCGGCATAGAGCTTTAACTCAGGGAGCAGCCCCAGCTGTGAACTGATATTCGAAGGCTTAATTGCCATGAATCCTCTTTCATTGCTTCCTAAAACGGCGAGCCTGGTGCCTCCGATATTCTCTGCAGAATTAAAGTTGGAAAGGAGCCTTTCCTGAATCTGGTTATCCTTAAAGAATGTAGCGTCGTAAACGTTAGGGTTTTCAGGAATGTCCTGTCCTCCGAGAGTGCTGTTAACAACAACAGTCCCTGACTGATCCTTCAGATATGAATAGACACCGTAATACCAGGCGTCCTTGTAGGAGCCCATAACAGATTCCAGCTGAGACAAGGGGATTGTAAAATGGAATTCATTTTTTGAAATGGCTGCAGCATCGAGTTTTATTTTTATTCCGCGGACTTCGGGATCTCTGGAAATATACAACACATTTTCACTGGCCGTATCTATATAGGCCGACGAAGGGGAGGAAAGACTTAAGAAAATGCCCCGGTTATTCCATTCAGGGATTTTAATTGACGCATGCTGAGGAGCTTCAGTATAACTTGCATCGAGCTTATTTACAATCTCAAACCCCAGGCGCGTATTGTCTGAAATCTTCTCCATTCCGATTGTAAAAGAAAGTGTATCGAGACCCAGATTGGCCTGAATGTTCACATCGCGTATTTCTGCAGAACCGGCTGCAGTGCCGGCAGGATACTTATAGCTTCCGGTGCCCTTGTCGTCATTTTCTCCGTCAACATAATGAAAACCCGATCCTTCCGGATAAATGCCGAAGACATACGTGGCAGGCCATGATGCTGTATGATAAATATCGCTTCCGAAGAACTCGAGTGCGTGAGGCCCTTCGGTAAGATTGCTCAGTGAAACCTTAGCATCCAGCTCATAGCCTGTATAGTTGCTGTTTGAAACTGAAACAGATTTCCCGTCAAGAGTTGCGCTTAAAGAGGAAATATTGAACAGAACTACCGAGTCAGCCGGGAAAACATGAGCTTTTACATCCAGCGCAGTTTTCGGCGATGTGTAGATCATGCCCGTTGCAGGAGAGAAGTTTCCGAATCTGGTTCTCGTATTCCTGAACTTAACGGCCTGTGTTCTGTGGGTTGAAGAGAGATTGGGGTTGTCTGGATCATTAATGTAAGACCCTCCATTGATGATGTAAGTATATTCGACAGGTTTGCCTATTCTTAGATTTGCAGTATAGGTATATACGCCGTCGCTGTCGGGGTCTGCCATTGCATTCAAGCCCTCGGAATTAAAAGTACTTTTAATATCAACTTTCTCCACCTTGCTTAAGAAATTAAAGTTAGGGCTTTTTGAGTCGAACTGAAAAGTATATGGAGCAATCAGAAGAGTACGTTCAATTGTAAATGTCGTATTTCCCTCAGCCGAATCCCCGGTGGTTGTGTAAACTTTAAGGACCGCCGTATGGCTATTCTGAGCAAGCTCTGAAGGGGGAGTATAGCTAAACGTCCTGCTTGAAGCATCATAATAGCTCTGTGCATTTGCCACGGCTTTTCCGTCCAGGCTAAAGACTATTCTTGAAAGGTCTAAAGCATCAGAGTTTGCAATGCCGATCTTTGCCGTGATATTAGGCTTCATACTTGTAGTTGCAGTCCCCGGGAACGGAAGGAAGTAGTAGATCATCGGGCTTTTTACCTTCAGTATCGAATTGTTGTAAGGTCCGCCGTGAAGGTAATTCAATGGATCAGTAAAGTATCCTGTAACGCCCGCCTGACTGACCGTATCTTTATACGTGACAAATTTATAGTCATATGAGTTCGGCTGAAGCTCAAGTGTGGCTTTCCAGAAACCGGGTTCCACCTGTTTCATTTTGTAAATGGATTTCCACTCATTCATAGTGCCGTTAATACCAACTCCGGAGTCGCTTTTAGCCAGGTCATGATAGAACATAAATTCAAACGGCACTGCTTTGGGATCTCCGGGTGTAACCTGTGCTGAAGTGCTGATTGGGAGGAAAAGAATGAAAAGGATAAAAAGGCATCCCGGATTTTTCACTAAAAGCTGCCATAAATTGTTATAAAAGGAACTGTAGTGCTTTACTTTCATGTTAACTCCTCAAAATTATGATTATCGGACTTAGGGCATTGGAAATTTTACGTTTGAAAGCAGGAACCAATAACAAATTAACAAGTATAAGCCTGAACTGCAGCCAAAAAGGAAAGAGCAATAGCTAAAAATACAAATTTCACGCGTAATAGAAAATATTTATAAAAGCTGTTCGGGTTAAAATAATATTTGTCGTATATTGGGTCTGGATAAAATATGACAATATGTCTATTATATAAATAGGAGAACATCAGGAATGCTTAGAATGGATAAGCTTACAATAAATACATTTATTGCCGCAATTGATGATCTGGAAGCAAGTCAGTATAAAGTACTTAGCTTCTTAAAGAAATACAAGGCAGAGCTGCGTCAGCATAAGATTTACCCTGTTTTAACCGACCTGATTGAACTGATGAACCTGCTGGAGGAGTTATCCAATAAAAAGAACCGGTTTCAGAGTCTTTTCCCGAAAAAAATTGAGAAGCTGGATCTTAAGAACAAGAAGATCATCTACAGCAATGAGGATTATTCCGATGCCGAGGTGGATCGTCTCTTTGAGTTCATTAACTGGGCTTACCCGGAAATAGAGGAAGCCTATAATGAGGCAAGGGCAATCCTGGAATTTGTAAAACGGAACCTCAGGGTTGAAGAGATCGGAATAATGCCGCTGTACAGGAATGAGGGCTATTTCTTCGTCCCTGACAACAGGCGACTCCAGGAGCAGGTCTTCCGCTTTGAGACCTCTTTCCTGCCGGCGGTAAGTGTATCATTTAATGTAATGAAGACAAATCTTATTGAAACGCTGCTTATTTCAGAACTTACGGCGCAGGCATTTGCGGAACTCAAGATGGATCTGATAAGGCGTCACCCCGAAATGCCCAATCCGGCAACCTTCAGGTGCGAGACTGATCTGGATTTCCCGTTCGAGGAGACGATATTCCCGATTGCCAAAAGCCTCCTGGCATCAAAACTTGCCGCATGAAAGAAGATGAATTTTTCTTTACTAGATCTGCCTGGCTATCCACCCGTAGCCATCTTTGTAGCCGACCAGGTAATAATTATTAAATTCCCCATATAACGGGAGTTCCTCCTCAGCCGTAAGTGAGGCAATTAAACTTGCGCCTTTCCCCGGCATATCCAGAATTTCCTCATCTTTCCTGAAATTTTTCCTTAATATCGGCTTTTCAACTGTTTCAAGTACGGGATTGGAAATAAATCCCTTTCTGCCGTCGGGTGTCTCCACGCGGTAGAAATTCCTGCTCGCTGCATTTAACATAAATACTGAATTGCGCCCGAGCGGCATTATGATCCTGCTTCTTTTGTCCATGGACTGCCTCAGAAAGGCTTTTGGCGACTTTAACCTTACCAGCTGTCCCAGATTCTTACTTCTCAGTTCCGGATCAATGGGAGCTTTCTGCAGATTATAAATAAAAGGGTAAGGGTTTATTGCCCCATGACCCGAGGCATAGATCCCGAAATGCAGATGTGAGGGGGTATAGCGGGCATTGCCGGTATTCCCGACTAGTCCTATTTCATCACCTTCTTTAACGTAGGTACCGGCCTTTACGAGCTGGCTGTCCAAATGTGCATAGTAAAAGCTCAGGTTCTTAAGATTACTGATAAGAACAATTTTACCTCCCAGGCGGTCTTCTCCTGTTCTAATTACAACTCCGTTCGATGCAGAAAGGACAGGTGTATCCCTGTGTGCAAAAATGTCTACTCCTTCATGCCTGCGCCTGCCGCCGTCACGCCTGTCGCCGAAGATGCTTTCAATTGCTCTGGCATCCTTGCCGCTGACCGGAAATGAAAGCGATGGGCCCGTTTTAATAGTAAGGGTGTACCTGCCTCCTTTTAAGATTTCGGGCTGAAGTCTTAATATATATGTCTCATCCCGGTCTGCGGTATATTCAATTATGCCTTTATCAGCAAAATCCACGCGTTCAGGCTTGTTGTTACTTCCACCGGAAACAAACAGGTCGGCAAAGATTAAAAATTTTTGTAAAGTGTCCTTTTCCACGCTCAGGCTCAGTTTTTCGCCTCTTTTCAAATGAAACCGGAAGCCCGAGGCTTCAGCCTTATCAGGGTAAAAATATCCTTCCTCCCTGTAGGGGATTGAAACTGTAAGGGAATCTAAAAGAGCTTTCTGCCCGGCCAAGGCCCAGGCTTTCCCAAGTGCGGTCTCCAGGAGCCCTGCCCGCCTGATTTTCTGTTCATACCGGTCTCTGGGGCTTTCTGAGATAAAGACTTTTGTAATTGTGCTGCATCCGGCTAATAGAGAAAGGAATAAGAACAAATAACTAAAGTTTTTTATTTTCTTTACGATCATTATATAATACTGGTCAGATAAATATTAAATCCTTGATTTCAAGCAATAATTAATCAAATATAAATTCAGTGTCCTTACAAATTTTTTGGAACTAAAGTTCCTTAAAGTGGATTTGCAGTAAAAGAGGGAGAAAATATTGTAAAAAAAGAAGATGTACATTTTTTACCATTGTAAAATGAAACTAATTATATTGCAAAATTGTATTAATAATATCGAATGAATCTGCTAAAACCGGGAACAAAGCCCGAAATAAGTTGTTTTATTGTTGAAAATCTTGCTTTTTGATTGGAAAAGTGTTATTTATCGGTTTTTATTATTTTGGATTTTGCAGATTTATTGTTTTTAGAATGGAAATAATATCAGGAGTTAAGGTCTATTGAAGATAACAAAGCAATTTACTAACAGGGAAAGTCAGTCTCTCGATAAGTATTTACAGGAAATTGGGAAAGTTGAACTTTTGACCGCGGATCAGGAAATTGAGTTAGCCCGGAGAATCAGGAATGGAGATCAGGCCGCTCTTGAAACTTTAACCAAGGCTAATCTAAGGTTCGTTGTCAGTGTGGCAAAACAGTATCAGAATCAGGGTCTCTCCTTAGGAGATTTGATAAATGAAGGAAACTTAGGCCTTATCAAGGCTGCAAAGAGGTTTGATGAAACCAAAGGATTCAAATTTATCTCCTATGCTGTATGGTGGATCAGGCAGTCAATTCTTCAGGCTATTGGTGAGCATTCGCGTATTGTCCGTTTGCCTCTTAACAGGGTTGGCGTTCTTAATAAAATAGGAAAAGCATACAATTCACTGGAGCAGGAATACGAGCGTCAGCCTAGTGCAGACGAACTGGCCAAAGAGCTCGACATGGACGTCAGTGAGGTTACCTATGCGCTTGAAATAGCAGGGCGTCACGTTTCCATGGATGCTCCTTTTTCACAGGGTGAAGACAACAGCAATAATCTCCTTGATGTTATCCCTAATGAACAGGAAGCTGCACCCGATACAACTCTGATGAGCGAATCTCTGAAAAGCGAAATTGAAAGCGCGCTTTCGACACTGACTGAAAGAGAGGCTATTGTAATCAGGTATTACTTCGGTCTGGATACTGAAAACTCGCTTACTCTGGAAGAATTAGGCGAAAAGCTGAATCTGACCAGGGAAAGAGTGCGCCAGATCAAGGAAAAAGCCCTTCGCAGATTAAGACATGCTTCCCGCAGCAAAAATCTTATGGTCTATTTAGGCTAAAAGATTTTGCTCTGACATAATATATTTTATGAAACCGCCTTTTTGCATAAAGAAGGCGGTTTTTTTATTCCTGGAGGAACACCTCTTGTTTTTTTGCTCTAATGCTGTTAGCTTTGCTAGTGAAGCTTCTTCTTTTTGGAATTACCCAAACCACAGAGTCAAATGGAAAAGAATTATTCTGAAATATTAGATAGCATTGTGGCCAGGATTATCTCTTCAAGTAATCCTTCCAAAGTTATCCTATTTGGTTCAGCCGCCAGGGGGAATATGACCGAAAACAGCGACTTTGATCTTCTGGTCGTTATGAAAAACGGAATTCACAGGCGCAGAACCGCACAGCAGATATACAGGAACATCTCAGATATCGGCTTTGCCAGCGATATTCTTGTTGTAACGGAAGATGATATTGAGCTTTACAGGGAAGATGAAGCTAATATCATAAATCCGGCATTAAAAGAAGGCAAAGTTCTCTATGCCTCCTGATAACCTATCCTCAGCAAAAAACTGGCTGAAAAGGGCCAAGAGCAACCTGATAAGGGCAATGATGCCCAAACCTGAAGATGTGTTTTGGGAAGACCTCTGTTATGATGCTCAGCAATGTGTAGAAAAATCCTTAAAGGCACTCCTCATATTTCATCAGATTAAGTTCAGATATGTTCATGATATTGGCGAACTGCTAAAGACACTAAATACAAATGGAATCAGCTATCCTGATGAATTTAAGAATGCAGTCACGTTAACCGATTATGCAGTGGAAACCAGGTACCCCGTAATATCTGAGCCTGTTACAGAAGATGAATACAAAGAAGCAGTCCAAATTGCAGAAGAGGTTTATAGCTGGATAGAGTCTGAAATTGGCAGACAATTTAAGTTTGGATTGTAACAATTCCTAAAGCAGAATCGCGAAAGCTGATCAATAAAAATTTCGGCTCACCTCAAATTTTACGCATCAATTAATAATCCGTGAATTTGTTCTAAGTTAATGCCGCTGACAGCGGCATCTGCATACATCTATTATAAATTTATTTGCAATATAAATTTCATAAATTTCCTTTTGAACAAAAAAAGCCTGAAATCTTTTGACGTCAGGCTTACATTCGTTGACTGAAGGGCAGGTATTCAGTGTTATGTTATTAATTATTTCAATACTTCGTCAAATTTCTCCTTACAGTGTACCGCTAACAAATTGGAACATACTCTGCCTTGGGCAGAAAAATCTTTATGTAATGGAACAGTCATTCCTAATGCAGCCACAAGTCCACCGCTTCTGAGAGTCCCATTTAGCTCTAAATTTACGTTATCTTTATAATAAAAAATGATTTCTCCGCTTTTTAGGTCGTAACATGTATTTAGCACTTTCCCAACTACCAAAATTGCAGGTGTTGGTGTCTGCTCAATTGAAAACCTGGCGGGGACCAGCAGAATATCGGCTCCTGAGAAAATAGATTGCAGCTTTTCTAAGCCAGCTTTACCGATCTTTTTATCCAGAGTTATTTTTGTTTCCAGCTCTTCATCAGTGTATTCTAGATTTAGTATTGTTTCCCATAAGCTATTATCTTCTTTTCCATTGAGAATTAGTCTTTTTTCAAATGTGTTCTGGATTTTGTTACTCTTAAAGGCATAATAATATGCGGAATCAGGCTCAAAATTAAGTTCATGCTGGATAGGAAGTATAGCAACTGTGAGATTATTGGCTTGTGAACTGTTCTTATAGTTCATATTAACGTAGGTGCTGCTTCCACATCCATAGATTGAAAATAAGAAGAGAAAAAAAAGTAGTACTTTTTTCATCGACTTAATCCTTTTTGTTATTAGTAGATATATAGAATGTTAAATTTTTGCTTTCGGGAAAATCAAATTCCTATGGATATTATATTACCTTCTAAGATAACCTTGAAATGATTGTGGTAATTTAATCAAAACCTTTCTGATGTAAAAATTTTTCTTTTTTATCCTAAGGTAGGGCCAGCTTTTTATTAAATCCAAGCTTAAGGCACCTTTTGTTTTGGCTAAATACTCCGATTTTTATTATTTTGACTCATTATATGAGTGCTTCTTATAAAAAGAAAGACAATTTTATGAAATCAGTCCTGCTTACAGGAATAAAAAAACTTGAACTTGCGGACACACCGGTGCCCGAAATTAAGCGCGATAACGAAGTCCTCCTTAAAACAGCCACAGCCGGCGTCTGCGGATCCGATATCCACTATTTTAATGAGGGACGCATTGGCGACCAGGTAATTACATTTCCTTTCTCAATCGGACATGAATGCTCGGCTGTAGTTGAAAAGGTCGGCCGCGGCGTTAAACGCCTTAAGCCGGGACAGAAAGTTGCCGTGGAACCCGCCATTTCGTGCGGACATTGCGACCAGTGCTTGCAAGGACGCCCCCATACCTGCCGCCATCTCCGCTTTATGGGCGCTCCGGGACAGTATGAAGGGTGCATGTCGGAGTACATTGTACTGCCTGAGGAAAACTGCTTTGTAATTGACGACAGTATGTCCACCCTGAAAGGCGCCCTTGTTGAACCGTTGTCTATTGGCGCCTATGCTGTAAAGCTTGCCGGAGAAGGTGATTATAAAAATATTGCTATCCTTGGCGCCGGCCCTATAGGCCTTAGCGTACTGCTGGCGCTTCATAAAACGCCTGCCGGGAAGATATACGTTACTGATAAGCTTAACTACCGCCTGGAAGCAGCCCGAAAGCTCGGGGCTAACTGGACAGGCAACCCTGATGAGATAGATATCGTTAAGGAGATTACTCAGATTGAACCTCTCCAGATGGATATAGTATATGAGTGCTGCGGAAAGCAGGAAGCGCTGGACCAGGCATTGGACATACTTAAACCGGGAGGCAAACTGATGATTGTCGGAATTCCTGAAGGTGACACTGTGCAGTTCAACATAAGTAAACTTAGACGCAAGGAAATTACAATTCAGAATGTCCGTCGTCAGAATAACTCGATACCCGATGCAATAAGGATTATTCAGGAAAACCCCCGGGCAGCGGAAATGATGATTACACACACTTTTAATATGACTGAGGCACAGAAAGCCTTCGAAACTGTAGCCGGATATCATGAAGGCGTTATAAAAGCCATGATTACATTTGGAAGCTAACTTATGGGACTTTAGATGAAAAAGTATTCATTGGGACTCGATTTCGGCACAAATTCCTGCCGGGCAATAATTGCGGACCTTTCGGACGGCCGCGAAATTGCGGCCAGCGTCTTTAATTACCCTTCGGGCCAAAGCGGCGTAATTACAAGCCCTATGGATCCTTCCATTTCCAGGCAGATGCCGCAGGACTATATTCAGGGGCTCCAGTACGTAGTTAAAGAATCCATTCTGGCTGCCCAAAACGTAGAGGGCTTTAACCCAAAAGACATTGTCTCTATCGGCGTTGATGCTACTTCAAGCAGTGTAATGCCGGTTACGGAAAATATGACCCCTCTTTGCTTCCTGCCGGAGTTTAAGGACAACCTGAATGCCATGGTCTGGCTCTGGAAGGACCATTCCAGTGTAAGGGAGTCTGAAAGAATATCCCGTCTTGCAGAGAATAAGAGACCTCTTTACCTTTTGAAAATTGGAGGTGTGTATTCTGTCGAATGGTTCTGGAGCAAGATCCTCCACTGCTTAAACGAAGATCCGGAGGTTTTTCATAAGGCTTTCAGCTTTATTGAAGTGGCAGACTATATACCTGCGGTTTTAACGGGGGAGACCGACCCAAAGAAAGTTATGCGCTGCATTTCAGCTGCGGGGCATAAGGCGATGTATAATGAGGAATGGGGAGGTCTTCCGGATGAACAGTTCCTTTCCCTCATTCACCCCGAACTGGCCTTATTGCGCGGAAGACTCTATGAAAAAGCCTTTCCGTCCAATACACCGGCAGGTCATCTGTCAAAATACTGGGCTGAAAAACTGGGGCTTTCTGAAGACGTTGTAGTCTCAGTCGGCTGCGTCGATGCCCACGCAGGGGCTGTCGGCGCAGGCATCGGACGGGGAAGGCTCGTTAAAATTATCGGCACCAGTTCGTGCGACATGATGATTTGGCCTAAAGACAATGTAATCAGCTACCTTCCCGGCATAAGCGGCGTAGTGCCCGATTCTATTGTCCCCGGCTACTATGGAATTGAAGCCGGCCAGCCTGCAGTTGGCGACATGCTTCTCTGGTTTGTAAGAGAACTTACACCGGAGCGTTATGGGAAAAACGTGCAGGAGAAATTCGTGAACCTGGCCAGGGAGGCTTCAGCTCTTCTGGCAGGGGAGACGGGACTCCTGGCGCTCGATTGGAATAACGGCAACCGCTCTGTACTTATGGACCCCCGCCTGAGCGGACTGCTCCTGGGGCAGAGCCTTTATACTTCGGCCGGCGAAATCTACCGCGCCCTCATTGAAGCCACTGCCTTCGGGGCACAGACAATAATAAACAGACTGAAGGGAAACGGGCTCGATTTTCAGGAGATCATCGCCACCGGGGGCCTGGCAGTCAATAACCCTCTTCTTATGCAGATCTATTCGGATGTAACCGGGAAAGCTATGCACCTGGCAAAAAGTGAACAGACCGGAGCCCTGGGTGCCGCAATTTTGGCTGGCGTTGCAGCAGGAAAGGAAAAAGGAGGCTATAACAGTGTTGAAGAAGCCCAAAAGAAAATGACCGGAATAATAAAATCCTACCATCCTGATGCTCAAAGCAGCAGGACTTATACTGAGCTTTATTCTCTGTACACACAGCTATATGATTCCTTCGGGACAGCTTCCTGGCAGGGAAACCTCAGTAACGTAATGAAAGCCCTTATTCAAATCCGTGAGGATAAAAGAAAAATTAAACAGCGGTAACACTATTATGGATAAAAACCTGGACACCATGGAATCTTCAAAGCCCCAAAGATCTGTTCTCTCGGTCCCGGGGCACATACAAAAGATGCACCTTAAGGCATCAAAGTCAAATGCAGACGTCATTATGCTGGACCTGGAAGACAGCGTGCCGGTGGAAGAAAAGGAGAATGCCAGAAAAGTTGTTTTATCATCTCTTAAAGAGATCGACTGGAAAGGAAAGACCATTTCTGTCAGAATAAACGGAATTGACACCCCTTTTGCTTACAGGGACATCATCAGTCTTGCGGAAGCCTCAGGCAGCCGGATAGATTCATTCGTAATACCAAAAGTAAACGCCCCTTCCGAAGTCCATTTTGTAAGCCACCTTTTAGACGGCATTGAAAGTAATATTGGGATAAAAAACAGAATTGGGCTGGAACTCTCCATTGAAACAGCAGAGGGAATGGAGAACGTTTCTGAAATTGCCCGTTCAACAGCAAGAGCAAAATCTCTTGTATTTGGAATTGCCGACTTTTCAGCCTCCATCGGGGCGCGCCTTATCTCAATTTCAGGGCACGGGGAACGTGAGGATGAAATCTATCCCGGCCACCGATGGCATTATGCCTTAAGCCGCATGGTTGTTTCGGGAAAAGCAAATGGCCTCAGGGTAATTGATGCCCCCTTTGGAAACTATAACGATCCTGAAGGTCTCAGGAAATCTGCCGGACTGTCCCTGGCCCTTGGCTGCGAGGGCAAATGGGCAATCCACCCTTCACAGATAGACGTTATAAATGAGGTTTATTCTCCAACCCCGGAGGAGATCGAACGGGCTCAAAAGATAGTTGAAGCTCACTTGCTTGCTGAGGCCCGGGGCCTGGGTGCCGTATCGCTTGAAGGGCGCATGGTCGACCGTGCAACCATTCGCATGGCAAAGGATCTTCTTAGTAAAGCTAAATACCTGGAACTGATATAAAAAAGGCTGCCTTTTTGTGGGCAGCCTATAATAAAACTCTATCATTTCACCCTTTATTGAAATACTTCATCGCTTCGGGAATTTCGTTTTTAATAGCATTTATTCTGTTCTGGTCCGACGGGTGGTCACTTAAGAATTCCGGAGGTGCCCCCTTGCTCTGCGCCATCATTCTCTCCCAGAAAGGGACTGCAGTGTGAGGATCATAGCCGGCCATGGACATGAAGATAAGTCCCAGGTGGTCGGCTTCACTTTCCTGTGTACGGCTGAAGGGAAGCAGTATTCCCACCTGTGCACCTGCACCGAATGCCGCCAGGAAGAGCTGTTGTGTCTGCTGGGGCTTATTCCGAAGTGCCACCTGAAGGGCAACTCCGCCAAGCTGAGTCAATAAGGCCTGGCTCATTCTTTCATCCCCGTGCTTTGCAACTGCATGCGAAATCTCGTGCCCCAGAACAACTGCCAGGCCCGACTCATCCTGCGTAAGGGGGAGAATTCCGGTGTAAACAACAACTTTTCCTCCCGGCATGCACCAGGCGTTGACTTCCTTGCTCTCTATGAGATTGAATTCCCACTGATAGCCCTTTAGCTGATCTGAAAGATTATTGTCGGCAAAATACTTTTCAACTGCATGCTGTATCCTGGTCCCGACGCGCTTTACCATTGCTGTGGCATTGGCATCAGTGCTTAATTTATTCTGTTTTAGGAACTGGTCGTACTGCTGGAAACTCATCGACAGCATCTGCGATGCCGGCACAAGGTCCAGCTGTTTTCTTCCTGTGAGTGGAACTGTACTGCACTCCAGAGAAAATAACGCAAGAACTATGAACAAAAAATAATAATTCTTAAATCGCTTCATATCTTTTTCCTCTTAAGAAAATGCTTTTTTGATAAAAAAACCTATATAATTAAGGTAAAAAGTAAATAAGCTAATTTCAAACCAACATAATTTAACCAAAAACTCGAAAATGAAAAAAATTAAGTTAATTTATTTTAAATTTTAATAAAGTTGCTTAATTAAATTTTCCTTTTTTTATGATTCCCAATTTTGTAATTTTAATAGCAAATTTATTCCGTGTAATTTTCCCCAAAAACGAACAGCTTTATTTCATATGGCAGAAGATCCTACATACGGGCAGTACAAGCCTGAACAGGAAGAAGAAACGCTCGTCGGGCTGCCTTTTAAGGTAATTCTCTATAACGACGACTGGCATACCTTTGACGAGGTCATTGCACAGCTCGTTAAGGCTATTAAATGCTCCTTCGAAATTGCACGCGACTTCGCTTTCGAAGTCCACGTTAAAGGCCAGGCCTGCGTCTTCGACGGAATGCTCCAGGAATGCCTTAAGGTTACTTCTGTACTCGAGGAAATTGCCCTCAATACCCAGATCGTTTCTTAAGCTTTATTCCCATTTATATCGCCCTTATTCTTTCCGTTATCATTTAACACTAAAAAATCGTATATTACGTTGATAATTCCGAAAAATTCTGGACTTTTCACTGTTTTCGGACCGGTTTTTTAATTTAAATTGAAATAAAGCGGCAATATATAAGGGTGGCTAAATGCAAATAGGCTTGGTAGGCTTACAATACTCAGGAAAAACAACACTTTTTAATACTTTAACTAAAACTCAGGAATCCGAAGCGGCTCAGTCCGATAAGGCTAACCTCGCCGTCGTAAAGGTCCCCGATGAACGTCTGGATAAATCTGCCTCTATCTTCAACCCTCCAAAGAAGGTAAATGCCACAATTGAGGTTTATGACATACCGGGCCTCCGTGTCTCTGAAGACGGCAAGGTTAAGATTACAGCAGAATTCCTGAACAACGTCAAGAATAACGATGCACTTTTCTATGTTATAAGACAGTTTGAAAACGATGCGGTGCCTCACCCGGAGGGAAGCATTGATCCGGTAAGGGATATTGAGTTCCTCGAAACGGAATTCCTCCTCTCCGATATGGCTTTGCTTGAAACACGCAAGGAGAAACTGACCAAGGAAATTCAGAAATCTAAAAATGAACAGGCTAAAAGGGAACTTCCCTTAATAGAAAAATGTCTTGAACATATAGAGAAAGAGCTGCCTTTAAGGCTCCTTACCTTTGATGAATCTGAAAGAAAGATACTGGCTTCCTATCAATTCCTGACCTTAAAGCCGCTCGTTGTGGCCGTTAACTTCGACGAGGATTCGATTGATAAGGTGGAAGGCGTGGTTAGTCAGATCGACAAGGCATTCAGCAAGTATAAGCTTACGGTGATTCCGTTCTTTGCAAAATTTGAGTATGAACTCTCACAGATGCCTGAGGAGGATGCTGAAAGCTTTATGAAAGATTTCGGCATTACAGAATCAGCATTGGATAAGATACTTAAGACTTCTTATCAGGTTCTTGGGCTTCAGTCGTTTCTGACTGTGGGTGAAGATGAATGCCGTGCCTGGACAATTAAGAAGAATATGACTGCTCAGGAAGCTGCAGGCGTTATCCATACAGATTTTTATAATAAGTTTATCAGGGCTGAAGTTGTTCACTACGACGACTTCATGCACTACGGATCTTTCCAGAAATGCAAGGAAGCCGGAGTCTGGAGACTCGAAGGTAAAGAATATATAGTAAAGGATGGAGACATTTTATCCATCAGGCATAGTTAATTTAGTAAGAAATAGAAGGAAAATTGTGGACATTAAAGATAACATTAGAAACATAGCTATTGTTGCACACGTTGATCACGGTAAGACTACGCTGGTCGATTATATGCTCAAGCAGACGGGTGCTTTTAGGGCTAATCAGTCAGTAGAAAAACGCGTCATGGATTCCAACCCCCTCGAAAAAGAACGCGGAATTACAATCCTGGCCAAGAATACAAGCATCAGGTATAATAACATCAAAATAAATATTGTCGATACTCCGGGACACGCAGACTTTGGCGGCGAGGTTGAAAGAACTCTTAAGATGGTCGACGGCGTGCTGCTTCTTGTCGATGCTGCCGAAGGACCTCTTCCGCAGACAAAATTCGTCTTAAAAAAATCGCTCGACCTGGGACTTAAACCGATCGTTGTTATAAATAAAATTGACCGTAAAGACGCAAGACCCGACCAGGTGCTCGATGAGGTTTTTGAACTCTTCCTCTCACTTGGCGCAACTGACGAACAGCTCGATTTTCCTTTTGTTTATGCTGTTGCAAAACAGGGCGTTGCGAAGTTAAGACTTGAGGAAGAGGCTGTGGACCTTATACCTTTGTTTGACCTTATTGTCAATAAAGTCCCGGCTCCAAGAGTTACACCCGACGAACCTTTCCGCATGCTTATAAGCGCAATTGACTATAATGATTATCTTGGCAGAATCGGTATCGGTCTTGTACAAAGCGGATCGCTGAAGGTTAATGATAACGTCGTTCTCATCGAGAAGGACGGCCACCAGGAAAACGGCAAGATATCAAAACTTTATACTTTCGACAATCTTAAAAGAACTGAAGCTGAAGAAGTCTTTGCTGGTGACATTGCCTGCATCGCCGGCTTTGAAGATGTTAATATCGGAGCGACAATTGCAAGCCCCTTAAGGCCTGAGGCACTTCCGTTTATGGATATTGATGAGCCTACTATTACAATGAACTTCATGGTTAATAATTCTCCTTTCGCAGGCATGGACGGAAAGTACGTTACAACCAGAAATATATCGGACCGCCTGAGCCGCGAACTCCGCTCAAACGTCAGCCTTAGGGTTGAGATGACGGAGTATCCCGATGTCTTTAAGGTAAGCGGCCGCGGTGAGCTTCATCTTGGAATTCTAATTGAAAATATGAGACGCGAAGATTACGAACTCCAGGTTAGCCGCCCCCAGGTTATCATGAAGAAAATTGATGACGTTATGGCTGAACCGATCGAGCACGTAGTGATTGACGTTCCGGAAGAGCACGTGGGCGTTGTTATCGAAAAACTCGGCAAAAGAAAAGCTGAACTCAAAAACATGATTACTTCCGGCACCAATACACGCCTTGAATTCCTTATACCTACACGCGGACTCATAGGCTATAGGACCGAGTTTATGACAGATACCAAGGGAACAGGTATCATACATTCCAATTTCGAGAAATATGAACCCTTCAAAGGTGAGATCGTTCAAAGACAAAGAGGCGCTCTCATTTCCCAGGAAGAAGGCATTGCATCGGGCTATGCAATGTGGAAACTTCAGGAAAGAGCTGTATTCTTTATTGAACCGACTACAAGGGTCTACGAAGGAATGGTTGTAGGCGAAAACTCAAGAAATATGGATATGCGCGTTAACGTTACTAAAACAAAACAGCTTACGAATATGAGATCCTCAGGTGCCGATGAGGCAATAAGACTGGAACCGGCAAGGGTCATGACGCTTGAGCAGGCAATCGAGTGGATTACAGACGACGAGTATGTTGAAATTACTCCTAAAGCCATCCGTGTCAGAAAAAAATTCCTGACTGAAATGGATAAGAAGAAAGCCCGCCTGGCTCAGAAGGAAAGCAGCGAATCGGAGGCCTAGAAGGTGCAGCCCCCAGGGCTGGATTCTCCGGGGCCTCTTAGTAATATTTCATGCCCCTTCTTATGAAGGGGACATATCAAATAATGTAGTTTAATTTTGTGGAGGAGATATGTCTAAAGAAGTAATTGAAGGCTTAAAGCCTGAAGCACTCTGGCAGAGGTTTTACGAAATCACACAGGTTCCCAGGCCCTCAAAAATGGAAGGGAAGATCAGGGAGTATTTAAGGAATTTTGCCCGGGAGAATAATCTTCCTCTTAAGGAAGATGAAGTGGGCAACATTGTCATCTCGGCTCCGGCCAGTCCCGGTTATGAAAATGCAAAGACAATTGTTCTTCAGGGCCACGTCGATATGGTATGCGAAAAGAACAAGGGAACTGATATCGATTTTGAAAAAGACCCTCTTAAGCTTGAACGCCAGGGCGACTGGATTAAGGCACAGGGTACAACCTTGGGAAGCGATAACGGCATAGGCGTTGCCGCAGCACTGGCTGCCCTTACAGATAAGAATCTTATACACGGTCCACTGGAGGCTCTTTTTACTGTGGATGAGGAAACCGGACTTACAGGCGCAAACAACCTTCAGCCGGGATTCATTACAGGAAAGACCCTGCTTAACCTCGACAGTGAAGAAGACGGAGCTTTTTATGTGGGCTGCTCCGGAGGCCTCGATACACAGGGCACTTTTTCAGTTGACTATACAGATAAGGTTGAAGGCTTCAATACCTACAGCCTTATGGTCTCGGGACTTAAAGGCGGACACTCGGGCCTCGATATAAATACCGGACGGGCAAACGCAATAAAGGTGATGGGCCGCGTGCTTAAGGCTCTGGAGGCAGCAGGCCTTATGCTGGTGCACCTTGAAGGCGGAAGCAAAAGAAACGCCATTCCAAGGGAAGCCGAGGCAACCGTGCTTATTAAGCCTTCGAAGGAGAAAAAGGCTTTCAGCATTCTTCGCGATTTAGAATCTCAGCTTCAGAATGAATTCAAGACCTCCGACAGCGGACTTAAAGTTGAACTGACCAGGAAAGATGAACAGCCCGCTCACGCAATGAATAAGAAATTTCAGAAGAAGCTCATAAATACCTTGCTTGGACTTCCACACGGCGTCGTTCAAATGAGCGCTGATATACCGGGTCTTGTTGAGACTTCTACAAACCTGGCAACCGTAAATATGAACGACGGCAATCTTGTAATCGGCACAAGCCAGAGAAGTTCAATTGAAAGCGCCAAACGCTATGTGGCCCAAACGGTCGAATCGGTTCTGGACCTTGCCGGCTCGGAAATAAGCCAGGGCGACGGATATCCAGGCTGGAAGCCCGACATGTCGTCCGAGGCTCTGAAGGCATCAAAGAAAATCTTTGAAGTCCTCTTTAACTCGGAACCCGAGGTCAAGGCAATCCATGCCGGTCTTGAATGCGGAATCTTAGGGGACAAGTATCCGGGCCTTGATATGATATCTTTCGGACCTACAATTGAGGGCGCGCATTCTCCTGACGAAAGGGTAAACATCCCTACAGTTGAACGTTTTTACGAGCTCCTCAAAGGCATTCTTGCCGAGTACGCAACACAAAAGCTTTAATAGTTTTTCATTTTTTAAGCCGCATAATTTCCTATGCGGCTTTTTTATTGCTTAAAAAGAATTATATTTGCGGATATCTTTAATAACTATTCAATGGAAATGAAAAAAGAACTTAAACTCTACAATGTACCCCGCATTGAATCCATTCAGGATATGCTCCTTCAGAGCGCCAGAAAGTACGAAAATAAACTGGCCCTTGAGGACATCAATAACACACCAATCTCAAAGCTGACTTACGGTGAACTGCTCGAGAAAGTATTGAGGTTCGGAAACGCATTAAAGAAATTGGGAGTCAAGGAACAAACTCACATTGCTGTTATAGGGGAAAACCGTGTGCAGTGGGCCATCGCTTACCTGACTGCAGCATGCTTTAACTACATTGTTGTACCCATTGACCGTAACCTTAAGACAAATGAAATCCTGAATATTATTCACGAGTCGGACACTGAGGTGATCGTTTTCTCCGACAGCTTTCAGCAGATGCTCTCAGAAAAGAAATCCATGATGAAGAAACTGAAAATTTATATATCTATGGATTCATCATCTGAGGAAAACGGGTTTTTGTTCATGAAGGAACTGATTGATAAGGAAAGCCCCGCAAAGACGCAGGAGCTTCCTAATATAAACCCTGGGGAACTCTTTGAGATTATTTTTACCTCCGGCTCCTTAGGGCGTGCAAAGGGCGTTATGTTAAGCCAGAAGAATCTTTCATCCAACCTTATGGATATGGTCAGCATGCTTTTCATGTACCCGGAGGACCGATTCCTTTCCGTACTTCCGATGCATCACACATATGAATGCACATGCGGACTTCTTTGCCCCTTGTACTGCGGAAGTTCAGTGCATTATGCCAGAAGCCTTAAGACTGTTGTTGACGATATTCAGAAAGTAAGGGCTACGATGCTTCTTGGGGTTCCATTGCTCTTCGACAAAATGTTTAAGAGGATCTATAAGGCAATTAACGAGAAGAAGCTCACCTCGGTAATGATAAAACCGATGATTGTGGCTACAGATATTCTGGAAAAAGTAGGCTGGAAGAGTTCAAAGAAAAAAATATTCGGTGAAATTCACAAAAAGTTCGGCGGCGCAATAAGAATATTTATTGCAGGCGGAGCTGCCCCCGATCCTGAGGTTGCAAAGGGATTAAGGGAATTCGGATTCCATTTCCTCCAGGGCTACGGTCTGACAGAAACTTCTCCCATACTTGCCTTGAACCAGCTGGATAATTTCAGGGACAATGCTGCAGGCTTTGTACTTCCGGGCGTAGAGGTTAAGATATGCTCTCAGGACAGCGAGGGTAACGGGGAAATATGGGCAAAGGGCCCGAACGTTATGCTCGGATATTACAATAACGAGAAAGCAACACAGGATACCTTTGAGGACGGGTGGTTTAAGACCGGCGACATTGGCCGCTTTGACGAGGAGGGATTTCTCTATATTAGCGGAAGGAAGAAAAACGTGATCATTTCCAAAAGCGGAAAAAATGTTTTCCCCGAGGAAATTGAAGATATCTTAAACCGCAGCCCGTTTGTTTCCGAATGTTTTGTCTACGGCGAAGAGGATGCAAAGGAGACTGAGATCATTGCAGCCCAGATTGTGGTTGATGCCGAGGCATTCATTGAATATTCGGAGCAGAAGGATGTAAAGATTACAAATGAGCTTATGAATGAAGTGATAGCGCAGGAAGTTGAAAAAGCGAATAAACAGCTTCCGTCCTTCAAGAAAATAAAGAAGTTCTATATCAGGGAGACAGAATTCGAAAAGACCACAACACAGAAGATCAAACGCTACCTGGTAAACAGTAAAGACTGAGAGCTTAAGAGCATTTGAACTGAATAGCCACGGCCTTCAGGCCGTGGACAAATGAATCAAAAAACCCGGAATCCGGGGCTAAAGCCCGAACGGGAGGGGAATCGCGTAACCACGAGCTGAAGCTCGTGGCTATTCATCCTTTTTATCCGTGCAAACATCGCAGTTGCACTGGTCGTAGATCTCATCATAACCGTAATCTATGGTTACTTCCTCACCTTTTTTTATCGGCTTAACGGACACAAGATTAAGCGAGGCTTCATCCCTGTCCTGAACCTCGCAGTTGGGAAGGCAGGAGTGATTTATGTATTTTATTTTGTCTGTCCCGGCCGCGTCTATAAACGAATCGCCGTTATAGAATATATAAACATTACCGTCTTCGGCCTCCCGCCTGAGAGCCTCAGATTCGTCAATTACTTCACCTGCAACAATTAAGACCAGTTCCCCGGGGGCAATATCC
The DNA here is from genome assembly GCA_036261625.1 of Ignavibacteriales bacterium. Classification (GTDB taxonomy): domain Bacteria; phylum Bacteroidota; class Ignavibacteria; order Ignavibacteriales; family SURF-24; genus JAAXKN01. The sequence goes on along the minus strand of DATAKL010000049.1, from coordinate 211,726 downwards.
TCAGTTGCAAAAAGACCGTTACCGTGTATTCCTGAATTACGCACTTCAATCAGATGTGAATTATCTTTATTTCCCAATTAGCAGATCCCTAATAAATTAATTTGTTAAATATTTTGCCGTTGTATTATAAATCGCCTCAACATCCGAACCGGGCAGTATCGGATAGTTGTAGCGCGCGCTTTGCTGCTGCATCTCGTCAAAGTAACTGAACTCCGTTATTCTACGATTTTCACTTCCGTAATATGTAACTTTTAAGATACTGTATTTTAATAACTCCGTATTTATCAGGTAATAAGTTTTTACCTTATAGATCCTGCTGCCGATCCCTTCAATTACAATCGGCTCTTTGTAGGACTGAAGTCCCCAGACATAAACATCAGCCTTTTCTTTTTTCTTCAGTGTGCTGATGTCGGCCTGGAGCAGATAGCCTGCGGTATTCTTAACTATTATCCAGGAGTTATCTTTTCCCTGGGCTATCAGGAGCCCTGAGAAAAGTAAAAGAAAAATAAATCCGCAGCTGGGTTTCATGGCAGTCTTTTTTATCACTAAAATAAGTAATAATTAAATAAAGTAAAATGATCCTGTTGACACAGTTTCAATAAATTTGCTTAAATTACACGGGTTAAATCCGATAATAATTAATAAATCCATTCTTTTTGGAACAAACAGGCAGTTATCCCGAAAAATGAAGAAACCTGTAGAATTTGAAATTGAAAAAGGGCTGAAAAACGGCCTTTTCAGGACATACTATACCAGCGGTGCTGTCCGCACGGAAAAGTACTACTTAAACGGCAAACTCGAGGGAGAAGTAAAACTCTTCAGCGAAAACGGGGCGCCTCAGGAAATTGTCCCTTACAGGAATGGAAAGAAAAACGGACTGGCAAGAGTATTTTATGATAACGGACTGCCGAAGATTGAAATTGAATTCCTGGATGACCTTCAGCACGGACTTACCAGCTATTACTATGAAGACGGACAGCTTAAAAGCGAGATCAGCTATAAAAACGGCGTGAGGGAAGGTTCAACTAAAGTATACTTCCATTCAGGAAGCGTTAAAAGCGACGAAAACCTCGTTGCCGGAAAGAAGGAAGGCATTAGCCGTACCTTTTACAAAAGCGGCTCCTTAAAAGGAGAGTGGAACTACAGGAACGGTGTGGCTGACGGAACCTCAAAATTCTACTATGAAAACGGAGCCCTTCTGGCTCTCAAGAATTTTTCGGACGGCCGCGACGACGGCCTGACCCGGATTTTTTATGAAGACGGCAAACTCAAAGAAGAAATAAATTTCAGAGACGGAATTAAAGACGGTACCAACCTGATATATAATAAGGACGGATCCCTTAAAGAAAAAGTTTTTTATGATAACGGCACAAAGGTAAATCCTAACGGAATGCCTTCCATGGAAGCCGCTCCAATGCAGATGCCCGATAAAACAGCCTCTGATGTAATTTTTATGTCGGAGCAGCCTGAAAAGCCTGAAAAGAGTAATTTGGCCGGCAGTAAAGCACAGAACGTACCCGAAGAGCGCAGAATGAGCACACCTGTGTTTCTGGGAATTCTTGGTGCCACATTTGTTGTAATTTTCTTAATCTATATCCTCTTTTTAAGCGCTTTCCATATCTGATAAAAGGTCAACATGGCCTTTTTGGTTTCCCGCCGGGCAGTGCTGTTCCGGGCCCTTTTTTGGGAAAGCAGAATGCATACTCAAAAATCCCTTTTTTTACATTTCTTAAAACTTTAAATTGTAACGATTTTTAGTTAAATTTGGGAACAAAAATTTAATAATTATGAAAATAGGTTTAGTACAATATAGTCCTGTCTGGGAAAATAAAGAGGAGAATAAATTAAAACTGGATAATCTGATCCAGAAGTATAAGGATAATTATTCATTACTGATATTTCCTGAAATGACGCTTACAGGCTTTACAATGAATTCCGAAGAATTCGCGGAAGAGGAACAGGGAAGTTCATGCCGGTACTTTTCAGACGCGGCCCGGAGCCTTAAGACTGAAGTAATTGCTGGCTTCATTGAAAAGTCTGATTCTAAAATATATAACAGCCTGGTGCATTACGGGACAGATGGTGTACTTAAAAGCAAATACAGGAAGATCCATCCTTTTTCTTACTCCGGAGAGAACATCCATTATACAAGGGGTGAAAATCCTGTCGTTTCTTCTTCAGGCAAGTGGAATATCGGCCTGTCAATATGCTACGACCTCCGTTTCCCGGAGCTGTTCCGCACCTATGGGAAAAAACGTGCCGGGCTTATGGTTATAATTGCAAACTGGCCTGTTAAAAGAATTGAACACTGGAAGACGCTCTTAAAGGCAAGGGCAATTGAAAACCAGTGCTACGTTGCAGCCGTTAACCGTGTGGGTACGGACCCTGGCAATGAATATAACGGCTTCAGCAGCATAATTTCACCCATGGGTGAAGAACTCCTTACGCTTGTTAATGATGAAGTGATAGCATGTGCTGAAATTGATTTCGACAGTCTTGTGGATGTAAGAAAAAGATTGCCTTTTCTTAACGATATGTTCTTGTTCTGAGTTCTTTACTCAATATTGTTTCATAATATGTTAATTATATTCTGATTCTGGAATTAACTGTTATTTTATATAATTTAGGAAATAGAAATGTCCCCCAAAAAATCAGCTTACAGTGAATGGTCAATTGAAAAAGGAGATTATGTTAGAAAGGATCTCTCAAAAGAAGAGTTGATTAGGCCTAAGGTTAGTCCCATGGCAAAGTATTTAATTACAGGACTGGCAGTTCTTACAGTCATTTTAGTTATTGTGCTTCAAGCCAAATTGTCGCACTTTTAACTGTAGTTGATAGCACTCATCAAATTTATTCTGCAAAGCTGGTTGATTAAACCCCGGGTTTAATCAACCAGTTCAATAATCTTCTTAACCAGACTTTCAAACTTCATCTTAACCTTGTTGGCAGTTTCAGTTACATCGCTGTGCGAGAGTTTCACGGGGGAAATTCCGGCTGCATAGTTTGTAACACACGTAATTGCCGCTACTTCCATACCCAGGTACGATGCGTAGACGGCTTCGTGAACCGTGGACATCCCGACGGCATCGCCTCCGAACCTGCCCATCATTTTTATTTCGGCCGGCGTCTCATAGCTCGGACCTTTTGCATAAAAATAAACCCCTTCCCTCAGGTGAATTTTTTCCTCAAGAGCGGCCAGACGGATCTTTTCATTCAGGACGGGTGAGGGAAAGGAGAGTATCCTGTCCTTTGCTTCTTTGGGAATTATTCCTATGAGCTGGCTAAGCTCTTTTTTAATGTTAACTGAGTTAAAAGAAACGTTCAGCATCAGGTCGCCGGGAATAAAATTCGGATTAATTCCGCCGGCAGCATTGGTTAAAATAATCTTTTTGCAGCCGAGTTTATGAGCCAGGAAAACCGGGAGGACGCACTCGCTTATTTTATAGCCTTCATAGAAGTGAATCCTTCCCTGGAAAAGCAGGAGATTTTTATCTTTGTACCGGGCAAAATGAATTTTCCCTTCATGACCGGGTACCGTGGAGGGGGGATAACCGGGCAAAGAAAGGGTGCTGATGGATTTAACTGTATCGACACTTCCGGCAAATTCACCTAGTCCGCTGCCCAGGATAAGAGCAACCTCAGGCGTAAAGGGAGCAAGATCTTTTACTGTCTCTGCGAGACTATGATATTTATTGTTTAAGTTTATCATTTTCACCAGTTTTGCTTATTAAAAAATACTGCGCCTGAGAATGAGGTTATTCCGGAATATAGTGGCACTTTCTGCAGCGTGCTTCATAAGAGTCGGCAGCGCCGACAATAACCCTTTCTGATGAATGAATTGTGCGCTGCGTTCTGTCGGCAGGATTCCCGCAGACAACACATATGGCAAGAGTTTTTGTGATGTATTCGGCTATTGCCAGCATCTGAGGCATCGGTTCAAATGGCTGAGCCTTGTAGTCCAGATCCAGTCCTGCCACAACAACACGTTTTCCCTCATCTGCAAGAGTGTTGCATACATCCACCAGGTCGTTAGAGAAGAACTGTGCTTCATCGATGCCTATTACCTGAGCATCATCTGCAAGCTTTAAGATTTCCTGCGCATTGTCGATCAGTATTGAGGGGAGCGACTGTTCGCTGTGTGAAACAATTTCTGTATCAGAATAACGCGTATCGATGCGGGGCTTGAATATCTTAACGTTCTGTTTGGCAATTTTAGCTCTTCTAAGGCGCCTTATGAGTTCCTCGGTTTTCCCGCTGAACATGCAGCCGGCAATAACTTCAATCCAGCCTGTTCCATTTGGAGTTGAATGCGGAGTAAATTCCATCATATCTTTATAAGCCTCTGACTAGTTGAAAAATTCTTATTTCTTTGCGCTTTCCAGGTCCTCATCCTTAAAAGCGTAAGGGAGGAGTTCATCCAGCTTCTTAACGTCTAGTTCACTTTTGTGATTGATCATAATTACGTCAATGTTTCCGCACAAGTCCTGAAGCACCTGGCGGCAGGCTCCGCACGGGGGGCAGAATCCCGGGGCATCACTTGCAATTGCAATTGCCGTGAATTTTCTTTCGCCTTCAGAAATTGCCTTGAAAACTGCAGTCCTCTCGGCACAAATGGTAAGTCCGTATGATGAGGTCTCAATGTTTCCGCCTAAATAGACTTTTCCGTCCTGGGTCAACAGGGCTGCGCCCACATGAAACTTTGAATATGTAGGCAGTGCTCTATCTTTGGCCTCAACGGCTTTTTCGGCAAGTAATTTGTATTCCATTTTCTTCTCTAAAATATTTATCAAAAACAGGCCATTATTATACTAAATCCGCCGGTTAACTGCAAAATTATTTCACTAGATTCATTTTCTTCGTCTCACGGTAGCTCCCGCCGGCCTTAAGCTCATAAATATATATGCCGCTTGGAAGACCGCTGCCGTCAAAGATGGCCTCAAAATTTCCCCGGGGTTTTTCTTCATTTACAAGGGTTGTCACTTTACGCCCCAGTATGTCATAAACCGTAAGCTTTATAAAGGATCTTTCAGCTATGCTGTATTTTATTTTTGTTACGGGGTTAAATGGATTTGGATAATTCTGCTCAAGGCGGAACTTCATTAAAGTGTTTTTATCTGAAACGTCTGTAAGAAGACTTATGTTACTGGCCGAAATTTTGTAGGAACTGTCGGGATATGCCTTAAGCTGAATATAAAGTGTACTGGCTAAGCTGTCAAAGAAGAATCCTTCAGTTGTGTTCTTCAGTGCGGCCAGTGACGGCCAGAAGACAATCCCTCTGCCGTTTATCGTAACATTTTCAGGCCTGCTTGAAACTAAATGAACCTCTTCAATATATGTCCTGACAACAGGTTTTCCGGTGTAGCTCCCCTGGGACTCTCCGATTGTAAGCTCGAGGGAATTTCCTTTTTCTGAAGTTAAAGTCTTTTGCGTAAAAACTGTCTGGCTGAATTGTCCTTTCTCATATGAAAGTGTTTTTCCGTCATCTTCATAGAGCTTAAACTCACCCGGATTTTCCACTGAGGGATAGGTCCTTAGCACTAAAGTGTCCGACGGGATCTCTTCTGTGTTTTTAATTGCGGGCTGCATAGGAATTATGCTTCCCATTTTTATAAAAAGCGGCAGCTTTTCCAGAGGGGTCCTTACCGTGACTGTTTGGCCTCCCGTGTAAATATGATCATCAGAGAAATCTATCCACATTCCTTCAGGAAGGTAGAGGCTCTTTAAAGTCTGACCTGAAGAGGTAACAGGGGAGACAAGCATTGAATTTCCCCACATGTACGACGAACTGATGTTATAAAGCTTTTCATCCTGAGGATTGTCAAAAAATAAGGGGCGGGCAAGCGGCATTCCTGTAGTGTAGTTTTCATAAGCCATGGTGTAAATATAAGGTATTAGCTCATAGCGGAGCTGAATGAATTTCCGGCTTATTGCTTCGGTTTCAGATCCGAATGCCCACGGCTCGGTTGGCTGACTGGTTCCGTGAGCGCGTGCAACAGGGCAGAAGGTGCCGAATTCCATCCACCTTGCATAGAGTTCAGGCGTGGTGCCGCTTCCTGCAAAGCCCCCGATGTCCGAATTGTGGTAGGCGAGGCCTGAAAGTCCCGCGTTAAGCATTATCGGGATCTGGACTGCAAGGCCGCCGAAATTTCTTCCAACGTCGCCGGACCAGGTAATGACCGAGTACCTCTGAATCCCAGCGTAGCCCGAACGTGTCAGGTTGAAGAGCCTCTCATTGGGCCGGAAACTCTTAAAGCCGTCAAATATTGTCTTAGCCCAGAGGAGATTATAAATGTTATGCACTTTATCTGAAGGGCCCATATAGTACTGCATCGAAGGGTCATCCCGTTCCGGCTCTCCAAGATCGGTCCAGATGCCAGCAAGCTGGCTTCCGAAAAAACCCGGGTGCTGGTTCCACCACCACTGCCGGGCCAAAGGGTTCGTTATGTCTAAAAGTGCAGCATTGCATCCGCCGCAGCTCCACCATCCGGAGAAGACGTAAGGGGCACCCTGGCTGTTTTTGGCAAAGTAGCCTTTAGAGAAGGCCTCATTATAATTCTGAGAGCTTTGTGTAATATATGGCTCTGTAATTACAACAGTTTTTACGCCCTGCATGAGGAAGTCGTTCATCATCTTAAACGGGTTGGGCCATTGGGATAAATCCCAGCTTATGTCGCCCATATTCTTAAACCAGTAAAGGTCCAGCACTATGGCGTCTATCGGAATATTCTTCTCTTGCATTGTCTGAACCATAGTCCTTGCTTCAGTTTCATTCCTGTAGCCGAACTTGGACTGTATGAATCCGAAAGCCCACTTTGGAGGAAGGGGCTGACGTCCTGTAAGCCAGGTATATTTACTTAGCTCTTCGGGAATCGTGGAAGCAGCTATTAGGTAGTAGGAAAGCTCTCCTCCGGAAACCGAGTATGAAAGCGCCTGTGTTCCGTTCTGCCCGAAATTCCACTGGCCCGGAAAAGTGTTTTCAAAGTATAGGGAGTAACCGTTCGTGGAGGAGACAAAGGGGACGTTGATCATCATGAGTGAAAGCGGGGAGGTATAGCCTCCCATCTGTGTGTTATAGCTCCTGAAGGCCTGTCCCTTTTTATCGATGTCGGTGCCTCTTTCACCCGTGCCGTAGAAATGCTCATCCGGCTCAATCTGGAACTCAGCGCTCCTTTTGCTTCCGCTGGCGGAAAAACCTCCTTTATCCTTTAAGAGAAGATTGCCGTGTAATTTATAATAGGCTATTCTTAGGGGATATTTCGAGAGAACAACTCTTAATTCCGATGAGGTGATCTCAAGAGTGGAATCTGTTTCAGTCCGGCTTAAGGGAACAGCTTCAGTTGTATCCTGAACAACAACAAGCGAAGAATCAAATTTTGCATCAGGATAAGGAAGGAAATCCACCTTAAGGATATCAGGCCTGAAGAATATAAAGCGGAGAGCAGCACTGCCTGCCTTGACAAGTGTTACTCTTCCGCCTGCAGAATAAGACGTGAAATTTCCCAGGTATGCCTGTGCAGAAAGAATAGCCGGGAATAAGATAATAACGAATAAAAGTCTTCTAAGCGCATTCATACATGGAAATAAAATAAAGTTAAAGAGCAATTGCCCGGCTGTTATTTGCCGTACTTTTCCTTGAGCACTACTTTGACCCTTTTAATTAAAGAGCCGTCCTGGAGGTACTTATAAAGGTCCTTTCCCGGGCAGAGGGTGTCTGCATAATCCTTGTGGCCCTTTATGGTCTCGGGAGAAATATTATACTTGTTGCAGCAATATGCCAGAAGGTCAACAAGTGAACTGAGCTGCTCATCGGTTACTTTCTGCTCCTCGAAATTTCCAAGGCATGTAATTAAAAGGTGTCCCGTAGGATCATAAGTCGTGTTCGTCTCACCCGCGGTAAAGACGTTGCGTCCTTCAAAAATTTTACCATGGGCATCTATCATAAAGTGGTAGGGGATATCGGCCCAGTTGCGGTCTTTTCCCATTCCCCAGACCTGTGTTTTCTTGATCTTTTCGGCGGCACTGCTGTCGGGGCTTAGGTATTCTCCTTCATGGTGAATAGTAATCCTGTTAGGGACATGCGGCTTAAAGGGTTTCGGGTCCAGCGCACCCCAGGCAGAGCGCGGAATAATAATAACGTCGTGTCCTCCGGCTGCCTTCCCGGAAGAAGCGCATCCGGCAGCAAGAGCTAAAAATAATAAAGGCAGTAATAAAATCAGTCTTTTCTTCATGCAAAATTGTCCAATTGTTGTTTGTTTTTACGTCAGATAACTTATAAAAAATTCATTTCAAATCAAAGATCATCTGCCCGGAGGCTGCTTTTAATCGGTAATGATGTGTGTGATCAGGTCTTTTTCCACTTCTTCAAAATAATGATTTGTAACTTTTAAGTTTTCATGCCTGTAGGCCCAGACTTCCTCTGCAGGATATTCTTCCAGCGTGTAGTTTTGATTTGAAGAAAATTTGTCTTTTCCTGTCAGGACTATGAAAGGCCTGTTGTAATGCTTGGCCGCCAGGGCGAGCAGCATGCTGCCAGATTTGTTTACGACATTCCCGTTTGAAAGCACCATATCGGCTCCGATAATTGCTCCGTCAGCCAGGGCAGTATATTCAGCCGTCATACTGTCCAGAATGAACTCTACACGGATTCCAAAGCTCAGGAGCTTTTCTGCCATAATTCTGCCTTCACATTTGGGGCGCGATTCGGCTATAAAAACTCTAAGAGACGGGTTAACTTTCTGCCATAACTTAAAAACCTGAGTGAGTGTGTAGCTGTTTGAAATCGTAATTACGGAATGAAAATTTCCGATTACAGGCTTTGCGTTCTGATAAAGTCTTTGGTAAAAAGACTTCATTCCTGTTTCAGTTTTCAGCAGAAATGAACGGACTTCTTCAGGGCCTTGATTTTCCAGGACAGCCTTAAGTTCTTTTAAGTAATTCTGAATTGAGGCAAATGTTGTAAGCCTCATGTAAGCTAAACTTATGTATTCCCCGAAATGATCTTTTTTACCGGGGTTATGAAGAAAAAAGCCGTTAAGATGCTCCAAGAGCTCCGTCGAACCGGCTGTATTATTGCTTAGTATTTCTTCAAGCGCTTCCGGAATTTTACTTTCCATCTTTATGCCGATTATTTTTCGTCCTTGTAGCTGAACCCTTTTATGGGGCTCCTCAGGCTTAAGACAGGGCAGGGGGCTTTCCTGATTACCTTTTCAGCCGTACTTCCGAAGAGTATGTGCTCCATGCCGGTATGGCCGTGTGAGGCGATAATGACGAGATCGGCATCGATTTCAGATGCCGTTTCATTTATTTCAACAAAAGGTTTTCCGGTTTTAATTATGACTTCATAGCTCATGCTTTCCGGAATTTCTTTTTTGGCCAGGTTTTCAAGTTCGTCTTTTGCTTTTAAATTGATTTCGAGTTCTACAGAAGGAAGGGCTACTTGCCCCATGCTGAAGTCGGCAGGATAAATTACAGGTTCAATAACATAAATCAAATACAGTTTCACGGCTGCATTCTCTTCTGCAAACTGAGCGGCGTAACGCAGTGCATTTTTGGAGAATTCCGAGAAATCAACAGGTACAAGAATTTTTTTAATCAGGTTTCCCATAGAGCAGTTCCTCCTCAGAAAAAGATATTTTATTTATAATAGAATGATCTAATTCCCCTGGAAAAAGTTAATATAGTCCCGGGTTAAATTCCTGAAGCGTTGAGCAAAAATCTGAGAGATACCCCGTAAAATCAATATCCCTTTCCTGGGATATTTATCAATAAATTCGTCAAGATCGGGCTTAAAGATGACAATCAGTTTGGAATCTTTTACTGCAATGGCCGAAGCGTAGCGCTTTTCATTTTCAAGCATCGAAAGTTCGCCGAAAATATCGCCTTTTTTATAATGACCTACATTGAGTTTTTTACTTTCAGTAAATTTAATCTCTAGAGATACTTCACCCTCCTGGATAAAGTAGAATGCGGTACCCGGGTCGTCCTGAAAATATATATATTCATTTGCCGCAAAAATCCTGTTATGCATTATCGGCATCAGGAGTTCAATGTCCTTATCCGTAAAGGTGCTGAAAGGGGGAGTGGACGTCAGGAGCTCCGAAAGTTCATTTTTTTCAGCATGCGTCTTAAATAAATTTGCCCAGAAGCTGCTCTGCCTCCTGACTTTTTTTTCAGTATCCATACCGCGGGTCCTCTTCTTAGGTAAATATGCCGAATTCAGCAACACGCCAGAGTCTCTGGCAGGGGAAATTATTTTCATAGAGAGCACGCCCAACAATTGCCGAGTCGATGCCTGAGCTTACGTAATCCTGGATCTTCATGAGGTCGTCTTTATCCCTGACGCCGCCGGAAAGTGTGACTTTACACCCGGTCTCTTCAGCAATTGCCCTTGAAAGATCGATGTCCGGACCCAGGAGCATGCCGTTTCTTTTAACGTCTGTAACAATAATCCTTTCGACTCCGTACTCACTCAGCTTTTTAGCGAACTCAAGCGGGGTGGTGTGAGTCCTGATCTTTCTTCCTCTTATTACAACTTCGTTATCCACTGAATCAATAGCTGCAGCAACGTGTTTGGGACCGAAAGTCTCCAGTATTTTCTTAAATTCCCCGGGGTTTTCCATGGCGAGACTGCCAATAGCAAGCCGGTAGACGCCGGCATCCATGGCTCTTTTGGCTGCATCGAGCGTTCTAATGCCTCCTCCCAGCTGAACCGGAATCACCACGGCAGAACATATCTTTTCAATGGTGCTCAGATTCTGAACCGAACTATCCCAGGCTGCGTTAAAATCCACCACATGAATGCATTTTGCATTCTCGGCTCTCCAGATGAGCGCCATTTCAACAGGATCGTTGCCGTATTCAGGAACGTCAAGTTCGGGTATGCCCTGAACCACTCTGACGGTTTTGCCGTCTTTGATGTCAATTGAAGGAATTACCAGTAGCTTTGGTGTCAAAACTTCAAAACCTCTTTTTTATAGCTTTTCTTTTATATTAGTTTACTATTAAACAACTATTTCAAAAAATTTTATCCCTCAATTCTTCCAACTGCTAATTCAGCCATGCATCGACAAAAAATAAGTATTTTATACTGAAAAGCCAACATCCATTCTATACTATAATATACAATTTTATTTAATATTCAGGGTAAGTTAAACAGAGCTTTTTTCGACAATCGCTACCTTTCCGGCTCTTCTTTTTTGGGAAAAACCAGTGAAAGAATAATAGATGCGGCAAGAAAGAAGACAATAAGCAGTAATGAAATTTCTGTTGGGATGGGATGTATGTCGGACAGGATCATCTTAACGCCCACGTAAAAGAGTATGACGGCCACCCCGTACTTGAGATAAGTAAAAAGTTTTACAATTCCGGCCAGGGCAAAGTAAAGCGCTCTTAAGCCCAGAACTGCAAAGATATTGGATGTAATGATAACAAAAATATCTTTTGTGATTGCTATTACAGCGGGAATTGAATCGACTGCAAATATCAGGTCCGCCGACTCAATGAGCAGGAATGTAAGGAACAGGGGAGTGATATATGTCTTTCCCTGCTGCTTTACGAAGAATTTCTTCCCGTTGTAGTTTGAAACGAGATTAAATTTCCTGGAAGCGAACCTGAAAAGCGGGTTATGCTCCAGATTGATCTTTTCCTCGCCTCCGAAGGCCATCTTGTAGGCGGCATAAAACAGGAGAATACCGAATATGTAAATAACAGGATGAAACAGGCTGATAAGGGCTACCCCCGCCAGAATGAAAACTATTCTCATTACGATGGCGCTTAAGATGCCCCACTTGAGAACGTGCGGCTGATTTTTCTCCTCGATTCCCATTACCTTAAAGATCATGATGAAAACAAAAAGGTTATCAACCGAAAGCGACTTTTCAATTATGTAGCCGGCCAGGAATTCAAGAGACTTTGAGTGGCCCCCTTCCATGAAGAGATAAATGGCGAGGTTGAACAGCAGGGCGGCACCTATCCAGATGCCGCTCCACATTAAGCTTGTTTTTATGCCGACCGTACCCTGTCTGTGTTCTGTGGCATACAGGTCCACATAAAACATTGCAGAAACTACAACCGCAAATATCACCCAAAAAATAAAGTGAGTATCCATTTATTAATCTATATGAATTTTTATGGAAGCATTACTGCTGCGGCAATTACCGTGGTCCAGAGACCTGACTTTTCGCCTTCAGCAGACTGGGTTACATTAAATGTACGAACTATTTTACCAGACATCTTGAACACCTGTTCACGTTCATTCCAGTCAGTATCAGCATTGAAATCCACTCCGAGAGTCGTTGCAAGCATCTGAGCAGCCAGATCCTCGGCATAATCGCCGGCATTCTTTTCCGTCTCGCCATAGGGATGGTGTTCTGAGAGGTAGCCGTACTGTGTAGCATCTGCAGGAAGTGCAACTCCCAGTGAAGCGGCTACAAGACGGTTAGGTTCATTTGTAGAGTTCCTGGCCATAACGCAAAATGTTATCTGTCCGGCGTTGATTTCCTTCAAGCCCTCTTCCTTTGAAATGCGCTTGCAGCCTACCGGGTAAATACTGCTTACGGTAACCAGGTTGCATTTTTCAATTCCGGCGCTTCTGAGTGCCATTTCAAATGAATGCAGATATTCTTTATGTCTTCCTACCCCTTTGGTAAAAAATATTTTTGATGGTACATACAAATTATCATCTCCTTTTTAACTGATTATTTTAATAAATTTTCTTTTTCCTACTTTAAGTATCTTTTCTTTATCTAATGCTATTACTGAAGAAATATCATCGACTCTTTCGCCGTCAACAGTAACTCCTCCCTGTAACACTAGTCTGCGGGCCTCCTGTTTCGAGGGAGCAAAATTCACCTTGAGAATCAGCTCGAGAATCCCGATCTCCTTCACATTGTCGAATTTATACTCTTCGATTTCATCGGGCAGCCCCTTATCGACAAAAATTCTGTCAAATTCCTTTTCTGCCTGTTCGGCAGCCTCGGTGGTGTGATACATTCCGACAAGTGTTTTTGCCAGTCTGCGTTTTGCATCGCGCGGGTTATTGCCCGGCTCTGAAAGAAAGTTTTCGAGTTCCTTTAATTCACTGTTTGGAATGTCAGTTGCAAGTTCAAAATATGTATATATAAGGTTGTCGGGAATAGAAAGTGTTTTCCCGAAAATGTCCTTTGCCTGGTCGCTTATGCCGATGTAATTGCCGTAGGACTTGCTCATCTTCTCAACGCCGTCGGTTCCAACCAGCAGCGGCATGGTAAGAATAACCTGAGGCTCCATGCCGAATTCCCTTTGAATATCGCGCCCGACGAGAAGGTTGAATTTCTGGTCAGTTCCCCCCAGTTCCACGTCGCTTGCAATTGCAACCGAGTCCATGGCCTGCGCCAGGGGATAGAGAAGTTCATGCAGGCTTATAGGCTCCGATGCCTTCATTCTCTTTGTGAAATCGTCGCGCTCGAGCATTCTGGCAACAGTATATTTGGATGCCAGTTTTATGACATCCTCAAAAGTCATTTTTCCCAGCCATTCTGAATTATAGACAATTTTGGTTTTGTTCCTGTCCAGAATCTTTGAAGCCTGTTCAAAGTAGGACTGACCGTTACTTCTTGCCTCTTCAAGCGTAAGAGGGGGGCGCGTGGTATTGCGTCCTGTCGGGTCGCCTATCATGCCGGTAAAGTCGCCTATTATAAGTATAGCCTGATGCCCCAGCTTCTGGAACTGTGCCAGCTTTCTTAAGACAACCGAGTGCCCCAGATGCAGGTCGGGTCTGGTCGGATCGCAGCCAAGTTTAATATTCAGCGGTTTATTAGTCTTAAATGAATTTTCCAGCTTCTTTACTAATTCATCTTCAGGAATGATTTCAGTGGTCCCTCGTTTAATCAGGTCCATCTGTTCATTAATGGGGGGAAATTTTGTTCTCTCTATCATCTTTTAAGATAATTTATAACCTTTTCAATATTGAAATGCCATTCGAATGAATGTATGTATTAAAATTCAAAATTCCTTCTCAAATTTCTAACCCAAAATAATTCAGGCCAGATGAAAACTTAACCAGGGGAAAGTCTTTAGTATTTAATCTTTCTTTCCATTTCCCGCTTGAAATCGCGCTTTGCAATGTCCTCACGCTTGTCGTATACTTTCTTTCCCTTTGCCAGGGCAAGCTCCACTTTAACTTTACCATTTTTGAAGTAAAGCCTTAAAGGAACAAGTGTAAGTCCCTTTTCCTTTACTTTCCCGATAAGCTTGCGGATCTCACTTTTATTTAAGAGCAGTTTCCTGGTTCTTAAAGGGTCGTGATTGTTGATGTTGCCCTGTTCGTAAACACTGATATGTGAATTGACTAACCAAAGCTCACCATCTTTCAGCGTGGCATAACTGTCCAGGAGATTAGCCTTTCCCTGCCTGATCGATTTAACTTCCGTTCCCTGAAGAACAATTCCTGCCTCATAAGTCTGCAGAATTGAATACTCATGCCGGGCTTTTCTGTTAACAGCGACGTCTTTTTCCTGAGTGCCAGCCATAGAAAAATAAACCTACAAAATTATTTTTATTGCCTAATAAATGCAAGAAAATTTTGCATTTATAAAAAGTTCTGTTTTAAAACATTAAATGTAAAAAATATTCATGAATAAATGAAGGATTTTATACCTGCACCCTGAATTTTAGTTTAGACAATATTCTCTTTCCTTAGTGCTAAAGACTTTACTTTGTGGAATTTAACTTTGAATAATAAAATTCATTCTATATTTTATATCTTTGTTTTGCAGATTTCTTTTGGACAGGTTAACTTGCAAATTGAACAATTAACAGTCTACCTTTAAACAAAGAACCTTATACAGGGGATAAATTATGTTAGGGATTCAAAAACGCTTGACAAATTCATTCTATGCAGTCCTGAGCTTGCCGGCAACGGCCATGGGGTTTGCACTTTCAATTCAGATATCGGCTCTAAGCTGGATTCTTTCTACCAAATATAACCTCAGGATTGATGAGGTCGGTTTTGTTTGGGCGGCGGGACCCCTGGCAGGCATCTTAGGACAGGTAATTATAGGCATGATAAGCGACAAGGTCTGGCTCTGGGGCGGAAGACGCAGACCTTTTATATTAGTCGGCGGCGTTCTTGCGGCTATTATGCTCCTTGCCCTGCCTAACATTCACGTAATTGGCGCCGCTCTGGGCGTAAAAAGCCTTCTTATTATCGCCACTGTTGTAGCCCTGACACTCGACCTTGCCATTAATGTCAGCTTTAACCCGACACGCTCGGTAATTGCCGACGTGACTCCGGAGGGAAATCCCAGAACTAAGGGATATACCTGGATGCAGACAATATCCGGATTTTTCGGCGTTTTGGCTTACGTTGTGGGTGCAATTTTCGGCAATTATACTTTAATTTACTCCGGTGTTGGCATTGTTCTTTTATTCTCAATTCTGCCTACACTTTTTATTACTGAACCGATGAGCGTGGAAGCCGATGAACTTCCAAATTCATTAAATGAAATTAACGACGTACAGCCTAAAGTTAAAACCGCTCAGCTCTTTAAGATTTATTTTGCCCACGGCTTTACATGGCTCGGCGTGCAGACTATGTTTATCTACATCATCGCTTATATACAGCAGAAACTCAACCCTGCATCGGAAACTGAAACAGGACAGATCATTGCAATTTCATTTGCAATACTGAATACCGTAGGCTTTATACTGCCGGCATTTGTGCTGGAGCCCATGTCAGAAAAGATAGGGCGCATCAAGACCCACATTTCCTGCGTTGCAATTATGGCGCTGGGGTACTTCGGCATTGTAGCCTTCGGGAAAAGCTCTATAATGCTCTACATTCTCATGGCTGTGCTTGGAATAGGTTGGTCCGCCGTAGTAAGCCTTCCTTTTGCCATATATTCTGAAAAGGTGAACAAGAACAGAATGGGATTTTATATGGGTATATTCAACTTGTCAGTGGTAATTCCGCAGCTTTTTGCAAGTTACGGATCGGGCTATTTAGTGCAGAACATGCCCGACAAGAATATAATATTCATTATTAGCGGTGTATCGCTTACCATTTCGGCTTTACTGTGGTTCCTGGTAAAAGAAGAAGCCAAAACGGTCCCAAAAACCAAAGAATTTGCCTCCCAGGCACATTAAACAGGGACTATCTAACCGGGGCGGGCGCCGTCCGCCCCTACTATTGTTTTAACGTCGAACGTTGAACGTTGCACGTTGAACCTCCCCTCCCCCATGCATATGAATTAAACTTGACACGAGGTATTATTATTGTATCTTAAATATAAGTACATGTTCGATTATTTATCAGGCATAAAAGATGAAAATTATTAAGATTTCCACTTCAAAAGGGAGCTATTGCTCTACCAGTTTCAGTTCTGTTTCCAGGGAGTTAAAGAAAGAAATAAAGAAAAGCATAAAAGAAAGGAAAAGCGAAAAGTTTATTGTTGAAGTTTTTGACATGAATGACAGCAGCCTGAGCCTGGGGCCCGGCTTTGAAAACCGCTATACCAACAGCACCGGACTAAGGCTGTAAAAACCACAATTCCAATCTTAAAACCACGTTTTACAAAACAAGCAGCGGGAATACTTTATATTAAAAGATACCCGCTGCTTTAAATCAGAAAATATTATTTTTCATCCACGTCCTTAACAAAGAGCACCATTATTCCGGCCAGTATCATGGATGCTCCGCCAAGCAGAAGCGCTAAAATGGCTTCATTCTGTAGGAATGTCTTCATAAAGTAACCCAGTATGGCTGAGGCCAGTATCTGCGGAATAACAATAAAGAAATTGAATATTCCCATGTAAACACCCATCTTCTCCGGAGGAAGCGCTCCGGCTAAAATTGCATAAGGCATTGAAAGTATGCTTGCCCAGGCAAGACCTATTCCAAGCATTGAAACAAGTAATATCGTGGGGTCGCCAATTACATAAATGGATGCCAGACCAATACCTCCAATTACAAGACTGATCATATGGACAATCTTGCGGCTTGTTTTCTTCGCTATTACAGGAAGCAGAAATGCGCAGATGGCGGCAAAACCGTTATAGGCTGCAAAGAGAACTCCCACCCAGTTGGCTCCTTCGTTGTAGGCAGCGCTGGCTGTGTCAACTGTATGGTAAATGTGCTTTGTAACGGCAGGCGTTGTATAGATCCACATTGCAAAAAGGGCAAACCATGTAAAGAACTGAACCACCGCCAGCTGGGCCATGGTTTTGGGTATATGCACGAAACTCTTAAAAATGTCTTCCACGCCTGCAAAAAATCCAGCGCTTTCACTTTTCTGCTTTCTGAAAGCTTCTATGTCCTTTGGAGGATATTCTTTTGTCTTTACTACGGTCCAGACAACTGCACTTATAAATGCCACGGCGCCTGCATAAAAAGAAAATCTTACTGATGCCGGAATCTCACCTTCGGCGGCCGTGTTGCTGACATGAAACCAGTGATCAAAGATGTATGGAAGCGCTGAGGCCACGACGGCACCCACTCCGATAAAAAAGCTCTGTATTGCAAAACCCATCGTGCGCTGTTCAGAGGGAAGGAGGTCTGCTACCAGGGCACGGAAAGGCTCCATTGAAACATTTATCGACGCATCCATTATCCAGAGCATGCCTGCAGCCACCCAGAGATATGGGGAGTTAGGCATTATCAGCAATGCAAGAGAAGCCAGTATGGCTCCCGTCAAAAAATATGGCCTCCTCCGGCCCAGGCGTCCCCAGGTGCGGTCGCTCATGTAACCTATAATCGGCTGGATGATCAGTCCTGTTGTTGGAGCTGCAATCCAAAGAATAGGAATGTTGTCCACGCTGGCTCCCAGGGTCTGAAAAATTCTGCTCGTATTTGCATTCTGAAGCGCAAAACCGAACTGTATCCCAAGAAAACCAAAACTCATATTCCAGATCTGCCAGAAGTTTAATCGCTTTTTTTCCATTTTTACCGGTCCTTTTTATGAAGTTTGAACCTGAAGAACACATTTTTTAGTGGCAGAAAATTTAGCTGATTTTAACCACCAAATCAAATTTTAGGCGGGGTTTTCTTTAAAAAGTTTGTTTAAGTCCATCTAATGCGGTTCCCGGAAAGCTAAAACAGTAAAAAAATCGTGCTAAATAAGGATTTTATCTGATAATTTTTATATTTTCCCTTCAATTATTACTAACAATATTATTGCCTGATGGATAATGCCTCTTCGGGAGAGATCCCAAAAAGAAAAAAAGAGCACATTGAACTCTGCCTGACCGATAAAGTTGCCTTCAGAGAAAAGACAAGCGGTCTGGAGATGTACGATTTTGTCCATTATGCAATTACTGAAGTTGAACTGGATAAACTCGACCTAAGCCGCGACTTCTTCGGTAGCAGGATAAGTTATCCTTTTCTAATTTCATGCATGACCGGCGGAACAACAGAAGCTGAAAACATTAACGCGCAGCTTGCTCTTGCCGCAGGTGAATTAAACATCCCGCTCGGCGTCGGCAGCCAGCGCCAGGCGCTCGAAAACAGCCGTTATGCCGAATCCTATAAGGTGGTCAGACGTAACGCACCCCGAATCCCTATACTTGGCAATATCGGGGCCGCACAGCTGGTTCAGATGGACTCAATTGACAGCATCCGGTTTTTAATTGATCTCGTGGAAGCCCAGGCATTGGTCTTACACCTGAACCCGCTGCAGGAACTCATGCAGAAAAAAGGGGATACCAATTTCAAGGGACTCCTGAAGAAAATAGAATGGATTTCCAAAAATATTTCAACTCCCCTCATTGCAAAGGAGGTTGGAGCGGGAATCGGCTCTGAGGCGGCAAAAAAACTCCTTGATGCCGGCGTAAAGGCTATTGATGTTGCCGGAGCAGGCGGGACGAGCTGGGCCGGAGTGGAAATCTTAAGAAATAAAGAGGATAAGAATTCACCCTTCTGGGATTGGGGGCTTCCGACATCATTCTGCATCAGGGAGGTAAAAAAACTGAAAAATGAATTTGATTTCCTCCTTATCGCCTCGGGCGGAATAAATTCCGGCCTGGAGGCCGCAAAGGCAATTGCCCTGGGAGCAGACATGACTGCCTCGGCCAGGATTATACTTCAGAGGCTTGATGAAAAGGGGATTGAGGGAGTTAAGGAACTTGTTACAGACTGGTTTAATACTGTCAAAAACGTAATGTATCTGACCGGATCAAAAAGTCTGGAAGAACTGCAGAAAAACAAACTGATTAAAAAAGAGGAGTTATATTGAAAGCCATTCAAAACGATTATGCCCGACTTTTTGAAAAACTGAGAATTAAGGTTGAAGATAAAATTTCCAGACTTCTGGTAAGTAAAGATCCCCGTTCGCTCTATGGACCTTGTGAGTATATTATGCAAAGCGGCGGTAAGAGACTAAGACCTCTGCTTGTGCTTCTTTCGGCTAAAGCTGCCGGAGGCGACTTTAAGCAGGCATACAATGCTGCCGCTGCAGTGGAGCTTCTGCATAACTTTACACTCGTGCATGATGACATAATGGATAACGCCGATAAAAGACGCGGCAGGCTGACTACTCATAAAAAATACGACCTGAGTACGGCAATTCTGACTGGAGACAACCTTCTGGCCGTGGCATATCTTACTTTACTCAAAGACTCTAAGGAAAACGATAAGTCGGTCCTTTCAGCTTTTACACAGGGTGTTGTTGAAGTCTGCGAAGGGCAGAGCCTGGATAAGGATTTTGAAGTAAGAAAAGATGTATCTTTGGAAGAATATCTTGAAATGATAAATAAAAAAACCGCGGCCTTGCTGGAAGTCTGCTGCTCTGTCGGGGCGCAGATCGGAAGGGGAAGTAAAAAGAAGGTCAAAGCCCTCGCATCTTACGGGCGTAACCTGGGCGTCGCTTTCCAGATCCAGGATGACCTGCTGGACATAACGGCTAAGGAGGCTGAGTTCGGAAAAATTATAGGCGGCGATCTGGTGGAGGGGAAGAAAACTTTTCTGTTTATAAAGGCTCTCGAAAAAGCCAAAGGACGCGACAGGAAAAAACTGCTTGATGTCGTCAGGAATAAAGGCATTAAGAAGTCAGAGGTTGATGAGTACAGAAGCCTTTACATAAAGCTCGGCATACTGGAGGAAACGGAAAAAGAGATCACGCGCTATACGAAGCTTGCACTCAAAAGCCTGAAGGCAATTGAAGATGATGAAGCCCGCGCAGCCCTTGAGCATCTTGCCACTTCGCTTATAAAGAGAAATAAATAAATTGATAGTTTCATCATATTGATGGAATTTATAGTTATAAAGTTTTAGTAATTCTTTAAAAATTAAAGGTTTTATTAAAAAATGGTTGAAAGGAAAGTTGTAATTGTCAATAACGCAGGTCTTCATACCAGGCCTGCTGCTACTATTGTAAAACTTGCGGCTAAGTACAAATCTGAGTTTTTTATCAATAAAGACGGCTTGAATATAAACGGCAAGAGCATTATCGGCGTTATGACGCTGGCTGCTGAGAAGGGATCTGAACTTGTTCTGGTCTTTGACGGCGAGGATGAAAGCGAAGCTGCAGAGGAAATTACAAATTATTTTAACAGAGGATTTGACGAACTGTGAAAAAGTTAAATGTCGCTGATTCTAATATGCTGAACGGAATAGCTGCCGCTCCCGGAATTGCAATTGCTCATGCCTATCTTTATGAGAAGGAAAAACTCGAAATTAAAGACGGACTCGTTTCAGACATCGCTGAGGCAATTGAAAGTCTTAAGGAGGCAATTGAAAGATCCAAGTACGAGCTTCAGAAAGTCTTTAATATTGCAACTGAGAAAATGGGAAAAAACAGGGCCGCCATTTTTGAAGCCCAGCTGATGATATTAGACGACCCGGTCTTAATTGACCAGATTGTAAAAAGAATTGAAACCGAAAGAAGGCTTCCTGAATTTATTGTAAATGACGAGATTACACGCTATCAGGAGCTCATGAACGCCTCCGATGAACTTTATATGAAAGAAAGAAGCCATGACATTGAGGACATAAAAAACAGAATAATTAGAAACCTTCAGAAAAAAAGACTCCAGTCGAAGATTACAAATGAGGTTATTGTAGTGACCTCTTCTCTTACGCCTGCAGACACCATTTTGTTCTCAAAAAGCAACGTCAAAGGCTATATAACGGATTTCGGGGGGCTTACCTCGCATGCCGCTATCGTTTCACGCTCGCTGAAAATCCCGGCCGTCGTCGGCACGCACGATGCCACCTCAAAGATCAATAACGGCGACCTCGTGATAATGGACGGATTTCACGGCATTGTAATCTTAAAGCCTGATGAAACACAGCTCGATTTCTACAGGAATAAAATTGAAAAGCTTACACAGTTCGATAAAGAGCTTGCGGAACTGAAGGATAAGCCTGCTGTTACACTCGACGGCAAGGAAATCGTTATCCGCGGCAACATCGATATTTCAGATGAGGTAGACTTCCTGGTGCAGAACGGCGCAAAGGGAATTGGACTCTTAAGAACTGAGCAGGTCTTCGGAGGCCTCGATACCTTCCCGAGTGAAGAAGAGCAGCTTTCATCCTACCATGAACTGGCTGAGAAAATCTATCCCGAGGTTGTCATTATCCGCGCTTTCGACGTCGGAGGCGACAAGTTCCTCCCGCACGACATCAAGGAGCCTAACCCGTTCCTCGGCTGGAGGGGAATAAGATTCCTTCTGGATAACCCCGAGATATTTAAGACCCAGATCAGGGCTGTCTTGAGAGCCAGCGTTCATAAAAACATTAAACTCATGCTCCCCATGGTGGTTTCACTCGAAGAGGTCAAGAAAAGCAAAGCTCTCATTAAGGAATGCAAGGATGAGTTAAGAAAAGAAAAAATCAAGTTCGATGCTCACCTCCCGCTGGGCATTATGATCGAGGTCCCCTCGGCTGCAGTGCTGGCAAAGGAATTTGCCGACGAGGTGGACTTCTTAAGCATCGGAACTAACGATCTTATTCAGTTCATTCTGGCCGTGGACCGCGGAAATGAAATTGTCTCCATGCTCTATCAGGAATTCCACCCGGCTGTCATTAGAACCATCAGCCAGATTATTCAAAACGGACAAAGAGGTCATGCCTTTGTGAGCATGTGCGGTGAAATGGCCGGCGATACCATTGCCATTCCGCTTTTAGTCGGAATGGGGCTCGATTCCATCAGCGTTTCACCTTCTTCAATTCCATACATTAAAAGAATTATTAGAAACCTGTACTTTTCAAGGGCTCAGGAGCTGACCGAAGAATGCCTCGGCATGGGATCGCTGCAGGAAGTATCCGAAAGAATTGAAAAGTTCTTCACGGAGAATTTAATTCAGCAGACAAACAGCTTTTTGTGAGGTGAAAAGAAATATTCTCTAAAAATCTCTTCATCTTGAAATAAAAATTACTTATAATGTATAAAAAAGTCCGGGAAACATTTTTGCATAAGAAGTTAATGCTCAATCTGAGTAATATTATTTATAAGGACTAACTGCCCCTGAGATTAAGAAAATTTTGATGTCACTTCGGAACTGGTTTCTGCCCCCCGGAGCTGAAAATTATCAAGCATTGAGAAATATTTAAGGTAATACTGCCGGAAAACAGGCACTTAAATCGGAAGTTCTGTTATCCGGCCGGTTGTTAGGGTGTGACTTAAATTCAGCTTAATTAAAAACTTTAATATTTTAAGAAGAGCCGGCTTGCTGATAAATAAAATTAAATATCTCCTTTTGTTTCTGCTGCTCTGGCAGGCAGCGCCGCAGGCACAGTTTTATTTCTTCGGAAGAAATAAAGTGCAGTACGACAACTTCAACTGGAAAGTGCTAAAAACCGAGCACTTCGATATTTATTTCTATGATGACTTTGAGGAAATGGCTGAAATAGGAGCCTCCTTTGCCGAGGAGGCCTTCAGCGACCTGAAGGTTAAATTCAACAGCGTCGTAACAGGAAGAATTCCCCTCATATTCTACAACACTCATATCCACTTCCAGCAGACAAATACAACCCCCGGCTTTATTCCTGAGGGAGTGGGCGGCTTTTTCGAATTCCTTAAAGGCAGGGTTGTTATACCTTATCTGGGCTCAATTGACGCCTTCCGCCATGTCATAAGACACGAACTGGTGCACGTGTTTATGACTAATAAAATATACCGAGTCCTTACTGACCACAGGGTGACAACCGAAAGATATCCTCCCTTGTGGTTTACCGAGGGGCTGGCTGAGTACTGGTCCACAACCTGGGACGAGCAGGCGGAAATGGTTATGCGCGACGCCGTCATAAACGACATGTTTGTGGGACTTAAGGACATTTACCAGATCTTCGGCACTTTCCAGATGTATAAGGAAGGGCAGAACCTCCTCGGCTTTATTTCCGAAAAATACGGTAATGAAAAAATCGGGCTTCTAATGGATAACTTCTGGCAGTTCGAAAATTTCAACGACCTCATGGAATATACAATCGGTAAATCGATTGATGAAATTGACCGTGACTGGAGTTTTTACCTGAAGCAGCGCTACTTCCCGCTCATGAAAACTAAGATCCCGCCTGAGAACGGGGCGCAGAAACTGACGGATATGGGATTTAATTTTTCACCGTCTTTCTACAATAAAAACGGGGAACCCTATATCTATTTTGTGGCCAACCGCGACGGCTATTCCTCAGTTTATGAGCTGCCTCTTAAAACATTTGAAAAGGAAAAAGACCGCCCGAATCCCGATATCCTTATCCGCGGCGAAAAAGAAGAGATCTTCGAGGCTTTCCATCTTCTGGATGCCTCGCTGAGTGTATCTAAAGACGGCATCATCTGTTTTATTACAAAAACCGGCGGAACAGATGCACTCCACTTCTATTCAATTAAGGAAGGCAGGATCATTAAGGATTATCAGAACAATGAACTAATTAGCATGTCTTCACCCAGATGGTCCGGTGACAGCAAAAGCGTCGTTTTCCAGTCGATCGACAGACGGGGCTACTCGGATATTTTTGTCTATAACTACTCACTGGGAAGCCTCTCCAGAATAACAAATGATTACTACAGCGACATTAACCCCGTCTTCGGCAAAAATGACAGCACTGTCGTCTTTGCCTCGGACAGAACTGAAGGTATTTTTAAGAAAAAATATAACCTCTTTGAATATAATACCAGTGACCATTCCATCAGGTATCTGACCTATTGCGATGCTAACTGCAAAAGCCCCGACTTCAGTCCCGACTTCTCCTCACTTTATTTTACTTCCGATTATGACGGAATTCAGAATATCTGGAAACTGGAGGAGAGGGACCGGCAGCCATCCGGAATGACTCAGATGACCAATTTCATTACAAGCGTATTTGACTATTCTTTCATAAATAAAAATGAAATTGTGGCCTCGGCATTTGAGAAGTTTTCCTTCCAGCTCTACAGGATTAAGCTTAAGGCTCCTGCCGACTCGGTCTACAAGTTCGTTGCCTTCGATTTTACGCTGACCGACGGCAAATGGGTGGCCAGCAAGCTTCAGGGCACTTCCATTAAGGAAAAACTTAAATACGAAAATAAGTATACGCTCGACTATGCGCAGAGCCAGGTTACAACCGACCCGGTTTATGGTACACAGGGCGGGGCGCTCTTATCCCTAAGCGACCTTTTAAGCAACGATAATTATTATTTCCTTATTTATAATACTGCCGAGGTACAGAGCGACATACTGAAAAGCTTTAACGTGGCCATTTCAAGAATTAACGTGGGTAACCGAGCTAATTATGCCTACGGGCTTTTCAATTACTCGGGAAGGCGCTACGATATAATGGATTCGGATGAGTATTACTGGGAAAGAGCCTTCGGCGGCTACTTTACTCTTTTCTATCCTTTCTCAAAGTTCTCCAGAATTGAGGCCAGCGTTTCTCTGGCAAATTCCGACAAAGAGGTGATACAGAACGTTATTGAAAGAAAGGCCCTGCTGGCTACAAATTCAATTTCCTATGTTATCGATAACTCGCTCTGGGGCCCGACCGGCCCTCTTGACGGCACGCGCTTCAGACTGCTTTTGAGCTTTACGAACGATATCAAATACAGCAATGTAAACTATTACACATTCATATTTGATTACAGAAACTACTTCCGCCTGGGCTACAAAAGCGCCCTTGCACTCAGAACGGCCCTTCTCTACAACGACGGGCGCGAGGCAAGGCGTTACTTTATGGGGGGAAGCTGGGACTTGAGGGGCTGGCCGAGGTGGGGAATAAGAGGTCAAAAAATATGGATCAGCTCTCTTGAACTCAGGTTCCCTTTAATTGACCTGTTTGCTGTCCGATTTCCATTTATGGACTTTGTTTTCCCTAATATACGCGGAGCCCTCTTCTTCGACAGCGGTGGCGCCTGGGATAAGCACTACGAGGAGACCTTTGGAAGCCTGGGCGGAGGTGTCAGACTTAATCTGTTCAATATCATTACGCTGCGCTATGATATGGGAAAGAAAATTGAGAATAATTTCAAGAGCCTTCAGCCCAAGCTTTTCTATCAGTTTTTTATAGGATGGGACTTCTGATGAATAGCCGGAAGATAAAAATACTGCTTGCAGGTCTGTCTATTGCCTCTCTGGCATTTGCCGGCTGCTCGAGCACAATTCAGATCCCGGAAGCAAAGTTCGGCGGAGTATCTTATTCAATGTTCGGCTCTGATCCGGCCAGGAGGTTCTATGTCCCCTTAAACCTGGGTGACACACTCAGGCTCAGGTGGGAAGGGGAGATTAACGGCGGCTTTGCTCCTACTTCCATAACTGCATACGAAAACTATGTGTTTGTTCCCGACTTGTCGGGAAGGATCTATGCCTTCGATATGAACAAAGGCAAGGAATTAGGCTACCTGAAATTTAAGGGCTCCATTGTTCCTGCTCCTGTTGTAAATCAGTTTATCCTGACTTTCCCCTTGACCGGCTACAAGGAAAATAACTCGGTCATATACAATTTCAACTTTCATTCGGGGCAGGAGACTGCTCGTTATGAAGTTGACGGCAAGGTTGAAAGCGAACCGGTAAAGATGAAAGACGGAATAATTTTCCTTACCGAGCAGGGTAAAGCAGTTATGTATGACAATGCCAATGTGAAGTTATGGGAATTCGACTCCAAAGGCTTTATCCATTCCTCGGCAGCACTCTCAGGACAGCGCCTCGTTTTCGGGAACGATAAAGGAAACGTATACTGCGTAAATATAAAGGATGGCTCTCTTTTCTACCAGAAGAAAACCGGAACGGGATTCGAAGGCGGCTTTGCAGTTTCAGGCGATACCGTCTTTACGGCAGATAACTCGGGCACAGTCTATGCCCTGGCTTTGAATACCGGCGACATACTCTGGAAGTATCAAACGGGATACAAAATTAATGTTTTCCCTGTCCTTGACGATGAATATGTCTACTTTGGAAATCTCAGAGGAGATGTCTACAAGTTTCTTAAGACTTCGGGCAGACTTGAGTGGAAAATTTCCACCGGCGGGCTTATAAATACCACACCCCTGCTTTTCAAGGATTACCTCGTGCAGCCAGATCTTGATAAAAGGCTATATCTGATAAATTCACGCACCGGTAAGATCGCTAAGACGATGGTGTTTGAGGGACGAGCCAAGCTCTCCCCGGTTTACTACGATGGAACTCTTTTCCTGGGAATAGAAAATGGAAAGGTGATGGCTTATGAAAGTGTTAAATAATATCATTTTCCTCTTCGTTCTTGCCGGTTTTCTTTTTGCCCTAAAGGCACAGGAATGCACCTCGGTGCTGAAGATTTCCACGGGGGATTCATCTTCAGTGATATTTCTCAACGATTCTTTTATCGGAACGGGCCATACTTCGCAGGAGGTCAAAAGGGGCAGATATAAGATACTGATAAAAGATGAAGCCCGGAAATGGGGGGGGCAGGAAATACAGGACTCAGTCAATATTACTCAGTGCGGCATTACAAAAAACCTGGAATACAGCTTTAAGCAGACCCTGTTCTTAAGAACCGTTCCCGACAACGCTGAAGTATTCTACAGAGACTCGCTCCTGGGGAGCACTCCCATCTCGTTATATAAATCCATACCGCGGGTTGAAATTAAAAAGACAAATTACAGGCCCGTGTTCCTGACAGCCGGAGAAATTGCAGAAAATCCTGTTGTAGATTTAGAGTTTTTGGGCAAAAGACCCTCTGAAAGCTTCTTTAAGACCGATCTGTTCAAAATTCTGCTTGGGACTGCCGTAGGCCTGGGAACCACAGCGGTTTACTACAAAATGAAGGCAAATAATGCATACGACGAATATAACCTGAGTAAAGACGGCGCGCTTTTGGACAGAACAAACAGGTATGACCTTTACAGCGGAATAGCCTTTGGCGCTCTACAGGTAAATTTCGGGGCACTTATTTACTTTTTTCTCGTCAACGAGTAAAATTCCGGAAGCACTACCTTATAGTCCCTTTTTCGTCCCGCACGCATCTTATAATTACTTTCCAAAATTAAAAGAATTTAGTTGCTATAGACATTCATAATGTTTATTTTTTTGTGCCTAAAAATATACCATTAATGAAATAGCTTAATGAAAACAAAATTTATACTAGTCCTTTCAATAATATTCTTTTCTTCCTGCTGCCTTTTTGCACAGGAGAGCCAGAAAAGATTAAGTAAGACAACTGACGATGATAACTCCAAATTTACAAATGTCGGAAACGTTGGACTTACGCTTACAAATTTCGGCATGTACGGCAACGGTTTTTCAGGAACGTGGCCCAAACAGCCTTCATGCGAATATCCATTAGGCAGCGGCATTGAGCACATTTTTGCCGGCGGCCTCTGGGTGGGAGGCTACCTGAGCAAGGATGCCTCGGGTTCGGGCAAGACCGGACCCTTTGTAACTACAGGGGCAGTCGACAAGTCCTCGGTATCCTCGCGCGGCGGCGGCTTTGAATATACAAACCTCCCCGGAAGCCGTATTGTTGAACGCTCCAGCCTGCTGACATCAAAAAATTTCAGCCCCAGGGCTGTTTCTCACCAGGACTTTGTGATGGATTTTGTTGACACCAATAAGGTTTTGATCGGCTCGAATAATGAACCTATTCCGGACCATACTCCGCTTGGCATTACAGTTCACCAGGAAGCCTATGCCTGGAACTATTCGTTTGCCAATTTCTTCGTAATTATGAACTACTGGATTAAGAATGTTTCAAATAAATATATAGACAGCGTTTATGTGGGGCTCTGGACAGACACTGTGGTAAGAAACACCATCGTCTCACCTCCCGGCACCAGCGGTTTCTTTACTCACGGAGGTAACGGCTATGCTGATTCGCTCAGGATTGCATATGAATTTGATTCCAACGGCGATGTCGGATTTACAGACAGCTATGTCGGCATTCAGTACCTTGGAGCAACTCCTTCAAGCAAAAATGCTAACTTCGTCAGCTGGACGCACTCTAATACGAGCGACCTCATTTTCTTTACACCGATGGATGATATGCAGAGATACGAGAAAATGAACGGATACTTTGCTGACGGCATTAAATATTCAAACATAAATCCCGCATTGCTTCAGGCCGCAAGCAACCGCTCTGTTTTAATTACTTCAGGCCCGTTCTCACAGATTGCTCCGGGCGATTCAGTAAACGTGTCCTTTGCTATTGTCTGCGCAAAGAAATTCGGCAACGATCCTGCTTCACTTGATACAAAGGAAGAAAAGAAAAACCTGTTTACTAACGCCGGCTGGGCCTTAAGAGCTTATAACGGCGAGGATAAAAACGGCAACGGTGTGCTGGATCCGGGCGAGGATCTGGACGGCGACGGGAAGATTAAAAGATTTATACTTCCTGCTCCTCCTTCTTCACCTCAGGTAAAGGTTGTGCCCGAAGACAGGAAGGTTACAATCTACTGGGATAAACATGCCGAAAGTTCCATTGACCCGATCTCCTCAAAAAAGGACTTTGAAGGCTACAGACTCTATAGAACAAATGCCGGATATGATCTTACCTCAACACAGGATATTTTAGGCTCTCTCGTTCTTTTAGCTGAATTCGACAGCCTTAAGAATTCAGTGGGCTATAATACAGGATTTTCAAAGGTAAGACTTAGTGAACCGGTAACTTTCCCCGGCGATACTACAAAGTATTATTACAAATATGAAGTCGATAACCTCTTAAACGGATGGCAGTATACATATTCCGTTACAGCTTTTGACAAGGGCGACCCTGCAAATCAGCTTGAAAGCCTGGAATCCAGCGTTCTGGCTTCTTCAAAGCGCGTTATACCGGGTACACTGCCCACCTCAGATAAAAATACTCAGGTCGGCGTCTATCCCAACCCGTACTACGGCAACGCGTACTGGGACGGCAATTCCGAAAGACTGAGAAAAATTTATTTCTACAACCTCCCGGCTAACTGCGAAATCACAATTTATACGCTGGCCGGCGACATTGTAAGGAGAATCCGTCATGACTCCAACAGCAACGGTAGCGACCTGAGATGGTTTGAAACTTATGCCAAGGACCAGACGCAGATAATGTCTGGCGGCGAACAGGCCTGGGATTTAATCTCGGATAACGACCAGGCCATTGCAAGCGGACTCTACCTTTTCACAGTAAAGGATGCCGCAACCGGGGATATTAAAACCGGGAAATTCCTGATTGTCAAATAAATGATTATTCAATAGCCCTGCCAGAAACAGGGTGTTCCGGATATTTTTTAACTTATTATGAGGCTTGCTATGAAAATAAGATACCTTCTGGTTCTTTTAGCTTTGTTAAGCGCTTCAGCATTTGCGCAGAAAGTATATCCTTTAAAAACTATCAGAGACGTACAGTACCGCCCTGACGATTCCCTTAAGGCGGGGGTAAATTCCGCTCCGCTGAAAGATACCGTCAGAATACGCGCTCTCGCTCTGCACAGCACCTTGAGGGATCCGAATATGCCCTTTGATTCGAAAAACCCGACTGCTAACCAGCCCTTTATTTTCCCGGGCAGCTCTTCGGCCTTCGTCCTTTATGTTCAGGACTCAAGCAAAGAGTGGGGAGGAATGCAGATTTATTCAAGACCTCAGGTTGACGCCAACGGGGTAGACCTTACCAATATCTCCTCGGCAGATTCAGCCCAGTATATCGAGTTTACAGGATATGCAACTGAATACAATACTGTTACTGAATTTATGCTGATACAAAAACCTACTCCTGTTCCGATCAATACACTTTCACAGGCTGCAAACAGGCCCGCTGCAATTGAACTGAAAATAAGCGATTTTACTTCAAACGACGTTATGAACCCGCTTGCTGAAAAATATGAGAATATGTATGTCATAATACGTGACGTGACTGTAAGCGACAGGAATACATCCGACGGCTCTTTCGTAATAAATGATTCCAAGGGCAATAAGATGTACATGTATGCCCAGGCAGGTTATAACGCCATTGGAAAATATCTCTTCAGCAACTACAAAGGCTATGTTCTGCCCCAGAACGGCGCTAAACTGAATTATATCAGAGGTATAATTACTGACCGCTGGTCTTCAGGTACTACACCGGCAGGATACTATATTTCACCCCTTTATCCAAACGATATCAGTATCGGTGTTCAGCCGCCTGTTATTTCCGGCATTAAGAGGAATTCCTCTTTAGTTGCTCCTAACCAGGCAGTTAACATTACAGCTTCTATTGTATCACTTTCAGGACAGTCCATTTC
The DNA here is from genome assembly GCA_036261625.1 of Ignavibacteriales bacterium. GTDB lineage: Bacteria > Bacteroidota > Ignavibacteria > Ignavibacteriales > SURF-24 > JAAXKN01. The sequence continues at coordinate 181,124 of DATAKL010000049.1, read as the reverse complement.
AGGCGCAAAACTTTTCTATCGCGTTAACGGCAGCCCATACGACAGCCTTGATATGACGGTAACTAAAGACACTACAGTTTTCACAGCCACTATTCCAGGCATAGCAAAGGACTCGGCACTGGTTGATTTCTACATCTGGGCAAAAGACAACCTTAACCAGACGGCAACCAACCCCGGCGGGGCAGGTGTAGGAAAGAGCAACTACCTTTATATGGTTCTTAAAAGACCTGTTACAATTAAGGACGTTCAGTACAGCCCGCTTGGCAGCGGCTACGGCGCTTATCAGGGATACAGAGTAACTCTTACCGGTGTGGTCACTGCCGATACTTCCGACATACCGGGCAACCAGGGCACTTACCATGAACTCCAGAGAATTTTCATGCAGGACGGCAACGGCCCATGGAGCGGTATCTGGCTCTTTGGAACAAAAGCTCTTGGTGTCAGTAAAGGCGATAACGTTACCGTCAGCGGAACAATTATGGAGAATTACAGCATAACCAGGCTCGATTCTATTACTGAGGTTACTGTTAATTCCTCAAACAATAACATTCCGGCGCCTGTTGAACTCTCCACGGCTGATATTGCAGCGAAAACAGACGGAACAGTTGATGCAGAACAGTATGAAGACATGCTTGTAAAATATAAAGATCTTGCCGTTGTCAACGATAATGCCGACGGCCCGACTTATAATGATGCTGAAATGCTGGTTGCTGATAACTCCGGTATCGCAACAAGAGTTAAACTTGGCGACGGCGCCCATACGTATCACAACGCCTGGGATAATGTTGTTACTACATATCCTTCATGGACTCAAATTTCCAAGGGTAATAAATTCAGCAGCATAACCGGCGTTCTTATCTTTACGGACAGAAATTATAAGCTTATCCCGAGAAAAAATGACGATTTCCAGGGCTACGTATCAGGTGTTGAAACGGTAAATAATCAGCCTAAGAGCTACAGCCTGGAGCAGAACTATCCTAACCCGTTCAATCCTTCTACAACAATTGCATATTCGATTCCTCAGGATGGAATGGTTTCTCTGAAGATCTATAACCTGATGGGACAGGAAGTTAAAACTCTTGTTAACCAGTTCCAGACCGGCGGAAGCTATAAGGCTTCATTTGACGCCTCAAGACTGCCTTCAGGAATTTATTTCTACCAGTTGAATTCAGGCAGCTTTACTTCTGTTAAGAAAATGCTTCTCCTGAAGTAATTTGTGTTTTTCTGTATTTGCTCCCGCTGTACCCCCGCTTCTTTTATTAGGAAGCGGGGAAGGGGAGCTGTTTTTCAGTTCGAATATTGATTAATAAGGAAATTTCTTAATACCATTTTAACTAAATAAAATGAATAAACTTTTACGTTTTGTACCTTTCATAATTCTTGCCATTATTCTGGCGGCGTGCAATGAAAAAGTTGCCGATAACCTTACGGAGAATCAGGCACCGCATACATTTTTGTCGCTCATGCCCGACAGCGGCATATCCAAGCAGCCAAGCAAGCTTAAGGTCAGCTGGTGGGGCGACGACCCTGACGGACTTGTAGTAGGCTACTATCTTACATGGGATGGCATACACTGGGCATTTACAACCGGAAACGACAGCCTTTTTGCTTTGAAGATTGGGGCAAGCGACATAAACTATACATTCAAAGTTGCCGCAGTCGATAACGGCGGAAACGGAGTCTATGATAATTCGGTTGTACAAAACGGCATCAATTTCGGTCCCGAGCCTTTCATTGATCAGAATGGCGACGGCAAGTTCAATCCCGGGGAAAAGTTTTTTGACATAGGTCTTGTTGACCCCCATCCGGCAAGCCTGAATTATCCGATAAAGAATTCTGCCCCTACGGTGGCTTTTGACAAGCTGAGTTCTCTGCCGGATACTTCATATCCCGTAATGACACTCGGTTGGGATGCCGAGGATATAGACGGCTCTGAGACAATTGTTAAGATAAATATTGCTCTTAACGACACTACAAAATTTGTTACACTGCCCGGAAATACCAGGCTTGTGATGCTCCGAATGAAGGATTTTAACAGCCCGGATGCAGCAACGGAAATTCTTCTTAATGCTTCAGAAGGTAATATCTTCCCTGAAAAACTCAGCGGAATGAACCTCAACGGCAATAATAAGGTCTATGTTCAGGTGGAGGACATCTCAGGAGCAAAGAGCACCTTCAGCTCTCCCGAAGCTCAATCCAGAAGCTGGTACGTTAAAAAGCCCGTGGGCAATTTCCTGGTCATTAACGACAATCAGAGCGACCCTTATGCTGCCGGTTTCTTCAGAACGGCTTTTAATCAGATGCACGGCGGCGTGCTTCAAAACAAGTATGAAATCTGGAATATAAATAAGAACAAGGTCCCTTACGACAACGTTACTTTCTTCGAGACCTTAAAATTTTTCAAATATATTTTCTGGTATTCCGATAATAATCCGAATCTTTACCTGGCAAGTATTTCTTCAAGGAAATTCATAGACCTGGGCGGGAAAATAGCTTTTTCGATGTCCATGCCTCAGGCCGTGGATAACGATTTGATAAAATCGTTTCTCCCGATCGATTCTGTGGGCGCTTCAGCCAAAAAGGATTTTATCCCGACTCTATTTGCCAATGAAAATATTACATCATCTGCCGGATATCCTGCCCTGAAGAATGTCTCTTCGCTTTATGGCATAAGAAGCATTTACCCCGGCAATGCAGCTGCAGAGCCTGTTTACAGCCTGACAACTCCGCAGCTAAGCGGCAACAAAACAATTGGCATTATGGATTCAGGAAAAAAATTGTTTCTTATTGCGCTTCCGCTTGCAAAACTCGACGGCAACAAGGGGAACGTGCAGCTTTTACTGGAAAAGATCTTTTTTGAGGACTTTGGTTTAACATTATGAAAAAAACAATACTGATTGCTTTATTTTCAATTTTGCTTTCTCTTCAGGCCTTCTCCCAGGAAAAGGGAAGGATCGAGGGGAAAATATCTGATGCCAAAACAAAGGAAACACTTCCCGGCGTGAACGTAATTGTAAAGGGAACTTACTATGGCGCTCAGAGTGATGCCTCCGGCAAATTTACTATAAATAATGTTTCTACCGGAACGTATACCATTGAAGTCTCCTTTATCGGCTATAAGACCGTGCAGTTTACGGGTATAAAAATTGAAGCCGGAAAAACTAAATCTCTCGACGTCAGGCTTGCAGAATCGGCCCTTACGCTCGATAAGGATGTTGTTATTATAGGTGAAAAGCCCCTGATTGATGTTGAGGAAACTCAGAGCAAGAAAACCTTGTCCAGAGAAGACATCGAAATGGCTGCGGTTGAAAACATCTCCGACCTCGTGACCCAGCAGGCAGGCGTCATTAAAACAGATAATGAAATCCATATACGCGGCGGGCGCTCTTATGAAAATGCCCTCCTTGTTGACGGCGTTTCCGTGCAGGACCCTCTGTCCGGCACCGGCTTCGGACTTCAGCTTTCATCCAATGCTCTCGAGGAAGTGGAAGTTATTACAGGAGGCTACAACGCTGAGTTCGGACAGGCCACCTCAGGCGTGGTTAACGTGAAGACCCGCGAAGGCGGCGACAGATTCCACGGCTATGTTTCCTATAAAAAAGATAATTTCGGAAATAAGACCTCAGACCACGTCTTTAATATCGATATTATGGAGGCTAACTTAAGCGGCCCTGAACCCTTTACAAGAATGATTCTGCCTGCTCTCGGAATTACACTGCCCGGGGAAGCCTCTTTCTTCGGAAGCTTGTATATGGGCCTTAGCGACGGCATTACACAGGGATATAAGAAGGCTTCGGCCAGAAGACTCTATTCTTCTATATTCTACGGCAGCAGATTCTCTCCAAGAGAGGAAAACAGCTGGTCGGGAATGGGTAAGCTTACTTATAAGATTACTCCTACTATGAAACTGGTTTACTCCTATAACCAGTCGGTGGATATCAACCAGAACTCCCAGTCGCTGCAGTCAAACCTGGAATATGTTGAAGCCAGCCCGGGCTATCAGTATGAATTCCAGAATATTCTCGACAATGCAAACGTCTATACGCACGACAATATTTATAATACTTTGACCTGGACTCATACTCTTAACTCAAAAACATTTTATGAGCTTAAGCTGGGCAAGTACTTTACTCACCTGAGAAGCGATGCAAACGGCCTAAACTGGAAGGATTACGTTGAACCGAAGGATATTACAAACTTCCCGCTGGAGTACTACAACACCGGGCGTGATACAATTGGCGTCATTCCCGGCGACGGATTCTGGGACGTAGGCAATCCGTATACATGGCACGATCACTACTTTGAAGAGTTTTCCGTTAAGGGCGACCTGACAAGCTTTTTTGACGAAAAAAATAAATTCAAGGCCGGCTTTAACCTGTCCATTTCCGAGATGCAGCTCCTGGATATCTATAAACCATGGATAGGCACTATGGGCCTTAACAACGACTTTTATAAAGTCTATCCTGCAACCGGTGCATTCTATGCTCAGGACAACGTAAACTTTTCCGGTATGATACTTAATTTCGGGCTCCGTATGGATTACTGGTTCCCGGGTAAATATGTTGATGATGCAGTTGCAAATCCTGATGTGGTTACAATTCCTGACCAGATCAGAAAGGCATATTATGATGATACGTACAAGTTCTTCGGAGGCAGACGCTTTAAGGCACGCCTGAGCCCGAGGCTCGGTATATCGCACCCGATTTCGGACAACCAGACACTCTTCTTCTCTTACGGCCATTTCAGCAAGTGGCCAAAACCGCAGTTTATTTATGCAAAGCTGAGCCCGTCGAGCGCAAAGTCCAGCTTTCAGAAATTCGGAAACCCGAACCTGAATCCGGAAACTACAGTTGCTTACGAACTTGGACTTAAAACACAGTTCTCGGAAAATGACGTCATGACAGTGACGGCTTACTATAAGGATATATTCGATTATATATCCACACGCTCTGCTGTAATTACATCGGCACGTTTTGCTTCACAGAGCTTTATCACCTATACAAATCAGGACTATGCCCGCGCAAGAGGCCTTGAGCTTGAATACAAAAAGAGAATGGGCAGGACTTTTAACGCGGTCGGCTCTCTGTCATACGCTATTGTAACCGGCAAGAGCTCATCGGCCGACGAAGGCGCCCTGGTTATAAGAAATAACCTTAATGAATCGATAAAAGAGATTTATACTCCGTGGGACAGGCCTTTAACAGGCTCACTGGTCTTTAATTTCTATGTACTGAAAGACGAACCGCTTTTTGGTTTTGCCCCCGGTCTGCTCGACGACTACAACATTTATCTTAAATTTTTCTACGAGTCAGGCAAGAGATATACCGCGGAAATCTTTTCAGGATATTATGCACAGGACGGGAAACCCGAATACAGGACCGATATTTCAAACCGCTACGGCATGATTGCAAAGGACTGGTACTGGGTGGATCTGAACTTTGAAAAATACTTTACTGTGGCCGGCCTGAAAATGTCTTTATTCATGGAAATAAACAATCTTCTGGATACTAAAAACTCGGCCATTATCGACCCTGTTACCGGCCGCGCTTATGAATACGGCGATCCGGTGCCAGATTCATGGAACGATCCAAGATACCCGGACCTTCAGGCTCCTCTTAATCCTTATCCGGATAATCCGGCAAGATACTTAACTAGAAGAAATATTAAATTTGGTTTAAGCTTAAAATTCTGATATGAAGAAATTATTTATTTTACTTTTTATTTGCCTGATGAGCTTTGAAGCAAAAGCTCAGCTTTTCCCGACTCTGGGCGGGCAGAGAGCCGGTATCTCGGCACTTCAGTTCCTTAAAGTTGGCGTCGGCGGAAGGGCCGCTTCAATGGGCGATGCATTCGTTGCAGTTGCAAACGACGTTTCAGCCCTTTACTGGAACCCGGCAGGCCTCAGCCAGGCTCCGGCCGATCAGGTTATGTTTTCACATAATGAATGGCTCGTGGATATAAAGCACGACTTTGTTGGAGGGCTTTATCACGTTTCATCAAATGATGCCGTGGGTGTTGCACTGACTTCTCTTCATACTAAAGATATGCCGGTGACAACTGAAACCCAGCCCTTTGGTACTGGCGAGTATTTCACTTTCGGCGATGTTGCACTGGCTTTGTCCTATTCAAGAAAAATGACAGATCAGTTCTCCTTCGGCGGCACGGTAAGATATGTTGAGGAGACTCTGGATAAACTGAAAATGCGCGGCGTGATGATAGATTTGGGCACTTACTACTGGACGGGCCTTGGAACCTCGCGCTTTGCAGTAACCGTTAGCAACTTCGGAAACAATCTGGCCCCCGACGGCGACGTTGTTCTCTTCGGGAAAAGAGAAGTTTCTCAGTGGCAGTCGTTTTCTCCTCCTACCATTTTCAGAATCGGCTTTGCATTTGAACCCTACCAGTCGGAAGACCAGATGGTTACGACTTCCATTCAGCTTAATCATCCTAACGACAACAGCGAAAACGTATCGACGGGTGTTGAATACAAGTGGAGGAATATATTTTTCCTGCGCGGCGGCTATAAGTTCAACGTTGAAGAACAGAACTATTCTCTTGGTGCCGGCGTAAGAATGCCTTTAAGAGTGGCAGACGTGACATTTGACTATGCATTCTCGAATTTCACTCGCCTTGGATCGGCTCACAGATTTTCATTAATTCTGGGTTTATAAATGAATTATAAGAAATTATTACTTCCGGCTTTTATAGCATTGTTCTCATTCCTCGCACTCGAGTGCGATTCGAATAAGCTTGATATAAGTGAAATCATTAACTCACAGTCCGGCCAACAGGATGCCGGGAAGATCGGCGATACGGTCTATATTAAACAGAACCCCGACTGGAAGGGCTTTAACCGTCCCATGGATATAATTATCGGACATGAGCCTTTTGTTTATGTGGCCGACACATACAACGACAGAATCGTGATGATGAACCTTAACGGTGATATCCTGGGCATTAGAGCTATACCGCATCCTGTTGCACTGGCGCAGGATTTTCAGGATAACCTGATCGTTTGTGCCTCATTTGATACAACCCTGCAGGGAACCATGCAGACTGTAAGCGCTGTATATAAGCTTAATCTTTATGCAAGCGGGCACAATATTGTATCTGCCCCTCTTACCAGACTTCTGCCTGCAGTAAACGACTTCAGGTTCCCGGATGAAGTAAAACGCCGCGAGTATACAGGGACCTGCGTGTTTTACGATAATTCTTTCTACGTGAGCCGTAAAGGGCCCGAGAATACCAGGCTGGATGACCCGGACAACTCAATACTCATTTTCCAGAAAACAGTTAACGGCGGGGTTAAAAAAGATACGCTTATAGGACCTGTACCTATGATAACCCCTGAGGGAACAGGGCTTCTTTCTGCCAACAAAATAAGCTCGCTTACCTCATTCAGCCGAAGGAACTGGGATTGTGTTGTTACCCTTACCGGCGAGAACAGTTTTAAGACCCAGTGGCTGCAGTATGTCTCTACCAGCACCTATACAGGTTATGTCAGCAAACTTCAGCCGGAAAATGCAAAGATGATGGCAATTAACCGTTTTTCGCAGCCCGAGGATGCGGCGGTGGATAACTCTGGAAACATCTTTGTTGCCGACGCCGCAAAGGACAGCATCTTTAAGTTTAATGCCTACGGCGATGAACTTCAGTCATTCGGCGGACCAAGTATCTTTAAGCACCCCTATGCAGTTGCAGTTTACAACAAGGTTGTCTACGTTGCCGATACGGATAATAACCGCATTCTGAGGTTTGTACTTTCTACAGATCTGTAAGTTTTAGTACTAAATATTAGCCCTCTGCGCCGGATTTTGCCATTTTGGCGCAGGGGTTAATCCTTTAGAAGAATTTCTTTCCAGCCATGGGCAAAACCTGCGGGATCTTATGAACCGGTTTTCTGAATATTTTGTTTTCTTAATATTCCGGAAATTATCTTCATGTGAATAAATTTCATTGTTTTAATTGAAAAGAAACGGATATTTAGTTAATTTAGAATTTATTTATTGAACATTAAGGGAGAAAAATGGGCAATATAGAAGGAAAAATTGTTCAAGTCATCGGCCCTGTAGTTGACATTGACTTCGAGGATGGTCATTTACCAAAGATTTTTAATGCAATTAAAGTCCCGCGTACTAACGTTGAAGGCAAAGAGGATATACTTATTGTTGAAGTACAGCAGCATTTAGGTGAAAACAGGGTTAGAGCTGTTGCTATGGATACAACTGACGGTCTTGTAAGGGGCACAAAAGCTTACGATACCGGCGCCCCTATTACAGTGCCTGTTGGCCCGGAGACTTTAGGCCGCCTTATAAATGTAATTGGAGAGGGGATTGACGGACTTGGCGAAATTAAAACCAAGCAGACATATCCGATCCATCGTCCCGCACCGCAGTTTAAGAATTTATCTACAAGCCAGGAACTCTTCGAAACAGGCATCAAGGTTATCGACCTTCTTGAGCCTTACTCAAAAGGCGGTAAAACAGGCCTCTTCGGCGGCGCAGGTGTTGGCAAAACGGTTGTTATTATGGAGCTCATACATAACATCGCCTCGCAGCACGGCGGCTATTCGGTTTTTGCCGGCGTGGGCGAGAGAACCAGGGAAGGGAACGACCTCTGGCTCGAAATGAAAGAATCGGGAGTTTTAAGCAAAACCTGCCTTGTTTTCGGACAGATGAATGAACCGCCGGGAGCAAGACTGAGAGTGGGACTTACGGGTCTTACAATGGCCGAGTATTTCCGCGATGCAGAGGGCAAAGACGTGCTTCTCTTTATCGACAATATATTCCGATTTACACAGGCAGGAAGTGAAGTAAGTGCTCTTCTTGGAAGAATGCCTTCAGCCGTGGGCTATCAGCCTAACCTGGCAACTGAAATGGGCGCCCTGCAGGAAAGAATTACTTCAACTGACAAGGGTTCTGTTACATCGGTTCAGGCAATCTATGTGCCTGCAGATGACTTAACCGATCCTGCTCCGGCAGCAGCATTTGCGCACCTGGATGCAACAACCGTATTAAGCCGTCAGATCTCGGAGCTTGGTATTTATCCGGCAGTTGATCCTCTTGAATCAAGCTCACGCATCCTGGAGCCCGGAATTGTGGGGCAGGAGCATTATGATGTTGCAAGAAAGGTAAAGGAAATCCTGCAGTCGTATAAGGATCTTCAGGATATTATCAATATTCTTGGTATGGATGAACTTTCAGAAGAGGATAAGATAACGGTAAGACGCGCAAGAAGAATTCAGCGCTTTTTCAGTCAGCCTTTCCACGTGGCCGAGCAATTTACTGGTTACAAGGGAAGATACGTAAAGCTTGAAGATACAATCAGGAGCTTCAAGGGAATCATCAACGGTGAATACGATGACCTTCCCGAGGCAGCTTTCATGTATGTCGGAACAATTGAAGAAGCAGTAGAAAAAGCTAAAAAGTTGTAACTATGAAAGAATTACTCTTAGAAGTCGTAACACCTTCAAAAGTTGCTTATACAGCCAATATTAAGTCTGTAACTATTCCGGGAACTCTCGGGAGCTTTCAGGTTCTTTATAACCATGCTCCCCTGATCAGTTCATTTGAAATAGGGCTTATTAAGATTGTAGAGGAAAACGGAACCGTGCGCTATTTTGCCACAGACGGCGGCACCGTTGAGGTTAAGGACAACAGGGTGCTGGTACTGGCCGAAAGCTTTGAAGAAGCCTTTGAGATAGATGTGGAAAAAGCCAAAAATGCTTTGGAAACAGCAAGAGGAAGACTCAAAGGCAGAAGCCAGCAGTTTGAAGTTGATGAGGCCCAGGCAGAAATCTCCCGGGCCATGAACAGAATCAGTATCGCCTCAAAGTACAGGCCTACTTCTTTATAGAACCAGCCGTAATTTTTAAGGTTCGTAATTATTAAGGATTGAGACCAACCTATTTTCCGGGAAGTCTCAATCCTTTTTTTTGCCCATCAATCATATAGATATTCAAGTCATATGCCGCGGACAGCGGCATCATATCGATAGCCCCCGGGCACAGCCCGGCGGGAAAATTGATCCCCAAAGATTCATTGCGCCGCGGCCAGCCGCGCCATATTCAGCAAAATGAACAGGCCTGCACTATCAAGTTGGCAATCACCGGAGGTGCGCTCTGTCTATAGAAATACGATCCCCCCCATACCCTCGGAGCCCTGACGGGGCGAGATGTTAGCTACGCAAAATAGGCGTTGATTATTATACACCGCTGATGTATATTGGTGCTACAATGAAGATCGAATTTATTGAAAAACCATTCTTTACAAGATATTTCGCTCAACTGCTTACAACTGGGGATTTTAACGGAATTAGTCAGAAAGGAACTAAAATGAACGATGAATTATTCAACGAACTTGTGGCAAGCATAAAAGAAGCCGGTCAGATAATGCGGGGTGAAAAAAAGCCGAGCCGGGTTGTTACTCTTGAAGTTCCGGACGTTAAAAATATCCGCTTGAAGCTGAATCTTTCCCAGGATAAATTTGCGGCACTCCTCGGCATTAATGCCGGGACCTTAAGGAACTGGGAGCAGGGCATCCGCTCACCCAGCGGTCCGGCCAGAATTCTTCTGGCTGTAGCAGACAAGCATCCCAAAGCTATTATAGACACGCTTTACGGTAAAGGCAGAAAAACAAAGGCCAGACAATAAATATTTGACAGAACAAAAAGTTAAGGCCTCCAACAACAGAATTCGGGGGCCTTCTTTTTATTCCACCTTCCATTTCCCGCATTCTATCCTTCTAAATTGGTTTCGCAAAAAAGAATGTAATATCTTGCGCAAAAATAATCTTTTTTGCTAGAATCGTGGCCGGGGACCTTCCCGATAAGGAAACACTGACTGCTAATATTTATATAGGTGATAAGAAAACGGGAAAACATGATCTTTCATCCATATCAGGTTCTGCAAGCTGCCGAAAATGTTGAATTTGACATAATTATATGCTGATTAGGACTATAGTATAAATCAGAATCTTTCCCACTTTGAGAATTATCAGCCCGATACAGCCAATTTTGTAACAGTGAACATGTATGACAAATACACAAAAAGCGGTATATTTGCAGCAATGAACTATCCTTTTTCATGGTTGCAGGGTGATGCGAACAGTTCAAGGAACCTGAAAGGAAAGCTTGTATTGACAGCATTCAGGGACAAGCCCGGACAGACACCGTTTCTTACAAACAGTGTTCTTGGAGGAACCAAGACTCTTACATATGGTTATGACGCTATGAACCGCCTTACAAGCGTTAAGAACGGCTCCAGCACAGTGGAATCTTTCCAGTATGATTACGACGGGAACATTTCACAAAGAAGTTACCTCTCGGGAGGAGTATTAAACAACTTATACTTTGCACCTTCCGGAAACAGGATCTCTTCAGTATTTACAGATAGGGATGAGTTTAATTATTATTATGATAATAGAGGCAATGTGACAACTGATCAGTCAAGCGACATTTCAAATATTACATATGACCACAGAAATCTTCCTCTTAGCATTACAAAGTCATCAGTTACATCCATGTACAGGTATGATGACGGGGGTAACAGAATCTATAAGGATGCACAGGGAAAGAAGGAGTACTATTTCAGGGATGACTTAGGCCATGAGTTTGCAGTCTTTGACGCTTCGACAGACAAGATAAAGACGATAAACCTATTCGGCAATGATTTAATCGGAAGAATAGACAGGACCTGGGAGATTGAATATGATCCGGTATGGGATGAGTGGACTGGGTACAGTTATGACAACAGTTTCTATTACGTGAAAGATCACTTAGGGAGCATACGTCAGACTCTTAGTACATCGGGAGCAGTCCAGTCAGCCCAGGACTACTACGCTTTCGGAGGCACACTGAGCAGTTATGTCAATGGCAGTACAGTAGACAAGTACAAGTTTACTGCTAAGGAAAGGGACACTGAGACTGGTCTTGACTACTTCGGAGCCCGGTACTATGATTCCAAGATCTGCCGCTGGATGAGTGTGGACCCATTGGCTGATAGGTATCCCAGTCTGAGCCCTTATAACTACTGTGGAAATAATCCCCTGATGCTGACTGATCCTAATGGCATGTGGCCATTTTATTACCATGACAGACTCATTATGGAGGCCTTTGGAACGAGCTTTGATAAAAATACATTACAAAGGTTAATAGATGCAAGTTATTGGGCAGATAGGGGAACCGGAACATACAGAACAGTTGACGGGACCAAAATAACCGGTTCATTTCAGGCTGCTGAGTTCTCATTTATCCATGCAATGAAAAACACAAAAACTGGGAACATCCCTAACAATCAAGCATTAGCAGAAATTGACAAATGGCTGCAAGGAAAACAGTTTAGTGATCCGGTATTGGATTTTGGGATGAAACTACATACAATTATGGACCTGACTTGCAATGAACATTATTTAAAGTCATGGGATGGTGATATTTGGAAAAGTTATGTAAAGAGTGGCCATATGGTAGGAGAAGTCATTTTCGGAGATGAAATAGACCTTATGGCCACAACCGTAGCTACAACAAGGTTGATGAATTTATTCAGACAAGACTATGATGCAGGGAAAGTTAAATCAGCCAGTGAATATAGGAGGATCTACAATGGATATTATTATGATGCGTCAAAGGGATGGGCTAATTACGATCCACAATTCCAGTAAATTATAAATAACTAGGCGATTAAAATGAAAAAATTATCTGTAATACTTCTGGTAATCGTTCTTGTAATCAGTCTTGCAATCACTGCACTTTATTTCCTCGTAAAAGGAAAAGAAATCAGCTATAGGAAGCTTACACTGCACCAGAAGAATCCAACTTCTTATGTGTTTAATTATGACGTTAAAAGAATGTGGGACACGATTAAATCCGTACAAAATGATTTTGATAGAGAGCTGGACAATACCCGTCCAATTTCTCTGACGCTGCACTACATAGGTACGGATTTGTTTACAGTGGACTCGGTAATCTTTGTGAAGCCCGAAAACAGACATGATTTTGTGCTATTTTCATTTCATGAAGAATATAAGTTGTATAGTTCAGCAGAAGGGAGGGTAAGCTACAGTGCTACCTTCCACATACATCTGGACTCACTAGAGCGTAACAAAACCAGAGTGACCATATTTACGCTTTATTCAACAATATTTGTGGATGTAAATTCAATTATACAGCATGCCCCGGGAGCATATAACTATTATCCTGTTGAACCGACAACAATAGAAGAATATCAGATTTTAAGAGCTATTGGAAAAAAGATGGGCATTATCCAGACCATGCCTGAATTGATTTTACCTGATCGCGGGAAAAACATAACGGCAAAGGAAAAGCATTCCTAAGTCTCTGAATGAATCAGGAGTAGTCCAGTCAGAAATGGACTACTACGCTTTCGGTGGCACCCTGAGCAGTTATGTCAATGGCAGTACAGTAGACAAGTACAAGTTTACAGGTAAAGAAAGGGACTCTGAGACAGGTCTCGACTACTTCGGAGCCCGGTACTATGATTCCAAGATCTGTCGCTGGATGAGCGTGGATCCTTTGGCTGATCTGAACCCTGGAATAAGTCCATATGCTTACTGCCATAATGATCCTATAAACAGAATAGACCCGGATGGAATGGATGATGAACCAAATGTTTTACCTACAGTTTTCGTAACTGCAAAAAGACAACCACAGGATTTGAAACAAATGACTTGGTTTCAAATGTCTATTGGTTTGGCCAACAATTTAGTTTATATGAATCGGGCAAATCAATATGAAGTATATTATGGTGTTCCTTATCTGAAGATAAGTCCAAATCAGAAATCGAATGTGCTTCAAGGTATTGTCCCTACAGGTATTGATGGTCCTGCATCTTTTCCCAAAAGCATGAGCCCGGGATTAAAGGCTCTATTTGAGGGTGGATCAGTTAGAGGGCAAGCGATTATGAATATTAAAAATCTGTTACTTAGAGAGGGTTTCGAAATGATTAGAGCCGATAAGGGGATTGGCTATCTGTTCAAAAATGAAGCGGGGGAACAAGTACGGCTTATGCGTAGAAATGGTGGTTGGGATATAAGAATACGTTTAGGTGGCGGTAATCACGTAAATGAATTTGGAATTGATCCAGGTTCAAGGGGAGGCACTCATGATATCGAGATTTTTTCAAAATAGAAACAAACAGAGGAAATATGGAAAACCTATTGAAAAAATATAATTATTTTGATGACTGTTACCTTAAAGAAATAAAATGGTCAAATAATTTTATTGGTTTAGATATAATCATAGATTATATCTGGGAAGGTAAGAAAGTTAGAAAAAATTTAGATGAAGAGAAACTGATAAAATTATCATTTTCACACGTACAAAAATTTATCTTTTATAATAATTTAGATAGTAACTTTTTTAAGTACGAAGATGAAATTGGATGGGGCTTTAACAACTTTTCAATAATTAAATTGGAAAATAACTCGGAAATGCTGGCCCCTTATCTAGGCTTTCCAAGAAAATTTAATCATTTAAGTATATTATGGGAATCTGAGAGACGAATAGATATTGTTTTTGGGGACCTTGAGGCAATTGAACTGTTTTAATTGGGTTAAATCCCGGCGAAATTCTTATTAAGGTCAATGACAGAGTCAAGTTCCTCTGATCTCTTATGTAAAAAACTTGGGAATAGTATAAAAGCAGTAATGTAAAAAAGTTGGAAAATAGATTTGCTATTATAGGCTACTGAATAAAGAAATATCTCAAGTAGGGAGCATACGTCAGACATTAAGTGAATCAGGAACTGTCATCTCAGCCATGGACTACTACGCTTTCGGTGGCACAATGAGCAGTTATGTCAATGGAAGTACAGTAGACAAGTACAAGTTTACTGCTAAGGAAAGGGACTCAGAGACTGGTCTGGACTACTTCGGAGCCCGGTACTATGATTCCAAGATCGGACGCTGGATGAGCGTGGATCCATTGGCTGAGAAGTATCCGGGACTCAGTCCGTATAACTACTGTGCAGATAATCCATTGATTTATTTTGATCCTGATGGGAGAAAAATAGTTTTTGCAGAAGGCTCTTCCGAGAAGTTCAAAAGTGATTTTAATAAAACTGTTAATTATTTAAAAGAACATAATGCTCTTGGTCCTCTAGGGGACGTTATTAATAGTGACAAGTATACAGTAACTTTGGAGGAAAGTATTACTAAAAATTCGGCATATAATCCTTCAGCAAATACAATCAATTGGAATACACATCAGGGTATCCTTACAACAAATGGTGTAGTTGAATCTCCGGCTACTGTTCTTAATCATGAAGCTGATCATGCAAAGCAGAATAATACAAATCCTGACCAGTATAAGTCTGATCGAAAACTTGACGCTAATAATCAATATGATAGTGCGGAAGAGAAGCGGGTAATTACTGGAACAGAACAAGATACTGCTGAAAAGCTTGGAGAAGTTAAAAAAGGAGAAGCTGTTCGAAAAGATCATGCAGGGACTCCATACTATACAAAAGATCCGACTTCAATAAAATCTCCATATGAGAAATAAAAAGGAGTTTAAAAATGTTTAAAATATGTTTTTTTTATACAGGTTTATTGCTTTTTGCATCCTTAACCAATGCACAGGAATTAAATAAAGTAGTGATTAAATATGTCAGTTATGATATAGAGACACCAATCCGCGTTGATTGTCAATATTTTGTTACGTCTTTTGGAGACGATGTAAAAATGATTACAATCACGAACAAAAAAGACTTGGCCTCGTTTTCAAAAATATTTAAGAATATGATAGCTGATACCATCCAGATTATGCCTGATGTAAGACAAAAAATAGAGGTATTTAATGGCAATAAACTTAATATTATTTGTATGGATGAATCCAGAATGATGATTGATGAGAAGCCTTACAAATTTTCAAAAGAATTATTTGGATATATTGAAAAAATGAAAAAGAAGTACAAAGGAAAACAAATAAATCCATTTAATAGATAGTTTGTACTAGCATTTATTTAAATATTGTTTTGTTTTGAGAATTATTGACAATTTTAAAATTGCACTGTATTTGTAAAATCGAATTTAATATATGGGAAAAAATAGGGAGTTACATCTAGGAATATGATTAATTTCTATAAGTTAGAAGGATTATCTGAAAGGCATTTTCTAAACTTTCAGCCATGGACTACTACGCTTTCAGAGGCACTCTTAGCAGCTATGTCAATGGAAGTACAGTAGACAAGTTCGAGAGACAAGTTCGCGCAGATAGTCTTTTGATTGACTTATTAGATGGTTTAAGAGAAATTCAATAAGTTTTATAAGATATTTACAAAAAAGATAAGGTAAAAAACAGATGCTTAAATTTTTACTCATAATAGCGGCACTTGCAGTCACCTCTTCACAGATGTTCTGCCAGGAGGAAGAGACACCGGAGAAGTGGAAGGTAACTTCAGTCGACACCCTTAGCTTTAGGGATTACAACTTCTACAAGATAAGCCTCACTGAGGCAAAGCTTACAAGGTATCTTGTCTCTAAGAAAGAGAATCTGGCTGAGGCTGACAAGACAAGCTACTCAAAGATAAAAAAAGGGGATTTCCTCGATATCAGTATCATTCCTGTAGAACCTGCAATTACAATGGAGCTGACGGATGCCAGATCACCCCAGAGCTTCAAAATTAAAGACCATTACATCACAAAGAACGATACCGTGCAGGTTCAGGTCTATTCCTCTCCTGAAGTTATAGGACAGTACTGCAGAAAAAAGTAAATCAGATTATGCGAATGTACCGGATCTGAAGAAGCTTTTAAATTTGTGAGTTTAAGGATTGAGACTGACCTTCCCTTGGGAAGTCTCAATCCTGTTTTTTTGTTTGTCAATCTTGTTATAGTCCAGTTCACTTCCAAACATGCTGTGCGGTATCATATAGACAATAAGGAGCACTACCGCTGCAATTAAGGCTGATATCTTTGGCCTTTTCGATCTGAAAATTGCAAATGCCGCAGCAATCCATCCGAGTAATGCAATAAGAGTTTTATTGTCCGTAAGATCGGTCCCGAACGGGTATCCTGTCCAGAGCGCGTTAAATGCGTAAAGCTGAGTAAGAGGACCCAATATCATTCCACCCACAAATAAAAATCCCAGTGTCCAGATTGTAAGCCTCTTTAGATTCGGGGTCTTATTGAAAAATTCCAGGCCCGTGCGCGTTGAAAGCATCATTGCACCGAACATTGCAATTACGTGAGGAATTAAAATAAAAATAGGAACATCCCCCTTAAACCTTATTACAACATTCTGACCCATTGGCAGAAGTGCAGTTTGACTGCTGTTTTCAAGCAGGACCCTGTATTCAAGTTTCCCTGCTGCAGGCTGACGGGGGAGAGAGGCGGTTAAATTTCCGCTTTTGTATTCCATGGGAACGTTCGTCCAGCTGTCGGAAGTCTTGTATCTTTTCCATTTAAGCACGCCTGAGAAACTGGAATCGGGTACGGCAACTGTTACAGGAGCATCGGAAGAGGTAACGTGGCTTCTTTCTAATTTATATTTAACTTCAGCACCGTTTATCGCAGTTTTACCGGAAAGAGGGTATGTAGGTCCTGTAACCCTTTGGTAATATGCGGTAAGTGCAGTAATTAAAAAAGCAAGAATCCAGAGCAGAACTGTCCTTTTCATTTCAATCCCTCTTTCTTTTGGAATTCAAAATTAAAAATTAAAAATTAAAAAGAAAGAGGTATTTTGAAAAAAAGGGTAAGACCCCAGGGGACTTACCCTTAGAAAATCGTTTAGCGGTAGATCACTTAGCGGGGTTTTTCATTTTCATACCTTCTTCCCATGCTTTCATGCTTGGGAAGTGTTTCATCCTCATATTCGGCTGTAAGCTGGTCCTTTACTTCCACAGAGGAGCGTCTTGTTTCGCCTGCGGGTGTTTCTTCGGTTTCTCTTTCAAAATTATTATATGCATCCACTGCGGCGGCAAGAGCATTTCTGAGCTTGGTTATTTCACTTTCAATTGTATCTCTGGGAACGTCAATTTTGCCTCCGGCGTATTTTTTAGCCTGAGTAAATACATCCTGAGCCCTGTCGATCCAGCTTGTGGTCACATCTTTTGTTTCATCGATAATTTTCCGGCTTTGAACTTTGGCCTTATTCATATAAGTGTTCATGCCTCTTTTAATTTCCCTGCGCACGCGCCTGCCTGAAATGGGTGTAAGGATCTGCGCCAGGATGCCGCCGGCAATACTTCCAAGAATCACTCCCACTATCAGATTTTCCTTGTCCCTTTTCATAATAGCTTCTCCTTTTCTAATTTGATTGTTTAAGCGGGGATAGAGGGTAATTAATAATAGGATATAAAATAAATATGAGAAGTTCAAGGCGCAGCCTGAATAGCCACGGCCTTCAGGCCGTGGATAGGGAGGTCCCTCTCTCAGTTGGGCTTTAGCCACAGATCATTTCCGGAAAATCTGTGGCTAAAGCCGGAGAGTTTTTTATGGGATCTACGAGCTAAAGCTCGTGGCTATTCAGGATCCAATCACGATGCAGCTATTCAGTCGTGGTTATTCAGCGGCATTTTTCTTAAATTTACAAATTATTGTGTCTTTTTTAAGATATTGGATTGGTATACAGGATTTTCATTATTATATTATGGAGATATTTGTAAATAGGGCACTCAGTCTGATATCATTCTCTAATAAACATTTGCGGAAAAAACATTTACCGAGGAGGGAAAGTGAGTTACGAATTTACTCTCATACCGGGAGACGGCATTGGACCCGATATTACAGAAGCTGCAATAAAGGTGATTGAACATGCCGGAATTAAAATTTACTGGGACGTGCAGATTGCCGGAATGGCTGCCATAGATAAATTTAAGGACCCTCTGCCTCAGGCTACTCTGGATTCTATAGCAAAACATAAAATTGCCCTGAAAGGCCCCCTTACTACACCAGTAGGCAAGGGTTTCAGGAGTGTTAACGTGGCTCTCAGAAAGGAATTTGACCTCTATGTCAATGAACGCCCGGCTAAAACTTATAAAGGCATCAAAACCCTTTACGACCACATCGATATGGTAATTTTCAGGGAAAATCTGGAAGAATTTTACTCGGGAATTGAACATTATATCGATTCTTCGCGTTCTGCAGCAGAGACTATCGGAATTGTAACCCGGCGCGGATGCGAGAGAATCCTGCGCTTTGCCTTCGAATACGCTAAAAACCGCGGCAGAAAGAAGGTTACTGCGGTCCATAAGGCAAATATTCTTAAATATACCAGCGGACTTTTTCTCGATATCGCCAGGGAAATTTCAAAGGATTACCCTGACATACAGTTTAATGATAAAATTATTGACAATATGGCCATGCAGATGGTCCTTAACCCTTATCAGTTTGACGTTATTGTAACAACAAACCTCTTTGGGGATATACTCTCGGACCTTGCAAGCGGACTTGTAGGCGGGCTCGGCATGGCGCCCGGGGCAAACCGCGGTCCCGATGTATCGCTTTATGAAGCCGTGCACGGAAGCGCACCGGACATTGCCGGGATGAACCTGGCAAACCCCTGCGCGATTATTCTGGCCTGCGTAATGATGCTCGAGTCAATCGGCGAAATGGATACGGCCAGAAGAATTGAAAAGGCGGTAGCTAATGTTATTGCCGAGGGGAAAAATGTTACGAGGGATATAAATCCCGATAATTACGTTGGAACTAACGAAATTACAAACGCAATCATAAGGGAATTGGATAAGCTATAAATATGAGGAAAACTTCACTTACAGTCATTTTTATGACTGTGTTCATAGATTTAATGGGTTTTGGAATACTTATACCGATACTGCCGACATTTGCTTCGAAGGATCTTGGTATAAGCGATTTTGGAATTGGAATTTTATTTGCCAGCTTCTCTCTTGTTCAGTTTATTTTTAACCCTATACTGGGGAGAATTTCAGATAAATACGGCAGACGCCCGGTGATACTTTCTTCACTGGTCTCAACAATCAGTTCATACATAATCTTCAGCTTTTCGCATTCGTTCCTGCTCCTCCTTGTGTCAAGAATACTGGGCGGCCTGGGAGGAAGCAATATTGCAGTTGCTCAGGCTTATATTGCCGATATAACTACCAAGGAAGAACGCTCCAAGGGCATGGGTATGATAGGTATGGCTTTCGGACTCGGGTTCGTATTCGGTCCTATGATAGGTGGAATACTCTCCCATTACGGCTACGCCTTTACGGGCTTTGCAAGCGCGGCATTCTCATCCATGGCTTTTATTTTTGCTTTTCTGTTCCTGAAGGAGACTGTGGACGTTGAAAAGACAAAACAGGTTAAAATTGCAGGTGCGAAAATACTGGATATAAAAGGAACCTATGAGACCCTCAAGCATCCTGATGTAGGCATTCTTATACTCCTGTTCTTTATTCTTACCTTCTCCGGAGCCAACATTTACGGAACATTCGCTCTTCTGGGCTATAAGGTCTACAGTCTTTCTGATCAGCAGATAGGATATCTCTTTGGAATAATGGGTATTGTGGGAGCAATTATTCAGGGCGGCTTCATTAAGACGCTGACTAATAAATTTTCCGAAAAAACTCTTATATTAGCGGGCACTTTTATTATGATCTTCGGCCTGGGGCTCCTTCCATACGGCGGAAACTTTTTGGGAGTGGCAATTGTAATTTCTGTGCTTGCAATAGGCACTGGCATCATTACCCCCGTGGTCTTAAGCATGATAAGCAAATACTCCTCTGAGAACGAGCAGGGCGCAATCCTCGGCATCAACCAGTCGCTCTCGGCCCTGGCAAGAGTGTTGGGACCTTTATGGGGAGGCTTTGCATTTGAGTTTCTAGGCTATCCGTTCCCGTTTATTACAGGCGCGGTGTTTATGGTTTTGACATTTTTCTTCAGCATGAAGTTTATAAACTCTGAGAAGTATGCAAAAATGGCAAAGGAAAAAGTAGTTATTAATAATATTGAAGGTGGAATGTAAATATGTTCAAGGTTGGTAATATTGAGATAGAGAAAGCTCTCCTGCTGGCTCCCATGGAAGATGTCACGGACCTGTCGTTTAGAAATGTCTGTAAAGGTTTTGGTGCAGATGTGGTTTATACGGAGTTTGTCAACTCCGAGGGGCTCATTCGTTCAGTTCAGAAGACACAGAAAAAGCTGAAAATTACAGATCAGGAAAGGCCTGTAGGAATTCAGATCTACGGCGAAAACATAGATTCAATGGTCTCAGCGGCCAGAATTGCCGAAGAGGAAAATCCTGATTTAATAGATATTAACGCCGGCTGCTGGGTTAAGAAAGTTGCCAACAGGGGCGCGGGGGCAGGGCTCTTAAAAGATCCTCCTTATATGCAGAAGATGGTTAAAGCCATAGTTGATGCTGTAAGCCTTCCTGTAACAGTAAAAACCCGTATCGGGTGGGACAGCGATAATATTCTGATTCTTGACATTGCAAGGATGGTTGAAGATGCCGGTGCCAAAGCTCTTACGGTGCATTGCCGCACGCGTCAGCAGGGGCATTCAGGTGATGCTGCATGGGAGTGGATAGACAGGATTAAAGAAGTAGTTCAGATCCCTGTAGTCTTAAACGGCGGCGTTTTTACGGCGCAGGATGTGGATTATATTTTTAAGAATACCAAAGCCGACGGCGTTATGATTGCCAGAGGCGCAATTGCAAACCCATGGATCTTCAAGGAAAGCAAGGAGCTCATGACGCAGGGCTATATTTCAACTGTTCTTACTCCAGAGATAAGAATATCCACAGCCCTGAGGCACCTGAAAGAATCCATTGAAGTCAAAGGCGAAAGGCGCGCAATACTGGAGTTCAGGAAGTACTATTCATCGTATCTTAAAGGACTCCATGGCGTGTCAGCCGTAAGGCAGGAACTGATGAAGATCCTCGATTATGAAGGTGTTGAAATAAGACTCATGCAGTATCTGGATTACCTGAATTCCGCCCCGGGTCTGCAGACAGATGAACTTATAGAAAACGATAATATAGAAGGCGGGGAGAGCTGCCAATAAAGAGTTCCGGATGGAAATTCACAGACAATTCCTGGAGCATCGGAGATGCGAATTGTCTGTAGAAAACGCCATTAATAAAAATAGTCAGAGCTCCGGAGGAGCGACTTGTAAAAGAATGGCTAAGGTGTGTACCCGTCATACAAGTCGCCCCTCCGGGGCTCTAGGGATTTTTGAGACATGTTTCTTCTACAGACAAATCGCCTCTCCGAGGCTCTGAGCAAAGAACATTGGACATCGCATATCGAACATCTGAACGTTGAACCAATTGGAGGACCCTTTACATTGACCGGTAAACCTTTATCATACAGAACTGCAAGATTTATTTCCACATTATGCGTTCCTCCCAGTTTTACAATCGTAATCTTTTCGTGGCTTGCCGTAACGCTTGAACATGAACTCTGGCAGAAACTGCTGGTCATCGGCGTTGCCCTGACTTTCGGCTTTGCCTTCCAGATAGTCATGTTCTTCTACTTCCGGAACAAAGGTATGATTGCCGATATGGACGCCTCCGTAAAGGAAGAAAGAACTCTTCCGTTCTTTGTGGCGGTACTTATATACACACTGGGCCTCATAGTTTTGTTTCTGGCCAAGGCCGATCCTGTTATTATTTCATTTTGGTTCTGCTATATTTCCAATACATTAATTGTTATAGGAATTAATAAATACTGGAAAATCAGCGCCCACGCTTTGGGTGCGGCCGGACCTTTCGGAGTTGTTATGTATATGACGGGAACTCTCGGACTGCTGTTCTTAATTATAATATTTATTATAGGCTGGGCAAGAATTAAACTGAAAATGCACACTCTGGCCCAGGTTATTGCAGGCGCTGTAGTGGGCTTTTCGCTTACTTATTTGCAGATCTATCTGATAGTTAATTTCTTAAAACAGCAAGGCGGGTTTTAATTATTTGTTCTTTAATCATACCGGATGGTTTTATGTCATTAAAGGAAAAAGTAGCGCAGACATTCGACAGCTTTGCCGATATACTTGAATTTAAGGGCGATAACCCCTTCAAGATCAACGCCTTCAGAAACGGCGCCGCAATCGTTCGCGACCTGGAAGGTGACCTTCAGGAGATGATCCTGGACGGCAGCATAAAGAATGTTAAGGGAATTGGCAAGGGACTGCTCGCCGTTATCTATGACATCAATGAGCAGGGATATTCTACAGAATATGAGAACCTTATAAGCGAAATTCCCCCCGGGATACTCGACTTCATGAACATCCACGGACTCGGGGTTAAAAAAGTTAAAACCATCTACGACACACTTGGCATCAGCTCACTCGAAGAACTGGAGAATGCCTGCAAAAGCAACCGTCTTGCTGAAGTTAAAGGCTTCGGCGAAAAGACGCAGAAAGCCATACTGGAAGAAATTACCAGAATTAAATCCACCAGAAATCTCACGCTGCTTGATGACGCAAAGAAGAAAAACGACCTTATCATTACTGCTCTTGGAGAATTTAAGACAATAAAGAAAGTGGAGCCTTCAGGTGAGTACAGAAGATCTATGGAGGTCATCTCAAAGCTCGAATTCATTATTCTGGTTACAAATCTTGAGGACTTCAAAAGTGAGCTAAAGAACCACTACTTTTTTGATGATACTCCTCTGGCCGAAGACTGCCTCCTTGAAATACCAGACCTGCACCACGACTTAAGCCATAAGTGCTTTCTTATTAAGGACGAATACTATATCCCGATTTATTTTATCGTGACGGAAAGCGCCAGGGATTATGAGAATTTTCTTTTCTTTACCACCGGCAGCTCTGAATTTGTAAAAATGGCAGACGCCGAAGGGAAGGTTTTCAATACTGAAAAAGAGAGCAGCATATTCCGCGAGCTTAATCTGCCGGTTGTTATTCCTGAAATGCGCGAAAAGGAGTATTTTCAGGCGCCGGAGAAATTACGGAAAAACTCAGAACTCGGAATACTGGACTTCAGGGGACTCCTGCATTTTCATACAACTTATTCTGACGGGAAGAATACTTTAACAGAAATGGCCGAGGCGGCAAAGGATAACGTTTTTACCTACCTCGCCGTATGCGACCACAGCAAGGCCGCCTTCTATGCAAACGGGCTAACTGAGGCAAGGGTGCTTGATCAGCAAAGGGAAATTAAGAAGGTAAGCAAAGCTCTCGACATCCCTATTTTTCATGGAGTTGAAAGCGACATATTAAAAGACGGGGAGCTCGACTACGACGAGGATTTCCTGTCGACTTTCCAGTTCGTTGTGGCCTCAGTCCACAGCCGCTTTAAGTTAATAGAAAGTGAAATGACTTCAAGAATTATTAAGGCGGTCGAAAACCCTCACACAGATCTCCTTGGGCATCCGACAGGAAGGCTTCTATTACAGAGATCGCCTTATAATGTGGATCTTAAAAAAGTAATTGATGCCTGTGCCGCGAACAAAGTGGCAATTGAGATTAACGCTAGTCCCAACAGGCTGGATCTGGACTGGAGGATGATATACTATGCGCGTGAGCAAGGGTGCATGTTTTCAATTAATCCCGATGCGCATTCAATTCTTGGAATAGATGAGATAAATTACGGAATCAGGGTGGCAAGGAAAGCGGGGCTTCAGCCTGAGGAGGTAATTAACTGCATGGATCTTGAGGACTTCAAGAAGTTTCTGTTAAGAAAGGTAAAGCGGGATATTTCTTATTGATTCTAAAGAGAAATTGCTTTATGTTTTAAAAAAACAAAAGAGCAGTTAATCTTAATATATTTTTACCTGTCATTAAAAACAGTTAACAAAAGAGGAAAAATTGGTGACAACAGACTTATCCCAGCTGATCAGAAGCATTCCCGATTTCCCGAAGAAGGGGATCGTGTTCCGTGACATTACAACCCTATGGAAAGACAAAGAAGGGTTAAAAAGCGCATTTAACGAGCTTTACGGCTTTATTGAAGGCGTTCACATCGACAAGGTTGTCGGTGTTGAATCGAGGGGATTTGTATTCGGCGCCATGCTGGCCGACAGGCTTAATGCTGGTTTTGTGCCTGTAAGAAAGCCGGGTAAGCTGCCCGCAACTACGCTGAAGGAAAATTACGTTCTGGAGTACGGCGTCGACGCCGTGGAGATGCATGAAGACGCAATACAGAAAGGGGACAAGGTTTTAATTCACGACGACCTTCTGGCAACCGGAGGCACCATGGAAGCCGCCTGCAAGCTCGTTGAAAAAGCCGGGGGCGAAATAGTTCAGATATCATTTCTTATAGAGTTGGCCTTCTTAAAAGGGCGCCAGAAGCTCTCCAAATACGACATAAAGTCGCTCATCACATACGACAGTGAATAACAAAAAACCCGCTTTTAAGCGGGTTTTTTGCATAATCGTTTCTATGAATAGCCACGGCCTTCAGGTCGTGGACCAGTATATATCTAACCCGGGGGATTTTAGTCCCAGGTTCCGGCCGGATAATGGGGATTAAAAAATTCAAAAAAATCAAAAAAATTTTCCGAAAACGCCCTTCGTCACCATATTATATAGTATAAAGATATTTTTTGTCTGTTCCCCGACTGTGACACGTATTTCAGTGCCAAAAGCAGGGGATAAGTCATTCTGTAACAAATTCAATTGAAAAATATATAATGAGTCCTCATAATTTAGCTGTTACCACTTTTTTACTGATAGGAGTAGTCACATTGCTGATGGGCATGCTGACACCTGCAGATGAAGAAGCCTACGAGCAGTATAATAAAGTAAAGAAAGGCATCCCGCCGCGGGTTCAGAAGATCAAGCTGATAGGGGTAGGGAGCATGTGGGTAATAGCAGGTGTCCTGATGCTCTTAAATATTATTTAGTCCGGGCGGAATGTTCCCCGGTTAGGGTACAATTCACCCTGGCATTCAAAGGAATTCACGTCTACAAGCCCCTGAGGGGTCGCCATAGCTGAAAGGGATTTCCCCCATTCGTTCCAGCTTCCTGAAGGGGCTTTATTTAACAGAAAATCAACTCGGAATATTAAGTTTAACTTTTTAGTTATTCCTTTTTATTCATATGTCAAAATTTTTCGATTTCATGCAAAAATAGTGAGGGATTGTTTTATTGAAAGTACTTATAGTTGATGATTCAGAAATCATCAGAAAAGTGATGAAATCCTTTTTCGAGGATTTCAATATAGAAGTTGTAACATGCAATAACGGCCTCCTTGGAATAAAAAAAACAACTGAGGAAAAACCAGACTTTGTATTTCTGGATATCAATATGCCGGGGATGAACGGCTACGACACGCTCAAGGTTATAAAAAACATGGAGCAGACAAAACACATACCTGTGGTTGTCATTACTACTCTCAACAATCAGAAAGATATTGATGACCTGATTTCTATGGGAGCTTCCAGAGTCCTTTTTAAACCCCTGAAGAAAGAAGATATTGAGCAGGCCTTTGAGGATACCCTGGGTGGCAATGTGCTCTTGGAATTGAAGATAAAGAGGCTTTTTGATGAAGAAGAGAATAGCGAAAGCATAAAGCTCTCTGGGAATTCTGAACTTGAAATCAGGGTTGAAATGGTTAAGCTTTTCAATAGGACTGCCAACCTGAGAAAGCAGGATATCAGGAACTCCCTGGAATCAGGAGACTATATGCAGTTGCGGCATACTGTTCATGATCTGCGCGGCATAGGAGGCACTATAGGCTACCCCCGCCTTACCCATTTAAGCGAGCACGTTGAAAACATTCTCTCCAGTCCTCTGGGCACTTTTACCAAAAGCGAGCTTCATGAATCCTGCTGGAAAATTATTTTTCTTATAGACAGGATAATTAAACAAAATTAGGCCATCGGGAGCTTAAGTATTTTCCTCTTTATGAAAAGCCATTGAAGAAGGGCTATAAGATCCGCCACGTTCCGAAGGATCATCCGTGGAGAAAGGCCAAAAGTCATTAAAAGTTTAATGCTTCAGTACCGGATTTCTCCAGTGCAGCCGGGCATGATAAATGAAAAAAACACTGGCATCCCACAAAAAATTGAAATAATTTTCCGGAAACGCTCTTTGTCACCCTATATAATATGGGTTTTAAGTCTGGGCTGGTGTTATTATTGTAGCATCGCTCTGTATAAATATATTCCATTGCTCATTTTCCACGAAATAAGGGAGCAGCTGAATGCGTGTTTTATTCAAAGTTATTTCTGTTTTTATCCTCCTAAGCGGTATCGCATTTTCTCAGACTGATGCCCTTAAACTTCTGGGACGCTGGCCTGACGGCCCGTGCCGCACAGTGGCCGTCGACGGCAATTATGCCTTTATCAATAACGGCTCGGCTTTCGAAATAGTGGACGTCAGTAATCCTGAGAGCTTTAAGTTTGTCAGCAAGCTTGACTTGGCCGATTACATTAACACCATCAGGGTCTCCGGCTCATATGCTTATGTCGGCGGTGAAAATTGTTTGTATATCATAGATATTACCGACAAAACTTTGCCGAAGATTACCAGCGCTTTCCCCTTATTATTTGTATACTCCATGGTGATAAAGGATAACTTTGTTTATGCGGCGTGTCCCGGCCGCGGCGTTTCAATAATTGACGTAAAAAATCCATCAGATCCCCAAATAGCATCTACTTCTTTATTCCTTTATATTCCTGCCGGCGTCTTTGTTATAGACTCACTTGCATATGTCGCCTGTTCGGATTCGGGACTTTATATATTGAATGTGAAAGACAAGACTGCGCCGGTAATCTTAGGGCATTATAGTTCCAATGGGAAATTTGATTCCAGGGACATCTTTGTAAAAGACAGTATTGCATATGTAACAAGCGCCGATAGAGGAGCGTCTTTCAGATACGGAAGGTTCCATGCATTTAATATAAAAA
The DNA here is from genome assembly GCA_036261625.1 of Ignavibacteriales bacterium. Taxonomy (GTDB): domain Bacteria; phylum Bacteroidota; class Ignavibacteria; order Ignavibacteriales; family SURF-24; genus JAAXKN01. The sequence continues at coordinate 153,337 of DATAKL010000049.1, read as the reverse complement.
ATCCGTCAAATATTTTTGAAGAAAGCGGAATTACCCTAAATGGAGACTGGTGGGCCTATGGGCAGAAAATAGCACTGAACGGGAATTATGCATATATAACCTCCAGTACGGATGCTGGAGATTTTGTTACTGTAGCTGACGTAAGCAATCCCGATAGTATTCGTGAAGTGCTTAAGAAGCACATTGAATATTCTTTTGACATGTCAATAAAAGATAAAAGGCTTTTTGTTACAGCTGAACATAAGGGGCTTCTTTCTTTTGATATCAGCAACCCTGAAGGACTCTTAGAGATGGGCTCTTTTAAAACTTCTGGCGTGACAGGCAGAGTAGTAAGAAAAGGAGATTGCCTTTATGTGGCGAACGATCAGGGAGGGCTTGAGGTTCTGGATATTTCAAAGCCGTCTGATCCCCCAGAGATATTTTCTTATAAAGGAAGTTACGAATATGAGAGCTGTAACATAGCAATCATAAAGGACAGTTTGCTTTTTACAGGCTTTTCAGGGCGAGGATATGGACTTTCAATCTTCAGTCTGGAGAGTGCCCCCGGCCTTAAGAAAATATGTGAATCGGAACCCTCCGACGTAATGAAAATTGCAGCTGAAGGCAATTATATTTATGCGGCAAGGCCTTATGAATGTTTAGTCTATAATGTAAAGGATCCTTATCATCCTGAAAAAATATTCACCTTTTCAAATAACTTTGCCCGGGATCTGGATGTAGCTGTTAATGGTTCAACATTGTATCTGCATGAATTTCTAAAAAGTATAATGATCTTCAATGTCAGTGATCCCGCAAAACCCGCTGCAATAGGCTATATTCCGGTCTGGGGTATTATGAACTTCTGCCTGGACGGCAGCTACTTATACGCTAGCACTTATAATAACGGAATAAAAATATTCGATGTCTCAGACCCTGAACATCCCAGAGAGATTGGTAAAATAGATGATTTAGGCGGATCTAGGATTATTGTGCAGGACGAATTTGCCTATGTCTTCTTTACCGGACGGGGACTGAAGGTATATAATGTTGAAAATCCGGCTTTGCCTTATCTGGCGAGATTTTATGAAAAATCTGGCTTTATTTCCGACATGTACATAGATAAAGATTATATTATTCTCTCAGAGGATTCTGAGGGGCTTTCCATTTATAAAAATGATGTTGCCGCCTTATTCGGCAGCAGGGAGCCGCGTATTAAGGATTTTGCACTGCAGCAGAACTACCCTAATCCTTTTAACCCTTCAACAACAATAAGCTATTCAATTCCTGCAGCATCGTTTGTGGAACTGAAGGTGTTCGACATGCTGGGCCGTGAGGTGGCTTCACTTGTAAACAAGGAGCAGACAGCGGGTAAATACAACGTCCAGTTTGAGGCCTCACTTCTTCCCAGCGGAATTTACATATATTCAATCCAGGCAGGGAAGTTCAGGGATTCCAGAAAGATGATAATAATTAAATGACCAATGGAGATGAAAGTCAATTTTAGATTTGCAGCCTTTTATAAGGTCGTCTTCTGCATTTGTCGGCAATTCTTTAGAAACGGACGAAAATGATAAAAACATTGGCATTACAGAAAAAATTAAAATAGTTTTCAGGAAAAGCTTTCCGCCTGCGGGACAAATTAATCAATAAATTAGGACGTGGCATGGAAGAAGAAATCCAAAACAATAATACACATAAAAGTAACCATCTGTTTGATCAGCCGGATATAAGTGATTTGGACCTTGCAGGTCTGGCAGGCAGATGGTCCAGACTGGCAGCAGCTATTATTGATGGGTTGATTTTATTTTTCCCTAATATCCTTGCAGGCAGGTTTTTCTATGGTTACGATGCATATATGAAAAACCTTAAGAATAACAGTTTCGAATTTATTGTGAGCATCTTGCTCATTGGACTAATTATCAATCTGATCTTGAACGGGTACCTGCTATATAAAAGAGGCCAGACCCTTGGAAAGGTGATTATGGATATTAAAATTGTTGATATGAACAATAAAGTCCCTTCGCTGTTTAATAGCTTCTTTGTGAGATCCTTTTTGTTTTCCGCTTTGTATTTCATACCAGTTGGTCAACTTGTGATAACTCTGGATCCCTTATTTATTTTCTCTGCGAACAAAAGATGCCTTCACGACCGTATTGCAGGCACTAAAGTAGTTGACGTGGAAATTACTGAAAATTAGCCCATGTTTGAAAAAGCATTATCATGAAGAAGAAAGTTGTCAGTCTGAATAAGCGGAATATTATTTCCGCAGCCGTTATGATTATTATTTTTGTCATCTTTTTCGGCTACGGAAATTACGCACAATCTTCCAGCAGCATTTCGCCTCTCATTGCATTTGTGAGTGATACACAGGAGCCGATGATGATTGAAAAGTTGTGGCTCAAAGGTGACAATAATGAAACGGCTACGAAGGCAGTATTCGCAGCGCTAAGGAAGGAACAAAACCTCAAAGCCCTGTTTCATCTGGGCGATATTACCGCCTTGGGCTTCTGGCCCGGGGAATGGGAAGGTATTTCTAATGAATTTGCTTTTGTCAGAAAAGCCGGTGTTTCCATCTACCCCGAACTGGGCAACCATGAGTACTTCATTTTTTCTTCATTGGGCAGAAACCAGTTCTTTAAGCATTTTTCATATATTAAATCATCATGGTATGCTGAACAGATCGGGGAGACAGCAGTAATTCTCCTTAACTCAAACTTTTCTGATCTTTCGGACGAGGAAATTTCCAGTCAGCAGAAGTGGTATGAACGAAAGCTCCGTGAACTGGATGAGAACCCTTCTGTACATTTTGTTATCGTAGGAACTCACCATTCACCATACACAAACAGCACTGTTGTTGACCCTTCATCAGAGGTTCAAAAGTATTTTGTTCCGGCATTCATGAAAAGCAGAAAGGCCAAATTGTTCGTAAGCGGGCACGCCCATACGTTTGAACACTTCAGGAAGGATAATAAGGATTTTATTGTATGCGGCGGCGGGGGAGGACTTCTGCATCCTGTCCTTAAGGGAAGGGAGGCAAGGTATAGAGATTTATTTACATCCCAGAACAAAACTTTCCATTATGTCACAATCGGGACACAAGGCGATTCCATGGTTGTGAGGGTTAAAATGTTAAATTCGGATTTCAGGAGGTTAAGCGAAGTGTATAGAATTGGGATTGGGAGATAATCAATTATGTAAAACCGTCAAGGGCGGGCGCCGCCCGCCCCTACGGTGATTTTTTTGTTTTAACGTTGAACGTCGCACGTTGAACGACTTTAGTCCAAAAGCGAATCCGGGTTCAGGTGCGCGGCTTCGATGTCCTTGAAGTAGTTTACAGTGCCTACCTTTAACTCGGCTGTCGAGGCATCGTCGCAGACTATCATGCCCTTCGGGTGAAGCTGCAGCGCGCTTACGGTCCACATATGGTTTACACCTTCTTCAACAACCTTTGCCAGTGCACGCGCCTTGTTGTGGCCGCTTATAAGTATCATCACTTCATGAGCATCCAGAACGGTTTTTACTCCCACCGTCAGGGCTGTCTTCGGCACTTTGTTTATATCGTTATCGAAGAACCTGGAGTTTGCAATCATTGTATCCATTGTGAGCGTCTTTATACGCGTCAGCGATCCCAGGGATGATCCCGGTTCGTTAAATGCTATATGCCCGTCAGGTCCGATTCCGCCTACAAAAAGGTTGATACCGCCGTACGACTTGATCTTCTTTTCGTAATTTTCACATTCATTTTCCAGATCCTCAGCATTCCCGTTCAGAATATTTACGTTCTCTTTTCTAATATCGATGTGCTTGAAAAAATTATTCCACATAAATGAGTGATAGCTTTCCGGGTGATCCTCAGGTATGCCTACGTATTCATCCATATTGAAAGTCACTACATTCTTAAAAGATACGATCCCTTTTTTGCAAAGCGAGATTAAATCTTTGTACATGCCGATGGGTGATGACCCGGTAGGCAGTCCAAGAACAAACGGCCTGTCTTCTGTGGGCTTGAAATCGGTAATGGTCTTTGCAACATAATTGGCAGCCCATTGCGACACTTTTTCGTAATTTGGCTGAATAATAAGTCTCATTTTTTATCTCCCGCTTAAAATAATTGATGTTTAAAATTACTTAAGTTGAAAAAGAATATAAAGCAAAAAACGTTATAATTTAATCTTTTCCTCATCAAGTGTTAACAAACTCACAGCCCTCAGGCACTTCAGGGGGAACCAGGAGCACATCCTCCTTCAGAAGAGCCACTTTGCCGGGCTCCATGCCTTTTCTTTTCGTAACGTACTTTTTCAAAGTATATGATACAGGGGCAAGCTTCGAGGTTTTGGCTTTGCTGTGAAATGCCGCCAGGGAGGCTGCCTTCTTTAAGACCGGCTTCGGAATGGCTTCCTTCGAGCTTTCCACCCTCAGAACCACGTGAGAGCCAGGCACCGCCCGGGCGTGGAACCAGTAGTCGTTCTGTCTGGCAAACTTTACCGTCAGCAGGTCGTTGTTTGCGCTGTCTTTACCCACGTAAACATGATACTTGTTTTCAATTATGTAATGCTTGAACTTTGCACCCTCGTCCGGTCTGTAGCTTCCGCCGGACTGGTCCTCCTTTATATTAAGGTCTTTCATGATTTTTCTGTACTCGCTTGTTTCTTTTGCGTTTTCAAATCTGTTTTTGTTCTCAAATAATGCATTATAATGTTTCTGAAGAGTTTCATAGAGCTCTCTTAAGGAAATCCTCAGCTGCTTTTCATCCCTGGCTTTTTCAAAATACCTTTCGGCGTTGCCCTTCGGGTCTTTTGTCTCATCCAGCTTTATTGTAATAACCTTGTCAATTTCATAAAAGTCAGGTATTTCAACACTTTTCATTCCCTTATGGAGCAGATGCATATTCGACAGGAGCATATTCCCGTATTCCCTGTATAACTCCTCTTTTGAAGGCACATCTACCTTTGCACTTATCTCATTAAGCTTGTTAGCCGTTCTGGCGATCTGGTGCTCGAGATATTTTGAAATGATCCCTTGCAGGTCCTGGCTCTTCCCAAGCTGGTATTTTCTTGCGATAAGGTTATCAATTGCCCGGTTATAGCTTTGGAAGACCTCCTTATCTGTACCTTCAAAAATATGAAAACCTTCAGGGGCCATAACAACCCGTCCGGCCGAAGGGGAGAAGAAGACCGCAATACTGCCTGATTCAATTTCACCTATTGCCTTATCCAGCTGAAACCTAAATTCCTCCAGGCTTTCACTTTCCATGCGGAAGGATGCCTCGGAGAGGATATCCTTGCCGATTGAAGGGAAATAGTGCTTTGTCTGACTTACAAAATTAACAGGATCTGTAATTATATCCAGGTCGGTCCTGTGGAAATAAGGAGAGAACATCTTTTTATTTGTCACTTCCTCCAGGAAGTGTTCCATCCGGGCTCCATTTATTTTCTTAAATGAGTCCGTACCAAGCTCTTCGTCCATAAGGATGACATTAGTATCTTTTCCTCTTAAGGCGAAATAGAGGCTTATTTTATCGAAGTTAAACCTGATTATCCTGTCGTCAGTTGCAATTTCAACTCTCTGTAGCACTGCAGGTGTGTAAGAGGTAAAGAAATCGACCGTATTTTTCTTTGCGCGGTGGTACTCATTTCTCAGGTGCATATAGGGCTCGTTCTGTGAAGCCGAGATGATCAGATAGCTGTTTTCGCCCTCTTTTGAAAAACCCAGAATGAGCCTGTCTTTTTCCTGTGAGAACGATTCAAAAAGTGAGGCTCCCTCAAGCACTTCATTTAACTCAATAACCTGTCTGTTCAGATAAAAATAATTCTTGTACATACTTTTAATAATTGTTCACTTTATTATACCATTTAGCCCCAAATGATGCAAATATCAAAGTTTTATATGGAACCGCTACAAATAGGCAGCCGCTAAAGCGGCTAAGATAATTTTTCAATCCAGTGAAAAGTTTTTCTTTCCTAGCCGCTTTAGCGGATACATATTTGTAGAATATTTGATATATTTGCACGTTACCTGCCCGATTCATAGACAGACCGTAACAAATATAAGTTTACAGTGCATAATTACGCTAACTAACAGAAGAACTTATAAATAAATTTCTATAGGAGCCGCCTTTGAGTATCGCTGAAAGTATTCAAAAAGTAAAATCAGGATTCCTGCCTTCATTCTGGGTCGCCAATATTATGGAACTCTTCGAAAGAATAGCCTATTACGGACAGACAGCCATTCTGAGTATTTTTCTGAGGGATCACCTGAAATTCAGTGAAATTGATACGGGCAGGCTTGCTTCAATATTTAACGGGCTTATTTATTTTCTGCCGATCTTTGCCGGAGCTCTGGCAGATAAGTTCGGCTTCAAAAAGGCTTTTTCATTTGCATTTCTGGTGCTTGCAATTGGTTATTTTATGATAGGCGCTACTGGAATGACCGCTTTTTCATCTGTTTTTCCTCATTCAAGCCTTTTTCTCATGCTTTCGGTAATTTTGGTATTTACGGCAATAGGCGGTTCTTTTATTAAGCCGAGTGTGCTTGGGACTGTAGCCTTAACGTCATCTCCGGAGACAAAATCGATAGGCTATGCGCTTTATTATACCCTTGTAAACATAGGGGGCGCTGTAGGTCCTTTCATCGCATATTTAGTAAACCGTCATATCGGAATCCAGTTTGTTTATGTGGTTTCCTCAGTCAGCTGCGCTTTAATGCTTGTAAGCACGCTTATTTTCTACAAGGAGCCGCCATCGGCAAAAGAAAGCAATGTAAGTCTTGGGGTGGTTGTAAAAAACCTGTTTCTGGTGCTGAAGAACTTCAAGTTTATCATATTCCTGCTCATTTTCTCGCTTTACTGGCTTATGTACTGGCAGGTTTATATAATTATTCCATTTTATATTACCGACTACGTTTCAAAGGATGCCCCTTTTGAGATTATCACCTCTGTCGGCGCCTGGAGCATCATATTCCTTCAGCTTTTTGTAAACTGGTTTACAAAGAAAATGCCCCCAATTACCGCCATTATTACGGGCTTTGCCGTAGCCGCCGTCTGCTGGCTGATAATAATGTTCAGTCCAAGCATACCGGTAATGATAGCTGGTCTTGTTATCTTTGCAATAGGCGAGATGACACAGGCCCCGAGGTATTATGAGTATATTGCAGACCTGGCTCCAAAGGGGCAGGCTGCACTTTTCCAGGGCTATGCTTTTCTGCCGATTGCAATCGGCTGGGCTTTCGGTGGCACCCTGGGCGGATGGCTTTACAAGTCTTTTGCAAAGGACAGCAATTCACCGTCCACAATATTCCTGGTCCTCTTCGGGATCGGGGTTTTGGCCGCGGTGCTTATGTTTATCTATAATTTAGTCATAAAATCCAGGACAAAAACAGCTTAAATTCTTTTGAATACCCGGAAGTCAGGATTAGTTATATTGTTAAAAACTTAAGCTTTTCATATTTTTATTATAATGAAAAATATTTTTGAAAATAGACTCGTTAAATGGTTTCTTATCGGTATAGGCAGCTTTATAGCGCTGGTACTTCTTTTTAATCTGGTTATAATGCCCTGGTACGTTTCAGGCAGGGAAGTTGTAGTCCCCAAAGTTGTGGGAATGGATGAAAAACAAGCCGAAAGTTTACTTTCTGATTCAGATCTGGAAGCCGTTAAAGGCGGTGAAAGATACAATGAAAAATTCCCCAAGGGAGCTGTTATCTTTCAGAAACCGGCTGCAGGACAGACGGTTAAAGAGGGAAGAAGAGTGTTTCTTTTCGTCTCAAGCGGTGTTCCTCTTGTAAAGGTTCCTGCACTGAAGGGGAGAAACTTAAATGATGCCAGACTCTCGCTTGAAAGAATTGAGCTTTCGCTGGGCGATACCACCATGGTTCAGTCTCAGGCTCCCCGGGGTACAATAATTGACCAGCAGTATTATGAAGGAACGGAAGTTCAGAGGGGTTCGAAAATCAACGTTACCTTAAGCGCCGGTCAGCATACAGGCGTTATAGTGCCCGACCTGCTCGGCAAATCGCTTTCTGAAGCTGAAAAAATACTGAAGGAAAACAAGCTGATTCCGGGTAAGATAAACTATCAGCCCTCTTTTTCGCTTTTGCCTAATACGGTCATCGACCAGTATCCGAGCAAGGATGCTGCAGTGCAGGAAGGGGCAACTGTTGACCTGTTTGTAACCAAAAACGTTTCAACTCCTGAGGAAGGTACAAAATGAAACTGATCAGTCCTTCAATTCTTAATGCCGATTTTTCAAGGCTTGCCGATGAAATAGCCCTGGCTGAAAAAGGCGGGGCTGACTGGATTCACTGCGATATTATGGACGGGCATTTTGTGCCTAACATCTCCTTCGGGCCCTTTATAGTCAAAACTGCAAAGAAGATTACCAGGCTCCCGCTGGATGTGCATCTGATGATCGAAAACCCTGATCTTTATATTGAGGACTTCGTTAAAAGCGGAGCGGATATTGTAACTGTCCACCAGGAAGCTGTTATTCACCTGAACCGTACCGTAGAGCATATAAAAAGCCTCGGCGCAAAGGCAGGCGTTTCAATTAACCCATCGACGCCTGTATCGGCATTAAAGGAAATTGCGGAGTTTGCCGATCTTATACTCATCATGACGGTCAACCCCGGCTTCGGCGGGCAGAAGTTTATTGAATCCTCACTCAGGAAAATCAGGGAAACCGTAAGGCTGCGCGAGGAGATGAATGCGGATTTCTTAATTGAAGTTGACGGCGGTATTTCCTCAGAGAATATTAAAAAGATCTCGGATGCCGGGGCGGATGTGTTTGTCGTGGGCTCGGCCATATTCAAAAGCGGGGATATCCCTCAGGCGACCTCAGAACTCAAAAATATTGTAAATATAAGGTATGTTTAATTTAATTTTTATGGTTTAATATGAGCTTAGTACTAGTTGGCGGCAGAATAGTTACTCCTTTTAGAATTATTGAAAAAGGCGCCGTTGTCATCGACGGCAATAAAATATATGAACTTGGAAAGATGAACGATGTTCATATTCCCAACGACAGCGAAGTAATTGATATAAGCGGAAAGACAGTCTCTCCCGGATTTGTGGACCTTCTCGTCCATGGCGGTCAGGGCCACGGGTTTTCAGACGGCACTTTTGAGGATTTCCAGACTATAAGTGAATACTTCTTAAGAAACGGATCGACAACAATGATGGCTTCGCTTTATGCAAAGCCTGAAAAGGAACTCCTGGATACCATCAGGATTTTAGCTGATTATATCTTCAGCCATCCGGAATCAAATATTAAAGGCATTCATATGGAAGGCCCATACCTGAATAAGGAATTTAAGGGCGCCATGAATGAGGGATATCTCTGGACCCCCACGGTTGAATCGTGGAAGAAGATGTGGGGCGCTTCACGGGGACTTATAAAACTTATGACTATTGCTCCTGAACTTCCCGGTGCAATTGACGTGATGAGGGCTGCTGCAAATGACGGCGTTGTGCTTTCAATCGGCCATTCGATGTCGAACTATGGCGAAATTGAGCTTGCAATCGATAACGGCGCGGCTCACGTTACTCATATGTTCAATGCCATGAAGCCTATTCACCACAGACAGCCAGGCGTGGCACTGGCAGCGCTTTTAAGGGATGAACTGAAAATTGAGCTTATTGCTGACACCTACCACGTGCATCCGGCAGTTATGGAATTCCTGCTCAAGGTTAAAAAACCAGGCGGAATTATACTGATAACAGATTCCATTAAGCCTGGCGGAATGCATGAAGGTGAAGAATTTGAATTTGCAGACCAGAAGGTGCGCATAAAGGGGGGCAAGGCAATGCTCGACAACGGCACAATTGCCGGAAGCTCACTCACCCTGAATAAGGCCGTTAAGAATATGATACAGTACGCCGGAGCCAAGATAACTGAAGCTATCAGAATGGCTTCATTAAACGGCGCCAAGGTGCTTAACCTGGAAAACCAGAAGGGAATTCTTGCCGCCGGCAAGGATGCCGACCTGGTGGTGCTTGACGAGGACTTTGAAGTCGAAATGACCATCCTTCAGGGCAGAATAAGTTATCAGAAAACTTTGGAACAGGAAAAATAAACTTAGCAGAAAAAGAGGTGACCCTAAGGTCACTTCTTTTTTATTACATTTCTTTTGGAGGCGTTGAAGGTTTGAATACCCAGTTGGTAAATATTTCATTTCCCGAAATATTTAAGAGATACAGCTTAAAGTATAATATCTACAGGGATCTTTATGAGGCCGGACAGGCAGGGCTCGAAATCCGCGGGGTAAATACGGGACTTCTGGACAGAATACAGAAAATGATCTTTGAAAGAAATGAGATATGCTACAAAAAACATTCTGATGAGGGGGATTCGGGTGACCTTCTTGTCATCGGCTCTATCGCAACATTCAGGGAAATTGCAAGAGACACCATCTCTTTTGGTAATGAAGACCTGGGGCATAAGATAACATCCTTAATCAGAAATTATCTTTCCTACGACAATACTGAATTCAGGATTTGCGACAGACTTAATGCCGCCTCTGGATGCCTGGTAATGGGAATTTTGAACGTTACACCCGACTCATTTTCCGACGGCGGCAAGTATTTTGAAACTGAAAGTGCCATAAGCCGCGCCAGTGAAATGATAAGCCAGGGCGCCGATATTTTAGACATTGGCGGAGAATCCACCCGCCCGGGCTCTGAGAGCGTAAGTGAAGCCGAGGAACTCAGGCGCATTCTGCCGGTAATTGAAGCAGTACTTCAATCTCATCCTCAGGCTGTAATATCTGTCGACACCACAAAGAAGAATGTTGCCCGCGAGGTGCTTAAAAAAGGTGCCAAAATTATAAACGATATCAGCGGCCTTACTTTTGATCCTGAAATTGTTCACGCCGTAAGGGATTTTGATGCGGGACTTGTTATAATGCACATAAAAGGAACTCCCCGCGATATGCAGGTCAATCCTTTTTATGAGGATGTTACTGCCGAGGTTTACGACTTCCTGGCCCAGAGGGTAGCCTTTGCAAGAAAAGCAGGGGTTAAAAATATTATTATCGATCCCGGTATCGGTTTCGGAAAAAGGGTTAGTGATAACTACGAACTCTTAAAAAGGCTGGATGAATTTAAGGGCATGGGCCTCCCCATTCTGATCGGAGTCTCCAGGAAAGCTTTCCTGGGTAAAACCATAGGAGGCGCCGTTGCCGTCGAGCGCGATACGGCAAGCGTTATTACAGAAGCCCTTTCAATTAAAAACGGTGCCAGGATCGTTAGGACCCATAACGTTCAAAATGGCCTTCAGGCAAAAAAAATCTTAAAGTGTTTATCAAATCCGGAAGAAATAAAGCTGAATGTTTGATCTCTTTAAAATAGGGTTTGTGCCGGTAACACTGCTCGACGTAGTGGATATACTTATTGTGTCATTCATTATCTATAAGGTTTATAACTTAATTAAAGGCACCATTGCAGCACAGATTTTCCTCGGCCTTATAATTGTGCTCCTTCTTTCCATTACAGCCCAGGCAGCCAATCTGAAGGCTTTAGGATACCTCCTGAAGCTCGTCTCGGATACATGGGTTATTGCATTCATCATTCTCTTCCAGCCTGAGATCAGGCGCCTTTTACTTTTAATCGGGCGCAACCCTTTTATAAAGGCTTTTGTTAAAAGCGACGAAAAAACAATAGCGCACATTTTGACCGATGCCGTTTTTGAACTTTCACAGCTTCAGCACGGAGCACTTATTGTAGTGATTAAATCTACAGGAATCAGAACTTTTGTAGAATCGGGGGAAGTCTTAAACGCAAAGGTAAATAAAAACCTTATCAAGTCGATTTTCTATCCAAGATCGCCCCTTCACGACGGCGCAATAGTGATTAAGAACGATGTTATTGAAGCCGCCCGCTGCACGCTTCCTCTTTCAAGTGTTACAAGCATTGACGGCCAATCGCTCGGAATGCGCCACAGGGCAGGCCTTGGAATTACTGAACAGGCCGACGTCCTTAGCATTATTGTTTCAGAAGAAACAGGAAGCATCTCGCTTGCTGAGGACGGGAAATTAAAACGCGGTCTCTCGAAGGAATCCCTGAGGGAAAAACTCTCCTTTGCATTAAAAGGGCAGAAGGCAAAGGGAGAACGCAGGATTATTAAACAATAAACTACTTATTAAAATGACATGTGCCGTTATACCTTTTTACAACGAAAAAGATACAATACGTGAAATTATTTCACGTACCCTGCCTTATGTGGATATAATTATCCTTGTCGATGACGGCTCTACAGACGGTACGGCTCAAATGATTCTGGAGAATGAAAGGGTCATTCTCCTCTCCAATGAAATTAATATCGGTAAAGGAGCTGCTATGAATAAGGGCTTCTTAAAGAGCGCCGAGCTTGGCTGCAGTGTTACTGTTACTCTGGATGCCGACCTGCAGCACGATCCCAAATGCATCCCTGACTTTCTTTCCGAAATAAAAAATTACGACATCGTAATAGGTAACCGCCTGGGCGACTTGTCACGTATGCCAAGACACAGAATTTTAAGTAATCTTTTGACATCTTTCTTCTTAAGCAGGAAAACCGGCCTTAAGATCCTCGACAGCCAGAGCGGCTTCAGGGCTTACAAAACCGGCATTCTTCAGGGGATCATTCCAGGCTATAAGGGCTTTGAGGCTGAGAGCGAAATTCTTGTCAATGCTGCAAGGAAAGGCTGTACTGTAGGATTTGTGAACATTCCAACTATTTATGCGGGCGAAAAGAGTAAAATGAGGCCCCTGCAGGCTATCTCCGGCTTTATTAAAGTACTTTTAATGTAGCAGAATTCTTTTAATTTGTTAAATAAAGGCTTTGGAACCGCTTAATGTCTAAAACTGACCTGAAAGGACTTGGGACGAATACGCTTTTTTCTGATTCAGCAGCCATTATTCTGAAAAAGAAATATAAGGATGCAGCGAAAAAAGCCGGAAGATTTCTAGACGACTGCTCTGTCGAAAACCTTCATTCTTTAAGAATATCCATCAGAAGGCTCAGGTATTCCCTGGAAAATTATGAGGTGTGCTTCAGCAGAAATTCTTTTCAAAGGAATATTGACTACCTTAAAAATCTTCAGGATCTTATAGGCGTAGGACGCGATCTGGATATGATCAAAGAACATATAGACAGCCTGGCTCTTGAGTGCCAGGTCGCTATTGAAGAGGTCTTCTATGAGTGCATCAGGGATAAAAAGAATAAAAGTCTCCATGAAATCAAGCTTGAACTTTTGAAATTCCTTCACAATAAAGACGTGAGAAACTTTTTTCTAGATAAAAAGGAGGACTGATAATGAAACTGAAGTATTTTTCGCATTCTGCATGCCAGATTACAACCGATAGCCGAAAGGTAATTCTGATTGATCCTTTCGTGGATGAAAACCCTACATCGCCAGTAAAATCAAAGGATCTTAAACCCGACTATATTATCCTTTCACATGCCCACGGCGACCACCTGGGCGATGCCATGAAAATTGCAAAGGAGAGTAACCCTTTGTTTATCTGTGTATTTGAGCTTGCAAATTACCTCGCGGACAAGGGATTTAAGACTCACGGCATGAGTATTGGCGGAGGGCATAATTTTGACTTTGGACGCGTGAAGTTTACAATTGCACACCATGGCTCCAGCGCTCCCGACGGAACTTACTGCGGTGAACCTGCAGGCATTCTCCTGTTTATTGACGGTAAGACCCTCTATCACACGGGCGACACGGCCTTGTTCTACGATATGAAGCTCATCGGCGAAATGAACCCGATCGACACAATGCTTCTTCCCATTGGCGACAACTATACGATGGACGTGCGCGATGCCGTAAAGGCAGTGGAGCTTGCAAATCCAAAGCTTGCAATTCCGATACATTACAGCACTTTCCCTTTAATTGAGGCCGACCCGCACGAGTTCAAAAGGCGCCTTGAAGAGAAGGGCAAAAACTGCCGGATCCTGGAATTCGGGCAGGAAATAGAAATTTAAGGGCATTTTCGTGTATCTGCAGCTTTTATTTTCCGCTTTGGGCGCCTCTATGCAGGGCGCCCCCGCTTTTTGCAGGGATGTTTCTGCTCGAAATCCGGAACCTTGACAGTTAAGCCTGTGTTTTTTAACTTATGACCCCTTGGGGGAATAAATGCCCGGTCTCCGGCGAAATATATTTGCACATAAAAGCATTTCCTTATTTTGATAATTATGTGTAACTTAGGGTCATTATTTATCAAAACTGGGCTATATTCATTTAACTCTTTGCGAATTTGAATTCAATTAAACAATAGCTAATGGCAAAAGTAATATCAATAGCGAATCAGAAGGGCGGAGTAGGTAAAACTACAACCGCCATTAATCTTTCGGCCTCTATTGCAGCGGCAGAAAATAAAACCTTATTAATAGATATTGATCCGCAGGCAAATTCTACCTCAGGCCTGGGCTACGACGGCAATAATAAGTCTGTTTACGAGGTGCTCGTGGGCCAGGAGGATATAAGCCAGTGTATTACAAATACTTATATGCCTTTTCTGGATCTCCTGCCTTCAACCATTAACCTGGTTGGAGCAGAGGTCGAACTCATTAATGTTGACGTCAGGGAATCAATTCTTAAGAAAGCAATTGCCTCAGTTCAGGAAAAATACGATTATATTTTTATTGACTGCCCACCGTCACTGAGTATCCTGACGTTGAATTCATTGACAGCTTCAAATTCAGTCCTCATTCCGGTCCAGTGTGAATATTTTGCCCTGGAGGGTTTAGGGCAGCTCTTGAATACGATTAACATAGTTAAAAAACACTTCAATCCGAATCTTATGATTGAAGGGGTACTTTTAACCATGTTCGATACGCGCCTAAGACTTTCTCATCAGGTCGCCGAGGAAGTAAAAAAATATTTTGGAAACAAAGTATTTGATACTGTTATACAAAGAAATGTCAGAATTTCTGAAGCCCCGAGTCACCAGAAACCTGTAATCCTCTACGATGCCGTTTCGGCAGGCGCACAGAACTATATAGGATTGGCTTCAGAACTGATGAAAAGAAACTTAGTAGAAAATTCACAACAAGATAAAGTAAATGAGCAGCAATAAGTTTAGACCGGGCCTCGGCAGAGGTTTGGATGCTTTAATATCACCAAATTTACAAAATAATGCCAACAATGACCTGACTGTCCCGGCAAGCCAGATAAAGCCAGACGACGGACAGGCTGTAGATGTATTGGCAAAAATTCCTTTAAGTGCAATTTCACCCAACCCTTATCAGCCCAGAATTGAGTTCCAGCCCGAGGCGCTGGAGGAATTAAAAAAGTCGATCCTTGCAAATGGGCTCATTCAGCCTGTTACAGTCAGAAGAACCGGCCCTCAGAAGTATGAACTCATCTCCGGTGAAAGAAGATTCAGGGCTTGCAGGGAAATAGGCTATAACGATATACCGGCATATATAATCAAGGTTGAAACCAAAGAGGCTATGCTGGCTCTTGCCCTCATAGAAAATATTCAGAGGGAAAAGCTCAATGCAATTGAAGTTGCACAGGCTTATAAACGCCTTATGGATGAATGCAATCTTTCACAGGAACAGATTGCCGAACAGGTTGGTAAGGAAAGATCCACAATTACAAACTCAATTAGGCTTCTGAAACTGCCGAAAGATATTCAGGAAAGCCTTATAAAGGAACAGATCAGCCCGGGGCATGCACGCGCACTCATAAATTTGCCTAATGAAGCCTTTCAGCTTGAACTCCTGAATAAAATTATTAAGGAAAACCTCACAGTCCGTAAGGTAGAGGAACTCGTCAAGCAGTTTGCTCTCGGCGGGCAGGCTGTAAAGAAACCTAAAACCTCGCCACCCATCACTACGGCTCAGTCCATTTCACAGCGCGACTTTGAGGACAGGCTCAGAAAGATCTTCGGTACAAAGGTTACCTGCAAACAAAGACAGGACGGAACCGGTGAGGTTATAATCGACTTTTATTCAAACGACGAACTTGAACGCTTATATGAGATGTTTGAAATAATTGGCAAAATGTATAATTAAAATATTCCTGTTTCTCATGCTGGTGTCTGCCTCGGCCTACGCTCAGACAGATACAACAAAAGCACCTGCTCCGGCGGCAGCACCTCAAATGGACACACTGGTCTATAAGATGCAAAAATCGCCTCTTGGGGCTGTTTTAAGGAGCGCCATTCTTCCGGGCCTGGGACAGATCTATAATGAATCTTACTGGAAAGTGCCTGTTGTATGGGGCTTCCTGGGCTATTACGGTTATGAATGGACAAGACAGAACAACGACTATCACACCTATGCCCAGCAGTACAAGGAAGTTCTGGCAGGCTTAAGACAGGGGAATGCGGCAAATTATAAAAGAGTAAGGGATTTTTACCGCGACCAGAGAGATCTTTTTGCCATCTATTTCGGCATAGCCTACGCTTTGAATCTTCTGGATGCATATGTGGATGCCCAGCTCTTTGACTTCAGTGTGGATGAGGATCCGGTTTCCAGGGTCTCCAGGCTGAACCTGCACCTGAATTTAACTTGGTAAGAAAAAACCTTTCCCGCTTCTGATACGTCTAAACTAATAATCGGCAGATGTTTCTTAGTATTTAATGTTAGAGGAAGACCATGAAAAATGTTATCACATGCAGAAACTGCAGCGGTGAAAATCCTTATTTCAGCCTTATTTGCGGGCACTGCAATGCATTCTTAAGAGAAAGAGTGGTCAACATCGACCTCTGGAATACCGTAGGGCAGCTTGTTGAATCTCCGTTGAAAGCATTCCGGAATATTATTCATGCCGAACATAAAAACTTCATTTTCTTTTTATCATTTCTTATCGGCATCAAGTTTTTTATTGATGCCCTGATTTTGTCTGAGCCCATTTTCGGAGGGACAAAAATATTTTACAATTCTGTTGGAGTGTTTTTTACCTCCGTTGCAGCTGTCCCTGCTGCAGCAGCATTATTCTCGCTGTTGTTTACTTATTTAACAAAGACCTTCAAAGTAAAAACAAGATACAAAGATAACTTTTCATTATTAATATACAGTCAGCTCCCGCACGTTTTTGCTCTGGTATTTTTATTCCCTGTGGAACTGGTACTTTTCGGGGGATTTCTTTTCTCTACCAATCCGTCGCCATTTTTATTAAAACCCACTCCGGCCTACACAATGTCCATTATGGAAGGGATAATGTTCCTCTGGGCTCTGGTATTAGGCTTCTGGGCCTGTTATGCCGCAACGAGAGCAAAATTATATTCTCTACTGGTCTCATTATTATATAACATCATAAGCATCCTGGTAATTTTAGCCATTTCGGCCGTCTTCAGCTATTGAATAGCCACTGAATAGTTCACGACTGAATAGTTCACGACTGAATAGCCACGACTGAATAGCCACGACTGAATAGCCACGACCTTCAGGTCGTGGGAAAGATGCCCAAAACACCCGTGGCTTTAGCCACCGATCCTCATTCAGGAAAATCTGGGGCTAAAGCCCAAATGGGAGAGGGGAATCCCCCCTCGGTCCACGACCTGAAGGTCGTGGCTATTCAAGGGAAATAACAGTCACCACGAGCTAAAGCTCTTTGCTATTCATAAGCTTCAAAACTTTGAACGTAGAACCCGGCGAAGCCATCATAATTCCGCTCTTACGTGTTGATGTTTCTGTCCTTTATAACTATTTTTATGTGCATTACAATTATTTATAAATGAATTGTAAATTTTAACTCTAATAACTTGCAGAAACATCATGAAAACATTACTGGAAAAAGAAAAGGAACTGTTCCTTCCCACATATAGCCGTATTCCTATTGAAGTTGAACGCGGCGAGGGTGTGTATCTCTATGACAAAAAAGGCGATAAATACCTCGACTTCTTCTCAGGCCTTGCCGTAAACGCTCTCGGTTACGCTCATCCTAAAATCGTTGAAGCCGTATGCCGGCAGATAGGAAGGTTCGGACACCTGTCAAATAACTTCATTACCGACGTCCAGGTTGAGTTTACAGAAAAACTTCTCAAGTATTCAAAGATGACAAGAGCCTTTCTTGCCAACAGCGGAACTGAGGCAATTGAAGGAACAATAAAGCTTATCAGACTAAAAATGGGCCCCGATAAGAAAATATTCTCCCTTACAAATTCTTTCCACGGAAGAACCTACGGCGCCATGACGCTTACGGCAAGGGAAAAATACCAGAAGGGATTTGAACCCCTTGTACCCAATGTGGGCCACATTGAATTTAATAACGTAAAGGATCTTGAAAAGAAAGCAGGCCGTGATACTGCAGCCATTATATTCGAATTCATCCAGGGCGAAGGCGGAATTAACGAGGTCTCGGAAGAGTTCATCCGCAAGGTCGCTGAGCTGAGGGATAAGTACGGATTTATATTTGTAGAAGATGCAATACAGGACGGCGTAGGCAGAAGCGGCAAGGCATTCGTGCATGAATACTACGGAGTGGAGCCCGACGTAATCGTAACGGCTAAGGCCATTGGCGGAGGCCTTCCCTTAGGAGCTTTCCTTACTACAGACAATCTTAAGGATGTTTTTACTGCCGGCAAGCACGGAACCACTTTCGGCGGAAATCCCGTGAGCTGCGCTGCAGGCAAGGTTGTACTGGAGGAAGTCTTTGAACACGGACTTCTTCAGAAGGTCTACGAAAACGGAAATTATTTTAAGCAGGAGCTCCTTAAAATGAAAGAGGAACTTCCCGGAGATATTAAAGACGTCAGAGGTAAAGGCTATATGCTCGGCGTGGAACTTAATTATGAGGCTTCCCCGGTTGTTAAAGCCATGAGGGACAGAAAAGTGCTTTCAAATGCCACGAACATTAACGTGGTAAGAATTCTGCCTCCGCTTATTGCTGAGAGGGGTGACATCGATTTGTACTTAAGCGTTTTAAAGGACGCAATCAGGAATAAATAGAGAAGAACTTAATAAAATGGAAATAAACACTGATGTACTTATTATTGGAAGCGGAATTGCCGGGCTTTATGCAGCCCTTAAGGTGGATGAAAGCTTCCGGGTTGTTATCGTAACAAAGAAGAGCAAGGCCGAGTCGAATACAAACCTTGCGCAGGGAGGTATTGCCTCCGTTATTGATTCAAAGGATTCATACGACAGGCATATTGAGGATACGCTTGTTGCAGGCGCCGGACTGTGCAAGAAAGAGGCCGTTGAAATTCTGGTTACTGAGGGACCGCAGAGAATTCACGACCTTATTGACATAGGCACTAATTTTACTTTTAAGGACGGAAAGCTCGACCTCGCTAAGGAAGGCGGCCATTCGGCGCACCGCATTGTCCATGCAGCCGATCTTACAGGGCGCGAAGTTGAACGGGCTCTTATTGAAGCCGTTAACTCACGGAAGAATATCCTGATGCTTGAGGACCACATTGCAATTGACCTTATAACAGAGCACAACGTATTCCAGCTGAAGGAACAGGAGATAAAAAACCGGCACTGCTGGGGCGCTTATGTACTGGATGTAAAAGGCAATGTGGTCAAAACAATAAAGGCTCAGAAGACGCTACTTGCTACAGGAGGCCTGGGGCAGGTATACCTGCATACAACAAACCCTCTTATTGCTACAGGCGACGGCTTTGCAATTGCCTACCGCGCAGGGGCTAAAATAGGGGATATGGAATTCATTCAATTCCATCCCACTGCTTTTTATTCCCCGTCCGACTATGGCAACGTCTCAAAGCCCTCTTTCCTGATTTCGGAAGCTGTTAGAGGCTTCGGAGGAATTTTAAGGACTAAAGACGGACAGGAGTTCATGCATAAGTATGACTCCAGAAAAGAACTTGCCCCTCGCGACATAGTCGCCCGCGCAATTGACAATGAGCTCAAAAAACGCGGCGACGAATTCGTGTATCTGGATATTACACACAAAAATAAGGACCAGATCATGGAGCACTTTCCGCACATTTACAAAAACTGCCTTGATGCCGGTATCGACATTTCTAAGGAATATATTCCGGTCGTTCCTGCAGCACACTACGCCTGCGGAGGCATTGCCGTGGATACCTGCGGGCGCGCCTCCTTAAAGAACCTTTATGCCTGCGGTGAAGTTTCAATGACGGGCGTTCACGGGGCAAACCGCCTGGCCAGCAATTCTCTTCTGGAGGCTCTTGTATTTTCTTTCAGGGCTGCAATGGACATGAATTCCAGAATTGGCAAAGAGACTTCCCAGATGCCGCAGATACCGCAATGGGACGATTCAGGCACTCTTACGGCTGACGAAAAGGTAATGATAACCCACAGCGTAAAGGAAGTTAAACAGGTCATGTGGGACTATGTGGGCATTGTTAGATCCGACCTAAGGCTTGACAGGGCTGCACACCGCATACATAACCTTTACGTTGAAATAGAAGATATGTACAAGAAGACCAAGGTTTTTGAGTCTATCCTGGAATTAAGAAACCTTATTACATGCTCGCATATGATCATTAAATCTGCAAAGATGAGAAAGGAAAGCCGAGGGCTGCATTATACTCTGGACTACCTGAAGGCTTCCGATGAGCTTCACGACACTATAATTCAGAACAGGATCCTCTAGTGTGGATCCTGTTCTTTGCTTGTTAAATCTTCTGCATGAAATCTATTACTGCTCCATACCTGATGCCCCGTCCGGAGACGATGAGGCTTCGGGCCGGGAGCAGCTTTAGTATATTCTTCAGTATGAGCGTTCCGGAATAGATTACATCTTCCCGCCCCTTCATGATCTCGGGATAAAGCCTAAGGATCTCACTGCCTGGAATTTTAGAAAAATCCTCCGCCATTTTTTCTATGTCTTCAAGACTCAGAACCGAATTTTCAACCTTATCCTCGTCATAATGCCTTAAACCCTGTTTTACGCATGAAAGGGAAGTGGGCGTGCCCGCAACGGCAACAACTGTGTACCCTCCAGGAAATTTATTTTTCAGCTCAATAAATTTTTCCTCAATTGCCTTATCCAGTTCCTCTGTTTCGGGCTTAGTGGGAGGATCGTGCCTTATATGGTTCTCAGTAAAACTTACAACTCCTCCTAAGAAGCTGTGGCTGAACTGAATATTCTTTTTGTCGCCGTATATAATTTCTGTACTTCCGCCTCCAACGTCTATTACAACGTACTTACCGGCCTCAACGCCTGAAGTGGCGCCAAGGAAGGAAAGCCTGGCTTCCTCGCTTCCCGTTATAACGGAAATATCGATGCCGTATTTTTCCTTTACCATGCTGATGATCTCATTGCTGTTTGAAGCTAGGCGCATTGCGCTTGTAGCCTTTGCAATTATATGGCTGCAATTATTTTCTCTGATAATGGAAGAGTATTCATCCATGACATTAAGCATGGCTTCAATCCTTTCCTCCGCAATTGGTCCCCCGGGCTTAAGCCCTTTGCCTATTCTAGGCATTCTGTACATGTTTACCAGGGGTTTAATTTTACCGTCCAATGTGCTTATATTTGCAACAAGCAATAAAATGGTATTTGTACCTATATCAATAGAAGCAATATTCATATATTTTTCATATTTTTGCAAAAAGGATATTCAATTTATGCAAAACCTAAACAAATTTTCTAAAATATTTCTTTATCTTGCATTTTTAAGCGGCATTTTATGGCTCGGGGGTTATCTTTCAAGAATTCTGCTAACATACCAGCTTTTTGAACCAAGAGATTTTGTCTTAAAGAGTTATGTAACGGACCAGAACTTAGGGGGAATTTTATATACATTAAACAGTTCGGTTACCTATACACTTATTACGTTTCTTGTATTTATCGTTTCATTCATTTTATTTATTTTGACCTCTGGAATCAAGCTCAAAGAAGAGGGATGGCTTTTTGTAACCCTGCTTATCGTGATCATTACCGCCCCTTTTGAACTTTATCTCATGAGTTTTGATTATCAGATAGCAACAAAGGTATTTTTCTCGGCTTTTGTGCCTAAAGACGTGCTGGCACTTTATATTAAAAGGATGAAGCTTTTAAGCAGTTTCCCGTTGATTGAAATATTTTCCTATTGCGCAATATTATTCCTAATAATATTTAAACCGCTGAGAATGAAAAAAAATCAATGAAGTTAAAAGAAAAAGAATTTGAAGATATATTAAAAGACCTAAAAGCGCTGGCTGCAGAACTGGGTGCCTCGGTCCGTTTTGAAAAGGGGGATTTCAAAGGGGGCTACTGTCTCCTCAAGGAATCCAAAGTTATTGTTATTAACAGAATGGCCAATCATCAGCGCAAGGTAATGATACTTTCGGCAGCTCTGAAAGAACTGGGGATCGACCAGATCTATCTGACCCCAAGGCTGCGCGAGATCATTGACGAAATGATTGAGGAAAAATGAAAATATTAGTACTGAACGGACCTAATTTGAATCTGCTGGGAATGAGGGATAAGGAGCATTACGGGGCTCTCACTCTACAGGAAATTGAAAGAATTGTAAAGGATAGCTACCCGGATGAACACTTTGAGTTCTTCCAGTCGAACCATGAAGGGGAACTCATCGATAAGATACAGCAGGCTTCCTCATCCTTTGACGCCCTCATTATTAATCCCGGCGGATACGCTCATACCTCAGTTGCAATTAAGGATGCTCTGACCGAATGCAAAATACCTAAAATTGAAGTACATCTTTCTAACCTTTCGGGAAGGGACGGCTTCCGCCAGGTTTTGATTACGGCCACTTCATGCAATGGCTACATATCGGGCTTTAAGGAAAAGGGGTATCTCGCCGCGGTATACCTCATTAAAGAAATATTAAACACTAAATGATAAGAAAAACAGGATAAGGTAAAATGATTAAGGCAGTTATTTTCGATCTGGATAATACGCTCGTGGACTTTATGAAAATGAAGAGACGTTCAATTGAGGCAGCTATTCCGGCCATGATTGATGCAGGCCTGGATATGACAGTTGAAGAGGCTACAAAGAAGATAAATGAAATTTATCTTGAGCAGGGAATTGAATACCAGCACGTTTTTGATCTTTTTCTGCAGAAGACAATTAACCGGGTTGACAATAAAATACTTGCCTCAGGCATCGTGGCCTACAGGCGCGCCAGAGAGGCTGAACTGACACCTTACCCCCACGTTTATTCCACTTTGATACAGCTTTCAAAGATGGGCTTAAAACTCGGAATTGTTTCAGATGCCCCGGTAAAAGAGGCCTGGCTCAGGCTTGCTTCACTGAATTTCCATAATTTCTTTGATGCCGTCGTTACTTTTGATGAAACAGGCGAAAGAAAACCGAGCCCCGTGCCGTTTAATGCAGTATTATTCAAGCTCGAGACAAAGCCCGAAGAGGCAATTATGGTTGGCGACTGGGTTGAACGCGACATCGTCGGGGCCTCAAAGATCGGTATGAAGACCGCATTTGCAAAGTATGGCGACACGTTTAACAATCAGGCCAACATTGCCGACTTTGAGCTTAAAGACATCAGCGACCTGATTCCGATAATAAAAGAGCTTAACAGCCTTGAGGGAAATGACGTTCAGACGGCAGGGCTTCATAAATAAGTTTATTTCACGCCGTTTATCTTGATATTTTATAATGAATTAGTTATTTTGGGTTTTGTTTTTTGCAGGGCTTAAATTGAAAGAACTCGGAATTAAGAAGTTATATTACTCAATAAGTGAAGTAAGTAAAATTACAGGCCTGGAGCAGTATGTCTTAAGGTATTGGGAAAATGAATTCGAGGACTTGAAACCCTCCAAGAACAGGGCCGGCAACAGGATTTACACCAATAAGGACATTCAGGTAATCTTAAGGATCAAAAAGCTCCTGAAGGAAGAAAAGTACACTATTGAAGGAGCAAAAAAGAACCTGAAAGAGCCTGAACCGGAGATGGTTTCAGAGGAGGCTCCTCCTCAGGAGAAGCCGCAGGAAAATGTTCAAGAAATAAAAGATAAAAAAAATGAAGAAGTTTTGCCTGCCATTAAAAGAGATCTTGAACATATAAGGAATTTTTTGATATATTTACATAGTAAGTTATAATAATTAAAAGTTAAAATAATCGGAACGTGGCGCAGCCCGGTAGCGTACTTGAATGGGGTTCAAGGGGTCGCGGGTTCAAATCCCGCCGTTCCGACACTAAAAGCCCGGAAATGAAAATTCCCGGGCTTTTTATTTACCCGCAATTCATTCCGGAAAAAGAACTGCCTTATTTGATCCTGCCGTCGGACGTTGCACGTCGGACTTTTCATTGACTACTTTTTGCATGAATTATTATCCTGATATTATTGTTATTATTAATATGGAAAGAATGAAACCAATATCTATTCTTCTTGTAGAGGATAACCCTGGCGATATTTACCTCACACAGGAAGCCTTCAGAGAAAGTAAATTTAGTAACAGCCTGCAAGTTGTAAAAAACGGCATTGAATGCATGGAATTCCTCCGGCGCCGTGGAAAATATTCAGAGGCGCAAATGCCAGATGTGATCCTTTTGGACCTCAACCTCCCGAAGAAAAACGGCAGGGAAGTCCTTGCCGAAATTAAACGTGACGACAGACTCAAATATATCCCCGTAATTGTCCTTACCAGCTCCCAGAATGAAAAGGATATCAGATCCAGCTATGAACTCAATGCAAACTGTTATATTACGAAACCTGTTGACTATGACGAATTTATTCATATAATTAGAGCAATAGAGAATTTCTGGTTTTCAATTGTAAAACTCCCACAAAATCGCTTTTTAGAGGCGGGAACATTTCCTTGAGATTACAGGTTTACAATATTTATTTACTAACATTTTATTATTTATTTTTGTAAATTTTACAGCAAAATTTCATAAATAATAAAAGCAAAAATATCTTTTATGAAAGAATCTCAGATTACAATACTGCTTGTTGAAGACAACCTTGGCGATGTGCACCTGATAAATGAGCTCATACACGATACAGGTGCTTTGGAAAATATTAAGGTTGAACAGGCATTCCGGCTATCGACCGGCATTCAGCGCCTTGGTAAGGGGGGAATTGACCTGGTGCTCTTAGACCTGGGCCTTCCGGACAGTATGGGACTTGATACGTTAAAGAAAATTCTGCCTGAAACTAAAGGCACTCCAGTGGTTGTGCTTACTGGACTTGAAGACGAGGAAATCGGAATCAGGGCTGTACAGGCAGGAGCTCAGGACTATCTCGTCAAGTACCAGCTCGATCCTGTCCTCTTTATGCGTTCCATTCGCTTTGCAATTGAAAGAAAGCGGGTAAATGAAATTAAAATGTAGAAAAGGCGGCCTTCCGCCTTTTCTACTTTATATTCGTCTCTTGTTTTCACCTGTTCTCCCCGGAAATCTGCCTGCATTTAATTCTCCTTTGGTGTTTTCCCGGTTATTTCCTAAATTCTGTTATTCAGGAAAGATTTGGTGATTTTTTATGAACTTTGTTCTTGTCTGCCCTGTTAAGCTGATAGAAAAATTGAATTAAAAATTGTATATTTTAAGCTAATTTTTTAGAATTGGATTAAATTTTGAACACAGATAAACCTAAGTCATTTTGCGGTATTTTCGGCGTTTTCGGTACAAATGATGCAGCTTTCCTTACTTACTACGGCCTCCATTCACTCCAGCACCGCGGGCAGGAGGCCTCGGGAATCGTAACGGCAGAGGAGGTAAAAGGAAAGGTACTTTTTAATATTCATAAGAACCTGGGACTCGTCTCCGATGTTTTTCACGATCCTGATATTCTGAAACACAACCTGAAAGGCTTTGCTGCTATAGGGCATAACCGATATTCTACGACCGGTGCATCGGAGTCATTAAAAAATATTCAGCCTTTTGTGGTAAATTACCGCATGGGGCACCTTGCAGTTGCCCATAACGGAAACCTGACAAATGCACATATCTTAAGAGAAGAACTGGTAAACGACGGGGCTATTTTTCAGACTACAAGCGATACCGAGGTTATTCTGCACCTTATAGCCCGCAGCCGCCTTAACGACCCTGTACAGCAGGTACTGGAAGCCCTTAGGGCAATTGAAGGCGCTTACTGCCTTGTAATTATGACTGAGGATAAGCTTATTGCGGCGCGTGACCCCTACGGCTTCAGACCGCTTGCACTGGGCAGCGTTAACGGGACATTTATTGTAGCATCTGAGACCTGTGCGCTTGATATCAACAGCGCTAAATATATCAGAGATATAGAGCCGGGCGAACTTATTGTAATCGACCGCCAGGCAGCTGAAACCAAACAGATCGAGTCGTATAAAATATTTGATGAAAAACCTGTCAGAAAACAGTGTATATTTGAATATATCTATTTCTCAAGGCCCGACAGTAAAATTTTCGGCCACAGCGTAGATAAGATCAGACGGAAACTCGGCAAGGTCCTGGCTAAAAAACATCCTGTTGTGGACCCTGAGGGCGAAAAGGTAATCGTTATCAGCGTGCCCGACAGTTCAAATACCGCAGCTTTGGGATACGAAAACCAGCTGGAGAAAGAAGGCATTAATGCCAAGTATGAAATAGGCCTTATCAGAAGCCATTACGTAGGCAGAACATTTATTCAGCCCGGTCAGGCCAACAGGGAAATGGGCGTAAGATTTAAGTTTAACATTGTTAAGGGGGTTCTGGAGAACCGTACCGTTGTCCTTATCGATGACTCAATTGTCAGGGGAACTACTTCCAGGCAGCTTATAAGCCTTATTAAGGAGGCAAACCCCAAGTCAATTCACGTGAGAATCTCCTCACCTCCTGTTATGTACCCGTGTTATTATGGAATGGATTTCCCCTCAAGGGAAGAGCTGATTGCAAATAAGTTCGACGGGGATGTGGAAAAAATCAGAGAATATCTGGATGTAGACAGTCTTGAATATCTGACAGCCGAGGAACTGCTCGAGGCAATGGTCGACCAGGATAAGTCCTATTTCTGTACGGCATGTTTTTCAGGCAAGTACCCTACAAGGGTAAATGAATCTTTTAATAAAAATGTTTACGAAGACTAACATTATTTCTTAACGCCGGAATTTTATGATTAAACTAAGGGATGTGTATACCCGCTCAAACCTCCTGAGCCTGACCAGGCTCCTTTTGAGCGTACCGGTATACTTTCTGCTTTCCAGGATTGAGGACTCGGTCAACTACAGGATTGAAATAATTGCAATCCTTGTATTTGCCGCAGCTACCGACTTCCTGGATGGTTATCTGGCCCGTAAATATAATGAAATTTCAGAAGTAGGGAAGATCATAGACCCCCTGGCCGATAAAGTGCTGGTGGGGGTTGTAGTTATTCAGCTTTTCCTGCTGGGTCACATTCCGCCCTTGTACTTTTTTTCTGTTATAGCCCGTGATTTAATTATATTCCTTGGGGGAATTTACGTTACAAAGAAACTTGGCCGCGTCCTGCCTTCAAATCTCCTGGGCAAGATAACCGTTACAGTGGTGGCGGCTTATCTCTTGTCTATTATATTCGGACTTAAAGAAAGTTTTATATACGACTTACTATACTATATAAGCCTGGTCTTAGTCTATGGTTCACTCATAGCCTATATAATCAGGGCAAAAGAATCTTTAACGTGGAATAAAAATGAATCTGTTCAAGAACATCAACTTTGATAAGTTAAAAGACGGTCTGTCAAAAACAAGGGATAAGATCGTAACGAAAATAAATGAGACCATTACAGGTAAAGCCAAACTCGATGAAGAGCTGCTTGAGGAAATTGAAGAAATTTTAATTACAAGCGACATAGGATTTGATGTTGCCTCAAAGGTCATTGAAAACACAAGAGTCCGCCTTAAAGCCGAAAAAGACCGCAGTAAGCTGAACGTCATAGATGCTATTAAGGAAGAACTTTCCAGGCTCCTTAATTCATACGACACGAATTCTGAATTCAACCGCATGGATAAGTATAAGCCTTATGTCATTCTGGTAATAGGAGTTAACGGGGCCGGCAAAACGACTACTATAGGGAAACTTGCGCATAATTACAGAAAAGCCGGGCTCAATGTAATAATCGGCTCGGCCGACACGTTCAGGGCTGCAGCCAACGAACAGCTTGAGGTCTGGGCTAAACGTGCCGGCGTTGAAATTATACAGAGCACTACCGGAAGCGACCCTTCAGCCGTGGCTTTTGATACGATGAATATAGCAAAAAAGAAAAATGCAGACGTCGTTTTAATCGATACTGCTGGGCGCCTTCATACAAAGTCAAACCTCATGGAAGAGCTCAAGAAGATCAAGAAGGTAATGAGCAAGGTGGTCGATTATGCTCCAAATGAGACTTTCCTCGTCCTAGACGGCAATACAGGGCAGAATGCTCTTATTCAGGCCGAGAAATTCCGCGAGGTAACCGATATAACGGGTCTTATCATTACAAAGCTCGACGGCACGGCCAAGGGCGGCGTTGTCTTCCAGATCTGCAGCCAGCAGAAGGTTCCTGTGAAGTATATCGGGGTTGGAGAGGGGATTGACGACCTCCAGACCTTTGATGCACAGAGCTTCGTCTCGGCACTCTTTTCAACCGATCAGGCCGCCGTTTAGGCTCAATGAACTTTGTGAGACTAAAGGGGGACGTCACCGAGATTTGAAAGAGAAAACACTTTTCATAATTAATCCCGAAGCGGGAAAAGGCACGGGCAGGAAGATTCTGCCCCGGATTTCCCGCATTCTTTCAGGTCATTCAAAGTGTACCGAAATAGTCCAGACCGAAAGGGCCGGCCACGCCACCGAACTGGTAAAACTTTACAGAAAAGATTTTAAGAAGATCTGCGTTGCCGGAGGCGACGGAACACTGAATGAAATCGTTAACGGCCTGGATGGTGCTGCACCTGAGAATATACTGGGCGTTATTCCGATCGGCTCGGGCAACGACTTTGCCCGTACGGCAGGAATGAGCAAAGATATTGAAAAGTCGTTAAAAATCATTCTTGAAGATCACACTATAAGGGAAGTCGATACTGGGTACCTGAAATATAAAGAAAATAAGACAGAAGGTCCTTATATCCGGAAATTTCTCAACAGTGCCGGAATCGGCTTTGATGCTATAGTTTCAGACCAGATCAAAAAGAACAGATATTTCAAGGGTTTACCGCTTTACATTTCAGCTGTAGTCCAGGCCTTATTCATGTACCAGGTTATGGATGTTAAGGCAGAGCTCGACGGCAGTTTAATCGAAGGCAGGAAGCTTTTAATTGCCATTAGCAACGGGAAAACCTATGGCGGAGGCCTGAAGGTGAACCCAGGGGCTGAGGTCGACGACGGGTATCTGGATGCCTGTCTGATAGCAAATTTGCCCATCTGGCAGATCGTGCGCGACTTCCAGAAGCTTGTGCGGGGAAAGCACGCTACCATACCGGGCATAGAGATCATCAGGTTCAAATGCGGGAAAGTAAAGACAGTTCTGCCGGTTTATATTCACACCGACGGTGAAGTAATTTCCCGGTCAGTCACAGAAGTTGAAGCCGGCCTTAATCCCATCAAACAGCCGTTCATATTTGCAAAGAAGTAAGTAGAAATTAGAATGCAGTATGTAGGGGGAGCATGGTTAAAAGCAACCGGATTGAGCTTTTATTTTCCCGTGATTCCGCTTAAAAATTATAAATGAATTAGTTTACATAATATACATTATCGGACATTTGGATATCTGAGTGTAAGGGAAGTCTGCTTCCTGCAGCCCTAAATTCCGCAAATTGATCTGAATTCTGCATTTCCCCTAAATGGCTCAAGATGTTTTTAAAGGCGGCGCCAGGAACCGTTTCCTGGCACCATTCCGTGGAAAGTTTAATATTTGAAGAATCCTTCGCCTGTCTTGCGGCCGAGCTTCCTGGCTGCTACCATCTTCTTAAGTAATGGACAAGGACGGTATTTGCTGTCGTTAAACCCAGTGTATAATACCTCCATTATGGCCAGGCATACATCAAGGCCTATGAAGTCTGCCAGCGTAAGAGGCCCCATGGGATGATTCATCCCGAGCTTCATTACGGTATCTATGTCCTCTTTTGAGGCTACGCCTTCCATTAAAGCAAATATGGCCTCGTTTATCATCGGCATCAGTATCCTGTTGGATATAAACCCGGGATAATCAAATACCTCTACCGGCACTTTCTCCAGTTTTAATGCCAGATCCTTTATGCAGTTGAATGTCTCATCGCTTGTC
The DNA here is from genome assembly GCA_036261625.1 of Ignavibacteriales bacterium. Lineage (GTDB taxonomy): Bacteria > Bacteroidota > Ignavibacteria > Ignavibacteriales > SURF-24 > JAAXKN01. The sequence continues at coordinate 123,325 of DATAKL010000049.1, read as the reverse complement.
GAATAACCTCTTATAATCTCTACCAGCTTCATCATCGGCACGGGATTCATAAAGTGCATTCCGATGAACTTATCTGGACGGTTCAGGGCTGAAAGCTCTGTTATGGAAATTGATGAGGTATTTGAGGCAAAGATACATTCGGGCTTGACAAAAGTACTTAACTTATTAAATACAGCCAACTTAGCATCCTTGTTCTCATAAATAGCTTCAATAACCAGGTCTGAATCCTTCGGCGTGTTTTCGACGTCTGCAACTGCCTTTAGGCGTCCTAAGGCGGCAGCCTTGTCTTCCTGTGTAATTACTCCTTTTGATACCTGGCGGTCCATATTCTTCGTTATGGTATCAACCCCTTTTTTTACAAGCTCTTCCTTGATGTCAATTAAAGAGACATCAAATCCTTTTAGTGCAAAGACGTGAGCTATTCCGTTGCCCATTGTTCCGGATCCGACTACAGAAACCTTTTCAATTGCCATAAATTAACCCTCTGTTGATTGAAAATTTAATTTATTTCGTTTTTAAGTGAAAAATCGAAGGATAATGCCGAATGGATGATCAAAATAAATAACTAACCCGGATTTTCCGGAAGCCTATGCCTGTTCCTGGCTCTTTTGAGCATTATTGTGATCGCTTTCAAATGACAGACAGCATTTCAATTTACCGCAGGGACCGCTCAGTTTTGAGAAATTTGAAGCCAGGTTCTGTTCTGTGGCCAGCTGTGTGGTGATTTTCTTGAAGTTGCAGAGGAACGACGAACAGCAGAATTCCCTGCCGCAGGTCCCAATTCCGCCCACTCTTTTGGCCTCGTCTCTGACGCCAATCTGCCTGAGCTCGATCCTGGTCTTGAAATTAGAAGCTAAATCCTTGGCCAGCTCACGGAAATCCACGCGGCCGTCTGCCGTATAAAAGAAGAAAAGTTTGTTCCTGTCGAACTGATAGTGGACATCGATGAGCTTCATATTCAGGTTGTATTTCTGCACTTTTACCTTAAAAACCTCTGTAGCCCTTAATTCCTCGGCACTGTTCTTTTCAATTGTAACGAGGTCATTTGTGTCCACTTTTCTGATAATATGCGGGAGCATTTCACCGTAAAGGCCGGCTTTCTGCCTCTTTATCCGGACAAACTCCCCGGCTTCCCTTACTGTGGCAATTTCAATGGTGTCTTCACAGGAAACCAGTATCCTCTCATCGGTCTGCAGTTCTTCGGTTATGGAATCAGGTACCAGGCAGTAGAATGTGCCAAGTAAGCCTTTGCAGTGGGCTTCAACTATATTGCGGTCGTCGGCAGGAGCAAACGCAGAAACTTCGGCTCCGCAGGCCATGCAGCCGCTCATGCTCACATGATGGCCGAGCTGCTGAACAATTATATCGTAATACGATGAATGATTACCGCAGCCGGAGTCGCAATGTGAAGATAAATTATCTGCATTATCATTTTCATTCGAGCTGACGTTATGCACTTTTAATTCCTGTATATCTTATGGAAGCCAGTTCAAATATAATATTAAGTGCTATAATATTCAAGTTCAGATTGTTTTCTATAGAGTGCGCCAGATCACTCAGTCTGAAGACCACTTCGTCTATGGCTACATGTGAAAATCTCATGTTGAACTTTTCAAGTGTCTCACTGTAGCTCTCAAAGAGATATTCCTTTAACCCCAGCTTGTTTTTCGCTGCATCATTCAGCCAGGTTATGATCATCTCTATAAGCAGTGCCATCTGTGAGGCCGAATTTGTACCAGTAAAGGATGAGATGTCTTTTAATGCCGACTGATATTTCAGGGCCAGTGCATTTCTGAGAATATTGATTGTCTTCTCAATCAGAAAGTCAAAATCCTGCTCAAGCAGCTTGTTTGCATGGGTTAAGGATCCGTTTGAAAAAACGGATATTTTGTCTGCTGAGGCTTTTTCAACACCGAAATGTTCCTGCAGTATCTGTGAGAGGCCCTCCCTTCCAAGCGGATTAAAATTTACTGTCCAGCACCTGGAGATAATGGTCGGAAGAAGTTCACTTTTATAAGGGGTGATCAGAATAAAGATCATTCCCTCCGGGGGTTCTTCAAGGCTTTTCAGGAGGGCGTTCTGTGCCTCGTCGTTCATCAGGTGGGCATCGGAAATAATGACTGCCCTGTACTTCGCCTCTTCGTAGGTAAGCGACTGGAATTTTTTGATCTCCCTGATGCTGCTGATTTTAATGTTATTTGCCCCGGCGAGGCTGATCTTATGGTACGGGTTATTGACCTTCTTTTCCAGCTCTTCCTTAAGCTGTTCCAGGGTTTCGGCTGTCAGTTTTTCAGTGGGTGAATTATCCCCTGTTTCATTTTTCCCTCTTGGCAGGGGTATTACAAACTTGACAAAAGGTTCAGAAAGGCTTCTGACTTTAACGGCATGCGAAGACTGTCCTCCATCGTCGGCGCTGTTAAGAAGCTCCAGGAATTTTACAGCCATGAAATGCTTGCCGACCCCGTCGGGACCTGTAAACAGGAATGCATGGGGAATTTTCCGGGATAAATTAATCTTATTGAGGAGTTCGCCTGCTTGTCTCTGCCCTTTTACGCTTTGTAAGATATTGGTGGTCATATATTAAGTGTTATAGCGGAAAAAAGGCGCCTCTTTTTGAGGCGCCTGTTATCTTACATCATATCGTCATCGTCGTTGTAGAAGAAATCTTCATCACTTGGATAATCAGGCCAGATATCCTCAATAGATTCATAAGGCTCTTCCGAATCTTCCAGTTCCTGAAGATTCTCAATAACTTCCAGGGGCGCGCCGATTCGTTCGGCATAATCTATTAATTCTTCTTTTGTAGCTGGCCAAGGGGCATCATCTAAATAAGAAGCTAATTCTACTGTCCAAATCATATTTCTACTCCGGAAAAATTTTGTTTTTTTTAATTTAATTAAATAGTTTCAAATCATCAAAGAAAAAGTCCTCCGGGTTAAGAGCCAGGCCGTTATGGTGCACTTCATAGTGAAGGTGCGGACCTGTCGATAATCCGGTATTGCCACTCTTGGCTATTAAAGTTCCTCTGTTTACTTTCTGTCCTGCCTTCACAAGAATCTCAGACAGATGACCCATAACTGTTCTATAGCCAAATCCGTGATCTATTTCAATGCATAATCCGAAGCCGCCTCTGGTTCCCACAAAAGAAATTGTTCCGCTGCCGGGGGCATAAACCGGTGTTCCTACATCAACCACAATATCGATACCCTCATGCATTCTCACTACCCCAAGGATAGGATGTTTGCGCATTCCAAAGCCATGGGCCGTAACAATTCCCTGTGCGGGTTTTACAGCCGGAATAGCTTCAAAAAGTTTCTCATTACTCTTAAGTTTATTTGATATCTCCAGGTAGTTGGACCTTTCGAACTCAATTTTTGTCTGCACCCGGTCTATGTATTCAGAAAGCTTATCCAGATCCACGTCCGTACGTTTTTTTGAAAAGAGCTTTTCAAAAATGCCGCCGCCGGTTCCAAGAGCCTTCTCCTCTTCCGGAATGGCCGGAAGATCAGCTGCAATCCTGAGTTCGTTATTTGCCTGGCTGAGACTGTCCACAGAGCTGTTAAGCCCCTTAAATAAAGAGACCATTTGAGTAAGTTTCTGAGAAAGCTCCTTATTTTCAGCCTTAAGGCCCGCGAGTTCATTATCGGAGTTAACGAACGAATTGACTAAAAGGTATCCCCCAAAAAGCATGGATGAAACGATGAGCACAAGAAAAATGAACAAAGACAAGAATTTCCTGTGGAAATTTCTTATCTCAATTAACTTCAGCTTCGTCTTCGAGAAATAGTAAAACTTGTTCATAGATGGTGCGAAGTTATTAAAATAACTCATCTATGTCAAGCAAAATTTGCTATATACAGGGCGCACCTTCAGTGCTTAGAAAATGTGTAATTCCAAATGTTCCAATTTCAGCAATTTATTAAGCACCCAAAGGGGCTACAACAATAAATTATTCGAAATCGTGCTCGAAGTAGTCTACAAATCGCTTGTCGTCCACATTAAGGCGGTTTAAGCGGTCCTCAAGCCTCCTTTGGAGCACTTTTGCCGAATCGTAGCCGTAATGCTTAAGGAGATAATTAAGGCTGATTACTTCGGAAATTACGGTAATGTTTTTCCCGGGCAGAATGGGAAGTTTTATGTAGGGTATTTCTATATCCAGAAGACTGAAAACCTCTTCGTCCAGACCTGTGCGCGTGTAGTGCGACTTCTCGTCCCAGACTTCCAGTTCTACAATTATTTCAAGACGTTTCTGGAAACGTATGGCACGCACGCCGAACATGCTTTTGACGTCAATGATGCCGATGCCGCGTACTTCCATAAAATGCTTCACCAGCTCGGTGCCTGAACCCATGAGTATGTTTTCCCCCTTCTTTGTGACAATGATCACATCGTCGGCAACCAGGCGGTGGCCGCGTTCGACAAGGTCAAGGGCAACTTCGCTTTTGCCGATCCCGCTTTTTCCGACGAAAAGCATCCCGACTCCGTAGACATCCACAAACGACCCGTGTATGGAAATGCGGGGTGCAAACTGGTCATCCAGAAAGTCGCCTACCAGGTAAACTAATTTTGTAGTGGTAAATGTGGAACCGAACATCCCTATGTGGTACTCGTTTGCAAGATCCACCATTTCAGGAAACGGCTGATTGTCGTCGGTTAAGATAATGCAGGGAATCTCAAACTGGAATATTCTTCTTAAAGTGCTGAGCCTTTCCTGATTGGTAAGCTGATTCAGATACTTCATTTCAGTGTTGCCGAAGATCTGAATGCGCGTATATGAAAAAAGATCCACAAACCCGGCCAGTGCAAGGCCGGGTCTGTGGAGATTCTGATCGTAAATGTTTCTGTTAAAACCGGTTTCATCGCTAAAAAGTTTGAGCTTAAACCGGTCCTTTACATTATTGTAAAAGAAGTCAACCGTGATACTTTCTTTTTTTATTATTTTCTTATCGTCCAGTTTCATTCTTTTTACTCTTCTTCTTCCTCTTCTTCAGGAGATATAATAGGCGGTTCTTCGGAAATAGCAGCCCGTTCAATTCTGTCTGTCCTTTTTCCGTCTACTATCCTGGTTTTTATTTTGCCAAGCTGTTTTTCTATCTTTGTGACTGCTGCGGAAACCGACTTCTTGAAGTCGTCGGAATTCTCCTTTGCAGTCAATACCTTGCCCGGAATTGGCAAGATGATTTCGGCTATCTTTGTGCTATCCTTTAAGTTCTCATAGCTCAAAATAACTTCAATGTCGTTAATGCTGTCATTAAACTTATCTAAAGCGCCGACCTCTGCATAGATATAATCTTTCAGAGAGTCTTTAGCCTTAAACTTCCTTGAAGTGATTTGAATGTTCATATGATGCTCCTTTTTAAGATTTAGGATGAGCTTGTTTATATATGTTCTTCAGCCGCTCAATGGAAACGTGTGTATAGATCTGAGTGGTTGAGAGACTTTCGTGACCCAATATCTCCTTGACGGCAATTAGATCTGCCCCGTTATCAAGCATATGGGTTGCCGCCGTGTGCCTCAGGACATGCGGGCTTTTTTTCTTCAGCTCCGTTTCCTCACTTAGATATTTATTAATTAGTCTGTAAACGTAACGCGGATAAATCCTTTTGTTTCTTGAAGTTACGAATATTGGATAATTATACTCCAAAGTGCTCCGTGAATCAAGATACTTCTTTACGACTTGAAGCGACTTTCGGCCTATCGGAACAATCCTTGTCTTTGATCCCTTACCCAACACCCTTACCGACCCCTTCTCAAAATCCATATCTCCAATGTTCAGACCGCAGAGCTCGGAGACACGGAGGGCACAGGAATATAAAACTTCTACAACGGCATTATGAAGAAGTTTCTCCCCTTCTGTCAGTTTCTTTGATATATCATCCATAATATCAGCAGGAACTACCTCCGGAAGCTTTCTTTTTACCTGAGGGTTGGATATCCTTTTTAATGGATTGGACGGAACAATACTATTCTTTGAAGCGTAATTAAAGAGGCTTCTTATGGCAGATAACTTTCTTGAAATTGTGCTCTTTTCGTAGTCTTTGTCTACATTTATACTTATAAGGTACCGTCTTATAAGCTTTTCATTTACCTGAAGAACCTCACTCAAAGACATGGAAAGGCAGAACTGACCAAAATCCTCTAAGTCCTTCCGGTAGGATTTGACCGTATTTCCGGAAAACCTGCCTACTTTCTGCAGGTTTTCCAGAAAATCTTCTATAAGGTTTTTAATTTCCATAAGTCAAGAATTAAAGTGGAAAATTAAATTACTAACTTAATCTGAACTCTCTTTTAACTCTTCCACTATTTCTTCGCTGCATACCGGGCATCTTAAGAATTCACCTTTCTTCTGTGTGAATCTTTTTTCCATGTATGCTGAATCGCCGTTAGGGCACCCGACCGCAACCGGTTTATACCAGGCTACAAAATCGCAGTCTGGATATCGGCTGCATCCGTAGAAAACTTTCCCCTTTCTGCTCTGTCTTTCAATTACGTCGCCATCCTTGCATTTCGGGCATTTTACGCCTGTGACCAGGGGCTTGATGTAATCGCAGTCGGGATAGCGCTCGCAGCCGATGAAGCGTCCGAACTTTCCGTTCCGGTAAACCGTGTTGGCTCCGCATTTTTCGCACTTTTCGCCCGTATATTCAGGCTCCTTCGGTTCACCCGGATGAAGATCCTTTAAGGACTTGATGTTTTTGCATTCAGGATAATTGCTGCAGGCCAGGAACTTTCCGAAACGGCCCATTTTAATGACCATTTCGCTTCCGCACTGCTCGCAGTAAATCTTTTCAACGTTTTCTTCAACTACTTTAAGTGCCTCTGAAAACGGTGCGTAGAAATCTTTTAACACATTTAGATAACCGATTTCACCCTGGGCTATTGAATCGAGTTCATCTTCCATTCTGGCCGTGAAGTTCACGTTCAGGACTTCAGGGAAGCTCTTAACAAGAATTTCATTTACCTTTTTACCCAGCTCCGTAGGGCGGAGTCTTTTCTCCTCGGTATAGACGTACTTCCTGTCCTGAATTGTTCCGACAATCATGGCGTAAGTGGAAGGTCTTCCGATTCCGCGGCTTTCAAGCTCCTTGATGAGCGTGCTTTCGCTGTAGCGTGCAGGAGGCTTTGTAAAATGCTGAGTCTTGTGCAGGTGCTCCAGATCCACCTTCTGCCCGGCTTCAAGTCCCAATGGAATAAGGTCGTTTTCACCTTCATCTTTTCCGTTGGAGTCTTCCGACTGCTCCTCATAGACCTGAAGGAAGCCGTCGAAACGGATAGCAGTGCCGGATGCCTTAAAGAGGAACTCATCGGCCCGGACCTCAATAACAGTGGTCTCAGTAATAGCAGGGTTCATCTGCGAGGCAAGGAATCTTTTCCAGATCAGTTCATAAAGTTTGAACTGTTTTGCGTCAAGAAAAGGCTTCACGAATTCAGGGGTATACCTTAAAGACGTAGGTCTTATGGCTTCATGAGCGTCCTGTACGTTAGCGCCGTTTTTCTTTTCGTAGACTCTCGGAGATTCGGGAAGGTACTTATTACCGTAAGTATCTGTAATATACTGTCTGAGGTCGCCAACAATTTCAGGGCTCAGGCGTGTTGAATCAGTTCTCATATAGGTAATTAAACCTACCGTGCCCTCTTCTTTTCCAAGGTCAATTCCTTCGTACAGGTTCTGTGCAATTGCCATCGTATGGCTCGGCTTCAAGCGCAGCGTGCGCGAAGCCTCAGCCTGCATGGAACTAGTGATAAAAGGAGGAGGAGGATTACGCCTTCCCTCTTTTTTGTTTACGTCGGATATTACGAAATTGCTTTTCTTAAGCAGGCGGTCCAGGATTTCCTGGGCTGAGGTTTCATTATTAAGAGCAAAGTTGCCAACCAAAAACTCTTCCCAGTCCTTTTCAGTCATCTGCGGTTTGGGCTGAATTCTGAGGGTTTTGCCGTCAACTTCCACAAGTTTTGCACGGAAGATGTCCCCTTTTTCAGTCTTAAAGTCTGCCCAGACGGCCCAGTACTCTGTTACAATGAAGTTTTCAATTTCTTTTTCTCTTTCACAGATGAGTCTTAAGGCCACCGACTGCACGCGTCCGGCAGACAAGTTAAAGCTGGATGGGTCCAGAACAGCCCTCCAGAGGAATGGGCTTATCTTATAGCCTATAATTCTGTCCATTACCCTTCTGGCTCTCTGGGAGGAGACCAGGTTTGTATCTATTTCCAGGGGTGAATTGATGGCTTTCTGTACGGCATTTTTTGTTATTTCATTAAAAAGAACTCTGTAGATCTTTCCGCCAGTCTTGTTTTCAATGACATCAGCTATGTCCTGGGCAATAGCTTCCCCTTCACGGTCAGGGTCAGTTGCGATATATACAGATTTACTCTTCGAGGCAAGACTTTTGATTTTCTTGATTACATCTCCTTTTCCCCGTATGTTTACAAACTGGGGCTTAAAGTTGTCTTCAATGTCCACGCCGAGCTTTGTCTTAGGAAGATTCTTTATATGTCCTACTGTAGCTTCAACAAGATAATTCTTACCCAGGTACTTATTGATGGTTTTAGCCTTTGCGGGCGATTCCACCAGAACGAGATTTTTTTCCATTTACAAAATTTCCTTTAGTTAATTGTATCCGAAGAATATAAAAGAACTCTGCTTCCAGGAGGGATACTTTCATTCAAATCAACTAAAGAAAACAGAATGAGCCAATTGATTTCTTCTTTGGAAATCTTATCACCCGGAAATAAAGTAATCTGCTCGAGAATATTATCAAGATCAGTGAGTTTCAATAAGCCGACATTTATTAAATGTGTGATATAGTCGTAGTTTTCAACTCCCAGAATTTCTTTTTCTTCTTCGGTCAAGAATCTAAAACTTTTAATTTCTTTATTTTTAATTGAGTTACTAAAATAGTTATTCGTAAGCTTCTTGTCGTATATCCAGCTGAATGCAGTGCTTACGGTCTGTTTATCAAAATTCTTATTATGGCTTAAGGTTTTGTTCACTTCTTCCAAAGAAGAGTTCTTGCTGAGCGCATCAAGAATTTGAGCTATTACTTCAACGATTTTGGCTGTCATAAATTAGTCTGTCCAAGTGAACGAGATTTTCAAATTTTTTGGTTAAGAAGTTTTCAAGCTTCTTCATTTTCTTTCTGTCAGCAATCTCCTTATCATCATAACCCATCAGGTGCAAAACACCATGAATGACCAGTCTCAACAACTCATTATCCAGCGAACATCCATATCTTGTTGCGTTTTCTGCAGCATCTTCTACAGAAATAAGTATTTCTCCGTCTAAATCCTTGTTACTGCCCGAATAATTAAATGTAATTATATCGGTCGAGTAATCATGCCCGAGATACTCTATATTTATCTGACGGATTGTCCCGGGACTTAAAAAATTTACAGGAAGAGAAACAATATTAAAGTCAAGTTCTTCTGTTAAAAGCCCCACCAGACGGTGCACTAGTTTTTTATTGACTTTTAGTTTCCCTTCACCAACAACACTAAGATTTTTAATCAATATATCTTATTTTAATTTGTTAAGCAAATACAAATTGCATAATTATTTCATGCAAAACGGCCCAAAAACTGAGAATTTGCCTACCCAGACTATAACAGGACTGAGGCATGCAATTGTTCCTGCAAAAGTAAATAATTATGGACAAAAAGAAAGCAAATTCTTCAAAATTTCAAGTATTTCTTCAAAAAACGGCAAAAATATTACTCTTTTTCCTTCATACTCTCGCGGGCATATTCAATGTACCTATTGGCCGAATGAGCTATGTCTTCAATTTCAAGAGGAGTTAGATCACGCACTACTTTGGCTGGTACACCGGCAACAAGTTTGCCCGAAGGCACTGTAAAGCCGGGCGTTACTACGGCGCCGGCGGCAACAATTGAATTGCTTTCTACACGTGCTCCGTCAAGAACGACGCTTCCAATTCCGATTAAACATTTGTCCTCAATGGTGCATCCGTGGAGCTTTACGGCATGTCCTACCGTAACGTCATTTCCAATAATAAGGGGATTATTCGCTGTAACGTGCAGAACCGAAAGGTCCTGAATGTTAGTCCCCGGGCCGATTTTAATGAAATTCACGTCGCCCCTTACAACAGAATTATACCAGATGCCGGAATCCTGTCCTATTTCAACTCTTCCAATTATTTTTACCCCCGGAAATATAAAAGCTCCGGTATGAATCTCCGGGGTAAATTCCTTAAAACTGTATATCTGTTTATCCATTAAAAGTCCTTATTGTGAAGCTGACAAAGTAAAAAAATCAGAAAACTTAAAATTCAAAACTCATAATTCATAATTCATAATTCCCGGCTTAAGCCCTGGGCGGAGTCCACCCGCCGCTTATCTTCCAGCTTTTAAGCTCAAGAGTTACATTTCCGATTATGACCTTCATCTTTGCTATTGTGGGTACGGCATATTTATCATTAGTAAACCATCCTTCGAAATTTCCTGTCAGACCGAAAATCGAAACAAAATCTGTATGTCCATCAAGCCTTACGCTGGCAATATCGTAATCTACCGCATCAATTGAGGTTTTTACCTCCTTATCGTAGAAGTTGATTTTTGTAAAGACAAACTCCTCAGTAACAAAGCACGGCACATTAAGGCTTTTCTTCTGCCCGGTGTTCATTCGTGCATAATAGAACAGAGAAAGCCCATCCTGATAACTGCCTGTTTTTACTGTTGTTGTGGAATCTGCCCATATTTCAAAAGGGTTATATTTTCCCTTTTTTATGTGAACCGTCCTGCGGTTACTATCGTAAAAATACTCGGTGAATTTAATATAGTCCTTTTCCCGTTCGGTGGCCCTGAAATAATCGGAATACAGGTTTTTATCAAAATTGCTTTCATATATCTGGTGCAGATTTACAAAAGGTATGCCTGAATAGGAATCGATGTAGGCTTTTGTCCTGAAGTAAGTCATGCCGTCTTTCTGTTTCTCATCCAGGATCAGGAGTCTTACCTCTCCAAATTTAATGAATCCGTAGCTGACGACGTAGGTAATGTCTTCGCCCGGGTGCATCTCCTTAGGTATATACTGCTGCCCGGGGGAGTAGTTTCTGCTTCCAATAGAATTTTCGCTGCTGAAGCCGCAGAAATAGAAAAAAACAATAAAAAGTGAAATATTTTTTAAGAATCTCATTTTATAGCTTTGATAGTTTTTCAGCTTCTGTAAATTCCTGCAGTGCCTTCTTAAACTGGTTATCAGCTTCAAGAAGCGTCTGATACCACCCCTCGTTTCTCCAGATATCTCTTGCTATATAGGCCTTAAGCTGTATTCTTATATATTCCTTATCCTTTTCAAAATCGCTCCTGACAAAAGGCACCTTTTTATCTGAGGCAAATTTAACAAAATTATTCAGGTCTCTGTCAGAAAAATTGAAGTTCTTCTTAAAGGAGGTAAAATCCTTCGAATACTTCTTATTAATCTCTTTGCCATGCTGATCCATGTACTTAAGGACATAAAGGTAGAACAGATTGCCGCGTCTTAAGGCAACTGAATAAGGCTGAAGTCTTTCCGAGGCGACTACATAGTCGGGAGTAATTCCTCCTCCTCCGTATACAATTCTTCCCGAGTTGGTCTTAAAGACGGGTCTTGAGGAATCCTTCTCGGCATTATGCTGTATATTAAGCCCGTCGTTTAGCGTCTTGGAGTGTATATTCAGGAAATAGTCTTTCTTATCTTTATAGCTCCTTTGAATCAGGCGCCCCGAAGGAGTATAGTAGCGTGATATTGTAAGTCTGACGGCAGAATTATCGGGCAGCATAAACTGTCTCTGAACGAGTCCCTTGCCGAAGGTGGTCTCGCCTAAAATCAGGCCGCGGTCCCAGTCCTGCACGGCTCCGGAGACGATCTCGCTTGCCGAAGCGCTGCCTGAATTAACAAGAATAATAAGGGGGAGTTTTTCATACGGATAAGTTTTCGAGGCATGAAACTCCTCGTTAAACTCGCTTCTTCTGCCCTTTGTATAAACAATCATCTTATTGCCGTCAATAAACATGTCCGCAATCTGAAAAGCCTGCGTCATGTATCCGCCTGGATTGTTCCTGAGGTCAAAGATGAGGCGCCTCATCCCTTTATTACTGAGTTCATCCAAAGCCTGGAGCATCTCCTGAGTTGAGGTTTCAGAAAACCTGGAAAGGCTGATGTAGCCGGTCTTGTTGTCGTACATAAAATGCGCATCTACGGAATAAATAGGTATTTTATTACGCACTATCTGATAGTCATTAACACCTTTTACTCCCGGGCGGAATATGGATACAGTTACCTTCGAGCCTGCAGGTCCTCTTAGCTTCTCCCTTACCTGTTCGGTTGTAATTCCGATGCAGGGCTGGTTATCTATCTTTACAATTCTGTCGCCGGCCGTAATGCCCAAGGCCTCACTGGGGCCCCCGGTAATGGCGCTTACGACCGTCAGAGTATCGTTTACCACCTGAAACTCGATTCCTATGCCATCAAAGTTGCCTCTGAACTGCTCTTCCACGTTTTCCATCTGTTTAGCCGGAATGTACACCGAATGAGGGTCCAGACTGTCGAGCATGCCGGTAATGGCATTTTCTATCAATTTATGCGAATCAACATCTTCCACGTAATATTTGTCTGTGAATGTCAAAACTTCATCGAATTTTCTTAAGCCTTCACGCAGGTTATCGCTTGAAACCACCTTCTGAATTTCTATTCCAAGTATAATTCCAATTGTAAGTACAATAACTGCAATGAATGGAGTTTTGAATCTATTAAAGTCCATCAGGATTTTGCTCCAAAATTAAATTCCAATATTTATAAGAAAGTAAGCTGCCAGAAATTTCCGGCTGGGGACGTTCTGCAGTGAGTTATTCTGAAAAAGTACCCTTGCTGAAATATAATAATTTTTTACAGGTTCAAAAACACTGGAAAAAGAAATACTTCTGTAATATTCCCTCTCCCCTTCAAGGAATTTAACCTTCACCGGATCCTCGTTCCTGTGCCCGAACTGAACATCGCCCCCATAATTCCTGATAAGGCTTCCGTCTGCGGCCATAAGGTTTGCCCCGTGACGCGAGAATGTAAACTGCCCTGAGAAGGTGAGCCTGTTCGTCATGCGGTAATTAACCTCGAAAAGATACATGTCGCTGTTCGGCTGAACAGGGCTTGCCAGGCTGTAGGACATGTTTGTATAGTTGTTGTCTGTAATTCTGTGCGTAAAGACGTAAGGCTCAACCCTTAAGTACTCAAATCCTAAATCCACAGGCAAGTATCCGTAAAGATTATAGCTTTTCAGGTACAGGTCGTACATGAGCTGGTTTCCGAACCATCCGGTGCCCAGCTTGCCGAAATCTATGTCGTCAATGAAAACAGAAGCCGCGGCTTTAAGGCCTTTAATGGAATAATTTGCCAGGTCAAAGAACAGCATTGAGTTATCCCTGTCCTGATTTGAATGCTCAACGGCTTTATAAAAGTTAAAAGGATTAAGGTACGACAGGTCAAGGGAGCGTTTGGAGTAAACGATGAGTTCCCCGGCGCCAAGCGAGAAATCTTTTGAAATGTCAATCCCCAGACGGTGATATCCCATGTATTTCTCATCCACCTGCTTGATTTCCCCCTGCAATGGGTCCACGTAGCTCGTCATATTCCCGAGGAGCTTTGCATGCATGTAAGAAAATGAGATGAACTTATATTTAAATGCCATTGACAGATAATCAAACTGCGGCGTGTTATCTCCTAAGATATTTCTTACGGGTCCGTAGCCGATCAGATTCTGATCGCGCCCGATCTTAAATCTAACAAGATCGAAGTCAGCCGACAAGTAGCCTTCTGAATTATCAAAGTAATCGGTTGCCGTAACAAGGTTCGGGTTGGCGTTAAGCTTATAGTTAAATTTAAGTTCATTTACACTCCGGGCCGCACTTTTGCTTCCCCAGAGCTTCCCGTTCGTACCCTTTATGTAAAATCCGAATTTATTCAGGAACGTTCCTCTTATCGAGCCTCCCCAGCGCAGGAAGGCTGCACTGGAGGTTTCTTCTGGCTTCATGCTCTTTTCAAAGATGGACTCAAAGTCTCCAGCAAGATCCATAAAAACGGCAGCTTTAGCTGAATCCGTATAGCTGTAAAGATACTTGGGCCCCTGCCAAAAGAAACTGAAGCTGGAGTCGGAAATAAGACTTTGTGAAGCTTTAAGCGTACCGTAAAGTTCATATTCAAATTCATTCTTAAAATCATCCAGGAGTCTCTGGTCGGAATAATCGAGACTGTTTTCCCCAGGAATAACATCCCGGAGGTAACCTGCAATAGTTCTTCTTGTAAGAGGCCTTTCAAAATCGTTAAATCCTGAAATGTGATGAAGCGTGTTCATCCTTTCCAAAAAATCGTAGACGGGATGATTATAAGGCACGTATTCAGCCTGCGCAAAAGCATTAACTGAGAAGGCTGCCAGAAGAAATATAATGGCTGCAATTATCTTATTTGTTCCCATTCCTGAGCCAGAGATTTTTTCATAAAAATTACAAAGAAGGCGTTTATAAACCACATTTTACAAACGTTCAGGTAACCGTATTTTCTGTAGCGCCTGGGGGATTCATAGACGCAAAGTTTTTTTGCGTAGAGGATTTTTCCTTTTTTTCTGACGCGCTTAAAAAGGTCGAAGTCTTCCCCGGCCGCCAGCTGTTCGTTGTAGCCGTTAAAATGGGAAAACACATCGCGTCTTATGATCTGGCATTCCCCGCGCCCCATACCCACGCCGAAAACGTTCAGGAGGTAAAAATACGTGTTCAGTATGGAGTGGAAGAAGCGGTCGCTTGTCCTTTCCTCCCATGGGAATATCTTAACGTTACATGTCATTGCAAGATAACTGCTTTTAAGAAATTTAGCCGCTACAAACTCAAAAAAACGGTTAATATCCATAAAGACAATATCGGCACCAAGAAATATGAGTATTTCCCCTTTTGCGCATTTTGCTCCCGCGTTACGCCCTTCCGAAATATTCTGCCTTTCCGGCCTGGTATGCAGGACAAGTTTATCTGTGTAGTCCCCTGCAATTAAAAGCGTCTTATCGGTGCTTGCACCGTCGGAAATTATAAGTTCAGCATCAAAACGATCGAGTATTCCGCCCTCTTTAATCTGGTTCAGAATATTAGGCAGCAATTTCTCTTCGTTTAATGTTGGTATTATTATACTATATTTCAAATTTCACCTTTTCTTTAAGGAAAAGCCCTTCTCAGAAACAAAACATGAACACGGCGCTCTTTTGTGTCACCCTTAGACCCGGCATAGGAAAATGGATATAGTTAAGGGTGTTTTTTACAAACTGCCAGAAAGGCCCGTATAACGGAAGTTTCTCTGCATCCAGATCCAGGGCCACGAAGAACTCCATAGGGCCATACTTCTCAGAATCATTATTTTCTTCAATGCCTGCCCCCGCTGCAACCATAATAAATGAAGGCCAGTATTTCGATATCCTCTCAGGCAGAAATTCCTTTACACGCACACCCATCCAGTACCTTTGCCCGGCGAAATCATCGAAGAGTACATGCTTTCCTGATTTAAGACCGCCTGTCGGCCTGTAACTCACTTTGGGCATAAAGCTTTTTATCTCCGGAATGTAATACTGTCCTATATAGAAAGCAGTTCCCAGAATGTCAAAGGAAAAGTTCGACACGCTGAAGCCGTTACCTTTATTTAGTCCGTTTTCCATTTCGATATAGGACATATATGCAAGGGCTGAAAGTGAACTGTACCAGGTTGAGCCTAAGGCCTGCATGCCTGCGGCTTCGTAGGCGCCGGAGAATAAATGCCCGAGCAAATTTACCGAATAGAAGTGACTAAATTTATTAAAATTTGATAACTTACTCCAATAATCATTTGAAAAATAAAATTTCGAAGGGCTCTGCCACCACTGCTTTTCCATGTACTTGTGGAAAGCAAAGCCCGATCCCAGATAGGCTGCACCAAGGCCTGCAAGGAGTTTATAATCCAGGCCGGTGTCAAAAGGATCCCCGGATTTTAATTCCGTATTTTTCCCGATTGGTATGGAAAGAGAATCAAAAGCAGTTAAACCGTATTCACCTTCAGGCCCTGAAGGCTGCACAGACTGTGTGGTACAGCTGAGGCACATCGGGGCTAGAGCAGCAAAGAGAAAAAGAAAAATAAGTTTCATCAGAATCCGGTAAATGCTTCTGCTAATTTAAATAAAAGTGAACTTAATATAAAACAAAAAGGGACAAGGCGCCATACTGGCATCTTGTCCCTGTAAACAAACCGGCAGAAGATTATTTTTCAGGTTTCATCTGCGGGAATAAAATCACGTCGCGAATCGAAGGCTGGTTTGTAAGAAGCATTACCAGACGGTCGACACCTATTCCCAGGCCTGCCGTTGGAGGCATGCCGTATTCAAGTGCGCGCACAAAGTCCTCATCAATCTGATGAGCTTCCTCGTCGCCGGCTTCCCTCATTTTAACCTGGTCCTCAAACCTCATCTTCTGGTCAATCGGATCGTTGAGCTCGCTGAAGGCGTTGCAGATCTCACGCCCCAGGACGAAACCTTCAAATCTTTCAACCAGTCCTTCCTTTGTCCTGTGCTTTTTAGCCAAAGGCGACATTTCAAGAGGATAATCCATAAGGAATGTCGGCTGAATAAGTTTATCCTGAACTGTAACCTCAAAAAGGTTATCGATTAGTTTACCCTTGCTTTCGCCTCCGCCTAACGGCGCTCCGAACTTTCTGCATGCAGCCTTAACTTCATCGTATGAAGCCTGCATGACGTCAAGACCCGCGGCATCCTTTATTGCTTCAACCATGGAAACCCTGTTCCATGGCGGCTTGAAGTTTATTTTCTGCCCTTCTATTTCAAACTCTGTTGTGCCGAATACAGTCGTGCACACATGGGCCACCATCTCCTCAACAAAGGACATCATCCAGTTATAGTCCTTGTATGCCACGTAGAGTTCCATCATGGAAAATTCAGGGTTGTGGGTCTTGTCCATACCCTCGTTACGGAAATCCTTTGATATCTCATAAACTCCGTCGAAGCCGCCCACAATAAGGCGCTTTAAGTAAAGCTCGTCGGCTATTCTGAGATACAGAGGGATATCGAGTGCGTTGTGGTGCGTAACAAAAGGCCTTGCCGCGGCACCGCCGTACATAGGCTGAAGCACGGGGGTTTCAACTTCAAGATAACCCTTCGAATCGAGGAAGTTTCTTAAGGCTGAAATTATGCGGCTCCTTTTTATGAAAACGTCCCTGACCTCGGGGTTTACGATCAGATCCACGTAGCGCTGGCGGTAGCGGAGTTCCTTATCGGCAAACTGGTCGAAGATGACCTTGTTGCCGTTTTCATCTGTAACTTCTTTTGCAATCGGTATGGGACGGATTGACTTCGAGAGGAGCTTAAGGCTTTTGGCGTGGACGGATGTTTCGCCGGTTTTTGTCTTAAAGACGAACCCTTCAACGCCAATAATATCGCCAATATCCATGAGCTTGAAAGTGTCGTATTCCTCTCCTATATCATCTTTCTTAAGATAGATCTGGATTCTCCCCTGCTTATCCTGAACGTGGGCAAACGAGGCCTTGCCCATGCGCCTAAGTGCCATGATGCGTCCTGCTATCCTGA
Source organism: Ignavibacteriales bacterium (assembly GCA_036261625.1). Taxonomy (GTDB): domain Bacteria; phylum Bacteroidota; class Ignavibacteria; order Ignavibacteriales; family SURF-24; genus JAAXKN01. Next base: position 105,734 of record DATAKL010000049.1, on the reverse strand, counting down.
CGTTTTTTTCGGTGCCTTCCTGGAATTCAGATTTTATATCATTTGAATAGGCGTTTACGTCAAACTCATAAGCATAAGCTTCCAGGTTTCTTTTCTGAAGCTCTTCTAATTCTTCGAGCCGTCTTTTGACCAGAGTATTTATATCCTCATTGAAATTGGTTTCCAAAAATCCTCCTTTTATTGTCTATCTTTATTTTCTTGAAAAATTCGCCAGCCTTAAACAAACCAGATCCTGAAGGTTATCGGCCAGTGTAGCAGGCACAATGTAATTATTTACAATAATTGAAAATACAACGGGTTCGTTGTCTGCCGTGTGGACATATCCGCAGAGAGACCGTACACCGCCCAGATATCCTGTCTTGGCGCGGACGTTGTTTTCTGCCTTGCTCCTTAGCATGCGGCGCGCGAGTGAGCCGTCAACGCCGGCTATAGGCAGAGTCTGGTAAAATACCGGGAAAGACTCGTGCTTGTACATATAGTTTAACAGATCCACAACCTGTCTGGGCGTAACAAGATCCAGGCGCGAGAGCCCGGAGCCGTCTGCCATAATCATATCTTCGGAATTGATTCCCATCTCCCGAAGGATATCCTTGACAGCCTTTACACCGTTTTCAATTGAACCGAAGCCGTATTTTACAAGCCCGATTGTCTTTAAGAGCTGCTCGGCATAAAAATTCTGACTGTTCTTGTTTATTACCCTGACGATTTCCGAAAGAGGCACAGAGTAATGGGTGAAAATCTTCTTCAGCTTTGTGTAGTCCAAACTGATATTCTCCTCGTCGATATCAGTTGCGTAGCCTCTTATAACAATTCCTTTTTTCTTTAATATATCCTTGAGAACAATCAGTGAAAACTGTGTCGGGTTATTTATAGTAGAGAAAGTCTTAAACTCTTCGGAGTTTTCCGAAATCTTTCCGAATACTGTTATAATGTTCGTGCCGCGCTCCCTGTAGACGTCTATATCTGCAGGAGTATCCTTAGGTACGGTAACTACCTTATTTATAATTGTTACATACTTTGTCTCGGGCACCAGCGTCAAGACTGCCTGCCTGCCTGCTTCTGTCGGTTTAACCGTAATATCGACGCAGTTATCGTTAAAACTAATTGCGCTCGTTGCTGCCGAATACCAGTAAGATTCATAATCCCACGACCATCCCTCTCCAAGGCCGTTCTCATCAAACATCTGGTCGTCGCCGATGAGGTTTCCTGTAATCTCCTCAATCCCGCGTGAAAGAAGAGTATCGGCCCAGTCGTTAAAGACTTTATAGGCGTCATCCTGATAAAACCTCCCTGAAATTGTCGGATCCCCTGTGCCCTGAACAATTAGGTCACCCTTTAAGACGCTTCCTTCAAGTGTGCCGTTCATATACAGGCTGGTTTTGTATCTGTAGTTTTTCCCCAGCGCTATCAGACCGGCAGAAGTAGTAAAGAGTTTCAGGTTGCTAGCCGGCATCATCAGTTTGTCTTCGTTCCTTTTGTAAAGGTACTCCCCGGTCTCCAGCGATTTAATGACAACGCCCCAGTTGGCGTTGTTGAAATTAGGGTCATTGAAAATATCATCGATCTGCTGCCAGAAGTCCTGTATACGCGAGGAATTGAACTTCGTGAATGAGGGCGTCTGGTAATTCTGGGCGCAGAGAACACTCTGCATGAGAAAAAAACCTAAAAGAAATAACTTCTTATAGTTTGTCATATTTTTTTGTGATACTGTTAATTTCAGCTGCTGTCAGTTCACGCCAGCCTCCCGGGGGCAAGTCCCCTAGAGTGATGCCGCCGTAATTTATTCTTGAAAGTTCAACTACGTTGTATCCAAGAGCCTGAAACATATTCTTCACGAAATGATTACGTCCCTCGATGGCAATTACATTTACAATAGTGCTCTTTTTTGTCACAATGATTTCTTCAAACCTGCCTTTTTTCCCATCAAGGTAGATTCCTTTGAGCATCTTCTCCTTGTCTTTCGGATCTAAAGGCTTATCTAAAACAGCCCTGTATACTCTTCTTACCTTATTATTCGGGTGCAGAAGATAATTTGTAAAGTCGCCGTCATTTGTTAATAGCAGCACGCCTGTAGTATTATAGTCCAGTCTTCCTACCGGGACCACCTTAACATTTGTTTTAATGAGTTCCATGACGGTTCTTCTCTTCTTCTCGTCGCTTGTAGTAGTGACGAAGCCCTTGGGCTTGTTAAGAAGGTAATAGGCTTTCATCTGGCGCTTTACCTTTTCGCCGTCAAAAGTAACCGTGTCACGATCCGGATCGACATTATAGGCAAGCTGGTCTATGGTTTTACCGTTAATTTCCACCCTGCCCTGAAGAATAAATTCTTCAACTTTGCGTCTGGAGCCCAGACCGCATTCAGATAAATATCTATTCAATCTCATCATAACCACCCTCATCACTGTCACTGCTGTCCGATTCCGTACTGGTACTGTTTTCAAGGTTTTCTTCTATTGCATTCATCATAATTTTTTGTTTTTGTTCTATAAAATCCTGATCCTTCATAATCTCTTCAATTTCACGGGGTTTCGGCAGATCGGCAATATTATAAAGGCCGAAATACTTGAGGAATTCCTCAGTTGTGCCGTATAAAAGGGGGCGTCCTATGGTTTCCGAGCGCCCGGTAATTGTAATCAGGTTTTTCTCAAGGAGCATGTTTAGTATATAGTCTGAGTTTACGCCCCGTATGGCCTCAAGTTCCGGTTTTGTAATCGGCTGCTTGTAGGCAATAATGGCAAGAGTCTCCAGTGCCGCCTGGCTGAGCCGTCTTTTACTCTTTTCAGTAGAAAGAAAACCCACGTATTTGCCGAACTCGGGTCTGGTTGCAAAAAGGAATCCGTTTGCCACTTTGGTGATAAAGAAAGAAAGCTCCTGAGAGGCATACTTTTCATTCAGCTCATCGACGCACTTTTCAACGTCCGAGGCCGTCAAAGAGGTGTCCTCACCGTCAATTTCCTTAACGGCTTTTACCACTTCAGCGGCCGAAATCGATTCATCCGAAGCAAAAATCAGCGCTTCAATTATTGAATTATAAATTTTCTCCATCAGCCAGACTATAAATTACAAAATCGTTAAAATTTTCAGATTCCCTGAGCCCTAATTTACCCATTTTAATCATTTCCAGCAAAGCAATAAATGTAACGACTATCCTTATCTTTTCGCCCATTTCGCAGACCAGCACGAGAAAGCTCATCTTTTTATCCTTCTCGATGCGCGACTGTATATAGTTTATCTGGTCTTCAATTGAAACCGGTATCTTTTTAATTTCATGAACGGGCTCCTTGGGCTTATCCATAAGGGCGTTCTTAAAAGCCCTCATAAGGTCGTAGAGCGTAACATTCTTAAGCAGTGTGCCGAATTCCGGGGGAGCGACCTTATAGTCAGCCTCGAAGTTACCCCTGTAGCTCAGTTTTCTCTGGTTAGATTCAAGGAATGAGAGTTCCTCGGTCATCTCCTTGTAACGTTTGTATTCCAGAAGAGCCTTTATAAGGTCAGCTCTCGGATCTATCTCCTCCCCTTTTTCGTCAACTTCCTTGGGAAGGAGCATTCTGACCTTTATCTGCATGAGCGTTGTGGCCATCAGAATAAAGTCCCCGGCCACTTCCAGGTCGAGCGCCTTTATCATATTCATGTACTCGAAGAAATCCTTTGTAATCTTGGAGATAGGAATATCGTAAATATCCAGCTCATCTCTTTTAATAAAGAAAAGGAGCAGATCCAGAGGGCCCTCAAACTGCTGTAATTTTATTTTATACAAACTTTACCCGGAAAATCTCTTAAATTAACCTAATTTCATTTTTTCGTGCACCTGCTGCATTGTATCCTCTGCCACGGCTCCTGCACGTTTTTCACCGTCTTCCAGTATCGCCAAAACCTCCCCGGGGTTTTCCTCGTAATGTCTTCTTTTTTCAAGTATAGGTGAGAGGACTTCATTTATCCTCGCGGCTGCTCTCATCTTGCATTCCACGCAGCCCAGGGCTCCTGAACGGCAGCCGGCTTCAATTTCAGCTACAGCTTCGGGAGTATTGAATTTCTGGTGATACATGAATACTACGCATATTTCAGGGCGTCCGGGATCGCCTTTCCTAACCTTCAGAGGGTCTGTAACGGCTTTTTTCATCTTCGCGGTTACCACGTCCGGTGTGTCTGAAAGATAGATGGCATTATTTAACGACTTGCTCATTTTGGCAACGCCGTCCAGACCCGGGAGCCTTGCAAAAGTTGTCAGGAGCGCCTCCGGTTCAGGGAAGACGTCGCCGTACTGCAGGTTAAACCTTCTTGCAAGTTCCCTCGTTATCTCCACGTGAGGCACCTGGTCCTCACCTACCGGGACAACCTGCCCTTTATAGAGCATTATGTCGGCAGCCTGAAGCACCGGATATCCTAAATGTCCATAGACGAGGCTTTCTATATTTAAGTCTCTGGCCTGTTCCTTAAGCGTAGGATTACGTTCCAGGCGTGCTGTTGTAATAAGCATTGATAAAAGAAGAAAAAGTTCTGTATGCTCTTTTATTTGGGACTGCCTGAAAAACGGGCTTTTAACGGGGTCGAGGCCCGCGGAGAGCCAGTCGATAACCATATCCTGTGTATTCTGCCAGATGGAATCTGTATTCAGATCCGTAGTCAGCATATGATAATCTGCCACAAGATGATAGTTTTCGTAATCGTTCTGAAGTTTCACCCAGTTTTCCAGCGCTCCGACGTAGTTTCCAAGGTGAAGCTTACCTGTAGGGCGCATTCCGCTCAGGATTCTCTTTTTCGCCATCGTTTCCTTCAAATAACTTTTTTGAGTAGTAAATAAATAAAAAATTAAGTACTAAATCTATTAAGAAATTTCGTCAGTTTAAAGTGATTAAGTTTGAATCCCTTTGGGACAGAGATTCAGGATTGGAAAAGATAAGGCTTCCAGGATTCTTCCATTTTACTGACTGAGGCGGTCATAAACATGATGTGATTAGGCTTATAAGGTTTCATTCTCAGAACAAGATTGGCTTCTTCGGGTGTTCTGTTGCCTTTTTTGTTATTACAGACAATACATGCGGTAATCAGGTTCTCCCAAATATCTTCCCCGCCCCTGGCCCTCGGCATAATGTGGTCCACTGTAAGCGGCAGATCGCTCCTGCCGCAGTAGGCACACTTATACATGTCCCTTTTCAGTATGTTTTTCCTCGAAAGAATAACCTTCTTATAAGGCATCCGGACAAATCTGTTCAGACGTATAACGCTCGGCCACGGGAATGAACTGTAGGCGCTGTTGATCATTTTATGGTCCTTATTGGCTACCATCTGCGCTTTATTGAGCAGCATTAGAATGATCGCTTTCCTGACGTTGCATATCGAGAGCGGCTCATAGCTTTGATTCAGTACCAGGACTTTTGCATTAAGTTTACCATTTGTACTTTTATAGGGTTCGAAGACACGCCTCCTCTACTTGACTCTTTTTTCCTGTACATAGAAAAACACCCTGAACGCAATGCGCAAAATTAACAAAAAAATGGCAAAGTAAAGCACATATCTCATATTTTCCGGAGATACAGCCCTCAGAGCAATAATTAGCAGCAGAACTGCAATAACTGTAAGAGTTGCATAGTTTGAAATTTCTAAAATTCGTCTGTTCAAGCTTTTAATATCCTTTTTTAATTATTCCCCCGGCCAGTACATAACCCTGCTCGTCGTATATTACGGCAGACTGCCCCGGAGTAATTGCGCTTTTAGCGTTATGGAACTTCAGTTCAAAATGGTTGCTATCAGCAGAAATAACTTCTGCCTGTGTGCCCTTATCGGAATACCTGATCTTGCAGATGACAACGCTTCCGGGCTTTAAGCTCTCAAGGGATAGATAATTAACCTCTTCGGCCAGGAGATTTTCCTGCAAGAGGCCGCTTTTATCCCCAATTTCAATTGTATTGCTGTTATAGTCTATTTTAGTTACATAGGCCGGTTTTCCTAAAGCAATCCCCAGCCCCTTTCTTTGCCCCACGGTATAAAAAGGAATTCCCCTGTGAATGCCTACTTTCTTCCCGTTTAATAAAATATCACCTTTCCCGATGTTACTTACAACCTCTGGGGCTCTTTCCCTTAAGAATCTCTCATAATTATTGTCTGCTACAAAGCAGATTTCCTGGCTGTCGGGCTTTGAGGCCGTCTTAAGATGGAATTTTTCGGCCAGGCCTCTTACCTCAGGCTTATTATACATCCCGAGCGGAAAAATTGTTCTTTTGAGGCTCTCCTGCGAAAGGCCCCAGAGAGCGTAAGTCTGATCTTTCCCGCTGTCTTTGGAATTCTTCAGGCAGTAACGCTTTGTTCCGGGGTTAAACTCAACATTTGCATAATGCCCTGTAGACACAAATTCAGCATCGAGGGCGTCAGCTTTCTTTAAGAGTTCCTCCCATTTAATCTTTCTGTTGCAGATGACGCACGGGTTGGGCGTTCTGCCGTGCATGTATTCATCCACAAAATTATCTATAACGGCTTCTTCAAAAGCCTTTGTAAAATCGACCGTGTAATGGGGAAATCCGAGCATGGAGGCAACATTCTTTGCGTCATAGATCGCATCAAGCGAGCAGCATCCGGATTCATGCTTCGGAGCGCCGCCCACCTCCATGAAGCCCCAGGTCTTCATCGTTATTCCAATTACCTCGTAACCCTTATTATGCAGCAGTGCCGCCGCTACGGAGGAATCCACTCCGCCCGACATGGCTACAATTACTCTACCTTTGGACAAATTAAAACCCTTTCAATTCTCTCTATTTAAATATGCAACACTCAATATAGACAAATAGTTTTGGAAATTCTATGATAAATGACGTTACCAGAAAATGCATGGCCCCGATTTATGCACTAAACTGCAAAGAAGATTCTTCGAACATCTGTTATGATTGATAAGTTTAGCAGGATCCGGATTGAAGATTATAAATGGCCGGGAGACAAAGGTTTATAAGAGTAGATTATACAAAACTGATGTGTAATTTTCAATCTTTTTTTTAGAAAATCTTTGGACTCGACTGTGCCGGAAATATTATCTAAAATGCCTATGAAAAAAATAACGCCTTTACTGCAAAAAGACAGGTAAGCTATGAAAAAAAAATCTACTATTAAATTCTTCAGGATGAAACTGCTTCTTGTTACAGGACTCGTACTTGTAGCAATGAACAGCTTTGTCTTTGCTGCCAACGGCAAGATAACCGGCCGTGTAACAGACAAGGAAACCGGCGAGCCATTGCCCGCGGCAACTGTTGTCATCACGCACGTTGTTGCAGCCGACGGACGGGAAGTTCCCCTTCCTAAAACACGCGGCGCTGCAACAGATGCCGACGGATATTATTTTATTATGAATGTTGAGCCGGGAGTTTATACTCTTAAGGCGAGTATTATTGGTTACCAGGCTACAGTTCAGAAAGGTGTAAGAGTTGATCTGGACCGTACAATTACAGCAAATTTCCAGCTTGGTACTACCGCAATCCAAACCGAACAGATTACTGTTGTGGCCCCGAGAGAGATCATCAAACAGGACGTTTCAGGCACACAGGAAGTTGTTGCAAGTGCCAGAATTGAGCAGATGCCTGTCCTAAGGCTTGATGAATTCATGGGAAGAATAAAAGGTGTCGAACTTGTAAGCAACTCTGAAGGAAACGGACTCAGCGTCAGAGGAGGTAATATCAGGGAAACCGACGTGCGCCTGGACGGAATTTCACTTCAGGACCCGCGTTCCGGAAACTCATACATTGCACTTAACTCAACAACAATCCAGCAGGTGCAGGTCTTAACCGGCGGTTTTGAAGCCAAATACGGCGGCATACAGTCAGGCCTTCTTAACGTTGTTACCAAGGACGGGCAGCGCGACCGCTACACTGTATCCCTAAAGATGGACGTGGCTCCGGCCGGACAGAGAAGATATTTCGGAACCAACCCTTACAGCGACTCATCATGGATTTACAAGGTTTATGCAGGACAGTATGCCATGAGCGGTGTCACAAAAGCCGACCAGACAGTTGTTCCAAAGGATTTCTGGAATTTTCCCGGCTGGGTAAAAGCCCGTACTATGGGTGCATACAGTAAGCAAATCGGCATGTTTACTCCTGATCAGATCCTTGGTCTCTGGAAGGCTCAGCATCCGCAGTATAATTATCAGAATAAGCCTGACTACTACTTTGAAGGAAGCCTGACCGGACCTGTTCCCGGAGAATGGGTACCATTATATGGTGAGTTTGCAAAGAGGAGCACCTTCCTCTTAGGCTTCAAATACGAGAATTCGCAGTTTGCATTCCCTCTTGGCGGAAGGGATCACTACCTAGACTGGAACGGCCAGTTAAAAGTAACCACACAGCTCCAGGAGAATATGCGGCTTTCGGTTAACGGAATGTTTGCCAATATTTCAACCTTAAGCGGCGGAAGCAAAACAAGTTTCGGCGGCGCCTTATCTGACGAGGCATCCAGCTTCGGATTCCTTAACAGCACTGAAAGCTCCGTAAGAAGCCAGGCTGCGCTCCTTGGCGGCGCTAGCTCAGATCAGATCTTTAACTTAAGCCGTCTGCAGTTCTTCGACCAGAAGTATATCGTCGGCGGCGCACGCCTGACACATACTCTGTCTGCTAAGGCGTTCTATACACTTGATTTCCAGATGGGTTACACCGACCAGAACCTTCAGCCTTTCAGGGCTGATACCAGCAACCCGAACTTCTGGTACTCAATGTACAGCGATGTTACAAAGAAGACGTACCGCTTCCCTCTTCCGATATATGGAAGCCCTAATGCATCTACAAACTACGGTACAGACCCGCTCGGAAACTATAAGCTCTATGGCGGAACGCAGAGAGTTGACTCATCTTATACAACAACTTTCCAGCTTAAGGGTGACTTTACCGCACAGATAGGGCGTCATAACCAGCTCGACGCAGGTTTTTCTGCCAGACTGGAAGATTTCTTTGTCTACACAGGCACCTGGTACCAGAGCCAGCTTGCCTATACGCCTGACACCTGGCAGTACCTGAAGAGCAACCCTCTGCAGGTTGGCCTTTATGCACAGGATAAACTTGAATTTGAAGGAATGATTCTTAATGCAGGCTTAAGAGTTGACTATTTTAACCCGTTCAAGAAAGGATTCCAGGTCGGCTTCCCCGAAAGTGAGGAATACGCCCGCATGATGAACGATATCTATCCGAACCTTCCCGGCGATCCTATGAGCTATGAACGCTGGGCTGCCTACAGGGATTTAATTGCAAATCCTCCCGGATGGCCAAGAACAAATAATCAGTCTCAGATTTATCTCTCACCCAGACTCGGTGTTTCATTCCCGATTACTGAGGCCAGCAAGATGTATTTTAACTACGGCACTTTTTACCAGAGACAGCCTATGTCCTTCCTCTACGACACTTATACGGTTCTGGGCGGAGTGACAGTTCCAACACCTGGGCTGCTCATGGAAAAGACCACTTCTTACGAGTTCGGTTACGAACAGATGATGTTTGCTGATCTGATTGCAAATGTTACGGCTTACTACAAGGATATCAGCAACCGCGCACTTGCACGCACTTATGTAAACTGGTATGAAGACAACAACGTTACAGAGTACGTTCCTGACGGCTATAAGGATATCAGAGGCGTTGAACTGCGCCTGGAGAAATCTGTTGGAAGGTTCGTTACATTTAACGCAATGTACGACTATATGGTCGCAAGTTCCGGCCAGTCGGGCCTGGCGACAATCTATGAAAACCTGGTGAAGTATAAAGATAATGCAGCACGTTATGCCGGTGTTTATAGCTCCGTGCCTCTTCCGAGGGCTAACGTTAACCTGAATCTGCATACTCCTTCTGATCTTGGAGAAGGCTTCTACGGACTGAATTATCTGATTGGCGATCTCTACGCCGATTTCTTCTTTGAATGGCGTTCAGGCGGAAGAACCCTTCTAAACTCGGTTGAGCAGGATCCCAGTCTCTGGATTTATGCCGAAAACGTTAATTACTGGAATATCGACTTCCGTGCATCCAAGGCATTTAATACCTCATTCGGAAGCCTTGAACTGGTATTTACAGTTAAGAACCTGACCAACAACAAGTGGCTCAGTATAGGCAACATGACTCAAAATCAGTATGATGCTTATAAGAAATCACTTAAGACCCCGGACAAGGGTGGCACAGATAAGATTGGCCAGTATAAGTCAGACGACAATCATATTGATACCGGCTGGCTTGAAGCCCCGATATTCCTTAATCCAAGAAGAATTTTATTTGGCCTCCGTATAAACATATAAGGATTTAACATGAAAAGAAGCTATTCAATAAGTTTATTTTTTGTACTGCTCTTACTGCCGGCGCTTACGGCATTCGGGCAGAGGAGGCAGAATCCTCCTATTATGAACCTGGATGTGGGTAACTTTAATCTTACCTTCAATAAACTGACCGGTGACGGGGGCATGCAGAACATGTACAGCTGGAATCTTTCAGGCAAAGGTGCCGAAAAAAGCGAAATATTCTACTGGCCTGCCGACCGCTGGCAGTCTAATATGCTATATCAGATATTTAACCCGGTTTCACTGGACGATAACGGAATAATAGACCAGAAAGGTGTAAAACACGGGGCATACATCGGAGGCGCCGGAGGCGCTCTGACAAATCCCGGTACTACCGACTGGGCCCTGGAAACCAGGCGCTACCGCCCCCCGCACATTGTCGTCGACGGCGTTACTCAGGAAGCACCATACCTCTGGAGTGTGGATCCTAATCTTAAGAGCGATGTTAAAATTGAATTTGAAGATGTGCTCCCGCAGTTCGGCATCAGAAGCCACGTTGAAGTCTACGGCTTCAGCAACCCTGATCATGCCGACTACTTTATCTGGAAGGCGACTCACAAGTTTACCGGCGAGCTTAAGATACCGCGCCAGGCTACTTCGCAGGACACTATTCCCGACCAGACAATTCGCTTCTGGTGGCCTATTTCTTTCAGCTTCGGTCCTACCAAGGCCGGAGAACGCAACGTAATGGGTACTTTCGGCTACGAAGGTGAGGATGACTACGACAGCTGGTTTAAGGTCCCCTCCAAATTCGGCGGAGCACGCGACAGCCTTTATATTGCATACTACAGGGATGGGAAAAATCCTAATACACAGGGCTTTGCTAATGGATCCAGTGATGATACAGGTGACCCCGACAGAACTTCAGGCCACCTCTATTCAACTCAGATTCCCGGCTATACACTCCTGCATGCCGATAAGAGCTATCAGGACAGGTCTGATGACACAAAGCAGCCGTATTCAATGGCTCACGCAAGCATCCTTTTGGACCTCTGGGGTGACCACTCCGACGGTGTAAGAATGCTCTACCGCGGCGACGATGCCGACGGGCATTTCCCGGTCGAGCCTCCTTTCCCGTATGAAAAAGGACCTATGAGATTTATAACTGCCGGACCTTATGAACTTACAAAGAATAAGGCCCTCGGAAGAGCTGATTCTATTACATTTGTTTATGCCGTCGGTGCAGGCGACATTGGCTGGGCTAAGGCCGACTCAATAGGAAAACTCTGGATGAATAAGCAGATTTCAGACGATGATAAACTTAACTATATGATGAAAGGCCGCGACAGTCTTGCTTCTGTGCTTGACCGTGCAAACTGGGCATGGGGACGCTTAAGCCAGGGAAAATCTGTTCCTGCAACCCCTCCCCCGCCGGACATGACGGTTACTGCAGGAAACGACAAAATTACGGTAAGCTGGTTATATCCTGATCCAACTTACTTCAATGACGCGGTCACAAAGGTCGACGACTGGTATGCATGGCGTGTTTACAGGAAAAAAGGCGCTCTTTTAGTGGACGATCCTTTGGATCAGAGAAGCGGCGCACGCTGGGAACTTGTCTATGAAACAAAAGACCGCAATCAGAAAACTTTTGTTGATGAAAATGTTCAGAGAGGCGTCGACTACTATTATGCTGTTACTGCTGTGGACAACGGAACACAAAACCCGGATGATATTGTACCAAATCAGAAACTTGAGAGTTCACGATATGCTACGCGCTCAATGCTTCCTGCCGTTCCTTTTAAGGCTGGCAAGGAAAATGCAAATGAAGTACGCGTGGCCCCAAACCCTGCCAGCAGGTACGGGCATAAAACCGGGGCTCTTAATCAGGGTACACCGGACAGGATAAAATTCTTCAACCTGCCCTATAAGTGCACTTTGAAGATATTTACTGAAACCGGCGATCTGGTAAAGGCAATTGATCACCTTGGTACCGATTATGAGAGCTGGGATCAGAAGACCGACGGAAACCAGTTTGTCAGCACCGGCATTTATATACTCACTGTTACTGATGTACAGGGCTCAGATGGCAAGGGTTCCGAGAACCAGTTTGTGAAATTTATTATCGTCCGCTAAGCATAGGAGAACAAGATGAAATTTATGACTAAAATAACTCTGAGCGCGCTTGTTATCCTGCTTATGGCAGGATACTCAAACGCCCAGATTACAAAGAAAGCACAGGTCGGCTTCAGATTCCTGGAGAACCCTGTCTCGGCTGAAGCCGTCGGACGCGGAACTACGGGAATTATGACCACCCTGAATTCAAACAGCATCTTCTGGAACCCGGCTCTTTTGGGGCTGATTGAATCCAGTGTGGATGTTAACCTGAACTACACAAAGGGTATTGCCGATATCAACTACAATGCAGCTGCAGCTTCAGTGAAACTCGGGGATTTCGGGGTACTTGGTTTCAGCCTTCTTTATATGGACTATGGCACTTTCTACGGAACCGTTAGTTTAGGTGATTCTTACGTCGAAACCGGTACTTTTTCACCTCAGGCTTATGCCATAGGTATGGCTTTTTCACAGAAGCTGACTGACAGATTTTCCTATGGCATCCACCTGAAATATTTCTACCAGGATCTTGGTGATGCTGTTATTGCTTTGAAAGGAACCAGCCCTAGTGATACAAATCTCGTTCTGGGCAAAAAGCATTATGACAGCAGAAACTTCAACCTCCCGATTGCTGCTGACGTTGGCGCAATATACGACTTCCACTACAACGGAATTAAATTCGGCGCAAGCCTGCAGAACATCTCAAGGGAGTATCATTACGATGCTGAAGATTTTCCTCTGCCCTTTGCAATTAACTTCGGCGCAACGGTTGAACCTCTGGGATTCTTTAACTACAACAACCCCGATCATAAGCTGGTCTTAAGCTTTGAATCGCGCCACCCGAGAGACTTTGGCGAAAAGCTGAAAATAGGCGCTGAATATACATTTATTAATAGCTTTATTCTTAGAACAGGATATATGACAAATTATGACGGCCGCGCTTTCACCTTCGGCGCCGGTGTAAGACAGGAAATCTCAGGCATTCCCTTCAGAGTCGATTACGCTTATGAACCGTGGGATATTTTTGGAGGAGTTCATTTTATAACCGTAGGCATCTCATACTAAAAGCTTTCAAACCGAAGAACATCAACCCCGGGCAATTTAATAACTGTCCGGGGTTTTTTATTTATCTTTTAATGGTTAAATTGCCCTTTAAATTGAGTTTATTCTAAAGGGAAAGCTTATGAAATACCTGTATATTTTATTTCTGTCAGTAATCATATCGGGATTTATTATGGCACAGGAAGTAAGACCGGTTAGGGATGATGTGGGATTCTGCTGGACCAAGGGAGAAATGGATGAACTCATAAGTTATCTTTCCACTCAGCAGGACAACCAGCAGGATGAGACTTCTGAAGGCTTAATCGGCGGCATCTCGCCTCATGATGATTTTCTTTTTGCAGGTGACGTCTACTACCCTCTTTTTAAGGCCCTGAGGGCAAATGAAGTCGTAATCATCGGCCTCACGCACGGAACGGTAAGAAGGGAGATCGGCGATCCCAAAAATATTATAATGCTGGATGACTATAAGTACTGGAAAGGTCCTTACGGCAACGTTGAAGTTTCCGGTTTAAGGGAGGAAATAAAAAGTAATCTTAAGCCAGAGTATTTCCAGGTTAACGACAAAGCCCAGATGCTTGAGCATTCAATTGAGGCTTTAGTCCCCTTCATTCAGCACTTTAACCCGGGAGTGAAGATTACACCAATAATGGTTACTCAGATGCCTTTTGAAATGATGGATAAGATTAGCAGCGACCTGTCGGAGATTATTGCAAACTATATTAAGAAAAATAACCTCACGCCGGGCAAGGACATAGCTTTTCTGATTTCCTCTGATGCCACGCATTACGGAGAAGATTTCAAGTTTACTCCTTATGGCCAGGATGAAAAGGCACATAAGACAGCAACCGAAAGAGATCAGTATGTAGCCAAAACGTATCTGAATAAAACGCTGGACGTTCAGGCAGTAAATGCATTGAACAATGCACTTACCACCTCTCAGCAGGATGCCGGGTATCAGGCGCCCACATGGTGCGGAAGGTTCTCTGTCCCCTTCGGGCTCCTTACAACCGTCAAAACGCTTGAAAAGCTGGGCCTTAAGGCATCAGGAAAAGTATTAAGAAATTCCGACACATGGACAGAAGGCATCCTGCCCATAAAGCGCACAAATCTCGGCACCACGGCCCCGTTTTCACTCAAACACTGGTGCGGCCACATGTCGGCAGGAATATATTTGAAGTAGTTCAAGGTTCAAAAGTAGTTCAAGGTTCAAAGTTCGAGGTTTTTCGCATTCTGTTGAATAGTATGTAAACATTCAAAATACGCAGTGCCTGCCTGTCAGGCAGGCACTGCGTAATTTGAGATACTCACATTGCTTTGGGTATTACAGGCTTTGGTTCTTTACGTTCCAGCCTTCTACATTTAGAACCGGTTTGGCGCCGGCAAGGTCTTTTTCTTCAAAGTATCCTTTGATTACCCTTTTTTCTCCTGGCAGAATTGAGATATAATTATCATCCCAGAATACAGGTAATAGAGACTCACCGCCTGCGCCTTTTGTGATGTTCAGATCCACCTGGAAGGCCAGCTTGTCTGAAGGATTCGTCAGCTCAACTAAAACATACCTGCCTTTGGCTTCACGTCCGTATTTATGCTTTACGTTAAGCTTTACATCCGGAAGCTGATTTAAGGATGTAAAATCTGCATAGCCCTTTAACGGCGTAACATACCAGTTTGTCTTTGCCGTATCAAGGTCATCCGTCTTTGTTGAAAGCGTATAGAAGTTTGAGCTTAAGACTTTTCCTTTTGAATCTGTCAGTCGCAGATCAACAAAATAAGTTGTCGAGAGATCACTTACTTCAGGAACCGCCATCAGCTTCAATGTTGTATCGGCTGCAAGTTCCAGCGGGAGCTTTTTGCTGAACTTCTCAGACATATCCGTATTAAATACTCTTACTTCGGCCGTGAGCCCTTTTAAGTTCTTTTCAGTCTGGTTTACAGCCTCAACACCTTTAGTGCCGTAATTATACTGTATATGTAGAGGCTCGCATGCCTTCCTTGCGCCGTAGAAGGCTCCGTTGGGCATTAAATAATAGTCGTATAGCTGCCACCAGAGTTTAGGCCAGGCAGCGTTGTACATCCACTGTATGACGCCTGTAGCATTAGGCTTATTGGAAGCAAAAGCTTCAAACATGGCCCTCATTCCCTCATAGTTCATGAACTGCGCCTTTGTGCAGTATTCCTCAAGAGAGTTCGGTGTGCCCATGCGGTTATTTAAGACTTCGTTATACCTGTCAACCGTGCTGAAGGCGTTACCTCCGCAGTGGTAATCCCACACCTCGTTTTTCGATGCAGGCCACTGGCTTTCAGGCGGGAACATTTTCTTCATCGATTCAAGCACCGGAATCTGCGGACCCGGTCCGGTCTCAGTATTAAATCCGTATGCGCCTCCAAACTTCTTATCAACGTACCAGTACTGAGGCGGAACATAGTCGTAAGGTCCAAGCATCTTGACGGCAGTTTTTCCTGTGACAGCGCTTGTCCAGCTCTTGGCTGAGGCCAGGAAAGGTCTGGTCGGATCATCAGTTTTTAAGATCTCCTGATAATTCTTTTCAAGCTCCGGGCGCGGAAGCTTGTCGCTTCCATAGACCCACACAAAGATAGAAGGATGGTTTCTGAGCCATTTAATCTGGTCCTGCCACGATTTAGAGATGAGCTTTATATCTTCGGGCGATTTAATACCGCCGAACTCGTCAACTTCCTTTCCCAAAGATGCAGGCCATTCCCACTGACAGCTCCATCCCGTCATAATAAGTATGCCGTTTTCGTCACAAAGGTTATACAGATTCTCGTTATTGCCCCAGAATCCTTCAAGCCTTATCGTATTAAGATTCATATGCCGGGCATATTCGATCTGTGTCTTATAGTTCTCGTATGTGTTATCGAGAAAAAGATTATCCACCCAGCCGCCGCCGCGGATTAAGATCTTGCGGCCGTTAAGCTTATAGCCCCTGTAGCCGTTTTCACTTATATAATCTGCGACCTCCCTGATCCCGAAGCGGGCTTCACGCATGTCTGATATACTTCCGGCGGTGTGGAAAGAAACCTTAAGGTCGTAGAGTTCCGGCCTCCCAAGGTCGTTTGTCCACCAGAGCCTGGGGTTTTTTATATTGAGGTCCCTGTATTCTGAAGGCAAAAAAGTTACGAGCTTATTTTCATTCGGATCTAAAGTGACATTCTTGCTGAAACGGATAGCTCCAATTTCACCAACGAGTGTACCGGAGACCTTTTTACCGGTATTGTTTTTTACCTCGGCTGAAACCGTGAGCTGTGCCGATTTAAGAGTTTTTAAGTCAACGCTCGTTTTTACAAAAGGATAATTAACCGAGACTGTTCCTGAAAGCCTCAGCTTAACTTCCCTGAAAAGACCCATGTCGCGGTCTGGAGACTTAGGGTTCCAGTCCACAAACCCCATCGTTGGATCTCCCGGAACGGGAGGAAAGACCTCAACGGCCAGAACGTTCTTTTCACCCGGCTTTGCCAGGCCTGTTACATTTACTTCAAACTGACGGAACGATCCGAACGTGGTGTCGCTTTTTGCAACAAGCTTTCCGTTTACCCAGATGTTCGCGCGGTAGTTGATGCCGTCGAAGGCAAGCTTTACAAACTCTCCTCCTTTTTTGGCTGGAATAGAAAACTCTGTTCTGTACCACCAGGAATTCTTAAACTGATCTTCCGGAATGAAAGTGAGATTTTTCCCGACAAAAACATCCTTATAAACCCCGTCGGAAACGAGGCTGCCCAGCACGCTTGAGGGCACCTTAGCCGGATACCAGCCATCCGGCTTGAAACTGAGGCTGGATATGACATCTCCTGTTTCTTTAACTTTTTCGGAGGACTGAATAACCCATCCATGTTTAATTACTATGGTATTATCTTCCTTTTTCTTTGCCCAGGCAGGCAAAGTTAAAAAGCAGACCAGAATAAAAGGGATAAAAAGTCCGCGGCTTGAAATCTTAATTTTTGTATTCATTCCTAAAGCTCCATTAAAACAACATTTGAATTAGGCATAATAGATCCGGTTAATTACTCTATTTTTTGAATTCCGTTACTGTATGCAATTGCGAAGCAGGTGACGTAGTTTTGAGAATGGCTCATTGTAATTTTGATGGATTTGTCTTCTCCCAAAAACTCATTTAACTCGCCAAAGAGCCTGACGGAAGGTTTTCCGCTTGTTTCATTGTAGATCTCAATGTCTTTCCATCTCCACGATTTATCCCAGGCATCCGTAAGTGCCTTGGCTACGGCCTCCTTGGCTGCAAAGCGGGCTGCAAGATGCTGGTACTTGTTGGCTTTTGAAAGACAATAGTCCAGTTCTATCTGAGTAAAGACCTTATCCAGGAATTTATCGCCGAAGCGGTCGACACTTTCCTTTATTCTCTCAATTTCAATTATATCTATTCCGATTCCGATTACCATATCAAAAACCTGATGCTTTTCCGTATCCGCGGGGATCTGTTGCCCCGTAGAACATGTTATCGTTGGGGTCAATTAAAATACCCTCAGCTCTTCCCAAAACGCGTTCTCCGCCGAAAATATAACCCATATTTTTAAGATTAACAAATGTATCCTTGGAGAGTCCAAAGGCTTCGTAGTAAAGCTCATCGGGAAGCCACTGGTGGTGAATCCGGGGAGCGTCAATTGCCTGCTGAATATCCATATGAAAGTCCACGACGTTCATAATTGTCTGAAGTACAACTGTAATTATGGTTGAGCCTCCGGGAGAACCTATTACCATAAAAGGCTTTCCGTCTTTAAGTACAATTGTGGGCGTCATGGAGCTGAGCATTCTCTTGCCCGGGGCGATCGAATTTGCCTCGCTTCCGATAAGTCCGTACTGATTCATTTCGCCTGGTTTTGCACTGAAGTCGTCCATCTCATTATTTAAGAGGAAGCCCGTACCGTCTACAATAATTTTACTTCCGAAGGAGGAGTTAAGTGTTGTGGTGGTGCTTACGGCATTGCCGTACTGGTCGGCTACGCTGTAGTGTGTTGTCTGCATGCTCTCATGCTCTGGAGCCTTGCCGGGCAGAACGTCTTTTGAACTAACGGCTCCCGGTGTAATTTTAGAGAAAATTTCCTTTGCGTATTCTTTTGAAGTGAGCCAGCCTTTAGGAACAGGATAAAAAGCCTCATCGCCAAGGTGCTTTGAGCGGTCGGCATAAACATACCTTAGGGCTTCAACCATCCTGTGAATATAAGTGCTGCTATTCCAATCTTCTTTAGTAAATGAATAGTTTTCAAGAATATTGAGAGCTTCAACGAGTGCAATTCCGCCTGAGGAGGACGGCGGCATGGATACAATATCATATCCCCTGTAAGTCCCTTTTACAGGTTCTTTTTCCACTACACTGTAGTCCTCAAGATCCTTTTTTGTAATAATACCACCCATTTGGGCCGACTGGCGCTCAATCATATCGGCCACTTCACCCTTATAGAACCCGTCTTTCCCTTTTTCCTTAATAAGAACAAGGGTATGAGCAAGTTCAGGCTGCTTGAATACAAAACCTTCCTTTAAGGGCTCTCCGTTATGGATAAAAACTTTTTCTGATGAAGGGTATTTCTGAAACTGAGTGAATTCCGAGGCAATGGCTTCTGAAAGCCTGTAGCTTAAGGGAAATCCGTCCTGGGCAAGGTCAATTGCAGGCTGAATTACATCTTCAAGCTTCATTGTGCCGTAATGTTTGAGGGCGTACAGGAGCCCTGCAACGCTGCCCGGAACGCCTGCCGAAAGGAAGCCTTCGGTGCTCCTTTTGGGGTCGAAGTTTCCAAGGCTGTCGAGGTACATATTTTTTGTAGATTTCAGGGGGGCTTTTTCTCTGAAGTCAAGTGCCACATCGCGCCCGTCCTTAAGATGAATTACCATAAAGCCGCCTCCCCCGATATTTCCCGCAGGAGGATACGTTACAGCCAGAGCAAAGCCTGTTGCCACGGCAGCGTCAACAGCATTTCCCCCCCTTTTTAAGATGAGGAGTCCCACCTCACTTGCCAGGTCGCTTGCCGAGACCACCATACCTCTGTTTCCGCGCACCGGATCAGGAGATGCTGCCCAGATAACATTTCCAAGCAGAATAAGGCCAAGTAAGACTAAAGCTTTAGAAGATTTTAATGTGCGCATCAACGTTCAATCCCTTCTCATTCAGCTGCTTAAGGAGTGTTTTAGTCAATTCATTTACCTGCTGCATGGAGGCTTTAACGTCTTTAAGCAGGTTTTCATCGTAAAGGAGCTTTCCTACATTATTATTCTTCTGTGTTGTCTCATCAGTAAGGCGGTTTATTTTGCCGATCAGATCGTTGGTGCTTTTCATGACGGACTGCATTTCACTGATAGAAGAGGTAATCTTGTCCCTGTTTTCCTTTATGAAAGAAGTGGTTTCCTTTGTAAGCTCGGCTCCGTTTGAGGATAGCTGCCTGATGCTCTGCCGGTTTTCATCAATCATGACGTTAAGCTTGGAGCTGACTTCAGAAAGGTTTGCAAGAGATGTTTTCATCTGAGCGTTAAAGTCCTTATCGGCCAGAACACCGTTTATGGAAGTGAGAGTAACCTGCACTTCCTTAATTATGTGTACAAGATCAGTCTGCACTGAGCCCAGCATTGCCATTACGGCCGGAATGTCGGCATAGAACTCCCCGTGCTGGAGTTCTTTGTAATTTAGTTCATTGGGAGAATTACCCGGTTTAATTTCAACTTTCTTTCCCCCCATCAGATCCAGCATCGAAATTCCGAACGTGGCATCCTGCTTAAGCTTTACGTCGGGCTCCAGTTCAGCTGTAACTATGGCGGAATTGCCTGATATGTCGATATCCTTAACGGTTCCTTTCCTAACGCCGTTAACAGTTACAATGTCACCTTTTTCAAGGCCGTTAGCCGATTCAAACTGAATCTTAACGGTTTTAATATCCTGATTGAATCGGTAGTTTTTTGCCCAGCCGAATATCCAGATGAGGAGTAAAAGGGCAACAAGCGCAGTTATACCTACTTTAATTTCCGTTTTTCTCTGATCTCTCATATGCCAATTTTTCTTTATTCAGAAAATCTGTTAATTGCCTGATATCTGTTGAATCGATCTTTTTCCTGTGAAGAATGTACTGGACTTCATCCAGAAAGTCCTGCCCCTTATTGAGATCGTAATTGTCGCGGCTTTTTACCAGTTCTGCGTAATTGTTTATGATAGCCCTTAAGGTATCCTTGTACTGAGGGTTTTTGATCTTGGCAATATTCTTTTCAGTTTCCTTGCGGATATTGTTTACGATCACAGGTTTAAACCACTTTACGACCAGATCCTTATGGTTCTTAAATAAATAGATTCCGGAGCCGATCAGTATGGTAAAAACAATCACTGTAGTAAAAAAGCAGCCTTTTTTCATAAGTTTTTATTAGGTATATCGATTGGAGTTAAGACCTCTATCTGGACCTTTTTAACACGTCTGTTGACGATTTCTTTGACTGTAAATTTATGATTTTTATACGTAAAATTATACCCCTGCTGAGGAATTGTTCCGGCATAACTTAATATAAATCCGCCTATGGTGTCGTAGTCGTCGTTTTCCGAATAAAGGTCTATGCGGAGAAGTTCATTTATCACATCGATGGAGGTCTTACCCAAAACGAGGTAAGAGTTTTCGCTTAGGACAGTAATTTCATTTTCCTCTTTGTCGTATTCATCCCTTATATCGCCCACTATCTCTTCCAGGATGTCTTCAAGGGAGATGAGACCTGCCGTGCCGCCGTATTCATCCACAACGATGCCCATATGCATTTTTTTCTCCAGGAACTCATGCATAAGATCGCTTATGAGCTTGGTTTCAGGAAAGAATAGCGCCTTGCGTGCAAGCTTGCTTAGGACGAGGGATTTTTTCATCTCGTCGTTTTTAAGGTATGGAAGTAGATCCTTGGCGTAAATAATGCCTGTAATCTCATCCAGATTTGAGTGATACAAAGGTATTCTGCTGTGGCCCGATTCCGAGATTACCCTCATAAGATCATCAAAATCTGTATCGTCTGAAACAGCCGCAATATCCACCCTTGGCGTCATTACTTCACGGACTGTCACTGTCCTGAATGAAACGAGTCCGTGGATGAGTTCCTGCTCTTCCTCAACAATTGTCCCACGCTCAATTCCCAGGTCCGCCAGTTCGGTAAAGTCGCTGGAAAGTATGGCGGTCTTGGATTTGTCGACCTTGATTCTGGAGACCAGGAGTCTTATGACGTCAGTAAGGGTTTTTGAGACCGGGTAGACTATTACACCTATCCAGTACAAAGGTATACTGACAATCTTTGAAAAAGCTACCGGGTATTTGGAGGCCCAGATCTTGGGCGTTATTTCACCAATAAAGAGAATAAGGAGTGTAACCAAAATGATCTGGACAGTAAGGGCAAGTTCTTCACTAAACCTGTAAGTCTTAGCAACCTCAACAGCCAATGTCACAGAGATAATTGTAACTGCGACATTGACTATTGTGTTGCATAAAAGAATTGTAACCAAAAGTCTTCTTGGGAACTCAAGGAGGTTAAAAATATAGCCGCCCGTAAGCGGACTATGGCTTTTGATTTCATTGACCTTATTCTTGTCCAATGAAAACAGTGCTATTTCACTTCCCGAGAAGAAAGCTGATAAAATAAGTAATCCTGTTAAAAGCGCAATTTTTATATACCAATCATTTTCCAAAAAGCTGGTAATTCCTATAATGTTCTACAAAAACATTTACTTTTAGAATGGTAAATCATCATTCTCGTCGACCGGAAGATCAGGCTGATTAAAGCCTGAAGGCTGATTAAAGCCTGAAGGCTGAGGCGTACCGGTCTCCCTGATATTTGTAGAGTAATCGGGGGCCACTTCGCCTGAGGCCTCACGGGTAGCGTCTAATGGAATAATCCTCTCAGCGTGAACGTCCGTAGAATAGCGTTTTATGCCTTCTTTATCGGTGTAGTCTCTTTTGGTAAGTCTTCCTTCCACATAGACTCTTTTCCCCTTTTTGAGGTTATCCTTAGTATAGTCAGAGATTCCGAATGCCACAATGTTATGCCATGTGGTTTCGGTTTGCCAGTTGCCGTCTTTTCCCTTGAAGTTGCTGTCTGTGGCCATGGTAAAAGAAGTAACAGACAGGTTGTTGGCTGTAAACCTTGTTTCGGCATCTTTCCCCAGTCTTCCAAGGAGCATAATTCTGTTTAATGAAGAAGCCATATTCCCTCCAGTATAGTATTAAGTTTTATTTCAATTATAATTTACAATTTAATTAGCCATATGCAATATTAATCCCCTGAAAAACGTCAATTTTCGAGGTAAATTGCGTTCGTAATCACTTTAGTTTAACTAAAAAAGCGTCTTTAAAGTTCTTCTTTTTGAGCTCTTTTACGGCATGTTCAGTCTCAATTCTGGTCTCAAAATTACCATACTGCACCACAAAAAGCCCGTTATCCGGGTTGAACTTAACGGTTGGCGTTTCCCCCAGTTTTCTTTCAGCCTTAAGGGCAAAATCAGTGGCATTTTTATCAGAGGAGAAAGCTCCGAGCTGGACGGCAAAATTTCCCCGGGGTTTAACCTCTTTTTGGGGCACTTCGACGGGGGCCTCAGTCTGCGGGTAGTCTGATGTGTCCTCTTTTATCTGTCTGTCGACGGGGATCCTGGTCTGCAGGTGTCTTAAGGAGTCGGCGGCTTTTTCCTGGAGTTCACTCTGGACGTCAGCCGAGTCACTTGGCAGCGGAGCCGAAGTATCAGAAACGGCCTCAAAATCCTTATTTTTGACGATATTTCCTGACTGATCCTCTTTTGGAGCAGCTGAGCACCCGAAAATCACAAGGGCGGCAGGAAGAAGAATTAAGCTTAATTTTAGTATTTTACTCATATAATGCAAAGTGATAAAGTTAATTAAAATTCAAAGTGAAAATATCGAATATTTCATCAAATTCCCATCAAAATTTAAGTCTGTTTTGAGGGAAATTACATTATGGAAAAAGCCCGGGATTTATCGATTCCGGGCTCTTTGCGTCAGGCACAGAAATGCCGCTAAGCAGGAGATATATCCTTATTTTATGAGCACCAATTTTTTAGAATCCCTGGACTCTCCTGCCTGAATGGTGTAGATGTAGACTCCGCTGGGCAGGTGTGAAGCGTTAAACTGAAGGGAATGATTCCCTGCCTCTTTATATTCATTTAAAAGTGTGGTAACTTCTTTTCCCAATAGGTCATATACTTTCAATGTCACAATTCTGCTCTCAGGGATTGAGTAGTTTATAGTTGTAGACGGGTTAAAGGGATTAGGGTAGTTCTGGGCAAGAGAGAAACTCCCCGGCATTGATGGATTTTCTTTATTTACATCTGTTACTGTTAAAATTACTCCTTCCTCTCTGAAAACTGATAATGCATTCCCTGTCCCGATCCACTTATTCCCCAGCGAATCAACAGCAACTACGGAAACCCAGTAACCTGCCAGCCCGGAATTGCTTGGGCCATAAGTAGTCCAGTTCTTCCCGTCAAATTTGAATAATCCATTACCAGTGCCTATCCATTTATTCCCGGATTTGTCTATAGCAATTTCGAGGACGTTTGGCAAGTCGTATGAAGTCCAGTTCTTTCCGTCAAATTTGGCCAGGCCTCCCGAGGTTCCAATCCATAAAATTCCCTGATCATCAATAGCAAATGAGTAAACATAGGGATAAGGCAGTCCGGAATTCGCATGGGTGTATGAAGTCCAGTTCTTTCCGTCAAATTTGGTTATTCCCATATCAGTTACGATCCATTTAATCCCCTGTTTGTCAATTACAATTGAGTAAATATTCAAATCCTGCAGACCTGAATTGCTGGTGTTATAGACAGTCCAGTTCTGTCCGTCAAATTTAGCTAATCCTGAACCCCATGCTCCAATCCATAAATTCCCTTGCTGGTCAAAAGCAATTGAAGAAACATTGTCAAAAGGCAGTCCGGAATTTGCATGGTTATAAATAGTCCAGTTTTGTCCGTCAAATTTGGCCAGACCTGCAAGTGTCCCAATCCATGCATTCCCCTGCAGATCGAATGCTATTGAGTGAACCACTGAACCCATTGGAGGCAGACCGATATTATAACTAGTGTAAGTAGTCCAGTTCTTTCCGTCAAATATTGCCAGCCCCCAGGTAGCTCCAAACCATTTATTCCCCTTATGATCAATAGCCATTGAGACTGAGCCATCACTTGGCAGTCCAGAATTGCTTGTAGGGTAATAAGTCAAGTTCTTCCCATCAAACTTGGATAATCCAACACTGGTTCCAATCCAATTATTGCCTAATCCGTCCATTACGATTGAGGTGACACGGGGCCCAGGCAGTCTGGAATTAGCAGTAGTGTATACACTCCAGTTCTGCCCGTCGGAAATGGCAAGACCATTATCAGTTCCGATCCATTTATACCCCTGCTGGTCAATAGCAATGGAGTACACAGTGGAACCAGGCAGTCCGGAATTGCCAGTGTTGTAAACAGTCCAGTTATTTCCATCAAATTTAGCTAAGCCGCCATTGGTTCCGATCCATTTATTTCCAAGCTGATCAATGACAATGGACCGAACCATATTCCCCGGGAGTCCGGAATTTCTGGTATTGTAGACAGTCCAGTTCTGCTCGCCGATTATGGCAACCCCTCCATCGGTTCCGAGCCATTTATTTCCTTGCTGATCGATAGTAATGGAGAAAACATTATAACCAGGCAGTCCGTTTAAGTAAGCAGTCCAGTTTTTCCCGTCAAATTTGGCAAACCCCCGTCTGGTCCCCACCCACTTATTTCCCTGCTGGTCAATGGCTACGGAGTAAATATAGGTATCAGGCAGTCCGGAATTGGATGGGGTATAAAGAGTCTTGCTATTGCCGTTAAAAACGGCTACTCCATTTTCAGTGCCGACCCATTTATTCCCCTGTTGATCGATAGAAATTGCGTGAATAGCACCCAGGTCACGTTTAATTTCAACTACCTTTCCACTAACATCATTTAATTTTGATAAATATTGTGTCGTTCCAACCCAAAGGTATTGTCCTTCAACTGCCTGGCATGTAACTCCAGCATTTGGATAGAAGGTAACCCATTGCTGGCCATAGCAGAATGAAGACAAAAAAAGAATGGCAGAAAGTATCCTGAAAAATTTCATTTGCTCTGTCCTCAATAGTTGCTGAAATGAACTTTCATTGAAAACAAATTATTTTTTATTATTTCATGAGTACCAGTTTCCTGGAATCCCTGAACTCTCCGGCCTGTATGGTGTAGATATAAATGCCGGAGGGAAGATCAGATGCATTGAACTGGACAGAATGATTCCCTGCCTCTTTATATTCATTTAACAGTGCAGCAACTTCTTTCCCCAATATGTCATAAACTTTTAATGTCACAATTCTGCTCTCAGGGATTGAGTAGTTTATAGTTGTAGAAGGATTAAATGGGTTAGGGTAGTTCTGGGAAAGTGAAAAACTTTGCGGAATTGAAGAGTTATCCTTCTTTACATCTGTTAATGTAAATATTACTCCTTCTTCTCTGAATGCTGATAACACCTCACCATTTCCAATCCATTTATTCCCCTGCTGATCGACAGCAACTGAGTAAATATAAGAACTTTGCAGTCCGGAATTACCAGGGTTGTAAATAGTCCAGTTATCCCCGTCAAATTTGGCTAACCCGTTATCAGTTCCGACCCACTTATTACCTTGCTTGTCAAGGGCTATGGAGAGAACATCAGAACCCGGCAGACCGGAATTAGCTTTAGTGTAAACAGTCCAGTTCTGTCCGTCAAATTTGGCTAAGCCTCCCCAAGCTCCGATCCATTTATTTCCCTGCTCGTCAATAACAATTGAGTTAACAACTGACCCAGGCAGACCGGAATTAGAGGGGGTATAAACAGTCCAGTTCTGTCCGTCAAATTTGACCAGTCCTCCTTTTCCATCAGTTCCGAGCCATTTAATTCCCTGAGAGTCAACAACAACCGAGTGAACATTGGATTCAAGCAGACCGGAATTGGAAGAGTTATAGGTAGTCCATTTATTTCCGTCAAATAAGATTAACCCTCCCGCTTGAGTTCCTATCCACATATTTCCCTGAGCGTCAAAAGCAACTGAATTAACCCATTCATTCGGCAGTCCTGAATTAGCATTAGTGTAAGTCTTCCAATTCTGACCGTCAAATCTGCCCAGACCTGCATATGACCCAATCCACAGATCCCCTTGCAGATCAGATGTTATTGATTGGATAGGATAGCCCGGCAGTCCTAAATTATAAATAGTGTAAGTATTCCAGTTCTGTCCGTCAAATTTGGATAAGCCACCCCCACCTCCAAACCAATTATTTCCCTGCCGGTCAATAGCAATAGAGAAAAAAGGGCCTCTCGGCAGTCCGGAATTGCTTGTGTGATAGTAAGTCCAGTTCTTTCCGTCAAACCTGGTTAGTCCATCGTAAGTTCCTATCCAATTGCTGCCTTGTCCATCCATTACAATTGAACTGATATGGGGACCGGGCAATCCGGAATTAGAAGGTGTGTAGGTAGTCCAGCTCTGCCCGTCAAATATGGAAAGGCCTTTATCAGTTCCGATCCATTTTTTCCCTTGCTGGTCAACAGTAATCGAGTAAATAGCATAACCCGGCAGTCCGGAATTTGTTGTATTGTAAGAAGTCCAATTCTTTCCGTCAAATTTGGCTAAACCACCATTAGTTCCGATCCAATTATTTCCCTGAGAGTCGAAGGCAATTGAACGGACCTGGTAACCCGGCAATCCGGAATTGGATGGGGCATAAACAGTCCAGTTTGTTGCGTCAATTATGGTAAGACCTCCATCAGTTCCGATCCATTTCCTTCCCTGCTGGTCAATAGCAATAGAGTAAACAGATGAACCAGGCAGTCCTGATAAATAAGTCTTCCAGTTCTTACCGTCAAATTGGGCAAGCCCTTTATCAGTCCCGATCCAGGTATTTCCCTGCGGGTCATTAGCAATGGAGTAAACCCAGAATCCGGGCAATCCGGAATTGGAGGGGGTAAAAACAGTCCAGTTCAGTCCGTCATATTTGACTAATCCTTTTCCAGTGCCGATCCATTTATTTCCCTTTTGATCGACAGAAATTGAAAAAATCGCATCCAGGTCTTGTCTAAATTCCACTATCTCGCCGGTAAGGTTATTTAATTTTGTTAAATATTTTGATGTTCCAACCCAGAGGTACGCTCCTTCTATAGCCTGGCATGAGACGCCTGCATTTGGATAAAAGGTTATCCATTGCTGTGCATGGCAGAAAGAAGATAAAAGAAGAATGACAGAAAGTATTTTGAAGAATTTCATTTGCTTTGTCCCCGATTGTTATAAAATGGACACAGAACTGAAATTAAATATTGGAAATTACTGCAATAATATGGATTTAATTTAATACAATCAGCGGCAAAATGAAAGTGCGGGCAGGAACAAAAAAAGGCGGGGAAAACCCGCCTTTTATAATAACTATTTCAGTTATTCTTAGAAACCGTAGCCAACACCAAAGCTGAGGCCTGTGATGTTCATGCTGTTTACGAACGGACCGATTGTTCTTTCTTTGCCTGCCAGATATTCAAGTCCTAAGTCGAAAGTAAGATTTGATACCTTGTAGCTTGCGCCCACTGAAACAGCGTTGTAGCTGATGCTCGGGAAAAGAATGTTGTATGTTTCATCCGGAGCAGGAGCAGGATCGATGTAATACCCGCCTCTTACGGCAAAGCTATTATTGATCTGATATTCTGTTCCGAAACGGATCTGTGTGGCATCCTTCCACTTTAAGTCGAATACGTTTGCCTTGGCAGAAACCATGGCTGCCTGCCAGTTGGCGTTGTCATATGTGGCTGTGAACTGGTCTTCACTCTTCGACCACTGGCTGTACTGAGCGTCTGCTGTAATTACCCAGTTTTCCATCGGGCGTACTGCAACACCGCCGCCGATCCACATCGGCCAGGCAACGTCACGGCTGAATTTGCTTTCTGTTGAACCTAAAGCTGCAAAGGCGGGATTGGTAGCTGTTCCGCTCATGCTGACTGCGGTTTTTGTTCTGAAAGAAGCACCCAGGCTGATCATTTCATTAACCTTGTAATGAGCACCCAGTGTAACGCCGTAGCCTAAACCATCTGAAGTTTCTGTAAACTGGAAATAATGTACCTTCTGGTCAGGTCCCAGCATTCCGGCAGGCTTCTTCATATCAAACATTCCGTAGAATATGTTAAGAGCAGCACCGACAGATAAGTTTTCGTTTACCTTGTAGGAAACAGCAGGAGAAATATCAACTACTGCAATCTTGCTCATCCAGTCCAATGCAGTTCCCCCGGTGAGCTTGGCTAAATCTTTTCCATCCCATTCCGAACCAAGACCTGCAGGAACGTAAACGCCCAGAGCAAAAGTAAAGTCTTTTGCAGGCTCAAAGCTTACGTATCCCATAAGGTTCGGAGAAATGTAATGATTGGTTTTCATCTTGGCATCAATACCAAGAGCGTCAATCTTGTATGAACCTGTAGGAATTACGTCTGTTGAGAACAGACCGATATAATTGCCTTTTAACTGGCTGATGCCGGCAGGATTCCAGTAAATTGCCGTATAGTCATTTGCCAGACCGATAAATGATCCCCCCATTCCAAGTGATCTTGTGCCTATTGAATTAAGGCTGAGACCATTGGAAAATACGCAGCTGGTAGCAAATAACAGTGCAGCTGCCAATGATAGTACTTTTCTACTCACGAGACCTCCCAAGTTATTGTTAAATAAAAGATTATTCTATTAAAAGAATAAACACGAAGAAGCCGCTCTAGCTGATGGTAAGCAGAACGACATCTTTTTCTACTGAGCTTCCCTCCTTTACAAAAATTTCTTTTACTACGCCTGAAGACGGGGCATGCAGGTCGTTTTCCATCTTCATGGCTTCAAGAATTACAACCGACTCTCCCATTTCAATTTTATCACCAACCTGTTTCTTAATCTTTAAGATCATCCCCGGCATGGGCGACTTAATAAGATCGTGGTGATTTTCCTTGTTTTTAATGTTCTGCAGTTCCTGAGCCTTCTCCTGCAGCTTTGTGCGGATAACGGTTTCAAAATAATGACCGTCTACTAAAAACCCGAATTTATCCTGGCTTAAGTCAGTGGTGGTAATATCGTATACCTTGTTGCCGATCTTAAGCAGATATGAATACTCGCTCACCTTAAGAAGTGAGTACTCAACTTCCTTTTCATTATATAATAGCTTTCCCGAATCAAGAATCTTGAAGGTCTTTTTCTTTCCGTTTAATGTGGCTACATACTCATTCATACATCTGCCCCGTCCATTTGTTTG
The DNA here is from genome assembly GCA_036261625.1 of Ignavibacteriales bacterium. Lineage (GTDB taxonomy): Bacteria > Bacteroidota > Ignavibacteria > Ignavibacteriales > SURF-24 > JAAXKN01. The sequence continues at coordinate 76,049 of DATAKL010000049.1, read as the reverse complement.
TCTTCTGAACCTTATTTTCCGATGGAAGAGGTTCACACATTTTTGACTTCAGGAGAACTGCAAGAATTGAGACTACATCTTCATAGTCCTGCGCCTGCTCGGCTTTCCACTTGTCGGGTATTAGGGGCATAAAAATCTCTTCAACAAAGTTAATGTCGAACGAGCCGTCAGTAAACTGTTCCTGCTTTAAGACCCAGTGGCATGCGGCAATGTTTGTTAGGACACCCGCAATTTTATATTCGCCGAGCGCTCTTTTCATCCTTTCAATTGCTTCCTGGCGGGTTCTTCCCCATGCAATTACCTTTGTAAGCAATGGGTCATAAAACATGGAGACGTTTGAGAACGGGTCTATGCCCGTATCAACACGTATGCCTATGCCGTCGGGCCTGCGGTGGAGCTTTATGCGGCCCGTTGAGGGCACAAAATTATTATCCACATCCTCGGCGTAAACCCTGCACTCGATGGCATGCCCATGAATTGAAATGTCTTCCTGACGAAATGAAAGAGGCTTCCCTTCAGCAATTGAGATCTGTTCCTTTACAAGATCCAGACCCGTAATAAGCTCTGTTACAGGGTGCTCCACCTGTAGCCTCGTGTTCATCTCAAGGAAATAAAAGTTTTTATGTTTATCTACCAGAAATTCAATTGTGCCGGCATTGTAGTACCCGCAGGCTCTGGCAGCGTTTATTGCCGCTGTAGTAAGTTTTTTTCTTAATTCTTCATCAACGAAAGTCGAGGGAGCCTCCTCAATTACTTTCTGATGACGTCTCTGTATGGAACAGTCGCGCTCAAAAAGGTGTGCGTAATTGCCGTGGTGATCGGCAATTATCTGGACTTCAATGTGTTTCGGATTTTCAATAAATTTTTCAATATATACGGCCGGGTTGCCGAATGCCTTCCGGGCTTCATTCTGTGCCGCAGAGAGTGAAGACTCGAATTCACTTTCACTTATAACCTTCCGCATCCCTTTCCCCCCTCCTCCGGCAGAAGCCTTAAGAAGAATCGGGTAGCCTATCTCAAGAGCAGTCTTCTTTCCTTCTTCAACTGAGGCAATGGGACTTGTAGTGCCTGGAACGATCGGTACGTTTGAGGTCGACATGAGCTTGCGGGCTGAGGTCTTATCTCCCATGAGCCTTACGGACTCAGACCTGGGACCGATGAAAATAATGCCGGCTTCCTCAACAGCCTGAATGAAGTCCGCATTCTCGGATAAAAATCCGTAGCCCGGATGAATTGCCGAAGCATTAATCTGCTTTGCAAGAGCGATAATTTTAGGGACATTCAGGTATGATTCAGACGAGGGGGAGGCACCAATGAAATAGGCCTCATCTGCCAGACGGACGTGAAGGGAATCTTTATCTGCCTCACTGTACAAGGCGGCAGATGTAATAGAAAGCTCACGGCATGCTTTGATAATCCGTACAGCTATCTCTCCCCGGTTTACAATAAGTATTTTTTTTATCAAAAAAAATCCTACTTTAGTTCAACAATAGTAACGCCATCGCCGCCCTGTTCTATACCGGCATAATAGAACTTGTCCACCTGGTCGTGTTTGGTAAGAATTTCCTTTACCATTTTCTTCAGTGCACCGGTTCCCTTGCCGTGGAGAATCTCCACTCTGTCGAGACCTGCCGAATTTGCATTGTCCAGGAACTTCACGACTTCAAACTCAGCCTCCTCGGGCTTCTGCCCGCGTATGTCAATCCTTACACTGGCCGAAGGCCTCTGAAAGCTTGTCCTGAATTCCTCTTTTACTTCTGTATCCCGTCTCTTAGCCGGAATAAGTTCATCTAATTTAACCTGGATCTTAATATTCCCGACCAGTAAAACTGCCCTGTTTTTTTCACGTTCAACTTCAATTAGTTTACCCGCTGTCTGGGAATTCTTAAGTTGTGCAAAATCTCCAGGGGCAAATATATGATTTTTGTCGACTGAATCAACAGCAGGCGAAGAAATTATTTTTTTGTTTTCCTTCTTTAACTCTTCTATTTCCCTCTTCGCGTCCCTGATAGATTCACTCTTTGCATTGGATTCTTTTATCTGGCGTATTGCCTGTTCAACTTTCCTGTTAACCTCCTTCAGGTAATCATCAGCGCTTACTTTAGCCTTCTGAAGGATTTCTTTTTTCTGCGCTTCGATCTTATCCAGATTTGTCTGGTAAAGATTTGCCAGACCCTTAAGCCTTGAGTTTTCGATTTCAGAAGTCCTTAGCTTCTCTTCAAGTGCACGTGACCTTTTTTCAAGCTCGACTAAAAAGTCTTCCACTTTCATTTTGTCCTTGTCGAGATAGCCCTTTGCCATTTCCAGGAAGCTGCGGCTGAGGCCAATTCTCTCGGCCACTTCAAAAGCATAGCTGGAACCCGGGAGTCCCTGGTTAAAAGAGTAAGTAGGAACGAGCTTTTCATTGTCGAATTCCATGGACGCGTTTTCAAATCCTGGAAGTTCATTGGCAATTATCTTAAGGCTTCCGTGATGAGTCGTAGCAAGCACGGTAGCCTGTTTTTTCTGCAGGCTGACCAGTACGGCAGTAGCCAAAGCAGAGCCTTCGGCAGGATCGGTACCTGTTCCTATCTCGTCTAAAAGAACAAGTGAATCTTTGTCCGCGCTCTCTAAGATATGTTTTATATTAGAAAGGTGAGAGCTGAACGTGCTAAGGTCATCTTCAATTGACTGCTGGTCCCCTATGTCAAGAAGTACGTCGCTGAAGAAGTGCAGATTGGAATCAGGGCCTGCTGGAATCGGGATACCGGATAAGGCCATAACGGCAAGAATTCCAGTAGTCTTTAAGACAACGGTTTTGCCGCCTGCATTAGGACCTGTAATCAGAATTACGTTCTTATCCGAGACCTCAAGGTTCAAGGGTACGGTCTGGCTTTTGCCCAGCTTCTTCAACAACAAAGGATGCCTTGCATCCATAAGTCTGATCGGAACAGAGTTATCAATTGAAGGGAAAGAGCCTATTATTTCAAGTGAATACTTTGCCCTTGCAAAAATGCTGTCCAAAGCTGAAACAGCCTCAAGAGTTTCTTTGAGGCGGGGGCTTACCTCACCGATCTTCTTTGTAAGTTCTCTTAATATCCTTTCAATTTCCCTTTTTTCAGCGAAATTAAGCGACAGGATTTCGTTATTAAGTTCGAGTGTTTCCTCGGGTTCAATATAGACCGTCTGTCCCGAAGAAGATTCTGAATGAATGAACCCTTTGACGTGCCTTTTATGCTCACTCTTTACGGGAACGACCATACGCCCGTCGCGCTGGGTTACATAATCCTCGCGTACTAAATAGGAATCCGACAGGTCCTTTAATATTCTGTTAATTACCTTGCCGAGCGTGTCGGTTTTATGGCGGATTTCGTCTCGGATTTCCTTTAATTTCTGGCTGGCGCTGTCGCGGACCTCCCCGTTTTCATCAATGATTTTGCTGATATGGTGCTCAAACACCTTATCGACAAAAAGCAAATTGAGATATCCTGAGGTGATGTTGCTTGCCTCAGCCTCAGACTTCAGGAACTGGAAGAGTTTCCGGGAGGTCTCGGCAAGTGTCAGTATGTCCAGAATTGCCTTATTCGTCAGAACAGCGCCTTCGATCGAGCTTCTGGAAAGGTCTTCCCTAAGGTCAGGCAGATAGCTGATCGGGGGAAAATCATTTTTAATTAGGATTTCCGTAGCCTCTCTAACATAACTTCCTTCCAGGACTGCCAGATTCAGGTTTTGGAGCGGTTGAAGCTTGAAAACTTCCTTTTTCCCGGCTTCAGTATATGCATAGCGGGCAATGAACTGTAAAATTTTTGAAAATTCGAGCTTTTCTAGTACGGTTTTTGAAATCATTTATTGTGTTTCTTTTTTATTAAACTGTCAGCAAAACGGGCAATGAAAAAAGCTTAATTCCGGGCAATTTTAGTTGTTTGCCTGTTTTTATTCTTTTTGATAATAACAGTTTTTTTCATTTTTTTGTTCTTCTCCGGCTGCGATAAAGTATCTTTTGCGGCCGTTATTTCAGGCTCCGCTGAATCTTTTCTCCTGCTTTCTAATTTATCATTTTTCTTTAGTTCAGCCTTGTCCTTATTTTCAATATAATCCTTAAAGAAGTCCTTGCCTCCGATCATAAAATCGATTGTCTTAGGCATGATGCCGTAAACGGAGCTGTAGAACATGGACTTGCCCGAGGCTTTTTTATCCGGCACGTTAAAAATATTCAGAAAAAGAAATATACCGCTGATAAGGAAAATTATTTGGACCGTGCCGGTAATGCCTCCAAGTAGCTGATTTACAAACTTGCTTACCTTGTCGTGAGGGTGGACAAGTCTTTTAACAACTGCCGACAGAACGAGAACAGCAAGAAAAATTAGAATGCCGGCCGCAATTTCAGCAAGATAGACCTCCCCGTCCATTAAAGGCGCAATTAGCCTGCCTGCCTTAGCAGCAAATTTAACCGCCAGAAATATTCCCAGGAACAAACCCAAAAGACCTATAATTTTTCTTACAAGTCCGTCTTTATATCCGAGAATAAAACCGATAAGCACAAATCCTATAATAATAAAGTCGACGTAGTTCAATTTTACGCACCCAGAACTTTCTCTACAATGGATTTAACCTGCTTCCCGTCGGCCTTGCCTTTAAGCTCCTTCATAGCCAGCGGCATTAGTTTCGGGAAATCGGCCTTAGAGCTGGCCCCTGCCTGAGAGGCAAGGTTTTTAACTACTTCAGTAATTTCCTCCTCGGTCAGCTGTTTGGGCATATATTCCATAAGGATATTCATCTCGGCTTCTTCCTTGTCAGCCAGATCATCACGTTTTGCCGCCCTGTACTGATCTATGGAATCCTTCCTTTTCTTTACGGCAGTAGAGAGCATTTTAATTTCTTCTTCTTCGTTCAGGGTTTTGCCCGAACCGCTTTTTTCAAATTCCAGAATGAGTGCGCGGATTGACCTGATGGTCTCAAGCCTCAGCTTATCGCCCGACTTCATGGCGTTTTTCAGGTCTTCATTAATTTTATCTTTTAAGCTCATTTTCTCCGGCTCCTAAAATGTTTTTATGGGGCATAAATTGGGATTATTGTACTTACAAATATATCAAAAATTAATATTTATGAAATATTCATTCCTCAGGAATTTTCAGATTCCGAGGCATCTCAAACACGTTGCCTGATACGGACCGGAAGTTAGTAAAAATACTCTCTACCAGGTTACCAATTTCTTTGGGCGTTACCATGATAGTTTCATCCTTTACCCAGGAGCGGTTCTCCGGCGAATCTATAACCATGGGTGCCACACAGTTTGCACTTAAGTTAATTTCCCTCCCCTCGAGTGCCAGAAGCTTAACCATATAATTTAAAGCGCTTTTAGAAATTGCGTACGTAGAACGTTTTACTTCAGGATGCGTCCCTGAAATTGAAGAGGTAAAGCATATTGATCCTCCGGCTGAGTCTTTAACCAGGTTTGCAAATTTAGCTGCAATAAGGTACGAAGAAACAAAATTCATTTTTAACATCGACTGCAGCTGGCTTAAGGGGGTTTCCCAGATCGTGCTGCCCGCATTAAAGCCCCCGATCGTATTAAATAAGAAGAAAAGCTTGCCCCGCCCGGGCTTAACCTGGCTGAAAGCCTTCTCCACTTCCTCCTCAAGTGTCAGGTCGCCAGTTGCTATTATCTGGCTGTTGGGACCCCTGTAAGTAACTTTTGAGGGAGTCCTGTCAAAAAGCCAGATCATGCTGTAATCCTTTTGTGTAAAGGAATCGATTACTCCCTTACCCAGATCACCACCGGCGCCAAATATGAGCAGTTCTTTTTTCATATCAGCCTCATTATTAGTTCTTGTATTAATTAGCTAAGCGGGAATGTAAAATCAAATGCCTTTAGTTTTACTGAATATAAAAATATCCGGGAATAAAACATGTGTTTTATATCCCCGGAATTTTCTCCTTCAGGCAGTTTCTTTTAAGTATTCAATTCTTTATCTTCAAAAGTCAATTCAAGAGGGTAATAAAATGAGTAGTGGCAAAAAGGATCAGGAATTAGTCCGGGGTCTAAGTCTGCTTGCAGCAGTAATGATAGTCATCGGTTCAATGCTCGGTTCAGGAATCTTCCGCAAGCCTGCTACTATGGCAGGCCAGCTCCTCTCACCTGAGTTACTTCTTCTGGTATGGATAATAGCGGGCGCAGTAAGCTTTATTGGTGCGCTTACAAATTCGGAAATTTCAGGAATGATTGATGAAACAGGCGGCCAGTACGCCTATTTCCGCCTGATGTACGGGGACTTTACGGCATTTTTGTACGGCTGGGCAACGCTTTCAGTTATACAGACCGGAAGCCAGGCTGCAATTGCATATGTGTTTTCTGAGTACCTGGGTTATTTTTTCAAGTTCCCCCACTTTCCCAAAGAAATAGAACAGTTTGCAGTTTATATGCCGCTTGTGGGAGATATCTTTCCATTGAGGGACTTTGGTACGAAAGCCGTTGCCATGCTTACGATCGGTTTTCTGACCGTTGTAAATTACATTGGCGTGGTTTTCGGAGGTGCCGTTCAGACAGTTATTACAATAATAAAAATAGCCTCAGTAATTCTCCTATCGCTTTTAATTTTGCTGGTTGGCCAGGGTACATTTTCAAACGTTTATACAGGCTTCAACATTCCCGCACAAACTGGCGGTCACACAATGCTTTCAATGATAGGGCTTGCACTGGCAGGAGCATTCTGGGCATACGACGGCTGGAACAATGTTACTTATGTTTCAGGCGAGATTAAGAACCCGAAGCGCAATGTACCGCTTGCCCTGCTTATAGGCACCTTTGCAGTTGTTGTTATATATGTCTTAATCAATATAGCATTCCTTTATGTTCTGCCGATTGATCAAATGTCCAAATCCCCTCTTGTTGCAGCCAGTGCGGCCGAGATAATCTTTGGTCCCGTAGGCGCCAGCATCATTTCGATTGCAGTAATTGTTTCCACGTTCGGGGCCTTAAACGGGAGCATTTTATCTACAGCAAGAGTAATGTTTGCAATGGCAAGAACGAAACTTTTTTTCAATAGTTTGGGTTGGGTACATGAGAGATTCAAGACCCCGTATGTTTCACTGGCGGTTATGGGAAGCTGGAGCGCGGTACTGGTTTTAACAGGGTCTTTCGACATCATTACCGATTACGTAATGTTTGCAGCCTGGCTTTTTTATGCCCTTGGGGCTTTTGGAGTTTTTATTCTCAGGCGGAAAATGCCCCTGGCCCCGAGGCCATACAAGGTATGGGGCTACCCCTTTACTCCCGCAATTTTTGTTGTATTTTCGGTCATATTTCTGCTCAACACTTTAATATCAGACAGCCAGAACGCCAGGATGGGGCTTGTTTTAGTTTTATCGGGAATTCCGCTATATTTCTATATGAAGTGGAAAACCAGGAACAATAGCACAGAAGTGGTAACACTCGAAGAAAAATCATAAATTTAAGTTCATATTTTACTGATAAACTTTGGATAATATTCTCTATACAATGGAAAAACAGAAAAAGAAATTTGTAATTGTTGATGCCATGGCACTTGCCTATAAGGCATATTTCGCTTTTATGGGGCGTCCGCTTGCAACTACCAAGGGAGAACCCACCTCGGCAATATTCGGCTTTATAAGCCAGCTTCTAAGGATACTGGAGGTAAATAAACCCGACTATATTGCCGTTGCCTTCGACTCCAAGGAAAAAACTTTCCGCCACGAAAGATACGACCAGTACAAGTCCACACGCCTTGCAATGCCTGATGATATGATATCACAGCTTGGAAGGATTAAGGAGGTGGTTGAGGCATTTAATATTCCAATCTACATAGTACCCGGCTTTGAAGCCGATGATATAATCGGAACAGCTGTAAAGAAAGCCGAGGAACTGGGGATGGAGGCTTTTGCCATTACGCCCGACAAGGATTTTAACCAGATCATTACACCGAACATTAAGGTGATAAAGCCGGGAAAAACAACCGAGGAGATCGTTGTAATTGATGAGGCGAAAATTAAAGAGGACTTCGGATTTGAACCGATCCAGATGATAGACTACCTTGCGCTTATTGGCGATAAGTCCGATAACATACCGGGCGTTGCAGGTATCGGTCCTGTCGGGGCGATTCCCCTGATCCAGCAGTTCAGGACAATTGAAGGCATTTATGAAAATATTGAACAGATCGATAAGCCTGCCTTAAAACGCAAGCTTATTGAAGGAAAGGATAATGCCTTCCTTTCCAAGGAGCTTGCAACAATACACACATCCGTTCCCTTTGACTGCAACATTCTGAAGGCAGAGTTCCATCAGCCTGATATGGAACACCTGAAGAAAATGTTTGAAGAGCTGGAATTCCGGAATTTCTTTACCAGGGTGGAGAAAATTTTCGGTGGAGGCCAGGCCAGCCAGAAAAAAGAAATACCCGCATCCAATGAAGCACCTTCTTCTGAAGCTCTTCCGGTAACGGAAGAAACACCGGTTGAAGTGACATCGTTTAACCGCGAGCTCATTAAGTACCACCTCATGGTTGATAAAAAAGGTGCCGAGGAATTGGCAGCAAAACTGAGCAAAGTGGATCAGTTTGTTTTCGACACCGAAACTGATTCACTTAACTGCTTCGACTTGAACCTTGCAGGCGTATCGTTTTCAACAAAGCCTAAGGAAGCCTATTTTGTTGCAGTAAACCCGTTTACTGAAACAGGCGATCTGTTCCAGAAAGATATGACTGACAGGCTGAGCATAGATGAGTTCGTAAGGATCTTTAAGCCGGTCTTTGAAAATGAGAACATTAAGAAGATCTGTCAGAACGGAAAGTTCGACATGGCTTCGCTCAGAAAATACGGCATTGAAGTTAAGAACTTTTATTTCGATACAATGATTGCAAGCTACGTGCTGGATCCCGATCAGAAGCACGGGCTGGATGAGCTCTCGATAAAATACCTGAACTATAAGCCTATTCCTCTTACAGCCTTAATCGGAAACAAGAAAGAAGCTGCAAAAATATTTGACGTTCCGCCGAGCGACCTGGCAGAGTACTCCTGCGAGGATTCGGATGTAACCTACAGGCTTTATAATATTTTGTCGCGTGAGCTAGAGGAAAATAACCTCACTGAGCTTTGCAATAAGGTTGAATTCCCACTGGTGCCGGTGCTTGAGGATATGGAGCGCGAAGGTGTAAGAATTGATACTGATATACTGAAAGGCTTAAGCAGCGACCTGCAGATATTGATGGACAACTACACGAAAAAGATATATGACCTTGCAGGCGAAGAGTTTAACGTTAACTCCCCTCTTCAACTACAGAAGGTTTTATACAGTAAGCTCGGACTTGCTACAGGCAAGAAAACCAAGACCGGATTTTCCACTGATGCCAGGTCTCTTGAAGGCTTAAAAGGCACTCATGAGATCATTGATCTCATACTGGACTATCGTCAGGTGGCAAAGCTTAAATCTACTTATACCGATTCTCTTCCAACACTTATTCATCCTGCTACAGGAAGGATTCATACGTCATTTAACCAGACGATAACTTCCACTGGAAGACTTTCGAGCAATAATCCGAACCTGCAGAACATTCCGATCAGAACAGAAATGGGTAAGGAGATCAGGCGTGCCTTTGTGCCGAGGAATAAGGATTATGTTATTCTTAGCGCGGATTACAGCCAGATCGAGCTTAGAATAATGGCCGCTATCTGCAAGGATCCGGCTTTAGTTGAGGCATTCAGGAATGCAGAAGACATTCACCGATCCACGGCAGCACTTGTATTCAGGGTGGATCCCAAGGATGTAACTTCAGATATGAGGAGGCGAGCCAAGGAGGTCAATTTCGGCATACTCTACGGTATCGGATCCTTCGGCCTTAAGACACGTCTTGGCGTTACGCAGGCGCATGCAAAGAAGATCATCGACACATACTTCAGCACATTCAGCAAGGTTAATGATTTTATGGAAGACTCTGTTCTGAAGGCCCGTCAGAAAGGCTACGCCGAGACATTGCTTGGAAGGCGGCGTTATCTTAAAAACATTAACAGCAAGAACAGGGTTGTTCGTCAGTTCGAAGAAAGAGTTGCCATCAATATGCCCATCCAGGGCACCGCAGCCGACATGATAAAGCTTGCGATGATAAGAATTCATGAGGAGTTAAAGAAAAGGAATACCAGAACAAAGATGGTGCTCCAGGTGCACGACGAACTTTTGTTTGATGCGCACAAGGATGAAGTTGACGAGCTCAGGCCTTTAATTAAAGAGCTCATGGAGACCGCTCTACCACTGGAAGTACCCATTGTAGCCGAGACAGGAGTTGCCGACAACTGGCTGGATGCGCATTAAGGGTATCTGAGATTATATAGTAGTTGTATTTAAGAAATTTCAGCCTGTCTTACGGGCTGAAATTTTCTTTTTATTTCTCAATCTTTCTGATTAATTTTTCAAAAAACTTTTTTGTCATCTTTTATAAAATAGGAACTTACTGAATGAAAAAGCTGACTCAAGCAATATGGATCCTGCCACTTTTTATTTTTCTTTTTACCTTCCCTTTATCAGGACAACAGACAACTGAAGATAATCCAGGGAGCTTCTGGTTTAACGGAGGAATGGGGACAAGTTATTTTGGTGCTGCTTTCAACTGGGGGTTATCATATTCCTACAATGAAAATGTTTTCTCGGCCAGATATATAAAAGCAGATGAATTCGTCTGGGGTTCTCCGGGCGGTGGTCAGTCCTGGGATGACCCGCAGCTGAAAATGAGGGAAATAGGTTTACTTTACGGAAGATCCCACAGAAATGGTATTCTTCATCTCAGCTTATCCGGAGGTTTAAGCTACATTGACGCAGTAAAGCGCGGTGCCAAAATCTCCGAAAGGCAATATGAGAAAATAAATATCCAGACAATCGGCCTTCCTCTTGAACTGCATGTAAGAGTTGAAATTACCGACTTTCTGGGAATCGGCGGCTCATGTTTCGGAAATCTCAATTCAAAAAGGTCATATGCCGGAGGGTCCTTAAACCTCTACATCGGCAGATTCTAATAAGAATAAAATTTTCTTTCAATTCCTGTAAAAGAGCCTCGACTGGCCTCTCCGAGGCTCTGATGTGAAAGATTGACACATATCCTGGAAATCATTAATGTTATTCAAAAACATCTGGGAGCTGATACCCAATGGGATCTTCAATAAGAACGCCTGATAAGAAAATTTTAATGTTCCTGATAATGCTGCCGGTCTTTTGCTTAAACATATTTTCATGCTCGGCAAAAATTCCTGATAATGACGAATTCAAATCCATTTGGAATGTAATGGAGGCAAAGATGCCCAGGTGGATTGAATTCTCCCGTAAACGTGATCCCGGGTTTGACATTAGTAATTTTTATTTGGAAAAGTCGGCAGCCCTCAAACCTATTACCGAAGATTCTTTTACAGTGTACAGATCTAAAGAGCTTGAATCAATTTACTCAAAATATTATTACAATTACTCCCCTGACAGCTCAAAATATCTGGACATATATAGTGACACTGCAGAATTGTCCATAGAAAATGATACAATAAAAGCCTGGTTTCAGGGTGATGCAGCTGCAATTCTTATTGACCTTAAGAATTGTAAAAAATCAGTGTTTATTTCCTGCGGAACCGCCTGCGGATGCGACGAGGCAGTATGGATTGACAACGATTCTTTTATAGTAACCGGAGCTATAACAGCCCACACTCCTCCTTATCCTTTTCATACATTTATTCATTACATAAATTTGAAAGAAAAGATTCATAAGATATATTTGAGTACGCGGCCTCTTCCGAGAGGATCTGGCGGGTATTACGGCATTAAATTTCCTAAATTTGTACAATGAAGGGGTATTTGTATCCCTGATACCGCTTAACAGACATGAAACCGCTACGCGGTTTGGGGATGGTTGGGGTTTCCTTACCCAGGGTTCTTCATCCCCTTCGGGGATTTTGAACCCTGGGCTACAAACATGAAACGGCTACGCCGTTTTTTTGTATATCTACTGCCAATAACATACAATATTATTCTACTATTCTGCAACGAAATACTGCGGGAGCATGTTGGCTATGCCTGTATGCGCCCAGGCGCCATAGACCTGAAACGGGATAAGCTCCTTTACGTTGCCGCTGCGGTCCATTGTAACCTCGGGATATAGCATCCTCAGCCAGGTGGTTTCGTGATTGTACTCAATCCTTAGGAATCCTTTGAACTTGAGCGTGTATTCGTCACCTTTGGTGCGGCTGCTTTTGTTTATAAGATCTTCAGAAGATGTCCTTTCCGAACTCATGCCGGCGTAGTTCGCGGCATTTGGATACTGATCGAGATATATCCTGTAGCCCTTTTCAAAATAGTCGTTTGCAATAAGACTCTTTAGAAACCGCTCGATGGAGAATTCATAGGCCTTCATCCTGTTTTCTTTCCACTTAAGTGTGTCCTGACCCGCCTCCGCCTTAAGAAGTGAAAACCCGGGCTTTACAACATAATTTATCTTCTGGTTTGCCATGTCCCACCTGAACTCCTGCAGAATGCAGTTTATCCTGTAGCCCAGAGCCTTGTTTACTATTACAAGAGGCACTTTGGAACTTGCAGTCAGTAAATCCAGACTCTCACGCTTAAAATCAATCATTTCCTTGTTCTCAATTTCACATTCATCTGCAAATGAGGTCCTCCCTAAAAACAGCCCGCGGAACAAGGCAAAGTTATCCCTCCAGACTTTCGGATCCTCAGCCGTTATGCTAATGCCTTCCATGACGTATGTCCTGGGGCTAAGTTTGAAATCTTTCTTCTGCTTTATCACGTTATCGAAATACATTACCTGGCTTTTCGTTTCATAGCCTATGAAAGAAGCCACAACTTCAAACTGCCCTTCGTGTATGCCTGAGATTTTATAATATCCGCTGTCGTTTGTCATTGTCCCAAGAAGGGAATTCGACAGGTATACATTTACATTGGCAAGAGTCTTGTCTGTAAGTTCATCAAAAACACGGCCGCTTAGAGTGTAGCCCGTTTGTGCCATTATGCATGAAGTTAACAGATAAAGAATAAAGAAAGTTTTTTTCATTTTATTTCCTGAAGTATTCAGGTGGAAACTTAAGGTAGGGAAAACAAAAAATAAAGAGAAATCATAATAATTTTATGAGCGGAAGAATTGCTTTCTGAGCGGTAAAATTGTTCCGGGGAGTAAAATTGTTCCGGGAGGCAGCACATACGGGGCCTCCCGGATAAAATGAAGCAAATTACAGTGCCGCGCTTACGCCTTCGGCAAGTTCCATTCCCCTTCTTAAAGCCTGTTCATTAAGAGGAATGAGGTGATGATATCTTTCAGGGAGCACTTTCTTGAGTCCTTTAAGAATATTATCAAATGCTATTATAGGTTTTTTCTTCAGGAAGGCACCTAAGACGATCATGTTCATGATCTTCGAGTTGTTCAGTTTTGTTGCCTCATTGGCAGCTTCAATTGCAAGTATGTCAATGTCCTTCCTTGTAGGCGGATTAAGTATTGTACTGGCTTCATAGATCAGGAGCCCGCCGGGCTTAACAGCCGATTCGAATTTATCCAGTGACGGCTGGTTAAGTGCAATTACGGTATCGAATTTTGTCAGGATCGGTGAACTGATCTGTGTATCGCTTATAATTGCGATGCAGTTGGCTGTGCCGCCGCGCATTTCAGGACCGTAGGAAGGCATCCAGCTTACTTCCTTATCCTCCATGACACCTGAATAGCAGAGAATCTGTCCCATTGAGAGAACGCCCTGCCCGCCGAAGCCTGCAATAATGATTTCTTCAGTCATCTTATTTCTCCTTATCATTAGGTACTTTTAAGTCGCCAAGCGGGTAGTACGGAAGCATGTTTTCTTCCAGCCACTTGTTTGCCTGAACGGGAGTCATCTTCCAGTTTGAAGGGCAGTTGGATACTATTTCAATGAAGCAGAGCCCTTTGTTCAGTTTCTGGTATTCGAAGCTCTTTGTAATAGCCTTCTTTGCCTTTCTGACGTTGTTAGGCGTATTTACGGCGCAGCGTGTTGCGTAGTAAACACCGGGAAGTGTTGCCACAAGGTCCGTAATCTTTAACGGGCTGCCCATTGTATCCACGTCGCGTCCAAAAGGAGAAGTTGTGGATTTCATTCCGGGCAGTGTGGTCGGTGCCATCTGTCCGCCTGTCATGCCGTAGATGCCGTTATTGATAAAGATGATAAGAATGTTTTCTCCCCTGTTGCAGGTGTGAATGGTCTCGGCTGTACCGATAGCTGCAAGGTCGCCGTCGCCCTGGTATGAGAAGACAAACTTTTCAGGCAGTACTCTTTTTACGCCTGTAGCTACGGCGCTTGCACGGCCGTGGGCTGCCTCGGTCATATCGATGTTCAGATAGTTATAAGCAAATACAGCGCATCCGACCGGTGCAACGCCGACGGTCTCGGACTGTATGCCCAGTTCATCAATAACTTCTGCAATCAGTTTGTGTGCAACTCCGTGTCCGCATCCCGGGCAGTAGTGCATCGGTGTATCTGTAAGTGTGTCCGGCTTTTCATAGACCAGGTTTTCCGGGCAGCAGATTACTTCTTCGCCATTTGCCGGAGTGTCCAGCATGGTTTCCTCTAGCATTGTTTTCTCGTTCATACCAATTCTCCCACAAATTTTTCTTCAATTTTAGCGAGAACTTCTTCAGGACTCGGGACGACGCCGCCCATTCTGCCGTGAAATTCTACTCTTGTTTTACCGTTGACGGCAAGACGCACGTCTTCAACCATCTGACCGGCATTCATTTCAACATCAAGCATACCCTTTAGTTTGGGGCTTGAGGCAAGTTTGCTGAGCGCTTCATAAGGAAAGGGAAAGAGTGTCTGCGGTCTGAAGACGCCGACTTTAATTCCCTTTTCACCTGCCAGCTGTGCTGCCTTCTGGCACACTCGGGCTACAAGACCGAATGCAGTAAGTATAACATCTGCATCCTCGCAGTTAATTGCCTCATATCTTATTTCCTCGGCTTCAATTGCCTTGTATTTTTTCTGCAGGTGGAGGTTTATTTCCTCCATCTTATCGGGCTGGATATGAAGAGAAGTAATAATGTTTCTTTCCCTTGTCTTGGGTTTACCAACAGTAGCCCAGGGTTCAATCTCTGTTTTTCTCGGCTGCTGCTCAAAGAACTCAACTTTTTCCATCATCTGTCCTAAAGCGCCGTCGGCCAGGAGCATAACGGGGTTTTTCCACTTGAATGCCAGTTCGAAGCTCAGGCGTACGAAATCCACCATTTCCTGAACGGTTGAAGGTGCAAGGACGATCATCTTATAGTCGCCGTGTCCGCCGCCTTTGACCGCCTGGAAGTAGTCGCCCTGTGAAGGCTGAATGGTTCCGAGTCCGGGGCCTCCCCTCATTACGTTAACAATAAGGCACGGCAGCTCAGCGCATGCGATATAGGAGATGCCTTCCTGCATAAGGCTGATGCCCGGGCTTGAGGATGAAGTCATGGCTAGCTTGCCCGTTCCGGCAGCGCCGTAGACCATGTTTATGGAGGCCACTTCACTTTCAGCCTGAAGCACAACCATACCGGTTCTTTTGTTAGCTTCAAGACTGAGATATTCCAGCACTTCTGATTGTGGTGTAATAGGATAACCGAAGTAAGCATCGCAGCCGCTGCGGATTACAGCTTCAGCAAGTGCTTCGTTTCCTTTCATAAGTTTTAATTCTTTCATGGCTGCACCGTCACTGTTATATCGTTAGTTACATTAGTTATTGTTGCTACCGGTTCCTTTTTGTTCAAGGTTTTTCTGTAGACTTTAATGATGCCTTCAGGGCATACAAGAGCACAGTTAACACACCCCGTACAGTTATCCTCCACCCTCACTATGTAGTGATAGCCCTTGGTATTCAGTTTACGCGAAAGCTCAAGGGAGTTCTGAGGACAAGCTACTTTGCAAAGTTCACATCCTTTGCATTTCTCGATATCAACCAGGATATCTCCTTTTACCTTAGCCATTTGGTACCCCGTAATTTATTTAAAAACAAAAAAGGTTACCGGGAAATCAGTAACCTTTCTTTCCAATTATTTATCTGATATAATAATGATGGATGAGCTTAAAATTAACAAATTCATTTTTTTAGTCTCTTGCATGTTTATCCGCATGATATGAACTCCTTACTAGTGGAGCCGATTCAACGGCCCTGAAACCCATCTTCAGACCTTCTTCCTTATACATCTTAAACTCTTCGGGCGTAACGTATCTGTCAATCGGCAGATGCATCTTTGTTGGCTGCAGATACTGTCCAATTGTCAGTATGTCGCATTCGTGACGTCTTAAGTCCTGCATAAGGCTTAAGACCTCTTCTGTCTTTTCACCGATACCTACCATTATTCCGCTTTTGGTTCTAAGGCCTCGTCCTTTGAACCATTTAATGAGCTCAAGGCTCCGTTCATATTTTGCCTGAGGTCTCACCACGTGATAAAGCCTTTCGACCGTCTCGAGGTTATGGTTCAGAATGTCGGGCGGATTTTTCATTATTATTTCAAAGGCCTCTATGGAACCCTTAAAGTCGGGTATAAGAATTTCAACCGTACAGTCGGGCATTTTTTCTTTTATCAGGCGCACGGTCTCAGAGAAAATTGAAGACCCGCCGTCTTTGAGTTCATCACGGTTAACAGAAGTAATGACAGCATGCCTGAGCTTAAGCGTTTCGACCGCCTCGGCAACGCGCCTTGGTTCATCCAGATCCAGTTCATTCGGAAGGCCTAACTTCACATTGCAGAATCCGCAGCTTCTTGTGCATGTATCTCCAAGTATCATAAACGTGGCGGTACGGTAATTCCAGCACTCACCCATGTTAGGGCACCGGGCCTCTTCGCAAACTGTATGCAGCTTTGAAGATCTCATTAAATGATGAACATCTGAAAAGTTCTCTCCCATCGGGAGCTTAACTTTAAGCCATTCAGGCTTTTTACCCAAATCGTTCTTATCTTTTTCAACCGACTCTTTATAACTTTTCTGGTACTGATTAATCTTTTGATTCATCTAAAAAGCACACAACCTTTCTATAAAACAGTTGCAGAGCTTATGGCTCTACAAAAGAAGAATTACGGCATTAAATTTACACAAATAATTTAAACTAAAAAACGGATACTTCCAAAAATTTTATTTTCCCTATTTACCTTTTTACCGAATTATGTTCAATTAAAAATTGGTTATATCTCAAAAGAATCGAAATTTTCCAGAGTATCCTTAATAAACTTAAGAAACTTGCCGCCCAGCATCCCATCCACAAGACGGTGGTCGTGACTTAAGGACAGATAGAGCATATGTCGTATGGCAATGGTATCTGTTCCATCGGCTTCAATTACAACCGGCTTTTTGGTCACCGTACCAACCCCAAGAATAGCTACTTCCGGCTGATTGATGATCGGTGTGCCGAAAAGTGTCCCGAAAACGCCGTAATTGGTTATGCTGAAAGTACCCGATGATATGTCATCAGGCGTAAGCTTCCTCGTTCTGGCCTTATTGCTCAAATCAGCAATTGCCCTGGCCAGGCCGACTATATTTTTTTCATCAGCATTTTTAATATTCGGAACAATTAACCCGTTCGGTTCCACAGCTACGGCAAAGCCCAGGTTAATGTACTTTTTTAATACAATATTGGTGCCATCTATTGTGGAATTCAGGTACGGATACTCTTTTAATGCCTTAATGCAGGCGTAGGCTATAAAGGACATATAAGTCAGCTTTATATTTTCTCTCTTTAGGAAATTATCTTTATTGTTTTTGATAAAATTGTGAATTTTTGTCACATCTGCCTCAACCACAGCTGTAACGTGCACCGATGTATCGCGGCTTTTAACCATATGATACATTATCTTCTGCCGTATGTTATCCATCGGAATTACTTCTGTATTTCCGCCTGAGGGCGCAGCTGCTTGAGTTCTCTGCGGGGCAGGCTCGGGAGCAGACACTCTTTGGGGCTCTCTTTCCCCGGGCTGTTTTGAATAGTAAGCAGCATGTGGCTCCTGTCTTGCTTCTTCAGCCTTTAATGTGCGGGCCTTCGGGGCTTCAGCTTTCCCGCGTTTTGAAATGTAGTCAAGAATATCTTTTTTCGTTACGCGCCCTTCAACGCCTGAGCCGTTTATTCTGCCCAGCTCATCCATGCCTACATTTTCCTTCTGCGCTATATTAAGCACCAAAGGAGAGTAAAATCTTCCCTGCTGCGCCGTGCCAAATCCCTCTGAAGTCTTTTCTGCCGGGGGTTCATTATAGGATTCAACCATGGTTCCTGCCTCCTTAAATGATTCCCCTGATAGCGGAGCAGCAGTCTGTGCCTCCTGGACTCGAGGTTCTGCCTTAGGCTCTTCTACCCTTTCACGGGGGGCGCCTCCAGAGGGCTGGGCAACACCGCCCGAAGTTGAAATCCTTGCTACGATTGTACCCACTGACACTGTCTCCTGTTCCTGAGCCAGTATCTCGGCCAGGACTCCGTTTTCAGGAGAAGGGATTTCGGTATCCACCTTGTCTGTACTGATCTCAAAAAGCGTTTCATCTTTTTTTACCGCATCCCCGGGCTTTTTATGCCACTTGATGATTGTGCCTTCCATGACCGATTCACCCATCTTAGGCATCGGTATATCCACCAGAGTGCCACCGGCCTGTTTGGTGGAAGGAGCCTCTTTCTTCTGAGGTCCGTCTTCAGATGCTGCAGCCGAAGGAGCATTCATGCTTTCAGCGCGTGAAGTATCCATTTGGGATTCCGTGGCCGGTGCGGGTCTCTGAGGCTGCTTTTGGGCCGGTTCTGCTTTTGATAGATCAGTTTCAATTACCGCTACAACCGTATCGGTCTGTACAGTTTCCTGTTCAAAAACTTTTATTTCCGAAAGAATGCCGTCGGCGGGAGATGGGATTTCGGTATCCACCTTATCGGTTGAAATCTCGAAGATGATCTCGTCTTTTTTTACCGGGTCCCCCTGCTTTTTATGCCACTTTATTATTGTGCCCTCGTTGACACTCTCTCCCATCTTAGGCATAACAACATCAATTTTCATTTCATCCCTCTTTTAAATGTTTTCAACAAATGATGAATTCTTAAACATCAGGGCGAGCCCACCCGCCTCAGGCGGAGGCACAGCGCCTGTTCGCCCCTACAAAAATGGTTAATAACCTGCGTCATTCCGGGTTTAATACGCCAGAATTTCCTTTAGAGAACTATATATTCTGTTCCTGGTCGGGAGCACAGTGTTCTCCAGCACCGGATGATATGGTATGTGTGTATCCAGCCCTGCAATCCTTTTAACAGGGCCGTCCAGATACTGGAAACAGTTGTCAGCAATCCGGGCAGCTATTTCCGCACCGAAGCCTCCGGTCATCATATCCTCATGAATAACGACCGCTTTACCGGTCTTTTTTACAGATTCAAAAATCGTCATTTCATCCAGCGGATTAATTGTTCTTATATCAATTATCTCAACCGAATAGCCCTCAGCCTCCAGTTTGGATGCTGCGAAATTAGATTCATGCACCATTGCGCCGTAAGTTATAACACTGATGTCTGATCCCTCTTTTACAACTCTGGCTTTCCCGAAAGGAAGAAGGTAATTGGCATCGGGCTCGGGAACAGTTGAATAGCTCTGGCGGTAGAGTCCCTTATGCTCTAAGAACAATACAGGGTCATTTAATCTTAGAGCCGTCTTAAGAAGTCCCTTTGCATCTGCTGCATTCGATGGATAGGCGATCAGCAGTCCCGGCATATGTGCAAAGAAGCCCTCAATGTTCTGGCTATGGTAAAGTCCCCCATGAATAAATCCTCCCACGGCTACACGCGTTACAACTGGAGCCTCCCAGAAGTTGTTTGAACGGTAGCGGTATGTTACCATCTCGTCACGGAACTGCATGAAGGCAGGCCAGATATAATCTCCGAACTGGATTTCCACCACAGGCTTTAAGCCTGCAAGAGCCATACCTATTGCAACTCCAACAATGCTTGCCTCGGCTAAAGGCGAGTTAAAGACCCTTTGGGTACCGAACTGAGTGGAAAGCCCTTTTGTTGCAGAGAAAACGCCTCCTTTCAAGTCGGCTACGTCTTCACCGAAAAGATAAATATTACTGTTTCTTTCCATCTCTTCACGCAGGGCATGGTTTATTGCATCCACCATTACTACAGGTTTCCCGTCGGGCTTTGTTTTTTCATACTGAAGGCGGTCTTTTTTACCGCTTTCATCATATACGTAAAGCCTGGCCGACTCGGGTTTCGGGTCCGGGCGGCTCATTGCCCAGCTTGAAGCTTCTTCAATATGGTTATTGACCTCTTTTTTCAGCTCGTTAAAAGCCAGTTCAGTAAGTACACCCCTTTTTATCAGGAACTGAGCGAACTTTTCAATAGGATCGTTCTTAAGATCCTGTTCTATTTCATCCAGTGGTCTGTACTTTTTCTGATCGTCAGAAGATGAATGTGAAAGAAGCCTGATGCACTGTGCTTCAATAAGTGCCGGTCCTTTCCCCTGCCTTGCATACTTAAATGCAGTCTGTGCCGCTGCATGCATGGAAAGGAAGTCTGTTCCGTCAACTTTAAGTCTTAGGAGATTTTCATAGCCCTTCATCATCTCGGAAATTGAGGCGTCTTTGCCTCCTGACTGCTGGCTTACGGGGACGGAAATGGCATACTTATTATTTTGAATTACAAATACAACAGGAAGTTTTTCTCTGCTTGCCCAGTTGACAGCCTCATGAAACTCACCCTGACTTGTAGTGCCTTCGCCGCTTGAGACATAGACCACGGCGCCTGAATCTGTGCGCTGGGCGGCAAGTGCCGTACCTGCGGCCTGCAGAAACTGAGTGCCTGTAGGGCTCGACTGCGTCGGTATGTTAAACTCCTTGTGGCCCCAGTGGCAGGGCATCTGTCGGCCGCCTGTCATAGGGTCATCTTCCTTTGCAAGGAATGCAAGGAATACTTCTTCGGGTTTAATTCCCACTGTAAGTGAAAATGCCAGATCCCGGTAATAGGGGTATGCCCAGTCCAAACCTTTTTTCATTGCCAGGCCGCATGCAACCTGTATTGCTTCGTGTCCTGCACCTGAAATATGGAAGAAAGACTTACCCTGCTTGAGTAAAGTCATGCTTTTCAGGTCGATCTGGCGGGACATATACATAAGTCTGAGGGCATTCATCAGCTCGTCTTTTGTCAGGCCTCCGTATGAATCGGTTTTGCCGGTCGGCATTTCCGTATTTTTCTCAGATTCAACTATATTATCAGCTACGATGACATCTTTTTTAGTCATTCCTTCCCTCTGTTTCTTAGCGTATTTAGCATATTAAAAATTGAAGAAAAACGTTTCTCTGTTCTCCAGCCGGGAGTTCTTTTAGTCTC
The DNA here is from genome assembly GCA_036261625.1 of Ignavibacteriales bacterium. GTDB lineage: Bacteria > Bacteroidota > Ignavibacteria > Ignavibacteriales > SURF-24 > JAAXKN01. The sequence goes on along the minus strand of DATAKL010000049.1, from coordinate 54,748 downwards.
CCGCTGTGGACTAATTTACAAAACATAAACCTTATGACAAACCGGCATTACGGAGTAATAGAGTATTTTCCCGGTCTGTCATTACAGCATCATATCCGAAAACATCCTTGAAATTGTTTAAGAGTTTTGACTTCACTTCCTGCATATCGAGCATTCTATTAAGCTCCCTGGAAAGTGAAGTTACACTTTTATCTGTAATGCCGCACGGAATAATACCCTGAAAAAGAGACAGATCTGTATTTACGTTAAAGGCAAAGCCGTGCATTGTAATCCAGCGGCTGACTTTAATTCCAATTGCTGCAATTTTTCTGTCCTCAATCCACACGCCGGTAAGTTTCTCAATTCTTCCGGCCTTTAGGCCGTAATCCTGGCACGTAAGAATTAAGACTTCTTCAATGCTGCGGAGGTAGAGGTGTGTGTCCTGTTTCCACTCTGTAAGGTCAAGAATCGGGTAGCCCACGATCTGCCCCGGGCCGTGATAAGTAATGTCGCCCCCGCGGTCTATATCGTAAACAGATATTCCTTTTTCCTTCAGATAACTTTCCGAACTGATGAGGTTCTTTCTGTCGGCAATTTTGCCCAGAGTGTAAGTATGCGGGTGCTCGAGCATGTAGAGAGTGTCAGGTATATCCTTAGCCCGTCTTAAGTCAAAAGTTTTCCTCTGGAGTTCCCAGGCCTTATCATAATCCATCAGGCCCAGATTGTAATAATCAAGTTCTCTCATATATGAATAGCTCCCTCATAAGCTGCTGCCGAAGCTTCGGCAACGGTTTCCGAAAGTGTCGGATGTGCATGAACGGTCTTTATTATCGACTCGTATGTAGCTTCCATCGTTTTTGCAAGTGTAAATTCCGCAATGAGCTCTGTTGCCTCGGGACCTATAATATGCGCTCCCAGGAGTTCGCCGTACTTTGAATCGAAGATAACCTTTACAAAACCCTCACGCTCTCCAATAGCAAAGGCCTTGCCGCTTGCCATAAAGGGGAATTTCCCGATTTTAAGCTCATAGCCCTCCTCTTTAGCCTTTCTTTCCGTCAGGCCAACGCTTGCCACCTGGGGCTGGCAGTAGGTGCATCCCGGAATTGAATCGTAATCGATAAGAGGCGGATTAAGCCCCTTTATCTTTTCAACGCAGTAGATCCCTTCAGCCGAAGCAACGTGTGCCAGCCACGGGGGTCCTATGACGTCGCCAATTGCGTATATTCCTTTAACATTTGTCCCATAAGTCGATTTATCTACTTTTATATGTCTGGCATAAAGCTCAACGCCCAATTCCTCAAGCCCGAAGCCTTCAACATTGCCAGTAACGCCTATAGCGCTTAAGGCCACGTCTGCCGAAAGAACTTTAATCTCATCGGACTTGGATTTAATCTGAACTTCCACCCTGTTATTTTTAACTTCAGCCTTTTCAACCATCGTGCTCGTGTAGAAGGTAATACCCTGCTTTTTCAGCTCCTTTAAGAGCGCCTGGCTGATTTCGGTATCCTCAATGGGAAGAATGTTATCCATTACCTCTATTACTGTAACTTTTGTGCCCAGAACGTTATAAAAGTAAGCAAACTCGATTCCGATTGCGCCGGCCCCAATTATAATCATCTCCTTCGGCTGAACTTTAAGCGACATGGCTTCAGTCGAGGTAATGATAAACTTCTTATCCACAGGTATCATCGGGAGATTTCTTGGGCGTGCTCCTGTGGCAACAATAATATGGTCTGCCTCAATCTGTTCGGCCTTACCCTCTTCAGAGGTTACTTCAATTGTGTTTTTCCCCGTAAACCTCCCGAAGCCTCTCATGCGGTCTATTTTGTTTTTTTTTATCAGGTATTCCACATTTTTTGAAATGCGGTCCGCGATGTCGCGGCTTCTTTTTATGACTTTTGAGAAGTCCACTGAAAAGCTTTCGATTTTAATTCCGAAATCGGAAGCGTGCCTGACCTTATCGAGCACTTCAACATTTTTTAATAGAGCTTTGGTTGGAATACACCCCCAGTTAAGGCAGATGCCCCCAAGATTATCCTTATCTATTACTACCGTCTTAAATCCCAGCTGCGAGGCTCTTATTGCAGCTACATAGCCGCCGGGCCCTCCTCCTAAGACGGCAATATCGTATTTTTTTGCCATAAACAGCCTTTCTTAGTTATTCTTTAATATAATTAAAACAAGCTAATCTAAAAAGAGGACAAATCAGACAATAGGAAAATAAATCCGGGTCTTTTCAGCTAAGAAGTATGAGTAATACGCCTGCAAACATGATAAAAGACCCCAGCAACCTTTCCCTCAGTTTGGCCTCGCCAAGCACAAAGTGCCCCAGGAGAACGCTCAGCATGCCCGAAGTCCTCTTTAAGGCAATTACATATGCTACGTAAGTGTAAGTTATAGCAAGAAGAAATAAGAGGCTTCCAATTAAGTTAATTATACTGAGCATAATGAGATTATATCTGCCCAGAATCAGTTCTTCTTTTTTGAAGTTTTTAGTCAGAAGGACTATTGCCGAGACCCCCAGGAAAACGTAAAGATTCAGAAAAAGCAGGTGCTGTATGGGAGACGAGGCATTTACTGCCACCTTGTCGAAATTTGAAGTTATGCTGTAAAGAAAAGAAACAAACAGCATAATTCTGGTGCCGGCACTGCGGAATAAGGCTTTAATCGGGTCCGCGAAATTCCTTTTCTTAAGATTAATGTTCAACATGTATGAGCCCGTTACAACCAGAAATATTCCTGCAATTCCGCCAGGCCTTGGAATTTCCCCTACAATTACCGGGGAAGTTACAAGCATAAACAGCGGTGTAAAACTGAGCATCGGAATAAGTTCCGAAATATCCCCTTTTGAGACTGCATGCATGTATAGAATAGTGGCAAAAATATTAATAGTCCCTGTTACACTCAGGGCAAGAAAATAAGCTGCTGTCAGCTTAAAGCTGATAAAAAAAGACAGTACCAGTACAAGGAGCACTACCACAACGTTATTGGACCAGGAGATGAGCACAGGCCTGACGCCCTGCATGGAACTTCTTTTGTTGAAAAGATTGCCAAATGCATCAAGAAAGGGTATGACCGTAATTAGGAAAATCCACATCGTCTTGTCAGGCTGTTAAATATTTTAGGCGGACTTCTTAAACAAAGATAAAAATAATTTGTAATTAGATAAAAATTTTAAATTTTGGTATCTTTATGAATATTCTTCTGTGAGTATGTGAATTTTCTAAACAGCATATTTAACTAACCAGATTTGAATAAAGGAGGAACGATGCCTACCCTGATGGTAAGTATTTCCGGAATAAGAGGTATTGTGGGAGACGGACTAGATCCTGAAGTCCTTGTAAAGTACACCTCAGCATATGCGGATTTCTGCGGGAAAGGAAAAATTGTCGTCGGACGCGATGCCAGAGTAACGGGCGATATGGTAAGAAGTATCGTCAACGGTACTTTAGCCGCCAAGGGCTTTGAGGTAATTGATATCGGTATTGTGCCCACACCTACCGTGCAGTATACAGTAAAGACCTTAAAGGCCTCAGGCGGAATTGCAATTTCTGCAAGCCACAATCCAAATGAATGGAACGCTCTTAAACTTCTGAACTCCACAGGTCAGTTCATGACTCCTGAGGAAAACCTTGAACTTCAGAAAATCCTCCTGAGCGGAAAGAATCAGTACCCTGCGTGGGATAAGGTGGGAAAAATTACATACTACGAAGAAGGACTTAAAAGACACGTTAATGATGTCTTAAGTCTAAAGCACATAGACGCTGAAGCAATAAGAAAAAGAAAGTTTAAGGTTTTGGCCGACTGTGTAAACGGCGCCGGGGTTTACGTTATACCACAGCTTTTGAGGGAGCTGGGATGTGAAGTAGTTGAATTAAACTGCCAGAAGACGGGCATATTCCCCCGCCTGCCTGAACCGCTGCCTGAAAACCTGACAGAAACGATGAAGGCTGTAAAGGATTCAGGGGCCGACCTGGGCGTTGTGGTTGATCCTGATGTAGACCGCCTGGTTCTTATTACCGATAAGGGTGAACCCTTTGGCGAGGAAAACACGATAACGCAGGCCGTAAAGTTTGTTCTTTCCAAAGAAAAAGGGAACGTTGCGGTTAACCTTTCTACAACAAGAGCCGTGGACGATGTGGCCCGTGAGGCTGGATGCAGTGTCTTCCGCTCTCCTGTAGGAGAAGCTAACGTTGTAAAAAAGATGAAGGAAGTAAATGCCGTAATTGGCGGCGAAGGATCGGGCGGCGTTATCTATCCAGCACTTCATTACGGACGGGATGCTCTCGTTGGTGTTGCAATTACACTTCAGCACCTGCTGGAGTTTAAGGGCAGGTTGAGCGAACTTAAAAAAGCCCTGCCGGAGTATTTTATTGCTAAAAGAAAAATTGAATTGGGAAGTAAAAATCCCGACGACATTATTAAAATTCTTACACAGAAATATTCCTCAGAAAAAATTAACACCGAAGACGGCCTGAGAATAGATTTCCCGGACCACTGGGTGCATTTCAGAAAGTCAAACACTGAACCGATAATTAGATGCATCACCGAGGCAAAAAGTCAGGCAGAAGCTGAAAAATACATCGATAATTATTTTGGCGAAATAAAAAGCTTTTTCTAATGGTAATTTTATTTTAAGCTGAATCTTTTTCAAAACGGCAGAAGAAATTCTGCCGTTTTTTTTAGCCGGATTTTATAAGTTCCCGGGAAGAGATCCATTATTTTATAATTCATTTGCATTTTCATTTCTTTTTACTAATTTCCAGACGTGTTCTTCTGTGCAGTTTTGATAATATTGTTCTTTTCCGAAGTATAAGTTTTCCCGAAATAGATTTTCTTTTTTTACGTAAACTTGAGGAACTCATAAAAAGATGACCAGGAACAGTAAAGGATCACTTATTGTATTCCTTCTTTTCAGCGCTTTATTCTGTTTCGGAAAACTGTATGCTCAGGAGAACCCCGCAAGCACTATCTCGGGCTTTATTAAAGACAAATCTACCGGTGAATTTCTTCCGGGCTCGAGTATTCTTATTTACCCGGACAGCCTGAGCTTTTCTCTTCCCCCTTTAAGAGGCGCAACTTCAAACCAGTACGGATATTATGCCATTCCGGCAGTCAAAGCAGGCAGGTTTATTCTCATTGCCCGCCGCCTGGGTTATAAAGCCGTAATTAAGGACCTTCCTGTTTCAGGCAGATCTTCTTCCATACGGCTTGACATTGAACTTGAAGCACAGGATATAAGACTCCAGGAAGTTGTTGTAGAAGGGAAAAAAGGCGCAGCACAGGATGTAAGCTCTGTGGACGTGTCACCTGAACTCTTAAGCCGGCTTCCCTCATTGTCCGGCGAAGTCGACCTTTTCAGGTCTCTTCAGATGCTGCCCGGCCTGACGCAGAATAATGAACTCTCAACCGGACTTTATGTCAGGGGCGGAAGCCCTGATGAGACCTTAACGCTTCTTGACGGTGTTGCTGTATATAACCCCTCACACCTGGGGAATTTCGCCAGCACTTTTAATTCCGATGCCCTGCAGAATGTTAAGCTGATAAAGGGGGCTTTCCCGGCTGAATATGGAGGAAGACTTTCCAGCGTTCTGGATATCAAACTTAGAAGCGGATCAAAAGAAAAACATAAAGGGGTTCTTGGCCTGGGTCTCATCAACTCGCGCCTGACGCTTGAAGGTCCGCTGAATGAAAACTCCACATATATTTTATCCGGAAGGAAAATGTACTACGACCTTTTCCAGAACGCTACGGACAAAAACGGCCTGGCCCCCAGATATAATTTCTACGACATGAATTCCAAATTCTCCTTTAATGTGACAAAAAGCGACGTGGTCTCTCTTAGCGCAATGCTTAGCCGTGATAAGCTCTACTCCTCCCCCGGCAACCAGGTCAACTACGATATACAGTGGCAGAATGCCCTGGCCAGCCTGAACTGGTCGCAGCTGCTTTCAAATTCAAGGTTTTCAAATACAACTCTTAGCTATGTCAATTATAAATTTAAGTCCATACTCGATGACACTACAAGCAGGGTCACTACTTCGGATTACTACTCAACGAGTGAACTGACCGATGTGGTCTTAAAAAAAGACGTGGAATTTTTCGCCTCTGAAGATAATCTGGCAAAGCTTGGAATTGATCTTTCTTTGCATGACTATAAACTGATCTATAGCGATGTCTACAGCGAACTTATTGAAAGAAGCTTCGGCAATGAAAAGGATATTCTGAACTACGAGGCTGCAGCCTATCTTGAGAGCGACTGGCAGATTGAGGCCAGACTTAAACTCAGCCCGGGCATCAGGCTCTACTACTTTAACGGGCAGAAAAAAATAAAATTCGAACCGCGCTTTTCAGCAGTTTATACCCTTACTGAGGAAACCTCCTTAAAGGGAGCTTTCTCAATTACAAACCAGTTCCTGCACCTTATTGTAAGAAACGACATCTCCCTGCCTACGGACATGTGGTACCCTTCAACGGAAAAGATTGCACCCTCACAGTCAAAGCAGTTTGTCTTTGGCTTCGACTCATATTTCGCACAGAAGGAATATCTTTTTTCAGTTGAGAGCTACTATAAGGACATGAAAAATCTTTACGAGTTTAAGGATAATGCACGTTATAATCCCCAGAGCCCGGTCGTCGACCTGTTTACACAGGGCCAGGGGGAGGCTTATGGAGTGGAATTCTTCCTCAATAAAACCTCGGGCAGCCTCTCGGGATGGATCGGTTATACACTGTCGTACACAAGAAGGAAATTTGATGAGCTCAATGCAGGACAGATATTTTACCCCAGATTCGACAGAAGACACGACATATCACTTATTGCAGCCTATAAGCTCTCTGAAAATCTGAACCTGGGACTTACCTGGATGTTTGCTACCGGACAGGGATATACACTTCCTGTGAGCCAGTATCAGATCGGTTCAATTGATCTCGACCCGGATAAAAGAGTTCAGTTCGATTATACGGAAAGAAACGCATATAAACTGCCAGACTATCACAAGCTTGACCTGAATCTGACATATACATTTTTCCTGAATAATTCCGAACTGGAGACTTACCTGAATATTTATAATGTATATAACAGGAAAAACCCGTTTGCATATTACGCTTCGGAGGTCAACAAACCGGTCCCGGAGGGAACGGTTTCAGTGCCAAAGTTTCATTCAATAACAATATTCCCTTTCATGCCGAGTGTTGGAGTTACACTAAAATTTTAATTTATGAAAATGAAAACGTTTTTATTTTTATCATTTGCCGCTTTTATATTTTTCGTGGGATGCGAAAAGACGCAGACACTTGAGCCCGACAGCATCTATAAGCAAAAGACTGTCGTATTCGCATCCTTGAAAAAGGATTCTCTTTTCGCCGGAGTGACATTTACAAGGACGCTTCCCTTAAATGAACCTTTTGATATTAAGAAGGCGGAGCTGAAAGATGTTATGGCATACCTGAAAATTGACGGTGTACAGGTAATACCCCTTATTTACATTAAAGACGGCTTGTATAAACCCCGGGAATTACTAAGCATTCATTCCGGAAGCACTTATGAGCTTTTTGCCAAATACGGCGAAAAGACGATATATGCAAGGACCAGGGTACCCGAATCTCCACAGGTCTTAAAGGCCACACTGGTCAACAACACCTATATTGAGGCTCAGATAGCACCAAAAGAAGGCGAATCCTATGGAGCCGCCTGGTTCATCCTGGGAGCGTCGCAGTATTCTTATGAAGGGCTAGCGGCAGACTTTTTTGAAGTCTATGTATCTCCTGAAAACCTTCCCTCTTCCACAACTATCAGGACGGCTGATTTCCCTGAGGAATACAGAACCGACCTAAGGGCTTCAGGATCATACCTGAAGGTATTTTCCTTTGACAAGGGGTTTTACGATTATTTCAGAACCAGGGGCAATAACCTTCAGGTCCATAATTCATTTACACAGGGTGGAAGCCAGATTATCTGGAATGTTTACGGAAATGATGTTATAGGCCTTTTTATGGGAAGCGCCGCGGGAAAATTTATTAAAGCAAAGTAATTTACCTGGAAGGCATAAACGATGATTATAAAAGCACTTAAATGGTTTTTACTGCCGTCTGTTTTTCTGTTTATGCAGGGGTGCCTGGAGAACAACCTGATTCCTGAGTTCCACGGCTCAATTGATAAAACAGCCGGGATGCTGACTTATTTTGAATCCCATGGCGATTACATTAACTCCATGGATGCTCCTCCGCTTGTTGAGGCTTCTGAAGTTTACAGCAATGAGAGTTATCTTATTCTGGATATAAGAAGCCGCTCTCAGTTTCAGGCAGGGCACATAAAAGGAGCCGTAAACCTGAATGCCGGGGATCTTCTCAGCTACTTCAGGCAGAACGGCACAAAACAATACTCTAAGGTTGTGCTTGTTAGCCAGGCCGGGCAGGCATCCTCTTATTGTGCGACGCTTTTGAGGTTAGCAGGATTTGACAATGTATATTCTCTTAATTTTGGTATGGCAGCCTGGAATACAGCTTTTGCGGAGATATGGATCAGCCATACCATGAATTCTTCTGAGATGAACAATTACACAAATGAAGCCGGCAAAAGAAATTCCAGAACCCCGCTGCCCGGGCTTGAATTCAGAACAAAGTCTCTGAACATAAAGGATATGATTGAAGAAAGGATAACCGACCTGCTGGCAGAAGGCTTCAGCGAAAACCCTGATTCAACTGGAGAAAATGGTCCTTCAATTACATCTGAAAGCCTTTTTGGCAATAAGTATTATTATGTGGTCTGTTACGGTTCGGATGCTCTTTTTAGCGCCGTAGGGAGATATAACCCTTACAGCGGCTTGGGGCATCCTAAAGGTGCAGTATCCTATGCCCCCTACTCCTCGCTTAAAGCGAGCAATTTTCTGCAGACTCTCCCAACGGATAAAAAGATAGGTATCTACTGCTATAACGGGCAGTTCAGCGCTTCGGCCGCGGCTTACCTCAGACTGCTGGGATATGATGCAAAATCTATGCTCTTCGGCGCAAACACGCTTTTCTACAGCCGAATGCTTTATGATCCCCAGCTGAAAAAGTATGCGTTTGACAAATTTACTGCAGTGGATTATCCCTATGTTACAGGAAATTAGCTTAAATTCCGGGAAGTAAAATTGACAGCAATAAAGGCAGGATAATTAAATGAGCCTGGCTCTTTTCTTAAAATAGCTGAAAAGCGCCTTGTCGAAAGGCACTGAGGTGTCGAGAAGGTTATATTCTATGCCCGAATTGAGGCATTCTTCCTTTATTTTTTCTATATAGTCCGCCATAGCCTTCTTATAGGCCTTTTGTATCTGAAATGGCTGTGTTACCATCTCCTCCTGGGTCTCCATATCCCGGAAAACCGCATCGCGCCCGAATGCAAACGTCATTTCCATCGGATCAAGGACCTGGAAGACGACAACTTCATTTTTCTTGTACCTGAAGTGCTTGAGGGCTGTTAAAACGGAATTAACATCGTCAAAAAAGTCGGATATGATTATCACAAGCCCCCTTCTTTTAACCTTTTCAGCCACATAATTCAGGCAGTTTGCGGTTCTTGTTTTGCTGGAAGGTTTAGCCTGTGCAAGGGCTTTTAAGAGTTCGGTTAAGTAAATACGGCTCGATTTGGGGGCCATAAAGGTCTCTATTGTATCGGAATAAAGCGCCAGGCCTGCTGCATCCTGCTGCCGCGTCATCAGATACATTAGGCTTGCAGCAAGAATAGAGCCGTATTCCAGCTTTTTAATGTTCCCGCCGTAAGAAAAATCCATTGAGCGGCTGACGTCCAGTATAACATGACTTACCAGGTTGGTTTCCTCTTCAAACTGCTTGATGTAGTACTTTTCAGTTTTTGCGTATGCCTTCCAGTCGACACTCCTAAGGCTGTCACCCTGCATATAAGGCCTGTGTTCGCTGAACTCCACGCTGAAGCCGTGATAAGGGCTTCTGTGCAGGCCCACCATGAAACCCTCTACAACGAGGCGGGCCTTAAGTTCAAGTGAATTCAGTTTGGAAACTACAGAAGGATTAAGGAATTTTCTGTAATCCTGGTAAGTCTCAGCCACTATTTTTTTACCTCAAGATTTTTTTTTAATATCTCATCGGGACTAAGTCCCATATTGTCCAGCTCTGCCCTGGCTGAAGAAGCCATTTCATTGTTTGGGAAGCTGGAGAGAAACTGCTTAAAAGATGCTGTTGCGGCGTTAAAGTCGCGCAGGTCGTTTGCCTGAATGAAGCCAACCATAAAAAGAGCGCTCGGAGCCTCGGCGCTTTTCGGGTAATCCCTGAATATCCTGCCGTAGTATTCAACAGCTTTATTAAATGATTCCTTCCCGGATACATTTTTAACAACCTTCCCCTGATAAAGTTTCCCCAATTCAAACAAAACCTTTGGCGCCCTCGGGCTTTCGGGGTAATCCTTGACCAGTGTTTCGTAGGCATCTACAGCTTCAGTATACTTCCCTTCAGACACGTTTTTTTCTCCGGCATTAAAAAGCTCCTGCTCGCTTTTTTTTGAACATCCGGTTAATAATACAGCAGATAAAATAAAAGAACATAATAACACAAAATATCTATTCATTTCGTTTCCGGTTTGGTTGTGAATAAAATATAAAAAGTTAATGGTAAAAAGACAGGATATAAATATAATAATAATTCAGATGATTTGAGACAAATTCGGGGTCTGTTTCATTGAATCGCCGCGCGAAGTGGAAACTTTTCTGCCCATTGAGTTGATAATGTGCTGAATGGAAGATGCGCTGTTGAGCGGGTTGTCTCCGATATACTTCTTGTTCGGGTAAATGCAGTACTTGTCCCTGTATGGGGTAGGTGTAAAATTGGGCATAATGACATTAGCTCCAACTCTCAGGGCCTTTTCCCTTCCAAGGGAATCAATTGTAGCAATGGCTGTTGTTGCCGGAATATGAGTGTTCTTCATGAGTATGCGGCCAACGGCAATGGTCTTGAGTGTAAGTTCCACGCTTCCGACCGGTTTATTCCTGTATGGGGTGTTCGGCGAAGGAACAAAGGGGCTGAAAGAAGCCATATCGACGTCCAGTTCCCTGCAAAGCAGGAGGTCATCAGCAATGTCTTCCACTGTCTGGCCCGGAAGCCCGATCAGGTTGCCGCTGCCGATCTGAAAACCGATAGATTTTAGGAATTGCAGGTGCTCAATTCTTTCCTGTACCTTCTGTTTCTGGTGGTAAATGGAATAAAGCCTCGGATTTGCGGTCTCATGCTTTATCAGGTAGCGGTCAGCCCCGGCGTAGCGCCAGGTTTTGTATTCCTCAAAATCCCTTTCGCCAAGGCTGAGAGTAATGGCAACGTCGCAGTTCTGTTTAATGAAGTAAATTATATATGCAATTTTATCTACATCGAAAGCCGGATCCTCACCCGACTGAAGTACAATGGTGCGTATGCCGATATTGGAGATCAGTTTAGCCGTTTCAATTATCTCATCGGCAGTCATCCTGTAGCGTTCAATTTCCGTGTTGCTGTGTCTCAGGCCGCAGTAAAGGCAGTCCTGTCCGCAGTAATTCGAAAATTCGATAATTCCCCTTAAGTGGACCTCGTCACCGCAGAAGGCTTTTCTTACCTCATCAGCCTTGTCGAAAAGCCTGCGCGTGTTTCTGAAGTCGGAAAGCTCCAGGAGACAAATTATCTCCTCTTTTGATAAATCCTTTTTATTTAATATGTGATCCAGTTTCATTTAAGCTTAGAAGTATACGTCCCTTTCGCCGTCGGTTACTTTCTGGAGCATTTTTCTTACTTTATTCTGCACTGCCTTTTTTTCCCCTGAAAGCTGAGTCTCTAGGAACCGGGTTCCCGCGCCTGCCGTTTCTTCGGAGGCAAAGTCCAGTATGTATTCCATAAAAGTTGAAAGTGCATTCGGCACACAGAGTTTCCCTATATCTCCTGTCTTTGCGAGTTCCATAAATCTGTCGCCTGTTCTATCCGAGCGGTAGCATGCCGTACAGAAGCTCGGGAGGTAACCCAGGCTGCAGCAGTCTTTTACCACTTCATCCAGTGTTCTGTGGTCTCCCAACTGGAACTGTTCCATAGTTTTGCTTTCGGATTGGTCCAAAGCTTCCTTATAGGCTCCAGGGGAAGTACGGCTTCCGGCGCTGATCTGGGAAACTCCAACTGAAAAGAGTTCGCGTCTTAACTGAGCGCTTTCCCTGGTCGAAAGGATTATTCCTGTATATGGCACAGCCAGGCGGAGAATGGCAATAATCTTCTTAAATGTCTTGTCGTCTACGGCAAAGGGAGGATCAGCTGCCGCCGGAGCATTTAATGCCGGCTCAATTCTGGGGACTGAAATTGTATGAGGACCCACACCGTAGCAGGCATCCAGGTTAAATGCATGGCTTAAAAGTCCCAGGGTTTCGAACCTGTAGTCTGCAAGTCCGAAGAGCGCGCCAATACCTACATCGTCAATTCCTGCCTGAAGGGCTCTGTCCATGGCGTAGAGCCTCCAGGCGAAGTCGCTTTTAGGGCCGTCCGGGTGCATCAGTTTGTAAGTATCGTAATGGTAAGTTTCCTGAAAGCACTGATAAGTCCCGATTCCAAAGCTTTTCAGCTTCCTGAATTCCTCCACGCTCAGAGGCGCGGAATTGATGTTTACCCTTCTTATATTACCGTTACCGGACTTTACGCTGTATACTCTTTCGACAGCCTCTCCAATAAAGTCAAGAGCGGCCTTTTTAGGATGCTCCCCTGCAACCAGAAGGAGCCTTTTATGCCCCTGGCTTACCAGGAACCTTGTCTCCTCCTCAATTTCATCGAGCGTGAGGGATCTCCTCTTAAGGTCTTTATTATCGCGCCTGAAAGCACAGTAAAGACAGTTATTGACGCATAGGTTTGTTATATAAAGAGGAGCAAACAGTACAAGTCTGTTCCCGTAGATCTTTTCCTTTACTTCTCCGGCGGCACTAAACAGCTCCTCGAGGATATCCTGAGAGGTAATATTTAACAATGCGGCGCTTTCCTTAAGAGAAAGTCCTTTAGCCTCTTTTGCTTTCCTGATGATCTCAAGCTGCAAAGAATCATCCTTTAATGAATTGTCGTCCATTAAAGACGCTATTAGTGCTTCATTAATAAATTCCACAGGTTACCTCAAAATTTAACTGTTATGAAATAATACAACAATTAACATACCACAGGCAGATTTTTCGAATTATGGTGTAAAAAGGAAAGATTCTGCAATTTTATTCTTAAAAAAGAGAATTAAATTCCTTTTTTTTCATTTATTACAGCTTTGAAGGTCCCAGTAATGGGAGTTTGGGTAAGTTTTTGTATTAACAGAGCTTAAGAAACTGATCTCCTGCTCCTGCCCGGAAGTGAGTGGTAAAAAAGAAAAGCCCTGCTGAAAATTTCAACAGGGCTTTTGAAAGACTAAGTTTCCTTATTCAGGAATCTTACTTAACGAGCATCATCTTCTTTGTTGAAGAGAACGATCCGCTTGTAAGGTTGTAGAGGTAGATACCGCTGGACAATCTTGAAGCATCAAATGAAACTTCATATTTTCCGGCGTTCTGCTGAGCGTTAATGAGAGTAGCTACTTCCTGACCTAACATGTTATAGATCTTAAGAGTAACCATTCCGGCCTTAGGAACGCTGTAACGGATTGTTGTAGCAGGGTTAAACGGGTTCGGGTAGTTCTGGTCAAGTGAATAAACTGTCGGAACCTGGTTTGTCTTAACCTGTTTAACATCTGTTGTCATGTTGCCGAAGTCGTTCTTAAGGTTAATTGTACCGGCTGTTTCCTTCAGCACAAATGAGTGATTCTTTCCAAATCCGCCTTCATTATCAAGAACAGCTGTATTAGTAGTGTGTTTATCGGCATCCTTGTACCAGCATGCGAACTTGTATTCAACGGCTCCGCCGTGTGTACCTGCCTTAAAGGTAATGAGTTTTGACCAGATGCCGTCACCGGCAACCTTATCGCCTAAGATACCCTTATCGTTTAACACGATGATGGTCTTCGGTGTTGAAGCTGTATCAGCAACAACCCAGCTTCCGGCCCAGGCACCTATTGTTGAGTCAGCACCCTTAACGCCTACAAAATAAATGTCATTTAAGTTAATAGCAGTACTGTCATATGCATTCTTTGCATTGTGCATGTCTACCTGGAAAAGAACAGGCTGATCCTTTGTAAGTGCAGGAGCAGAAGGAGTTATTCTTGGTACATGTCCAAGGGTTACAACAGTATCTTTTCCGTAAACAAACCAGTTATCGTTTCCAGCTTCCCATCCGGCGTTTGAGAAATGGCTTTCAGGATAAGCATGGAATTTCCACTTTGTAGAATCTCCGGTAGCCTTTACGCTCAGTTCAGTTGTAAATACACCTGCTGTAAGTGTTTCGTGCATCTTTCTTTCGCCCTGAACGTTTGTGCCGCCTTCCCAGTCAAGACCCATAACGAGGAGTGAGTCTCTTGAAGGATCGAAGAAGCCATCACCTGTTCCATATATTGCGCTTACGTCAGCTGTAAAAGTGAAGTGGTAAGTCTTGCCAATGTATGGTGAAGGAATATTAGCTACGGTGTCGTTGCTGAAATAAACCGGAGCAAGTATTTTGTTAGGGAGTTTCGGGGCAAAAGGTCTGTTATCAGCAGATTCCCATGAATCGGGAGCGAGTACTAATTTGTATGCATAATTGGTATCGACTTTTGAAACCGGGAAATCCAAAGTAAGTGTATAGATGGAGTCCTTGTCAGGATCCTGAAGTTCGAACTTTGTACCCTGCCAGTTACCGCCTGCATCGCCTGCAACTGACTGGAAATCGCCGCGGAGAACTACCTTATTTGTACCGACGGTAAATTTCTGCTCGAGGATCTGAACTCTCATATCAGCCTGGAAAGTAACAGGAGCTACAAGATCGCCTTTAAGCTCATCCCAGCTAGTGGCAACTCTGACGCCGTCTAACATAAGTTTATACACCCCGCTTCCCTGGCGCAGTGCAATTGCGTCTATAGGAGCATCAGTAGCCTTTGTTCCGGTCTCAACATCTGTCAGCTGTGCACTTGCAGGCTCAGTAGTTGTTATGTCGGGGTTGACATAAAGGCTGACCTTATCATCCAAACCGGCAGCATCGCCAACATATTCATACTTTACAACAACAAGGTATGTAGTGTTGTAATCGTATGTATCTGTGGTGTATTTTACAGCTGTGCCTGACTTTGATAAACCGAGAACAAATTTGCCTGAGCCGTTATCCTTTACATATGTCCTGGCCAGGAAAATGCCGCCGGTGCCATTCCACTTGTAATGGAAGAAATAGTCGCCTCCCGTAGTAGCCGAAGCAACTTTAATCAGAAAAGAAGCATAAAGAGTACCGGCAGCGTGTTTTTCTATCGGATGATTAACATCCTCTCTGGAACCGCTTCCGCCCTCAAGAACAACTTCACCGCCCTTACTGACTAAAGGATAGTTGGCATAGGTCAAATTGCTGTCCAGAACTGTAAGGAAAGTACCGGTACCACTGTGGTTAGTCCAACCCAGTGTGTCCAGCTTTGCACCGACCTTATAATCAAAGTTCTCATCCAGAAGGATTTGAGCATTGATCTGACTATAAAATGCCGATACAACGAACAATGTGAATAACATAAGTGTAACTTTTTTCAAACCGACCTCCTATTTGTGATATTAAAGGTGATATAAACTACAAAGAAGTTTTAATTATGTCCAATACTTTTTTTAGTAATATAGAAAAATTAAATTCCTAGTCAACGGCATTTTCTGTAATTTCTACAGTGCATTTAGAGGTATTAAGCCTGTAATTTAGTCCGAAAGCCATTGTAATATTGTCCTTTATGTGCCCATGCTTAAAGTTATATATGACCGGGATGTCAAGATTGCCCAAATAATCCTGTATAACATCATTAAGGCTCAAAGTTTTCTTGAACTGGTCGGATTCATAGCAGTCGACAAAACGTCCTAAAATGACGCCGCTGATCTGACGGAAGACTCCGGAGAGCTTAAGCTGGCTGAACATACGGTCTATGCGGTAGGGCGGTTCACCAATTTCTTCTATGACGAGAACCGTATCCTTAAATGGCGGCAGGTATCCCGTGCCCATCAGGGCTGCTATTAAAGAAAGATTGCCTCCTGTAAGCTGACCTTCGGCATTGCCCGGTCTTAGGATATGGAATTTTTCGCCGCCAGGATTTGTCACTTTCCCGAATTTCTTTGTTGAAGTGATCATCGCCCAGAACATCTCTTCTGTAAAAGGGCTCACATCGTTCCAGAAATCCACGGCAAGCATGGGACCTGCAAAGGTTACAAGCCCGGCCTTCTTTAAGAATGCCATTTGAAGCGCTGTAATGTCGCTGTAGCCTACAAATATCTTGGGATTTTTTTTGATGATTGAGTAATCTATATTGTCCAGAAGCCTTGGCGTGCCGTAGCCGCCACGGACAGAAAAGACAGCTTTTACTTCTTTCTTTTGAAACATGTAGTGCAGGTCCTCGAGTCTTGCCTCGTCTTTTCCAGCAAGGTACCCGTGGTTCTGCCCCACATTGCGGCCTACTTCTACATTGTAGCCCAATTTTTCAAGATACTTTACACCCTTTTCAATCCTCGTTAAGTCATCCGGAGTTGAGGCCGGGGAGATAATTCCAATGAGGTCCCCTTTTTTAAGCCTGCAGGGTTTTATTAAATCCATATATTTCCCTCAATAATAAATGTAAATCAGCGGCTAAAATAAATAATATCGGCCCAGTTTGCAATAATTACTTTTTCCAAAAGATGCTGTAGTCTTTACTTCTCAATACAGTCCTGCCTGCCCCATTCGGTGAGCTTTTCCTGTATAAAGTCCAGCACCTCCTGGTGCTCCCTGGCTCCTGAGGATTCGACCCTGAAAGGACGCCCGAAACTGAGATGAACTTTTTTCCCTGGATCAATTTTACCGAAGTCCTTGATCAGCTTTCCGTTGCCCCATGCATCTGTAACAAGAGCCGTAGGCACAACGTGGCATCCGCCCTTTTTGGCCAGCTTCACGCCAAGAGTGTTAAAGTGCTCCGGATTAAATTTGCTGCTTCTTGTCCTCTGCGGGAAAATTATAATTGATCTGCCTTCATGAATGTATTTCACCCCTTCATCCATCACATGGATTAAATCCTCACGGGGATTGCTGCGCCCTACGACTATCGGATTCCTTGCACCCAGAATATGGCCGAAAAACGGATACTTCATCAGCTCCTGCTTTACGACAAAGGTCACCTCCTTTACAGGCTGAATGAGTGAAGGGAGTACAACCGTTTCAAGCGTGCTCATGTGGTTTGAGATAAAAACAGCAGGCCCTTCGAAGGAAGAGATGTTATGAAGACCTGTAACTTCGAGCCTGACGCCGGACCTCTCAAGGGCATCCAGAATATCGACGCTTGACTGTACCCACTCGACGGGTCCGTATTTCCCCTGCTTGGCTACCATACCTGAATTGATAACAATATTTATAAGTCTGGGGAAAAAATATAAAGCAGGGTTAAGGACAAACTTCCTTTTTTTACTCTCAGGCGTCCGGTATACATCCTCTTCACCCATCAAGCGGGGATATTTCAGCTTTGTTTGTTCTGTCAATTTACGTTCATGGTTTGTTTGAAAATTCTCTGAGCTAAAACTTAACACCGGCAAAATAACAATTTTTTGGCAATAATTCTCCTGTTCCCTAAACTGAATATTTGCTTTTAGCCTTAAGTCCTCCTTATCTTGCAGGAAAAAATTTACAGGGGCTTATGGAAACAAATACTCTTGAAAAGAAGGTTGAAGTGAAAGCTGAAAAGAAAGGGATACTCTCATCATTTCCGCTGAACTACTGGATTGTCATAATAATGGAATTTTTCGAGCGCGGCTCTTATTATGGTGTAATGTCAATTCTGTCGGTCTATCTGGTCTTAAGCCCCAATGAGGGGGGACTTGGATTTACCAAGGAAAGTGTTGGAATAATAAAAAGCACTATTACACCGATACTTTATTTCCTTCCGATCTTATCGGGTGCAATTGCCGACCGCTTCGGATACAGGAAAACTCTCATGTTTGCCTTTGTTGTAATGAGCCTTGGTTATTTCTTTACCAGCCTTGTCAATACTTACGCACTCATATTCTTAAGCCTTATTCTGATGGTGCTTGGTGCCGGAACATTTAAGCCGATCATTTCAGGCACAATTGCAAGAAGTACTAATGAATCCAATTCCACGCTTGGCTTCGGAATTTACTACTGGTCCATTAATCTCGGGGCTTTTATTTTCCCGCTCCTTCTTGTTCCTTACCTTAAGAGCATATCATGGAGCTATATATTCCTGATGGCGGCTTTTGGAACAGGATGGCTTCTTGTACTTAATATCTTTGCCTATAAAGAGCCCGAGAGGCCAAAGAGCAGCAAATCTATACTGGAAGTCTTAGGAGGAATTGTGCTTGTGCTTAAAGACTTCAGATTTATATCGATGATTGTAATTTACTCGGGCTTCTGGATACTCTACTTCCAGCAGTTTGATACGGTACTCTGGTACTTAAAAGAGCACGTGGATATGACTCCTGTTAATATTGCGGTCAACTCATTTTTAGGTTTATTCGTAAGCAGCCCCAACTGGAAGTTTGACGCCGAACATGTCACTGTAATTAATGCCGGAACAATTATTCTTCTGCAGATTTTTATTTCAAGAATCGTAAAGAATACAAAGGCTCTTCCAACAATGATAACAGGCATCGGTCTTGGTACAATAGGCATGGGCATTCTTGCAATTTCAACACACGCATGGGTTTTTATTGCCGGCATGATAATTTTCTCAATTGGTGAAATGACGGCACATCCAAAATACCTCAGTTATGTAGGTCTTATTGCGCCTGAAGACAAAAAAGCTTTATATCTGGGCTACTCATTTTTGTACGGCGTACTCGGCAGCGGGATAGGCGGAATACTGGGAGCAGGACTTTACGTTCACTTTGTGGACAGGTTAAACAGCCCCGGCATACTCTGGTTCATATTTTCAATGATTGGGGTTGTTACGATGGCAGGTCTGCTTCTATATAACAAATTCCTCGCACCGAAGAAAGTCTGAATAAAAATAACTTATAAAACAAAAACCTCCTGGAAGTCAATCTGTAATTCAGGAGGTTTTTTTTATGTACTTATTTAAAACACAAAAGCCTCAGAAACTAAAGCTTCTGAGGCTTAATTGTGACCTCAAGGGGATTCGAACCCCTATTACCGCCGTGAAAGGGCGAGGTCCTGACCATTAGACGATGAGGCCAAAAGAACAAAATTTAATCTATTCGGGTGAGCGATGGGACTCGAACCCACGACCCTCAGAGCCACAATCTGATGCTCTAACCAAGCTGAGCTACGCTCACCATTTAAGGTGTACGCCCGAGTGGACTCGAACCACTAACCCTCAGCTTAGAAGGCTGATGCTCTATCCAGTTGAGCTACGGGCGCATCCAAAGAAAGTTCCCGATTTTGATTTCCGGAAACGATTTAGAAAGGTTCCTAAATCAAAATTTCCATACACTAAACATAAGAACAAATTTACTGCCAATCAAGCACAACAGGTACCGGATTCCCATGTTTAAGTCTACATAAACTAGTTTCATCTCATTTACAAATCATACCGGGTATTGCTCATACTTTTCTTTAGTGTCGGGGCGGCAGGATTCGAACCTGCGACCTCCTGCTCCCAAAGCAGGCGCGATGAACCGGGCTACGCTACGCCCCGTTAATGCTTCAGTATTTCTAGAACAAAATTGTTTCCAATCGAGAGTTCTAAAATATGATTATTTTTATCATTAGTCAATTATTTTTTTCATTATTTTTGGAATTATATTTATTTATTGATAATTTTTGTTTTAGTTAGTTCAAGAAAATTTTCACCAGAAAACAGGGCAGATTGCCGGGAATCTTTAATGTCAGTTTCTTTCTTCATAGCGAACAGATTTACAGGATCCAAGAAGAATTCCAGGCTCATTTCCCTCATCTCGGTTATTTCAATTGCGGGCATTGCAATCGGCGTGGCAACGCTTATTGTTGCACTTACAGTCATTAACGGATTTGAAAAAGCCATATCCGACAAAATTGTACAGATGAACTCTCACGTCCAGATCAGCTCTTTTTCCAACAGGAATCTGCCCGATTATAATATTATTCTGCCCGTGCTGGAAAGAAGGCTCAGGCCCTACTCCAGCGGAATTTCCCCCTTTGCTTTAAGGCTTGCGATCATTAAATATAAACAGAATACAGAGGGGATTACCTTAAAGGGAATTCTTCCGGGCTATACAAATACCGAGGTCAGAAAATATATCGTTGAGGGGAAGTTCGATATAGGCGTAGACTCAGGTCTGCCCCCTATTGTAATCGGACGGAAACTTGCCGACAAACTTTTTGCACACGTGGGCGACCGCGTTACAATCTTTACGCTTAAGCAGCTTACGGCTCCTTCGCCTGAAAATCCTCCCAGCATAAAACAGTTCCGCGTCTCGGGAATTTTTGAAAGCAGCCTTGCTGAATACGACGACCAGTTCTGCTATATCAATATGCACATTGCACAGCAACTCTTCGGCATGAAGGATGACGTGAACGGCTACGACATAAAATTAAACGACATTTCCAAGGCCGACAGCATTGCCAATAACCTTAACCATTACCTTGGCTATCCTTATTACGCAAGAAGTATATTTAAGATCTACCGGAGCATTTTTACCTGGATCGACCTGCAGAAAAAACTTGTCCCAATTGCGCTTGTGCTCATTGTAATAGTTGCAGCCTTTAATATAGTTGGAACTCTCCTTATGATTGTCCTCGAGCGCTCAAATGCAATCGGCACACTGAAGTCCCTCGGGGCCAAAGGAAGACAGATAGTTTCAATTTTCATAATCCAGGGAATATATATCTCTCTTATCGGAATATTTCTGGGCAACATTCTTGCCTACGTCTTAAGCATTCTGCAGGACAGGTTTGACCTGGTGACACTTCCCGAGAGCGTTTATTTTATGTCGAAGGCGCCGATACTAATCGACTGGCATAATTATCTTTTTGTATCCCTGGCTACGCTTGTGCTCTGTTTTTTTTCTACACTCATTCCAAGCTATATTGCTTCAAAAATTAACCCGATTTCAGCTTTAAGATTTGACTAGGTCTATATGAAATACGAAATATTTATTGCAAAAAGATACTTAAGGTCGAAGCACAAGCTGAACTTCATTACTATTATTTCCATTGTATCTGTCCTGGGAATTACGCTCGGCGTTGCGGCGCTTGTTGTCGTATTATCCGTCTTTAACGGCTTCGGGGGCCTGGTGACATCAATACTCGTAAACTTCGATCCCCACGTAAGGATCACGGCCATAAGTGAAGATGCATACGACAGGATGCCTGAAGTTGAAAAGGTCTTAAAGCATACTGCTCACATCCGTTCGTACTCCCCTTTTGTCTCAGGCAAGGCAATTGCGCTTAGAAACCAGCTTACAAGCATAGTGGACGTAAAAGGAATAGACTATAAAAACCAGGGGGAGAACTGGGGCGTTAAATCCAGGATTGAATACGGGACCTTCGATTACAGCCCCGTGGGAGACAAAGACGGAATTATCATAGGCTTTAACCTGGCAAACAAGATTCAGACTGTCCCGGGCGACAGCCTTTATCTTACATCCTTTAATTCCCTCAGCCGTTCGGCCTCAAGCCTTGCCTTGCCATCAGTGAAAAAATATATAATCAAAGGAATTTTTGAATCGAATAATGCCGATTACGATTTGTATTCGGTATTTGTTTCCCTTTCTTCGGCGCAGGACCTCCTGGGGCTTGGCAACAGGATACAGGGCTATGAAATCCGCCTGGATGACATCAAGAACTCAACGGAAGTAAAAGACGAGCTCATGAAGTCGCTCGATCCGAAACTCTTCCGCATCAACACCTGGTACGACCTGCATAAGGATCTTTATTCAATGATGCAGATAGAACGCTGGGCGGCTTTTATAATTGTAAGCCTCATCATTACGGTTGCAACTTTTAACGTACTCGGCTCTCTTTCCATGTCTGTAATTGAAAAAACAAAGGACATCGGTGTTTTAAGATCCATGGGAGCGCGTGACCGTTCCATACTCAGAATATTCATGTTTGAAGGGATGCTCACAGGCATTATCGGCACTATAGCCGGAACGGCTCTCGGCGTTCTGATTATTTTCCTGCAGATGAAACTGAAGTTCTATCCGCTCGATCCGACAAAGTATATAATTGATGCCCTGCCCGTGGAACTCAGGCTCTGGGACCTCGTGGCCGTTGCCGCAATGGCGCTTTTGCTGTCGTTTCTGGCTTCACTCTACCCTGCCAAAAGAGCCGTTAAGATTCCCGCGCTTGAGGCTATAAAATGGGAATAAATAATTAAAAATAAATTTGAATTTCACTTTATGCTGATACAAAATGAGCCAAATAATCCTAAAGACTGAAAACATACGTAAATCCTATGAGAGCCTCGATAAGAAAAAGTTTGAGGTCCTGAAAGGGATTTCGGTAAATATCACAAAGAACAGAATTACCGTAATCATGGGTGCCTCAGGGGCCGGCAAGAGCACACTGCTCCACATAATAAGCGGCCTGGACCGTCCCGACTCAGGCCAGGTCACTTTTGAGGGTGAGGACATATTAAAGTTTTCAGACGAAAAGCTTGCGGCCTTCAGAAACAGAAATATCGGCTTCGTCTTTCAGTTCCATCATCTTCTGCCGGAGTTTACGGCGGCAGAAAACGTTGCAATTCCTCTGATGATAAACAACATTTCCTTAGGCGATGCCGTAAAGAAAGCAAAGTTTCTCCTCAGGCAGGTTGGACTTGAAGACAGAACAGAGCATAAGCCTGCCGAACTCTCCGGCGGCGAGCAGCAGAGAGTTGCCGTTGCGCGCGCGCTTGCAAATGACCCTGAAATTATTTTTGCTGATGAACCCACGGGAAACCTCGATTCGGTAAACAGTGAAGTCATAAATGGTCTATTTGTGGAACTCAGAGATAAATTTAATAAGTCTCTTGTCATCGTAACCCATAATCCTGAACTGATGAAACTTGCAGATGAAGTCTTTGAAATGAAGGATGGAGAAATTATTGCCTTCAGAAGCAATATTAGGCCTGATGAAAATGCTGTTCCCGGTGAAAATATGGCAGAATGAACCTTGACATTATTCCGTTCATTTTTTCCTCCAGGCTATTGATTTAAAGCTAATTTTTTTTAAACTTGTTGTCAGTTATGTCAAGATTATATTCTTAGGCCAAAAAACACGCTGCAATTCGCCAAGATCCGTTTTATTTCCATGATATCTGTTAACTATTGTCACTATTTCAATAGAGTTCAATCACTAACAAACAGAGAGGCGGAATATGAAACGTTGTTTCTTCTTTATTCTTCTTTTTTCAGCGGCTCTTTCTTTTTCAGTAAATGCCCAGACAGGCAAATTTGTAAGGCTTGATACACTTTCAGTCCATCAGCCGGATGCAGGCGGCTGGGGCGAAGTTGTTGCCGGAGTTGACCTGGATAAAGACGGCAAGCCTGAAATCTATGCAGTTAACAGCAATGCAGTTGACGATCCCCCATCGCAGCTGACGCCGAGAATCTACAAGTATGAATTCAACAACGGGAAGTGGCAGGAGGTCTGGAGTGCCGAAATTCCCGATATCAAGCAGAATACCTGGCCTGGTTTGACATACGGCGATCTGGATAAAGACGGCAAGATGGAGATCATCTTTGCACCTGCAAACTGGGTGGATACTGAACATCCGAATCCCGACAGGATATTCGTCTATGAAGACCGCGGCGACACCAGCAATGGCATGGGCATTGAAATGTTCGGAAGCTCAGCCCCGAATGCAAAGTTCAAGATTGCAGCTGAAGACAATGCTGACATTAGACCTATCAAAATGTTCGTGGAGGACTATGATAACGACGGAACTCCTGAACTAATGTTCTGCGACCGCTCAAGTAAAGGCGTTGGTTTTGGAATTCTCTCCGTGGATAAGATCCCCGATAACGGCGACGGAAGTGAAAAATGGACCATTGAAGCAAGCGGAAAAGACGCAAGCCTGACAACCTTCCCGATAATGACATACTACGACCTGGCATGGCTAAATAACGTGCTTTATCTCTGGGACAGCAATGGTGATGTTTCTTCAGTTAAGTTTGATGGTCAGAAATTTAACTTTGTTGCCACACAGAAAACAGTAGGCAAGGATGAAACAGGGTCATTCAAGACCGCCCGTGTAACTGATATCGACAAAGACGGCCAGAAAGAGATCGTCTTCGGCGGATGGTCCGACGGCGTGGCTTACCTGTGCAAACCCCAGAACGATACTTTAGTTGCTACTGCACTGGCCGACTATTCAACTCTCGGCGTTACAAGACTTAACGGCGGCGCTTATGGCGACCTGGATAAAGACGGCAAGGTTGACTTTGTTTTCGGAAGCAGAAACACTACTGCCACAAAAGTTTTCGACGCTGTTGTCCGCCTGCAGTATAATGGCGGAGCAGTAAACGATCCTAAAAGCTACACAGCTTCAGTTATCGACTCTTTGATTCACCCGAATACGGGTCAGCTTGACATAGTTGGTGTTGGCGATGTAAACAAGGATTCGGTTGATGAGGCAGTTTATTCTTCAGGTTACCCCAGAGGCACGCTTGATTTCCCGAACATTCCGCTCGTAATTCTGGAATATCAGGGCCTCTCCAGGGTTGCCAGGGAAACCAATACCGTTCCAAATAACTTCTTCCTTTCACAGAATTTCCCGAATCCGTTTAACCCTTCAACTACGATTAAGTTCGGACTGCCGGCTGAGGCTTTCGTTTCTTTAAGAATATTTAATATTCTCGGCCAGGAAGTTGCAGTCTTAATTAATAGCGAACACATGACAGCCGGATCATATAATGTCGATTTTAATGCTTCAAAGCTCACAAGCGGCACTTATATCTATCAGCTGAACTTCAACAACCAGATGATAACAAAGAAGATGCTTTTAATGAAGTAATTTATTTTTCTTTTCTTATGCCGGGAGCCTGCTCCCGGCTTTTTTTTGAAGGTTCACAGCCCGTTTCTTCCGTATGGCCGGACATTGTTCTTTCCGGTTTTTTTGAACAGATAATGCTGAAATAAAGTGACATGAAAAGTTTTGTTTTATCTATTAGTTACGGTGTTTTTCTTGTATTCCAAAATCATTTATGATAACACGAGGTTTTATAATGCAGAAAAAGCTCTTGACCATTATTTTTATTCTCTTAATTAGTCTTTCTCACAACCTGCTTGCCGGAACCACCGGGAAAATTGCCGGCAAGGTTACAGATCTGGAAACAGGCGAAGCCCTTATGGGAGTGAACGTTGTGATTGACGGGACAACTCTCGGCGCGGCTACTGACATAGAGGGTTTTTACACCATCAATAATATTCCTCCCGGAACATATAAGATATACGCCTCTGCCGTGGGTTATCAGAAAAGGGAGATTATTAACGTAAAGGTGTCAGCCGACTTTACAACAAGGCTGGATATTCAGATATCCTCCACGGCAACCACACTGGGAACGATCGTTATTACTGCTGAAGCTCCTATGATCAGAAAGGACCTGACTTCCTCGCAGACCTCAGTTGATGCATCCCAGATTTCGAGTCTTCCTGTCGAAAGCGTCAATCAGATACTTTCGCTTCAGGCGGGCTTCGTTCAGGGTGCCGGCGGCGAGCTCCACATAAGAGGCGGCCGTTCAACTGAAATTGCCTACGCAGTAAATGGTGTGTCCATTTCAAACCCGTTCGATAACTCGCGCACGGTTGAGATTTCAACAAATGCCATCGAAGAGCTTTCAGTTGTAAGCGGTACATTCAATGCCGAATACGGCAACGCCCTTTCCGGTATTGTAAACACTATTACCAAGGAAGGCGGAAGCAAGTACCAGGGCTATCTTTCATTTTACACGGGCGACTACCTGAGCACTCACGACAACGTATTCTATAACATCAAATCTGTGAACCCCCTTAACAGCAATGTTTCTGAGGTTACCTTAAGCGGCCCTGTTCCCCTGATGGGAGACTATGTGTCCTTCTTTGCCTCAGGAAGATTCAATAACGACCAGGGATACCTCTACGGCGTGCGTGAGCACAACCCTACGGATTCAGTTTACAGAAATCCGCAGAATCCGGAAGATATAAGGATTATTTCAACCGGAGACGGCGCTAAAATTTCAATGAACCCGAGCAGGGATTTAAGCTCCACATTTAAGCTGACTTTCCGCCCCATATCCACAATCAAGGTCAACTATGACGTGGTTTATTCAAATTCTGATTACAAGTCGTATAATCACGACTTAAAATACGATCCCGACGGCAATTACAATAACTATGAATGGGGTCTTTTGAATTCAGTGGAAGTAAGGCATGCCGTCAGCAACAGTACATTCTATACGCTGAAGGGTTCATACAATATGAATGACTTTAAGCAGTATCTCTATCCCCTGCTGGATGCCTCGGGAAATGCCGTAAGCTACTACCCCGGAATGGGTACAAGCGGTCTTTATGCAGATCCAAGATACCAGAACCGCAATAAGCTCGACCCGGCGGCAAACTACACCTTTGCCTCGGGCGGCACATTAAACAACCAGTATTACCAGAGATCAAAGAGCATCGGGGCAAAGTTTGACCTTACGAGTCAGCTCAACCAGAACCATGAAGTGAAGTTCGGCCTGGACTTCAAGAGCCATACACTGGAATTTGAAAACTTTGAGGTCTTAAAGGAATCTTCACTGCCGGAAATTCCGGACCTTTCTTCCCCGAAGCACGATTATTATACAAAAAAACCGCTTGAATTCTCCTCATATATTCAGGATAAAATGGAATTTGAAAGCATTATCTTAAATGTCGGCTTAAGATACGATTACTTTGCTTCACGTTCGCCATACTCAGTTGATACTTTCCATCCGTCGCCCAACGATCCGAAGCTGCCCCCGCAGATCGACCCGAACGGCCTTCTGAAGGATGCGCCGGCAAAGCATCAGCTGAGCCCAAGAATTGGTATTTCTTATCCGATTACGGACAAAGGTATTATTCACCTGTCTTACGGGCATTTCTACCAGATGCCCCCGTTCCAGTACCTCTACAGCAACGCTAACTTCAAGTCGAGCTTCTCCTCGGGATTTCCGACTTACGGGAATGCAAACCTGAACCCTGAGAAGACCGTGACCTATGAATTCGGCCTTCAGCAGCAGCTGATGGATAACCTGGCATTTAACGTAACGGCTTTCTACAAGGACGTGCGCGACCTATTGGCCCTTCAGCAGATAAGAATAAATACACAGGAAACTTATAATAAATACGTAAACAAGGATTACGGAAGCATCAAGGGTATTACATTCTCTATTAATA
The DNA here is from genome assembly GCA_036261625.1 of Ignavibacteriales bacterium. Lineage (GTDB taxonomy): Bacteria > Bacteroidota > Ignavibacteria > Ignavibacteriales > SURF-24 > JAAXKN01. The sequence continues at coordinate 27,403 of DATAKL010000049.1, read as the reverse complement.
AAAGAAGGAACATTGACGAGTTCTTCGGGGCCTCGCTGGATTATACTTTCCAGGTGGCCGAGGGAAATGAAACCAGCGCAGATGCATTCTTCCTGGATCTTTCTTCGGGCAGACAGTCTGAAAAAGTACCGGTACTGCTTAACTGGGATCAGTCGCATACGTTAAATGCCTCGCTGCTTTTCGGCCACGAGGACTGGAACGTGACACTTGTGGGCAGAATAGGAACAGGACTTCCCTATACGCCGCAGATAGTCTCGGGCAAGATTTACCTGCCTACAAACAGCGACAGGAAGCCCTCGCAGATGAGTGTGGATCTCCTGGCCGATAAGTCTTTTAATCTCTTCGACTTAACCTTTACGATGTTCCTGAAGGTGTATAATCTCTTTGATCAGCTTAATGAAAGATACGTTTACGACGACACCGGACGGGCTACATACTCTTTGGAAGAGACCATGGGCTCGGCGCAGAATACAAACGATAAGGCAGCCAGAACCCCCGGTATGCATTCGGCAAATGAGTACTTCATAAGGCCGAACTATTACCTGGCCCCGAGAAATGTTAAAGTCGGCATTTCCTTAAAATTTTGATCCGTAAAATTTTGACAGAATTCTAATTGGAGAAGTTTCATAATGAAAAGAAAGATCCATTTTAAGTTATTTTATAATGTACTCTTTACAGCTTTATTCCTGGTGACCTGTTATAACGGCAAACTGTTTTCGCAGAACCAGAGCCGTGAAGTGAAACGCCAACAGGAACATCAGGCTGTAATCGACCTCATAAATAATTATATCAGCAAGCACCCGGCTCCTGAAAAAAAGGCTGCTTCTGAGGATATCGATAAATATAAGTATTCCGGCAGCCTTCATAAGTCGCAGGGCTACAGTGACCGTAAGTCTTTCCTTATGAACGGAAATAAAATAAAGGTAGGACTCACCAACTACGGCGGCATAGGCGAAGGCTACGGCGGAATAAGAGAAATTACCGAGCTCGTATGGCACGGTTCACCTTATATTTTCCAGTTCACACCTCTTGTGGGCGCCTCTGTGCCCGATTCAAGGGATCCTAAGAAAAGACTTCACATTATTTCAGACGGACTTAACGACTGGCCGCAGTATAACCTGCGAGAGGTAAATCCTAAAGGCGATACTTTGTGGCAATGGGAGCCTCTTCCGGGCTATGCAGACCCCAACCAGCCTTATATGGCCTCTAACCCGGGCGAAGATCTTGACCGCGACGGAAAGCCCGACAGCTGGCCCAGAGAGTGGTACAATCAGACACTCGGCAAGTATGTCTGGCCGGGATATCTGACACAGGGTGTCAACAATGCCGACCTGGAGTGTTTCTGGTCGATGGATGACAGGGATAATGCCGAATTCCCGTACTATCCTTTCAAGAATGACCTTAAGCGCCGGGGCCTGGGCGTTCAGGTCGACGGTAGAGCTTTCCAGTGGAGCAACTCGCTTGCTGAAAACGCAATTTTCTTTGTCTATACAGTTACCAACGTCAGCGACTACGACCTGGATTCGGTGTTTTTCGGGGTCTATGGCGATCCTGATGTCGGAAATGCCGCCGACAATAAAGACGACCTGGGATTTTTCGTCCCCCCTTACTCTACCGACGAGGTCAACGTGGATAATATTCCTGTATATTCAAGAAGCATGGTTTATTTCTATGATAACGACGGGATCGGCGCTCAGGGAATTAAACTCGGGTATCTTGGATGCAAATTCCTTGAAAGCCCCGGTAATTCTTCTGACGGCATAGATAACGACGGCGACGGCCTTGTTGACGAACGTCAGGATGACGGCATAGATAACGACCACGACTGGAATCAGGAAACCGATGACGTCGGCGTCGACGGCATCCCGAATACCGGCGACGAGGGTGAAAGTGACGGACATCCAACTGCAGGCAAAAGACTTGCTGACGGATCCCCTGATCCCCTGCACCCGGGTGAACCTAACTTTGAACTGACAGACCTGGATGAGGTTGACCAGATAGGCCTTACAAGCTTCAACAGCTGGATCTGGCGCGACGGCGGATCTGTAAGGGATGATGAACTGATGTGGACTCGCTCCATTCCGGGAACCTTCAGCCCTATACCGAATAAGAACGATATCGTCTTTAATTACGGATCGGGCTACATTTCTCTTAAAAAGGGAGAAACAAAAAGAATTTCCATGGCCCTTCTTTTCGGTGAAAACTTAAATGACCTGCTTACATCGGCAGAAACCGTGCAGGATATCTACAACAAAAACTATAACTTCTTTAAGCCGCCTGACTTACCAAAGGTTACTGCCGTGCCTGGCGATAAGAAGGTTACTCTCTACTGGGATTCGGAAGCCGAGAACAGTAAAGATCCCATTACGGGAAATGACTTTGAAGGATACGTGATCTACAGAAGCACCGATCCGACATTTACCGATATCCTGAAAATATCTGACGGAAAAGGCGCCAGTTTCCTTAGCGAGCCGCTTAAAGATTTACAGGGCTATGACGCAAGGTGGGATAAGGTAAACGATTGGAAAGGATACCATCCTGTTGCCTATCAGGGCCGCGGCGTTCATTATTACCTGGGCGACAATACGGGACTTGTGCACAGCTTTGTCGACTCAAATAACGTAATTAACGGACAGACTTACTACTACGCTGTAGTTGCATACGATCACGGCGATTCTCTCGGTATCCCGCCTTCGGAGACAACCAAGAAGATTACGCTTGATCCTGTGACTTCACAGTTTAAGTTTGATGCCAACACGGTTCAGGTGATCCCGGGACCCAGAGCTTCAGGTTACATGCTTCCCGAAATAAATAACGGAAGCAACCTGCTGCATGAAAGCGGTACCGGAAACGGCAAGATATCCTTTAGCGTGGTAAATGACCTCCTTGTAAAGGATAGTGAATACAGGCTTACCTTCAGCGACACAATGCGCGTCGCAGGAAAACTTGTCCAGGCCAAGAATTACAGCCTTTCAAGCACAAACCCTGTAACTGAATCCTTCAGGGCTTTCAACGGGAAATTCACTTCTCTTAATAACAGCAATATTGTAAAAGATGATGTTCTTAAGGTTACCGATGATAACGGAACGGTTTATACCGAAGGCTCGGATTATATAATCAGTTACACCAGGGGCGCTGTTCAAAGGCTCGATAACAGCAGAATGCCCGACGGCGGAACCTTTAAGATAACTTATCACTACTTCCCTGTCTTTGAGAGCACTTCGCTCTCTGGCGACGACTCCAACCCGGTTTTTGACGGTGTCAGTCTTAAAATTATTGATGAAAAGGATATTGAAATCGACACCTCCAGATCGGGCTTCAACGGAAAGAACACAAACCTCAGGTTCTCTTCAAAGCTTTACGGCTACGGTAAGACTGTTAAGCTGCCGCTTGACTATGAAGTTACATTCTCCTCGCAGAATGTAGATTCAACTTTTATAGTTAGTAACAGTAAGCTCGCTAAAATACCCGTAAACTTTACGGTGAAGGATATAACTTCAGGAGTTCCGGCGCCTGTTACTTCCATGCTCGTTGAGCAGTTCCAGACAAGAAACGACAGATGGGACATTGGAGAGGAACTGGTATTCTTTAAGCCGGGATCAAAGGGAACGCAGAGGGACACTCTCTCCTGGTCTATTAAGCTCTTAGGCCCACAGGATACCACGAAGGCGCCCGTAATGCCTTCTGACGGGGATGTCCTGAGGATTTTGACAAACCGTCCTTTTAATTCCAAAGACGTTTTTGTACTTAAGACATCTGCCGCTAAGCTGAGCAACGACAAGGCAGCAGCCTCAATGGACAATATCCGTGTTGTACCTAACCCTTACGTCGGCTACAACGAACTGGAGCCCTTAAACCGCCTGCCGGATAAGAACAGGGGCGAACGGAGAATTTACTTCGATAACCTTCCGGCAAAGTGTACGATAAGAATATTTACTCTGAGCGGTGATCCGGTTCAGACTCTTAATCATGACTCAAACATGCAGAACGGTCGCGAATTCTGGAACCTTCTCAATCGCGACGGCTTTGGTGTGGCCTACGGGCTCTACATTGCACACATTGAAGCTCCCGGCATAGGCGAGAAGATAGTTAAATTCGCTCTTATTAAGTAGTCATGAATTAAAGAAGGAAAAATCAGGAGTTTTATAATGAAACTAATAAAATTATTTTTTGTACTCTTAGCGGTTTCTCCGGCACTCATCTTTTCTCAGTCGATTACGAAGACCGGTACAACCGTAGGACAGTTCTTAAAAATCGGTGTCGGCTCCAGAGCCGCAGGAATGGGGGGAGCCTTTGCGGCTTCCTCTGACGACATATCCTCCACGTACTGGAACCCTGCCGGACTGGCCCGGATAAATTCAAATGAAGCCCAGTTCAATCATGTAAAATGGTTTGCAGACATCAATCTTGAAAACGCAGCCTTTGCAACCAGTGTTCCCGGCTTCGGCACCATCGGCGCTTTTGTCTCGTATCTTTCTACAGGAGAGATGATGGTTACTACCATTGAAAATCCCGAAGGAACGGGAGAATACTTCAAATATAACAACTTTGCCGTGGGCCTGAGCTATGCAAGAAATCTGACAGATAACTTCTCTATAGGGGCTAATGCAAAGTACATAGGTGAAAATATCTGGCACATGAAGTCGCAGGGCTTTGCTGTTGACCTTGGCACAATGTACAGAATTCCGATAATGAACGAATTCCGCATTGCAGCCAGCATTTCCAACTTCGGCACCAAGATGAAGCTCGAAGGCCGCGATGCCCTCTCAATTAAGCCTGTGGGTTCAGGCGATGCGAACCTGATCAATACAGACGTTGAAATGGAAGAGTTCGATCTTCCGCTCATGTTCCGCTTCGGAGTTGCCTCCGATGTAATTAAATCGGAATCTTCAAGACTCACTCTTGCAGTAGATGCCATACATCCGAACGACCATACTGAATACCTGAATGCCGGAATGGAGTTTGCATGGAGCGAAACATTCTACATCAGAGGCGGTTATAACTCTCTTTTTGAAAGGGACTCTGAAAAAGGACTTACATTCGGATTCGGACTGAATTACAGGATGTTCGGCTTTGCAAACGTTGTAATTGATTACGCTTACGAAGATATGCACCGCCTGAATAATGCACAGTACATTTCACTCGGGCTGAAATTTTAGAGCTGAAATTCCAGAGCTGAAATTCCGGAAGAGTAAGGCGCTAAATAAAAAGGCGGGAAACTTATCCCGCCTTTTTACTTTTCTTTATGCTTAAAGGTTCGACAGGTATTCAAACAGGAGCCTTACGCCGTAGCCTGTCATATACTTCTGCGTGTAGTTATTGAGGTTGTTTGCCATTGCAGGACCTGCAATATCCAGGTGAGCCCACGGGATTTTGTTGGATGCAAATTTCTCCAGGAACTTGGCAGCCGTTATTGCCCCTCCCCACTTGCCGCCGACGTTCTTCACATCTGCGACGTCACTTTTTATAAGCTTACTATACTCATTCCACAGGGGCATGCGCCAAACTCTTTCGAAGGAGTTTAAGCCCGCCGTGTAAAGTTTGTCTGCAAGTGAGTCATTGCCGGTAAAAAGTCCTGCCGTATATTCGCCTAAGGCCACAACGCAGGCGCCGGTAAGAGTTGCCAGGTCAATTATGGCATCGGGTTTTTCTTCTGCTGCAAGTTCCAGCGCATCGGCTAAGATAAGTCTTCCCTCGGCGTCAGTGTTGTCAATTTCAATCGATTTTCCTGAGGCGGTCTTAATAATGTCTCCAGGTTTTATAGCTTTTCCTGAAGGCATGTTTTCCACGGCCGGAATAAACCCTACGAGTTCAACCGGCAGTTTAGCTTTTGAGGCTGAAAGAAAAGTACCGATTACGGCTGCGGCTCCTGCCATATCTGCCTTCATTTCTCCCATTCCGGAGGCAGGCTTAATGGAAATTCCGCCTGAATCAAACGTCACGCCCTTGCCTACGAGTGCAATTTTCTTTTTTGCTCCCGAGGGCTTATAGCTGAGGACGATGAGTCTTTGGGGATTGTCACTTCCCCGTCCAACGGCAAGAATTCCTCCTAGTTTCTTTTTCTGAATATCCTTCAGGTCAAGGACGGTTACTTTTACTCCGGACTTCTCAAGCTCTTTTTTTGATCTTAGCGCCAGTTCTTCAGGCGTAAGGACTGAAGAAGGCTCATTGGCCAGGTCGCGCGCAAAGTAGACCCCATCCATTAAAGACAGCCCCTTCTGAATGGCCGCATCCAGACTTTTTTTGTTCCCGTAAAGCAGCACTGTAAGAGTTCCTGATGCTTCTTTCTCAGATATGTACTTATCAAACTTATAGTTCCCGAGCAGGATGCCTTCAATAAAAGTCTGATAAAAATATTCCTCGCTTAAGAAATGATCCTTCAGAAGGCTGAATTCAGGAAGGACTACCTGCATGTTTGACACGTTTTCTTCCCCGAGTGAGGAAATAAAGCCTGCCATGTAATTTCTAAAGTAGTCGTTAGTAAAATCTTTTTTGGTCTTAACCTTATGAATGAGGAGTATGGAAGGAAGCCCTTCGGTGTTGTAAACTTTAATCTCATTTCCTTTTTCGCCAAGAAGTTTTTTCTTCTGCACCTGGGAAATACTGATGCCATAGAGATCTTCCAGGCTATCCAGCTCTTTCTGAGGTTTTTGATCCTCAAAGATGAAACGCATCAGGATGGAATCCTTAATTGGCGCCGTCTTTGTCCCTTCATTCTTAAATTTAATATTAAGCATTTTTCCTCTCGTTTATTTAATATTCATAAAAGTTCAGAAGCATTTATTTCTGTTCAACCACAAGGTACTTTTCAGCAGCATCTACGATCGTCTGAATATGTTCGTTAAGTGATGCCCCCTGCAGGCGGATTCCGGAGGCATTTACGTGACCTCCTCCTCCAAACTCCTCAGCCAGAAGATTTACAGGTATTTTGCCCTTGGAGCGGAAACTGACCTTAATGCCGTCTTTAAGCTCAAAGAAGAGCATCCCGATCTTAACCCCTCTTATCGACAGGCAGTAGTTGACAAAACCGTCCACCTCGGCTTCCTGTGCTCCTGAACGGTTCAGGTCGTCACGTGTTATTACCATATAGGCAATCTGGTTATCAGAGGCCAGGCGGATTGAGGAAAGTGACTCCCCGAGGAGTTTAATTTTCCCGAAGTGGCTCTGATCATAAATCTGGTCGTAGACATAGTTCGGATCGACCCCTGCTTCAAGCAGCCTGGCTGCAATCATGTGAATGGAAGGGGTAGTCCTGTCGAAACGGAAAGAACCGGTATCAGTCATAATTGCCGCGTAAATGGGCATAGCTATCTCGTAGTCAAGTTCAACAATCTTAGTCTCATTTATCAGGTCGTAGATTATCTGTCCTGTTGATGAATATTCGGCATCTATAAAATAGTGGTTTACAAAGGATGCCGGATTCTGGTGGTGATCGATGCAGATTTTAGTTCTTGAGCTGTTAACGAATGCGTCTTCCATTCTGACGAGCCTTTTGGGATTATTCAGATCCAGGGCAGCCAGAACGTCCACCGTCTCCAGGAGGCGGGCGTGCTTTTCGGCGTCATACTTCTGTATTACAGAGTCCTTATCCAGGAATGTCAGATTGTATGGCAATGAACTGTGGTTTATAATGTAGGCAGTTTTCCCGAGCTTTTTCAAGATCTTGTAAAAAGCCACTTCTGAACCGATTGCATCGGCATCAGGGTTAACATGCGTAGTAATTAAAAAAGTTCGGTTTTGCCTTATAATGTCGGCCAGGTATGAAAAATCTATCATAAAGGGTATTTTTTGAATTATGAAAAATTATTGAACAAAAAGTATTATTAAGTAAGATAAGAATTTTAAAGCTAATGTTCCTTAAATTAAAGGAATCTGTTTTTAAAGAAAAAGGCGGAAGAGCACAAAAAGTGTCTTCCGCCTAAAAGAAGAATCCGTTAAATAAGGATTATTTAACTTCCCAGGTGTTGCCGTTGAAGAGGAATTTCTCCAGATCTCCTTCACCCTTTTTAGCCTTAACTGCCGTGATCTGGTTTTCCATATCCTCGTGCAGAGTAGGCTTCGAAATCTGCCTGAAAATGCCTACCGGTGTCGGGAATTCAGGATGGTTGCTCATCTGCCCAAGCAGATAGGCCAGAACAACGCTCTCATCAAATTCATTATGGACCAGAAGGTCGTTCACGGAATACTTGCCGTCGGTAAGGCTAACAACTTTAGGAGTCGTACCGTCAACAATAATTCCCTTGTCCTTATTCTTTCCAAATACCATCGGTTTTCCGTGCTCTAAGAAGAGCAGGTTATCATCCTTTGATTCCTTATTTGAAAGAGGATCAAAAGCGCCGTCATTAAAGATCACGCAGTTCTGATATATTTCAACAAAAGCTGTGCCTTTATGGTCGGCTGCTCTTTTGAGCACATACTGAAGATGTTTAGGATCGCGGTCGAGTGAGCGTGCCACAAAAGTAGCCTCTGCACCCAGGGCCAGTGTAACAGGGTTAAAAGGAAAGTCGAGGCTTCCATAGGGAGAGCTCTTTGTGACTTTTCCCTTCTCCGATGTCGGTGAATACTGTCCTTTTGTCAGGCCGTAAATTCTGTTGTTAAAGAGGAGAATTTTCAGGTCGATATTCTTTCTGCATGTATGGATGAAGTGGTTGCCTCCGATTGAGAGGAGGTCACCGTCACCGGTTGCAACCCAGACCGACAAGTCGGGATGAGAAAGCTTGGCGCCTGTAGCAATTGCCGCGGCACGTCCGTGAATAGTATGGAAGCCGTAGGTGTTCATATAATAAGGGAAACGGCTTGAACATCCGATACCGGAAATCCAAACTATCTTTTCCTTAGGCAGACCCAGATCAGGCAATACTCTTTGTGTCTGAGCCAGAACAGAATAGTCTCCGCATCCCGGGCACCATCTGACGTCCTGATCGGTTACAAAGTCTTTAGCAGTAAGTTTAGCTTCGGTTAAATCTATGTTATTTGCCATTATTGTTTTCCTCCAAGAAGATTCATTATTTGAACTTCAATTTCTGAAGCCTTAAACGGTAAGCCCCGCATTTTGTTATATGTAACAACAGGCACCAGGAATTCGCTTCTTAAAATTCTGGCCAGCTGTCCTAAGTTAATTTCAGGAACAAGAACCGTCTTAAATCTCTTCAGGACTTCAGCCGTATTTTTCGGGAACGGGTTTAAGTACTTGAAATGTGCCTGGGAGACTTTCAGTCCTTTCTGTCTTGCTCTTAAAACGGCCTCGGTAATAGCGCCGTAGGTGCCGCCCCATCCTAAGACGAGCAGGTCGCCTTCCTGTTCAAATTTAACTTCAAGTTCAGGAATATCATTTGCAATGTTTTTAACCTTCTGGTCCCTCATACGGATCATAAAATCATGATTATCCGGGTCGTAGCTGACGTTGCCTTGAATATGTGACTTCTCAAGTCCTCCTATTCTGTGCTCCAGGCCGGGAGTTCCGGGTGTAGCCCATGGTCTGGCTAAGTCTTCATCCCTTGTATAGGGGAAAAATCCCTCTTTCTTCGTCCATTTTTTGGATTTAATTTCCGGCAGTTCACTTGCATGCGGGATTCTCCATGGTTCTGAACCGTTAGCGAGGTATCCGTCAGTAAGAAGTATTACAGGGGTCATATACTTTAATGCAATTCTGCAGGCCTCAAGAGCCATATAGAAGCAGTCGCTCGGTGTTGCAGCAGCAATTACAGGAACGGGAGATTCACCGTTACGACCGTAGATAGCCTGCATAAGGTCAGCCTGCTCGGTCTTGGTTGGAAGTCCTGTAGACGGGCCGCCTCTCTGAACGTCTACAATTACCAGCGGAAGTTCAGTCATAACTGCAAGCCCCACGGCTTCAGTCTTTAAGGCCAGGCCGGGACCGCTGGTGGTTGTAATGGCAAGGCTTCCGGCGTATGAGGCGCCGATGGCCGAGGTAATGCCTGCAATTTCATCTTCAGCCTGGAAAGTTTTAATTCCGAAATTCTTATGCTTTGTCAGCTCATGGAGTATATCCGTAGCAGGAGTAATAGGATATGAGCCAAGGAATAAAGGAAGACCACTTTTTACAGTTGCAGCAACAAAGCCGTAGGCCGTGGCTTCATTGCCGGATATGTTTCTGTAGGTTCCTTTCGGCAGAGCCGCAGGCTGAACTTCATATTGAACTGCAAAGGCTTCAGTTGTTTCGCCATAGAAATAGCCTGCTTTAAGTGCCTTTGTGTTAGCTGAGGCAATTTCGGGTTTTTTAGAGAATTTCTGTTCAATCCATGTGAGTGTCTGCTCAATCGGTCTGCCGTAGAGCCAGTACATCATGCCAAGGGCAAAGAAATTCTTGCAGCGTGTAACTTCCTTATTTGAAAGCGAGCTGCCTTCGAGAGCAGTCGCTGTAAGTGAGGTGATTGGCACAGGAATAACGTTAAAGCCCTGCAGTGAATCATCGTCCAGCGGATTGGTAGCATAATTAGCTAACTTCAGGTTTTTGGCATCAAATGAATCTGTATTAACGATAATAGTTGCAGCAGGTTTAAGATCCACGAGATTTTTTTTCAGGGCTGCAGGATTCATAGCCACCAAAAGATCCGGGTTGTCGCCTGGAGTATGAATATCGTTGCTTGAGAAATGGAGCTGAAAACCGCTGACACCATAAAGTGTGCCGGCAGGAGCACGGATTTCTGCAGGATAATCGGGCAGAGTGATTAAGTCATTACCAAACAAAGCTGTAGTATCACTAAATTGTGTTCCAGTCAGCTGCATTCCGTCACCGGAATCGCCGGCAAATCTAACCGTAACCTCGGAAAGACTTTTTACTTCTTTCTTTTTTGCCATTTTGCTCACTTATTTTTGTTAAAATTGTGTTCTAAAATACGAAGTCTTTTTTCTTTTATCAATTTATCTTCAATATTTCTACAAAATATCTCTTTTAATGTTCCAAACGTCTTTGGACCCCTAAAAAGTTTCGTTTTAGGGCTGTTTTAATCGACATTACTGATTATTTTGTAAAACTCCTCGGCATTGACAAATCCCGTAAGCCTTCTTACTTCCTCCCCTTTGGAGTTGATGATAAGAACGGTGGGCATACCAACGATCTTAAACTTGTTACGCACATGTTCAGTTTCCTCAGAAAGCGACTTTGTCATATCCACTTTGTATGTGTGAAACCTTCTGGATTCATCAATTACCCTGGCGTTGGAGAAAGTCATTCCGTCAAGCTCCTTGCACGGTATGCACCAGTCTGCAAAGAAGTCGATAATCATCGGTTTGCCGCTTTTAAGGGATGTCGTGTAGGCTTCCTCAGAATAGTACTTCCATTCAGGTGTACTTTTCTTTTCAGGCAGCAACATATAAACTGCGGCGGCAATAATCAAGACAGAAAAAGCCATCTTAAAAATTTTCATCCCTTTTACGTTTGAAGCTGCCTTGTCCATAATAAGAAGATACATAGCAGCCAAAATCATATATACAGGAAGGACATATTTACCAAAAGATTTCGGAAGTATCGGCTCCAGGAAGTAGAGCGCCATTCCAAGGAGAATAAAGCCGAAAATGTGCTTAACGGCTTCCATCCACATGCCTGCCCTCGGGAGGCTTTTAATCTTGCCCGAGAAGAGCGCCAGCAGCAGATACGGAAATCCCAAACCCAGCGCCAGGAAGAAGAACATCATAAAGCCGTAATATGGATCTCCTTTTGCACCAACAAATGTAACAAGCCCAAGTACAAAAGGACCGATGCACGGGGCGGCAACAATACCCATTGTAAGGCCCATGAAGAATGCGCCAAAATATCCCCCCTTAGCTCCCCCGGCCTTTGCAACCAGGGCATCTGGAAGCTTAAACTCATAGACGCCGAACATGCTTAAGGAAAGCGCAAAAAGCACCATCGCTACGGCAATAACCACAACAGGATTCTGCATGGCTGTTCCAAAGACCGCGCCGCTTAAGGCCGTAACTACACCGATTACAGAATAGGTTAATGCCATGCCGAGCACATACAGAATGCCGAGCGAGAAAAGTTTGCCTGTACTTCCTTCACTCTGGCCCCCAAAATAGCCTATTGTAATCGGGACCAAAGGATAAACACACGGTGTAAGATTTAGCGCCAGACCGCCTAAGAAGACAATTAAAAGGCTAAAGAAGAGACCGCTGGAGGCCAGTTTGTCTGAGAGTGAACTGCCCCCCGCCTCAGATGAAGCTGTCTGCTGAAGTGAAGCCTTGGTCTCATTATCCGATTTTGGCGGCGTATTGACCACAACAGTATTGGAAACTGCCTTTGCCGTATCTGCCGGTGTCTTTGCCTCGGCTAAAGCCCCTTCTGTAACATTCAGGGTCAGTTCACTTGAAGCCTCCGAGGGAGGAAGACACGTATTGTTATTGCACGATTGATAGCTAAGGACCACTTTCAAAGGGTACTTCCCGGGTTTTGTGCCTGCCGGAACCTGGACTTCTCCGGTTATAACGGCTTCCCCTTCATAGACAGATACCGGGGTTTCGGAAAATTCAAATTTAATATTTTTGGCCGCCGGGTAGCGTAAGCCCGTAAGCTGAACTTTGGCCGGATTCTTGGACTTATCGAGCCCTAAAGTTGTTGGAATAAGATAATCTTCATTCGGCTTATTTGAGTTGATGTGCCATGAACTTTCAATTGAAACCCTGGCCGTAAGCTTTATCTTACCGCCTGAGGGGACCTTATCCTCTGAAAGTTTGGCAGTAAGTTTAATGTGGCTTTCCTCCCCTCCTGCCATCTGCGCATAGACAGGCAGGAAAGAAAAAAGTAACAAGGCTATGGTTAAAAGCCTGATGAGTGACATTTTTCCGGTTAAATTCTTCAGTGTCATTATCTTCTCCATTTTTGGACTATTGGAAATCTTCTGCCGTAACCAAAAGCTTTTGTAGAAACTCTTAGAGCCGGGGCAGCCTGTTTTCTCTTAAATTCGTTAAAATCCACCAGATTCAGGACTTTTCTGACTACATCAGTCTGTCCAATCTCTTTTACAATCTGATTGAGCTCCTTGTTCTCTTCTAAGTACATTTTCAGTATTTTGTCCAGAATGTCATAAGGAGGAAGTGAATCCTGGTCGGTCTGATTATGCCTCAGTTCAGCCGAGGGCGCTTTCTCTATAATCTCAGAAGGGATTATTTCTCCCTCACGGTTGATGTAATTTGCCAGGCGGTATACATCGGTTTTATACACATCGGCAATAACGCCCAGGGCTCCGCACATATCGCCGTAGAGCGTGGCATAGCCTACGGCAACCTCAGACTTATTTCCCGTAGTTAAAAGCAGATAGCCGAACTTATTGGACATTGCCATAAGGTACATCCCCCTTATCCTGGGCTGAATATTTTCTTCAGTCACATCCTCCGGAAGTCCCTTAAAGTGCGGCTCAAGAACTTCTTTTACCTTCTCAAAGACCGGCTGGATCGACAATACATCCGATGAGATGCCAAGAGTGGAAATAAGTTTCTCAGAATCTTTCAGGCTTCCGTGGCTTGAGTACTCAGAGGGCATCATAACAACATGAACGTTTTCATGTCCCATAGCCCTGACTGCAATATAGGTCACGAGTGCCGAATCAATTCCGCCGCTTAAACCTACAAGGAGCTTCTTAAATCCTGTTTTCCGGCAGTATTCCCTTACGCCGAAAATCAGGGCATTAAGAACTTCTTCTTCGTAAGAACCCTCAGCTTTTTCAATGGTGCTGTAATTTTCTTTTGTATCAAAAATAAAGTAATCTTCCTGGAATGCCTTGCCAAGCTTTACTAGTTCCCCATTTGAATTAAAGCACATACTGGCGCCGTCAAAGATTAGATCTGTCTGTGCCCCGGCGCAGCATACGTAAGCAAGAGGTATAACGTCTCCCTTGGAAACCGTGGAAAGCATCTTGCGCCTTTGTTCCCTTTTGCCATATGCGTACGGGGAAGCAGAAATGTTAAGCAGGACAGTTGCCCCCATATGGACCATTCTGTCAACCGGATCAGTGGGATAACGTCTTTTTTTCCAGAAATCCTGGTCGTTCCATATATCCTCGCAGATCGAAAGGGCAAGCCTTTCTCCCTTAAATTCATGAATCTTACACTCTTTGGCCGGTTCAAAATACCGTGCCTCATCAAAGACGTCGTAGTTCGGAATAAGGCTTTTACTCTGCACAGCCTGAATTTTTCCGTTGTAGCAGAGAATAGCCGAATTATAGACCCCCGTTCCAACGTCTTCCACCTCCTCGGTTATAGAACCGAAAAGAAGCCCAACCTCAGCAGTCTGTGAGGCAATAAAGCGGGCCGTTTCTTCTACTTTTTTTCTGAATTCTTCTTTTTCAACAAAATCGAGGGGAGGATAGCCGCAGAGCGAGAGTTCCGGGCAGATCACAAGATCCACATTATCCCTAATTCCCTGCTCGTAGCCATGGAGAATTTTATCCCTGTTCCCATCTATGTCACCAATTATGGAATTTATCTGGCAAAGCGCAATTTTCATAATTTCCTGCTTTTTTTTAACAAAAATATAAAAGATATGAGGTTTTAACAACACTTGACCTGACCATAGTCACATTAAGTTCCAACAATCAATCAGTTCCTTTTGTGCAGGATGCTGTATAAGTGTCCATCTTTCATTATATTTGGCCCTGAATTAAGAGCTTCTTGATGAATTACTGGGATTTAAGAAAAATGCATTCAATCTGGATATATCCGTTACTGTTTTTGACTGGCACTATAGCAGGCCTTGTTGACTCAATTGCCGGCGGAGGAGGACTTATAACTCTCCCCGTGCTCCTGAGTGTGGGCTTTCCGCCTCATATGGCGCTTGGGACAAATAAGTTCCAGTCCAGTTTCGGAAGCTTTACCTCTTCGTACTATTACGTCAGAAAAGGCGGGGTCTCGCTTAAGAGCGCCCTTCCCGGCATTGTTTTTACACTTCTGGGCGCTGCCCTTGGCTCCTGGAGCGTGCAGCAGGTAAGCAGCACTATACTGCAGTACATTATTCCCTGTCTCTTAATTGCAATAGTTATTTATACCTTCATAAGCCCGAATCTGGGAGAGATGGATAAGCATCCGAGAATGAAACACATGGCTTTCTTTTTTACTTTCGGACTTATACTCGGATTCTACGACGGGTTTTTCGGTCCCGGCGTGGGATCCTTCTGGGCTATCTCTTTTGTCGTCATGCTCGGCTTTAACCTGACCAAGGCTACAGGCTATACTAAAGTCATGAACTTTACAAGCAATATAGTCTCTTTCTTAGTCTTTATTGCTGGCGGGTTTGTAATGTTTACTGCAGGAATTGCCATGGCAGCCGGGCAGATTCTTGGCTCAAGGATAGGAGCCGGACTTGTAGTTAAACGCGGAACAAAATTCATCCGCCCGATTTTTATTACAATGGTTATTCTAACAACTCTTAAACTGATCTATAGCACATTTTTTTAAGGCTTTGCTTTAAGAAAGCTATTTAACTATTTTTAAGCGGATATATTGAAAAAAATTTGAGGGGCAAGTGATAAAAAAGCTGCTATTAATGCTGCCGGTTATACTTATTTCACTGGCAGGATGCTCTGGTAAGAAAGAAGTCTCACTGATGGATACGCTTGCAATCCAGGTGAAAGATACTACAAGAGCTTTTTCCTATACAAATAAAAAGTTCGGGCAGTACTATGGCGAAACCAATGCCTACTTTAAGGACGGCTGGCAGGGATGGACCTTAAAGGAACAAAGGGTATTTAATGACTACGGATTTCTCATTGATGGCCGGCTCTTAAACCGTACGGCTTCAACTGCCACGGTCTATCCCCATATGCTTACTAGAGAATACAAGGACGGCTCAAAGGAAAGATTTTTCTTCGCCGACAGCCTGGACCTGGTTTTAATAGAACTTGATTCCAAAGGCGGACAGGAAGGCATTACCTTCAGGCTCGAGGGAGTCTTAGGAGGTGACGATTTTCTTCTGGATAATAACATTGTAAAGCACGACTTAAGCCAGTTTATTCCAGGGAGTTTTCTTTTTATCTCTTCAGACAAAAACATTGAGAGTGCAAAAAAAGAAAACGGAGCCCTTACCATCAGGTTTCCCGGAGAAAAACAGGTGAAGATCTTCCTCCTGGTTTCAAATGCTGCCCCCGACTTCCAGGTACTCAATGGTAAAAGTGAGGACCTTATAATAAAAAAGGAAAAGAGAATTGAGAATCTCTTGTCATCAAGCTACGTTAAAACAAATAACAGCGAGCTTGACAAGGCCCTTATGTGGGCCAAGATTTCACTGGACGCACTTGTTACAGAGCAGGATACAAAAGGCATATTTGCAGGACTCCCCTGGTTTAATAACTACTGGGGGCGCGATACGTTTATTTCTCTTCCCGGGGCAACATTCGTAACCGGGAATTACAGGGATGCAAGAGACATCCTCCTGTCGTTTGCAAAGTATCAGGATAAAAATCCTTCAAGCCCGAATTACGGAAGAATACCAAACAGGATTACTCTTAAGGAAACAATTTATAACACCGCAGACGGCACTCCATGGTTTGTAATTCAGTCTTATAACTATTTCTACGCCTCTGGCGACACCACGTTCCTTAAGGAAATTTATCCTGCGGTAAAACTTGCGTTTTTGGCTTCTGTTAAAAATCACGTTGACGACAAGGGATTTTTGACACATAAAGATGCCGAGACATGGATGGATGCCGTTGGCCCCGAAGGCCCCTGGTCGCCAAGAGGAAACCGCGCCAATGATATACAGGCGCTCTGGTACAAGCAGCTTACTTCGACAGCCGATTTGGCGCAGCTGATGAAAGACATGGAGGTGGCAAAGTCTGCAATGGCACTTTCTGAAAAGCTAAGCACAAATTTCAGGAAGTATTTTGTCGATGAGAATAAAGCTATTGTCTACGACAGGCTTACGCAGGATGGAAAGCCCGACAGCACACTGCGCCCCAACCTGTTCTTTACATTAAATGAACCGGCATTCTTCCCTGATGCACTTACAAGGCTTAAGATCCTCTCCAATGCCGTTGGAAATCTTGTCTATCCCTACGGCGTTCTGTCTCTTGCGCAGACAGACGAGAACTTTCATCCCTATCACCAGTATCCGCCTTACTATGTAAAAGACGCCGCATACCATAACGGCGAAATGTGGCAGTGGAACACAGGTCCTGTCGTTCAGACCCTCTGCGGCTTCGGCAAGCAGGATATGGCATATAGCCTTACAAAAGAACTTACACACGAGATACTCCTCAGAGGCGCTGTTGGCACACTGGCCGAACTTATGGACCCCCTTCCAAGAGAAGGTGAAAAAGACCCGCGCTTAAGCGGAACATTCAGTCAGGCATGGAGCCTTGCCGAATATATAAGAAACTTTTACCAGGACTATCTTGGCGTTAAGCCCGATGCCGTAAATAAGGCTCTATATCTCCTCCCCACACTCCCCTCTGAAGTGACAAACGTAGAGTTTAGTCAGAAGGTTGGTAGTGATATACTCAGAATAAAATATGTATTTAATGATGAGTACTACAGGATTTATGTAGATGCAAAAAAGATTAAGGATAGCCTGGACTTAGGAATCGGGCTTTTCAACCGCGCTGAGGCTAACTTCCAGATGAAAACCTCCATTAAGCGTGGAGATAAAATGATCTTTGAAGTCCCATCTCATTCAAACAGCCTGAGCGAACTTATGGCCGTACGGAACAATAAACGGATTAGCATTTCTTCACAGATCTATAATGAGCCGCCTGCAAATGCAGAGCTTTATAATAACATTAAGTTTGCTCATCCCTTTCTCAACAAAAACCTTAAGGCGCTCAAGGGTCCGGGCTACAGCCTCTTAAGCAACAAGGAAATTAAGCATGATAATCCTTCTGCCCGCGTTCTAATTGATAAAGCCTCAGCCGGAGGTGATGAAAAATATTCTTACCCGACAAACCCTAACTTCCGGCCGGGCATTCTGGACATTACAGGATTTACCCTGAAGGAAGACAGCGAGAACTATTACTTCACTCTTCGTTTTAAGAATCTTTCTAATCCCGGCTGGCATAATGAATACGGGTATCAGCTTACCTTTACGAGCATTATGATACAGAATGAAGACATTAAAAACGGGAGCCGGAACGCAGGAGCCAATTCGGGCTTCACGTTGCCCGTTGAAAGGGCTTTTACAAGACAGGTGAACGTTGGTGGCGGCTTTGAAGTTAAAGAAGCCTCGGGGAAAATTCTGGCTGCATATCTGCCTCTTCAGGAAGATATAAAAAATCCTCTTGGAAGCGTATTAAAGAAGACTATTCAGTTTTCTGTTCCGAAGAGCCTTCTGGGCACAATAAGCCCAGCCTCAAAGATTACGATACTTACCGGGGCACAGGATGACCACGGCGGAGCCGGCATCGGGGAATTCAGAAATGTAGGACTTAAGGCCTCAGAGTGGGAAGGCGGCGGAAAGAAATCGCCCTCCGAAAGTAACGTGTTCGACTATCTCTTCATAAATTAAATTTCAGGAATTCTTAAATGAAGAAAATACTCCTTATACTTTTATTGATTTCATTAAAGCAGGTCTTTTCGCAGGACATGCTGATCTTGGAATCAAAGAATATTCCTCATGCAGACACCTCGCTTGTCTTTCTGCCTGAGGGCTACAGCACCGCTAAAAGCTATCCCCTCCTGATAATGCTCCACGGCTGGAGCGGAAATTACAGACAGTGGGATGATGTCTCGGGCGGCCTTAAGAAATATGCAGACGAGTACCAGTTTATAATTGTCTGCCCCGACGGGTTTTATGATTCCTGGTATGTAGATAGTCCCATAAATCCCAAAAGTCACTTTGAGACTTTCTTTATTCAGGAGTTCCTGCCCAAAGTGGAAAGCACCTACCGGGTCGATAAGTCAAACGTCTTTATTACAGGACTCAGCATGGGAGGCCACGGGGCAATGATGATGATGCTTAAACACCCCGGCCTGTTCAAAAGTGCGGGCAGTACAAGCGGCATTCTGGACATTACAGAATTCCCTGACCGCTGGAGCATGCTGAATGCTCTGGGCAAGTATACTGAAAAGCCCGAAAACTGGAAGAAGAACTCGGATATTTTCCTGCTGGATAATATTAAAGGTACAGATAAGGAATTTATTTTTGACTGCGGAACAGAAGACTTTTCTTATAATGTAAATAAAAGATTCTATGAAAAGTGCCTCAGCTTAAAGCTTAAAGCAACTTTCATTTCACAGCCCGGCACCCATAACAGGCAGTACTGGAATAAGTCAATTGAAAACCACTTCAGGTTCTTTAAGGCAATCAGTCTGGCTGCCCCGCTTCAGAACGTTGAAAAAAGATAAAAAATATTTTTTCCCTAAATAGAACTTTTACGCCTGAGAAACAGTCTAAACTTGTAGAAACAACCTCAAAAGGAGAAGGGTTATGCGTGAAAGATTATATCGCTCTCAAAAAGACAAAATGATAGCCGGCGTCTGCGGCGGCCTTGCTGAATATTTTGACGTGGATCCGGTAATCATTAGAATTGCCTTTGTTGCTGCTACAATACTCTCCGGCATGGGAATAATAGTTTATATACTGCTCTGGATCATTGTCCCTTATAAAGAACAGATTGCTGCTGCCCCGGCATCAGCCTCAGCTTCCGGCGCCTTTACGGCTCCGGCAGGAAGTGAAACAACAGCTGAGGCTGGAGCAGGTCCGGCACCTTCACAGGCAGAGCCTGTCAAATCAGAAGTCTACAGGGACAGAAGAAGAAACAGGCCTGTTTTGGGATATATTCTGGTTGGTCTGGGTCTCCTTTTCTTTGCCGACCGCTTTTTCCCCTATGTTGAATTCCACAACCTGTGGCCTCTTATTCTTGTAGCTCTGGGTGTAGGACTATTACTTAGATCTTCAAAAAATAGACGGGAGAATTAAAATGCGTACAAATCATTTGTTCTGGGGGATTCTCTTTGTAACACTGGGCATTCTTGTACTTCTGAATAATTTCATGGTCTTAAATTTCAATTGGGAGATGCTCTGGGATCTGTGGCCATTGGTGCTGGTTTTAATAGGAGTCTATTTTATTTTCCGGGAAACAAAATTCAGGTGGATTATTGTCCTTTTTATTTCTTTTCTTCTCGGCGTGGTAATTTTTGCCGGGGTCAAGAGTTTTTCTTTGTTCTTCGACGGTGAAAGTGAGGATTTTAACGTCAACGTGAAGGAATTCACACTTCCCTATGAACAGAGCATAAAGAAGGCAAAACTGAACATGGAGGCTGCTGCCGGGAACTTCAACCTTGACGGTACGACAGACAGTCTTGTTTATGCAAAGGTAAACGGCGGCTTCAGCGACTTTTCCTTAAATAATGAAACCAGTGACGGCACGGCTGACATTTACTTTGATATGGCCGACAAGCATCCGAGGATTATTCACGGCCTCGGGAAGAATCATATGGTAATGAAGCTTAATTCAAACCCTGTCTGGGACATGGATCTAAACGTGGGAGCGGCTTCAGTCAATATGGACCTGGAGCCTTTTAAGACAGAGAACATTAACCTGAAGTCCGGGGCCTCGTCACTTAAGCTGAAGCTGGGGGATAAAAACCCTTTGACAAGGGTTAGATTTGAGTCGGGTGTAAGCCGCCTTGAGATATTGGTTCCAAGGTCGAGCGGATGCGAGATCAATTCGGATACGCATTTTTCCAGGAAGGAGTTCAGCGATTTCCAAAAGATTGAGGATAATGTCTACCGCACGCCTGATTTTCAGCAGACCGCAAAGAAGATCTACCTGGATATTGCTGCCGGAGTATCTTCGGTAAGTGTGGAAAGATATTGAAATTTAAAAGAGAGTATTAAAATCGGGAATTAAAGGAATGTCTGTTATTTAGCCTGTTTTCTTTTCCTTCCCGATTTTTTTAATTCAGGCTTCCAGAAAAACTTCTCCATTAAGACGCACCCTTCAGAGTCAAATTCCACGCCTTCACTTCTAAGCAGTTCTTCCATTATGTTTGGACTACCGAAGTGTACTTTTCCTGTCAAAGCCCCGTAGCGGTTTACAACCCTGTGGCACGGGAGCTCAGAATCCTTTGCGCCGTTTAAGGCCCAGCCGACAGTGCGGGCAGAAGCCTTTGTGCCGCATAATTCTGCAATAGTGCCGTATGTTGTAACTTTACCGTAAGGTATTTGAGCTACAACCTCGTAGACACGGTCGAAAAAATCACTACTTTTTTGCCGGGTATCTTTTTTCATTTTATATTTGATTATTTATGCCTTTTGGGCGAGCCGCCGCTCGCCCCTACAAAAAACTATTCACCCATAACCTTTATAATGAGACGCTTGCGGCGCTGGCCGTCGAACTCGGCGTAGTACACCTGCTGCCAGGGTCCGAAATCGAGCTTCCCTTCCGTAACGGGAATTATTACTTCATGATGCACCAGGAGGCTCTTCAGGTGAGAGTCCCCGTTATCCTCACCCGTGCGGTGATGGCGGTAATTGGGATTAAATGGCGCCAGTTTCTCAAGCCATTCGTCAATATCCTGAATTAGGCCCTGTTCAGCGTCGTTAACATATACTCCTGCCGTAATGTGCATGGCTGAGACAAGTATCATCCCTTCTTTAATTCCGCTTTTATGAAGCACTTCTTCAACTTCCCGCGTAATATTAATATACTCGCGGTGCTTTTTTGTATTAAACCAGAGATATTCAGTTAATGTTTTCATCAGACCTTATTGTTTTGTGAGAACATGAGAAGAAATGCTTTTATGAATTTATTCAGATCGCCGTCCATGACACCCTGCACGTCAGAAGTCTCAACGTTTGTCCTGTGGTCCTTAACCATATTGTACGGATGGAAAACGTAGGAGCGGATCTGGCTTCCCCATTCTATCTTCATCTTGCCTTTTTCAATTTCGTCCAGCTCTGCAATCTGCTTTTCCCGTTCGATCTGGTAGAGCCTGGATTTTAAGAGCTTCATTGCATTATTCCTGTTCTGAAGCTGGCTTCGTTCAGTCTGGCAGGCAGCCACAACACCTGAAGGTATATGGGTTATTCTGACGGCAGTTTCAACCTTATTTACGTTCTGTCCTCCCTTGCCGCCTGAACGGTAGGTATCCACCCTCAGGTCTGCCGGGTTAATCTCTATTTCAATTGAGTCGTCCACCTCAGGAATAACAAACACAGAAGCAAAAGATGTATGCCTTCTTTTGTTTGCATCAAAAGGAGAAATTCTTACCAGGCGGTGCACGCCGTTTTCGGCCTTAAGGTATCCGTAGGCAAACTCCCCTGTAACTTCAATTGTAGCGCTTTTAATACCGGCGCCGTCGCCTTCAAGCATATCAAGAACTGTCATCTTAAAGCCGTTCTGCTCGCCGTATCTGAGGTACATACGCATCAGCATTTCAGCCCAGTCCTGAGCCTCCGTGCCTCCGGCTCCGGAGTGGATGGTTAGAATGCAGTTCTTGTCGTCATCTTTCCCGCTTAGCATATTCTTGAATTCCAGATTTTCGAGCGTTTCCCTTAAGGATTCAAGTTCGGTCTGTATATCCTCCTGGAATGAATCGTCATTTTCCGTGCGGGCAAGTTCTATAATGTCGTGTATATTTTCGCTTCTTTTTTTAACATCGTCGTAAAGATCCACCCATTCCTGAAGAGACTTGATCTGCTGGAGCACTTTCTGTGCCTCCTGCTGATCGTTCCAGAATGAGGGGTCCTCTGTCTTCAGCTTTAATCCCCTTATTTTTTCTTCCCTGGCATCCAAGTCAAAGATAGCTCCGCAGATTATTGATTCTAGCCTGATAGTCCGATAACTTTCTTACTTCTTCGTCGTACATTAAAATTCCTGTTGTTATTAACTGAAAAATAGATTAAAAAAAGGCCCTGTCGAAAAAAGACGGGGCCGGAAAAAATAATTCTGGCAATTCCTGATTAAAAGATCTTAAAAATGCCTTAAATATCCAATTCCATTCTTAAGAGCGCCGCTGCCAGGGTTTTCCCCTGTGCATCATGTTTTAATGAAACGGTTCCGCCGCCGCCTAAAGTTTCATGAAGCAGAAAATTCAGGGCCCTCAGGTTGGGAAGTTCATACCGTTCCACCTTCCCCAGGCAGATACCCTTAAAATGTTCCTTTACCCTTTCGGCAGTGAGATAGTTTTTAATTGTTTCATAGCCTTTCTCGTCGTAGGCAATAATACCTATATTTGCGGCATCCCCTTTGTCGCCGCTTCTGCCGTGAGCGATATCAAGAAGTTTTATTTTCATATCAGTTCATCTCCATTATTTGAACTTCAGGAGTAACCAGTTTCTTTGGTATTAAAGCCGGCCAGTATGCAACCACATCACTCGGCTTGGGCCTGCCCCCGGCAAAACCTGTAACAGCAGGAGGACCTGTGAGGATGAGGGGTGCAATTTCCTTGCCGAATCTTTCCACCGAATAATAGTCATTGCCCCGAACGGCAACGCGGAGCATTACTTCGTTTATGTCATCCTCCGGCAGATTCCTTGCCAGAGGGCCGTGGCATGAGTTATAGCCTACGAATTCCGTTCTTACCTCATCAA
This sequence comes from Ignavibacteriales bacterium, assembly GCA_036261625.1. Classification (GTDB taxonomy): domain Bacteria; phylum Bacteroidota; class Ignavibacteria; order Ignavibacteriales; family SURF-24; genus JAAXKN01. The sequence continues at coordinate 3,921 of DATAKL010000049.1, read as the reverse complement.
ACTTAAGCCCCAGTTTTTCCATCCTTTTTCTGAGTATCTTGTCGGCGGCTTCTGCTTTTTTCAGTGCGTCGGGCCAGGAATAGGTTAAGCTTCCCGCGGCTGAATAACCGTCAGAATATGAGCAGGAAACCTTATAAAACTCTGTCTCAGGCTTTCCTTTTATGTCATAAACCCTTACCCTGTTATTGCCTAAGTCTTCCAGCTTAATGGAAGTAAAGTCGGCAATGCAGTCAGGGGTAATGTATGAAGTCGGGTCTCCAATTTCATAAAGGAGCTGTTCGGCAACGGTCTCGAAGGTAACCTTGCCTCCAAGCGCCTCATGCTTTGTAATAACAAAACTGCCGTCGGGATATGCCTCTGCAATCGGGAAACCGATATCGGCCATATTTTCAACCGACTGCCAGTCCCCCAGGAAATTTCCGCCTGAGGCCTGAGCACCGCATTCCAATATATGTCCTGCCACAGTACCAGCTGCAAGAAGGTCGTAGTCCTGTTTTCCCCATCCGAATTCATAGATCATTGGGGCCAGAGTAAGTCCGGTATCTGTTGTGCGTCCGGTAATTACGATATCAGCGCCTTTAGAAAGGGCTTCAACTATCGGGAAAGCTCCGAAGTATACGTTTGCACTAAGGATTTTATCTAAGTAGCGGCCTATGGATTCGCCGGTTTCCATATTGTCGAGGTGTGCCCCATGGTGCACGAGGTCGTCAATTCCGGGTTTAATATCGTCGCCCAGTACGATGCCGATTTTAAGATCGCTTATTTCGAGAGATTTTGCGACCTCAAAGACCGCCTCGGCGCATGCCATGGGATTGACGCCCCCGCCGTTGGTAATGACCTTTATTCCCTTCTTCTTGCAGACGGGGAGTATTCTCTTCATGAGCTCCGGGATATCCTTTGCATAGCCCAGCTTCGGATTTTTATTTTTCTGCTTCTGCAGAATTGACATTGTTACCTCGGCGAGGTAATCCATAACAAGATAATCTACATCGCCTTTAGTTACCTGATTAAAAGGGGCTTCAATTAAATCGCCCCAGAAACCCTGTCCGGAGGCAATCCTGATCTTTTCTTTCATGGCGGCTCTTCATATTGTTGATGGATAAAACAATATATTAAAAATTCCTTACTGAAGGAATCTTAAAATCCTGTCAGGAACATTCAGGAGATCTTCTTTAGAATAGATGTCGAACCAGTGAATCCCCTCATCACGCCTGAACCAAGTCATCTGACGCTTTGCGTAACGCCGGGTATTCCTTTTAATAAGTTCTATTGCCCTCTCGAGAGAAATTTCACCCGAAAGATACATAATTATTTCCTTATAGCCCACAGTATTAAGTGAGTTTAAGCTTGTGCTGTATCCCATGGAAAGAACATTTTTAACCTCCTCAATGAGGCCGGAGGCGATCATATTGTCGACCCTCGACTCAATATTGCGGTATAAAACTTCCCTCTGCCAGTTAAGTCCGAACTGAAGAAAATCTAAATCCAGATTTCTTTCGTATTCCTCGTGGTGCTCTAAAATTGAACGACCGGTAAGATAAAATACCTCAAGAGCACGCATGACGCGCTTCCAGTTCTGCGGGAGCATCGTTTCGGCTGCCTTTGGGTCCGCTTTCTTTAGTTCATCGTAAAGAAATTCGCGCCCGTTTGTGTCGAGCTTTGCCTTCAGTTCCTCTCTTAAAGCTTCATCGGTCTCTGCAGTGGTGGATATGCCTTCAGTAAGAGCTTTTATATAGAGGCCCGAGCCCCCGGCTACAACAGGAATTTTATTTTCCTTATGCAGAGAGCTTATTATCTGAAGCGCATCTTCCTCAAACCTTGAGACGTTAAAATCCTCATCCGGATTAAGTGAACTGATAAAATGGTGTTTTACCTCCTTCAGCTCGCTTTCTGAGGGTTTTGCCGTTCCGATATCGAGATAACGGTAGACCTGGCGGCTGTCGGAAGAAATAACTTCCGAACCTAGGTTTTTAGCCAGATTAATACTGACTGAAGTTTTACCGGAGCAAGTAGGGCCGGCAATAACGATTACTTTTCGTTCCAACCTTCTCTTCCGATAAGGGGTACAAAGGCAAAGCGGGGGACTTCTTCGGTTTCAAATGTGTCCTCACCCGTCTTGGTGATAATCTTAAGTGTCTGGGATTTCTTATCACCAACAGGGATTACGAGTCTTCCGCCAATGTCAAGTTGTTTTTTCAGGTTAACGGGAACCACGGGGCTTCCTGCAGTTACAATAACGCCGTCGTAAGGGGCAAATTCAGACCAACCGATCGTTCCGTCGCCGATGCGGCAGACGGCGCGTATGCCAAGTTTATCGAACAGTTTCTGAGTTCTGAGGGATATTTCAGCATTGCGTTCAATGGTATAGACCCTCATCCCCATCTTAAAAAGAATTGCCGCCTGATAGCCCGAGCCGGTGCCGATTTCAAGGACTTTACTGCCCGGTTTAAGCCTTAAGGCCTGAGACATAAAAGCCACTGTATATGGCTGTGAAATTGTCTGACCGTAGCCGATCGGAAGAGCCACATCTTTATATGCATGAGATATCATGACATCAGGGACGAAAAGGTGTCTTTCCACTTCTGAAAGCGCTTTAAGCACCGCTTTGTCAGTTATTCCATTGTTTTCAAGTTTCCGGACCAGATCTTCTCTTTCGCTTTCGTACATTTTTTTATGCTAAAATATTAATAATAACAAAGCAATTTAAACTTTATTTAGGTCAAATTAAATATTAAGTTTGCATAAAAATATAAGTTATACCATGATTGAATCACTTCTTGGAGCATTTTTAATAGCAGGTATGCGTGTCTGCGATGTTACAATAGGAACCATGCGGACCATTCTTGTAATTCAGGGGAAGAAGTACTATGCAGGACTTGCGGGATTTTTTGAGGTCCTTATATGGATTACAGCAATGCGTTACATAGTGCAGCACATGGATCAGACGGTAAATCTTTTCGGCTATGCCGGCGGATTTGCCCTGGGCAACATTCTCGGAATTACGCTTGAGCAGAAAATAGGACTCGGTTTCATACAGTTAAACGTAATTTCAAGGCACTGCACGGACAGGATTGCCGATATGCTGAGGAAATCGAAATATGGTGTAACAATACTGCCTGGCGAAGGCGCCTCGGGAGGCGTTGCGGTACTGGTTGTAGTGTTAAAAAGAAAACAGCAGCGCGCGGCAGTAAAACTAATTGAAACAATTGATCCTGCTGCCTTCATATCCATTCAGCCATCAATCCCCTACAGGGGTTTCATGCACGGATCGAGGAAATAAAAAAAGCCTTTGATCTCAATTTAGCAATTCAAAAAGACCAAAGAATGGAAAGCATTTAGAATTACGCAATTTCTAAGCACCGAAGTTGTGCTCTGTTTAGAGAAAAACGGTCATCCCTGCCTCCCAGAGCCCTGACGGGGCGATATGTTCTTTTCGTGTTCATAAATGGCGCCCCCTCAGGGCGCATGATTTTGTGGACACCCATGTGCTATAGACAGAATGTCCCTTCAGGACTTTGCAACTGCGTTATTTGAAATTCTCTCGTTTCATTGACTTTTGGATGCCGTTAAGAGTTTCAGTGGGAATGGACACAAAAAAAGCCCAAATTTTTCATTTGAGCTTTTTTGAGGCGCCGGTCGGATTCGCCCGCCTGAGGCTTCACGCGTCAACTTAACGATTCATAAAACTTCGTGAAAACAGAGCATCTGGAATAGCGCAGTCATTAAGCCCCGATAAGGGGCGCATTGTCTTTAGCCCGGGGTGAGGAAGCCCCCGGATGGGGGCGACTGAACCCCTGGGATACGGATCCCCCCACAATTTCAGAGCCCCGATGAGGGGCGACTTGTTTATCCCGTTTAAATACAAATCGCCCCTTGTCGGGGCTCCGGGGGATTGGGGGAATTCGTTTCCCGGGGGTTCCC
>DATAKL010000046.1:0-9616 GCA_036261625.1 Ignavibacteriales bacterium | reverse complement strand
GATCCCAAACACACCCAAAAGAGCCCCGATGAGGGGCGACTTGTTGGCCCCTCTAAATACAAATCGCCCCTTGTCGGGGCTCTGAAATTATGGGGGAATTCGGTCTCCCGGGGGTTCCGGCATCCGCCAGAGGCGGATTTGTCACCCCGGGCTATAGACAAATCGCCCCTTGTCGGGGCTTTGTAATTTGAACGTTTATTGATGCTTTCCTTTCATTGGCTTTTTGAAATCTACCAGTGACAATAAGGTCACACAATTAGTGAATCATAGCAAGGCTATGTCAAGTGCCTTAGGTTGACGCGCAAAGCCAAAGGCGGGTTTGGTCACCCCGGGCTAAAGACAATGCGCCCCTCATCGGGGCTTGCCAATTGCGTTATTCTAAATACTCTTTCTTCATTGATCTTTGTATTGTCCACCAGAGCTCCAATTTTATCACTTTGACTTTCTTTTATTAAGTATTTAGTTTACAGCTTTAAGTTTCACTATTATACCCACACTAAGGGGAGATAACGCCATGTTCAGATCTTTAGTTGTAATACTCTTTCTTTTCAGCTTCACGTTCATTACCGCTCAGAATAAATACGTCCTTGTCATTCACGGCGGGGCAGGCACAATTGTAAAAGGCATGATGACTCAGGCAGAGGAAGATTCCATCCGCGCAAAGCTTAAGGAAGCCCTCACCGCAGGAAGCAATGTACTTAAAAATAACGGATCCAGCCTGGACGCCGTAACAGCGGCAATAAACGTTATGGAAGACTCTCCCTTGTTTAATGCCGGCAAAGGAGCCGTATTTAACAGCAAGGGACAGAATGAAATGGATGCAGCAATTATGGACGGCAAGAACCTCATGGCAGGAGCTGTTGCAGGAGTGCACCATATTAAAAACCCGATCAACCTGGCCCGCCTCGTAATGGATAAATCTCCCCACGTAATGATGACCGGCGACGGCGCAGAGGAATTTGCAAGAAGTCAGGGAGTGCAAATGATGCCTGAGAGCTACTTCTACAACCAGAAAAGATATGACCAGCTCATGAAGGTTAAGGAAAAGGAAAAACAGGATTCACTGAGCGGGCACAAACTGGGCGTTCACGAGAAAGTTGTAAACGATTACAAGTTCGGAACCGTTGGCTGCGCTGCCTTGGACCATTCAGGAAATCTTGCTGCAGGCACTTCAACAGGAGGCATGACGAACAAGAAATTCGGCAGAGTAGGCGACAGCCCGATCATAGGAGCCGGCACATACGCAAACAATAAAACCTGCGCTGTGTCCGCAACGGGCTACGGTGAATATTTTATACGTAATGTTGTTTCATACGACATCTCGGCCCTCATGGAATATAAAGGAATGAAGCTTCAGGATGCAGCCGATTTCGTTATAAATAAAAAGCTCAGGGACATGGGCGGCGACGGCGGCGTAATTGCACTCGACAGGCAGGGCAACATTGCAATGCCCTTTAACACTGAAGGGATGTACAGGGGATACGTTAAGGAAGACGGGACGATTGATATAGAGATCTATAAATAGTGCGACGTTCGACGTTCGACGTTCAACGTTCGACGTTCGACGTTTCGTTACAGCGGAGTTATTTGAGCCCGCGTTAGCGGGCTTTCTCAATTGACTAGCCAGCGAGCTTTAGCTCGTGGACACGCGATTTCCCACTGAATAGCCAGCGAGCTTTAGCTCGGGGTGAATGATATTTTCCCTGAATAGCCACGAGCTTTAGCTCGGGGTGAATGATATTTTCCCTGAATAGCCACGAGCTTTAGCTCGTGGTTACGCGATTCCCCTCCCGTTCGGGCTTTAGCCCCAGATTCCGGGTTATTTGATTCATTTGTCCACGGCCTGAAGGCCGTGGCTAGTCAGTCGTGAACTATTCGTTCCGGGCAAATGTCAAGCATAATTTTCTAAAAAGATTTCCGTGGGAATTCGGAATCCCCTCTTTTGTTTATTTTTCAATATTCTTTAATTTTACACCCGGTATATTCTGTGTTATTAATGATTATTAAACTGGAGATTCCTAATGCAGCTAAATTATGTTGACTGGCTGGTTATTGCCTTATACTTCCTTTTTAACCTGGCTGTGGCTCTTTATCTCCGCAAAAGAGCTACGCAAAGCGTAAGCGACTTTTTCGTTTCGGGACGTAATGTCAGCTGGTGGCTGGCAGGCACTTCCATGGTCGCTACTACCTTTGCCGCCGATACTCCCCTGGTTGTAACAGGCCTCGTTGCCCGAAACGGCATTGCAGGCAACTGGATCTGGTGGAGCATGGTTTTCAGCGGAATGCTTACTGTGTTTTTCTATGCAAAACTCTGGCGCCGCGCAGGCGTTTTAACTGACGTTGAATTTGCCGAAATCCGCTACAGCGGCAAGCCGGCAGCTTTCCTGCGCATCTTCCGCGCTATTTATCTGGGTCTTCCGATAAACCTGATCATTATGGGATGGGTTAACCTCGCCATTGTGAAAATCATGATGTCCGTTCTCGGCATCTCTAAGATCGAAGCCCTCATCTTTGCAATTCTTATTATGTTCGTAACTGCTTCAATTTCCACGCTTTCCGGACTCTGGGGAGTACTCTGGACGGACATGTTCCAGTTCTTCCTGAAGATGAGCATGGTTATTCTTCTTGCAGTTTATGCCGTTTCTGCCACCGGCGGCATGGGAACGCTTGTTGCAAAGCTGCACGAAATTGACCAGCACAGAGATCCCTCGAGCTCAATTCTGTCCTTTGTGCCCGACCTGAACTCGACGTGGATGCCTATGATAACTTTCTTTGTATTTATTGCCGTAAACTGGTGGGCAAGCTGGTACCCGGGGGCAGAACCCGGAGGCGGCGGATACGTTGCACAGAGAATCTTCTGCGCCAAAAACGAGAAGCATTCGCTCCTTGCAACACTCTGGTTTAATATTGCCCACTATGCGCTCCGCCCCTGGCCGTGGGTAATTGTAGCCCTTGTTGCAGTTGTCCGCTATGCAAACGACCCGGCTTTCCATGCCGACCCGGAGTCGGGATACATCAGAATCCTGATCAGCGATCTTCCGTCTTACTTCAGGGGACTCATGCTTGCAGCCTTTGCCGCGGCTTACATGTCGACTATAGGCACACAGCTTAACTGGGGCGCAAGCTACGTTGTAAATGACGTTTACAGAAGGTTTGTTCCTGAAAAATCGGAAAAGCACTACGTTAAGTTTTCACAGGTTGTTACAATGGTTCTTATGATCTTATCGGCTGTTGTAACATTCTATATGGATTCAATTGCAAGCGCATGGCAGTTCCTGATGGCTATTGGAGCCGGAACGGGACTTGTATACATACTGCGCTGGTTCTGGTGGAGAATTAATGCATGGAGCGAAATTTCAGCCATGGCTTCTGCATTTGTTGTTTCGCTTGTGCTGCAGTTCGGTTTCGGTCTTACTGAAAGCAACCCGAAGGATTTTGCATATCTACTCCTTATTACAACCGGCATTACAACTGCCGTATGGCTCACAGTTACATACCTGACCAAGCCCGAGCCGAGTGAAGTCCTTCTTTCATTCTACCGCAGGGTGCGCCCCAATGCCACAATGTGGGGCCCTGTTGCAAGACAGGCAACCGACATAGTGCCTCAGAAAGACGGTCTTTTCAACCTCATGAACTGGATCAGCGGCGTAATTATGATTTACTGCACGTTATTCGGTGTAGGCCGCATTGTTCTGGGAGATACACTCATGGGAGCTGTACTGCTTTTTGTCGGACTTTTCTTCGGCGGAGTAATCTATTACAATATGAATAGAAAAGGCTGGGAAACCCTAAGCGCATAAGAAACTAAAATAGATAAATGATTTATAAAGAGGCCGCGCAAGCGGCCTCTTTTTTTATACCCACGAGGAACTGCGTCAGCAGCCCAGGGTCTCAGCATGAATTTAAATGTTATCTCAGGTCAAAGGCCGCGGTAAGCCTGCCCGTCTCTGACGTGGCGGCCTCATGTTGATAGCCCAGGGTGACAAGCCCCGAAGGGGTGCCGGAACCCCGGGATATGGAATCCCCCCAAAATCCCCCGGGCGCCGCGGTCAGCCTGTCCGTCTCTGACGTGGCCGCGCCATGTTTTTGGGAATGATGCGGATTAATTATAGAAATCCCCAAACACCCCAAATGGTGATCCCATTTCATCCAAATTTATTCATTGGTGAATCGGAATATGGCGCAGCCACGTCAGAGACGGACAGGCTGGCCGCAGCGCAGGGATTATTTTGGGATCATATGCCCCCCGGGCTGTGCCCGGGGGCTATCAATATGATGCCGCCACGTCAGAGACGGGCAGGCTTACCGCGGCATTTGAAAAGATTTTGGTCCAGGGCGAGCCATCCCAGAGGAGGGCGAGCGGCGCTCGCCCTACGGGAATTGGATATTAATTTTTTGAGAGGAGGGATCTTTCTTCTGAGATCCTGAACCTGGAGATCATATCCTGAAGATTCATCGTCAGACGGTTCAGGTCCTCTGAAGCCCTTGCAATTTCCTGAATGCCTGAGGACGACTGCTGGATCGAAGTATTAATGCCCTCGATGTTCCGGCTCATCTGTTCACTTGTTGAAGCCTGCTGCTCACTGGCTGCGGCAAGCTGCTTGATGAGATCGGCTCCCTTTTCAGTTCCCACAATTATCTCCTGCAAGGATTCGCCTGCTTTTTCTGCCAGGTGCTTGCCCTTTTCAACTTCTGCCGTACCCTGCTTAATTGAAGAAACCGCAAGCTCTGTGTCTTCCTGTATCTTCCGGATCATAAGAGCAATCTCTTTAGTGGCCTTGGTTGTGCGCTCGGCAAGCTTACGCACCTCATCGGCCACAACTGCAAAGCCCCGGCCCTGCTCGCCGGCACGCGCAGCCTCAATTGCAGCATTCAGGGCAAGCAGGTTCGTCTGATCTGCAATGTCGTCAATTACCTGAATGATCTCGCCTATCTGATTGCTGCTGGAGCCCAGTTTCTCAACAGTTTCAGCGGCACTTAAGACCACCTCGGCAATTTTATTCATTCCGTTAATTGTTTCAATTACAATGCGGCCTCCCTCTTTAGCCTTTTCGCCGTTTTCCAAAGCCGAATCGGCAGCAAACCTGGAGTTTTCCGTGCTTTCAATTATGGTTCTGGTCATTTCCTCCACAGCCCCGGCCACTTCAGAGGCCTGCATGGTCTGCTGGCTGGAATTTGCAGCCATTTCCTCCGTGCTCGAAGATATCTCGCCTGTTGCCGATGCGGTTGCACCTACAGCTTGAACAATATTTTCAAACATTTCTCTGATGCGTTCAATGGCCCTGTTAAAGCCGTCATAAAGCCTTCCCACATCATCCTGCTTCCGTGCCTTAAGTGAAACGGTAAGGTCGCCTTCGGCAAGCCTTTCAATTGCGGTGAGCATTTCGTTTGTGCTTTCGCTAAGGTAACGGCTCTGTTCAAGAGCTTCAGTCTTTGCTTTCTCAGCCTGAAGGGCCGCCTGTTCGGCTTCTTCTTTTTTCTGCCCGGATTCTTCGACAAGTTTACGGATGTTACTTACCATAACGTTAAAAGCCCCCGCCAGATTGCCCACTTCATTACGGCTTTCGATGGAAACCGACACTCTGTAGTCGCCGTGCGATACCTTCTGCGCTCCTTCGGAAAGCAGTTTGATAGGCTTTGATATATTGCGGGCGTAGAAGTAAGCGCTTCCTAAAGTAAGAAGTGTAATGATGAGAATTGCAAGCAGGAAGTCTGTTCTTACGGCTGTAACCTCCTTATCAATATCCTTAATCAACATGCCGTTAACCACTATCCACTTCCAGGGGCGGAAGAGTTCAAAGCAGTAGAGTTTGGAGATCATTTCGTTATTGATCTTATAGTGGAAGATGGTAGAGCCGCCTCCTTTTTCCTCGCTTATGCTGCTCCAGATCCTCTGTGTATAGTTGCCGGCATCGTCGTGGTCGTTGCCCACAAACTTGCCCACGTTGGCGGCGTTGCGTGAAACGCGGCAGTAGCCGTCGAGGTCATTTACAAAAAGGTAATCCTTTTCGTGGAATTTCATGTTCTGTATGAGGTTGAAAGCCACAGCCTTTGCGCTGTCGGGCGTCATGAGACCGTTATCAACCTTGCCCTGCAGGTTTTCCAGTACCGAGCAGGTAACGTCCAGTACATTTTTCAGGCCCGTTTTCTTATTTTCATAAATATTGTCTTCAATTTTCGGGAGGAAATAGAATTCGAAGGCTACCCAGAGGCATAAGGAAAACAATATGCTGAAGCTCAGGATTTTGGAGAATACTCCCCAGTCGCGGATTCTTTTAATTTTCATTTGTCCATGTGTGAAGTTAAATAATACGTTATTATCGAAAATTCCCCCCGCATAATTTATGACTTTCCTGCCATATTTGCAGATTAATTTTTCATCCCGGAGCTTTGGAAAGTGCCGTTTGGCGGCTCAAAAATATAGTGTTGCAATTAAAATAAAACTCTTTATGTTTATAAATATTGTACAGAAGTCAGCTTTGGTGAAAAAAGGGGATTTTAAGATTTGTTCAACAACAAGAGAGAGAGAGGAGTGAGGAAGATGAAAAAACTATCAGTTATATTAGCTTTGTTCGCAATGTTGTTTTTTATAGATGCCTGCTCAAGTACCAGATCGACCTCGGGCACCGGCACGGATACGGGCACTTCAACAACTGGAACCGGAACCGATAACACCGGGGCTGTTGGAAGTGCAAGAACCGGATCCACAGTCTCCAGTGAGGGGCGGGAGTTCATTTCCGATGCTGCAAGCGGCGGAATGATGGAAGTTGAACTGGGCACAATGGCCGTGCAGAATGCCTCGAGCCAGGAAGTAAAGGATTTCGGGCGCAGGATGATTGACGACCACTCCAGGGTAAACAATGAACTGAAATCCATTGCCGCAGAGGAGAATGTACCTGTTCCCGCTACACTCAAAAGTGAAAACCGCGACGAAGTGGATAAACTTTCCAAACTTAACGGCAGCGACTTCGATAAAGAGTACATCGATATGATGGTAAAGGATCACGAGAAAGACATAAAGGACTTTGAGGACATGGCTCAGAATGCCCAAAATTCCAACCTGAAAGCCTTTGCCCAGAAGACTCTGCCTACATTGCGCCAGCACCTGAAAATGGCGCAGGACATACAGAAAAATCTGGAAAATAAATAAACCCGGTTAAATATCCGGCTATAGTTTAACTGAACCCGCCCGGGAAACAGCCTTTGAAATATGAGACTGCTCCCCGGGGCGGGTTCTGACTTATCTGCACCTTCAGAAAACCTCATCTTACCCATAAGTCTTTTTCATTTCAATATTTATAGTGACGTGTGCACTTGATAATTACCCCGGGAAATTTATAATTAAAAGTACATGCAGTATTATTTGCTGCATTCCCGGGGCCGTACTTTGTTCTTTCACAACATAACAGGCTATAAACAGTAAGCTGCTATAAATTGGGCTTTTGCCGGAATTGAAGTTAAATAAGCCATAAATACAGACTATATATTAACACAGAGAGAGGATAGCTATGAAACCGATTACAATGCTGTTGATGTTATGTTACATTTTTCTGAATTCTTCAGTCAATTTTGCCTCTGCATACAGCTCTACAGGTTATCCCGAAGCACCTTTAGCCATCGGTGTGCCGCAGCTTTATTCGCCTGCGGACCAGTCGACCGACCGGCCGCTTTCGCAGACCTTAAGCTGGTCTGCGGTATCGGAGGCAGTTTCCTACGAAGTACAGACAGCTAATGACAGTCTTTTTTATTCCGGTGTAAAGGATACCGTTGTTACAACAACCTACCGTGAACTGTGGTGGCTTCAGAACAACCGCAAGTACTTCTGGAGGGTTAAGGCCATTGATTTTTTCGGGCAGGCAAGCGAATGGTCGGTAACCTGGGGCTTTACCACTGTAGCCGCGGCGCCCCCGAAACCGGTACTGCAGTCCCCTTCAAACGGGCTTACCGGGCAGCCTCAGAGCATTCTTTTCAAGTGGTATCCGGCCGACGGGGCAAAGATCTACACTCTGGAGCTTGCAGCCGACACATTCTTTACCAATGTCACTCATCACGTTGATACGCTCAGGACCAATTCCATGCAGATAAGCGGTCTTAAAAGCGGCATGAAATATTTCTGGAGGGTAAATGCATACAACAGGGGAGGATTAAGCGACTGGTCGGATGTATGGAAAGTTTCGGTAGCGCTGGCTCAGACGCCTCTGTTGTCCCCGGCAAACTCTTCAACTAATCAGCCGTTAAATGTTACGTTACAATGGAAGCCTGTTCCTTTTGCCGACAGTTATGATCTGCAGGTTTCAACAATTCCTGCTGTTTCATCCATATTCTTTGAGGATAAGGATGTTAAAGAAACATCCAGGGAGATTCCGCAGCTTTCGAACAGTACAACATACTATTGGCGTGTAAGGGCAAAGCAGGGAGGTAATACTGGAATATTCTCGGACATATGGAATTTCACCACAATAAAGCCTTTGCCGGGTGTTCCTGTGCTGGCATCGCCTGCCGACGGAGCGACTTTCCAGCCTCTGAGCATAACGCTCATGTGGAATACGGCGCCGAATGCCCTAATGTATTACCTCCAGGTATCAGAAAAGGACGATTTTTCAGCCATAATCTTTGAAGATTCCACAATAACCAGAACCTCGCAGCAAATCAGCAGTCTCAATTTCGGCACCAGATATTACTGGAGGGTAAGGGCCAAGAACATTACAGGAACGAGCCAGTTTTCGAACGTCTGCAGTTTTGTTACGCTATTGCCCGCGCCTGAAACCCTGGCGGCTAGTTCACACGGGCTGATGAAAGTAAAGCTTACATGGGCTGAAAGCTCTTACAACGAGCAGGGATTTATAATTGAAAGGAAATCCACGGGGAGTTTCAGTGTTATAGACAGCACGGGGGCAAATGCCACCAGTTTCATCGACTCGACTGTAGAGATGGGCACCGCATACATTTACCGGGTGAGGACATTTAACAGCGCCGCTCTGTCGCAGTACAGCAATGAGGCATCCGTTACGACAATTGTTTCTGTTCAGACTAAAGAAGGGCTGCTGCCATTGGAATTTGATCTTTTCCAGAATTATCCGAATCCGTTCAATCCATCGACCAGGATCAGCTATGCCATTCCCTTTGAAAGCGATGTAAAGCTGACCGTTTACAATTCGCTGGGGAAAGTGGTTCGCGAGCTTGTAAACGGCATACAGCATCAGGGTGTATACGAAGTAAGATTTGAAGCCAATGATCTGCCCTCAGGTCTTTACTTTTTCGCCATTGACGCAAGATCGCCCTTGAACGGCAAGGAGTTTAAGAGTGTTAAGAAGATGCTGCTGGTGAAATAGGTCCAACCGCGCCAGAGCCTTCACGCGTCAACTTAACGATTCATAAAACTTCGTGAAAACAGAGCATCTGGAATAGCGCAGTCATTAAGCCCCGATAAGGGGCGCATTGTCTTTAGCCCGGGGTGAGGAAGCCCCCCTGAGGCGGGCGACTGAACCCCTGGGATACGGATCCCCCCACAATTTCAGAGCCCCGATGAGGGGCGACTTGTTTATCCCGTTTAAATACAAATCGCCCCTTGTCGGGGCTCCGGGGGATTGGGGGAATTCGTTTCCCGGGGGTTCCC